>NZ_NEVJ01000003.1:2471180-3706771 GCF_002261425.1 Bordetella genomosp. 9 | reverse complement strand
GAGCAAGCTTTGGGAGTCGCCCGACGAACTCGAATGCGAAGAGTTCGAGATTAGCTTCGACACGGAGGGGGCGAACGCGTCGTTTGACGTCTGAGCAAGCCGGCCAGCACGCGTCTTGAAAGACTGCTATCGGGCTAGGCAAAGGTCGGCTCAGGGCCGGATAGCGACCGCCCGTAGGAGCACACGGAATCTCCCTTTACGCGAAAGGAGATTGTCATGGAATCCGAGAATGTCACCGCTGGCCGACGTGTGCCATGGAACAAGGGCAAACTCACCGGGCAGAAGCCACCTCTAAAGCTAGGAGAAATTTGGGCAATCCGAACGAGACTGCAGATGGCGTCGAACGTCCGGGAACTCGCAATGTTCAATCTCGCAATCGATAGCAAGCTTCGAGCGTGCGATCTCACGCGATTGCAGGTGCAGGACATCCGTCACGGAAGCCATGTGGCCGCGAGAGCCACCGTCATGCAACAAAAGACCCAGCGTCCGGTTCAATTTGAGACAACGGAGCAAACCCGTGAGAGCGTTGAAGCATGGATCGAAGCGCAAGGACTAAAGGCGGCGGATTTGCTGTTTCCGAGCCGCTTGCATTCGTCGCCGCATCTGTCGGCGCGGCAATACGCCCGGATTGTGCATCGCTGGGGCGCATCGATTGGCCTCGCGATACCGCATATGGAACCCACACTATGGGCCGTACAAAAGCCTCGCTGATTTACCGCCGGACGAAGAACCTTCGGGCTGTACAGTTGCTGCTCGGGTATACGAAGCTATAGGCACAGTTCGCTACCTTGGCATCGAGGTCGACGAGGCTCTTGAGATGGCTGAACAAACAGAGTTTTGATGCATTCCGCCCGGCGAGCGGTCGCTAGCCGGCTATCTGCTCTCGGTTCTTCGGAACGTAAACTTGCGACTCCGATGGCGGATATAAATTCGCAATCTGCCCGGACCAGCCTTGGGTGGTGCTGCCAGCGAGATACAGTTGCTCGGCTGCCGAAGGGCATATGTTGGGTCAATGCGCTCTTCCCCACAACGGCGATAATGACCTGTGCTCCAAACATGAAAGAGTTTCGATTCAATTTTTCAATTACCTCCTCGCATTCCGCGGTAGAGCCCGATTATTCAGGGTCGGATATCACGGAGATTCCCAGCGGCGAGTTTTTCGAGCACGCCCAATGCTTCGGCTACAACGTCACAAGGGCCTCGATCGACACCGTCGATGGGCGTTACCAAGTGTGCGTAGCGATGAGCGAAGAGATCGATATCCACGATGCGGCGTCTTTCGTTGAAAGCTTTGCGAGCTTTACAACGTATCTATTGTCCTTTAATCAGAATCATTTATACGGATCGCCCTTCATCGACGTTGCCTACGGGGAGTTCTACCGCGACAACGGCGACGGCCTTAGAGATCATCTCGAGCTGAGGGTCACACGCAGATTCGAAATCGATCGGCTCCCCCTGAACGTCCCCGAACTTCACGAACTAGTTCACTTTTTTTTCCTCGGCATGCAGTCGAACAACGTAAAAGCGAAATATTTCAATCTTTTCCTGATTCTGGAAGCGCTCGAAGCTTCTCCGTTGGGACGGTCGATGTACGCGGATGGGACACTCTTTACGGAGAACGATAAGCTACTGATTCGAGATGCAGCTTATAAGCTGGGCGATCAAAGGAAGACCGCAGTCATTCTCCGCGCACTGTCACAAACCGACGACCCTCGCCACGTAAAGCTTAGCGGCATTTTGCACAAGCTTGGGATATCGCAATTCCAGTGTTTGGCGGGGCAACCGGCCGTTCCAGTGACACCGAGCACCATCAAAGAACTAATACAAGTGCGGAACAGATTGTTTCATAAAGGAAATGCGATCGACGAAAATCTGCTTTGGGGAACGCTAATTCCAATCACGCGACGCGTCGTCACGGCACTACTCGAGAATCCGTCTGTTCTCACACATCCACCGGTGCATCGTTGAGGACTACGAAGCCTGTAACCACCTGACCGTGCCAGCTATGCGAACGGCCGGTTATACCTTGAAGGCCGTCGCAGCGATCGAATCGGGCGTCCGACTTCCATGGGTCGAGAGGGGACAACCCCATACGCGGCATTGACCTCTAACCAGGCATCAAGTATGGGGCCTACATTTGAATATCAAAAGCTTGAAGCGTAACGGCAGTTGGAGCCGCAACGTGCTGCAAGCCAGGTCCGAGGTCTCAACTATTAGAAGAAGGCCGCAAAAGCGGCCTTCGAGATTGCGCACAGCACTCACGGTGGGGGTGGTTTGGCGGCGCAATACTACCTGCGAATGCGAACACGCTATCGAAGATTCGACTGTCAGCGCCGGCTCCGCCTCACTCCACCGTCACACTCTTAGCCAAATTCCTCGGCTTATCCACATCCGTCCCACGCGCGCAAGCCGTGTGATACGCCAACAACTGCAACGGAATCGTATGCAAGATAGGCGACAACTTGCCATAGTGCTCCGGCATGCGAATCACATGAGTGCCATTCCCGCTGGTGATCCGACTATCCGCATCCGCGAACACGTACAGCTCCCCGCCGCGCGCGCGCACTTCCTGCATGTTCGACTTCAGCTTCTCCAGCAGCGCATCGTTCGGCGCGATGGTGACGACGGGCATCTGCTCGGTCACCAGCGCCAGCGGGCCGTGCTTGAGTTCGCCGGCGGGATAGGCCTCGGCATGGATGTAGCTGATTTCCTTCAGCTTCAAGGCGCCTTCCAGGGCGATGGGATAGTGCAGCCCACGCCCCAGGAATAGCGCGTTTTCCTTGGTGGCGAAGCGCGCCGCCCAACCTATGATCTGCGGCTCCAGCGCCAGCACCGACCCAATCGCCACCGGCAGATGGCGCAGCGCCTTGATATGCTCGGCCTCCTCTTCATCCGTCAGCCGGCCGTGCGTCTGCGCCAGCGCCAGCGTCAGCATGAACAGGGCGGTCAGCTGCGTGGTGAAGGCCTTGGTGGACGCCACGCCGATCTCGACGCCGGCGCGCGTGATGAAGTTCAGTTTGCATTCGCGCACCATCGCGCTGGTGGCGACGTTGCAGATGGTCAGCGTGTTTTCCATGCCCAGGCTGCGCGCGTGTTTCAACGCCGCCAGGGTGTCGGCGGTTTCGCCCGACTGCGAAATGGTGACCACCAGCGCGCGCGGATTCGGCACGCTGTCGCGATAGCGGTATTCGCTGGCGATCTCCACCGCCACGGGCAGCTTGGCCAGCGATTCGATCCAGTACTTCGCGGTCAAGCCCGCGTAGTAACTCGTGCCGCACGCCAGGATCAATACCGAATCCGTGTCCTTGAATACGCGATAGGCGCCGTCACCGAACAGCTCCGGCGTGATGGTCTCGATGTCCTGCAAGGTGTCGCCCACCGCGCGCGGCTGCTCGAAGATTTCCTTCTGCATGAAGTGCCGGTAGGGGCCCAGCTCCGCGGCGCCGGTGTGCACCTGCACGGTATTCACTTGGCGCTCGACCGGCCGGCCCTGGTCGTCGACGATCCACACGCGCGACAGCTGCAGGTCCACCACGTCGCCGTCTTCCAGGTAGATGATCTGATCTGTGGTGCCGGCCAGCGCCAGCGCGTCGGAGGCCAGGAAGTTTTCGTTTTCGCCGATGCCGACCACCAGCGGCGAGCCCTGGCGCGCGCCCACCACGCGGTGCGGTTCGTCGCGGCAGAACACGGCGATGGCGTAGGCGCCATGCAGGCGGCGCACGGCCTGCTGCACGGCTTCGAACAGGTCGCCCGCATACAGGTGGTTGACCAGGTGGGCGATGACTTCGGTGTCGGTCTGGCTTTCGAACACATAGCCGGCGGCCTGCAGCTCGGCGCGCAGTTCGTCGTGGTTTTCGATGATGCCGTTGTGGACCAGCGCGATGCGCGCCGCATCCTTGCCGAAGCTGGAAAAGTGCGGGTGGGCGTTGTGCGTGGCCGGCGCGCCGTGGGTCGCCCAGCGGGTGTGGGAGATCCCCGTGTAGCCGCTCAGGTGGTCGCGGGCAATCTGCTCGCTGAGTTCGGAAACGCGCTCGGTGCTGCGCGTGCGGCGCAGTTCGCCGTCCGCGTAGACCGCCACGCCGCAGGAGTCATACCCCCGGTACTCCAGGCGCCGCAGGCCCTCGACCAGGATGGGGGTGATGTCGCGTTGGGCGACCGCGCCGACGATTCCGCACATGGAGAGCTCCAGGGGTGATTGATGCAATGCGAGGATTGTGCGGCGACACCAAAGAAATCGGATTTCTCAATTCCGGGAAATATGAAATTTCCGGAAATCTCATACTGGCCATGAAATTTACGAAAATTTCGTCAGCAAATACAATCCATAAATTCCAGACGACCAGCCTTACCTTCCTCCGAACCCGCGAACATCAGCCATGAACACGCCAGATGCACTACCCGAACTGGACGACCTGGATCGCCGGATCCTGGACCAGTTGCAAGCCGACGCCGCCCTGACCAACCAGGAGCTCGCCGAAAAAGTCCACGCGTCGCCGCCCACCTGCCTGCGGCGGGTGCGCCGCCTGCGCGAGCTGGGCATCATCGAAAAGCAGGTCGTCATCCTGGATCCCGCCCGGCTGGGCAGCAGCCTGACGGCGCTGGTGGAGGTCACCCTGGACGTCCAGGCAGCCGAACGGATGGACGAATTCGAAGCCCGCATGCGCGACGAACCGGCGGTGCTGCAGTGCTACCGCGTCTCGCCCGGGCCGGATTTTCTGTTGATCGCGCAAGTCAGGGACATGCCTGCGTATCACGCGCTGGCGCACCGCGCATTCACCGCGCAGGCGAACGTACGCAACGTGCGGACGTTCTTCTCGGTGCATCGCGCCAAGTTCGACACGCGCCTGGTCGTATAGCGCGCGCTCAGGACGCCTCGATCCGCCGCGCCTCGCCGCGCTCGCGCAGCAGGCGTTCGAACTGGGCCAGGTAACGATCGCCCATGCCGCGCACGTCGTGCTCCGCGCGCACGTAGTCGTACGCCCGCTGCACGACCTGCTCGCGCAATTGCGCATCGTCCAGCAGACGCCCCATGCCCGCCGCCAGGGCGCGATGGTCCTCCACCGGGCAGAGGATGCCGCGCCCGTCCGCCAGGCTTTCCTTCAAGCCGCCGGCATCGGTCGACACCACCGGCACGCGGCGCAGGAAGGCATCGAACACGCTGCTGCCCAATGCCTCTTCGCGCGAACTCATGGCGAAGACGTCCATGGCGGCGTAGAAGTCCTCCACACCCTTGCGAAACCCCGCGAACAGGTAGACGGACTGCAATCCGAGCTCGTCCACCAGCGCGCGCGCCTGCGCTTCGTTGTTCCCGCCGGCGCCGAAGTGGACGAAGATGAAATCCAGCCGGGTCTCGGCCAGTTCGCCGACCGCGCGGATCATCGTCAGCGGATCCTTGTCGTGGATCAGCGCGGCCGATGTCGCGATGATCTTCTTGCCGGGCAGCTTGAATTCGGAAGACAGCCTGGCCAGGTTGTCGGTATCGACGGGTGCCGGCAACACCGCGCTGCGGATGATGACGGGCTCGATGCCCAGGCGGCGCGGCTCGGCGGCCGCCATGTCGCTGATGGCCACCAGCAGGTCTACCCGGCGCCATTTGCCGCCGGTCTTCCATTCCTGCCCGGGTTCGACCACGAAGGACGTGCGCCGCGAGAAAACCACCGGCCGGCCATGCAGCGCCTTGGTCAGCACCGCCCAGGTGACCGTGTTGGCGGTCTGGGCGTGGATGATGTCGTAGCGCCTTCCGCGCGTGGCCAGGAATGCAATCTGCCCGGGCACGTGCTTGACGCCGTGCACCTTGAAGCCCTGCTCGGCGGCGCGCTGCGCCAGCGGACCGCCGGCGCGCGCCATCAGCTCGACCTCGTGCCCCGCATCGCGAAAGGCCATCATGCAGTACAGGGTTTGCCTTTCCCCGCCACGCCAGCCTTTCTCGAAGTTGAGCTGCAGGATCTTCATGCGCGGCCGATGCCCTCGTAGTCGAAGCCCATGGCTTTGAGCTCGGCGGCGTTGTACTGGTTGCGGCCGTCCAGGATCAGCGGCGACTTCAGCAGCGCCAGGATGCGCTCGAAATCGGGCGCGCGGAACGCCTTCCATTCGGTGACCAGCAGCAGCCCGTCGGCGCCATCCAGCGCCTGGTACATGTCGGCCACGAATTCCACCTTGTCCTGCGCGCCGGGCATGCGCGAAACGACCTTGCGCGCCTCGTCCATGGCGACCGGATCGTAGGCGCGGATGCGCGCGCCGCGCTGCGCAAGCTCCTGGATGACGGTCAGGCTGGGCGCTTCGCGCATATCGTCGGTATTCGGCTTGAAGGCCAGTCCCCAGAGGGCGAAGGTGCGACCAGCCAGGTTCTCGCCATAGCGCCGCGTCACTTTCTCGGACAGGCGGAACTTCTGGGCGTCATTGGCGGCTTCCACCGCCTGGATGACGCGCATCTGCAGTCCGTGCTGCTTCGCCGTGCGCTCCAATGCCTGCACATCCTTCGGAAAACAAGAACCGCCATAGCCGGCGCCCGGATACAGGAACTGGTAGCCGATGCGCGGATCAGCGCCGATACCGCGGCGAACCTGCTCGATGTCGGCGCCCAGGATCTCCGCCAGGTTGGCCATTTCGTTCATGAATGAAATGCGGGTGGCCAGCATGGCGTTGGCGGCGTACTTGGCCAGCTCGGCCGAGCGCACGTCCATGACCATGAGCCGGTCGTGCGTGCGCTGGAACGGCTCGTAGATACGCCGCATCACGCCGATGGTGTGTTCGTCGTCGGCACCCACGACCACGCGGTCCGGGCTCATGAAATCCTGGATCGCCGCGCCTTCTTTCAGGAACTCGGGATTCGAGGCCACGCTGAAGGGAAAATCGACCCCGCGCTCCGCCAGCACCTGCGCCACGGCCTCGCGCACCTTGTCGGCGGTGCCTACCGGCACGGTGGACTTGTCGACGATGATCTTGCGGCCGCTCATGTGGCGGGCGATGTTGCGCGCGGCTTCCAGCACGTATTGCAGGTCGGCCGAGCCGTCTTCGCCCGGCGGCGTCCCGACGGCGATGAACTGGACGTCGCCATGGCGCACGCTTTCGGCGACGTCGGTGGTGAAATGCAGGCGGCCGCCCGCCGCATTGCGGCGGACGAGCTCTTCCAGGCCCGGCTCGTAGATCGGTATGTCGTTCCGCTTCAGGCGCTCGACCTTCGTGGCGTCGACGTCCAGGCACATGACGTCGTTACCCATTTCCGCCAGGCACGCCCCGGAAACCAGGCCGACATATCCCGTACCCACCACGGTGATCTTCATTGATAAACGCCCTTCATCGATTCATCCGCGCGCAACGCGCGGCCATGGCCGCATTATAGGAGCGGGCCATGCTGGGGCAGCGAAGCGCCGCCCGCAACCGGTTAACGGCTGCCCGGCCCCGAAAATAAACCGGCCCCCGAAAAGGGGGCCAAGCGCGGGGGCCGAACCAGGGGGCCAGATGCGGGGAAACCGAGGGGACCGATCGCGGGGCGCCGATCACCGCGGCGTCATCTAGCCCTTACGCTGCGGCGCCGGCACGCGCGAGAACCGCACCGTATTGACCAGCACCGCCATGCCGGCGCATAGCGCGCCCAGGCTGATGGCCACCAGCGGCCCCTTGCTGGGGAATAGGCCGAAGGCGGTCGCAACGAGCGCCGTACCGAAGCTTTGCCCGAACACCCGCGTGGTCGCCTGCACGCCGCCGATCGCGCCGCTGCGCGTGCGGGGCGCCGAGGAAATCATCGAACGGTTGTTGGGGGTCTGGAAGAATCCGAAACCCAGGCCGCACATGAACATGCCGGCAATGATCCAGGGATTGGACGCGCTGTGCGGCAGCACCGCCAGCCAGATCAGGCCCAGCATCATGCATCCGGCGCCGGCGCCGCTCAGCATGGCCACCGAATAGCGATCGGACAGGCGTCCCGCCAGCGGCGCGACCACCGCGGTACCCACCGGCCAGGCGGCCAGCAGCATGCCGACTTCCAGGTGCGGCCGTCCCAGCACCGATTGGAAATAGAAGGGCAGCGACACATAGGCGCTCATCTGCGCGGCGAAGGTGCAGCCCGACGCGGCCACCGCATAGGCGACCGGCTGGATGCGCAGCAGGTCCACCGGCACCAGCGGCGCCGTCTGGCGGCTGGCCCGCCGGACCAGCAGGATGCCGGCCAGCACCGAAATCGCCACCATGCCCAGCCCGCGGACCAGATCCTCATGCAGGTTGTCGACCCCGGTGATGAACACGCCCAGCACCACCATGCAAAGCAGGGCGCTGATCACGTCGAAGGGCGCCGTGTTGCGCGGCGGGTCCGGCAGGAAGCGGACCAGGAACAGGCCGAAAATCCCGATGGGCACGTTGACCGCGAAGATCCACGGCCAGTCGGCCACGGACAAGATGAGGGACCCCAGCGTCGGCCCCAGCACCGACATCACCGCCACCAGCGTGGCGTTCAGGCTGATGCCGCGGCCCAGCTTGGCCAGCGGATAGATATTGCGCACCAGCCCGCCGAACATGCACATCAGCGATGCCGCGCCCACGCCCTGGAACATGCGCGCCATGATCAGCGTCGTCAGCGAACTGGCCATCGCGCACCCCAGCGACGCCAGGGTGAACAGGGCCAGCCCCAGCCCGAACATGCGCCGGAACCCCACCCGTTCGGCCAGCGCCGACAGGGGCAGCAGCATGATGACCACCGACACGCTGTAGGCGTTGACGATCCACACGGCGCTTGCCGGAGCGATGTTCAGGTCCGCCGATATCGTCGGCAAGGCGACGTTGGCGATGGTGGCGTCGAGCACGGCCAGCGTCATGCCCAGCATGACGACGCCGGCCGCCCAGTAGCGGCGCGGCGTGGGCAGGCCTTCGAACACGGGCTTGGCGCCGCCGGCGTCCGGTCCCTGCGGGGAAGCGCCGGACGATTCGTTGGCGGGGGTGCTGCTCTGGTCCTTCACGATTTCTTGACCGGTCGTTGCCAGGCCTCGATGGTGGCCTGCCGGGCGCGCGAGACCGTCAGCTTGCCGGCCGGCGCGTCGCGCGTCAGCGTGGTGCCGGCGCCCAGCGTGGCGCCCTGCCCGACGCGCACCGGCGCGACCAGCTGGGTATCGGAGCCGATGAAGGCGTCGTCCTCGATGACGGTGCGGTGCTTGTTCGCGCCATCGTAGTTGCAGGTGATGGCGCCGGCGCCGACGTTCACCCGCGCGCCCACGTCGGCATCGCCGATATACGCCAGATGGTTCGCCTTGCTGTCCTCGCCGACCTTGCTGTTCTTCACTTCCACGAAGTTGCCGATGTGCGCGCGGTCCGCCAGCGACGTCCCCGGCCGCAGGCGCGCATAGGGTCCGATGCGGGCGTCCTGGCCTATCGTCGCGTCCTGCAGATGGCTATAGGCTTCGACGAAGGTGCCGGCGCCCACTTTCACGTCGCGCAGCACGCAGTGCGGGCCGACGCGCACGCCGTCGCCCAGCTCGATATCGCCTTCGAAGACGCAGCCGACGTCGATGAACACGTCGCGGCCGATCCGCATGGCGCCGCGCAGGTCGAAGCGCGCGGGATCGGCGATGGATGCACCGGCCTCGAGCAGGCGGCGCGCCTGTTCGGCTTGCCAGGTGCGTTCCAGCTCCGCCTGCTGCACGCGGCTGTTGACGCCCAGCGTCTCCCAATGCGCAGCCGGCTGCGCGCTGCCGACGGCGACGCCGTCCCGCACCGCCAGGCCCACGACGTCGGTCAGGTAATACTCGCCCTGCGCATTGCGGTTGTCGATGCGCGTCAGCCAGTCTTTCAGGCGCGCGGTCGGCGCGGCCAGGATGCCGGTATTCACCTCGGTGATGGCGCGCTCGGCTTCCGACGCGTCCTTGTGCTCGACGATGCGACGGATATCGCCCTTTTCGTCGCGCACGATGCGTCCGTAACCCGTGGGATCGGGCAGGGTTTCCGTCAGCACCGCCATACCGTCGCCGCGCGCCGCCAGCAGGCGGCGCAGCGTATCGGGCTGCACCAGCGGCACGTCGCCATACAGCACCAGCGTGGCGTCGTCGGCGTCGCCTTCGCCCAATTGCGGGACGGCCTGCGCCACCGCATGGCCGGTGCCGTGCTGCGGCTGCTGCAGCGCGAAGGAAAGATCCGGCTGATCCTTGAACGCGGCCTGGACGCGGTCCGCGCCATGTCCGACCACGACCACGATGCGCGCCGGGTTCAGCGCGCGGGCGCTGTCCACGACGTGCCGCAGCATGGGCCGCCCGGCCAGCGTGTGCAGCACCTTGGGCAGATCGGATTGCATGCGCTTGCCCAATCCGGCAGCGAGGATGACGACGTTAAGCATGGAGTTTCGATGAGAATGCGCCGCCTCTTGGGCGGCGCATGGCTGGAAGGAAGACTATGACTGGTCTGGGTCCGATTGTATTTTGTTTTTTTTGGCCGCCGTTTTACGGGGCGCGGCACGGCCGGGCTGCGCGGTCTTGCCGGCGGCGCGGCGAGCCGCGGCCGGGGCGCCGCCCGCTCGCGGTTTCGCGCCGGCGGAAGCGGTTTTGCCACTTGGCGTGCCTTTGGCGGCACCTGGCGCGGCGCTCCCCGGCATCGCGCCGGGCGTGGCATTGCCGGATGGCCCGGCGCCCGGCGTGGGCATGCCGGGCATGCTTGCGGCGGTCGCGGCGGCCAGTTGGTTGAACTGCTGCTGCAGCATGCCCCACCAGGCTTCCGACGCCGATTGCGCCGCCTGGTTGATCGACTGGGCCGAGCCGGCCGATGAACCCGTTCCTGGTCCGGCCGCCGTCGCGCCTCCATCGTCCCCATCGCGCGCATCGCCCGCGTCGTCCCGCGGCGCTTCGGTCCGGCTTGCGTCCGGGCTCGCGGACGCCTGCCCGGCGCGCTCAGGCGCTGGGGCATCGGCCGCCGCACGGGCGGCCTTCTTTCCCACGGCGTCACCGGACCAGGCCTGCGGACCGGTGCCGCCCGCGGACGCGGGCGCCGGCTTCAGCCCCAGGACGATTTCCAGCGGCGAAGGGCCATCGCCCCCGCCTGCTTCCTGGCCGTACGCGCCCAGGTTGTCGACGAAGGAACGCAAGGTGGCGATCGTGGACCGCTGCACTTCCAGGCCCTGGATGGTGCTGCTCAACATCGAAAGATTCATGCGCAGCCAGCTTTCGACCGTGCGCAGTTCGGCGATGCGCCGTTCCAGGTCCTGCAGATTCATGGGCGGGGTCATGGGCATGACCTGGGCCAGGCCGCCCGGGCCGGTCAAGCCGGCCCAGGCCTGCCGCATCATCTCCATGCTGGCGAGCAAGGGGTTGCTGGACGCGTCGCCCGCGCCTTGGCCCATGCCGGGCAGAACGAAGGGATTGCCGCTGTGATCTGTCATTTCGTCCTCGCGCCCGCCCAGGGATTCAACCCGGCAGCAGCTGATTGTTTTCCACGCGGATCGCTTGCCCGGGCGAATACTGGAAAGGCGTCGCGCTATGGAAAGTGTGGGTGCGGCCGTCGTTGGTGCGCGCCACCAGCTGATATCGTGTCACGGTCTGTTGCTGCTTGATATTACGCTCGATTTCACGGCCTGCCAAAGCGCCGCCCACGGCGCCCAGCACGGTCAGCGCCGTCCTGCCGTGGCCGCCGCCGAACTGGTTGCCGACCACGCCACCGACCACACCCCCGGCCACCGTGCCGACGATGGGTTCGCCATTGTTCTGGGCCGGCACCTGGACCGTATTGATCGACACCACCACCCCGCATTGCGGGCACGCGGCGGCCGCCTGCTGCTGCGACGACGGCGGCTGCGTGGCGGGCGCCTGGGCCACGCGCTGCGGCGTCGTAGTGGCCGCGGCACGCGCAGGCGCCGTGGGCGCGGCGGGCGCGGCTTGGGCGGCCGGCTGGCCCTGCCCGGGCGGCAACGGCGCCAGGTTGGCATCTTCCGGGCCCTGCGCGACGCTGGCGGTCGGCTCCCGGCCGTCCTGCTGGGCCTTGGGCGTGGGCAGCCAGCCCATGATGGCGGCGGTGGCCACCGCGCAAAGCGCGATCACGCAAACGGACGCGATGGCGACCAGGGGATGCAGGCCGCGACGCGCGGCCATGCCATGTAAAGGTGCTGGAGCATTCATAACGGGTCTCCTTCGGGAAAACACGGCCCGATGTATAGCACCCGGTCCTATTTTCAGCGTATTGCCAAAGTGACCGTTTGAAAGTTTTGCAAGGCCGGAACGGGTTTGCGCCCGTAACGTTGAAACCGTGCCGGTCGGAACGTGGTTTCCGCCCGCGTTGCGGCGTGACATCACGCCGCGTTCTGGGACAATGGGCCGATGGACACCGTCATTCCGATCACACGGCTCGAAGATGCGATCAACTACTGGCGCAACCGCGTGCCCGCCACCGGCGAGGAATCGCGCCTGTGCGCCGAAGCCTCCGCGCTGGCCACGCCCTATGCTTTGATGATTCTGGAGGGACGCCGGGATATCCCCCTGGCGGAACTCGACGAGCGCGCCCGGGACGCCTTCGCCGCCTGGCTGACGGCGGCCGGCAAGGCCACGCCCTAGATCGCCCTGGATCAGGCCAACAGCGCCTTGATGTCGTGGGCCAGGGAATCGACGTCCGACCCGTTCCCCGCCAGCACGCGCGCTTCGCCCTTGGTATCCAGCAGATAGAACGCCGCGCTGTGGTCCATGCTGTAGTCCTTGCCGTTCTTGGCCGGCACCTTGGCGTAATAGACCTTGAATGACGAGGCGGCCTGCTTGACCTGTTCCGGCGTGCCCGTCAGGCCGACGAAAGACGGATTGAAGGTCTGCACGTACTGTTTCAGCACCTCGGGCGTATCGCGCTCCGGGTCGACCGTGACCATGATGACCTGGACGCGCGACGCCGAATCGCCCAGGGCCTGCATCACCTGGGACAGCTCGGCCAGCGCCGTCGGGCAGACGTCCGGGCACTGGGTATAGCCGAAGAAAACCACCATCACCTTGCCCGCATAGTCCGCCAGCGTGCGCGGGCGGCCGTCCTGGTCGACCATGGACAGGTTCTTGCCCAGATGGGTGCCGGTGATGTCGCTGCCCTTGAAGGAAGGCGCATCCTGGCCGCAGGCCGCCAGCAGGCTGGCGATGGGCGCGGCGGCGAAGACCCGCAGCAGGGCGCGGCGCGGAACGGCGATATCGGGCATGGAGAAGTCTCGCGGCGAATCAGGCGAGCAGTTGGACCCAGTGATCGATCAGCAGGGCGCCGAACAGCAGCGACAGGTACACGATGGAATAACGGAACAGCTTGCGGGCCAGGGCATCCGAATAGCTGCGGAACAGGCGCCAGGCATAGGCCACGAAGATGCCCCCCAGCACCACCGCGCTGGCCAGGTAGACCATGCCGCTCATGCGGATCGCGTAGGGCAGCAGGGTCGTGGCGAACAGCGCGATGCTGTAAAGCAGGATATGCAGTCGGGTGAACTTCTGCCCGTGCGTCACGGGCAGCATGGGCAGCCCGGACTTGGCGTAATCGTTCATGCGGTACAGCGCCAGCGCCCAGAAATGCGGCGGTGTCCAGATGAAGATGATCAGCACCAGCACCCAGGCCTGCGCCGGCGTGCCGTTGGCGATGGCGGCCCAGCCCAGCGCCGGCGGCATGGCCCCGGACAGCCCGCCGATGACGATGTTCTGCGGCGTGCGGGGCTTGAGTATGACGGTATAGATGACCGCGTAGCCGACGAAGGTGGCGAAGGTCAGCCACATGGTCAGCGGGTTCACCAGGTTGTAGAGCACCAGCATGCCAGCGCCGCCCAGCAGGCCGGACAGCGCGATGACCTGTTGCGGCAGGATGCTGCCGCGCGCCGTCGGCCGCCGCGCCGTGCGCAGCATGCGGGCGTCCACTTCCTGTTCGATCAGGCAGTTGATCGCGAAAGCGGCCGCCGCCAGCAGCCAGATGCCCAGCGTGGCGTACGCCACGCGCTTCAGATCCGGCATGCCGGGCGCCGCCAGGAACATGCCGATGACGGCGCAAAACACCGCGAGCTGTGTCACGCGGGGCTTGGTGAGCACCAGGTACTGGCGGAGCAATCCGGAATCAGAAGCGACGAAACTGGTCATGATGGACGGTATTTTAAACCCGCCGTGGCGTCAGGGACTGTCAGCAGCGAGCGCGGCGCCGTTCAACGGCCGAAACGCACGGCGTCCGGCGGTGGACAGCCGCACCTGCAGCGTGACCGCCGCCAGCACCAGCCCCGCCGCGCCCCCGTTGTGCAGGACGGCGATCAGCAGCGGCCATTCGAAAAAGATGGTGGTCAGGCCCGTCAGCAGCTGCGCCAGCAGCAGGGCCAGCATCAGCCTGGCGGGCCCCCGCAGCCCGGGCTCAGCCCGCATCCGGAACGCCAGGGTGCCCAGGTAGATGAACACCACGAAGGCGAAATTGCGGTGCACCCAGTGGATGGCGGTCAACGCGTACTGCGAGATCATTTCGCCGGAAGGCAGTTCGCCCAGCGCGCGGATGATGGAATAGCCGCCCGCGAAGTCCATCGGGGGCAGCCACTGCCCCTGGCACATGGGGAAATCCATGCAGGCCAGCGCCGCGTAATTGGTACTGACCCAGCCGCCCAGGGCGATCTGCACCACCAGCAGCGCGATACCGCCCGCCATCCAGGGGCGCCAGCGCGCCGCGCCGGCGCTCAAGGGCGGATAGGGCCGCTCGCGCGCGGCCAGCCAGGTCATGACGGCGAGCGTCAGCATGCCGAACAGCAGATGGGCCGTCACCACCACGGGCATCAGCTGATGGGTGACCGTCCACGCCCCGAACGCGCCCTGTACGCACACGATGACCAGCGTCGCCGTCGCCAGGCACGGCGTGTGCCCCAGCCGGCTGCGATAACGCCAGGCCATGTACACGATGGCGATGATCAACATGCCCAGGATGGAGCCGGCATAGCGGTGCACCATCTCGATCCAGGCCTTGGACAGCGACACCGCGCCGAACGGCATGGCGCTGTTGGCGGCATGGATGTCCTGCAGCGAACCCAGCGGTGTGACGCTGCCATAGCAGCCCGGCCAATCGGGGCAGCCCAGGCCCGAATCGGTCAGCCGCACGAAGGCGCCGAACATGATCAGGTCCAGCGTCAGAAACCAGGTGAAGAAAACCAGTTTGCGGTAGCGGAGGATGACGGTGTCCATGAGTCAGCCAATGCGCGAGTTGTAGATCAGCTTGCTGACGTCCTTGCGCACCTTCACCGGATCGGCGTCGGCGGGAAACTGCAGCATCAGGTGGCCCAGCGGATCGACCATCCAGATCGGCCCCGCCAGCGCGGCGGCGCCGGCCGCCCCGCCCAAGAGGAAGGGCGCCAGCTGCTCGAGCCGCCCGCGCACCATCACGGTTCCGCGGTAGGCCTCCAGCACCTTGTCCGGCACGGGCGCGTCGTCCGTGATGAACCACACGCGCGTGACGCGGTCGACATTCTTGCCCTGGCTGGCGTGGGTATTGCGGATGATGAACAGCTTGCGCGCGCAGGATTCGGGGCATGCGCCGCCGTCGGCGGCCATCAGCAGCCACTTGCCTTTCAGGCTGGTCAGGTCGAACGCCTGCCCGTCCAGCGTCGCCAGCGGCAGGTCGCCCGGCTTGGGCAGATCGCGCTGCGGCTGGACCAGCGTGCCGTAGTTGCTGCTGTCCTCGGGCCACCACTGCGGGTTCAGGTACATGATCACGGCGCCCAGGATGGGGGCGAGCGTGATCAGGAAGATCGTAATAAGGACGGACCGGCCGCGGCGCGGCGCGGCGCGCGGTCGCTCGGGAGCGGAAGTCATGGCGGGCGTAGGCAAAATCAGGCGTTCCAGCGATAGTAGTTCGGGATGGCGGTGGGCGACGGGCGATGCCCGACAGGCGGCGGGCGCCGCGCGCCCCGGCTTTCAGGGGCCGCGGCCGCGGCGCATGGCGCGCGCCGATCGCGCGGCGCGGACCGCCACCACCAAGAAGGCGATGCCGGCGATACTCGCGAAACCGAACCACTGCATGGCATAGCCGATGTTCTGGTTGAAATCCACCGACGGCTGCGGCCATACGCGCACCAGGCCATCGCCGGAGGGCGCGAGCTGCTCGACCACCGTGGGCAGCAGGCTCAGGCCGGTGGCCTTGGCATAGGTGTCCAGGTCCAGGTTCTGCACCGTGGGCATCGCGGCGGCGGGCCAGGTGGCCGGCAAGGCATCGCTGGGCGCGCCGCCCGGGTTCCACAGCTCGAACAGGCGCGGCACCCGCTGCACGAGTTCTCCGCTGATCGTGCGCGTGCCATCCGGCAGGGACGGCGGAACCGCCGCCGGCTGGCCCGGCAGCGCGCGCGGCAGCCATCCGCGCAGCACCAGCACCGCGGTGTTCGAGCCTTCTTCCAGCATCAGGGGCGTGGCGACCCAATAGCCGGGCCGGCCGTCCTGGTTGCGATTGTCCAGCAGCACCGTCATGGCGCCTCGCCAGCGCCCCTGCGCCGATACCGGCCGCCAGGGCCGCAGGTCGTCGGTGGGGGTCGCCGGCGTCAGGAGCAGCGGCGGTTGGCGCCGGCCGTTCTCGATGGCGGCGAGAATGGCGCGCCGTTCGTCGGCGCGGCGCAGCTGCCAGCGGCCCAGCGACGCCAGCAGCACCGCCATGACGGCCAGCAGCACCAGGGCGATCAAAGTTCGATGCGCGCGTGCCATGTCTGCAATAATTCTGGTTTACACCCGGAGACCGCCATGCGCGTCCTAGTTGTCCTGGCCTTCGTCGGCATTCTGGCCAGCCTGGGCTCGGCCCTGGTTTACCTGATGAGGGATAAAGGAACCACCAACAGGACGGTCAACGCCCTGACGGTGCGCATCGGGTTGTCGGTCGCCCTGTTCCTGTTCGTGCTCGTCGCCCATTACTTCGGCTGGATCGAAAGCACCGGGATTAGATAAGGGCGCAAGCCGCGGGTTCCCCGCGGTTGGACGACCGGCGGCCTCGAGCGCCGCCGGCCCAGGGCTTCAGAACCAGTAGACGAACAGGTACAGGCCCAGCCAGACCACGTCCACGAAGTGCCAGTACCACGCCGCGCCTTCGAAGCCGAAATGATGGCTGGGCGTGAAATGGCCGCGCATCAGGCGGATCAGGATGACGGTCAGCATGGTCGCGCCCATGATGACGTGGAATCCGTGGAAGCCCGTCAGCATGAAGAACAGCGACCCATAGGCGCCGGAGCTGAACTTCAGGTTCAGTTCGGTATACGCATGGTGGTATTCGGCGGCCTGGCAGGCCACGAAGATGGCGCCCAGTATCACCGTCGCCGCCAGCCAGAAGATGGCCTTGCCGCGATGATCGGCCCGCAGCGCGTGGTGCGAGATGGTCAGCGTGACGCCGGAGCTCAGCAACAGCGCGGTGTTGATCGTGGGCAGCCAGAACGGGCCGACGGTGGCGAAATGCTCCACCACACCGGCCGGACCGAAGTTGGGCCACACGGCGGAGAAGTCCGGCCACAGCAGCAGCTTGTGGTCCAGGTCGCCCAGCCACGGCGTGGTGATGGTGCGCACGTACCACAGCGCGCCGAAGAAGCCGCCGAAGAACATGACTTCGGAAAAGATGAACCAGCTCATGCCCCAGCGGTAGGACACGTCCACCCGCTTGCTGTTCATGCCGCGTTCGGATTCGCCGATCGCGTCGGCGAACCAGCGGAACAGCACGGCGATCAGGCACAGCAGGCCCAGCAGCACCAGCCACTTGCCCACCCAGACATCGTTGACCCAGCACGCCGCGCCAGACGCGATGATCAGCAGCGAAATCGCGCTGCGCACCGGGTGGCCGGAGTCGGCGGGCACATAGTAGTAGGGCGCCTCTTTCGCTTGAACCGAGTGTCCTGCACTCATGGTCTTCTCCCTGGTACTGATACGTCGAATAGTTTGTTTAGTCAGCCATGGCTGGCCACGACCCAGCGCACGATGGAAACCAGGACGACCACGAAGATCACGCCGGCCAGCACGCCGGCGATGATCAGGTGGACCGGGTTCAACCGGGCGTCTTCCTGGTAGCCGGAGCCCTTGCGGATGCCCAGCATGCCCCAGGCCACGGCTTTCAGCGTCTGCAGAAAGCTGGACCTGGGTCGCGGGGTATCCGGCGTGTCGGCCATGGTTGCGTCCTTATGCCACGCCGCCGGGGAACAGATGGCTGCCCTTGAAGATGGCCCAGGCGAAGATCGCCACGACGAAAACCAGCAGCACCAGTCCGGCGATGCGGTTGCGGCGGCGTTGTTCGGGCGTCATGGCGGGTCCTGTCGGCGTGGCGGGCTGCGTTTATTTCACTTCGGGCGGCGTTTCGAAGGTATGGAAGGGCGCCGGCGACGGCACCGTCCATTCCAGGCCTTCGGCGCCGTCCCACGGCTTGGCCGGCGCCGGTTCGCCCTTGCCCATGTAGCAGCGGATCATCGCGTACAGGAAGATCAGCTGCGACAGGCCGAACCAGAACGCGCCGATGGTGGCGATCTGGTGGAAGGTCGTGAACTGCGCCGCGTAGTCCGCATAGCGGCGCGGCATGCCGGCCAGCCCCAGGAAGTGCATGGGGAAGAAGGTCACGTTGAAGGAAATCAGCGACGACCAGAAGTGCAGCTTGCCCAGCTTTTCGCTGTACATGCGGCCGCTCCACTTCGGCACCCAGTAGTAGGCGCCCGAGAACAGCCCGAACAGCGAACCGGCGACCAGCACGTAGTGGAAGTGCGCCACCACGTAGTAGGTGTCGTGCACCTGGATGTCGATGGGCGCCACCGACAGGATCAGGCCGGTGAAGCCGCCCATGGTGAACACGAAGATGAAGCCGATGGCGAACAGCATGGGCGTTTCGAAGGTCATCGAACCGCGCCACATCGTGGCCACCCAGTTGAACACCTTCACCCCCGTGGGAATGGAGATCAGCATGGTCGCGTACATGAAGTACAGCTGCCCCGTGACCGGCATCCCGGTGGTGAACATGTGGTGCGCCCACACGATGAAGGACAGCACCGCGATGGCCGCCGTGGCGTACACCATGGACGCATAGCCGAACAGCGGCTTGCGGGCGAAGGCCGGCACGACGGCGGACACGATGCCGAAGGCGGGCAGGATCATGATGTAGACCTCGGGGTGCCCGAAGAACCAGAACACGTGCTGGTACAGCACCGGGTCGCCGCCGGCGGCCGCGTTGAAGAAGTCCGTGCCGAAATGGCGATCCGTCAGCACCATGGTGATGGCGGCGGCCAGCACCGGCATCACGGCGATCAGCAGGAAGGCGGTGATCAGCCAGGTCCAGCAGAACAGCGGCATCTTCATCAGCGTCATGCCGGGGGCGCGCATGTTCAGGATGGTCACGATCACGTTGATCGCGCCCATGATGGACGACGCACCCATGATGTGCATGGCGAAGATGGCCAGGTCCATGCCCGGGCCCATCTGCAGCGACAGCGGCGCATACAGCGTCCAGCCGGCCGCGGTGGCGCCGCCCGGCACGAAGAACGACGCCGTCAGCAGGATCGCCGCCATGGGCAGGATCCAGAAGCTGAAGTTGTTCATCCGCGCGAACGCCATGTCCGACGCGCCGATCTGCATCGGGATCATCCAGTTCGCGAAACCCACGAAGGCCGGCATGATCGCGCCGAACACCATGACCAGGCCGTGCATGGTGGTGAACTGGTTGAACAGTTCGGGACGGAAGAACTGCAGGCCCGGCTCGAACAGCTCCGTGCGCAGCAGCAGGGCCAGCGTGCCGCCTTCCAGCAACATCAGGAACGAGAAGATGAGATACATCGTCCCGATATCCTTGTGGTTGGTGGCGAACAGCCAGCGCCGCCACCCCGTGGGGATGGCGTGATGGTGGTCATCGTGACCGTGTCCGTGCCCATGGCCCGGCTCGACGTGGTCTACAGTGACGCTGCTCATAGTCTCAACTCCTTCCTGCATGTTGCCCGGCCGTTTCAAGGCCGGGCTGAGGTATTCGGTATCTGACGAACGCAAGCGGTCCGGGCCGGGCCCGGACGCGGCGTGTTAGTGCGGCGACGACTTGACGGTGGATGGCTGGACGGTCGGATCCTGGCCCTTGCCCGCGTTGCTCCAGGCATGGCGGGTATAGGTGATGACCGCGGCGACTTCCACGTCGTTGAGCTGGTTCATGAAGGCCGGCATGGGCGTGCCGGGGCGGCCGTGCAGCACGGTCTTGATCTGTTCCGCCTGCGGACCCAGCACGACCTTGTCGCCGTCCAGGGCCGGGAAGGAACCCGGTACGCCCTTGCCGGTGGCCTGGTGGCAGACCACGCAGTTGGCGCCGTAGACCTTTTCGCCGCGTGCGAGCAGCTCGGCTTCGGTCCATTGCTTGTTGGGATCGTCGGCGGCCGAGGCGAGCTTCTTTTTCTGCTCGTCCGCCCACTTGGCGTAGTCGTCCTTGGACTTCACTTCCACCACGATGGGCATGAAAGCGTGGTCCTTGCCGCACAGTTCCGCGCATTGGCCGCGGTAGGTGCCGACCTTTTCGGCGCGGAACCAGGTGTCGCGCAGGAAGCCCGGAATGGCGTCCTGCTTGATGCCGAAATCCGGCACCATCCAGGAATGGATGACGTCGCCGGCGGTCAGCACGATGCGCACCTTCTGGTCCACGGGCACGACCAGCGGGTTGTCGACTTCCATCAGGTAGAACTCGCCCTTCGGCTCCCTGCCTTCGATCTGCGCGCGCGGCGTGGAGAGCGTGGACAGGAACTTGACGCCGCTGGCGGGGCCGTCGATGTATTCGTAGCCCCACTTCCACTGGTACCCGGTGACCTTGACGGTCAGGTCGGGGCTGGAAGTGTCCTTCATGGCGACCACCGCTTTGGTGGCCGGCAGGGCCATGGCGATAACGATGAAGAATGGGATGACTGTCCAGGCAACTTCCACGCCGACGTGCTCGTGGAAAGTGGCCGGCTGATGCCCGCGCGATTTGCGGTGCGCCCAGATCGAATAGAACATCACGCCAAAGACGCCGAGGAAGATGACCAGACAGATGCTGAGCATCAGCCAGTGCAGCCACATCACGTCATGGGCGATCTGCGTAACGCCTTCGTGCAGGTTCAACTGGTCGACCCTGGGGCCGCCCGGCATGTCCTTGACCTGAGCACAGGCAATGCCGCTTGCCAGCATTGCGCACGCACCCAGTATCCCTCTCCACTTCTTCATGCTGACCCTCTATCATGACGCGTCAGGGCCGTGCCGATGTGGCAGGGTGCTGCCGGTACCTACACGGTAACGCGCGATTGTTGGACGGCAGATTACGAGACGGGCATATCACTACTGCCTACGCACATCGGTTCTGCTCGAATCACAAAGAAACCGCCGGATTATAGCGGAGGCCGCCTCCCCTGGTATGGACGGGCCGGCGGAAGATGCCGAAGCGGCTTGCCGGCGCGCCGCGCGGCGCTGGCGCAAGCGCCCTGCCCAACGCCCCCGCGACCCGCCCGGCGACCCCGGCCGAGACCCGGCCAAGGCCCCGTACGCACCCCGGCCGCACCCCCGGCCGCAACTCCCCGGGCGATCCAATAAGCCCCTAAAATCCCGCCATGCAGCACAGCCCTCTGCCATCGCCTTGCCCATCGCCGTCCGACGACCTGTACGCCGCCTTGCGCGCGCGCGCCCAGGAACCCATGCCGTCGTCGTCGCGCGTCCTGTATATCGCCGGCCACCGCTGCGGCCATGCCACCCTGGCCGCCTGCGACGCCTTGCGCGGCCTGGCGGGCGTCAGCGCCGATGCCGACAGCCTGCGGCTGGCCGACGGCCTGGCGGGCGGCCCGGCGCTGGACGCCCTGCTGGCCACGGTCGCACGCACCTTGCGCGAAGCCGACTGCCTGCGGGGCTGGCGCGACGAATTGCTGGACGTCCACGACGTCGAAGGCCGGCGGCTGGGCGCCATCGAGCGCGCGGCGGTACGGCCCCTGGGCATACTGACGCAGGCCGTGCACCTGAACGCCTGGACGCCGGACGGCCGGCTCTGGGTGGCGCGGCGCGCCTTGAACAAGGCCACCGATCCCGGGATGTGGGACACGCTGGTCGGCGGCCTGGTGGCCAGCGGCGAATCGCTCGACGTCGCGCTGATCCGCGAATGCCATGAAGAAGCCGGCCTGGCGCCGCACGAGGTGCGCGGCCGCGAGCCGCTGCGCAGCGTCCTGCGCATGCATCGGCGCCTGCCGGAAGGCTATCAAGTGGAAGAACTGCTGGTCAGCCGCTGCGTCCTGGACGCGGGCGTCACGCCGGCCAACCGCGACGGCGAAGTCATGGAGTTCGCCACGGTGACGCCGGCGCAGGCGGTCGACATGGCCGCCCACGGCGAATTCACGCTGGAAGCGGCCCTGGTGGTGGTGGACGACATCGCCCGGCAGGCCGCCGCGTAGGCGCGGGATTGCCTCCCGGGCGGCGGGATGCCGGCCATGCCCGCGGCCACGGCGTCCGCCGGCCCGCTGGCCATGCCTAGTGTGAATGGCGGGGATCGCCGCGCTGCTCCACCACCTTCAGGTACAGGGTGGCCGGTTCCAGGCACATGCCGGTGGACAACTGCCCGGTCATGCCGCGGAAGATCTCCTGCCAGGGCGTCTGCGCCGGCGGGATCCGGAAGGCCGGTTCTTCGGCGCGGCGCGCTTCCAGTTCGGCGGCATCGACCTGCAGCGTGACCGTGCGGGCATTCAGGTCGACGCGGATGCGGTCGCCGGTGCGCAGCAACGCCAGGCCGCCGCCGGCCGCCGCCTCGGGCGACATGTTCAGGATGGACGGGCTGGCCGACGTACCGCTCTGGCGGCCATCCCCCATGCAGGGCAGCGACTCGATGCCTTGCTGGATCAGGCTTGCCGGCGGCGCCATGTTCACGACCTCCGCGCCGCCGGGATAGCCGATCGGCCCGGCGCCGCGTATGACCAGCATGCAGTGCTCGTCGATCTTCAGGTCCGGATCGTCGATGCGCGCGTGGTAGTCCTCGGGACCGTCGAAGACGATGGCGCGCGTTTCGAAGGCGTTTTCGTCGCCGGGCTTGGACAGGTAAGCCTTGCGGAAGTCTTCGCCGACCACCGACATTTTCATGATGGCGCTGTCGAAGAAGTTGCCCGACAGCACGATGAAACCCGCGCGCTGCTTGAGCGGCGTGTCGCAGCTGCGGATGACGTCGCGATCGCCGGTGACGGCCGCGCCGGCGATCTGGCCCACCGTCCTGCCGGAAACGGTCAGGCAATCGCCATGCAGCCGGCCCGCCGCCAGCAGTTCATGCTGCACGGCCGGCACGCCGCCCGCACGGTGGAAGTTCTCGCCCAGGTATTCTCCGGCCGGCACGCAATTGACCAGCAGCGGCACGTCTTCGCCCAGCCGCTGCCAATCGTCCAGCGACAGCTCGACGCCCATATGGCGCGCGATGGCGATCAGGTGCGGCGGGCAGTTGCTCGACGCCCCCAGGGCCGACGCCACCACGATGGCGTTCTCGAAGGCCTGCCGCGTCAGGATGCGCGACGGCCGCAGGTCTTCGCGCACCATGTCGACGATGCGCAGGCCGGTGGCATAGGCCATCTGGCCGCGCTCGCGGTACGGCGCCGGGATGCTGGCGCAGGTCGGCAGCGACATGCCCAGCGCTTCGGCCAGCGAATTCATGGACAGGGCCGTGCCCATGGTGTTGCAGTGGCCCACCGACGGCGACGACGCCGTCGCCAGCGCCATGAAGCCTTCGTAGTCGATCTTGCCGGCGGCCATCAGGTTGCGGGCATGCCAGATCACGGTGCCAGAGCCCACGCGCTTGCCTTCGTGCCAGCCATCGAGCATGGGGCCGCCGGACAGCACGATGGCGGGGATATCCACCGTCGCCGCGGCCATCAGGCAGGCCGGCGTGGTCTTGTCGCAACCCGTGGTCAGCACCACGCCGTCCAGCGGATATCCGTGCAGGATTTCCACCAGGCCCAGATAGGCCAGGTTGCGGTCCAGCGCGGCCGTCGGACGTCGGCCCTGCTCGGCCAGCGGATGCACGGGAAACTCCATGGGAATGCCGCCGGCATCCCGGATCGCCGCCTTGGTGCGCTGTGACAGTTCCAGATGATGCCGGTTGCAGGGCGCCAGATCGTTGCCGGTCTGCGCGATGCCGATGATGGGACGGCCGGACTGCAGTTCGGCGCGCGTCAGCCCATAGTTCAGGTAACGCTCCACATAGATCGCCGTCATGTCGGCGTGGGTGGGATCGTCGAACCATTTCTGGCTGCGCAGGCGGCGGGGAGCTTCGGACATGATGTTTCTCGTGGCGGTAATGCTGGCGGCCGGGTCCGGGGATGGAACCCGGCCTGTCTACAGGCTTCAGCCCTTGCGGACCTTGTTGATCTCGTCCTGCAGCTGCTTGACCAGATCGGGCCCCAGGTCCTGCGTGTACTTGTCGACCACCGGCTGGGCTTTCTCACGCAGCCGCTGCAGTTCTTCCGGGGAAACGGTGTTGATCTTCATGCCGGAGTCCTTCAGCACGGTCATCGCCTTATTGGAATCGGCGCGGCTGTCCTTGCGTTCGAAGTCGCGCGACGACGCGGCAGCCTGGCGGATCAGCTTCTGCTCGTCCGGCGACAGCGTGTCCCACCACTTCTTGGATGCCATCAGCACCCAGGGCGTATAGACGTGCCGCGTCATGCTCAGGTAGGGCTGCACCTCGTAGAACTTGCTGCTCTGGATGGTGGTGACGGGGTTCTCCTGCCCGTCCACCGTTTTCGTTTCCAGCGCGGTGAACAACTCGGAGAACGGCATGGGCACCGCATTGGCGCCCAGCGCGCCGAACACGCCCAGCGCAATCTGGTTCTGCATCACGCGCAGCTTGATCCCCTGCATATCCTCCGCCTTGGCGATGGGATGCTTGGAGTTCGTCACGTTGCGGAAGCCGTTTTCCCAGTACACCAGGCCGACCAGGCCCTTGGCGTCCAGCATCTTCAGCAGTTTCTCGCCGAAGGGACCGTCCAGGACCGCGTCCGCTTCCTTTTCATCATTGAACAGGAAGGGCAGGTCGTAGACGCCGAACTCCTTGACCATGGTGGCCAGCGGCGCGGTGGACCCGACCATCATTTCCTGCGCGCCGCCCACCAGCGCGGCCTGCATCTGCTCGTCCGAACCCAGGTTGGCCGAACCGTAGGTGCGCATCTTCAGCTTGCCGCCGCTGATCTTGCCCAATTCCTCGGCCAGATAGCGCGCCGCGCGTCCCTGCACGCTCTCTTCGTTCAGGCCGTAGCCGAAGCGGATGATGCGCGTCTTCACTTCCTGCGCCTGGGCCACGCCCGCGGCGCCGCACAGCGAGACGGCGGCCAGCGCGACGGCCAGTTTTTTCATGGTGGTGAACATGGTTGTCTCCCGAGGGTTGTCACTTCCTGGTTGCGGGCCCGTCGGCATTGGCGGGCCTCTAATGAATCCACTTCGCCGGCACGGTGATCAGTTCCGGAAAGATCACCATCAACAGAAGCAGCAAGGTATAGGCGACCACGTAGCGCCATGCGCCACGGATGATCGTTTCCATGCGGATGCGGGCGACGCCGGCCACGACGTTCAGGACAGTGCCGACCGGCGGGGTCAACAGGCCGACGCAGCCGACCATGACGAACATCACGCCGAAGTAGACAGGATCGATGCCGGCCTTGGTGACGACCGGCATCAGCACCGGCGCCAGTATCAGGATGGTGGGCGTCAGGTCCATCGCGGTGCCGACCAGCGTCAGCACGATGAGCATCGCGAACATCAGCCACTTGGGATGCTCGAGCAGGGGTTCCAGCAGCGCGACCAGGTCCTGCGGCATGTCGGCCAGGGTGATCATGTAGGAGGACACCATTGCCGCGGCCACCAGGAACATGACGATGGCGGTGGTGCTGGCCGCGCGTGCGAACAGCGGTCCCAGATCCTTGAAGCGGATTTCGCGATACACGAACAGGCTGATCAGCAGCGCGTAGACGGCCGCCACCACCGCCGCCTCGGTGGGTGTGAAGATGCCGCCGCGCAGGCCGCCGATGATGATCACGGGCAGGAACAGCGCCCATATCGATTCGCGCAGCGCGCGCATGCGTGCACGCCAGGGCTGGCGCGGCGTCGGCTGCACCCTGGCGCCGCTGCGGCGCGCCGTCCAGGACCACACCGCCACCAGCGTCAGCGCCATCAGCAGGCCAGGTGCGATGCCGGCGAAGAACAGCTTGGTGATCGACACATTGGTCGCCACGCCATAGATGATGAAGGAGATCGACGGCGGGATGATCGGGGCGATGATGCCGCCCGCCGAAATCAGGCCCGCGGCATCGCCGGCTTCGTAGCCCTTTTCCCGCAGCATGGGGATCAGCAGCGAACCCAGCGCGG
This sequence comes from Bordetella genomosp. 9, assembly GCF_002261425.1. Taxonomy (NCBI): domain Bacteria; kingdom Pseudomonadati; phylum Pseudomonadota; class Betaproteobacteria; order Burkholderiales; family Alcaligenaceae; genus Bordetella; species Bordetella genomosp. 9. The sequence goes on along the minus strand of NZ_NEVJ01000003.1, from coordinate 3,680,510 downwards.
CGGCGTCCGCCACCGCCGATCCGGACAAGGCCGCCAGCAGCACGCTGGCGAAGATGGCGACGTAGCCCAATCCGCCGCGGATATGCCCGACGAACATGGTGGCCAGGTTCACGATGCGGCGCGATATGCCGCCTTCGTTCATGAGTTCGCCGGCCAGCATGAACAGCGGCACAGCCATCAGGGTGAAACTGTTGGCGCCGCCGAGCATGTTCTGCGCCAGGATCTGCGGATCGACGAAATCCAGCTGGAACATCATCGGCACGGCGCTGATCAACAGCGCGAACGCGATCGGCATGCCCAGCGCGAGCAGGCCCAGCAGCACGATCAGGAATACGGTGAGAATCATGGCATCGGAAGCAGGAAATGGATCAACTGAGCGGATCGACGGCGCTGGCGTCCAGCCCCGGTTCGGCGCCGCCCAGCGTCAGGACGACGTCGGCCAGCGTCAGCAAGGCCATGGCGACCGCCGCATACAGGCAGGCCACATTGAAAATGCCGGCCGGCAGGCCGGTCACGGGCAGCCGCGTCGCCATGCCGATCAGGGTCTGGTCCCAGCTGCCCTTGATCAACATGCACAGCACCGCCAGCACCAGGACCTGGCAGAACAGGTGGGTGGCGCGACGCGCGCCGCGGCCGAAGCGTTCCACCAGCATGGTCACGCCCATGTGCGTGTGTTCGCGCATCGCCAGCACCGAGCCGATGAAGATCAGCCAGACGAAGGCCAGGCGCGACAGCTCGTCGGAAACGTTGATGCCGGAATTGAACAGGTACCGCAGGGCGACGTTGCCGAACAGCAGCACCACCATGACCACCAGGCAGGCCACCATGATGGCGCGCTGGATGCGGAATACGAGATCGAGGGCTCGGTTGAGCGGGCTGCGCGCCCGCCCCGCCGGAGGGGCGGTCTGCATCGTTGTCTCCTGGAATTTTTTCGCGTTGCTATCGATGCGGACGTGAATGTTAGCGCTATCATGACCAGCCTGCCAACCCTTTGCCACCCCTGTCCGGGTTTGTACCGAGCCAGCCTTTGGGTCAGACTACGGACTTTTTGCGACAGCCCCAGCCATGACGGTCCGCAAGTCCCGCAGCTCGCGCCAGCACGGCGTCACCATGGCGGACGTCGCGCGCGCCGCGGGCGTCAGCGCGATCACCGTGTCGCGCGCCCTGCGCACGCCGGACAAGGTGCAGCCGGCGCTGCGGGCCAGGATCCAGGAAGCCTGCGACCGGCTGGGCTACGTGCCGAACCATGCCGCCAGCGCGCTGGCGTCGGCGCGTTCGCGCACGGTCGTGGTGCTGATTCCTTCCCTGAGCAATGTGGTGTTCGTCGACATCCTGGTGGGCATCAAGGAAGTCCTGGACGCGCATGCCCACCATATGCACATCGGCCTGACCGGCTATTCGGCCGAGGCGGAAGAAGCCCTGCTGCGTACCTATCTGCAGCATTCGCCCGACGGCCTGATCCTGACGGGCGTGGACCATCGGCCCGGGGTGTGGAAATTGCTGGAGTCGCTGAAGATCCCCACCGTCCATACGATCGAGACCCTGGACGGCGAACGCGGGCTCAGCGTGGGGTTTTCGCAGTTCGAGTCGGGCTATGCGGCGGGACGGCACCTGGTGGAGCGCGGCTACCGCCATATCGGGATCATCGGCGCGCAGCTCGATCCGCGCTCGCTGCGCCGCTGCGAAGGATGCCGGCAGGCGCTGCGCGATGCGGGCCGCTACGATCCCGCGCTGGAAATCATGACGCCCAGCAAGTCCTCACTGGCGCTGGGCGCCGAGCTGCTCGAAACCATGCTGCGCGAACACCCGGAATGCGACGGGATCTTCTTCTGCAATGACGACCTGGCGCAGGGCGCGGTGTTCCAATGCGGCCGCCTGGGCGTCGATGTGCCGGGGCGGATGGGGCTGATCGGCTTCCACGACCTGACCGGCACCGCCTGGACCACGCCGCCGCTGTCGACGATCGCCACGCCGCGCTACGAGATCGGCCGCTCGGCGGCGACGCTGCTGATGAACGCACTGGAAGGCAAGCCCAATCCGGAGCGGCACTTGGACCTGGGTTTCCGCCTGGTGCGCCGCGAAACCACCTGAGCGGCCCGCAGGCCAGGGCTCGGGTTGGACCCGGGCCAGGGCCAGGGTTCGGTTCGGGCCCGGATTCGGTATTCAAGTAGCGGTCGGCGGCGGCGAGGCGGAAAACTGCTTCCACACCTCGATCGCCCGCAGCCGCTGCCGGGCCACTTTTTCGATACGCTCGCGCAGATCCGCGTCGTGCGCGAGCAAGGCGCGGAAATCCCGCGCCGACATCATCAGCAGCTTGCTGTAGCCCAGCGAGGTCACGTCGGGCACCAGCGCCTGTTCGCCCAGCAAGGCCAGCTCGCCGAAGAACTCGCCGCTGCCCAGCTCGATCGTCGTGTTGTCCGGCAGATGCACCGCCACCGCGCCCGACGCGACGAAACACATTTCCTCGCCGGCGCGGTCCTTCAGCACATGCTGGTCGGGCAGCGCCAGGCGCGGCCGCAGCAGGCGCGAAATCGCCCGCAGCGAATCCGCGCTCAGGTTCTCGAACAGCGGCACCCGCTTGATCAGTTCCGCGGCGCTCAATTCGATATCCAGCGGCGGATGCTTGTCGATGTGCGCCCAGCGCCGTTCCAGCTGGTGTGTCAGGTCGGCGTAGACTTCGCCGCTGATCAGGAACTGGTCCAGCATGTCGCGATAGCGCATGCGTTCGAGCTGGCGGGCCACACGTCCCAGATAGCTTTCCTGCAGCCACAAGGCATAGGACGGATATTGCAGGTTGAGCGCCTGCAGCGCGTTTTCGATGGCGTCCAGGCGCCGCTGGTGCGCGACGACGATGCGCTGGGTCGCTTCCTCGCCCAGCATCACTTTCAATTGCTGTCCCGCGAACAGGATCACCCGCTGGGCCACGGAACGCTTGCACATCAGGGCCGCGAACCGCTGCGCCAGCTCGTTCGCCAGCCAGCGCTGGAAGCCGAACAGATAATGCAGCCGTAACGCCGCGCGGAACGAGCGGGAATAGCGGACGTCGGCGGCGATGGCGTTCTCGAAACCGCTGACGCCGCCGGCGCGCACGGCGTCTTCCAGCCGTTCGGCACGCGCCAGCAGCGACTCCGCCATGCGCCAGTCGACGATCTGCGCCTTCAGGATGTCGAAGAACATTTCCTCTTCGCGCCGGGCGATGGTGGCCAGGCCGATATCCACGCGCTCGGCCACGCTCATGTGGCGCACTTCGGCGTCGCGCAGCTGTTCCAAGGTGCGGTCGAACACCGCGTGGATGCGCTCGCGCACCTCCGGCCCGATGTGCTCGGTCGTGGCGACCTCGTCGGTCTTCTCCTGCAGATCGCCCAGCGCCACGGCCAGCGCCTGGTCGCGCAGGGTCGCCTCGTGGCGCGACAGCTCGTTCAGGCGCAGCATGCGTATCAGCGGCCGCAGGCTGATGCCGTTGATGAACAAGGTCATCAGCACGAAACCCGTCGTGGCGACCGCCACGAACTGCCGCGCATCGTAAGGCACATCGCTGCGTTCGGTCACCGCCAGGGCCAGCGCCAGCGACACCGCGCCGCGCAGGCCGCCCCACAGCATCACCGTCTTGTAGGCGCGGTTCACGCGCGTGCCGAAGCGGGTCAGGCGCAGCAAGGGCAGCAGGCCGAATACGGCGACCGCGCGGGCGCCCAGCGCCGTCACGAACAGCACCAGGATCAAGGCGACATCCCCCAGGGTGGCATCGGCCATCAGGCGGGGGATCAGCATGGCGGCGAACAGGAAGATCAGCGAATTGGCCCAGAAGCCGAACTGTTCCCAGGCGCTGGTCAAATGTTCGAAGGTGGTCGGCGCCATGCGCGTGCGGCCCGTCGATCCGACGACCAGGCCGGCGATCACGGTGGCGACCACGCCCGACACGTGCAGATAGTGGTCGCTGACGAAAAAGGTCAGGTAGGCCAGCGTCAGCGTCAGGGTGATTTCCGCCGTGGGGAAACCGCGCAGCGCGGCGAACAACATGCAGGCCACCCGTCCCATGGCATAGCCGGCCAGGCCCCCGCCCAGGAAGCTGACGAGGAAGTCCAGCAGCACCCGGCCCGCCGACATCTCGCTATGGCCGGCCAGCACGCCGACCAGCACGGCGTACAAGGCGATGGACGCCGCGTCGTTGAACAGGCTTTCGCCTTCCACCAGGGTGGTCAGGCGCTTGGGCGCGCCCACCTCGCGGAAGATGCCGACGACCGCGGCCGGATCCGTGGTCGCGACGATGGCGCCCAGCAGCAGGCACACCACCAGGCCATAGGAAGACAGGCTGTTCAGCGTGAAGCCGACCACGATCGTCGACAGGAAGACCGCGACGATGGCCATCATCAGGATGGGCCCGATATCGTCCATCAGGCGCCTGACGTTCATCGACAGCGCCGTTTCGAACAGCAGCACGGGAAGGAAAACGGTAAGGAAAGTTTCCGAGGAAATCTCGAACTTTTCCAGGGAGTCGAGCATGCCGGCCAATACCGGCGGCGCCCAGCCATGGATGTGGATCACGATGCCGAGCAGGCAACCGACGATCGCCAGCAGCACCGAGTACGGCAGCTTGAGCCGCCCCGCCAGCGGTGGCATGAAACAGACCAGCGTCAACAGCGCGGCCAGGCCGAATACCAGCAGACCTACATCCATCTAATTTTTTTCCCCGGGCGAGTATGTCTTCAACGGGAAAGGATAGCTGGTTTTATCCGGGCGCACGTTTCGTTACGGCCCGCACGATTTGGTGGATGCCCGGCGCCGCGTATTTTCGATAACGTGGCAAGGTCCGCGTCGTCGCGGCGCGCATCCGCCGTCCGTGCGCCGCTTGCCGCGCCCGGCACGAGAGGGATGCGCATACTTCGGAGCCGCCGTTGCACACTATTCCCAAGCTTTCCGCCGCGTCGCCGGCGCGCGCCGCCAGAGCCCCGAAGGCCCCCACAGCCGCCAAGGCCGCCCAGGCCGCCGGCACGGAACGCGCCGATGGCGCGCCCACCCTGGTGGTGCAGCTCACCGATCCCCATCTCTATGCCGCGCCCGCGGTCATGCTGGGCGTCAACACCGACGCCAGCCTGCGGGCGGTGGTCGCGGCCATCCGGCGCGACCATGGCGACGCCGACCTGCTGCTGGCGACCGGCGACCTGTCGCAGGACGGCAGCGAGATGTCCTATCACCGTTTCGCCGAAGCGGTCGCCCCGCTGGGCATGCCGGTGCGCTGCCTGGCCGGCAACCATGACACGCCGGCCGCGCTCAAGCGCGCTTTGGGCGCCTGGACCGAACCGGTCAGCGACATCGGCCCCTGGCGCGTCGTCATGCTGGACTCGCATGTCGCCGGTTCCAACGCCGGCCATCTGGAAAGGGATCAGTTCGAACTGCTCGACCATGCTCTGGGCACGGCACAGGGCCGCCCGGCGCTGGTCGCCATGCATCACAACGCGGTGCAGATCAGCGCCGATTGGCGCGATTCCATGATGCTGGACAACGCCGCCGAGCTGTTCCGCCACCTGACGCGCTGGGGCAATGCCCGCATCCTGCTGTGGGGCCACGTCCACCAGGACTTCGATCGCCGGCGCGGCAACGTGCGGATGCTGGCCACGCCGTCCACCTGCTTCCAGTTCACCATCCGCGATGGCCGGCACAGGCTGGATCCGCAGCCGCCCGGCTACCGCTGGATGAAGCTATATCCCGACGGCTCGATCGCCACCGGCGTGCGGCGGCTGGACGCCGCGCTCTGGCGCGCGCTGCTGCAGGAATGGAACGAGCCCGAGGAAGCGTCTGTGCCGGTGCCCTGCGAGGCGGCCCCCGACACGGCGGCCACGGCGGCCGACATCGTGGGCGGCGCCTGACGCAAGTGGGGCGAATGACGCGGGGCCAATAAAAAACGGGGCACCACGTGGGGTGCCCCGCTAAACACCTGTCTCATAGGGGAGGGGAAAGAGGAGAAGCCGAGACAGGTGAGAAGACTACAAACCTGGAAAGCTCCAGGCACGTGGTCTACATGGGGTTAGGCTGGGGCGACATGAGAAAGTTTCGCCCGCATTCGGGATTTCCCGCGGCGACATGAATCTAAATGTAACTTCTGAGCCGTAAAAGAATGGCGCGCTGTCACCAGCGCGCCATGATCCAGCGTCTTACATCAGGCAGCTTGCAGGCTGCCGCGCATCTTCTTCAGGGCGGCGGCCTCGATCTGGCGGACGCGCTCGGCGGAAATGCCGTATTCCTGCGCCAGCTCGTGCAGCGTGGCGCCGCCGTCGTCCTGCAGCCAGCGCGCCTGCACGATGTGGCGCGAGCGGGGGTCCAGCGCTTCCAGCGCGTCATTCAGGCCCGTGCTCTGCAGCTCGTCGTGCGCCTTGCGCTCCAGCACGCGCGTCGGTTCCTGGCGGCCTTCGTCGGACAGGTAGGCGATCGGCGCGAAGCTTTCATCGTCGTCGTCCTGGGCTTCCAGGGCCATATCGCGACCCGACAGGCGGACTTCCATCTCGCTGACGTCTTCCGGCCGGACGTTGAGCTGACGGGCGATCTCGTCCACCTGCTCGGTATCCAGCGTCTTGCCGTCCGGACGCATGCTGCGCAGATTGAAGAACAGCTTGCGTTGCGCCTTGGTGGTGGCGACCTTCACCAGGCGCCAGTTGCGCACGATGTACTCATGGATTTCCGCCTTGATCCAGTGCACGGCGAACGAGACCAGCCGGACGCCGCGCTCGGGATCGAAGCGCTTGACGGCCTTCATGAGTCCGACGTTGCCTTCCTGGATCAGGTCCGCATGCGGCAGACCGTATCCCAGGTACTGGCGCGCGATGGACACGACCAGGCGCAGGTGCGACAGCACCAGCTCGCGCGCGGCGTCCAGATCGCCGTCGTCGCGCAGGCGGCGGCCGAGCGCACCTTCCTGATCCGCCGTCAGCACCGGCAGGCGGTTCACGGCGGAGATATATGCGTCGATCGTCCCCAGCGCGCCCGGATTGGCGATGGCCAGCGTAAGGGCGTTGGCGGGTACGGCCAACGAAGAATTCTGTTGTTTCATGGTGTTGTGCTCCAGGAAACGGCTATGGGTAGAACGCATCGGGTGATCTTAGCACTCTGAAAAGGAGAGTGCTAATTCGACCTGCAATGGCCCGGGAAGTTCAGTCATTCCTTGCCCGCCACGCCCGTCACGGGCCTTCCGTCACGGCCCTTCCTTCACGGGCTTTCCGGCTACCACCCGCGCTGCTTCAGCGCGTCCGCGGTGGCGGGATTGTCGGGACGGATGAACAGCGCGCCCCTGGGGTCGACGAAAACCCGGAAACGGGCGCCATCGAACATGGGCATATAGGCGGCGCTGCCGTACTGCACGTCCACGAAGGGCAGCCAGTCCGGAAACCGCTGCTTCAGCTTGCCCAGATCCGGCGTGCCCGCGGGACCGAGCGCATAAACCGTGCGCGGCTCGGACTGCTCCGCCGCCGGATCGGTGTAGCGGCCCGACAGGCGCTCCAGCCGGTACAGCGGCGGGACGCCCGCCAGCAAGGCCGGCAGGCGCCAGCGCACCATGCGGGCGTCGATCTGCCACTCGTCGCCACGCAGGACGAAGTCCTCGGCGGGCCTGCCCTGCAGTTCCGCGGTCGCCACGAACTGGCGGGGCGCCTGCTCACGCAACGTCAACACCGCCACCGGTTCGTCGGACGTCAGGCGCAGGAACTGGTAGAGCGTGGCCGCCAATATCCCCGACACGCAGGCCAGGGCCAACAGCAGCAGGCCGAACACCCGCCGTACCGGCCTCAGCCGAAACTGGCGTCTGCCCCGCGCATCGCGCGGGCCGCCCTTGCCCAGGAACAAGCCAAAGCCGAGCAGCAACGCGGCGATGGTGACCACGGCGATCCAGACGGATGGGGCGACGCCTTCGATCAAAACGATCCTCGGGGAAACTCGGACACAGTTCCAGTATATAGAAGGCGTCAAGTCCCAACTTGGAAGACGTCAGGCCCCGACGGCCAACTGCTCGGCATGGAAGCGGACATGGTCTTCCATGAAGCTCTGGATGAACCAGTAGCCGTGGTCGTAATGCTCGTGCCGGCGCAGGCGCAAGGGCTGGGCGGCCTGGGCGCACGCCGCTTCGAAAGCCTCCGGATACAGCTGCTGCGCCAGGAAGCGGTCGGCCAGGCCCTGGTCGACCAGGATGCCATCGGGATAGGGCGTGCGCAGCGTCGCCATGAGCGCCGTCGCGTCATGGCGCGCCCACTCCGCTTTATCCGCCCCCAAATAATTGGAGAACGCCTTCTCGCCCCACGGACAGCGGCTGGGCGCGGCGATGGGCGCAAAGGCCGACACCGAGCGGAACAGGCCGGGATGGCGCAAGGCCAGCACCAGGGCCCCGTGGCCGCCCATGGAGTGGCCAAAGATGCCGATCCGCCCCGGCGCCGCGCCGAGTTGGCCGGTCGCCAGGCCATACAGCTCCTGGGTGACGTAGCTTTCCATCCGATAGCGTTCGCGCCAGGGCGCCTGGGTCGCGTCCAGGTAGAAGCCCGCGCCGGTGCCCAGGTCCCAATCCTGGTCTTCGCCGGGCACGCCGGCGCCGCGCGGGCTGGTGTCCGGCGCGATCAGCATGACGCCATGGCGCGCCGCCCAGCGCTGGGCGCCCGCCTTGATCATGAAGGTCTCTTCGTTGCACTCCAGCCCGGCCAGGAAGAACAGGGCGGGCACCGGGCCGCGTTCCGCCTGCGGCGGCGCGTAGACGGAAAAGCGCATCGGCAGGCCGATTACGGCGGATGCGTGCTGGTAGACGCGCTGCCAGCCGTCGAAGCAGCGCTGCTGCGACAGGAGTTCGAGGTCGGCCATCAGTAGAGCACCACGGAGCGGATGGATTCGCCGCGCTTCATCAGGTCGAAGCCGTCGTTGATCTTGTCCAGCGGCAGGGTGTGGGTGATCAGGTCGTCGATATTGAGCTTGCCTTCCATGTACCAGTCGACGATCTTGGGCACGTCGGTGCGGCCGCGGGCACCGCCGAAGGCGGAGCCCTTCCATTCGCGGCCCGTGACCAGTTGGAACGGCCGGGTGGCGATTTCCTCGCCGGCCGCCGCGACGCCGATGATGATGGATTTGCCCCAGCCCTTGTGGCAGCACTCCAGCGCCTGGCGCATCAGCTTGGTGTTGCCCACGCACTCGAAGGAATAGTCGGCGCCGCCATCGGTCAGCTGGATCAGGTGATCGACGACGTTTTCGACTTCGGACGGGTTGACGAAGTGCGTCATGCCGAACTTGCGCGCCAGCGCTTCGCGGCGGGGGTTGAGGTCGACGCCGATGATCTTGTCCGCACCCACCATCTTTGCGCCCTGGATGACGTTCAGGCCGATCCCGCCCAGGCCGAAGACCACGACGTTCGCGCCGGCTTCCACCTTCGCGGTGTAGACCACGGCGCCCACGCCGGTGGTGACGCCGCAGCCGATATAGCAGACCTTGTCGAAGGGTGCGTCGTCGCGGATTTTGGCGAGCGCGATCTCCGGCACCACGATGTGGTTGGCGAAGGTCGACGTGCCCATATAGTGATGGATGGGCTTGCCGCCCAGCGAAAAGCGCGACGTGCCGTCCGGCATCAGGCCCTTGCCCTGGGTCGACCGGATGGCCTGGCACAGGTTGGTCTTGCGGGACAGGCAGAACTTGCACTGCCGGCATTCCGGCGTGTACAGGGGAATCACGTGGTCGCCGGCCCTCAGGCTGGTCACGCCGGGGCCGGTTTCCAGCACCACGCCCGCGCCCTCGTGGCCGAGGATGGCGGGGAACAGGCCTTCCGGGTCGGCGCCGGACAGGGTGTAGTAGTCGGTATGGCAGATGCCCGTGGCCTTGATCTCGACCAGGACCTCGCCCGCCTTGGGGCCTTCCAGGTCGACGTCCTCGATGGTCAGGGGGGCGCCGGCTTTCCAGGCAATGGCGGCTTTGGTCTTCATGGGTGGCTCCAGGCTGAACGGGGATGCGGAATGTTAACGCGGCGCGTTTACCGGGGTAACCTTACTGTTGCGTGGGGGCGTTTACGCGGTACCATTTATTTTCCTGCGCGGACGCCCCGTCCCTTGCATGTCTCGGTCCTGACATCCCTATGGCTCGCCTGCCCCGACTGTACGCTCCCGGACTGCCGCAACTCGTGCAGGCCAACTTCATCAATCCCCTGGCGGCGCCCTCGCAACCCGCGCCGGCCGACACGCTGAACCAGGTGGCGGCCTGGCTGGGGGAAACCGCGACGCGCAACCGCGTGGCGCTGCACGGATGGGTGCTGGCGACGGACCGCATCCTGTTGCTGGCGACCCCCGTGGATGGGGAGGGCCTGCCTCGGCTGATGCAGACGCTGGGACGCAACCTGGCGGCCCGGTTGCGCGGCGGCCGCGTCTTCGCGGGCCGCTACCGTTCCGCGCTGGTGGAGCCTGGGGCCTGGGTCCTGCCCGCCCTGGTGTGGCTGGAAACCTACCCCGTGCGCAGCGGCGCCACCCATGATCCCGAACTGTGGCCATGGTCGTCGGCGGCGGGGCACACCGGCTCCGGCCAGCCCCAGGCGGCCTGGATGTCCGATCACGCCGATTACTGGTCCTGCGGCAATACCCCCTTCGACCGCCAGGCCAATTACCGCAAGCGCCTGCAGGAAGGGCTGACGCGCGACCAGATCCAGCGCATCGACCAGGCCGTGCAGGGGCAATGGGCGCTGGGCGGCAGCGAGTTCATCGCCATGCTGGCCCACACCGCCAGCCGCCGGGTCACCCCGGGCCAGCGGGGGCGGCCGCGCAAGAAGCCGGTGACCCCGGCAGCCGAAGCCGGATCGTCCGAGTCCTGATATCTGGGCGCCTATCGCCCGCCGACGGGCCAGCTGCGTTCCGCTTCAATGCGTCACCAATTTAATTCCGACTGCGGAAAGTCGGGGATAAATTAGGGACAAACCCCTTTTGTTTTTCTTGCTGTGCAAAGCGCTTCCCTAGTATCGTCGCGGTTTGCGCCGCAACAAATTGCGGCCGTCCCTTTCCTGCAGCCGCCCCCGTCCTGGAGCGCATCATGACCGTACCGACCCCTTCCGACGCCTGTCGCCCCGCGCCGGCGCGCCCCATCGACGCCACGCGCATCGGCTTGCCGGCCGCCCAAGGTCTCTACGACCCGCGTCACGAACATGACGCCTGCGGCGTGGGCTTCGTCGCCCACATCAAGGGCCGGAAAAGCCACGCCATCATCCAGCAAGGCCTGAAGATCCTGGAAAACCTGGATCACCGCGGCGCGGTCGGCGCGGACAAGCTGATGGGCGACGGCGCCGGCATCCTCATCCAGATCCCCGACGCCCTGTATCGCGAAGAGCTGGCCCAGGGCGGCGTGACCCTGCCGCCCCCCGGCGAATACGGCGTGGCGATGGTGTTCCTGCCCAAGGAAACCGCCTCCCGCCTGGCCTGTGAGCAGGAACTGGAACGCGCCGTCCGCGCCGAAGGCCAGGTCGTGCTGGGCTGGCGCGACGTGCCGGTGGACGTCGACATGCCCATGTCGCCCGCCGTGCGCGAACTGGAACCGGTGATCCGCCAGTTGTTCATCGGCCGCGGCGCCGACGTGATGGTGCCCGACGCGCTGGAGCGCAAGCTGTACGTCATCCGCAAGACCGCCAGCCACGCCATCCAGAACATGCGCCTGGCGCACGGCAAGGAATACTTCGTGCCGTCGGCCTCGGTGCGCACGGTGGTCTACAAGGGCCTGCTGCTGGCCGACCAGGTCGGCCGCTACTACCGCGACCTGGCGGATACGCGCACGATCTCGGCCCTGGCGCTGGTGCACCAGCGTTTCTCGACCAACACCTTCCCGGCCTGGCCGCTGGCCCACCCGTACCGCATGATCGCGCACAACGGCGAAATCAATACGGTCAAGGGCAACTTCAACTGGCTGCGCGCGCGCGAAGGCATGATGCAGTCCGCCGTGCTGGGCGACGACCTGCCCAAGCTCTACCCCATCGTGTACGAAGGCCAGTCGGATACCGCGACCTTCGACAACTGCCTGGAACTGCTGGTGAATTCCGGCTATTCCCTGGCCCACGCGATGATGATGATGATCCCGGAAGCCTGGGAGCAGCACACGCAGATGGACGAAAGCCGCCGCGCTTTCTATGAATACCACGCCGCCATGATGGAGCCGTGGGACGGCCCGGCCGCCGTGGCGTTCACCGATGGCCGCCAGATCGGCGCCACGCTGGACCGCAACGGCCTGCGTCCGGCGCGCTACCTGGTCACCGACGACGACATGGTCATCATGGCGTCCGAAGCCGGCACCCTGCCCATCCCGGAAAACCGCATCGTCAAGAAATGGCGCTTGCAGCCCGGCAAGATGTTCCTGATCGACCTGGAGCAGGGCCGCATCATCGACGACGTCGAAATCAAGTCGCAGCTGGCCAACTCGCGCCCTTATCGCCAGTGGATCGAGCGCCTGCGCGTCAAGCTGGAAACACTGCCCGCGCCCAAGCAGCCCGCCGACCTGCCGGCGCCCGCCGCGTCGCTGCTGGACCGCCAGCAGGCCTTCGGCTGGACCCAGGAAGACTACAAGTTCATCCTCGAGCCCATGGCCACGACCGGCGAGGAAGCCATCGGTTCCATGGGCAACGATGCGCCGCTGGCCGTGCTGTCGAACCGCCCCAAGCCGTTCTACAACTACTTCCGCCAGCTGTTCGCGCAGGTCACCAATCCGCCGATCGACCCGATCCGCGAACAGCTGGTGATGTCGCTCGTGTCCTTCATCGGGCCCAAGCCCAATCTGCTGGACATCAACAACGTCAATCCGCCCTTGCGCCTGGAAGTCGCGCAACCGGTGCTGGATTTCGCCGCCATGGCGCAGATCCGCGACATCGAACAGGTGACGGGCCTCAAGTTCCGCAGCCTGGAACTGGACATCACCTATCCCGCCGCCTGGGGCCGTGAAGGCATCGAGGCCCGTGTGGCGGCCCTGTGCGCGCGCGCCGTCGACGCGGTGCGCAGCGGCTTCAACATCCTGATCGTGTCGGACCGGCGCGTGGACGGCGAGCGCGTCGCCATTCCGGCGCTGCTGGCCACGTCGGCCATCCACCAGCACCTGATCCGCGCCGGCCTGCGCACCAATACCGGCCTGGTCGTCGAAACCGGCTCCGCGCGCGAAGTGCACCACTTCGCCCTGCTGGGCGGGTATGGCGCCGAAGCCATCCATCCCTACCTGGCGCTGGAATCGCTGGAAAAGATGGCCGACCCGGACAAGGCGGTCAAGAACTACATCAAGGCCATCGGCAAGGGCCTGAACAAGGTCATGTCCAAGATGGGCATCTCGACCTATATGTCCTACACCGGCGCGCAGATCTTCGAAGCCGTCGGCCTGCAGAGCACGCTGGTGGAAAAGTACTTCACCGGCACGGCCAGCACGGTGGAAGGCATCGGCATCTTCGAAGTGGCGGAAGAAGCCCTGCGCCTGCATCGCGCGGCCTTCAGCCAGGATCCGGTACTGGCCGGCGACCTGGACGCGGGCGGCGAATACGCCTATCGCGTGCGTGGCGAAGAACACATGTGGACGCCGGACTCCATCGCCAAGCTGCAGCACGCCACGCGCGCCAACAACTACCGCACCTACAAGGAATACGCGCAGATCATCAACGACCAGAGCCGCCGCCACATGACGCTGCGCGGCCTGTTCGAGTTCCGCTTCGATCCGACGCGCGCGATTCCGCTGGAGGAAGTCGAGCCCGCCAAGGACATCGTCAAGCGCTTCGCCACCGGCGCGATGTCGCTGGGTTCGATCTCCACCGAAGCGCACTCGGTGCTGGCCGTGGCCATGAACCGCATCGGCGGCAAGTCCAACACCGGTGAAGGCGGCGAGGACGAACTGCGCTACCGCGCCGAACTGCGCGACGGCAAGAGCGGCGTCAAGGACGGCGATACGCTGGCGTCCGTGCTGGGCGGCGACCGCGTCGAAGCCGACGTCGCGCTGAAGGCCGGCGATTCGCTGCGCTCCAAGATCAAGCAGGTGGCCTCGGGCCGCTTCGGCGTCAGCGCCGAGTACCTGAGCAGCGCCGACCAGATCCAGATCAAGATGGCGCAGGGCGCCAAGCCCGGCGAAGGCGGCCAGCTGCCCGGCCACAAGGTGTCCGAGTACATCGCCAAGCTGCGTTATTCGGTGCCCGGCGTGGGCCTGATTTCGCCGCCGCCGCACCACGACATCTATTCCATCGAAGACCTGGCGCAGCTGATCCACGACCTGAAGAACGTCAATTCGCGTTCGTCGATCTCGGTCAAGCTGGTGTCCGAAGTGGGCGTGGGCACGGTCGCCGCGGGCGTCGCCAAGGCCAAGGCCGATCACGTCGTGATCGCCGGGCATGACGGCGGCACGGGGGCTTCCCCGGTGTCGTCGATCAAGCAGGTCGGCACGCCGTGGGAACTGGGCCTGGCCGAAACCCAGCAGACCCTGGTGCTGAACCGCCTGCGCAGCCGCATCCGCGTGCAGGCCGACGGCCAGATGAAGACCGGCCGCGACGTCGTGATCGGCGCGCTGCTGGGCGCCGACGAATTCGGCTTCGCCACCGCGCCGCTGGTCGTCGAAGGCTGCATCATGATGCGCAAGTGCCACCTGAACACCTGCCCGGTGGGCGTGGCCACGCAGGATCCGGTGCTGCGCAAGAAATTCCAGGGCAAGCCCGAGCACGTCGTCAATTACTTCTTCTTCGTCGCCGAGGAAGTGCGCGAAATCATGGCGCAGCTGGGCATCCGCAAGTTCGACGAACTGATCGGCCGCAGCGACCTGCTGGACACCCGCGTCGGCATCGAACACTGGAAAGCCGGCGGCCTGGACTTCACCCGCGTGTTCTACCAGGCGCCGTCCGACGGCCCGGTGCGCCAGACCGAAACGCAGGACCACGGCCTGGCCGGCGCGCTGGATCATCAACTGATCGAACGCAGCAAGCCGGCGCTGGAGCGGGGCGAAAAGGTGTCGTTCATCGTGCCGGTGCGCAACCGCAACCGCACCATCGGCGCCATGCTGTCCGGCGCGGTGGCGACGCGCTACGGCCATGAGGGCCTGCCCGACGACACCATCCACATCCAGTGCAACGGCACGGCCGGCCAGAGCTTCGGCGCCTTCCTGGCGCACGGCATCACCCTGGACCTGGTCGGCGAAGCCAACGACTACGTCGGCAAGGGCCTGTCCGGCGGCCGCATCGTGGTGCGCTCGCCCAACGACTTCCGCGGCTTCGGCCCGGACCACATCATCGCCGGCAACACCGTCCTGTACGGCGCGCTGGCGGGCGAGGCTTACTTCAACGGCGTCGCGGGCGAACGCTTCGCGGTGCGCAATTCCGGCGCGGCCACGGTGGTGGAAGGCACGGGCGACCATGGCTGCGAATACATGACGGGCGGCACGGTGGTCGTGCTGGGCGGCACCGGGCGCAACTTCGCCGCCGGCATGTCCGGCGGCGTGGCCTACGTCTGGGATCCGGACGGCAGCTTCCGCAACCGTTGCAACCTGTCCATGGTGGAGCTGGAATCCGTGCTGCCGCACGCCGAGCAGCAAAGCCTGAACAACATCGACGTCTGGCACAGCGCGCAGCGCGGCGGCGAACGGGAAACCGACGAAGCCATCCTGCGCCGCCTGATCGAAGACCACTTCCGCTACACCGGCAGCTTCCAGGCGCGGGACATCCTGGGCAACTGGGAAGCCGCGCGCGGCAAATTCGTCAAGGTCATGCCGACCGATTACCGCCGCGCATTGGGCGAAATGTGGCGCGCGGCCAACCCGCAGAAAATGGCCGCTTAAGGATAGACCATGGGAAAAATCACCGGATTTCTCGAATACCAGCGCCTGCACGAGGCGCATGAGGCCCCGTCCGCGCGCCTGAAGACCTGGCGCGAATTCGTCGTGCGCCTGGACGACGAAGCGTCCAAGGTGCAGGCGGCGCGCTGCATGGATTGCGGCATCCCGTTCTGCAACAACGGCTGCCCGGTCAACAACATCATCCCGGACTGGAACGACCTGGTGTACCGGCAGGAATGGCGCAAGGCGCTGGACGTGCTGCACTCCACCAACAACTTCCCGGAGTTCACCGGCCGCATCTGCCCGGCGCCCTGCGAGGCCGCCTGTACCCTCAACATCAACAACGATGCGGTGGGCATCAAGTCGATCGAGCACGCCATCATCGACAAGGGCTGGGAAGAAGGCTGGGTCGTACCGCAGCCGCCGTCGCGCAAGACGGGCAAGAAGGTCGCGGTGGTTGGCTCCGGCCCCGCCGGCCTGGCCTGCGCGCAGCAGCTGGCCCGCGCCGGCCATGCCGTGACGGTGTTCGAGAAGAGCGACCGCATCGGCGGCCTGCTGCGCTACGGCATCCCGGATTTCAAGCTGGAAAAATCGCAGATCGACCGCCGCATCTCGCAGATGGAAGCGGAAGGCGTGGAATTCAGCCCGTCGACCTACATCGGCAACCCCGCCGATCCGGCGGCCGACGGCCTGACGGCGCGCACGCCCGAATCGCTGCGCGAGGAATTCGACGCGGTCGTGATGGCCGGCGGTTCGGAAACCCCGCGCGACCTGCCGGTGCCCGGCCGCGAACTGCAGGGCGTGTACTACGCCATGGATTTCCTGCGCCAGCAGAACAAGGCCGTGGCGGGCGATCGCCTGACCGACCAGACGCTGGCCAAGGGCAAGCACGTGGTGGTGATCGGCGGCGGCGATACGGGCTCCGATTGCGTGGGCACCAGCAACCGGCATGGCGCCGTGTCGGTCACCCAGTTCGAACTGATGCCGCAGCCCCCGGAATCGGAAAACAAGCCGATGACCTGGCCGTACTGGCCCGCCAAGCTGCGCACGTCCTCGTCGCATGAAGAAGGCTGCGACCGCGACTGGGCCGTGACGACCAAGTCGCTGGTGGGCGAAAAAGGCGTGGTGCGCAAGCTGATCGCGGCCCGGGTGGAATGGGTGAAGGACGAAGCCACCGGCCAGATGAAGATGCGCGAAGTCGAAGGCTCGGAGTTCGAGGTCAAGGCCGACCTGGTGCTGCTGGCCATGGGCTTCGTCGCGCCGCGCCAGCAGGTGCTGGAATCCTTCGGCGTCGATCGCGACGCGCGCGGCAACGTGCGCGCCAACACGGACGACTACCGCACCAGCGTGGAGAAAGTCTTCGCCGCCGGCGATATGCGGCGCGGCCAGTCGCTGGTCGTCTGGGCGATCCGCGAAGGCCGCCAATGCGCGCGCGCGGTCGATGCCTTCCTGATGGGCGACAGCGACCTGCCGCGTTGACCCTCCTGCCCGCCGCGCGGCACGCCTCCACTGGGGTGCCGCGCGGCGCGGCGCACGGCATGTCCGTGCATTCCGGCAATACCGCGGCCCCGCCCGCGATGAAGCCCGGACACCCGGGATATCCGCGTCACCCCCGACGCGGCCGGTTCATCAAACCGTTTCTGCTGGCCGCCCACCGCGAACTGGGCCGGGCCCTCCTGCCTGCCGCCCGCGCGGCTTAAGCCCTTCCCCCTCATGGACATCCGGCCCCCAAAGCGCGGCGCCGGCGGCTAAGTACTTCCCCTAGATGCCATCCAAAAAATATTCAGTATTATGAGTAAAAGCTCAGTAGGCTGATTAAATTAGCCACGACACCGGCGCCGCCAATGAGCGCCTATACACAAGGGGTAAACAAGCCATGAAGCTACGGAAGTTATTTCTGGGGGCCGCGATGGCGGCCGTATTGCAGGCGGGCGCGAGCGCCGCCGTCGCGCAAGGCGCCGCCTCCTTTCCTGACAAGAACCTGGACATCATCGTGACGTTCCCCCCAGGGGGCGGCACGGACATGCTGGCGCGGCTCATCGCCAACTACATTCCCGAAACGCTTGGGAAAAGCGCGATCGTCGAAAACCGCCCGGGCGCGAGCGGCAACGTCGGCGCGCGCGTGGTCAAGGAGCGCGCGCCGGACGGCTATTCCCTGTTGATGGTCAACAGTTCCTTTGCCGTGAACCCGGGCGTATTCAAGACGCTGCCCTTCGATCCCAAGAAGGATTTCGACGCGATCATCAACATCGCGTATGTGCCGTCGGTGCTCGTGGTGCCGGCCAACTCGGCCTACCAGAAGCTGGCCGACGTGACGGCCGCGGCGACCAAGAGCAATGACGTGTCGTTCGGCTCCTGCGGCAACGGCACGCCGCAGCACCTGGCCGGCGAGCTGTTCAAGCTGCAGGCCAAGGTCAACATGGTGCACGTGCCCTACAAGGGTTGCGGGCCGGCGCTGAACGACGTGGTGGGCGGGCAGATCGGCCTGGCGGTGATCACCGCGTCCAGCGCGCTGCCGTTCATCAAGGCGGGCAAGCTGCGGGCATTGGCGGTGACGTCCAAGGAACGCTCCAAGCTGATGCCCGACGTGCCCACGGTGGCGGAACAGGGCTATCCGGGTTACGAACTGACGCAGTGGCATGGCCTGCTCGTGCCCGCCGGCACGCCCGACGATATCAAGCAGAAGCTCTATGACGGTGTCGCCAGGATCATGCGGCGCCCCGAAGTGCAGCAGAGACTCGCGGACCTGGGATACGACACCGCATCAGACGGGCCGGCGGTATTCCAGAAGATGGTGGCCAGCGATATCGATAAATTCACCGCGCTGGCGCAGAAGATAGGCTTGTCCGCGGACTGACCGCCGGACGGCTCCCCCACGCACTACATGGCACGATACAAGGAGCATGCAATGAGCAACAAGTTGAGAATCAGCCTGGCTTGCGGGTCGTACGACCGGACCCAGGCATTGTTCGACGGCCGCGCGCCGATCGAGGGGTGCGAGGTCGCCGCCGTACCGATCGAGCCGGAGGAAGCGTTCCACCGGGCGTTCCGCTATCAGGAGTTCGACGTCACCGAGATCTCCATGAGCAGCCACATGATGACCACCGCCCGTGGCGACAATGAATACGTCGCGGTGCCGGCCTTCATCTCCCGCGTGTTCCGCCAGTCGGGCATCTACGTCCGCACCGACCGCGGCATCAACACGCCGCAGGACCTGCGCGGCAAGGTCATCGGCGTGCCGGAATACCAGATCACCGCCAACGTGTGGATACGCGGCATCCTGGAAGACGAATACGGCGTCAAGCCCAGCGACATCAAATGGCGCCGCGGCGGCATCGAGGAAGCGGGCCGCGGCGAGCGGGCGCCCATCGACCTGGGCAAGGATATCGATCTTCAGCAGATCCCGGACGACAAGACCCTGTCCGGCATGCTGGAGGCCGGCGAAATCGACGGCTATATCGGCGCGCGCGCGCCGTCCTGCTTCCTGCGTGGCGCGCCCAACGTCGGCCGCCTGTTCGGCGATTACATCGAGGCCGAGAAGGACTATTACCGTCGCACGAAGATCTTCCCCATCATGCACATGGTGGGCATCCGCAAGTCCCTGGTGGAAGAGAACCCGTGGCTGCCGGTCAGCGTCTACAAGGCCTTCCTGAAGGCGAAGGCGCTGGCGGTCAAGGAGCTGAACGAAATCTGCCACCTGGCGGTCACGCTGCCGTGGATGGTGCATCACTACAACGAGGCGCGCTCGATCATGGGCGACGACTACTGGCCCTACGGGCTGGAAGCGAACCGCCACAACATCGAAACCTTCGCCCGCTACCACTTCGAACAGGGGTTGTCGAAGCGGAAGGTCGCGCCCGAGGAGCTGTTCGCCAAAGCGGCGCTGGACCTTTCCAAGATCTGACGGACGCCGATGAAAGCCCCGGTCCTGCGCTATCTGGCGCCGCGCACGGTGGACGAAGCCTTGCGCATGCTGGGCGATACGGAGAACGCGCGCATCCTGGCAGGCGGCCAGTCGCTGGTCGCCATGCTGAACATGCGCTTCGCGTTTCCGGATTGCCTGGTGGACATCAACCGCATCCCCGAGCTGGCCTATATCCGCGCAGACGATACGGGCGACTGGATAGAGATCGGTGCGATGACGCGGCAGCGCGACGTCGAGTTCTCGCCGCTGGTGGCCGAGCGCCTGCCGTTGTGGCGCGAGGCCGTACTGCACGTCGGCCACCGGCAGACGCGCAACCGCGGCACCGTAGGCGGCAGCCTCTGCCAACTGGACCCGTCCGCGGAGATTCCCACCGTGGCCATGGCGATGGACGCGGCCGTCGTGGTGCGCAGCCGGCGCGGCACGCGTCAGATCGCCATCGCGGACTTCCCGGCCGCCTACATGACCCCCGCGATGGAGCCCGACGAGATGGTGACCGCGGTGCGGGTGCCGGCCTGGCCGCGCCGCCATGGCCATGCCTTCGTCGAGTTCGCGCGTCGCCACGGCGATTTCGCCATCGTCTCCTGTGCGGCAATGGTCGCGCTGGACGACCGGCGCCGCATCGCGCGGGCTTCGCTGACGCTGGGGGGCGTGGCGATCGCGCCGTTGCGCATGCGTGAAGCCGAACAGGCGCTGTTGGGCCGCGCACCGGACGCGGATACGCTGGCGGACGCCGCCGCCTTGTGCGGGCAGGTCGATGCCAGCGGGGACAGCTACGTGCCCGCATGGTATCGCCGCAGGCTGGCCGCGGTGCTGGCGCGCCGGGCCCTGGATCAGGCCGTCCGGCGGGCCATCGCCAGCGAGGAGACCGCATCGCCATGAACGAGGATGCCATGGACGCCGCGCCCAAGCCGATACGGCTGGTCGTCAACGGAGAAACCCGTCAGGGCACGGCCGAGCCGCGCGTGCACCTCGCGGACTTCCTGCGCGGGGAATTGAAACTCACCGGCACGCACGTGGGCTGCGAGCATGGCGTATGCGGCGCCTGCACCGTGCTCGTCGATGGCCATTCCGCCCGCGCCTGCCTGATGCTGGCGGTGCAGGCCGAGGACTGCCAGGTGGAGACCATCGAAGGCCTGGCGGCCAGCGACGGGACGCCGCATGCCTTGCAGGCGGCTTTTCATGAACTGCACGCGCTGCAATGCGGCTACTGCACGCCGGGCATCCTCATGTCCCTGGTGGAACTGCTGCGGGACCAGCCGGATCCCGACGAGGACGCCGTGCGGGACGTGCTGTCCGGGCATCTGTGCCGTTGCACGGGCTACCAGAACATCGTGGCCGCCGCCCTGCGCGCGGCCCGGAGACTGCGCGAAGGACAGGGCGATGGACGTATCGTTTGAACGCGAACCACGCGCGGATACCGCGAACGCCGAAGCGCGCGTCGCGAGTCACGCCAATCCAGGTATCGGCCAGTCCGCGCTGCGCATCGAGGACGAATCGCTGTTGACGGGTACCGCCCGCTTCCTGGACGACATCGCCGTCGATGGGACGCTGCATGCCTGCTTCGTGCGCAGTCCGCACGCGCATGCGCGCATACTTTCCATCGACGCCACCGCGGCCCGCGCCATGCCGGGCGTGGCGGCGGTGTACGCGGCGCAAGACCTGTTCGGCGAGCTGACCGAGTGGCGTATGCCGCTGGGATTCCCGCTGGCCAACCTGCCCGCCGATACGACGCCGTTCGTGCTGGCGCCGCGCGAGACGGCCTTCGTGGGCGAAGCGGTGGCGATCGTCGTCGCGTCGTCGCGCCATGTGGCCGAGGACGCCGCCGCGGCGGTCGCCGTCGACTACGAGGTCCTGCCGGCGGTGTCGGATTGCCGCGATGCGCTCGCGCCGTCGGCCCCGCGCGTGCGTACCGAAGTCGCCTCCAACGTCCTGCAGCAGTACGTCTTGTCATACGGTGATTGCGATGCGGCCTTCGCCGCCGCGCACCGGGTGCTGGAAGAAGAATTCCATGTGCATCGCGGCTGCGCCCATCCGATGGAGGGCCGCGGCGTGCTGGCACGGCCGGACCCGTCGTCTGGCGAGCTGACCGTCTGGTCCTCCACGCAGATGGCGCATGAACTGCACTACACGATCGCGCTGATGCTGGGTCACCCGGAGGACCTGCTGCGCGTGGTGACGCCGGACGTCGGCGGCGGCTTCGGCGCCAAGTTCATGATCTATCCGGAAGAAATCGCCGTGCCGGCGGCGGCCCGCAAGCTCGGCCGGCCGGTCAAGTGGGTGGAGGATCGCCGCGAGAATTTCGTCAGCGCGATCCAGGAACGCGACCAGTATTGGTCGATGGCGGTCGCGGTCGACGAACGCGGGCGCCTGCTCGGCCTGCGAGGACGCATGGTGCACGATCATGGCGCTTACACGCCGCAGGGCACCAATGTCCCGTACAACGCCGCGTCATCCATGACGGGTCCGTATATCGTCCCGGCCTATCACCTGGACGTCTCGGTGGCCTATACCAACAAGGTTCCCGTCGCCACGGTGCGCGGGGCCGGCTACCCGCAGGCGGCGTTCGTGATGGAGCGCCTGCTCGACCGCATCAGCGCCGAACTGGGCATCGATCGCGCCGAGTGCCGCCGGCGCAACCTGATCCCGGCGGAAAAGATTCCCTACACCAAGCCGCTGAAGTCGCGCGCCGGCGTGCCCTTGACCATAGACAGCGGCGACTTCCCGGCCTTGCAGGCGCGCGCGCTGGAGGCCATCGACTACGACGGTTTCGAAGCGCGCAGGCTGGCGTCGCTCGACAAAGGGCTGCACCGCGGAATCGGCCTGGCCAACAGCGTCAAGCCCACGGGCCGCGGGCCCTTCGAATCGGCGCGCGTCAGGGTGCAGCCTTCCGGCCAGATCACGGTATATACCGGCGCGCTGGCCATGGGGCAGGGAATCAAGACCACGCTGGCGCAGATCTGCGCAGGCCATCTGGGGGTCGCCCCCGAAGCCGTGCACGTGATCGCCGGTGACACCGCATTCGTCAGCTATGGCATGGGCGGATTCGCCAGCCGCCAGGCGATCATGGCGGGGTCCGCGGTAGACCAGGCCTCGGCGCGCCTGCGGCGCAGGATCCTCGACGCGGCCGCGGTGGTGCTGAACACCTTGCCGGATGACTTGACCCTGCGTGACGGCGAAGTCGTGCCGCGAACGGGTACAGGCGACTCCGTCGCGCTGGCGCGGCTGGCCATGCTGCTCAAAGGCGTTCCCGGCTATGCGCTGCCGGTACCCGGCGACCCCGGCCTGGACGAAGTCGAACATTTCCATTGCGACGCGCAGGCATACGCGGGCGCATCGCATGCCTGTGAAGTCGAAGTGGACGCCCTGACCGGCGCGGTCGCCATCGTCCGCTATGTGGCCGTACAGGACAGCGGACGCATCATCAACCCCATGCTGGCCGAAGGCCAGGTCCATGGCGGCGTCGTGCACGGCATCGGCAATGCCCTGTTCGAATGGATGGGATACGACGACAGCGGGCAGCCGCTGACGACGACCTTCGCGGAATACCTGCTGCCGACCGCGCCGGAGGTGCCGGACGTGGAAGTGATATTCCAGCCTTCGCTCACGCCGCTGAATCCGCTGGGCGTCAAGGGCGTCGGAGAATGCGCGACCATCCCGGTCGCCGCCGCGGTCATCGGCGCGGTCGAACATGCGCTGGCGGACCAGGGCGTGCGCCTGTTCGAGTTTCCGTTGACGCCCGTGCGCCTGCTCGAATGCCTGGACATGGCCGCCGGACAGGGCGCCGGACAGGGCGCCGGCGCCGACGGGTCCGGCGCGGGACCTCGCGAGGCTTCTTCCGCGATCGAAGGCCCGTAGTCTTTCAACCTTTCAGGAACCGCCATGGAGTTCACCAACACCTTCCACGTGCCATTGCCGCTGGAAGAAGCCTGGCAGCTGATGCTGGACGTGCCGCGCATCCTGCCCTGCCTGCCCGGCGCCCGCCTGACGGAAGTCCTGGGCGACGACCGGTACAAGGGCTCGGTATCGGTGCGGCTGGGTCCCATCAGGCTGTCGTTCGATGGAGAGGCGGCGCTGGTGCGCCGGGACGAGGCCCGCCATATCGCGTGGCTGGAGGGATCGGGCACCGATGCCAAGGGGCGCGGCTCGGCGCGTTCCGAGTTCAGTTTCGCGCTGACGCCGGCGGCGGACGGCACGCAGGTGACGGTGACGACGCAGCTGGCCTTGTCGGGGTCGGTGGCGCAGTATGGGCGCGGAAGCGGCATGATCGCCGAGGTCGCGGCGCAGATACTGGGCCAGTTCGAACGAAATCTGGCGCAGTCCCTGGCGCTGGACGATGGCGTCATGGCGGATGCCGCCGCGCCGGCGATGACGGCAATGACGGGCGAGGGCGGTGCTTCCGCGCCGGCTGCCACGGCCCCGCGCGCCAACGCAACCGCAAGCGCCGGCGGCCCCGCCGTGACGCCGAATCCCCATACCGGTTCTGTTCCCGCCCAGGGCGTCGATGCCCAGGCGGTCCTGCTGCAGGCGCAGGCCGTACTCAGTCAGGCGCAGGCCGTGCTGGCGCTCGCGCAGTCGCTGATGGTGCAAGGGCGCCAGCGCGCGGCGGGCGGGGCCGCGCCGGCCGCGGAACTCAACATGCTGAGTATCGGCGCGAAGGCGATGTGGGCGCGGCTGCGCTACGGCCTGGCAGGCCTGTTCGGCCGACGGCCATAGCGCCGCGAAGATAATTCGGCCGGGCGCGTCAGGCCCCGGCCTTTCCCCTGGCGGCCAGCCGGCCGGAAAAGTGGAGAACGAAGGCCAGCAGGACCAGGGCGCCGCCGAACAGGCTGGCGGCGGGCCAGCCGCCCAGCCGCCAGCTGAGGCCCGCTCCCCAAGAGCCGGCGGCACCGCCGACGAACATGCCGCTCATGAACAGGGTGTTGAGCCGGCTCCTGGCTTCGGGACGCAGGGCGTAGATCACGTGCTGGTTGGAGATGAGCGCCGCCTGCTCGCCGAAATCCAGCAGGACGATGCCGACGACCAGGCCGACGAGGCTGCCCCAGAAGCCGAGCACGGCGTACGACACCAGCATGATCAGGCAGCCGAGCCCGATCACCGCGTGCGGTCCGCGGCGGTCGGCGACGCGGCCGGCCAGCGGGGCGATCAGGATGCCCGCCGCGCCCACCACGCCCATGAGGCCCGCCACATCGGCGCCCAGGCCGAAGGCCTGGTGCAGCCGCAAGGCCAGGATGGTCCATAGCCCGATGAAGGAGCCAAACAACGCGGCCTGGATGCACGTCGCCCGGCGCAACAGGGGCTCTTCGCGCCACAGCACGATCAGCGACTTCATCAGCCGAATGTAGCCGTGGTCCGTCTTCGGCGCGCTGTGGGGGAGCCTGGCCAGCAGCATCAGCCAGGCCAGGGCGGTGGTGATCGCGCCCAGCCAGAAGGTCGCGCGCCAGCCCCAATGGTCGCCGGCAAAGCCGCCGAAGGCCCGGCCCAGGAGCATCCCGCAAAGCACGCCGCTCATCACCGTCCCGACGACCTGGCCACGGCGCCCGGGGGTCGCCAGTTCGGCCGCGAACGGGACGATCTGCTGGGCGACCGATGCCGAAAGGCCCACCACCGCCGACGCGGCGACCAGCGCCCAGACATTCGGCGCCGTCGCCACACAGACCAGGGCCACGATCAGCAAGGCGGCCTGACCGAGGATCAATTTGCGCCGATCGACCCGGTCTCCCAAGGGGACCAGGAAGAACAGGCCGCACGCGAAACCCAGCTGGGTCGCGGTCGGGACCAGATTCACCAGGGCGACGGAGCGCGGGAAGGCTCGCTGCAGCAGCTCGAGTATCGGCTGGTTGAAGTACACGTTCGCGACGAAGACGCCGCAGGCGACCGCCATCGCCATCAGGAGCGGGGTATCGAGTTGCGCCGACGCGGGATTTACCAGGGGAGCGGACTGACGCTGGGCTTCGCTATCCGCCGATTTCTGTGACATGGCCAGGCTCGGGACGATCCAAGGATATGGAGGACCGTTATGGTGACGCATCTTGGCCGCGAGGTGGCAAGAAACCATACCCGGAGGTCGTGGACTATCGCAGTCCCGCCGGGGCCACTGGGACCGCAGGCGGGTTTCCGGCGCCACGTGTTGACCTGGGTCAACGGTAGGGCTGCTCATCCGCTGGTTGACCCAGATCAAGCGGGCGCGATGGGCCCTCGGCGAACCTGACGATTCACCAAATGACACATTATGGAGAATCGTCATGTCCCGCCTGATCGCGCACCCGCGCGCCGCCGCCCTTGCCGCCCTGCTTGCCGCCGCCTGCGCCCTGCCCACGTACGCGCACGAAGCCGGCGACGTGCTGTTCAAGGTCGGCGTGACGCAGGTACGCCCCAAGTCCGACAACGGCAGCGTCCTGAACGACAGTGTCGACCTGGACGTCAACAACAGCGTGCGTCCCAGCTTCACGCTGACCTATATGGCCACGCGCAACATCGGCGTCGAGCTGCTGGGCGCCTGGCCCTTCGAGCACGACATCCGCGGCAGCGGCGGACTGGGCAAGATCGGCTCCACCAAGCAGCTGCCGCCCACGCTGAGCCTGCAATGGCACTTCCTGCCGGACAGCACCATTCAGCCCTATGTCGGCATCGGGGTGAATTACACCCACTTCTTCGACACCAAGAGCGAAGGCGCCATCAGCGGCTCCGACCTGAAGCTGCAGGATTCCTGGGGCGTCGCCGCGCAACTGGGCGTGGACGTGAAGTTCAGCGAACGCTGGTTCATGACCGCCGACGTCCGCTATATCGACATCTCGTCCAAGGTAAAGCTGGACGGCGAGCGCATCGGCACCGCGCGCATCAATCCCTGGGTCGCCACGGTCGGCGTCGGTTATCGGTTCTAGCCTGGACGGGACCGGACGCGGCGGGTAGGGATTCGGGTCGGGATTTATTCGGGCGCTCGCCTGCCGTTAAGTAGGAAGACAACTGGCCGCGGGTAAGATTGCGGCTCAATCTTCTCCGACCTCCGCATCGTGCGCCCGCCCGCCGCTCCCCCCGACATCGCCGCGCCGGCCCAGGCGCCGACCCTGGCCCAGATTTTCACAGCTTTCGCCAAGATCGGCCTGACCAGCTTCGGCGGCGGGCTGAGCGGCTGGATGCTGCGGGAATTCGTGCAGGCGCGCCGCTGGCTGTCGGAGACGGAATTCCTGAGCGGCCTGGCGCTGGCCCAGGCCTTCCCCGGGGTCAACGTGGTGAACCTCTCCATATGGATAGGCTTTCGCCTGCGGGGCGGCCGCGGCGCCTTCCTGGCGGCGCTGGGCATGATCGTCCCGCCCATGGCCGTGGCCATCATCCTGGCCGCGCTGTTCGCCGAGCTTTCCCGTTCCTCCACCGTGCACGTGGTGCTGGCCGGCATCGCCGCCGCCGCGGTCGGCCTGTCCCTGCAGATGGGCCTGCGCGCGGCCTACCGGGCCGCCACCGGCGCCGTGCCCATCCTGATCATGGCCGGCGTGTTCGGCGCGATCTTCCTGGCCGGCCTGCCGCTCCTGTGGGTGGTGGGCGCGGCCGCGCCCCTGTCCATCCTGCTCGCGTATCTCAGGCTGCGCCGCGCCGGGGCGGAATCATGACCGGCGGCGCCGCGCTCTGGGACCTGTTCACCGTGTTCGCGCCCCTGTCCTTCCTGACCGTGGGGGGCGGGCAGAGCGTGGTGGCCGACATCCATCGCCAGGCGGTGCAGGCCTATGCCTGGATGAACGACGCCCAGTTCCTGGACCTGTTCGCGCTGTCGCGCATCACGCCTGGCCCCGGCTCGCTCCTGGTCACCCTGGTCGGGTGGCAGGTCCAAGGCCTCCTGGGCGCGCTGGTGGCGTCGTTCGCCATCTTCGTGCCCAGCACCCTGCTCATCTATGCCCTGGCCCACGTGTGGCAGCGCTACAAGGGCCGCGTCTGGATCCGCGCCATCGAGACCGGCCTGGCCCCGGTCGCCGCCGGCATGATCCTGGCCGCCTCCTGCACCATCCTGCGGGCGGCGGAAGGGGGCGCCTGGGCCTGGGCCGTCGCCATCGCGTCGACCCTGCTGCTGCTGCGCACCCGGGTCAGCCCGTTCGTGCTGCTGGGCGGCGGCGCGCTGGTCTTTCTGGTGGCGCTGCGTTGACCGGCGGCGAAAGACCACACCGTTACCAGGGAAAGCACCAGTAGCGGCAGGCTACAATGCACGGCTCGCGGGGACGGACCGTCCCTCTCCCAGCCTGCCACCGTATGCCGACCGACTCAGATACCCGCCGCGGCTCCGCCTTGCAGTTCACCGACGTTTCCCTGGGATATGGGGACTTCACGGTACTGCAGGGCATCTCCATGAGCGTCACCGCCGGGCAGGTGGTCGCGGTCATGGGCGGTTCCGGCTCGGGCAAGACCACCATGCTGCGGGCCGCCACCGGCCAATTGCTGGCGCGCGCGGGCACCGTTCGCGTGTTCGGGCAGGACATGAGCCAGGTCTCGCCGGCGGAACTGGAAGGCCTGCGCAAGCGCATGGGCGTGCTGTTCCAGCAGGGCGCGCTGTTCACCGACCTGGACGTCTTCGAAAACGTCGCCTTCCCGCTGCGCGAGCACACCCGCTACGGCGAAGCGGAAATCCTCGAACGCGTCCTGGACAAACTGCATGCCGTCGGCCTGCGCGCCGCCGCGCACCTGAAGGTATCGGAAATCTCGGGCGGCATGGCCCGGCGCGTCGCCCTGGCGCGCGCCATCGTGCTGGAACCCGAGCTGATCCTGTATGACGAGCCCTTTGCCGGACTCGACCCCATTTCCATGGGCATCACGGCGCGGCTGATCCGCGACCTGTCCGATCGCCTGAAATGCGCGTCCGTGCTGATCACGCACGACGTGCAGGAATCCTTCAGCATCGCCGACCAGGTGTACCTGGTCGGACAGGGCCGCCTGGTGGCCTCCGGCACGCCCGACGCCTTGTCGGCATCCACCGATCCCTACGTCCGGCAGTTCCTGGGCGGCGAGCCTGACGGCCCGGTGGCTTTCCACTATCCGGACACGCCGGCCTTCGACCGCTGGCTCGCCCGACAAGAAGGACGCAAGCCATGAGCGATTCCAGCGCCGGCTCCGCCAATCCGGTCAGCCGCCTGGGCGGCTGGGTCATCGACCTGATCGGCGGCATCGGCTACTTCACCCGGTTTTTCGGCGCGCTGCTGGCCAAGAGCGGCATCGCGCTGCGCCGCCCGCGGCTGGTGTCGCAGCAGGTGCACTTCATCGGCAATTATTCGCTGGTCATCATCGCCGTCTCCGGCATGTTCGTCGGCTTCGTGCTGGGCCTGCAGGGCTACTACACCCTGCGGCGCTATGGCTCGGAAGAATCGCTCGGCCTGCTGGTGGCCCTGTCGCTGGTCCGCGAACTGGGTCCGGTGGTGACGGCGCTGCTGTTCGCCGGCCGCGCCGGGACCTCGCTGACGGCGGAAATCGGCCTGATGAAGGCCGGCGAACAGCTGGCCGCGATGGAAGTCATGGCCGTCGACCCCATGCGCCGCGTGCTGGTGCCGCGCCTGTGGGGCGGCATCATCGCCATGCCCATCCTGGCCGCCGTATTCTCGATGGTGGGCATCATGGGCGGCTGGCTGGTCGGCGTGGTCATGATAGGGGTCGATGCCGGCGCGTTCTGGTCGCAGATGCAGGGCGGCGTCGACGTATGGAACGATGTCGCCAACGGCGTGCTGAAAAGCATCGTCTTCGGCGTGGCGGTGACGCTGGTGGCGCTCTACGAAGGGTGGCAGGCAAGGCCGACGCCGGAAGGCGTGGCACGCGCCACCACCCGCACCGTGGTGGTAGGTTCGCTGGCGGTGCTGGCGCTGGACTTCCTCCTCACCGCCTTGATGTTCGGCAACTGATACGGATTTCTCATGTCACGTCAAAAAACCGATTTCTGGGTAGGCCTGTTCGTGCTGCTCGGCGCCGCGGCCCTGGTCTTCCTGGCGTTGCGCGCCGGCAACCTCAGCGCTTTTTCCTTCGCGCCCACCTACGATGTGACGGCGCAGTTCGACAATATCGGCGGCCTGAAGGAACGCGCGGCGGTCAAGAGCGCCGGCGTCGTGGTCGGCCGCGTCAGCCACATCCGTTTCGACGACAAGAACTTCCAGGCGGTAGTCACCCTGAGCCTGGATTCGGATTTCAAATTCCCCAAGGATTCATCGGCGGCCATCCTGACGGCGGGCCTCCTGGGCGAGCAATACATCGGGCTGACCGCGGGCGGCGACGACGCGGACTTTGCGAACGGCGACAAAATCCGTTATACCCAGAGCGCGGTCGTTCTGGAAAACCTGATCAGCCAGTTCCTTTACGGAACGGCGGAAAAGCAGGGATCCGCGCCCGCTGGAGGGGGATCCGCGCCGCCGGCGCAACCGCAGGCTCAACCGCAATCCCATTGACGCGAATTTTTCTTGCACCGATGCGACCGTAAAGGCCTGCGCCCAGGGGAAGAGGGGAGGCGCTGCACGAACGGACGCGATCGGCCGACAGGCTGTCCCAGCAAAAAGACGATCAAATGAAAAAGAACACCCTGACCCGCATTTTCGCCATGGCCGCCGCAGGCGCGGGCCTGGCAGGCTGCGCCACCGTGCAGAACCCGGATCCGCGGGATCCGTGGGAAGGCTTCAACCGGGGCGTCTATACCTTCAACGACAAGGTCGACCGTGCCGTACTGCGCCCCATCGCCGTGGGCTATACGACGGTCACGCCGCAGCCGGTGCAGAGCTGCATCCACAACATCTTCAATAACGTCGCCGATATCTGGGCGGCGGCCAACAGCATGCTGCAGGGCCGCGGCACCGATGCCATCAATACCTTCGGCCGCTTCCTGTTCAACACCACCATGGGCGTGGGCGGCTGCTTCGACGTCGCCACGGCCAACGGCGCCAAGCGCATTCCCAACGACTTCGGCACCACGCTGGGCGTCTGGGGCATCGGCCAGGGACCCTACATGGTGCTGCCGTTCTGGGGCTCCAGCACCATCCGCGACACCGCCGGCCTGGCGGGCGACTTCGTCGGCAACCAATGGACCAGCGTCGGCGCCATCGACAACGTCCCCGTGCGCAACTCGCTGTACGGCCTGTGGGTGGTCGACCGCCGCGCCAGCCTGCTGGACGCAACCGACACGGTGGACCGCGTCGCCCTGGATCCCTACAGCTTCGTCCGCGATGCCTATCTGCAACGGCGCGCCGCGATGGTGCTCGGGCGCAAGGCGAACAGCGACAGCAACCTGCCCAATTACGATGACGAAGACGACGGCGCCGCTCCCGCCGGGGCAGGCGCCACGCCGGCGCCCGCCGCCCCGGGCATAGGCGGTGCGGGTGCGGGCAGCACCACGCCGGCCCCGGCGCCCAAGCGCCAGTAAGAAGGGCGCGGATCTTGCGACGGACGGGCAGGGCCGGCAGGCCCGCGCCCCCGGCGCTTTCCCGGCCTTCCTTTCCCGAACTCTGAAGGAGCAAGCATGCGGTTTTACCCCCTTTCCCTGTTGCAACGCCTTTGCGTGACCGGCTTGTTCGGCCTGCTGGGCCTGGCCCTGGCCGGCCAGGCGCAGTCCGCGCCGAATCCGAAGGACCCGCCCGAAAAGCTGGTGCAGGAAACCGCCAACCAGACCCTGCAGGTGCTGAAGACCGACGGCGGCGTCAGGAATGGCAACCTGGGCCGGGTCAACGAGGTCGTGAACCAGTACATCCTGCCCTACGTGGACTTCGAAAAGACCACCCGCCTGGCGGCCGGCCGCTACTGGCGCCAGGCGACGCCGCAGCAGCGTACCGCGCTGGCCGAGGCCTTCAAGGGCACGCTGGTGCGCACCTACAGCGGCGCGCTGTCTCGCGTGGACAACGGCACCAACATCAAGGTGACCGGTTCGAACATCGACGGCACGGACGCGGTCGTGCGCAGCACGATCAACCAGTCGAACGGCCAGTCGGTGGGCGTGGACTACCGGCTCGAGCAGACGGCCAACGGCTGGAAGATCTACGACCTGAACGTCGAAGGCATCTGGCTGATCCAGAACTATCGCAACCAGTTCGCGCAGGAAATCAACCAGAACGGCATCGACGGGCTGATCAAGGCGCTGAACCAGCGCAACGCGCAGTAAGGACGCCGGGGTGGCCGGCCGCGCCGGCCGGCCGCTCGGGACGACCCTGCGCGGGCCGGGGCCATGCCCCGGGAAAACCCGGGCGCGGTCTTATAATGGCGGATTGGCTCTTTTCCGGGGTGTTCCCCGCATCATGTCCGCCGTCCGCCTCCAGAACGTCTCCAAAACCTACGCCCCCCGCCACCCGGCTTGGAAGAAATGGCTGGGCCGCCCCGCGGCCCCGGGCTTCCAGGCGCTGAAGAACGTCAGCCTCGACATCCAGCCTGGCGAATTCTTCGGCCTGCTGGGCCCCAACGGCGCGGGCAAGACCACGCTGATTTCCGTCCTGGCCGGACTCGCCCGTCCCAACGAAGGCAGCGCCAGCGTGTGCGGCCATGACGTGCAGGCCGACTACCGGCAGGCGCGGCGCGCCCTGGGCGTGGTCCCGCAGGAACTGGTCTACGACCCTTTCTTCACCGTCCGCGAAACCTTGCGCATCCAGTCGGGCTATTTCGGCCTGCGCAACAACGACGACTGGATAGACGAAATCCTCTTCAACCTGGGCCTGTCGGACAAGGCGGAAGCGAACATGCGCGCCCTGTCCGGCGGAATGAAGCGCCGCGTGCTGGTCGCGCAGGCGCTGGTGCACCGGCCGCCGGTCATCGTCCTGGACGAGCCGACCGCCGGGGTCGACGTCGACCTGCGCCGCACGCTGTGGGAATTCATCTCGCGCCTGAACAAGGCCGGCCACACCATCATGCTGACCACCCATTACCTGGAAGAAGCCGAAGCCCTGTGCGGCCGCATCGCCATGCTGAAGGCGGGCCGCATCGTCGCGCTGGACACCACGCCGGCGCTGCTGGCCCGCGTGGGCGGCGTGGACCTGGAAGACGCCTTCGTGCGCATCATGCACAGCGAAGACGACGCCCAGCTGACGGAGGTCGTATCGTGAACGCGCCCGCTCCCCTGGGTTCCATGGGTACGCCCATGCTGGACGCCGGCGCGCCGGCCGGTTCGGGCTTCCCCACGCTACTGCGCAAGGAGCTCATGCGCTTCTGGAAGGTCAGCTTCCAGACCATCGCCGCGCCCGTCATCACGGCGCTGCTGTATCTGCTGGTATTCGCCCAGGTGCTGCAGGACCGCGTGCACGTCTACGGCACCGTGCCCTACACATCCTTCCTGATCCCGGGATTGATGATGATGAGCATGCTGCAGAACGGCTTCGCCAACCCGTCGTCCTCGCTGATCCAGAGCCGCATCACCGGCAACCTGGTGTTCATCCTGCTGCCGCCGCTATCGCACCGGGACATCTATTTCGCCTACGTGATCGCGGCCATCACGCGCGGCATCGCCGTCGGGCTGTGCGTATGGCTGGTGGCGCTGTGCTTCATCCCCTTGACCCCGGTCCATCCGCTGTGGGTGCTGGTGTTCGCGGTGCTGGCCTGCGGCATCATGGGCAGCCTGGGCGTGATCGCCGGCCTGTTCTCGGAAAAATTCGACCAGCTCGCGGCCTTTCAGAACTTCCTGATCATGCCGGCGACCTTCCTGTCCGGCGTTTTCTATTCGATCCATACGCTGCCGCCGTTCTGGCAGGGCGTATCGCATTGGAATCCCATCTTCTATACCATCGATGGCTTCCGCTACGGCTTCTTCTCGGTGTCCGACGTGTCGCCCTGGCGCAGCCTGGCGGTGGTCAGCTGCGTCTTCCTGGCCCTGGCGACCTACGCAATCCGACTGCTCGCCAGCGGCTACAAACTAAGGAACTGAGCCCATGTTGCCCACACCCGAGCAGGTTCGCCAATACATCGTCGACGGACTGCCCTGTGAACACATCGAAGTGCAGGGCGACGGTTCGCATTTCGACGCGGTCATCGTCAGCGCGGCCTTCGAAGGCAAGCGGCCGATCGCCCGGCATCAGCTGGTCTACGCCGCGCTGGGCGACCGCATGAAAGCCGAAATCCATGCGCTGTCCATGCGCACCCTCACGCCCACCGAATACAAGGCGGCGCAGTAATGGACAAGCTACGCATCACCGGCGGCGCGCCCCTGCACGGCGAAGTCGACGTCTCCGGCGCCAAGAACGCGGCGTTGCCCATCCTGTGCGCCGGACTGCTGACGGCCGACGCGCTGACCCTGCGCAACGTGCCGGAACTGAACGACATATCCACCATGCTGCGCCTGCTGGGCCAGGTCGGCGTGCGCGCCGAACGCCAGTCCGACGGCATCGTCACCCTGCAGGCCGACCAGGTCGACAAACTGGAAGCGCCCTACGAGCTGGTCAAGACCATGCGCGCATCCATCCTGGTGCTGGGCCCCTTGCTGGCCCGCTTCGGCGAAGCGCGGGTCAGCCTGCCGGGCGGCTGCTCCATCGGCCAGCGGCCGGTGGACCAGCACATCAAGGGCCTGGCCGCGCTGGGCGCCGACATCGCGCTGGAGCACGGCTTCGTGGTGGCCCGCGCCAAGCGGCTGAAGGGCGCGTCCGTCCGCACCGACATGGTCACCGTCACCGGCACCGAAAACCTGCTGATGGCCGCCACGCTGGCGGAAGGCCGCACCGTACTGGAAAACGCCGCCCGCGAGCCCGAAGTCGTGGACCTGGCCGAGCTGCTGATCAAGATGGGCGCGCGCATCCAGGGACACGGCACCGACCGCATCGTGATCGACGGCGTCGACCGCCTGCACGGCGCGTCGCACAGCGTCATCCCGGACCGCATCGAAGCAGGCACCTTCCTGTGCGCCGTCGCGGCCACCGGCGGCGAGATCACGCTGCGCCACACCGATGCCTCGCACATGGGCGCCATCCTGGACAAACTGTCGGAAGCCGGCCTGGCGATGGAAAGCGGCGCCGACTGGATCCGCGCCACGGCGCGGGGCCGCCCCAAGGCCGTCAGCGTGCGCACGCATGAATACCCCGGCTTCCCCACCGACATGCAGGCGCAGTTCATGGTGCTGGACACGGTGGCCGAAGGCACCGGCGTCATCGTCGAGAACATCTTCGAAAACCGCTACATGCACGTGCAGGAACTGATCCGCATGGGCGCGGACATCGACATCGACGGCCACACCGCCGTGGTGCGCGGCGTGCCGCGCCTGTCCGGCGCCGCCGTCATGGCCACCGACCTGCGCGCTTCGGCCAGCCTGGTCATCGGCGGCCTTGTGGCCGATGGCGAAACCGTGATCGACCGCATTTATCATCTCGACCGCGGCTACCAGCAGATGGAACGCAAGCTGCGGCAACTGGGCGCCCAGATAGAACGCGTGCCGGGCCGCGCCGCGCCCTGAGGACCTCCGAATGAACCAGCCAGACATCCGCCCGTCCGCCGATTCCGCGCCGCTCACGCTGGCGCTGTCCAAGGGCCGCATTTTCGAGGAAACCCTGCCCCTGCTGGCGGAAGCCGGCATCGAGGTCGCGGAAAACCCCGAGCATTCCCGCAAGCTGATCATCCCCACCAGCGATCCCGGGCTGCGCCTGATCATCGTGCGCGCCTCCGACGTGCCGACCTATGTGCAGTACGGCGCGGCGGACTTCGGCATCGCCGGCAAGGACGTGCTGATCGAGCACGCCGCGGCCCACCCCGGCGGCATCTACCAGCCGATCGACCTGAACATCGCCAAATGCCGCCTGTGCGTGGCGGTGCGCGCCGGCTTCGACTACCAGAGCGCGGTACGGCAGGGCGGCCGCCTGCGCGTGGCGACAAAATATGTCCAGGCGGCGCGCGAACACTTCGCCGCCAAGGGCGTCTACGTGGACCTGATCAAGCTGTACGGCTCGATGGAACTGGCGCCCCTGGTCGGCCTGGCCGACGCCATCGTCGACCTGGTCTCCTCCGGCGGCACGCTGCGCGCCAACAACCTGGTCGCCGTGGAGGACATCATGCCGATTTCCTCGCGGCTGGTCGTCAACCAGGCGGCCCTGAAAACGCGCGGCGCGCGCCTGCAGCCGCTGCTGGACGCCTTCGAACGCGCCAGCACCGCACCCATACGCCTCGAAGGGGGTACGCCATGAGCACCATCAACCGCCTCGATTCCCGCGATTCCGGTTTCGCAGCCGCCCTATCCGCGCTGCTGGCCTTCGAAGCCTCGCAGGACGAATCCATCGACCGCGCCGCGGCCGACATCCTGGCGGACGTCCGGCATCGCGGCGATGCGGCGCTGCTGGAATACACGCGCCGTTTCGACCGCGTGCAGGCCGACGGCGTGGCCGCGCTGGAAATTCCCCGCGACAGCTGGCAGGCCGCGCTGCAGTCGCTGCCGGCCGCCCAGCGCCAAGGGCTTGAAGCCGCCGCGCGGCGGGTGCGCGCCTATCATGAGAAACAGCGCGGCGAGACCTGGACCTACACCGAAGCCGACGGCACGATGCTGGGCCAGAAGATCACGCCGCTGGACCGCGTCGGCCTTTACGTCCCCGGCGGCAAGGCCGCCTACCCGTCGTCAGTGCTGATGAACGCCATCCCGGCCAAGGTGGCCGGCGTCCCTGAGCTGATCATGGTCACGCCCACGCCCGACGGCCTGCGCAATCCCATGGTGCTGGCGGCCGCCGCCATCGCCGGCGTCGATCGCGCCTTCGCCATCGGCGGCGCGCAGGCCGTGGGCGCGCTGGCCTACGGCACCGCCACCATCCCCGCCGTGGACAAGATCGTCGGGCCGGGCAATGCCTACGTCGCCGCCGCCAAGCGCCGCGTATTCGGTACGGTCGGCATCGACATGATCGCCGGCCCCAGCGAAATCCTGGTCATCTGCGACGGCAAGACGCCCGCCGACTGGATCGCCATGGACCTGTTTTCCCAGGCCGAGCACGATGAGCTGGCCCAGGCCATCCTGCTGTGCCCGGACGCCGCCTACCTGGACGAAGTCGCCGCCTCCATCGACCGCCAGCTGCCCGCCATGCCGCGCGCGGCCATCCTGCGCGAAAGCCTGGGCAAGCGCGGCGCGCTGATCCACGTGCGCAACCTGGAAGAAGCCTGCGACATCGCCAACGACATCGCCCCCGAGCACCTGGAAATCTCCACCGACGATCCGGAAAAGTGGGTGGAGCGGATCCGCCACGCGGGCGCCATCTTCATGGGCCGCTACGCCTCGGAATCGCTGGGCGATTACTGCGCCGGCCCCAATCACGTGCTGCCGACCTCGCGCACGGCGCGTTTTTCGTCCCCGCTGGGCGTCTACGATTTCCAGAAGCGCTCCAGCCTGATCCAGGTATCGCGCCAGGGCGCGCAGACGCTGGGCCGGATCGCGGCCGACCTGGCCTATGGCGAAGGCCTGCAGGCGCACGCCGCCAGCGCCGAATACCGGCTCGACAAGGCATGAATGCCGCCGGGCGGGCCGCCACCACCATCCGGCCCGATATCCAGGCGCTGTCCGCCTATGCCGTGGGCCACGCGGAAGACGCCATCAAGCTGGACGCGATGGAAAACCCGTACGGCCTGCCCGACCAGGTGCGCGACGCGGTCGCCGCCGCCGCCCGCGCCACGCCGCTGAACCGCTATCCGGCCGCGGGCCATGACGCGCTGGACGCCGCGGTGCGCGCGGCCTTCGGCGTGCCGGACGACGCCGCGCTGCTGTTCGGCAACGGGTCCGACGAGCTGATCAGCCTGATCGTGCAGGCCTGCTGCGAGCCGGGCGACGTGGTGCTGTCGCCGGTGCCGTCCTTCGTGATGTTCGAATTGTCGGCGCGCTTTCACCACGCCCGCTTCGCCGGCGTCCCGCTCACGCCCGATTTCCAGCTGGACCTGCCGGCCATGCTGGCCGCCATCCAGGCCCGGCAGCCGAAGGTCGTCTTCCTGGCGGTCCCGAACAACCCCACCGGCGGCCGCTGGTCCGACGCCGCCGTCGAGGCGATCCTGGCCGCCGCGCCCGGGCTGGTGGTCATCGACGAGGCCTACCAGCCCTATGCCGACGGCACCTGGATGCCGCGCGCCGCCACGCTGGCCAACGCGGTGGTCCTGCGCACGGTCTCCAAGATCGGCCTGGCCGGCCTGCGTTTCGGCTATCTGGCGGGCCCGGCGCCCTGGATCGCGCAGATCGACAAGCTGCGGCCGCCCTACAACATCGACGTCCTGACCGAAGCGGTCCTGCTGGCGGTCCTGCGCCACAAAACGGTACTGGATCAGCAGGCGGCCCGCCTGCGCGCGTCGCGCGACGACCTGGCCCGGGAACTGGCCAGCCTGCCCGGCACAACCGTGTATCCCTCGTCCGCCAACTTTCTTCTGGTGCGCTTTTCCGGCAAGATGGGCGCCAACGCCGTGCATCAAGCCCTGAAAACGCGCAGAATACGGGTTCGCGATTTCAGCGGCGGCGATCCGGCATTGGCCGATTGCCTGCGCATCTCGCTGGGCACGCCCGACGAGCACGCCGCGCTGATGGCAGCCCTGCGCGACATACTTGCCTGACGTCCGTCCCGACTTTCCGCTTTTCCCACGATCCACAGCCACCGCGCCGCACTCCGCCATCCCGCCAAGCACGACGCGAAAACCGATCACCATGCGCACCGCAGACATTACCCGCAACACCAACGAAACCCGCATCCGTGTGGCGGTCAACCTGGACGGCACCGGCCGCCAGACCATCGATACCGGCGTTCCCTTCCTGGACCACATGTTGGACCAGATCGCCCGCCATGGCCTGATCGACCTGGACATCAAGGCCGATGGCGACCTGCACATCGATGCGCACCACACGGTGGAAGACGTCGGCATCACGCTGGGCCAGGCCATTGCCGCCGCGATCGGCGACAAGAAAGGCATCCTGCGCTACGGCCATGCCTACGTGCCGCTGGATGAAGCGCTCTCGCGCGTGGTGGTGGACTTCTCCGGCCGGCCTGGCCTGGAGTTCAACGTGCCCTTCACCCGCGCGCGCATCGGCGAGTTCGACGTCGACCTGACCCGCGAATTCTTCCAGGGGCTGGTCAACCATGCCCTGATCACGCTGCACATCGACAATCTGCGCGGCAAGAACGCCCACCACCAGTGCGAAACGGTATTCAAGGCCTGTGGCCGGGCCCTGCGCATGGCGATGGAGCGCGATCCGCGCAGCCAGGGCGTCGTCCCGTCCACCAAGGGCGTGCTGTAATCCCGCGATCACTACGCATCCGCAGGCAGAATCTCGTGACTTCCATCGCTATCGTCGACTACGGCATGGGGAATTTCCACTCCGTGGCGCGGGCGCTCGCCGCCGCCGCCCCGGATGCCGACATCCGTATCTCCAACACCGTGGCGGACATCGACGCGGCCGACCGCGTCGTCTTCCCCGGCCAGGGCGCCATGGCGGACTGCATGCGCACCCTGAACGAATCGGGCCTGCGCGAAGCCGTCGTGCGCGCCGCGCGCAGCAAACCCCTGTTGGGCGTGTGCGTGGGCGAACAGATGCTGTTCGACACCAGCGAGGAAGGCCCGACCATCTGCCTGGGCATCTTTCCCGGTGTGGTGCATCGGTTCAGCGGACCGCAATACGCGTCGCCCATCGGCGCCTACGAAGATCCGGTCGAGGACGCCGCCGTCGACGAACGGCTGAAAGTGCCGCACATGGGTTGGAACAAAGTGCGCCAAACGCGCTCTCATCCAATCTGGGCAGGTATTCCGGACGGCACCCATTTTTATTTCGTT
The DNA here is from genome assembly GCF_002261425.1 of Bordetella genomosp. 9. Taxonomy (NCBI): domain Bacteria; kingdom Pseudomonadati; phylum Pseudomonadota; class Betaproteobacteria; order Burkholderiales; family Alcaligenaceae; genus Bordetella; species Bordetella genomosp. 9. The sequence goes on along the minus strand of NZ_NEVJ01000003.1, from coordinate 3,641,140 downwards.
CATAGTTATTACGCCGTACCGGCGGACCCCTCCCTGACCGTTGGGGAAACCGATTACGGCGGTTCCTTTACCTGCGCGGTGGCGGCGGCTAACATTTTCGCGGTGCAGTTCCACCCAGAAAAAAGCGCCGAGCACGGCCTGCGCCTGTACCGGAATTTCGTCGACTGGCGCCCCTGACGCCGCCTGCCGGCGCGATCCCGCCCACGCCGATTCGCCCTTCCAACAACCGATTCCTTTACGCGCGTTATCACTATGCTGCTGATCCCCGCCATCGACCTCAAAGACGGACGCTGCGTCCGCCTGCGCCAGGGTGACCTGGACGATGCAACGGTGTTCTCCGAAGACCCGGCGGCCATGGCCGCGCATTGGCTGGAACAGGGCGCGCGGCGCCTGCATCTGGTCGACCTGAACGGCGCGGTGGCCGGCAAGCCCCGCAACGAAGCCAGCATCCGCGCCATCGTCGATGCGGTCGGCGATGAAATCCCCGTGCAGATCGGCGGCGGCATCCGCGACCTGGACACCATCGAGCGTTACCTGGACAACGGCATTTCCTACGTCATCATCGGCACCGCCGCGGTCAAGAACCCGGGCTTCCTGCATGACGCCTGTGGCGCCTTTCCGGGCAGCATCATCGTGGGCCTGGACGCCCGCGATGGCAAGGTGGCCACCGACGGCTGGAGCAAGCTGACCCGGCACGACGTGCTGGACCTGGCCAGCAAGTTCGAGGACTACGGCTGCGAAGCCATCATCTACACCGACATCGGCCGCGACGGCATGCTGTCGGGCGTGAACGTCGACGCCACCGTGCGCCTGGCGCAGCATGTGCGCATCCCGATTTTCGCGTCCGGCGGCATCGCCGGCATCCAGGATATCGAAGCCTTGTGCGCCGTCGAGGAAGAAGGCGTGGAAGGCGCCATCCTGGGCCGCAGCATCTATGAAGGCGCCCTGAATTTCCAGGCCGCGCAGACCCGCGCGGACGAATTGGCCAAGTCATGAATGGTATTACCCCGACCGGCGGCGCCGGGCCCAATGCGCTGACGCGGCGCATCATCCCCTGCCTGGACGTCACCGCCGGCCGCGTGGTCAAGGGCGTCAATTTCGTCAACCTGATCGACGCGGGCGACCCCGTGGAGATCGCCCGCCGCTATGACGACCAGGGCGCCGACGAACTGACCTTCCTGGACATCACCGCCACCAGCGACGGCCGCGACCTGATCCTGCCCATCATCGAACAGGTGGCCTCGCAGGTGTTCATCCCGCTGACCGTCGGCGGCGGCGTGCGGCAGGTGTCGGACATCCAGCGGCTGCTGAACGCGGGCGCCGACAAGATCAGCATCAACAGCGCGGCGGTGGCCAATCCGGAACTGGTCCGCGCGGCCGCGGATTACCACGGCTCGCAATGCATCGTGGTCGCCATCGACGCGCGCCGCGTCAAGGCGGAAGACGGCAGCGATCGCTGGGAAGTCTTTACCCACGGCGGCCGCAAGGCCACCGGCCTGGACGCCATCGAATGGGCGCGTCGCATGGCCGCCTACGGCGCCGGCGAAATCCTGTTGACCAGCATGGACAAGGACGGCACGAAATCCGGCTTCGACCTGGCGCTCACGCGCGCGGTGTCGGATGCGGTGCCGGTACCGGTCATCGCCTCGGGGGGCGTGGGCACGCTGCAGCACCTGGCCGACGGCGTCACCGTGGGCCGCGCCAGCGCGGTCCTCGCCGCCAGCATCTTCCACTACGGCGAGCACACCGTGGGAGAATGCAAGCGATACATGTCCGACCGCGGGATTGAAGTAAGGTTGTGATTCCCCCCGAAGCGGTGCCGCTATGACTGATACGAACAACGAACCTGCCTGGCTGGGCGACGTCGCTTTCGACGCGCACGGCCTGATTCCCGCCATCGCGCAGGACGCCGAAACCGGCCAGATCCTGATGGTGGCGTGGATGAACCGTGACGCGCTGGCCGAAACCGCGGCCACCGGCCGTGCCGTGTACTGGTCGCGCTCGCGCAAGCGCCTGTGGCGCAAGGGCGAGGAATCCGGCCACGCCCAGCAGGTCAAGGAACTGCGCCTGGACTGCGATGGCGACGTGGTGCTGCTCAAGGTCGACCAGCAGGGCGGCATCGCCTGCCACACCGGCCGCGCCAGCTGCTTCTTCCGCCGCCTGGACGAGCAGGGCGGCGAACGCCGGTGGGAAACCACCGACCCGGTCCTGAAGGACCCGGAGCTGATCTACAAATGAGCGACATCGACCCGCGCGGCGGCGCCGTCCTGGCGCGCATCGCCGACACCCTGGAAACCCGCCGGCCCGACCGCGGCGGCGATCCGTCGACCTCCTACGCCGCCAAACTGCTGGCCAAGGCGCCCGACGCCTTCCTGAAGAAGATCGGCGAAGAAGCCACCGAGCTGGTCATGGCCGCCAAGGACGGGGTACCCGACCGCATCGTCAGCGAAACCGCGGATCTCTGGTTTCATTGCCTTGTCGCGTTGACTCATTACAATCTGCGGCCGGAGGATGTCCTGCAGGAACTCGCGCGCCGCGAAGGCCTGTCGGGGCTGGCCGAAAAAGCCGCACGGCCCGCCGACTGACAGCAGCCCTGCGGCACACGGAGCGAGATACATGAGCGATAACTGCATCTTCTGCAAAATCAGCCGCGGCGAAATCCCGGCGAAAAAGGTCTACGAAGACGACGAATTCGTCGCTTTCCACGACATCAATCCCGCCGCGCCGGTACATCTGCTGCTCATCACTCGACGCCATATCGAGTCCATGCAGGACGTCTCGGCGGACGATGCCGGCTGGTTGGGTAGAATGATGGCATTGGCCCCGCGGCTGGCGCTCGAAAACGGCTGCAACCCGGGCGCGCAAGGCGGGTTCCGCCTGCTCGCCAATTCCGGCGCGGAAGGCGGCCAGGAAGTTCCGCACCTGCATTTCCATATCATTGGCGGTTCGCGTCCCTGGAAAGGCCGCGTAGCCCCGAACGCTTGAACACGGAGAACCGTCATGGGCAGTTTTAGCATCTGGCATTGGCTGATCGTTCTGGTCATCGTGGCCTTGATATTCGGTACCAAGAAGCTGCGCAACTTCGGCAGCGACCTGGGTGGCGCCGTCAAGGGCTTCAAGGAAGGCATGCGGGACGCCAACGGCGACCCGATCGACCCGGCTGACCGCAGCCCGGCCGAGCCCGCTCATCAGCAGCGCGTTTCCGGCGACACCATCGACGTGCAGGCCAAGGAAAAAACCCATTCCTGATCCCGGCTGGCGGCATGGCGGCGCGGTGCCGCCTGGATGCTCGACCATCCGCCGCCGTGTCCGACGCCCGTCTTGCGCCAGCGTGCCGTTGGCGGACGCAAGAGGCCTCCTCTCTTTTTCATGGCCGTCGTATGTTTGATGTCAGTTTCTCAGAACTGATGGTGATCGGCGTGATTGCGCTGATCGTCATCGGACCGGAACGCCTTCCCAAGGTCGCACGCACGGTAGGACATCTGCTGGGCCGCGCGCAGCGTTACGTCAACGACGTGAAAAGCGATATCCGGCGCGAGATCGAGCTGGACGAACTGCGCAAGTTCAAGACCGACATGGAAACCGCCGCGCAGTCGGTGCATACCTCCCTGCGCGATGCCGAATCGTCGCTGCGCGAACCGGCCCAGGCCCTGCGCCAGGAACTGGACGAAGCCGCCAAGGCCGCCACCAGCGCCGTGTCCATGCAGCCCGGGGCCGCCGCGGCCGCATCGCCGACCGAAACGCCGACCGGAACGCCGGCCGAATCGCCTGCCGCCTTGCCGGACCACGCCGGCACGACGCCGGTCGCCGGCCTGCCGGTCACCCCGTCGGCCGCCCCGCCAGCGGTCCCGTCGCCCGCGACACCGGCTGCGGCCGTCGCCACGCCAAGCGATGCAGCCGCCGCCGCGGCCACCGACGCACCGCCGCCGGCAAGCACGTCGACGGCACCTGTGGCGACGCCACCCGCCGTCGCGACAGCGCCGGCCGCGGCGCCGCATCCGCAGGAATCCAGCACGCCCGCCGCCGGCGGCGCGCCCAAGTCCCCAACATCGCCCACCGGTAGCACAACGTGAGCCAGGAACTACCGCAAGAAGAAGAGCTGCAGGAAGACAGCTTCATGTCGCACCTGGTCGAGCTGCGCACGCGGCTGCTGCGTGCCGTGGCCGTCATCGGCGTCATCTTCGTCGTCCTGTTTTTTTTCCCCGGCGCCGCCAAGATCTACGATCTGCTCGCGCAGCCCATGTTGCGCGCCCTGCCCGAAGGCACGCGCATGATCGCCACCGGCGTGATCACGCCTTTCATGGTGCCCGTCAAGGTCACCCTGATGGCCGCGTTCGTCCTGGCGCTGCCCGTGGTGCTGTGGCAGGCCTGGGCCTTCGTCGCGCCCGGCCTGTACCGCCACGAAAAGCGTCTGGCGCTGCCGCTGATCATTTCCAGCACCTTCCTGTTCCTGGCCGGGATGGCGTTCTGCTATTTCGTCGTGTTCCGGACGGTCTTCCACTTCATCACCACCTTCGCCCCGCAGTCCATCACGCCGGCGCCGGATATCGAAGCCTATCTCAGCTTCGTGATGACCATGTTCCTGGCCTTCGGCGTCACGTTCGAAGTGCCTGTCGCCGTGGTCCTGCTGGTCAAGGCCGGCATTGTCGACGTCAAGAAGCTCAGCAGCGCGCGCGGCTATGTCGTGGTTGCCGCCTTCATCATCGCCGCGGTGGTCACGCCGCCGGACGTGGTCAGCCAGTTCATGCTGGCCGTGCCCCTGTGCCTGCTGTTCGAGCTGGGCCTGATCTGCGCACGCCTGATCACCAAGAACAGCCCCGCCGACCCCGAAAGCGAAAACGCGATCGCGGAACGCAACCCGGGCCAGCCCACGACCCGCCAATAGAAACGGGCCAGAAACAGGACCGATTCACCTTGAGCCATCCGAACTGCAATCGTACATTGCACGGATGACCATGGCTGACCGCTTGCGTACCCTCATGCGTTGGCGCGGGATCCGCAGCCAGCGGCAACTGGCACGCTTGTCCGGCGTACCGCAAACCTCCATCCATCGCATCCTGACGCGCGACACGGGCTACATGCCCGCCCTCGGCACGCTCGCGCGCCTGGCCCGTGCGCTGGACACCACCATGGTCTGGCTCAGCGAAGGCGACCAGGCGCCCCTGGCCCTTGCGCCGGCGGCCGACCGCCCGCGGCTGCGCGACGGTGCGGGCATGCATCATTACCACCCCGAATGCGGCGGCGACGCCGCCGAACTGCATATGCTGATGGCCAGGCTTTCGGAAACCGAACGGCGCCATGTCGTCGCCCTGGTCCGCCTGCTGGCGGACCGTCCTACCTGGGGCGCTGGGGACGCACGCCGATCGTGACCTTGAGATCCAGCTGCCGGCCGCCGCGCAGCACCGCCAGGGTGACGTCCTGGCCCGGCGGGAGCAGGGCGATCATGGCCAGCATCGACGACGTATTGCGGACATCGTTGCCGTCTATGCTCAGGACGATGTCGCCCACGCGCAATCCCCCCTTGCCCGCCGGACCGTCGCGCATGACGCCGGCGATGATCACGCCGCGCGGACTGGTCAGCTTGAAGGCGCGCGCCAGGTCCGGCGTCAGGTCCTGCGGCTCGACGCCCAGCCAGCCGCGCCGGACATAGCCGGTACGAATGATCTCTTCCATCACCGAGCGCGCCGTATCGATGGGAACGGCGAACCCTATGCCCAGCGATCCGCCGGACTGCGAATAGATGGCCGTGTTGATGCCCACCACGTTGCCATGCTGGTCGATCAGCGCGCCGCCCGAATTGCCCGGGTTGATCGCGGCGTCGGTCTGGATGAAGTTCTCGTAGGTATTCAGGCCCAGGCTGCTGCGCCCGAGCGCCGATACGATGCCCTGCGTGGTGGTCTGGCCCACGCCGAAGGGGTTGCCGATGGCCAGCACCACATCGCCCACTTTCAGGGGCGCGTCGCTGCCCAAGGTCGCCACCGGCACCGCGCCGATGCTGTCGGGCAGCTTCAGCACGGCCAGGTCCGTCTCGGGATCGGCGCCCACCACCTGGGCACGCGCCTCGCGGCCGTCGGCCAGCGCGATCTCGATGGCGTCCGCGGCCTCGACCACGTGGTAGTTGGTCAGTACGTAGCGGTCCTGCACGATCACGCCGGACCCCAGGCTGGTCGATTCGTGGCGGCGGTTGACCCCCGGCAGTTGCCCCAGCAGCTCACGGATGACCGGGTCGTCGGGCAAGGGGATCAAGGGCACGTCGACGTGCTTGGCGGTGTAGACGTTCACCACGGCCGGGGCCGCCCGCACCACCGCCGGCGCGAAGGTCAGATCGCCGGCGCGCGGCGTGGCCGCCAGTCCGGTATCGCGGTCGCCGCCGGCTTGCGGACGCTGCGCGGAGGACGGCCGCGTATCGGGTCCGGACAGGCGCAGCCAGTCGGGCCGCAGCGTGCTGACCACGAATAGAATGGCAAGACTGACCGTCACGGCCTGGGCGAATATCAGCCAGAGTCGACGCATGATTTTTCTTGGGTAAAGCAATGAACAGTATCGATTCCCGCGAACTGGCCGCCTGGCTGGACCAGACCCTGCAGCCGGGCCGGTTCCGCGACTACAGTCCCAACGGGCTGCAAGTGGAAGGCAAGGCGTCGATCCGCCATATTATCGCCGGGGTCACGGCCTCCGAGGCCTTGTTGCGCGCCGCCATCGAACGCGGCGCCGATACCGTGCTGGTCCATCACGGATGGTTCTGGAAGAACGAAGACCCGCGCGTACGCGGGCCGCGCCGCACGCGGCTGGCGTTGGCCCTGGCGCATGACCTGAATCTGTTCGCCTTCCACCTGCCGCTGGACGCCCATCCGCAATTGGGCAACAACGCCCAGCTGGCGCGGGTACTGGGGCTGGCGCCGGACGCCGACGCGAATGGCCTGCCGCGCACCTGCGGACCGGACAACCTGGTCTGGCTGGGCAGCGCGCCGGGCATCGCGAACTTCGGCGACCTGGCCGCGCAGGTCGGTGCGCGCCTGGGCCGCCACCCGCAGGCCGTCGGCGATCCGGCACGCCCCATCCGCCGCGTCGCCTGGTGCACGGGCGCCGCCCAGGGCATGCTGGCCGATGCCGCGGACGCCGGCGCCGATGCCTACATCACGGGTGAGATCTCCGAACCGACGGTGCACCTTGCGCGGGAAACCGGCGTCGCCTTCCTTGCCGCCGGCCACCACGCCACGGAGCGCTACGGCGTCCAGGCGCTGGGCCAGGCCATCGCCAGCCGCTTCGGCATCCGGGTGGACTTCGTCGATATAGACAATCCTGTCTGAAACCGTCGCCGGCGTCCGGCCGCGTCGCGGCACCGGGCGCCGGCCGGCCGGCCGCCGGCGATCAGGCAACCGGACCGCGCTGCTGTTTCAGGATGTCGCGTATTTCCTGCAGCAGCTGCACGTCGGCCGGCGCCGCGGCCGCCACGGCGGGCTCGTGCTTGGTTTCCATGCTCGCGCGGGCACGCGCCACCGCCTTCACCATCCAGAAGATGATGAACGCCAGCAGGACGAAGTTGATGACGATGGTGACGAAATTGCCCCAGGCGAAAACATTGGCGCCGGCCTTGGTCAGGTCGGCATACGTCATCGGACCGTTGTAGTTCGGCGGCATCGACAGCACGATGAACTTGTTGGAAAAATCAACCGCCCCTCCCAGGATGAAGTTGATGATCGGCATCACGATGTCCTTCACGAGAGAATCCACGATTCTTCCGAAGGCCGCCCCGATGATTACGCCGACGGCAAGATCAACGGCGTTGCCCTTGACGGCGAAGGCACGGAAATCTTTCAGAAAACTCATACACGCTCCTCTGTGAATGTGCCCCCGATTGGGCTAAGGCTATAATACGCGGTTGCGAAGACGTTACGTATCATCAAGTATCACCACTCCGGTCCGCCGGAGGTAGCAAGACACCCCGGCTTGCCGGGGAGCAACAAGGCCAGGTACAGGGCCACTGCTTATTCCACATCCCCTGGAGGGGGACGCTACACGGCCCAGGCAAGACCCGCAGTAGTGGCATAACAAGGATGGAAGATGAGTCAGACTACGATGTATCACGATGACGAAGGCGCAGCACCAGTCAACCTGCCCCCTGACCCATCGCGTCGATTTTGGGTGACTACGGCCTGTGCCCTGGGTGGCGTGGCCGGTGTAGCAACCGCCGTACCGTTCGTGGGCACGTTCGCGCCCTCCGCCAAGGCCCGGGCCGCCGGCGCCCCGGTCGAAGCGGACATCAGCCAGCTGCAGCCCGGCCAGATGATGACCGTGGAATGGCGCGGCAAGCCTGTCTGGATCCTGCGCCGCACCCCCGAGCAGCTGGAAGAACTCAAAAAAGACCCCGGCCTGCTCGCCGATCCCGATTCCAAGCGGCCCGGCTATACCCCCAAGTTTGCCGAAAACGGCTACCGGTCCCGCAAGGAAGACCTGTTCGTCTGCGTCGGCATCTGCACCCATCTGGGATGCTCGCCCAATCGCCAGAATAATGTCGCCCCGGGCGTGGACGGCTTCCTCTGCCCCTGCCATGGCTCCCGCTTCGACCTGGCGGGCCGCGTGTTCAAGAACGTACCCGCGCCCGACAACCTGGAAGTGCCGCCATACCAATACCAATCGGACACCCGCATCATCGTCGGGGTTGATGAAGACAACAAGGCCTGACAGGGCGTCGCCGCGCGCACGCATCAGACAGACACGCCACGACTAGCAAAGGAGCTGCTTCATGGATGGCGACAAGACGGTCGAATCGACCGGTTTCATGGGTTGGGTGGATCGGCGCTTTCCGGCTACGGCAACGTGGAAAGCCCACGTCTCCGAGTATTACGCGCCCAAGAATTTCAACTTCTGGTACTTCTTCGGATCGCTGGCCCTGCTGGTGCTCGTGCTGCAGATCCTGACCGGTATTTTCCTGGTGATGCACTACAAGCCCGACGCCGAACGCGCGTTCCAGTCGGTGGAATACATCATGCGGGAAGTGCCCGGCGGCTGGCTGATCCGCTACATGCACTCGACCGGCGCCTCGATGTTCTTCGTGGTGGTCTACCTGCACATGCTGCGGGGGCTGCTCTACGGGTCCTATCGCAAGCCGCGCGAACTGGTGTGGATCTTCGGCGTGGCGATCTTCCTCTGTCTGATGGGCGAAGCCTTCTTCGGCTATCTGCTGCCCTGGGGCCAGATGTCGTACTGGGGCGCGCAGGTCATCGTGAACCTTTTCTCCGCCATTCCGTTCATCGGGCCTGACCTGGCGATCTGGATCCGCGGCGACTACGTGGTGTCCGACGCCACCCTGAACCGCTTCTTCGCCTTCCACGTGATCGCGATCCCGCTGGTCCTGATCGGGCTGGTCGCGGCGCACCTGGTGGCGCTGCACGAAGTCGGCTCCAACAACCCGGACGGCGTGGAAATCAAGAAGGGCCCGAAAGACCGCTACGGCCGCCCGCTGGACGGCGTGCCTTTCCACCCGTACTACACGGTGCATGACGTCGTCGGGGTGGCTGGCTTCCTGATCGTCTTCGCGGCCATCGTGTTCTTCGGTCCCGAGATGGGCGGGTTCTTCCTGGAGTACAACAACTTCATCCCCGCGGATTCGCTGAAGACGCCGCCGCACATCGCGCCGGTCTGGTACTTCACGCCGTTCTACTCCATGCTGCGGGCCACCACCGACGACTTCACCTGGGTGCTGTCCGGCGCCGCGGTGCTGGGCGCCCTGGCGCTATTCCTGAAGGGCCGCGGCCGCGGCATCGCCCGCATCGTGCTGCCGGTCATCCTGGTCATCGTGGCCGTGCTGCTGCGCGTGCTGGACGCCAAGTTCTGGGGCGTGGTGACCATGGGCGGCACGGTGGTGATCCTGTTCTTCCTGCCGTGGCTGGACCAGTCTCCGGTCAAGTCCATCCGTTACCGGCCGGGCTGGCACAAGGTGGTCTACGGCATCTTCATGGTCGACTTCCTGATCCTGGGCTACGTCGGCACGCAGGCGCCCACGCCGGCGCTGAACCTGACCTCGCAGATCGGTACGCTCTATTACCTGGCATTCTTCTTCCTGATGCCCGTATGGAGCCGGCTGGGCAGTTTCAAGCCCGTGCCCGACCGCGTCGTCTTTCACGCCCATTGAGCCCCGCACAGATAACGGAATGACCATGATCAAGAAGCTGATGGGTGCCGTGGCGTTGATGCTCACGTGCGCCACCGCCTTGGCCTCGGAAGGCGGATACCCCCTGGAAACCGCGCCGAACCGCGTCAACGACGTGGCTTCGCTGCAGAATGGCGCCAAGCTGTTCGTCAACTATTGCCTGAACTGCCATGCCGCCGGGTCGATGCGGTACAACAAGTTGACAGACATCGGCCTGACCGATGAGCAGATCAAGAAGAACCTGCTGTTCACCGGCCAGAAAGTAGGCGACCTGATGACCATCGCCATGTCGCCCAAGGACGCCAAGAAGTGGTTCGGCGTGACCCCGCCGGACCTGTCCGTGATCGCCCGTGCCAAGTCCCAGACTGCAGGCGCTCCCGGAATCGACTACATTTACACCTACCTGCGTTCGTTCTACCGCGACACAAGCCGGCCCACGGGCTGGAACAACCTGGTATTTCCCAATGTGGGCATGCCTCACGTCCTCTGGGAACGCCAGGGTCCGCGCGAGCTGACCACCGTCGCCATGCACCGTGCCGAAGGCAAGGGCGAGGAAGGCGGCTGGGAACGCGTTACCACCGTGTACGACCCCCAGGGCTATGCGACGGTCAAGAAGGATGAAGTCGCGAGCTATCACGGCGGTGAAAGCTTCACGGCCACCTTCAAGGCTGCGAACGCTGCGCAATCCGCACAGTTCGACAACGACGTCGCCGACCTGACCGCCTTCCTGGGCTGGATGTCCGAACCCGTGGCCCAGTTCCGCAAGGAACTCGGCGTCTGGGTCCTGCTCTTCCTGGGCCTGTTCCTGGTCGTGGCGCTGCGGCTGAACGCTTCCTATTGGAAACACGTGAGGTAATCGGCACAACCCCACAGGGGCCGGGCCGCGCATGCCCCGGCATGACGCCCCCCCTGGCAATTGGGGCCAGCGCCTGCTAGATTGGCGGCGCTGGCCTTTCGCTTTTCATACAAGGACTTACCGCCATGATGGTGCTTTATTCCGGAACCACGTGCCCGTTTTCGCAGCGCTGCCGTTTTGTATTGTTCGAAAAGGGCATGGACTTTGAAATCCGGGACATCGACCTGTACAACAAGCCGGAAGACATTTCGGTCATGAACCCCTACGGCCAGGTGCCTATCCTGGTCGAACGCGACCTGGTGCTGTACGAGTCGAACATCATCAACGAATACATCGACGAACGCTTCCCGCATCCGCAGCTGATGCCCGCCGATCCGGTGATGCGCGCGCGTACCCGCCTGTTCCTGTACAACTTCGAAAAGGAACTGTTCGTCCACGTGTCGGTGCTGGAAGACCGCAACGCCAAGCCCGACGAAAAGCGCCTGGACCGTGCCCGCCAGAACATCCGCGATCGCCTGGCCCAGCTCGCGCCGATGCTGCTGAAGAACAAGTACATGCTGGGCGACGAGTTCTCCATGCTGGACGTCGCCGTCGCGCCCCTGCTGTGGCGCCTGGACCATTACGGCATCGAGCTGCCGAAGAATGCCGCGCCGCTGCAGAAGTACGCGGAACGCATCTTCTCGCGCCCGGCCTATATCGAAGCGCTCACGCCTTCCGAGAAGGTGATGCGTCGCTAGGATGGCATCAATGGGTGAATCATCGACCAAACCGTATCTGATCCGCGCACTGCACGAGTGGTGCACGGATAACGGCTACACGCCCTACGTCGTGGTGCAGGTCAACGACCGCACCATGGTGCCGCCCGCCCATGTGCGGGACGGGCAGATCACGCTGAACATCGGCAACCTGGCGACGAACAAGCTGTTGCTGGGCAACGAGTACATCGAATTCCAGGCCCGGTTCAACGGCGTGGTCGAAATGGTGTCCGTACCGGTGGGCGCGGTCAGCGCCATCTATGCGCGCGAAACCGGCGCCGGCATGGGGTTCGAAGTACAGGACGACGACGACACGGCCACGCCACGCCCTGGCCGCGAAGGCAGTCCGGACACCATCGAAGGCGCCGCGGCGCAAGGCGCGCAGGGCGACAAATCCGACGGCAAGGACGACGATACCCCGCCGCCCCGGCCGCATCTGACCATCGTCAAATAAGCGGGCGCCGGCGCGCTCTGACGGCGCCTGGCGCCACGTATACAATGCACGTCTTCGCGCCATGCCATGCACCGCCACGGCATGACGCAGGGCCGGCTTAGCTCAGTTGGTAGAGCAGCGCACTTGTAATGCGAAGGTCGGGGGTTCGATTCCTCTAGCCGGCACCAGCCACTGGACGACAATCGCTCGTCCTGGCTTCGACGAACTGCATCAGATCATCCCGGAAGTCCTGGTAGGCCCCGCCGCAGGCATGCCCGGACAGCACGGTTTGCAGCCGCACCAGCGTGCGCTGGGGTAGCCGGTCGACGGCCGATCGCAACCATTGCCTGCGCTGCAGGCAGACGGTTTGCGCTTCCCTGGCGAGCACGGTTTCGACGATGCCGCCGATGGCGTCGCAGACCGCGTCGTTGTCGACGTCGATGGCGGCGATGCAGCGCAGGGCGTCGCCATACAGGGCAATGGCGATCACGATGCGCGATTCCAGCGCCAGCAGGATGGCATCGGCGCGGCGGTACTCGACCCATCCCGCCGCGGCGGGCAGCAATGCTTCGCGCTGCAGCGCCAGCATCCGGCCGCGGACGTTGCGGCGGGTGGCGGCCGTGCGTTCAGCGGCGTCGCGCAGCACGCGCGCGCTTTCCTCGCTGATGTCGGGATGCACGCCCATGCGGCCGTCCAGGCGCCGCACCTGTCTTTCCAGTTCCAGAAAATGCCGGTCTGGCGGCTCGTCGGAAAGCATGGCGTTGAGGAACACATAGGTGGCGCCGACGACTTTTTCGCGCGTATAGGCCATGCGCAATGCCTTGCGATGTTCGCCCGGCGCGGTCCAGTAGCGGATGCGGTATTTCACCGTGGAGAGCAGGCGCCGCGGCCACGAAGCCACGGACGGCCCGGCGCGGGGGTCGTGCCGGGCCACCGCGGCAATCATCGGGCCATGGCCGGCGCGCCCATGCGGGAAGGCCGAAGACGGAAGCTGCGCGCCCTGCGTCAGCGGAACGAAGCGCAGCGATGCGGCTTCCTTCTGGGCGTCCCGGCGGATCTCCCTGCGCGGCATACGGGGCGCGGGCGCATCGCCCGATCCCGGAGATGGCGCATCGCCGTGCGACACCGCTGGCGTGGTAGCGCCCGGCGTGGTAGCACCCAAACCCGCCGCGTGGCGCACCACGCCACGCGCGGCCTGCTGGCCACGCAGGCGCCGGCCAAATGCAAAGGGGCTCCAGCCGTCGCGGCGTGCCAGCGTCGCGCGGGCGCGTGAATGCGGCGCGGCGGCGCACCCATCCGGCGCGAGCGCGGCCTGGGCAACGAAGGTATGTCCGCCTTCGGTGACCCCGACATTGCGATCCGCGGCCGGCGCCGGGGCTGCGACAGGTGTGGAAGAAGGTCTATGTGCCTGCCCGGGAAGCATGTGCGCGTCTCCTGGTCTTGATGGACGCGGCGTCACGGTGCCAAGGCGGTATCCGTGCGGCGCCACGGGGAATCGGACGATTCAGGGCGCGGCGGCAGCCTGGACCACGCGCGCAAGTTCCTTCGGTCTCGACGCCGTGGGGGCGGTTCCTGGGGGCGGGGATTAACGGACCAACAGACAAACCGATAGACGGACAAACAGCCGGACCGATCGAGCGACCGGTCGACAAACCGCATAGACGCTATGCGGCGCTGCGCGCGAGGGCGTTCGGCGCGCAGCGGGAGGACATCATGTTATCGCGCGGAAGCTTGCAGCGCGGCCCGGGGGGCCGACGCGCGGATCTTGCCGCAGACGGGTTCGACGTCATGCACATGTTCGTGGCGGAAACGGAAACGCAGCTTCAGCGTGCGGCCGTTTTCCGCCCGGCGCGTCACCAAGTCGGTGGTGTACGTCGTGTCGCCGTTGAGGGGCGCGTTATAGATGACGCGCGCCTTCACGACGGGACCGTCGGCGAGGCGCAGGTGCACGATGTCGCCGACATGGATGGGAGTGCCGTCCAGCGCACGATCGGCGCGAGGCAGAAGAGTAGGTTGAGTAGAAATCGTCATTTTGATTATTTTCCAAAACTAAAAGCATGCCTCCAAGGACGGAGCCGCCCGGGCTTGCGGCCCTGGAATGGCATGAGCTGCACGCGGCGTTGAGCCGGTCATGGGTACGATCTCGCAATAGCGACATCGTGGCCCAATGTGATGACCGAATCATTGCTGCGTTTGGTTCAGGTGACGTCAGCCTGATGGCTGAGGACACCGAGGCGGTCGCCGGGAGCAAGAAGCGGGCCCGGCGCGCGAACCGGCGTGGCTGTCTTGCCACGACACGAGCTGGGGTGGGTTTGCGCGAGCGGCATGATCGCGCCAGCGGGACTTCGATAATCGAGCCACCGCCGTGCGGTACCAACCGTTCAGGTTTGCCTGTCGGAATGCCTGGGGCTGTACTATTTCTGGTTTGCCCGGGGTTTGACTGGTGTGAGATCCAGCCGGCGATTCGCGACAACTTTCGAATTATGCGCCATCTTCAGGCAAAAATCAATATCTTCGGCAAATCTTATGGCGAGGCCCGCGCGCGGGGGCCGCGCCAGCGCGGACGGCTACAATCGAAGGCCCGCGCGTGGCGCCCTGGAGCGCCGCGGCGTCTTGCCGAGGACATCATGGTGGACATGCAGCCCGCTTACGAATCCGCCTATACGCCGCCCCGCTTCTGGCGCAAGCTGACACGCCACGCCAAGGGAGCCGGCCGCCAGGCCGTGGAAAAAGCCCTTTGGCTGTTCTATGCGCTGCAGGCCCCCGGCACGCCCAAATGGGCAAAAAGGGTGATCTACGGCGCGCTGGGCTATTTCGTCCTGCCGCTGGACGCCATCCCCGATCTGGCGCCGCTGGCCGGCTACACGGACGACCTGGCCGTCATGGCGGCGGCGCTGGCGACGGTCGCCGTGTACATCACCGACGACGTCAAACGGCAAGCGGACGCTCGCCTGCGGCAATGGTTCGGCGACGCCGACCCGGCGAGCGGTGCGCCGCGGGAGTGATATGGCGGCGCCAGAGTCGCGCGCCGGGTATCGCCATCCGCCGGGAGTCCATCCGCCGGGACTGAACACGTCCGGCCAGGATCGGCCCACGCAGTCCGCGCCCACGTTCACCGATCTGTGGGTGGCCGAAACCGTACGCCTGCGCGAAGAGCATTGGGGTCCGCTGGAAGACCAGGACCCGGTGCGCCAGGCGCGCCGCGCCGACGGCGCCATCGAACAACGCGTGCTGCTCCGCGCGCGCCTGATCGCCCGCCGCGAACAGCTGGACGCGCGCATTGCCGCATGGCGGCGCGGGGCGGGCATCGCCGCCGTCGTGCTGCTCGTGCTGGCATTGCTGACCGGCGCGGCCACGGCATGGAGCGCACTGGGCGACGGCACGCGCGTCGTCAACATCATCTGGGCGGCGGCGGCCTTGCTGGGCTTGCATGCGCTCACTTTCCTGTTGTGGCTGGGCGCATTCGCCGTGCATGCCACACCCGGCGGCGGACTGGGACGCGCCTGGCTCTGGCTGACCCGTAAAGTGGCCCGCGGCCCGGACGCGGCCCTGCCGCCACAGGCCTTGATGGCCCTGATGGCGCGCGCCGGGGCGACGCGCTGGCTGTTCGGCGCGATCAGCCATCTGCTCTGGCTGGCCGGCCTGACCGCGGCCCTGGCCACCGCCCTGGCCGTATTGTCGACCGCGCGCTATCGCTTCGCCTGGGCCACCACGCTGCTGGCGCCGGACACCTTCGTCGACCTGACCCGGGCCTTGGGCTGGTTGCCGGCCCAGCTGGGATTCGCGCTGCCGGATGCCGACATCGTCCGCCTGAGCGATGGCACCCACGTGCTGCCGGCGGCGGCGCAGGCGCAATGGGCCTGGTGGCTGGTCGGCTTGCTGGCCGTCTATGGCATCCTGCCGCGGCTCATCGCCTGGCTGGTCAGCGTGCTGCGCCTGCGGGCCGCCGCGCGCCGCCTGCGTGTCGATATGACGCTGCCGGGCTACGCCGCGCTGCGCGGCCGGCTGCAACCGCCCGCCGAGACGCTGGACCGGGAAGGCCCGTCACCCGTGGACGGCCAGGCCGTGATCCCGGCGCGCCGCATCGCCGCCGCGCCCTTGCCGGCCACCGGCGGACGCGACGTCCTGGCCGGGCTGGAGCTGCCGGAGGACAGCCCGTGGCCGCCGGCCGACCTGCCGGACCCGGTGCGTGTTGCGGGCAACCTGGATAGCCGCGAGCAACGGCACGCGCTGCTGGACGCCATGACGCAGGCGCCCGCGCGCCGGCTGCTGCTGGCCTGCGACGCGCGGCAGACGCCCGACCGCGGCACGCTGGCGTTGATCGCGGAACTCGCCGGCAAAGCGGGTGAGACGCGCATCTGGCTGATGGCGGCCCCGCGGTCGCCCGGCGCCGCCGACACCCCGGCGGACCGCGGCGCCACGTGGCGCGCGCGCCTGCTGGAAGCCGGCATGTCCGCCGACGCCATCATGCGCGACGCCGACCGGCCCCTGCACTGGCTCGGAGGCGAGGATGGCTGACCTGTTGCAGATCGCCGTCGTCGGCCACACCAATACCGGCAAGACCTCGCTGCTGCGTACCTTGACGCGCGACCCGGGCTTCGGCGACGTCGCCGACAGTCCCGGCACCACGCGGCAGGTGCAGGGCGCCCGGCTGCGGCTGGATGGCCGCGCGGTGCTGGCGTGGTTCGATACGCCCGGCATGGAAGACAGCATCGCGCTGCTCGAATACATCGAGCACCTTTGCGGCGATCGCCGGTTGGACGGCCCCGACCGCATACGGCTGTTCCTGGACTCGCCGGAAGCGCATCGCCGCTTCGAACAGGAAGCGCGCGTGCTGGAAAAGATGCTGGAATGCGACGCCGCGCTGTACGTCATCGACGCCCGCGATCCGGTGCTGGGCAAGCATCGCGATGAATTGGCGCTGCTGGCCGCCTGCGGCCGGCCCTTGCTGCCGGTGCTGAACTTCGTGCATGCGCCCGCGCATCGGGCGGCGCAATGGCGCGACGCCATGGCGCGCCTGGGCCTGCACGCCTTGCTGGAGTTCGACACCGTCGCGCCGCCGCTGGATGGCGAACAGCAGCTTTACGATCGCCTGGCGGTGCTGCTCGATCGGCATGCGGATGTATTGCACGGCCTGTCCGATACGCTGGCGCGCGAACGCCGCGAGCGCCATGCCGCGGCCTTGCGCCTGATCGCCGAATTACTGGTCGACGTCGCGTCGCTGCGCCTGACCTGCGGATCCGGCGACGCGGCGGTGGAAGCGGCCACGCGCAGCCTGCGCGATACCGCGCGGCAACGCGAACAGGCCTGCGTCGATGCCCTGCTGGCCTTGTACAACTTTCGCGCCGACGACTATGCGCGCGATCTGCTGCCGCTGGATGGCCAGCGCTGGGGCATGGACCTGTTCCATCCGCGCGCGCTGCAGGATGCCGGCGTCGAGGTCGGCATCGGCATGGCGACCGGCGCGATGGCGGGCGCCGCCGTCGACCTGATGCTGGCCGGGCTCAGCCTGGGCACGGCGGCGCTGATCGGCGCCGCCGCCGGCGGCATGTGGCAAGGCATCGAGCGTTTCGGCAAGCGGCTGGGCGGCAGGCTGCGCGGCGAACGCGAACTCAGCGTCGACGATGCGGTGCTGCGCCTGCTGGCCGTGCGGCAGCGCGCGCTGCTGCGCGCCCTGGAACGGCGCGGCCACGCCGCGCGCGATCCCGTGCGGCTGGCCGGCACCGAACAGGACCCCTGGCGCGACGCTGCGCTGCCCGACGAAATCAAGGAAGCGCGCAGCCGCCCCGAATGGTGCGGCATCGCCAAGGGTTTCCAGGACAGCGCGCGCCGCGCGGCCGTGGTCGGCGCGCTGGCGCAACGCCTGGACTGACCGCGCGTTCGGATCGTGCGCCGGATCGTGCGCCGGGTCAGCGCGGCATGGCAGTGCCGGGGGCCGCGCCGGGTGCCGCATCGTCGTCCGGCTCGTCGGCGTCGGGATCGTCCTGGTCGGGATCATCGGCGCCCGGTTGCGCCATCATGCCCATCACGCCCTGCAGCACCATGCCCGCGAACTGGTCCAGCGGCATCTTGTTGCCGTTCAGGTCGACCATGCGGTCGGCGTAATGCAGGGTCGAGACGATGTCCGAGCCCTGCACGGTCGCGTAGCCGGACGACGCCGCCGCCTTGCCCATGATGGCCGTCAAGGCCTGCGCCTGCGCGCTGGCGGCGGCCGCGTCCATCCCGTCGCGCTGCATGTTTTCGGCCAGCAGGTCGGCGATCAGGGGTTGCGCGACGGAGAGCCGCGCGTCCAGCTTGCGCAGGGTCTGCGCGATGCGCTCGTCGACGGGCAGATCGGCCTTTTCCGGCTTAGCCAGATCCAGGTTCAGGGTGAAACGGGCTTCGCCGTGCGCGCCCTTCAGCAGGATGGGATCGATGTAGATGTTGGGCTTGGCCGCCAGCAGCGCATCGCGCGCCGACAGCGCCAGCGCCTGTTCCTCCGTGCTCAGCTCGGGCTGCGCCGGCGCGTCGGCGGCACCGCCCTTGGCCTGGGCCTGGTCCATGGCGCGCGACCACAGGCGGCCATACAGGTTGGCCAGCGACTTGATGGCGTCCGGCGCCAGGTTCTTCGCGCCCGCCGATATCTGGGCGGTGCCGATGTCCCGTCCGCCCACATTGATCATGGCGACGTCATAGGCCGCATGCACGCCCAGCAGGCCCTTGTCTTCCGCGATCTCGGTGCGCTGGCTGTAGCCGGTCAGTACGACGGGGGCCTCATCGGCCAGCGTCAGCGCGATGCGCTTGACGCCCAGCGCGGTATTGCCCACCTGCAGGTCGGCGGGACCCGGACGCATATCCGAATTCAGCGTCACGCCGGTGACCTCGACCTGGCCGGGCGCCTCGCCCTTCAGCGCCTTGAAGGTCACGCTGTCGATGGCGCCGTCGGCGCGCACGTGCTTGCCGGCGTCCTGGCTGTAGTTCATGGACAGGCCGGAGAAGTCCAGCGTGGCATCGTCGCGCGCCAGCTTGACCGGCTCGACCCGCAGGGTGCCGGATACCGCCTGGTCGTAGGACACCACGGTGTCGCCGGACACCGGCGCGACACCCTTGGTCAGCGCGTACCAGGCGTGCACGGTGTCGTTGTCCTGCAGATGGAATTCGCCGGCCGCCATGACGGGCGCCAATTGCAGGCGCTTGATCCGTTGCAGGGGGAAAGGACCGTGCCCCACGTGGGAAGCGATGTCGATCAGGTCCTCGCGCGCGGGCGTCTGGCCGTGCGCATCGCTGTGGACCCGCACGCGCACCATCGTGTCGGTGGAGAACACGTGGCGCTCCAGGCTTTCCAGCGTCAGCACGACCTTGCCGCCGGGGAACAGCGTCTGCAGCTTGGTATTGCCTTCGGCAACCTGTTGGCGCGCGATGTCTTCCAGACGCTTGCCGGTGTACCAGGCCCCCGCGGTCCAGGCGGCGCCCACCACGACCACCACGCCCACGACCACGCCGATTGCTTTTTTCATGATGCTGGTTCTTCTGCTGGACAAAGGCGGGATTATAGGTAGGCGTCCCTGGCTTTCCCCAACACGCGCGAAGCCCGGGCCGGAAAAAGCGTTACAGGACTATACCGGCCCCATTTTGCGAGTAAGGTACAATCCGTCCCGTGTGCAGTGCCAATCCGCACACCGCGCCATGCGGCATTCGCCGACGTGCTGCGCCCCTGGGACCGTCCCACGGGCCGCTTCCTTTTCCTCCTTGTCGTCCGCCTGGATTGGAGTCACTCAACTTGAGCGACAGGCTGCCGCTGGAGTTGTACTTGACTGTCATCACCTCTTTCGCCGACCTCGGGTTGGCTGATTCCCTGTTGCGCGCGATCGCCGAAACCGGCTACACCGCGCCCACCCCCATCCAGGCCCAGGCCATTCCGCTGGTATTGCAAGGCGGCGACCTGCTGGCGGCCGCCCAGACCGGCACCGGCAAGACGGCCGGCTTCACCCTGCCCATCCTGCACCGCCTGATGCTGACCAAGCCGGCGCTGCGCAAGCCCGGCCGCCCGCGCTGCCTAATCCTGACGCCCACGCGCGAACTGACGGCGCAGGTCGAGGAATCCGTGCAGACCTACGGCAAGCACACGCCGCTGACGTCCATGGTGATGTTCGGCGGTGTCAACATCAATCCGCAGATCTCCGCGCTGAAAAAGCCGCTCGACATCCTGGTGGCCACGCCGGGCCGCCTGCTGGATCACGCGGGACAGAAGACCGTCGACCTGTCGGGCGTGGAAATCCTGGTCCTGGACGAAGCCGACCGCATGCTGGACATGGGCTTCATCCGCGACATCCGCAAGGTGCTGGCCCTGCTGCCGAAGCAGCGCCAGAACCTGCTGTTTTCCGCCACGTTCTCCGAGGAAATCCGCACCCTGGCGCGCGGCGTATTGAACGATCCGGGCGAAGTCTCGGTCACGCCCCGCAACACCGCCACGGAGCTGGTCACCCAGACCATGCACCTGGTGGAACAGCACCACAAGCGCGACCTGATCAGCCACATCATCCGCGAAAGCGGCTGGCACCAGGTGCTGGTCTTCACGCGCACCAAGCATGGCGCCAACCGCCTGGCCGAAAAGCTCGTCAAGGACGGCCTGAGCGCCGCCGCCATCCATGGCAACAAGAGCCAGGCGGCGCGCACGCGCGCGCTGGCCGGCTTCAAGGCGGGCACGGTCGCCGTGCTGGTGGCCACCGACATCGCCGCGCGCGGCCTGGATATCGACCAGCTGCCGCAGGTGGTGAATTTCGAACTGCCCAATGTGCCGGAAGACTACGTGCACCGCATCGGCCGGACCGGCCGCGCGGGCGCGACCGGCGCCGCGATCTCGCTGGTCGACCCGAGCGAAATCAAGCTGCTGAAGGCCATCGAAAAGCTGATCCGCAAGCCGATCGATCGCGTTGAGGTTCAGGGCTGGAAGCCTTCGCCCACGGCCGTGCGCGAACCCGAGGACGACGACGACGAACGCGATTCGCGCGGTCCGCGCGGCGGTGGCCGCGGCCGGAACGGCGCGCGGCCGGGCAATGGCGGCGGACGCGGCGCGGACGCCAATGGCGGCGCGCGGCGTACGGCGACCGGCTCGGCGGGACAGGCGCACGCCGGTGGCCGTGACGGCGGCAGGGCCGCCAGCGGCCAGAGCCGGTCAGCCTCGGGCCCGACGGGCAACGGCGACCGCCGCGCCAGCAATGGCGGCACGGGCCGCGGCAATGGCAACGGCAATGGCGAACATCGCTCGGCCGGCGGCGCGCGCAGCGCCAACGGCGGCAATGGTGGCCATGGCTCGTCCGGCGATCGCCAGGCGGCCGGCAACGGCCCGCGTGGCGCGCATGGCGGCCGTCCCGGCGCTTCCGCCGGCGGACAGCCCGCGCGCGCGCCGGCGCCGCGCCCGGCCGTGGGCCAGGGCAGCGGCCGCCGCTCGGCCCTGCTGTCGAAGTAATGGGTGACTGGGTTTCCGGCGCGGCCCGCAACCGCGCCGCCGCCGAAAAGGAACATCCGTGCTGCTATCCACCTGGTTGACCTTCCTGCTGGCTTCGCTGGCGATTTCCTTTTCGCCCGGCGCCGGCGCGCTGTCGGCCATGACGTCCGGGCTGCGCCATGGGTTCGCGCGCGGCTACTGGAATACCGCCGGGCTGATCCTGGGCATCATGTTCCAGCTGGCGGTGGTCGGCATCGGCCTGGGCACCTTGCTGGCCACCTCGGAAACCGCTTTCGCCGTGGTCAAGTACCTGGGCGTCGCCTACCTGATCTACCTGGGTTGGCGGCAGTTTCGCGCCCAGGTGGCGCCGGTGACGCTGGATGGCGTCCCGCCTGTCCAGGAATCGCGGTGCGCGCTGATCGTGCGCGGCTTCCTGGTCAACGCGAGCAATCCCAAGGGCACGGTGTTCCTGCTGGCGGTCGTGCCGCAGTTCATCGACGCCGCGCGGCCGATGGGGGCGCAGTACGCGGCGATTGCCGCCACCATGGCGTTGACCGATACCGTGGCCATGGCCTTCTACACGCTGCTGGCCGCCAAGGTCCTGCGCCTGTTGCGCAACCCCTCGCATATCAAATGGATGAACCGCGCCTTCGGCAGCCTGTTCATGGCGGCCGGGCTGCTGCTGGCCTGCTTCCGGCGGACGCCGTAACCACCGGCCAGACCGAACATTGCGCCAGGCGCGCCTGTAAAATCCACCGCATATGAATATCCAGAAAGAAGTCGCGCGGCGACGTACCTTCGCCATCATCTCGCACCCCGACGCCGGCAAGACCACGCTGACCGAAAAGCTGCTGCTGTTCGCGGGCGCGATCCAGATCGCCGGCAGCGTGAAGGCGCGCAAGGCCAGCCGGCACGCCTCTTCGGACTGGATGGAAATCGAAAAGCAGCGCGGCATCTCGGTCGCTTCGTCGGTCATGCAGATGGAGTACCGCGACAGCGTCATCAACCTGCTGGACACCCCGGGCCACCAGGACTTTTCCGAAGATACCTATCGCGTGCTGACGGCCGTCGACGCGGCGTTGATGGTGATCGACGCCGCCAACGGCGTGGAGCCGCAAACCAAGCGGCTGCTGCAGGTCTGCCGTGCGCGCAACACGCCCATCATCACCTTCATCAACAAGATGGACCGCGAAGTCCGCGAGCCCCTGGAACTGCTGGCTGAAATCGAGTCGCACCTGGGCATGGACGCGGTGCCGTTCTCCTGGCCGGTCGGCATGGGCAAGACCTTCGGCGGCGTCTTCGATATCCGCCAGGACCGCATGCGCATCTTCCGTGCGGGCCAGGAACGGCGCAACGACGACGACGAATTCATCCAGGGCCTGGACAATCCGGCGATCGCCGACCGCTTCGGCGACGCCTTCGCCAAGGCGCATGAAGAAATCGGCCTGATCACCGAGGCCGCGCCGGCCTTCGACGCGCAAGCCTTTCTCGACGGCAAGCAGACGCCCGTATTCTTCGGCTCTGCCATCAACAACTTCGGCGTGCAGGAAGTCCTGGACGCGCTGGTCGAGCTCGCGCCCCGGCCGGGCCCGCGCCCGGCCCTGCAACGCGTGGTGCAGCCCGACGAACCGCGCTTTACCGGCGTCGTGTTCAAGGTGCAGGCCAATATGGACCCGGCGCACCGCGACCGCGTGGCGTTCGTGCGCGTCAGCTCCGGCCGCTTCGAACGCGGCATGCGCCTGAAGGTCTGCCGCACCAACAAGGAAATGCGGCCCAACAACGTCGTGTCCTTCCTGTCCCAGCGCCGCGAACTGCTGGACGAAGCCTATGCCGGCGACGTGATCGGCATCCCCAACCACGGCGTGCTGCAACTGGGCGACGTGCTGACGGAAGGCGAAATCCTGCAGTTCACGGGCCTGCCGTTCTTCGCGCCGGAGCTGTTCCAGGCCGTCGAAGTCAAGGATCCCCTGCGCACCAAGCAGTTGCGCACCGGGCTGGCGCAGCTGGGCGAAGAAGGCGCCATCCAGGTGTTCCGTCCCGTCGCGGCCGGCGGCGCGATGCTGCTGGGCGCGGTCGGCCAGTTGCAGTTCGAAGTGGTGCAGCATCGCCTGAAAACGGAGTACGGCGTCGACGCCAGGCTCATGCAATCGCGTTACACCATGGCACGATGGATTACGTCGGAAGACCCCCGTGCTCTGCGAAAGTTCATGGATGCCAATGCAGCCCATATCGCCTATGATGTGGTGGACGCGGCCGCGTTTCTGATCGGCTCGCCCGCGCAGCTGCGTGTCGCGGAAGAACTGTATCCGGATGTGAAGTTCCACGCGATGCGGGAGCACGGCGGGCGGGTGTTCGGCGACAAGGCCCAGGCTTAAGAGGTTGAGAATGTCTTGGCGAGTATTGTTCGCGACACTGCTGGTGGCCCTGGCCGCTTCCGCGTGGGGCGGCATCCAGTTCGGTGATTGGTTGGTGGCGCATGCGCCCACCGCCACGCGTACGCCCAACGAAACCGATTCGAATCAGGAACCCATACTGGACGCGGACGGCCGCCCCTACACGGCGCAGCCGCCGCAGCCCCGCATCGACGGTACCCTGGGCGTGCCTGATCGCCCGACCGGCACCAACTGGACGGTCGCCACGGTGTCGCTGTTCGACACCGTGAAAGACCCATCGGTCATGATTTCCCGCGACAGCATTTCCATGGACCAGGCGCGCCAGATCGCGGCCGCGACCCAGTCCGCCCTGCCGCCCGGGGGCAGCGACGTCACGACGCTGGACCTGGCCACCCAGCAGGCGCAGACGGCACAATCGGCGCAGCAATACGCGCAGATCCAGGCCTCACGCAACGTCAGCCAGCAGCCCATCGTGCAATCGGTGGACATGCCGGCCCCGCAGCAGCAGGCGTCAGCCGGCGCGGGCCAGAAGGGTTGGCAGGATGCCCTGCGTCGTGAACTGGCGCAATGCGCGGACGCCGGTTTCTTCGAGCGTCCGACCTGCGCGTGGAATGCGCGCAATAAGTACTGCGCGCCGAATCAGGCATGGGGAAGCATCCCCGAATGCCCGCACCGTCCGTAGACGGCTTACTCCGATACTTCCATCTGGCTTTGCAGATAGTTCTGCAGGCCCACCTGATCGACCAGGCCGATCTGCGTTTCCAGGTAGTCGATGTGTTCCTCGGTATCGTCCAGGATGTCCTGGAATAGATCGCGGGACACGTAGTCGCGCACGGACTCGCAATGCGCGATGGCTTCCTTGACGGTCGCCTGGGCGCCCTGCTCCAGCTTCAGGTCACAGGACAGGATTTCCGGCACGTCTTCGCCGATCAGCAGCTTGTGCAGGTCTTGCAGGTTCGGCAGACCATCCAGCATGAAGATGCGTTCGATGAGCCGGTCGGCGTGCTTCATTTCGCCGATGGACTCTTCGTATTCATGTTTGCCCAGCTTGTTCAGCCCCCAGTGGCGCAACATGCGCGCATGAAGGAAGTACTGGTTGATGGCCGTCAACTCATTGGTCAATTGCTTGTTCAAGAATTGGATGACGGTTTTGTCGCCTTGCATGATGGACTCCTTGCTGAATCCCGGCAGACTACCATCCAGTGGCGCGCCAGCATACCCCTGAGGCGCATGTGGTAAATCGGGCTGCAAGCGGTATCTGTAAGCGGAAACAGCAACGCAATGAGAATGAGTCGGCGTACGTAGGGCGTTCAGGCATGCCGTATCGACGTGCGGCGAAGGCGCTCTCAGCGCCTCGCCAGCCCCCGCGGCATGCGCTCAGGCCGACCGGGCCGGCCGCGTCGCCATCCAGATTCCAAGCGCGATGGGCACGATCCCGACCAGGTCCATGACCGCGACCGGCTCGGCCAGTATCGCCCAGCCGAACAGCAGCCCCAGCGGCGGCATCAGGAAATGCAATGCGCTGGCCGCCGTGGCGCTGGAACGCGAGAGAATCAGGAACCACAGGCCGAATCCGCCCATGGAGATGGCGATCACCATGTAGGCCATGCTCCAGAACAAGGATGCCGTGTAGTTGATCGGCAGCTGCGCTTCGTAGATCCAGGCAAAGGGCAACAGCGCCAGCCCGCCCGCCAGCGATTGCACGCCGGTGGCGAGCCAGATATTGCTGCCGGGCGTATGGCGTTTGTAGAGCAGCGTGCCCGCCACCAGCGCGCCCAGCGCCGCGACCACCAGCAGCGTGCCGTGCAGGTCTTCATGGCCGCCGGTCAGGCGCGAACGCAGCACCAGCGCCACGCCCGCCAGGCCCAGGCACAAGCCGGCCACCTTGCGCCAGCCCACGCGCTCGCCCAGCAATGGCCCCGCCAGCGCGCCGATCAGCAAGGGATTGGTGCTGACGATCACGGCGGCGAACGCGGAGGACACCGTCATCATGCCGGTCCAGCTCAGCCCCAGGTACACCGCATTGTTGAGGACGCCGAGCAGGCACAGCATGGCCCACTGCCGCCACGGCAGGCGCTGCATGCCGCCGGTGAGGCGGGCCAACCCTATCATCAGCACCGCCGCGATGAAGAACCGCACTGTCAGCAAGGTCAATGGCGGACAGTCGCGCAGCGCGATCTTGGCGGCGGCGAAGGCGGAGCTCCACAGTAGGCAGAAGACGGCGATCGGCCCCCACGCAACGGGCGATGCCGAGGCGGGAGGAGCGGGGGAGACAGCTTGTAGTGTTTTCATCATGAACCCAGGGCGAATCAGTCACCCGACTACGGAACGGTTGACGGGATTGTGTTGCGCCCTGCATCCATTGACAAATTCTTTATTTCCATCAAAAGTATTCGAAAAACCGATGGAAAAATCCCATGCCGGATATCGATCTCCTGCGCAGCTTCGTATCGGTCGTCGACGCGGGCGGTTTCACGCGGGCCAGCGAACGCGTGCACCGCACGCAGTCCACGGTCAGCCAGCAGATCCGCAAGCTGGAGGAAAGGCTCGGCTGCGCGCTGTTCCGCCGTGAAGGCCGCAAGGCCCTGCTGACCGAGGATGGCGAGCGCCTGCTGGGCTACGCGCGCCGTATCCTGGCCTTGTCCAGCGAACTGACGGACACGGTAGGCAAGGGGGCGCGCGCCGAGGCGGTGCGCCTGGGGCTGCCCGACGACCTGGCGGTGCCGGCGCTGACCGAGATCGTCGGCGCATTCGCGCGCTCGCGCCCCGACGTGCGCCTGTCGGTGTGCTGCGACCTGAGCTTCCGCCTGCGATCCGCCCTGGCCCAGGGCGACCTGGACCTGGTGCTGCTGAAGCGGGAACCGGATGGCGGACCTGGCATCGCGGCCTGGCCGGAACGGCTGCATTGGGTGGGCGAGCGCGCCGCCTTGCCTGCCGGCGACGATCCGGTGCCGCTGGTCATGCGGCCGGCGGGCTGCCTGTATCGGGAACGAGCCATCCACGCCCTGGAGCGCGCCGGACGGCGTTGGCGCATCGTGTACGAAAGCCCCAACCTGCCCGGGATCCAGGCGGCGCTGCGTGGGGGATTGGGCGTGTCGGTGCTGGACGAACACGGCATGGCGGGCTGGGAAGCACCCTGCCCAAGCCTGGACGACGCCTTTCCGCCCATCGACGCGACGGAACTGGCCCTGATCGCCCATGCGGAGGCGCCGGACAGCGCGCATGACATGGCCGCCATCCTGCGCCGCTTCTGCGACAGGCAGCGCGGCGCGGCGGCCTTGCCCGCGGCTCAGGCAGCCGCTACGACCGGGATGGGAAAGCCATTGGCCGCCGAACCGCTCTGATCGGCGATGGGAACCGCCGCAGCATGGGTCAGGGCGCGCACTTCGCAGACGCTGGAGCAGCGGCCGCCGGGCAGGTATTCCGCGGCGGTCGCCGCACACGTTCCGCAGCACGTGGCGACACCCAGCTCGAACTGAAGATCGTCGAGCGTGGCGGCGCCTCCGTCCACGGCGGCACGGACCTGGCGTTCGGTGATGGCGTTGCAGACACAAACGTACATGGAATTATTATCGAAAATTATTCGCATTACGGCAACTGCAAAAAGCGGGGACGCGGCTACTTGGCAGACGGGCTAGCGCAGTGATGCCTGGGCCTTGCGTACCGACGCTGGCGCGATGCGCATGGCTTCACGATATTTGGCCACGGTACGGCGTGCGATGACGATCCCCTGTTCGGCCAGTTTCAGCATGAGCTGATTGTCTGAAAGCGGCTTGGCGCGGTTTTCCTCCGCCACCAGGCGCTTGATGTGGGCCTGCACCGCCGTCGCGGAAGCGGCGTCGCCGCTGTCGGTGGCGACGCCCGCACCGAAGAAATCCTTGAGCTCCATCGTGCCGAACGGAGTGAGCATGTACTTCTGCGTCGTGGCGCGTGAAATCGTGGATTCGTGCAAGCCGAGTTCGCCGGCGATGTCCTTCAGAATCAACGGCCGCATGGCGGACGGGCCCTGGCTGAAGAAGGCCGATTGGTGATCGACGATGGCTTGCGCCACCCGCAGGATGGTATCGAAGCGCTGTTCGACGTTGCGGATCATCCATCGGGCCTGCTGCAGCTGCGCATGCAGGGCGGCGTGGCTGGCCTCCCGCTGGTTGCCCAGCATCTGCGCGTAGACGCCGTTGATGCGCAGGCGGGGCATGGCGGCGCTGTTCAACACCACCCGCCAGCCCTTGCGCGTCTTGCGCACGATGACGTCCGGGATGGCGTAGTCGGCGACCGGAATGGTCCAGCGGCGGCCGGGCCGGGGATCCAGCTTGAGAATCAGGGCGCGCGCCGCCCGCACGGTGGCGTCGTCGCAGGGCAGGACTTCGCGCAGCCGGGCCGGGTTGCTGGCCGCCAGCAATTGCAGGTGCTCCGCGCATATCGTGCGGGCCCAGGCCAGCACCGCGGGGTCGGCGGCTTCCGGCAAGGCGGCCAGGTCCGGTTCGCGCAGCTGCAGGGCCAGGCACTCCGCCATGTCGCGGGCGCCGATGCCGGGCGGGTCGAAGGATTGCAGCAGCCGCAGCGCGGCGCGCAGTTCGTCGACGTCGGCTTCGATTTCCGCCGGCAGCCAGCTGAGGATTTCCTCCAGGGGCGATCCCAGGTAGCCGTTGTCGTCCAGTTCGTCGATCAGCAGCGCGACCAGCGCCGCGTCGCGGTGGCTGGCCCGCGTCAGCGCCAGTTGCGCCAGCAGGTGTTCGCGCAGGGTTTCGCCACGCGCGGCCTCCGGCATATCGCCGTCGTCGTCCGAATGGACGCCCTTGGCGCCCGGCATTTCATCCACCCCGGTTTCGCGTTCCGGCGCCGGGTCGTCGTCATGCGCGGATTCCTCGCGGTTGGGATCGATGTCCTCGACCGCCGGCTCTTCGTCGCGTTCCAGCAGCGGGTTTTCGTCCAGCGCCTGGGAAATCTCCGCTTCCAGGGCGAGCGTCGACAACTGCAGCATCCGGATGGATTGCTGCAGCTGCGGGGTCAGGGCAAGGTGTTGCCCGGGCCGGAGTTCTAAGGCGTGACGAGTCATAGGTACAATATTTTGCATGATGAATCTGACTTCGCCCGAACGCATCCGCCAGGACAGCCGCCTGATTCGCCAGACGCTGCTGAAACTGTCGTCCCCCAGACTGGTGCTGCGGGCGGTCGTCATCGCCGTGGCGGTGGTGATCTGGCTGCTGGTGGCCCAGCGCATCCTGGCCTTCGGCGCCACGCTGGATTACCAGTTCCTGCACCCCCTGGGCGCCTCCACGATAGAGCTGTTGAACCGCATCAATCCCTATCTGTGGTGGGCGGTGGCGCTGATCTGGACGCTGCTCGTGTTCTTCGCGGTGCGGGCCTGGCTGCGCGCCAACATGGACGCCGCCCGCCTGCGGACGGTGCCGGCGGACACGTTCGCGGAACTGGCGGGCGAGCTCAGCGATGAAGTTCTCGGCGTCATGCGCTGGAGCTGGGGCAGCCGCGACGAACCCTTCACTGTTGGGGATTTGCAACGCACCCTGTGGGAAGTGCGCCACGGACGCATCGCCAAGATCGCCATGGTACGCGAGCAGGAAGCCCTGCTGGGCATCCCGCAGGCGGTGCCCGGACGCCTGGACCGCGGCGATGCCGTGACCCGCGCCGACCGCGCCGACCGTGACGGCCGTCCCGGCCTGGGCCGCCCGGACCGCGCCGCGCCCCAGGGGACGGAACTGCTGGGCGACCGCCGCCGGCCGGTACGGGCGGGCGCGGATGCCGATGGCCCCATCGAACCGCGCATCGGACCCATCAAATAGGCGTTGAGCCCGGGTTGAGCCCCAGGTTAAGCCCGGGTTGAGCCCCGGGTTGATTCCGGGCGTCGACTCTTCCGCCCCCCCGGCGCCCCGCATTTGCGTCTTCCACCGAAATGTGGTTGACTTACGGCTTGCCCATCATCACATCCCATGGCCGCTAACCGCATCCCTCTCGCGATGACCACCGGACGCTTCGACGCGCCGATGGGCGGTTTGCATTCCACGCTAGGGACTGTCGGCGCGCTGGCGCTATCGCTACAACTACTGATCGGTTGCCGGGCCTAGCGTCCCGTGGCAGTTCGGCAGCCGTTGCGCCACAACGTCTTTCCCCGTAAATAAAGAATCCCGCTGGCCTGTCCAGGCCGCCTGTCCGAGTGTGTCGCCGCCGATGCGGGCGTCGCCGACGGGCACCGCAGCGATATCGCCGCACGATGCCGCGCACCGGGATTCGCGCTACCGCCCAGAGGTCACCCGATGATGCTTGCCAACCCCGCACAGAAATACCGTCCCTTCGCACCGTTCAAGCAGGACTTTGCCGAACGCACCTGGCCCAGCCGCCGCATTACGCAGCCGCCGATCTGGATGAGCACCGACCTGCGCGACGGCAACCAGTCCCTGATCGAGCCGATGAGCGTGGAACGCAAGCTGCGCTTCTTCGAGCAGTTGGTGAAGATCGGGTTCAAGGAAATCGAAGTGGGCTTTCCGTCGGCGTCGCAGACGGATTTCGACTTCGTGCGCAAGCTGATCGACGAAAAGCGCATTCCGGATGACGTGGTCATCATCGTGTTGACGCAATCGCGCGAAGACCTGATCCAGCGTACGGCGGAAGCAGCCGCGGGCGCGCGTCGCGCCATCGTGCACCTGTACAACGCGGTCGCCCCGGCCTTCCGCAAGATCGTCTTCAACATGAGCAAGGAAGAGATCCGCAAGATCGCCACCAACGGTACCGCGATGGTGAAGGCGGCGGTGGCGCGCCACCCGGAAACGCAATGGGGCTACGAGTACTCGCCCGAAGTCTTCAGCACCACCGAACCCGAGTTCGCGCTGGAAGTGGTCGACGCGGTCAGCGCCGTATGGCAGCCCACGCCGTCCAACAAGATGATCGTCAACCTGCCGGCCACGATCGAGGCGACCACGCCCAATCTGTATGCGGACCAGATCGAATGGATGCACCGGAACCTGGCGCGCCGCGACAGCATCGTGCTGAGCGTGCATCCGCATAACGACCGCGGCACCGCCGTGGCCGCCGCCGAGTTCGCCGTCATGGCGGGCGCGGACCGCATCGAAGGCTGCCTGTTCGGCAGCGGCGAGCGCACCGGCAACGTCGACCTGGTCACGTTGGCCTTGAACCTGTACACGCAGGGCGTCCATCCCGGCCTGGATTTTTCCGATATCGACGAAGTGCGCCGCTGCGCGGAGTACTGCAACCAATTGCCCGTGCATCCGCGCCATCCCTACGCCGGCGACCTGGTGTTCACGGCGTTTTCCGGTTCGCACCAGGACGCCATCAAGAAGGGCCTCGCCCAACAGCAGCCCGACGGCGTGTGGGAAGTGCCCTACCTGCCCATCGACCCGGCCGACCTGGGCCGCAGCTACGACGCGGTGATCCGCGTCAACAGCCAGTCCGGCAAGGGCGGCGTGTCGTATCTGCTCGAACAGGAACACGGCCTGGTGTTGCCGCGCCGCCTGCAGATCGAATTCAGCCGCGCGATCCAGCGTGTCACCGACGTGACCGGCCGTGAGGTCACCGCGACGGACGTCTACGACATTTTCAAGCAGGAGTACCTGGAACAGAAGGCGCCGTGGAAGCTGATCGGCCATCGCATCGTCGGCGATCCGTCGGCCGCCGAATCGCGCCACTTCCGGGTGGAAGCGGACGTCGAGGTCGATGGCGTGCGTCGCACGATCACCGGCGAAGGCAACGGCGCCATTTCCGCCTTCGTAGCGGCGCTGGGCATGCCGGCGCGCGTGATGGATTACCACGAGCACGCGATCGGCGCCGGGTCGGACACCCGGGCCGCCAGCTATATCGAAGTGCGCGTGGGCGAATCGGCGACCGGCTTCGGCGTCGCCGTGGACCGGGACATCGTGACCGCGTCGTTCAAGGCCGTGCTGTGCGCGGTGAACCGCCATCTGAAGGCGGCCGCCGAAGAGGAAGCCCCCGTCACCGAGACGGCCGACGCCTGACCGGTAACCGGCCTGCGCGCCGGCCCGCTCAGCGGATGCCGGCGCGCAGGAAGGACTGCACGAACTGGCGCTGGAACAGCAGGAAGGCGATCAGCAGGGGCGCCGCGGACAGCAGCGTCGCCGCGGTGATCACCGACCAGTCTATGCCCTGGTCGGTGGAAGAAAACACCTGCAGGCCGACCGTCAGCGGACGCGTATTGACCGAGTTCGTGATGATCAGCGGCCACAGGAAGTTGTTCCAGTGGTAGCTGACCGACACCAGGCCGTAGGCGATATACGTGGGCCGCGCCAGCGGCACATAGACCTTCATCAATATCTGCCAGCCGTTCGCGCCTTCCACGCGGGCGGCTTCTTCGAGCTCGCGCGGGATGGTCTTGAAGGTCTGGCGCAGCAGGAAGATGCCGAAGGCCGAGGCGAAATACGGCAGGCCGATGGCGAAGACGGTATCGCGTATGCCCAGCCAGCTCATGGTGCGGTAGTTTTCGACGATCAGCACGTCGGGCATCACCATCAACTGCAGCAGCACCAGCAGGAACAAGGCGTCACGGCCGCGGAACTGGAAGCGCGCGAAGGCATAGCCGGCCATGGTCGACAGCACCAGCTGCGCGGCGAGCACCATGGTCACCAGCATGAAGGTATTCAGGAAGTAGCGCGGAAAGGGCGCGGCATCCCAGGCGCGCGCGAAATTTTCCAGCGTCAGCGGCGCCATCAGGTGGAAGCGGGTGGCATAGGCGGGCGGATGGAAGGCCGCCCACGCGGCGTACAGCAGCGGCAGTATCCACAGGATGCCCAGCAGCCACGCGCCGGCCGTGTCCAGTCGCTTCATTGGTAATGCGTCCTCTTGTCCAGCCAGCGGAACTTGAGCAGCGCCGCCAGCCCGAGCACGCCCAGCAGCACCACCGTCAAGGTCGCCGCGTAGGCGGTGTCCCAGAAACTGAAGCCGACCTGGTAGATATAGAAAAGCAGCAGGGTACTGGCGTTGTCGGGACCGCCGCGCGTCATCACCAGCACATGGTCGACCAGGCGGAACGCATTGATCAGGGCGTTGACGGCGACGAACAAGGTGGTCGGCATGAGCAGCGGCCAGAGGACGCGCCAGAAGTACTGCCAGCGCGACGCGCCTTCGAGCATGGCGGCCTCGCGCAGCGACGGCGACACGCCTTGCAGCGCGGCCAGGTAGAAGATCATGAAAAAGCCCGCTTCCTTCCACACCGATACCATCATCAGCGCGGGCAAGGCGGTTTCGCGCGAGCCCAGCCAGTTCACGCCGGGCAGGCCGAAGGCCTGCATGACCTGCGCGATCAGCCCGTATTGCGGGGTGTAGAAGAACAGCCAGATATTGGCGACCGCCACCATGGGCAGCACGGTGGGCGTGAAATACGACAAACGCAGGAAACCGCGCCCCGGCAGCCTGCCGTTCACCCACAGCGCCATCGCCAGCGCCAGCGCGATCGCGGCCGGCACGGTGCCCAGGGCGTACCACAGGTTGTTCCACAAGGCCTGCCAGAACACCGGGTCGTCGCGCATGGCCTGGTAGTTGTCCAGGCCGACGAATACCGCCGGCCGCCGGCCCTTGGGCGTGGAAAAGAAACTGTGCCAAAGGGTGGCGACCGCGGGGAAGTGCGTGAAGGCGGCCAGCAGCACCACCGCCGGCAGCAGGAGCAGCCAGGCGTGGACCGCCTTCATCGAGGGCGCGGCGGATTTCACCGGTAGGGCTTGAGGATGCGGTCCGACTCGCGCTGCGCGTCGCTCAGCGCCTGCTGCGCCGGCTTGGCGCCCGTGAGGATGGCCTGCAGCGCATCGTTCAGCACCTTGGTGACGCGCTGGTTCTCATGCGTGGAAAACTCCGCCACGCTGACCGCCAGCTGGTCGCGAGCCACCGCGGCGGCCGGCACCTGTTGCGCATACTGCTTCATCTTCGCGGTTTCCCATGCGGCGGGCGTGACCGCGACGTAGCCGGTGGCGATGCTCCAGTCCGCCGCGCGCTCGGGCGACGTGGCCCATTGCGCGAACTTCAGCGCGGCCTTCTGCTGGGCCGGCGTGCCGCTCTTGAAGATATAGAAGTTGCCGCCGCCGGTGGGGCTGCCGCCGCGCACCTTCTTCGGCATCATCGCGACGCCGAAAGGAAAGCTGGCGTTGGCACGGATGTTGGTCAGGTTGCCCGTCGTGGTCCACACGATGGCGGCTTTCTTTTCCAGGAAATCCTTGGGCGTGGTGCCCCAGTCTATGGTGCCGGTGGGCATCGCGCCATGCTTGGCCGACAGGTCGCGCCAGAACTGCGCGGCTTCGACCACGGCGGGCTTGTCCAGCATGACCTGGTTGCCGGCTTCGTTCATCAGGATCGCGCCGTTGGGCGTGGTGAGCGCCTGGAACAGCCAGTAGGCGAACGCGCCGCCCGACGGGATTTCCAGGCCCCACTGCGTGACGTTGCCGGAAGCATCCTTCCTGGTCAGCTTGACCGAAGCGTCGACCAGCTCCTGCCAGGTGGCGGGGGGATGCTCGGGATCCAGGCCGGCCGCCTTGAACAGATCCTTGTTGTAGTACATGACGATGGTGGAGCGCTGGAAGGGCACGCCCCACACGTGGCCACCCGTGCGGCTGTTCTGCATGAAGGCGTCATAGAAGCCGCCCAGCCAGGCTTTGCCGGCGGCATCGTTGGCCAGGCCGTCGATGGGCACCACGGCGTCTTCGTCGATCAGCGTGTACATATCGGTGGACAGCAGCACCGCCAGCTGGGGCGGCTGGCCGCCCTTCATCGCCGTCAGCACCTTGGCGATGGAATCCTGGTAGGTGCCCGCGTACACGGGCTTGATGTTGATGTCCGGATTTTCCTTGTGGAAGTCCGCCACCATGGTGTCGATGATCTTGGTGATGGGACCGCCGACGGCGACGGGATAGTAGAACTCCACGTCCACGGGCTGCTGGGCGTGGACGGGCAAGGCGAACAGCGCGCCGGCCATGACGGCGGCAAGGCTTTTCAATACGGTGCGTCGCATAGTGGCTTCCGGGTAAAGGTCAGGAGGAAATGGCAAGGCCCTGGGGGCCGAAGAAATGCTGGCGATCCGGCGCCCAGTGCAGGTGCACGTGGTCGCCGGCGGCGACGGTGGCATGGCCGGTCAGGCGCACGGCGACGCCGGCATTGGCACCGACGGCGCAGGTGACGATGGAATCCGCGCCGAAGTACTCGACGCCCTGCACGATGGCCGGACGGCCGCGCTGAAGCGGGTCGACCGTATCCGATGCATGCGCCGCGAGCCGGATGTGCTCCGGCCGCACGCCCAGGCGCACCGCATCGGCCGGCGCGCCGGGCACCGCGGGTTCGTTGGTGCCGGCCACCACATGCATGCCGCCGACGCGATCCAGCGTCAGCAAATTCATCGGCGGCGTGCCGATGAAGCGCGCGGCGAATTCGGTGGCGGGGCGCGCATACAGTCCATCGGGCGTATCGCACTGTTCGACCGCGCCGTGGCGCAGCAGGACGATCTGGTCGGCCATGCTCATGGCCTCGGTCTGGTCGTGCGTGACGTAGACCATGGTGATGCCCAGCTGGCGTTGCAGCGTACGGATTTCGCGGCGCATGTCGTGGCGCAGCTGGGCGTCCAGGTTCGACAGGGGCTCGTCCATCAGGCACACGGGCGCTTCGGAAATCACCGCGCGGCCCAGCGCGACGCGCTGCTGCTGGCCGCCGGACAATTGCGACGGCTTGCGGTCCAGCAGTTTTTCCAGGCCCAGCAGCTCCGCCACGCGAGCCAGGCGGCGCGCGTGGTCGGCGCGCGGCTCCTTGCGCACCTTCAGTCCGAACAGGATGTTCTCGCGCACGCTCAGGTGCGGAAACAGCGCATACGACTGGAACACCATGGCGATGCGCCGCTGCGCCGGCGGCAGCTGGGTGACGTCGCGGCCGCCGATCAGGATGCGGCCGGAACTGGGCGTATCCAGGCCGGCAATCATGCGCAGCGTCGTGGACTTGCCGCAGCCCGACGGGCCCAGCAATACCGTGAAGCTGCCTTCGGGCACATTGAGGTCGATGTCGCGGACCGCCGCGGTATCGGTATACCGCTTCGTCAGCTGTTCCAGAACGATGGCTGCCATTTCCCCTCGGTCCTCGTCTGCGACCGGCCTATTTTGACTGCAAATGTGGCTGCGAATGAAATCCTTTTCATTGTGCAGTGCGAACATGACGGGACGGTTTCAGCCGCCGTCCGTGTGCATCATTCGTCGATCAGGCCGCCGTCCTCATGGAAGGGATAGGGTCCGGCGTAGTCGCCGATGTACGCCAGGTGGCTGACCAGCCCGCCTTCACGCCACTCGTGCAGCATGAAGGCCGGCGGCTCCATGACGAAGGCCGACGGCGCATCCGGCCGCAGGTCCAGGGCGACCTGGTGGGCGGGACTGGGGCAGGTCGATGCGATGGTGCCGGCGAAACGGCGGTAGATGCTGCGATGCAGGTGGCCGCACACGATGCGTTCGATATTGCCGTGCCGGCCGACGATGCGCGCCAGCTCGTCGGCGCCCTGCAGCAAGCCGATGGCGTCCATATGCCCGATGCCCGTGGCGAAGGGCGGGTGGTGCATGGCCACGACCGTCGGACGCGCGGGCGCTTCGGCCAGGCGTCCCGCCAGCCAGGACAGCCGGCGCGCGCATAGCGCGCCATGGCTCTGGCCGGGCACCACCGTGTCCAGCACGATGATGCGCACGGGATAGTCGTCGACCACGTACTGCGCGTAACCGTCGCAGCCGCGCAGCGACGGATGTTCGACGAAGACCTCGGCCAGCACGTCGCGGTCGTCGTGGTTGCCCGGCAGCAGCAGATAGGGCATTTCCAGCGCATCCAGCATGTGCTTGAGATGCGCGTATTCGGCCGGCCGGCCGAAATCGGTCAGGTCGCCGGAGATGATCACGATGTCGGGCCGCGGGCGCTGCGCGTTGACGGCGGCGACGGCGGGCGGCAGATAGGCATCGGTCGCCACCACGCGGTAGGCCTTCTGGCCGGGCAGGCGGATATGTAGATCGCTGAGCTGGGCAATGAGCATGTCGGTACGACGCAAGTCCTGGGTAGCGTGGGGATGGAAGAAGTCAGGCCGGCAAGGTCAGGCCGGTGGGTCAAGCCTGCATGGGGCGCGGCAGCCGCACGGCCACGCGATCGCCGATCGCATGCGGGCTGTCGGCGGGCGCCGAGACGGGAAATGCCTGGCCGTCGTCCAGGCGGATCTCCAGGCGCACGGCCGCGCCCAGGAAGAAGCGCGCGACGATGGTGCCGGCCAGGGCGTTGGCAGGGGCATCGGCGGGAGCGCCAGCCGGTGCGCCGTCGCGCATGGCCTGCAGTTCGGCTTCCTGCGGGCGGAAGGCAAGGTCCGCGTTGCCGGGCACCAGCAGGCCGTTGTCCAGGCCGGCACGGACGCGGCACAGCGTGCCCAGGAAGCCGCCGACGAACGCGGTGGCGGGCGCTCGGTACAGCGCTTCGGCGGTGCCGGTCTGTTCCAGGCGGCCGGCCGACATCACGGCGATGCGGTCGCCCAGCATCATGGCTTCTTCCTGGTCATGCGTGACGATGACGGTGGTGATCGCCAGCTCGCGCAGCAGTTGCGCCAGCTCGACGCGCAGCTGTTCGCGCAGCTTGGCGTCCAGCGCGGTCAAGGGCTCGTCCAGCAGCAGCACGCGTGGCTGGATGGCCAGCGCGCGCGCCAGCGCGACCCGCTGCCGCTGGCCGCCGGACAACTGGCCGATGCGGCGTCCGGCGTATTCGCCCAGGCGCACCAGGTCCAGCATCTGCCGCACGCGCGCATCGCGCGCGGCCGTCGGCAGGCGGCGCACGCGCAGCCCGTAGCCCACGTTGTCCGCCACCGTCATGTTGGGAAACAGCGCATAGTTCTGGAAGACCACGCCGACGCCGCGCGCCTGCGGCGGCTGGGCGGTGACGTCCTCGCCGTCGAAGCGGATGCGGCCGCCGGCATCGGGCGACTCCAGCCCGCACATCATGCGCAGCAGGGTGGTCTTGCCGCAGCCGGAAGGCCCGAGCAGCGCCAGCGTGGTGCCGCCCTGGACTTCCAGGTCGACGGGATGCAGGGCGCGGGTGCCGTCGGGCCAGGTCTTGGCGCATTGCCGCAGGGTGATGGCGACGGGCGCGGTCATGGCGCTTCCTTCGTTGTGCGTGCAGGGAAAAAGCGCGACGGACGGCGCCTGGCCTTACCGTCGGCGGACGCGGCGCGTCCGGCGAACCATTGCAGGCCGAGCAGCAAGGGCATGATCATCAGCAGGAATACCAGGGTGTAGGCGGAGCCCACTTCCAGACGCATGGACGCATAGCTGTCGGCCAGGCCGACGGGCAAGGTCTTGGTCAGCGGCGTGTGCAGCAGCCAGGTCAGGTTGAATTCGCCCACCGACAGCGTGAGCACGGTCAGCGCGCCCGTCAGGATGCCGGGCATGGCGTTCGGAACGACGATGTGGAAGAAGCGCTGCGCGCGCGAGGCGCCCAGCGTGGCGGCGGCCTCGTCCAGCACGGCCAGGCCGGCCAGCGTCATGCTGGCGCGCGCGGCGCGCACCATGAAAGGCAACGTGAACAGCACGTGGCCGATCACGATGAAGGCGACGCTGCCGCGCAGCGCGCCATAGGTGCCCCAGGAAACGATCAGCGCCAGCGCGGTCGCCAGGCCTGGCACCGCCACGGGCAGCGTCAGCAGCGCTTCGAAAGCGCCCGCCAGGCGGCCGCGATGCGCGCTCAGCGCCCAGGCGGCGGGCACGCCGACGACCAGGCAGACCGCCAGCGTCGCCACCGCCACCGCCAGCGAACGCCAGACGGTGTCGGCGTACAGGTCCCAGACCTGCGCCACCCAGCGCAGCGTCAGGCCGCTGGACAGCCCGACGAAGCCATTGCGGGTCAGGCCGGCCAGCACCGACATGACGACGGGGCCGATCAGGAACGCGGCGACGACCAGGGTCGCGCCCAGCCCCAGGCGGGATTCAAGCTTGGATGGCCGCATGGGCATCCTCGGAGCGAAAGTGCATTTTCATGGGGATACGTTGCAGCGGGTCCGTGCCATGGCCGCGGCCTATGCCGCCGCGCCAGCGCGTTCGCCCGACAGGCTGTGCGCCAGGTACAGGATCGCCCACGTCACGCCGCCCAGCACGATGGACAGCGCGGCGGCGACGGGGATGTTGGCGTAGTTGGTGAACTCGTTGTAGATGGTGACGGGCAGCACGTCGATCTGCGTACCCAGCGTAAAGACGGTGCCGAAGGCCCCCATGCTGGTGGCGAAGCACATCGCGCCGGCGGCCGCCAGCGCGGGCCGCAAGGCGGGCAGTTCGACGTCGATGAACCGGCGCCACGCGCCGGCGCCCAGCGTGCCCGCCGCTTCCAGCATCGCGGGGTCGACCTGCGACGCCGCCGCCGTCACCATGCCGATGGTGCGCGGCAGGGAGAAATACAGGTAGCCCAGGAACAAGCCGGCCATGCCATAGGCGAACACCAGCGGCTCGCCCGTGAGCCAGCGCGACACGGTGCTGGCCACGCCCTGCCGGCCCGCCAGCAGGATGATCAGGAAGCCCACCACCACGCCCGGAAAGGCCAGCGGGAAGGTCAACATGCCCATGAGCAGGCCGCGGCCCGCGAAGCGCGGATGCGCCGCCAGGAATCGCCCCACCGGCAAGGCCACCGC
Source organism: Bordetella genomosp. 9 (assembly GCF_002261425.1). Taxonomy (NCBI): domain Bacteria; kingdom Pseudomonadati; phylum Pseudomonadota; class Betaproteobacteria; order Burkholderiales; family Alcaligenaceae; genus Bordetella; species Bordetella genomosp. 9. The sequence goes on along the minus strand of NZ_NEVJ01000003.1, from coordinate 3,601,483 downwards.
CAGCGTGGCCAGCGACGCCGCCAGCGACAGCGCGGCCGTGTTGAACAGGCTGCGCCAATACTGCGCATGCGTGATGACGGTCCAGTAGGCGCTGGCGCCGTCGCGCACGCTGAACCCGGTGGCCGCCAGCCGCGCCATCGGCAGCAGCCAGAACGCCAGGAACAAGGCCGCGGCCGGCGCGGCGAACATCATCCAGCCGCGGCGCGCCATGTCAGTTCACTTCCTTGGCATAGCGTTCGGAAAACGCCCGTTGCACCGCGGCCATCTTGCCGTAGTCCACGGTGCCGGCGCGCGCGTATTCCGACGCGGGCAGGAATTTCTTCTGCGCTTCGGGCGACACCGCGCTGGCGCGGACCGGACGCAGATAGGCGTTGGCCCAGATGGCCTGGCCCTGGTCGGACAGCGTGAAATCCAGCACCTTGCGGCCGTTGTCGGCGTGCGGCGCGTTGGCGACCAGGCTCATCACGTAGGGCACGGCGATGGTGCCTTCCTTGGGTATGACGAACTGCACGTTGGCGCCGTCCTTGTACTTGGCGCGATAGGCGTTGAAGTCGTAGTCGACCAGGATGGGGATCTCGCCCGACAGTACGCGCGCGTAGGCGGTCTGCTTGGGCACGATGGGCTCGTTCGCGCGCATCTTCTTGAACCAGTCCAGGGCCGGCCCGAAGTTGTCCAGGCTGCCGCCCAGGGCCTGGTTGACCGCGACCGCGCCGACGTAGCCGACGAAGGCCGACGCCGGGTCCAGGTAACCGACCATGCCCCGGTACTCCGGCTTGAGCAGGTCCTGCCAGGACTGCGGCACCGGCTTGCCGCGCAGGGCATCCACGTTGACCATGAAGCCCAGCGTGCCCGAATGGATGGCGAACCATTTGCCGTCCGGGTCCTTCATGCCGGCGGGAATGTCGTCCCAATGCGCGGGCTTGTAGCCCTGCACGAGAGCGTCCTTCACCGCCTGGATGCCGAAGGTCACGCCCAGGTACACCACGTCGGCCACCGGATTGGCGCGTTCGGCGGCCATGGACGCCAGCGCCTGGCCGGAGTTCTTGTTGTCGCCGGGCACCTGGATGCCGGTCTTCTCCTTGATGGCCTTGAGCTGCGTGCCCCAGTCCGCCCATTCGGGCGGGCAGTTGTAGCAGACGGCATTCTGCGCCTGCGCGGCGGCGCCCATCAGGCCCATGGCCAGGACGGCGGCGCGCAAGGCCTTGTTCAACAGTTGCGGCATGTCTTTATTCCTTGATCGGAGGACGGGAAGAAGCGGCCGCCACGGTGCGGCCGGTAATCAAGCGGTGCGGCAGACGCAGCGACGCGGCGGATTCGCCGCGCAGGCGCGCCAGCAGTTGCGCGCAGGCGTGCGCGCCGATATCGCGGCTGGGCTGTTCCACGGTGGTCAGCGGCGGCACCATCAGCGCCGCGAAGTGCATGCCGTCGAAACCGCATACCGACAGGTCTTCCGGCACCCGCAGCCCCAGGCCGCGCAATTCGGCGATGACAGAGGCGGCCAGCAGGTCGTTGGAACAGAACAGCGCGGTGGGCGCGGGACGCGCCTGCAAGGCGTCCCGCAACAGGGCCGCATCCGCGGCCGTATGCAGGGGCATGCAGAGATGGACGGGCTGCGGCAGCCCCAGCTCGCGGGCGCAGGCTCGCGCGCCCTGCAGGCGCCGCCGCGCGCGGTCGGACGCGGAGAGCGGTCCGGTCACCAGCGCGATGCGGCGGTGGCCCGTGTCCGCCAGCCAGCGCACCATATCGCGCGCCGCGGCCATGTTGTCCACCGATACGCACGGATGGGACGGCGATTCGTTGTACGCCAGCACGTAGGGCAGGCCGTCTTCCGCCAGCTCGCGCAGAATGGTGCTGCGCGCGGCATTGGTGACGGTCAGCAGCACGCCTTCCACCTGGTGGTCCAGCAGGCTGCGCACGGCGGCCGCTTCGCGCGCCGCGTCGTAGCCCGTGGTCGTGACCATGATGCTGTAGCCGTTGTCGTGCGCCCAGGCCTCGGCGCCTTCGAAGCATTCCGCGAAGACCGGATTGCACAGTGTCGGCAAGGCCATGCCTATGGTGCGGGTGCTGCCCGAACGCAGGCTGCTGCCCACGCGGTTGGGACGGAAGCCGAACTGCCGCGCGACCTCTTCGATGCGCTGCAGGGTATCGGGGCGCAGGAGCTCGGGCCGGTTGAAGGCGCGCGAAACCGTCGCCGGTGACACACCGGCGTCACGCGCGATATCCAGAATCGAGGGCCGGTGCAGGGGTTTGCTGGCCACGGGCGGCGATCTCTGCTTGTTGAAAACGTTTTCACTTTAGGCGCCGCGTATGACACCCATATTGCAGCGCAGCGCCGCATGCGCGGCCGACGCCGCGATCGCGGCGGTTGTTCAGCTTCCCGCAAGCCGTCCCGTCCCGACCGCGCTTTTCAACGCCGCGGCACGGGAATACACGAATGGTCTGGCCCCATGGGGCTGGCACAATGGCTGCTGGGAAAGGACAGCCGTCGCTCGGCGCGGCGCTGGGGCGAGGATGCGCAGCCGCGCCGTTGCGAGGACGGCATGCGCCGAGGAAGTTATTGAATGGCTATGGTTTTGAATCGATTGACGGCGCTGGATGCCGTCCGCATGTTGCAGCGGCGCGAATTGTCCGCGGTACAACTGTTGCGCGCCTGCTTCGCGCGCATCGAACAACGCGAAGACAGCGTGCATGCATGGGCTGCGTTGGACAAGGACGCGGCCTTGAAGCATGCGCAGGCGCTGGACAACGGCCCCATCACGGGTCCGCTGCACGGCCTGCCGTTCGGCGTCAAGGACCTCTTCGATACGCAGGAATTCCCCACCACCTATGGATCGGCGATCTACAAGGATCACCGGCCCGAAGCCGATGCGGCCGCGGTCACGCTTTGCCGCCAGGCGGGCGCCTTGGTCGCGGGTAAAACGGTCAGCACCGAATTCGCCACCTTCCAGGCGCCGCTGACGCGCAACCCGCATAACACCGCCTATACGCCCGGTGGCTCATCGAGCGGATCGGCGGCCGCGGTGGCCGATTACATGGTTCCCTTCGCGCTGGGCACGCAGACGGCGGCATCCATCGTGCGGCCGGCCGCCTATTGCGGCGTGGTGGGATTCAAGCCGACCTTCGGCAGCATTCCGCGCGACGGCATCAAGAGCCTGGCGCCGTCGCTGGATACCGTGGGCTGTTTCACGCGCACCGTGGGCGACGCGGGGCTGGTGGCCTCGGTGCTGATGAACAAACCGGAATTGCGCCGGCTGGACTATGACGGCCCCCCGCGCATCGGCATCTACCGCACCCCGCAATGGCGCCACACGCTGCCCGAGACCCGCGACGCCATGGCGCAAGCCACGGAAACGCTGGCGCGCGCTCGCGCCGTGGTGCAGGAAGTGGATCTGCCGCCGGAATGCTGTGCGCTGGTGCAACTGCAATCCGACATCATGACGTACGAGGCCTCGCGTTCGCTGGGCCTGGAACGCGAGCGCCATGCCAGCCAGATCAGCCCCGGCCTGCTGGCCTTGCTGCAGGGCGGCGATACGATCGACGAGGCCCGCCACCAGGCCAACCTGCAGCGGTCGCGGGATCTTTATGGCCGTGTCAGCGGGTGGTTCGACCGCTTCGACGTGCTGCTCACGCCCAGCGCGCCGGGCGAAGCGCCCTTTGCCGACCAGGGCACGGGCGATCCCCTGTTCGGCCGGGTCTGGACCATGTTCGGCCTGCCCTGCGTGCACCTGCCTTTCGCCACGGGGCCGCACGGGCTGCCCGTGGGCTTGCAGGCGATCGGGCGCAAGGGCGACGATCACCGCCTGCTGTGCATCGCCAAGTGGATGCACGACAAGCTGCGGCCGCAGGGCTGAGGCGGGTCGCCAAGGCGGGTCAATAACCCACGGCCTGGCCGGGCAGATCGACGGTAATGCGCGGTCGGCCCAGCGCCAGCGCCGCATGGTGGGCGAATTCCTGGGCGCGCGTGGAATCCACGGCCAGCAGGTCATAGCCCAGCGCGTCCGCCACCCCCAGTATCTTGTCCAGCAGCAGGACCTTGCCGCTGGGCCGCAAGGGTTCGCAGCCCAAGGCTTCCCATTGGTCGTCGAACCATGCGCGCGCACGCGCCGCGGCTTCGGGCGTGGGGTCCACCTGGGCGACCAGGTGGACGGCACGGCGGGCATCGTAGAGGATGGAAACGTCTGCGCGCATGGGGGCTCCTTGTGCCGTGCCGCTTGTACCGTGCGGCTTGACTGCGCCGCTTGTGCCGTTCGTGCCGTTCGTGCCGTTCGTGCCGTGGCCTACCAGGACGAGGCCGATTCCCAGGTGACGTTCACGCCCTTGTCGGCCGCCTTCTTCAGCAGGTCCAGCAAGGGATAGGCACGCTGCTGCAGGCCGACCGGCCGTGACATCGGATGCGCGGCGGGTGCGTCGGGATCGCTGTCCTTGTCCTGGTCTTCCGGGTTCTTGGGCGCCAGCGCCACCGCCTTTTCGATGCCGGCGATCGCCAGCTGCAGCTGGTCGGGCGTGAACACGCCACGCTCCGGGAACCCATCGGGCAGGGACTTTCCCGCTGCCTTCAGCAGCGGTGCGGCATGGTCCGAAAGCATGAGCACTTCCGAGCCGGCTTTCGAGCGGAACGAGATGAGCATGATGTGATTCCAGGGTCTAGCGGAAGGAACGAATACGAGAGACGAATTCGTACACTACCCCAACGCGACGAGACTGCCAATCGCATGCTTGGACCTGCCGAAACAGCAGGAGGCCGGCATGGGTAGAGGTGGAACCGCGGCGATCGCCGCGTTGAAGGGCGCGTCGATGGTTGCCGGAAGGGCCGCGTTGATGGGCACGTCCGTGACCATGTCGATGGCCGCATCGATGATCGCACCGACGGCCTCGTTCGCCTCGGGCACGGATGCCGCCGCGCGGGCGTGCGCCGCATCGCGCCTGGGCCAGCCTTGCCCGGCGGGCGGCGTGGCCACCCAGGGCGGCGCCGCGCCGGCGTTGAACCTGGGCGCGGGCAATCCCATCCACCTGGTCTCCGGCAACAAATACCAGCGTGAAGTGGACCTGCCCGGCGCGGGCGCCGGGATCGGCCTGGAGATCGTCCGACACTACAACGCGATGGACCCGCGCGGCGGGCCGCTGGGACGCGGGTGGACGCTGTCCTACGACACGCGTCTACATGCGCGCGACGGCGGCGCGCGGGTGCAGATCGCGCAGGCCGACGGCAGCCGCGTCGATTTCGATTGCGCCGTGGCCTGCCGGCCGATGTCGCCGGGAACGGGCCGCCTGGAACGCACTGGCGGCGCGCCGGACGTGACCGCGACAGCGACAACGACCGTGCCAACGCCCACGTCCACGTCCACGTCCACGCCAACGTCAGCGGCCTGGCGCTGGCACTGGCCCAACGGACACGTGCTGGACTTCGACGGCCGCGGACGGCTGACGCGCATCGGCGACCGCGGCGGCGACCATGTTCGCATCGTGCGCGCCGAAGGCGACGACGCTCTCATCACGCAGGTCGTCGATCGGCATGGCGAGGCATTGCGCTTCGTTTACGAAAGCGGCGGCGCGGGTGCGCGCCTGGCCCGCATCGACAGCCGCCATGGCGCCTACGTCTACACCCATGACGTTCCGCCCGGACGCCGCGCGTACCGCCTTGCCGCGGTCGACCATCCCGCCGGCTGGCGCAGGGAATATGCGCATGAACCTGCCTTGCAAAGCGGCGAGCCCTATCTGCTGACCGGCATTTCGTGGCGCACGGCGCCGGACAGGCCGCCGCTGCGCACGCACAGCTGGGCCTATGACGCCCAGGGCCGCGCGGTGCTGTCGACGCACGGCGGGCCGGAGTCGGCGCGCGACCGCGTGGAAATCGGCTATGCGGCCGCGCCGTCGGCCAGCGGGACCATCGGCCTGACACGCGTACGCGGACCGGCCGGCGCGACCGACTTCCACACCGCCATCCGTGGCGGGCGGCCGGTGCTTCTACGCGTGGACGGCGCGGGCTGCCCCGGCTGCGCGGCGCCGGGCCTGCATGCCGAATACGATGCGCATGGAAACGCGACCCGGCTCAACGACCTGCGTTTCATCCGTGCCGCGGATGGCGGCCTGCTGACCCTGCGCGCGTCGCGTTCGGGCTGGGCGGGGCTGTCGCTGGCCTTCGATGCCGCCCATCCGCGCGCGCCCCTGGCCGCCTGGTCTTCCGACGCGACGGGCCGGGAAACGCGCCGCCACGACGGCCAGGGCCGCGTGACGGAACGCCGCTATGCGAACGGCGACATCTGGCGCTATGCGTATGACGACGACGGCCGCCCTGTCGAAGTCATCATGCGTTCGGCGGCGGGCGCCTTGCGCACGGTCATTACCTGGCGTGGCGCGACACCGGCCAGCATCGTCCATCCCCACGAGCGAGAGACGCGGCGGCACGACGGTAATAGGCGGCTGATCGCGCGCGTCGTGCTTCGCCCCGCGCTGCGGGCCGGCGATACCGCCTACGCGTATCGCGAAGGCTATCGGCGGGATGACGCCGGCCGCGTCGTCCGGCACGATCTGCCGGAAGGCGGTTACCTGACCTACGCCTACGACGACAGCGGCCGCATCAGCCGCGTCGCCTGGCAGGATGGCGAGCACGTCCACGAGCTGCTGCTTGCACTGCCGGCGGGGGGCTACCAGCATGGCAACGGCCTGCGCACGCGCGGCATGGCGCGGGACGGGGCGCTCGACGCCCTGGTGGTGGACGATCCCGCGGCGCCCGACCGGCTGCCCGTATTGCTGCAACGCCTGCGCTACGACGCGGCGGGACGCATCGCGGGAGAAACGCTGCGGGTGGCCGGCTGGCAGGGCGCCTACGGCTATGGACGCGATGCGGATGGCCAGCTGCTGGCCGCCACGGCGACGTTGCACAAGGAGGACCAGGCCGGCACGCAGCACGCATGGCGCCTGGCCTGGCGCGGAACGGGCGATGCCTACGCGGTGCAAGACGACGCCGGCACGCAAGTGCATCGCCCACGGCGCGATGCCAGCGGCCTGCCGACGGCGCACGGCGATCTGCGCCTGCGTTATGGTCCGGACAGAAGGCTGGCCAGCGTGACCGGCGGCCGTGAGCTGGCGCGCTATACGCACAACGCCTATGGCGAACGCATACGCCGGCGCGCTGGCGGGGGCATCGAGGATTATCTATACGTGTCGAACCGGCTGGCGGCGATCGCCCAACCGCTGCCGGCGGGCGGTGTCGGCGTCACGCGGCGTTTCGTGTACGCGGGCTGGGTGCCGATCGCCATGATCGACTATCCACAGCCGCGTCCGTTGAGCGGCACCGCCGGCCCCGGCGCCGGCACACGCACGGGCACACGCACGGGCACGAGCACGGGCACGGGCACGAGCACGGGCAGACGCGCCGGCACCCGTCCGCGCGCGACCGCCGCGCCGGTCTTCCATGCCATCCACGCCGATGCCATCGGCCTGCCGCACGCCGTCACCGATGCATCGCGCCGGCTGCGCTGGCGCGCAATGTGGTCGCCCACCGGCGCCATCCTGGCGACCGACGGCGACCTTGCCATGCCCCTGCGCCAGCCGGGCCATATCCACGACCCGGCGACGGGCCTGCATGACAACTACCTGCGCACCTACGATCCGCGCGCCGGGCATTATCTGGAGCCGGATCCGGCGGGGCCGCGCCCCGACACCCAGGCCTATGGGTATGCGGACCAACAGCCGCGCCGCCACGTCGACCCGTTCGGCCTGCTGCTGTTCGCCTTCGACGGCACCAGCCGCGATATCCCGGCGCGCACCAACGTCGGACTGATGAGGAACTGGTACCGCGACGGTCCCATCTTCTATCACCACGGACCCGGTTTCACGTCACCGCGCTGGGTGGACGCCGCCACGGCGGGATCCGCGCCCGCTATCCTGGAAACCCAGTGGGCCGCGTTGCTGCGGCACGTCGCATGGAACGGGCAGGCGGGCGTGGCGATCGACCTGTTGGGTTATTCGCGCGGGGCGGCCCTGGCCCTGCATTTCAGCAACATGATCGCCGATCATTATCGGAATGGACGGTTCTGGGTGCGCGACCCGGTGCAGGGTACGGTGACCGCCTGCGCGGACCTGCGGTTCATCGGCCTGTTCGACACGGTGGCGCAGTTCGGTTTCCTGGGATCGGGGAATGCGGACTACAACTTCGCGGCGTCCGCCGAATGGCGCTGGATCTCGCATGCGATCGCGTTGCACGAGCATCGCGCCGTTTTTCCGTTGATCGTCCAGCCCGAGAGGGCCGGCGCCGGCCACGGCCGCATGCGGGTCACCGCGCCCTTCATCGGCGCGCATGGCGACATCGGCGGCGGCTACCTGCCGCGCGGCGCCGATGCGGATACCGCGCGCCCCGGAGGCGATCTGTCCGACGTCGCGCTGGCCTGGATGCTCAAGCAGGCGGAATCGGCCGGCGCGGCGTTCCTGCCGCCGCCAGCGGCGTTTCAACGGGTCGACAATCCCCTGGTGCACGACGAGCGCGGCCGACGCGGCCGCGCCAACAACGACGACCGTTCCGTCAGCAGCGCCGACGGCCATCGCGTGGTGCCGCATCAGGGGCTGCATCCCCGGTACGGGGACGCCGCGCGCGCCGAGGTGGAAGCCTTTATCCGTCGCGTGGACGGCTGGGAACACGGCGGCAACCCCGTGGTCGGCACGGTGGACATGCCGGCATATCGCGTATGGTTGCGCCGCACGCTGGACCTGGACATCGCGCATTGAGGGCACGGATGGCCCCCGGCGCCCCCGCGTCCGGACCACCCCCGCGCCCCGGCGCGGGACCCGGCGCGCGGCGCGGCGCGGGGTTAAATCACGGTATCATCCCGTAATTCGCGGCATTGCGTCCCGCCGCCTGTTTTCCCGTCTTTTCCGAGTCCCCATGCTCCCTGAGCAACAGCACCTACTCGTTTCCCTGCTGCAAGACGCCGTCGGCACCCTGCTGCCCGAGGCGCGCCCCACCATCCTGCTGGAACGCCCCAAGGTCGCGGCCCACGGCGACGTGGCCACCAACGTGGCCATGCAAGTGGCCAAGGCCGCCAAGCGCAATCCGCGCGAACTGGCGCAAGCCATCGTCGACGCGCTGGCCGCCGACCCGCGCGCGCGCGACATCGTCGACGCCGCGGAAATCGCCGGCCCCGGCTTCATCAATATCCGCATCACCGCGGCCGCGCGGCAGGCCGTGCTGGCCGCCATCGCACAACAGGGCGACGCCTTCGGCCGCGCCGCGCGCCACGGCGAAAAGGTGCTGGTGGAATTCGTTTCCGCCAATCCCACCGGACCGCTGCACGTCGGCCACGCGCGCCAGGCCGCGCTGGGCGACGCCATCTGCCGCCTGTACGACGCCGCCGGCCACGACGTCATGCGCGAGTTCTACTACAACGACGCCGGCAACCAGATCCACAACCTGGCCATCAGCGTGCAGGCCCGCGCCAAGGGCGTCGGCCCTGACGCCGAAGGCTGGCCGGAAGACGGCTACAAGGGCGAATACATCGTCGACATCGCCAGGGACTTCATGGCGGGCGCCGCCGTCCGCGCGGCCGACGGCGAGGAAACCGTCGCCAGCGGCGACGTCGACGACCTCGACGCCATCCGCCGCTTTGCCGTGGCCTATCTGCGGCGCGAGCAGGACCGCGATCTGCAGGCCTTCGACCTGACCTTCGACAATTTCTTCCTGGAAAGCTCGCTGTACACCAGCGGCCGCGTCGAACAGACGGTGGCCAAACTGGTCGCCAGCGGCCATACCTACGAACAGGATGGCGCGCTGTGGCTGCGCACCACGGAACTGGGCACGGGGGATGACAAGGACCGCGTCATGCGCAAGCGTGAAGGCGGCTATACCTATTTCGTGCCCGACGTGGCCTACCACGTCAACAAATGGGAACGCGGCTACCACCGCGCGGTGAACATCCAGGGAAGCGATCACCACGGCACCGTGGCCCGCGTGCGCGCCGGCCTGCAGGCGCTGGACCTGGGCATCCCCAAGGACTATCCCGCCTACGTCCTGCACAAGATGGTCAAGGTGATGCGCGGCGGCGAAGAGGTCAAGATCTCCAAGCGAGCCGGCAGCTACGTCACCATGCGCGACCTGATCGATTGGGTCGGCCGCGACGCCGTGCGCTATTTCCTGATCCAGCGCCGCGCCGATACCGAATTCGTCTTCGACGTCGACCTCGCGCTGTCGCAAAGCGACGAAAACCCCGTCTATTACATCCAGTACGCGCACGCGCGCATCTGCTCGATGGTCGGACAATCGGGCGAAAGCGAGCAGGACATCGCCGCCGCCGGCATCGAACGATTGACGGCGCCGACCGAATTCGCGCTGATGCAGCGGTTGGCCGAATTCCCCAATGTCATCCAGCTCGCCGCGCAGGAACTGGCCCCGCATCACGTCGCCTTCTGGCTGCGCGACTGCGCCGCCGATTTCCACGCCTGGTACAACGCCGAACGCGTGCTGGTCGACGACATCGCCCTGAAGCGCGCCCGCCTGCGCCTGGCGTCGGCCACCCGGCAGGTGCTGGCCAACGGGCTCGCACTGCTGGGCGTCACCGCGCCCCAGCGCATGTAGGTTCACATGGCCGCCGCACGCAAACCCCGCAAGACCGGCAAATCCGCCAAGCGATCGTCCGAACGCGGCAGCACGCTGTATGGCGTGCTGACCGGCCTGCTGATCGGCCTGATCGTCGCCGCCGGCGTTGCCTTTTACGTGACCCGCGCACCGGTCCCCTTCGTCGATCGCGCCTCGCGCAACGCCGACCAGAGCCCCTTGCCGGACGTGCGCAATGCGCCGGATCCCAACGCCGGGCTGTACGGCCGCGATGGCGCGGCCGGCACCGCGCCCACCGGCCCGACGGCCACGCAGCCGCCATCGGCGGGCGCCACGCCATCCGCGCCCGAATCGGGGGCGGGTCCACAGGGCGCGGACGACCTGGGCGCGCTGATCGCGACGCTGCCGTCGACGCCCGAGCCGGCGGCGCGCGCGACCGAAAAATCCGCCGACAAACCAGCCGAAAAAACGGCGGACAAGGCCGCGGCCAAGCCGCCCGCGGTGGCCAGCGCCAGCCCGGCCGCCCGTGACACGGCCAAGGACGCCGGGGGCAAGTATTTCCTGCAGGCCGGCGCCTACCGCGCCGCCGACGACGCCGAGGCGCTCAGGGCGCGCATCCTGCTGCTGGGCCTGCCCGTCGCCGTGCAGCGCGCCGAGGTCAACGGCAAGCCCATCAATCGTGTGCGGGTCGGGCCCTTCGCCCGGCTGGACGATATGAACCGCGCCCGCACCCGGCTGGGAGAAAACAAGATCGAAGTGGCGGTGGTCCGCCAATAGGGCGCAGCGGAACTCGTTTCCCGCGCGCCTGTCTCTACTGTCCAGACCTTCCCGCGCGCACGCGGCATGTCCCGCACATGCCGCCGCGCCGGCAGCACACTCCTCAGACCTCAACCCGGGATCCACACCGACATGACCAAATTGCTTAGCCGCCTGCTGGCGGTTTCCGCCCTCGCCGCCACGGCCTTGTTCGCGCCCGCCAGCCATGCCCAGGCGCCGCAGGCAGGCGCGCAGCCCTACCAGGTGGTGAACCCGCCCATCCCCAGCGACCACCAGGGCAAGATCGAGGTCATGGAGTTCTTCGCCTACACCTGCCCGCACTGCGCCGCCATGCAACCCATGGTGGAAAGCTGGGCCAAGACCGCGCCGGCGGACGTGGTGCTGGTCCAGGTGCCGATCGCCTTCAACGCGGCCATGAAGCCCCTGCAGCAGCTGTACTACACCTTGCAGGCCTTGAACCGCCCGGACCTGCACGACAAGGTGTTCGTCGCCATCCACCAGGAACACAAGCAGCTGTTCACCAAGTCGGCCATGGCCGATTGGGTCGCCGCGCAGGGCGTGGACCGCAAGAAGTTCGAGGAAGTGTTCGATTCCTTCTCCGTCAATACCCAGACCGAGCGCGCCACGCAGCTGTCCAAGCAGGCGAACATCGACGGCACGCCTTCCTATCTGGTCGGCGGCAAGTTCCTGACGTCGCCGGTCATGGCGGGCAACAGCTACCAGGGCGCGCTGGATGAAGTGAACAAGCTGATCCCGATGGCGCGCGACGGCAAGTAAGTCCAACGGCGCACGCCCTCGACGCGGACGCGCGCCTGCCGGCCGCGCCGCCGGCGGCGCACCGGATTGGACCGGATCGGATCGGCGATGCCGGACATCCATACCCTGACCAGCTTCTTCGGCATCGCGGCGCTGCTGGCGCTCGCGCCCGGCCCCGACAACCTGTTCGTGCTGATGCAGTCCGCGCGTTCGGGCCGGTCGGCGGGGCTGATGGTGGTGCTGGGCCTGTGCACGGGGCTGCTGGGCCATATGGCCGCCGTGGCGGCCGGCCTGGCGGCGGTGTTCGCGGCGTCGCCGCTGGCCTTCACCGTGTTGAAGTGGGCCGGCGCGATCTACCTGGCCTATCTGGCGTGGCAGGCCTTCCGCGCCCCGGCGGCAACGGCCGCGGGCGCCGAGCCGCCCCGGCTGCGTCCGGCCGCGCTGTATGCGCGCGGCATCGTCATGAACCTGACCAATCCCAAGGTCCTGCTGTTCTTCCTGGCGTTCCTGCCGCAGTTCACCACGCCCGCCGCCGGACCGGTCGGGCTGCAGGTGGTGGTGCTGGGCGCGGTCTTCATGCTGGCCACCCTGCTCGTCTTCGGCGCGATCGCGGTGTTTTCCGGCGCGGCGGGGGCAATGCTGCAGCGTTCGGCGCGCGCCCGCCGCGCGCTCGACATCTGCGCCGGCCTGGTGTTCGCCGGACTCGCCCTGCGGCTGGCGACGTCGGTGCGCTGACCCGCTTCCCTACCCTTAAGCAGCCGAGGCCGACGCGCGATCCAGCGCCTGGGCCAGGTCGTCGATCACGTCCGCCGGTGATTCCAGGCCAATATGCAGGCGCACCAGGGCGGGCGCATCGCCTTGCCAATAACGATGCCCGGACAGATAGTCGGGCGACACCAGCTGCACCAGGCTTTCGAAACCGCCCCACGAATAACCGATGCTGAACAGCTTCAGGCTGTCGACGAAGACGCGCGCCTGGGCGGGCGCCAGGCGCAGCGCCGCGGCCATCATCCCGTTGGATCCGGTGCAATCGCGCCGCCACAAGGCATGCCCGGGGTCGGACGGCAGCGCCGGATGATAGAGCCGGGCGATCTCCGGCCGCGTCGACAGGAAATCGCACACCTGCAGCGCATTGCGCGCATGCTGAGCCATGCGCAGCGGCAGCGTGCGCACGCCGCGCAAGGCCAGCCAGGCATCGTCGGCGCTGATCGAATAGCCCATGGCGTATTGGGTCTTGTTGATACGCTGCGCCAGCGCTTCGTCGTTGGTGACCACCGCGCCCAGCATCAGGTCGGAATGGCCGCCGACGTACTTGGTGCCGGCGACCACCGACACCTGCGCGCCCAGCGCCAGCGGCTGGTAGATGTAGCCCGAACCCCAGGTGTTGTCGGTGGCCAGCACCAGGCCGTGGCGGCGCGCCTTTTCCGCCAGCGCCGGGATATCCAGCATTTCGAACAACAGCGATCCCGGCGATTCCACGTACAGCAGGCGCGTGTTCGGCCGCACCAGGGCATCGATATCGTCGTAATTGGGCGCGAAATACGTGAGCTGGATGCCCATCCGGTTCAGCACCGCCTGGTCCAGGGAATGCACCGGGCCGTAGACGTTGTCGGCGACCAGGGCATGATCGCCGGCGGACAGCAGCGACATGAACGCCAGCGTGATGGCGGACAGGCCGGATGGCGCCAGGTAGCAATGCGTGCCTTGCTCCAGGTGCTTGAACACGTCTTCCAGCGCCACGTGGGTATCCAGGCCCATGCGGCCATAGGCCACCACGCGTTCGCCGGCCGCCTTGCGGCGTTCCGCTTCTTCCAGGGCGGCCAGGCTCTGGAAGCGCACGGTGCTGGTGCGCACCGGCGGCAGCCCGACCGGCGCGGCGCCGGTGGCGGGATCGAATCCGGCGATGCCGGTGTGCTGCAGCAGGGTGTCGAGGTGCTTGGAATCGGAAGCCATGAGACGGATGAAACGGTTGCCAGTCCGCCTATGATGCCATCTTCACCGGCGAGGCATGGACGGCGCCCGTGGCTGACCGCCCGTGGCTGACCGCCCGTGGCTGACCGCCCGTGGCTACCTGCCCGTGGCCACCGAAAAGCGCACGATGCCGTCGTCGCCCGTCTGCCGCGTGAGGCTGCCGTCGAAAAACAGCGCGTGCAGATGGGCCAGCGACTCGCCCATCGCGAACGTCATCTGATGCAGGTCCAGCTTGCGCTTGAACAGCACGGGCACGATGTCGAAGGCGCTGCGCGGTTCGGCGCAGGCGTCCACGACCTCGGCGAGCCGATCGGCGTGGTGGGCATGCTGCTGGGCGATGCGCTCGTGCAGGCCCTTGAAAGGGCGCCCATGGGAAGGCAATACCAGCGCGTCGGCCGGCAGCCCGGCGTAACCGTCCAGCGATCGCAGGTACAGGGGCAGCGGGTTGGATTCGGGCTCGTAGTTGAAGACGCTGATGTTGGTGGAAATGCGCGGCAGCACCATATCGCCGGAAATCAGCACATTCAGGGCGGCGCAATAGAGCGAGGCGTGTTCGGGCGCATGGCCGTAGCCGACGATGACGCGCCATTCGTGGCCGCCGATGCGTATCAGGTCGCCGTCCATGATGCGCGTGAAGCGCGACGGCATGCCGGGCACCAGATTGGGGTAGTAGCCGGCGCGCTCGCGTATCTGCTGCTGGGCGTCCGGATCGACCAGGCCGTGCCGGGCGAAATGGGCGACGGCGTCATCGCCGCCCGCCCCGGCGCCGCCGCTGGTGGCGGTGCCGCCGCGCGAGAACAGGCAGGCCACGGCATAGTCCGTATTCGTCATCCACAGCGGGGCCTTCCAGCGCCGGCAGATCCAGTCCGCCAGGCCGACGTGGTCCGGATGCATGTGGGTCACCAGTACCCGCAACACCGGCAGGCCGTCCAGCTGGCGCTCGAATATGCTTTCCCACAGGGTTTTCACTTCATCCCGGCTGATGCCGGTGTCCACCACGGTCCAGCCCTGGCGGCCGTCGATTTCATCGCGCAGCAGCCACAGGTTGATGTGGTCCAGGGCGAACGGCAGCGGCATGCGCACCCAGCGGACACCCGGCGCCAGCTCGCGGGCAATGCCGGCTTCGGGCTGGCTGTCGCCCCAGGGATATTCCAGCTTGTGCTCATTCGGGTTCATAACGGCTACTCCCAGCTTGACGGTGGCGTTCAGGCCATCATAATTGACGTTTACGTAAGCTGCCAACGCCATGCCGCCCGCTTCCTGGACCATCTCCGAACTCGCCCGCGAGTTCGACATCACGCCGCGCACGATCCGGTTCTACGAGGACCAGGG
Source organism: Bordetella genomosp. 9 (assembly GCF_002261425.1). Taxonomy (NCBI): domain Bacteria; kingdom Pseudomonadati; phylum Pseudomonadota; class Betaproteobacteria; order Burkholderiales; family Alcaligenaceae; genus Bordetella; species Bordetella genomosp. 9. The sequence goes on along the minus strand of NZ_NEVJ01000003.1, from coordinate 3,586,101 downwards.
CATCGTCAGCCCGTCGCGTGAGGGCCGCAATCGGGTCTACGACGCGCGCGACCGCACCCGGCTCAAGCTGGCCCTGCGCGGCAAGCGGCTGGGCCTGCAGCTGTCGGAAATCCGTACCCTGATCGATATGTACGACGGTCCGGGCGATACCGAGGCGCAGCAGCTGCGCGAGTACCTGGCCGTGCTGACCCGCCACCGGGACACGCTGGAGCAGCAGCGGCTGGACATCGAGGAAACCCTGGGCGAGATCGCGGCGCAGGAAGCCGAATGCCGCCGCCTGCTGGAGAGCCGGAGCTGACCGCGGCCCTGCGGCCCTGAGACGACCACCGCGAAGACCGTAGAAATGCCGTATTGATCTCACGTTTACGTAAACGTAATATAAGCGGCGCAGCATTGCATCCGGCCGGGCGGCTGGCGCAAGATGGCCGATGGCCACGGCGCGCGGTCCGGCCGAAGAGTGCGGGCGCACCCTCTGAGGAGACATGCATGGAAATTCCCGGCCTGAGTTTCGATCTGGGCGAAGACCTGGACCTGCTGCGCGACAGCGTGCGCCGTTTCGCCCAGGCGGAGATCGCTCCCCGGGCGGCGGAAATCGACCGCAGCGACCAGTTCCCCATGGATTTGTGGAAAAAGCTCGGCGACCTGGGCGTCCTGGGCATGACCGCCAGCGAAGCCTACGGCGGCGCCGACATGGGTTATCTGGCGCACATGGTGGCCATGGAGGAAATCTCCCGCGCCAGCGCCTCCGTGGGCCTGTCCTACGGCGCCCACTCCAATCTGTGCGTCAACCAGATCAACCGCAACGGCACCGACGCGCAAAAGCAGCGCTACCTGCCCAAGCTGATCTCCGGCGAGCATGTGGGCGCGCTGGCGATGAGCGAGCCCGGCGCGGGCTCGGACGTCGTCAGCATGACCCTGCGCGCGGACAGGAAAGGCGACCGCTACGTATTGAACGGCAGCAAGATGTGGATCACCAACGGTCCCGACGCGGACACGCTGGTCGTCTACGCCAAGACCGATCCGGAAGCCAGGCAGCGCGGCATCACCGCCTTCCTGGTGGAAAAGGGCTTTGCCGGCTTTTCCGTCGCGCAGAAGCTGGACAAGCTCGGAATGCGCGGCAGCCACACCGGCGAACTGGTGTTCCAGGATTGCGAAGTCCCCGAGGAAAACGTGCTTGGCGAGATCAACGGCGGCGTCAAGGTGCTGATGAGCGGGCTGGACTACGAACGCGCCGTCCTGGCCGGCGGCCCGCTGGGCATCATGCAGGCCGTGATGGACGTGGTGGTGCCCTATATCCACGACCGCAAGCAGTTCGGCCAGGCCATCGGCGAATTCCAGCTGATCCAGGGCAAGGTCGCCGATATGTACGCCGGGCTGCAGGCCAGCCGGGCCTTCTGCTACACCGTCGGCCGCAACCTGGACCGCCTGGGCGCGGGCCACGTGCGGCAGATCCGCAAGGATTGCGCGGCGCTGATCCTGTACACCGCCGAAAAGGCCACCTGGATGGCCGGCGAAGGCGTGCAGATCCTGGGCGGCAACGGCTACATCAACGAATTTCCCACCGGCCGCCTGTGGCGCGACGCCAAACTGTACGAGATCGGCGCCGGCACCAGCGAAATCCGCCGTATGCTGATCGGGCGCGAACTCTTCAACGAAACCGTGTAGTCCCGCGCCGGCACGGCTTGCCGGCCGCCCGATCCAGATTCAGTCAGAACAGAACCCGACACCCCCCGAACGAACCCGCGCCGCTGCCGCAAGGCCAGGGCGCATCCATGACGGCGGCCAGGCCGCCCCGCTGAACAGGAGTCCATCATGTCCGATCCCATCGTCATCGTTTCCGTCGCGCGCACCCCCATGGGCGGCATGCTGGGCAGCTTGTCCGGCCTGGCCGCGCACGAGCTGGGTTCCGTCGTCATCAAGGCCGCCGTCGAACGCGCCGGGCTGAAGCCCGAGCAGGTGGATGAAGTCCTGATGGGCAACGTGCTGCAGGCCGGCCAGGGCCAGGCCCCGGCCCGCCAGGCCGCGCTGGGCGCGGGCCTGCCGCAAGGCGTGGCCTGCACCACCGTGCACAAGGTCTGCGGATCCGGCCTGAAGGCGGCCATGCTGGGCCACGACCTGCTGACGGCGGGCTCGGCGCAGGTCGTGGTGGCCGGCGGCCAGGAAAGCATGAGCAACGCGCCTTACCTGCTGATGAAGGGCCGCCAGGGCTATCGCTACGGCCATTCCACCGTGTATGACCACATGGCCCTGGACGGCCTGGAAGACGCCTACCAGCGCGGCACCGCCATGGGCGTGTTCGCCGAGGACTGCGCCAAGCGCTTCGAGTTCACGCGTGAAGAACAGGATGCGTTTTCCACGGAATCGCTGCGGCGCGCCCGCGCGGCCACGGAAGACGGCAGCTTCAAATGGGAAATCACGCCGGTGACGGTGGCCGGACGCAAGGGCGACACCGTCATCGACATCGACGAAGCCCCCACCAAGGCCATGCCGGAAAAAATCCCCACCCTGAAGCCCGCCTTCAAGAAGGACGGCACGGTGACCGCCGCGACCTCCGCGTCGATTTCCGACGGCGCCGCCGCCATGGTGCTGATGCGCCAGTCCACCGCCGACAAGCTCGGGGTGAAGCCGCTGGCGCGCATCGTCGCCCATGCCCAGCATTCGCAGGAACCGCAATGGTTCACCACGGCGCCCATCGGCGCGCTGAAGAACCTGTTCCAGAAGACCGGCTGGCGTGCCGAAGACGTCGACCTCTATGAAGTGAACGAGGCGTTCGCGGTGGTCACGATGGGCGTGATGAAAGAATTCAACATCCCGCACAGCAAGGTCAACGTGCACGGCGGCGCCACCGCGCTGGGCCATCCCATCGGCGCCTCCGGCGCGCGGCTGGTGGCCACGCTGGTCGGCGCGCTGCGCAAGAACGAGCGCAAGCGCGGCGTCGCCACGCTGTGCATCGGCGGCGGCGAAGCCGTGGCCATGGCCATCGAGATGCTGTAAGGCGCGCGCGGCGATGGCCATCATCGAATCGCGCATCAACCCGCGCGGGCAGGACTTTCAGGACAACGCCCGCGTCATGACAGGCTTGCTGGAAGATCTGCGGGCGCGGATGGCCGCTGCCGCGCAGGGCGGCGGCGAAGCCGCCCGCGCCAAGCACGTGGCGCGCGGCAAGCTGCTGCCGCGCCAGCGCGTCGAACACCTGCTGGATCCAGGCTCGCCGTTCCTGGAGCTGTCGCCGCTGGCCGCGCATGGCATGTACGACGGCGAAGCGCCGGCGGCCGGCCTGATCACCGGCATCGGCCGCGTATCCGGCACGGAATGCGTCATCGTCTGCAATGACGCGACCGTGAAGGGCGGCACGTATTACCCGATGACCGTCAAGAAGCATCTGCGCGCGCAGGAGATCGCCGCGCAGAACCGCTTGCCCTGCATCTACCTGGTGGACTCGGGCGGCGCCAACCTGCCGCGGCAGGAAGACGTCTTTCCCGATCGCGACCATTTCGGCCGCATCTTCTACAACCAGGCCGTCATGTCGGCCGACGGCATCGCGCAGATCGCGGTCGTGATGGGCTCCTGCACGGCCGGCGGCGCCTACGTGCCCGCCATGAGCGACGAGTCCATCATCGTGCGCGACCAGGGCACCATCTTCCTGGGCGGCCCGCCGCTGGTCAAGGCCGCCACCGGCGAGGAAGTCAGCGCGGAAGACCTGGGCGGCGGCGACGTGCATACGCGGCTGTCCGGCGTGGCCGACCACCTGGCGGCGGACGACCACCACGCGCTGCGGCTGGCGCGCGACGCGGTGGCCCGGCTGAACCTGAACAAGCCGCGGCCGCTGGCGCTGCAGCCGGTCCGCGAGCCGCGCTACGACCCGCAGGAATTGAACGGCATCATCCCGGCGGACACGCGCAAGCCCTACGACGTGCGCGAGGTCATCGCGCGCATCGTCGACGACTCCGCTTTCGACGAATTCAAGGCGCGCTTCGGGCAGACGCTGGTCACCGGCTTCGCGCACGTGCACGGCATGCCGGTGGGGATCGTCGCCAACAACGGCATCCTGTTTTCCGAGTCGGCGCAGAAGGGCGCGCACTTCATCGAGCTCTGCGCGCAGCGGCGCATTCCGCTGGTGTTCCTGCAGAACATCACCGGCTTCATGGTGGGCCGCAAGTACGAGAATGAAGGCATCGCGCGCCATGGCGCGAAAATGGTCACCGCCGTGGCGACCGCCGCGGTGCCGAAGTTCACCGTGCTGATCGGCGGGTCGTTCGGCGCCGGCAATTACGGCATGTGCGGGCGCGCGTATTCGCCGCGCCTGCTGTTCATGTGGCCCAACGCGCGCATCTCCGTCATGGGCGGCGAACAGGCCGCCAGCGTGCTGGCGACGGTGCGGCGCGACGGCGTCCAGGCCAAGGGCGGCACGTGGTCGGCCGAACAGGAAGAAGCCTTCAAGGCGCCCATCCGCGAGCAATACGAACGCGAAGGCCATCCCTACCATGCCACCGCGCGGCTGTGGGACGACGGCATCATCGCGCCCGCGGATACGCGGCGCGTGCTGGCCCTGGGCCTGTCGGCCGCCCTGAATGCGCCCATACCGGAAACCCGCTTCGGCGTGTTCCGCATGTAGTTGTCTGTGATCGGGAGCCCGCGTGTTTTCAACTCTGCTTATCGCCAATCGCGGTGAAATCGCCTGCCGGGTCGCCGCGACCGCGCGCCGCCTGGGCATACGGACGGTGGCCGTATATTCCGACGCCGACGCGGGAGCGGCCCACGTGGCCGCCTGCGACACGGCCGTGCGCCTGGGGCCCGCCGAGCCGGCCGCCAGCTATCTGCGCGGCGATCTCATCCTGGCGGCCGCGCAGGCGACGGGCGCGCAGGCCATCCATCCCGGCTATGGCTTCCTGTCGGAAAACGCCGGCTTCGCGCAAAGCGTCGCGGCGGCGGGGCTGGTGTTCGTGGGTCCGCCCGCCGACGCCATCGCCGCCATGGGCAGCAAGTCGGCCGCCAAGCAACTCATGGAAAAGGCCGGCGTTCCCTTGGTGCCGGGCTACCACGGCGACAACCAGGATGCCGATTTCCTGCGGCGCCAGGCCGACGCCATCGGCTATCCGGTGCTGATCAAGGCGAGCGCCGGCGGCGGCGGCAAAGGCATGCGCATCGTGCGCGACGGCGCGGATTTCGCCGACGCGCTGGCGTCCTGCCGGCGCGAGGCCGCCTCCAGCTTCGGCGACGACCGGGTGCTGATCGAACGCTACCTGCAGAAGCCGCGCCACATCGAAATCCAGGTGTTCGCGGACGCGCAGGGCAACTGCATCTATCTGTTCGAACGCGACTGCTCGGTGCAACGGCGCCATCAGAAGGTGATCGAGGAAGCCCCCGCGCCCGGCATGACGGAAGAGCGCCGCCAGGCCATGGGCGACGCCGCGGTGGCCGCCGCGCGCGCCGTGGGTTATGTGGGGGCCGGTACCGTCGAATTCATCGCCGAGCCGGATGGCCGCTTCTACTTCATGGAGATGAATACGCGGCTGCAGGTCGAGCATCCCGTGACGGAAATGATCACGGGCGTGGACCTGGTCGAGTGGCAATTGCGCGTGGCGGCCGGCGAACCCTTGCCCGCCAGGCAGCAGGACCTGCGGCTGCGCGGCCATGCCATCGAAGCGCGGATCTACGCGGAGAATCCGGATACCGGCTTCCTGCCGTCGATCGGCACGCTGCGGTACCTGGCGCTGCCGCCGCATGGCGCCTTCACGCGCGCCGCGGTGCGCGTGGACGGCGGCGTGCGCACCGGCGATGCGATCACGCCTTACTACGATCCCATGATCGCCAAGCTGATCGTGCACGGCGAAAACCGCGACGAGGCGCGGGTGCGCATGGCGCAGGCGCTGGAACAGGTGCGGGTGGTGGGCGTGCACACCAACACGGCGTTCCTCGGCCGCCTGATGCGGGACGACGCCTTCGCGGCGGCGGACCTGGACACCGGGCTGATCGAGCGCCGGCACGAAACGCTGCTGCCTGCCGCTCACCCCGCGTCACGCGAGATGCTGGCGCTGGCGACGGCGGCGCTGCTGGCGCGCGAGGGCGTGTCGGCAGCCACGGCGGCATCGGTGACGGCGGCCGCCAGCCACGCGGCGGATCCCTGGGACCTGCGCGATGGCTGGCGCGTGGACGGCCGCTACGAACGTGCCGTCCACTGGCTGGACCAGCCCGCCGGCGCCGCCGACGGGCCGCGCACGGTCCTGCTCAAGCGCGAACATGGCGCCTGGACCCTGGACATCGGCGGCGAAGCGCCGCTGCATACCGAGGCGACGCCGGGCGACGCGCTCGGCCAGGCGTGGGAGCTGCGCGTGGTCTTGGGCGAACGCGAAATCCGCGGCACGGCGGTGTGGTCGGGCGATGGCGTCCATGTCTTCCACGACGGCGAGACGCGCCAGCTGCTGCTGGACGATCCGCTGGCGCGCGCGGGCCAGGACCACGGCGAACACGGCGGCGACATGAGCGCGCCCATGCCGGGCAAGATCATTTCCATCGGCGTCAGCGCCGGCGATACCGTCAGCAAGGGCCAGGCGCTGCTGGTCATGGAAGCCATGAAGATGGAACACACCATCGCCGCGGCCGCGGATGGCGAAGTCGCGGAACTGTTCTACGCGGTCGGCGACCAGGTGCCCGAAGGCGCGGTGCTCATATCACTCAAGTGAAGCACCGCGCCCGAAGGGCGAGCGCCTAGCCGCGCATCCTGGCGATGATGCCGTCCAGGGTGTCGAGCATCAGGTCGACCTCCTGCTCGGTCACGTTCAGCGCCGGCATGAAGCGCAGCAGGTTGGCGCGCGGCGCGTTCAGCAGCATGCCCTGCGGCTCCAGCTTGCGCGCGGCGTCGACGATGGCCGGGCCGTCGTCGCGGTCCATGACCAGCGCGCGCAGCAGGCCGGCGCCGCGTTCGCCGTGCATGCCCCACTTGGCCGACAGCTTCAGCAGGCCTTCGGACAACTGGCGGCCGCGCGCCTGCACCGTATCCATGAAGCCCGGCGCGTTCAGCACGTCGAATACCGCCACGCCCACGGCCGTCATCAGCGGGTTGCCGTTATACGTGCCGCCCTGTTCGCCGTGCGAAAACACGCTGACGTCCTGGCGCGCCAGCAAGGCGGCCAGCGGCACGCCGCCGCCGATGCCCTTGCCCAGCGTCATGATGTCCGGCGTGACGCCGAACTGCTGGTAGGCGAACATGGTGCCGCAGCGGCCCATGCCGGTCTGCACTTCGTCGACGATCAGCAGCAGTCCGTGCTCGTCCGCCAGCTTGCGCAGGCCCTGCATGAATTCCGCCGTGGCGGGGATCACGCCGCCTTCGCCCTGCACCGGTTCCAGCATGATGGCGACGGTTTGCGCGTCGATCAGCTTGTGCACCGAATCCAGGTCGTTCAGGTTGGCCTTGGGGAAGCCGTCCACCTGCGGCGCGAACATGGTGCCCCAGCCCGGCTTGCCCGACGCCGACATGGTCGCCAGCGTCCGGCCATGGAAACTGTGGTCCATGGTGATGATCTTGTAGGCGCCGTTGCGGTTCACCTTGCCCCACTTGCGCGCCAGCTTGATGGCGCCTTCGTTGGCTTCGGCGCCGCTGTTCGCGAAGAAGACACGATCGAACACCGAAGCCTGGGTCAGGCGCTGGGCCAGATTCAGCGAGGGTTCGTTGAAATACGCCGGCGAGGGGTTGATCAGCTTGGCGCCCTGCTCGTTCAGCGCCCGCAGCATTTCAGGCGCGCCATGGCCCAGGCAGTTCACCGCCCAGCCCTGGATGAAGTCCAGGTATCGCTTGCCCGCGTTGTCCTCCAGCCAGGATCCCTGTCCTCGCACGAACACGAGGTCCGGGCGGGAAGTGATCTCCATGAGGGTGTTGACGTTGTACTGGCTGAATTCCATGGCTGTTCCTGGTTGAAGGAAGAAGAAATCTCGCACCGCGGTGGATATCGGCGGGCAAGAGGCTAAATTTATCACCCTGGTGCGGCCGCCCAGGTGTCGGGGGGCCGGGAATTTGCGGTGCGCGGTAAAAAAGCATCATTGAAGGCTGCCGCCAGGCGATCGAAGCCGCGGGCCGCGTGCCAGGCAGAGATGCCGCGTCCGATCGTAGTGCGACCCGGGTGCGATAGCCGCCGCCGGAGCGCCGGGGCGCCCCCGACCGCGGCAACCACCCGCCCCGCGGGTCCTGTATACAAAGTTTGTGTATTGGCGTTAAATGCAGGCTCTCCACAGCGCGCGGAATTCTCCATGTCCCTTACCGCCTTGCGCCCTTGCGGCGAACGCATCCTGCGCTGGGCCGACGCCCTGGCCCGGCATTCCGATCACCCGGACCACCTGACCTGCGCCTACATGACCCCCGCCCATCGCGCGGTGGCCGCCGCGCTGGAAACCTTGATGCGCGAGGCCGGCTTCGACGAAGTTCGGCATGACGCGGTGGGCAACGTGATCGGCCGCTATCGCGCCGCGCCGGAACGGCAGCCGGCGCGGCTCGTGTCGACCGGCAGCCATTACGACACCGTGCGCAACGGGGGCCGCTACGACGGACGGCTGGGCATCCTGCTGCCCATCGCCATCGTGGCCGACCTGCACGCGCAGGGTCGCCGCCTGCCCTTCGATTTCGAGGTCGTCGGTTTCGCCGAGGAAGAAGGCCTGCGCTTCGGCAGCACCTTCCTGGGCTCGTCCGCCTATGTCGGACGTTTCGATATGTCCACGCTGGACCGCCTCGATGCGCAGGGGATCGCGATGCGCGACGCACTGCGCGACGCCGGCTTCGACCCGGATGCGTTGCGCGACCGCGCCCCTCGCCAGGCGGGTGCGGACGTTCGGCACGTCACGGGAGCGGCGGGTGACGCGGACCTGGCGCATTACTTCGAAGTGCACATCGAGCAAGGTCCGGTCCTGCTGCAGCGCGGCCTGGCGGTGGGCGTGGTGAGCGCGATCGCCGGTGGCGTGCGGCGGCTGCTGACGCTGGAAGGCCAGGCCGGCCATGCCGGCACCACACCGATGAACATGCGCCACGACGCCGCCTGCGCCGCCGCCGAAATCGTGCTGGCCGTGGAGCGGCGCTGCGCGCGGGGCGACGGGCTGGTGGGGACCGTAGGCCGGCTGGAGGTCCCGGACGGCTCGGTCAACGTCATCCCCGGCTGCTGCCGGCTGTCGCTGGACGTGCGCGCGCCCGACGATGCCGTGCGCGACGCCGCGCTGGCCGACCTGGACGCGGAGATCGCCGCCGTCTGCGCGCGCCGGGGTGTGCGCCATGCGATGGAAGAGATCATGCGCGTGCCGGCGACGCCCTGCGCGGGCGCGCAGCGTTCGCTATGGTCGGCGGCGATCGCCGCCCATGGCGTGCCGGTGCATGAGCTGTCGTCGGGCGCCGGACACGACGCCATGATGGTCGCCAAGACCGCGCCGGTGAGCATGCTGTTCGTACGCTGCGGCAATGGCGGGATCAGCCACAATCCGCTGGAGACCGTGACGGAACAGGACGTGCAGTTGGCCGCGCAGGTGACCGAGACCTTCCTGCTGGGCCTGGACGCGACCCTGGCGGGAAACTAGCCGCCGGCGTCCAGCAGGTCCGCGAGCGTCAGCGCCACTACCTGGGTGGCCTTGCGCAGGTCTTCCAGGCGCAGGTTTTCGTCGGCGTTGTGTCCGCCGGCTTCGACCAGGGTGCGCGGCCCCGCGCCGTACAGCACGGTGGGTATCCCGCGCTGCGTGTAGTGCCGCGCGTCGGTGTACAGCGGCACGCCATGCACGGGAATCTCCGCGCCCATGATGGCCTCGGCATGGCGCCGCAATGGCTCGATCAGGCGCTCCGCCCCAGGCAGCCGCGTCAGCGGCTGCGCGAGCATGATGCGCCGGACGGTCGCGGCGCAGCCGGGCCGTTGCGCGATGGCGCCATCGACGATGCGGCGCAGTTCGCCTTCCGCGTCATGGCCCGCTTCCTCCGGAATCATGCGGCGGTCGATGCGGAAGCTGACGCGGTCGGGCACCACATTGGTATTGATGCCGCCCTGTATCAGGCCGACGTTCAGGGTGGGCGCGCCTATGCCCGGCGTGGCGGAACGCCGGCCGGCCAGTTCGGCGCGAAAGGCGTACAGCGCCTGCAGCACGTGCGTGGCGGCCTCCAGCGCATCGGCGCCGGTCTCCGGCATGGCGGCATGCGCCTGGCGGCCCTGGATGGAGACTTCCACATGCAGGCAGCCGTTATGCGCCGACGTGATCGCGTAACCGAAGCCCGCCGACAAGGCATAGTCCGGCCGGCTGTATCCCTGGTCGAGCAGCCAGCGCGGGCCGATCTCGCCGCCGACTTCCTCGTCGAACGTGAAGTGCAGCTCGACCGAGCCGCACAGGGCGGCCCCCGCCTGCTGCGCCTGCATGAGCGCCAGCAAGGCCCAGGTATACGTGGCGAAATCGGACTTGGATACCGCGACGCCGCGGCCGTACATGACCGGGCCATGGCGCGGATCCTGTTCGATCTGCCCGCCATAAGGGTCGCGTTGCCAGCCCTCGCCCGGCGGCACCACGTCGCCGTGCGCGTTCAAGGCGATCACGGGACCGCCCGGGCCGAAGCGATGGCGCACGATCAGGTTGACCGCCGACTTCATGCCATTGCCCTGCACCAGCTCCTGCGGCACCTCGTAGGCTTCGACCTGCAGGCCAAGCTCGCCCAGCAAGGCGGCGGCGCGCCGCGCGATGGGCGCGCAATCACCGGGGGGATTGTCGGAGGGCACGCGAACCAGCTCGCGCAGGAAAGCCGTCTGGCGTTCGTGCTGGCCGTCGATGAAGGAAATCAGCGATGCAGTGTCGGAAGTCATGCCGACCACTCTAATGCATGTAAATTTTGTATGCAATCTATGTGGCCTGAAATTGGTTAGACTTGGCGATCGCCGGCGCACGGGCCGGCCCGTTACGCAACGATCCTGCCCCCAATGCCCGCATCGACCGCCGCCGACACCAGCACCGAGCACATCGCCCGCGACATCGCGGCGGCCATCGTCGCCCATCGCCTGCCGCCGGGCACCCGCCTGCGAGAAGAAGCGCTGGCGCGCGCCTATGGCGTCAGCCGGACCAAGATCCGGGCCGCGCTGCTGATGCTGTCCAAGGACAAGCTCATCCGCACCGTGCCGGACAAGGGCGCCTTCGTCAGCAAGCCCAGCGCGGCCGAGGCTAGGGAAATCTTCGCCGTCCGCCGCATCCTGGAAACCGCCATGGCGCGCGAATTCATCGCCCGCGCCAAGCCGGCGGACTTCAAGCGCATCGAGCAGCACCTGAAGCAGGAACGCAAGGCAGTGGCGGGCAACGACGTCCAGCTGCGCAACCGGCTCCTGGCCGATTTCCACACCCTGCTGGCCGAGGTCGCGGGCAACGCCGTGTTGACCGAAATGCTGCGCGAACTGTCAGCCCGCAGCGCCATCATCACCGTGCTGTACCAGTCCACGGTGGACGCCGCCTGCTCGTCCGACGAACACCACGCCTTCCTGGCGGCCGCCCGCGAGGGCGACGTCGAGCGCGCCTGCCAGCTGATGATCGAACACCTGGATCACGTGGAGCAGGGCCTGGACTTCCAGGCCGACGCGGACGGCGACAGCGACCTGGTCGCGGCACTGCTGACCTGAACACGGCGATCCACGCACGATTCCGTGCATGGCGTCCGTTCGCAGGCACCGCCGCGACGCGTTTGCCACGCCGCCGCGGACGGAATTCGGCTTTTCCATCGCCAGATCGCAAAAAAAGCTGTTCTGTCACAACGATATTTCATAGTATTTCTAAACGTAGTCATCGAAGGACAAACCCGGGGAAGGGACCGCGCGCAGCCGCGCGGTGGGCCGCGTCATCCCCGGCACTTCACTCCAGGGGCCGTGGCGCGATGGCGCCCGGCGTGGCATGGCGGCCGCCGGCCCGAAAACGCTCGGAAATACCATGGAAGAAGCCCAGACCATCGCGGATCTGTCGCAGTGGATCGGCAAGATCACCAGCGGCAAGATCCGCGACATCAAGGAAATCACGCTGGAGACCCGCCTGTTGGGATTGAACGCGGCCATCGAGGCATCGCACGTGGGCGAGGCCGGACGCGGCTTCGCCATCGTCGCCGGCCGCGTGCGGGAGGTTTCCGAGCGGGTCGAGGCCCTGGCCAACTCGCTGCAGAGCGAACTGCGCCAGCTGGGCGAAAGCGTCACGAACGAACTGCGCCGCAGCCGCGGCCAGCGCCTGGCCGACCTGGCGCTGAACGCCATCGAAACCATAGACCGCAACCTGTACGAACGCACCTGCGACGTGCGCTGGTGGGCCGCCGACACCGCCGTCACGGCGGCGCTGTGCGACCCGGGCGCCGATACCGCGCGCCATGCGGCCCAGCGGCTGGGCATCATCCTGGACACCTATACCGTCTACCTGGACATCTGGATCGTCGATCCCGCCGGCCGCGTGCTGTGCAACGGACGGCCCGACGTCTATCCCGACGCCGCCAACAAGAACGTCGCGTCCACGGTCTGGTTCCGCCAGGCCATGGCCAGCAGCGGGCCGGAGGAGTACGCCAGCTGCGACATCGAGTGCGTGCCGGCGCTGGGCGGGGCACAGGCGGCGATCTATGCCGCCGGGGTCTACGACGGCGGGGCGAACAATGGCCCGGTGGGCGTGCTGGCCGTCTTTTTCGATTGGCGCAAACAGGCGGCGGGCGTATTGGCCAACGTGCGGCTGGCGCCGGAGCCGGGCAGAGCGGTGCGCTGCATGATCGTCGATGCGCGCCAGCGCATCATCGCCAGCACCGACGGCAAGGGCCTGCTGACCGACCGCTTCGAACTGCGCGCGGGCATGGACGACGCCAGCGGGTACTACGCCGACGGCGCGACCCTGTGCGGCTACGCGCGCACGCCGGGCTACGAGACCTACCCGGGCATGGGGTGGCACGGCGTCGTGGTGGACAAGCCGGCGTAGCGGGCCATCGGCGGCCGGGCGCCCCGGCATCGCGCGTCGACGTTCGCGGTCCGCGACCGCGGTACGCCGCCTGACGTAATTTTCCAACAGTCGCGCGGCGCCGCTCCGCGCCGGCCATGCGTCGGTCATGCGCATCGTTCTGGTGCGCTCGCGCACCACGTGGGTGCGCATCGCGGGCCGCGAGTACGCCCGCAGGCGCATCCACGGGCACGCGCGCCCCGAACCACCCCGGTCGAACACATGGCACGCATTTTGCATTCGGTTTTGTATACCGTTTTAGTGTGCAAACAAGCCGTGCCCCATCGGCACGAATACCGGAGAAGCCCATGAACCGTAGACATCTTCTGCTGGCAGTGTGTGCCGCCGCCACCGTCCTGGCCGCCGGCACCGCCAGCGCCGACGCCCTGCAGAACATCCAGAAGGCAGGAACCATACGCGTCGCGGTGCCGCAGGACTTCCCGCCCTTCGGTTCGGTCGGCCCGGATCTCAAGCCTGTCGGCTACGACATCGACACCGCCAAGCTGATCGCCAGCCGCCTGAACGTCACGGTGGAACTGGTGCCGGTCACCAGCGCCAACCGCATCGCCTATCTGCAGACCGGCAAGGTCGATCTGGTCATCTCCAGCATGGGCAAGAACGCCGAGCGCGAGAAAGTGATCGACTTCTCCGCCGCCTACGCGCCCTTCTTCAACGGCGTGTTCGGCCCCGCCAACATCAAGGCCAGCAAGCCGGAAGACCTGAACGGCAAGACCATCGGCGTCACGCGCGGCGCGGTGGAGGATATCGAGCTGAGCAAGATCGCCCCCGAAGGCGCGACCATCAAGCGCTACGAGGACAACAACGGCACCATCTCGGCCTTCCTGTCGGGCCAGGTGCAGCTGATCGCCACCGGGAATGTCGTCGCCGCCGCCATCCTGGCCAAGAACCCGCCCAAGAAGCCCGAAACCAAGTTCCTGATCAAGAACTCGCCGTGCTTCATCGGCCTGAACAAGAACGAGCCGGCGCTGCAGGCCAAGCTCGACGCGATCCTGGCGGAAGCCAAGAAGGACGGCTCGCTGAACGCGATTTCCCGCAAGTGGCTGGGCGCCGACCTGCCGGCGGGACTGTAGGCGTCCCATGGCCTACCGCTTCGATTTCCTGGCGATCGCCGATTACACCCCGGTCCTGGTGAAGGGCCTGGGCGTGACGGTGGAATTGATCGCCGTCGGCGCGGTGGCGGGCGTGGCCATCGGCATCGCCGGCGCCTGGGCCAGCACCCAGGGCCCGCGCTGGACGCGTCCGCCGGTCACGGCCTACGTCGAACTGATCCGCAATACGCCCTTCCTGATCCAGCTGTTCTTCATCTTCTTCGGCCTGCCCTCGCTGGGCGTGCAGATGGGCGAAATGCAGGCCGCCTGCCTGGCGATGGCGATCAACCTGGGCGCCTACAGCACCGAGATCATACGTGCCGGCATCGACGCCACGCCGCGCGGCCAATACGAGGCCGGGCTCAGCCTGGCGATGAGCCGCATCCAGGTCTTCCGCCACGTCGTGCTGCGGCCGGCGCTGTCACGCATCTGGCCCGCGCTGTCGTCGCAGATCATCATCGTGATGCTGGGTTCTGCCGTGTGCTCGCAGATCGCGGCGGAAGACCTGTCCTTTGCCGCGAACTTCATCCAGTCGCGCAACTTCCGGCCATTCGAGGTCTACATCGTGACCACGGTGATCTACCTGGTGCTGGCGATCCTGTTGCGGCAGTTGTTGCGCTACGCGGGCAAACGCATGTTCGGCAGGAGCGCGCGATGATCGAGTTTTCGCTGTGGGACATCGTGCGCAACCTGCTGCTGGCGGCGCGCTGGACCGTGGTGCTGGCGACGGTCGCCTTCGCGGGCGGCGCCATCCTGGGGCTGTGCGTGTTGATGATGCGCACGGCGCGCGCGCCCTGGCCGCGCCGCGCCGCCTGGGCATTCATCGAACTGTTCCAGGGCACGCCGCTGTTGATGCAGCTGTTCCTGGCTTTCTTCGGCCTGTCGCTGGCCGGCGTGGACGTACCGGCCTGGCTGGCCGCGGGCACCGCCCTGGTGCTGTGGTCGGCCGCCTACCTGGCGGAAATCTGGCGCGGCTGCGTCGACGCCATTCCGCGCGGGCAATGGGAAGCCTCATCCAGCCTGGCGATGGGGTACGCGCAGCAGATGCGCCACGTGATCCTGCCGCAAGCCCTGCGCATCGCGGTCGCGCCGACGGTGGGCTTTACCGTGCAGATCGTCAAGAGCACGGCGCTGACGTCCATCATCGGCTTCACGGAACTGTCCAAGGCCAGCACCATCATTACCAACGCCACCTTCAATCCCTTCACGGTCTATGCGGTGGCCGCGCTCATTTATTTCGTCCTGTGCTGGCCGCTGTCGCGCGCCAGCAAGGCGCTGGAAAGGAAGCTGCATGCCGCTCATCGCACTTGAAGAAATACGCAAGCGCTTCGGATCCAATGAAGTCCTGAAGGGCGTCACGCTGCGCGTGGAACCGGGCGAAGTCATCGCCATCATCGGCAAGAGCGGCTCGGGCAAGAGCACACTGCTACGCTGCATCAACGGCCTGGAGACGATCGATGACGGCTCCATCATGGTGGCCGACGCGCAGTTGGTGAACGACGACCTGCACCTGCGCGCATTGCGCCTGAAAGTCGGCATGATCTTCCAGCAGTTCAACCTGTTTCCGCACCTGAGCGCCGGCCGCAACGTCATGCTCTCGCCCATGGTCACGCGCAAAATGCCGGAAGCCGAAGCCGCCGTGCTGGCGCGGCAGATGCTGGAGCGCGTGGGGCTGGGGCACAAGTTCGACGCCTGGCCCGACCAGTTGTCGGGCGGCCAGCAGCAGCGCGTCGCGATCGCGCGCGCATTGGCCATGCAGCCGATCGCGCTGCTGTGCGACGAGATCACGTCCGCGCTGGACCCCGAACTGGTGAACGAAGTGCTGTCCGTCGTGCGCGCGCTGGCGGCCGAAGGCATGACGCTCATCATGGTGACGCATGAAATGCGCTTCGCGCGGGAAGTCTGCGACCGGGTGGTCTTCATGCACGAAGGACGCGTGCATGAAACCGGGGATCCCGAAACGGTGTTCGGCAATCCCCAGACGCCGGAGCTGCGCCATTTCCTGGGGCTGGGAAACTAGCGCGGACGAGCCGGCGCGGGCACCCCGGCCGGCATCAACGGCTGAGGCCGCGCGCCGCGATCGGCCACAGGCCTTCCACCACGCCGCCGCGCGTCGCCACCAGGGTGTCGTGCAGGTTGAAGGTGGGATCGCAATGCGACGGCACCAGCAGGAGCTTGGCGCCCAACGCCGGCGCGACGGCGCCGGCCGCCACGCGCACCACGCCATGCTCGTCGTTGGCCGCCACATAGGTCAGCCCGGGCTGCTCATGCAGGCGCGGCAGCCCGCACTCGATGGTGGTCGATTTCAGCCCCGCGTCCAGCACGATGCGATCGGCGGTCGGCGTGCTCATCACGGTCGTGAGCAGGAACAGGCTGTTGCGCAGGCGCAGCTCGCCCGCCCATTCGTTGTCGCCGTAGTCCACATCCATGAAGGGGTAGGTTCCCGCCTGCAATTCCGTGTAGACACGGCCCGGCGCGTCGAATTCCGCGGTGCCGGTCCCGGAGCCCGTGATGATCGGGCAGGCGTAATCATGTTCGGCCAGAACGCGGGCGCATTCCTTGGCGCGGGCGGCGGCTTCGCGGCAGGCGGCCGCGCGTTCGGCGTGGCCGCGGCGATGCTGCAGCGTGCCGTGATAGGCCTGCAGCCCGGCGAAACGCAGCCCCGGCAGGCTTTCGATGCGGCGCGCCAGCTCCAGCGCGGCGGTGGCCGACGCCACGCCGCAGCGGCCCTGGCCGACGTCCAGTTCCACCAGCACGTCGATACGCGCATCGTGGCGCGCCGCCGCGCGCGACAGGTCGGCGACATTGCCGGCGTTGTCGACGCACACGCTGATCCTTGCCTGCCTGGCCAGCGTCGCCAGGAGCTCGAGCTTGGCGGCGCCGACGACTTCATTGCTGACGTGGATATCGCGGATGCCGGCGGCCACGAACGGCAGGGCTTCGCTGACTTTCTGCACGCACACGCCGCGCGCGCCCAGCGCGGCCTGGCGCAAGGCGACTTCCGGGCATTTGTGCGCCTTGGCGTGCGGGCGCAGCGCGACCTTGGAACGGTCGGCCCAGTCCTGCATGACGCGCAGGTTGTGCTCGAAGGCATCCAGGTCCACCACCAGGCTGGGGGTGTCCACCTGCTCCAGCGTATCGCCGATACTCGCGGGCGGCGCCAGCTCCGGAACGGGCGTCGCCGCGCCGCTCATATCCAACTCGGTATTGTCCAAACGGTTCTCCTCATGCATACCCGCGACAGCCTGTGACAGTGGGCGATCAGACCTGAATAACGACTGAATTCCGTGACTATTTCCGCGATCCACGCGCTACGTCCGCCGCGTGTGCATAACGTCGGCGGCGGCCGGTTGCCCCGGAACTTGAATAAGCGTAAAGTGAATTCATGTTTGCTGGTTTGCCGATATGCGGGCCGACTGGGCAAACTGGCCTAAATGCTGCGCCCTATGTTCGATATCCTCGTCTATCTTTTTGAAAATTACTACACGCCGCAAGCCTGTCCCGCGGCTGACGTATTGGCGAAACGCCTGGCCGCGGCGGGCTTCGAACACGAAGACATTGACGACGCACTGGGCTGGCTGTATGGCCTGGCCGAGACCACGGAACGCTGTGTCGACCTGGCGCAGCAGCCCGCCACGGGCACGCGCATCTATACCGATGGCGAATACCGCCAGCTGGGCAGCGAAGCCATCGGCTTCATCACCTTCCTGGAATCCGCCGGTGTCCTGCCCGCGCCGCTGCGCGAAATCGTCATCGACCGCGCGCTGGCCGCGCCCGAATCGCCTGTCCCCCTTTCCAAGCTGAAGATCACGGCGCTCATGGTGCTGTGGAGCCAGGAAGCGGACATCGACAACCTGGTACTGGAAGAACTGCTGGACGACGAAGGCGACGTGCGCTGCCTGCACTGAAACCGTCGGCTTCCCGCCACACCGCCGGCCTTCGGGCCGGTTTTGCTTTGGTATCCGCATCGCTTTGATGTCCACATCGTATCGACCTTGGCCCGGCTGACGGCGCATCCCCCCGGGCCCGTGCTTTCCCATGACCTACATCGGCCGTTTCGCTCCCAGCCCCAGCGGTCCCTTGCACGCGGGGTCGCTGGTGGCCGCCCTGGCCAGCTACGTGGATGCGCGCGCGCAAGGCGGCGCCTGGCTGCTGCGCATGGAAGACATCGACGGGCCGCGCACGGTGGCGGGCGCCGATCGCGTCATCATGCGCCAGTTACGCAGCCTGGGGCTGCAATGGGACGGCGAAGTCATATGGCAATCCCGGCGCGACGCGGCTTACCGGCAGGCGCTGGACGACCTGACGGCGCGCGGCCTGGTATACGGCTGCGCCTGCACGCGGCGCGAAATCATGGAAAGCCATGCGGCGCTGGAACGCGCGCGCGGCGCTCCCGTGGCCCTGCTGGACGGCGAACGGCCCTATCCGGGCACCTGTCGCGATAACCTGCCGCCGGGCAGGCAGGCCCGTGCCTGGCGCCTGCGCGTGCCGCCGGGCGAAGAAACTTTCGTCGACCGCTGGCTGGGGCCGCAGCGGCAGGACGTGGCCCATGCCGTCGGCGACTTCGTCCTGAAGCGGGCCGACGGGATGTGGGCTTACCAATTGGCGGTGGTGGTCGACGACGCCGCGCAGGGCGTGACGGACGTGGTGCGCGGCGCCGACCTGCTCAGTTCGACGGCGCGCCAGCGCGTGCTGGCGCGGATGCTCGGCGCGCGCCCCCCGCGGGTGATGCACGTGCCGCTCGTCCTGGACCCCGCCACGGGCCTGAAGCTGTCCAAGCAGAACCACGCCCCGGCGCTGGACCTCACGCGGCCGCTGGAGGCCCTGGCGCTGGCCTGGCGGGCCCTGGGCTTCGGCCCCATCGCGGCCGATCGGCCCGCCTCGTTCCTGGCCGAGGCCACCCGCCAGTGGGCGCGCCGCTATAAAGGCTGAAGGTCGGCGTTCAGCAGGCGCACCAGCAGGCCGGTGCCGTCGTCGCCGACGCGGAACTCGCCGTAGCGGGCATCCTGGTAGCGTTCCGCCTCGCCTTCCGGAAAGAAATACGCATTGGTGACCAGGCGCACGCCGTCGGCGCGCAGGCGATAGCGCAGTACGACTTCGCTGCCGTCGTGGGGCTGCGGCGCCGGCTGCACGCGCACGGGCTGGGCCACGCCCTGGGCGTCGGGCGCCAGCACGAGGTAACCGTCGGTGCGCGGGCCGCCCCACAAGCGGGCCACCCCGGGATCGCGGCCGTCCTCCAGGCGCACGATGTCGCGCGCGGCGGCGAAGCGAAGGGCCATGTAGTCGCCCTGCATCAGGGAGCGCGGATCCACGGGCGCGAGGGCCAGCCGCACGACATGGCCGCCGGCCAGCAGTTTTTCGCGCTGCCAGATGCCCGTGTTGACGACGACCAGCACCGCGGCCAGCCCCGCCATCATGACCGCCGCCCAGAGCGGACGGCGCGGCGACGCGAGCGCCACGGGCGCCACCGCCGGACGGCCTTCCAGCAGGCGCGGCAGGCGCCAGGCGACCAGCCGCATCAGCAACAGCAGCACGCCCGCGCCGGCCAGCCACACGGACTTCTGCAGCAGCGGCACCGTCAGCTGGTAATAATAGAGAACCAGGTAGGCCAGCAGGACGATCTGGCCCCAGCGCAGCAAACGGGTCCGGCCCAGACCGAAGCCCAGCAGGATCCACGCCAGCGCGAAAGCGATACCCGGCGCCGGCAACCAGCAGACGCCCAGGATCAGGAGCCCCACCGGTACGCCGATGCGCAGGCTGCGCGGCAGTACCGCGCGGCGGCGGCGGATCAGGGCCCAGGCCACGGCGACAGGCAGCAGGGCCGCCAGGACCAGGAAGACGGCGGCGGGCGGATGCAGCGCCCACAGGGCCGGCAGCTCCCATACCGGCGCGCCGGCCGCCTGCAGGGCGCCCGCCTGCGCCGCCAGCGAAAACGCCCAGGCCAGGGGCTGCAGCAGGTCGCGGCGGGCCGCGGACATGCGCTCGCGCGCCAGGAAGGCCGCCGCGGCCAGCCAAGCGGCGCAGACGCAGGCAGGCAGCCAGATGGTCAGCCCGCGCACCACGTCGAACCCCATCCAGGTCAGCACGTGGTCATACAGGTCCTGGGTGTCGGCCGAGAACGTCGTCAGGATGAACAGCGCCATGGCCATCATCAGCGCGCTCAGGAAGCGCAGGATGACGTCCGGCGCCAGCACGTAGACCACGGCCGCCAGCACCAGGATGAGCAGGGCCGAGCCGGTGGGTGAATTGGTGATCGACAGCCCCACGGCCACCAGGATCAGGCCCGAGAACGCCAGCGCGGTCGCGCACTGGCGCCAGAACAACTGCTGGGCATTGCGCGCCACCGCCACCCCCGCCACGCAGAGCACCAGGCCCAGCACCAGGGCCGCCGACGTGGACGGCACGATGCCGGACGCGAGCAGGAAAACCAGCAGCAGGGTGGTGGCGAACCAGGCGCTCAGGGCCAGCAGCCCCTGCACGTACCACGGCGTGTGGGTGCGGTGCGTGGTCTGCGGACCCAGCTGGATCACCGGGGCGGGCTCGACGTCCGCGCCGGCGGAGGGCACGGCTTCGGGCGCGGTCGGCGCCTTTCCGGCCGCGACAACCGGGGCCTGGGCGGCCGGATCCGCGGCGGGCGGGACGGGCACGGCCGCGGCCGCCGGCAGGCCGGTCGGCGCGATCGCCGGGGCCTGGGCCTGGGCGGCATCCGCCGGCTGCAGATACGCGGCATCGGGCGCCACCGCAGCCTCGGGCTGGCTGGCGGCCAGCCGCCGCAGCCAGCGCGCGGCGATCACGGCTTCGCCCATCAGCAGGGCGGCCAGCGGCAAGGCCACCCACACGCCCGGATCGATGCTCAGCAGCCATTCGCCGACCACGCGCAGGGACACGCAGATGACGCCGGCCGCCAGCAAGGCCAGCACGACCAGGTCGCGCCGGACGCGTGTGTAGAAGAACCCCAGCACCAGGGTGGCGCCCACCCAGGCCACGCCCGTATACGTCCCCAACCCTTCGACGATGGACTCGCCGAACATCAAGGCCAGCGCCAGCACGCCCACCGCCAGCAGCACCAGCACGCGCGGGCCGACGCCGGTGCGGGCGTGCCCGCGCCAGGCGCAGAATTCCCAGACGGCCAGCATCAATATATTAAAGGCGGCCACCACCAGGCTGGCAAAACCGGGGCCGCCGAAGACCACCCACCAGGACAACACCCGTTCGCCCAGCAACAAGGCCAACGCGATATTGGCCAAGACGATCCAGAACAGCCATACTCCCTGGCTGCGCGCCGCCAGGGCCCAGGGCAGCATCAAGGCCGCCCACAGCCCGAACAGCTCCCAGGTATCGGCCCCGGTCTGGTAGGTCTGGCCGACCAGGGCCAGGAGCGCGCCCAGCAGTACCCCGGCCAATCCGACCACGCAGGCCCGGCCATGCGCGGCAATGGCGGTGCGCGCGGGCCGCACATACAGGAAGGCGGCGAGCAAGGCGCTTGCTACCAACAGTGCCTGCGTTCCCGCCAAACGCTGCACCTTGCTCATCGCCGCCCAGTTCGCGGCGACCCAGCAAACCGCGGCGCTGGCCAGCAGCAATAACCCGAGCGCCAGCGTCGCGCGCGCCAGAAACGCGCGCCAAGCGTGCAATTCCGATCCTGCCGGCATACGGGCGTCGACTTGCATGTGGCGATTCTCCCCTCTTATCATCCGCGCTATTGCGGCGGCCTGCCGCCATTGGATACTCATGAGCAAAACGTTGATTATTGCCGAGAAGCCCTCGGTCGCCCTGGATATATCACGCGCCCTGGGAGGGTTCGCGCGTGAGGGGGATTACTTTGAAAGCGAACGTTACGTCTTGGCGTCCAGTGTCGGCCATCTGCTGAGCCTGGTCGCCCCCAACGATCCGGTGAAGGGAAAATGGAGCTTCACGCACCTGCCCGTCATCCCGCCGAAGTTCGAACTGGATCCCACCGACAAGCGTTCCAGCGAGCGGCTCAAGCTGCTGGTGCGGCTGGCCAAGCGCAAGGACGTCGACAGCATCATCAACGCCTGCGACGCGGGCCGCGAAGGTGAACTGATCTTTCGTTACATCATCCAATATGCCGGGGTGAACAAGCCGATCCAGCGGCTCTGGCTGCAGTCCATGACGCAGGCCGCCATCCGCGACGCCTTCGCCAACCTGCGCGACGACAGCATCATGAAGCCGCTGGAAGCCGCCGCGCGGTCGCGCGCCGAAGCCGACTGGCTGGTGGGTATCAACGGCACGCGCGCCATGACCGCCTTTAACAGCAAGGACGGCGGCTTCTTCAAGACCCCGGTCGGCCGCGTGCAGACGCCGACGCTGGCCATCGTCCACGAACGCGAAAGCCGCATCCGCGCCTTTGTATCGCGCGATTATTGGGAAGTACGCGCCACCTTCGTCGCCGCCGCCGGACTGTATGAAGGCCGCTGGATCGATCCCGATTTCAAGAAGGATGAACGCGATCCGGAAAAGCGCGAATCGCGCCTGTGGTCGCTGGCGGCCGCGCAGAGCGTGGTCGCGGCCTGCCGCGAACAAAGCGGCACGGTCACCGAGGAATCCAAGCCGTCGACGCAGCTGTCGCCCGCCCTGTACGACCTGACGTCCCTGCAGCGCGAAGCCAACGGCCGCTTCGGCTTTTCCGCCAAGACCACGCTGTCGCTGGCGCAGACGCTGTATGAACGCCACAAGGCGCTGACGTATCCGCGTACCGATTCGCGCTACCTGCCCGAGGATTACATCAACACGGTGCGCGACACCATGCGCACCCTGTCCGACGCCCAGGGCGGCCCCGCCGGCGCCAGCGCGCGCCACGCGGCGCGTATCGTGTCGGAAAACTGGGTCAAGCCGAACCGCCGCATCTTCGACAACAAGAAGGTGTCGGACCACTTCGCGATCATCCCGACGCTGCAGGTGCCGCGCGACCTGAGCGAGGCCGAGGCCAAGCTGTACGACCTGGTGCTCAAGCGCTTCCTGGCGGTGTTCTTCCCCGCGGCCGAGTACCGCGTGACGACGCGTATGACCGACGTGCAGGGCCACCGCTTCCGCACCGACGGCAAGGTGCTGGTCGCCCCCGGCTGGCTGGCCGTCTACGGCAAGGAAGCGCAGGACGAGGACGCCAACCTGGTGCCGGTCGCGGATGGCGAAAAGGTCCGCACCGAAGACGTCGAAGCCGTCGGCCTGGCCACCAAGCCGCCGCCACGCTACAACGAAGCCACGCTGCTTTCCGCGATGGAAGGCGCCGGCAAGCTGGTGGAGGACGAAGAACTGCGCGAAGCCATGTCCGAACGCGGACTCGGCACGCCGGCCACGCGCGCCGCCATCATCGAAGGGCTGCTGAACGAAGGCTACCTGCGCCGCGAAGGCCGCGACCTGGTCCCCACCGCCAAGGCGCGCCAGCTCATGACGCTGCTGTCGGGCCTGGACGTGAGCGAACTGACGTCGCCCGAACTCACGGGCGAATGGGAGCACAAGCTCAAGCAGATCGAACAGGGCGGGCTGCAGCGCGATGCCTTCATGCGCGAAATCGCGCAGATGACGCAGATCATCGTCAAGCGGGCCAAGGAATACGAGCGCGACACCGTGCCGGGCGACTATGCGACCCTGCAGACGCCGTGTCCCAAGTGCGGCGGCGTGGTCAAGGAAAACTACCGCCGCTACGCCTGCACCAACTGCGACTTCTCGATCGGCAAGCATCCGGGCGGCCGTACCTTCGAACTGCCCGAAGTCGAGGAACTGCTGGCCAAGCGCGAGATCGGTCCCTTGCAGGGCTTCATCAGCAAGATGGGCCGGCCGTTCGCCGCCATCCTGCGCATCACCGACGAATACAAGCTGGAGTTCGACTTCGGCCAGAGCAACGACGAAGACAGCGAACCGGTGGATTTTTCCGGCCAGACGCCCGTCGGTCCCTGCCCGAAATGCCACTCGCGGGTATTCGAGTACGGCATGAGCTATGTGTGCGAAAAGTCGGTCGGTCCCGAAAAGACCTGCACCTTCCGTTCCGGCAAGGTCATCCTGCAGCAGGAGATCTCGCGCGCGCAGATGGAAAAGCTGCTGACCGAGGGCCGCACGGATCTGCTGGACGGCTTCGTGTCCAGCCGCACCAACCGCAAGTTCAAGGCTTACCTGGTGCGCCAGCCTGACGGCAAGATAGGCTTCGAGTTCGAGCCGCGCGCGGAGAAACCCGGCAGCAAGACAGCGGGCGGCAAGACGGCGGGCGGCGCGGGCGCGGCCAAGACCGCGACGAAGACAGCCACGAAGACCGCTACCAAGACTGCCACCAAGACCGCTGCCAAGACCGCCGGCAAGACCACTGGCAAGACCGCCGCGAAAACGGCGGCGAAGAAAGCACCCGCCAAGAAGGCGGCCGCCAGGAAAGCGCCGGCGAAGACCGCGGCCTGACCCGGCGGCCGGGCCGCGCGGAACCAAGGAGACTACCCGCCATGCAGCAGCATTTCATCGACAACCGTCCCGTGCCGTCGTCCACCGGCGAATTCATCCCGGTGATCGATCCGTCGACGGGACAGGAGTTCGACGCCATCCCGCGCGGCAACGCGGCCGACATCGACCGCGCGGTGAGCGCGGCGCGCAAGGCCTACGAAGGCTCCTGGGGCGCCCTGACCGCGGCGGAACGCGGACGCCTGATGCTCAAGCTGTCGCGGCTGGTGCTGGACCACTTCGATGAACTGGCCGCCATCGAATCGCGCGACTGCGGCAAGCCCACCAAGCAGGCGCGCGCCGACGTCACGGCGATCTCCCGCTACTTCGAATTCTACGGCGGCGCGGCCGACAAACTTCACGGCGAAACCCTGCCTTACCAGAATGGCTATACCGTCCTGACCCTGCGCGAGCCGCATGGCGTCACCGGCCACATCGTGCCCTGGAACTACCCGCTGCAGATCTTCGGCCGCAGCGTCGGCGGCGCGCTGGCCGCCGGCAACGCCTGTGTCGTCAAGCCCGCGGAAGACGCCTGCCTGTCCGTGCTGCGCATCGCCGAACTGGCGGCCGAGGCCGGCTTTCCGCCGGGCGCGATCAATGTGGTGACCGGCTACGGGCACGAGGCCGGCGACGCCCTGGCGCGCCATCCCGGCATCGACCATATTTCATTCACCGGCTCGCCCGCCATCGGGATCCTGGTCACGCAGACCGCGGCGGCGAACCACACGCCGGTGACGACGGAACTCGGTGGCAAATCGCCGCAGATCGTCTTCGCCGACGCCGATTTCGACGCCATGCTGCCGGTGGTCATCAATGCCATCGTGCAGAACGCCGGGCAGACCTGCTCGGCCGGCAGCCGCCTGCTGATCCAGCGCAACGCTTATGAAGAAGTGCTGGAAAAAGTCGGGGCGGCCTTCGCCGCCCTGCGCACCGGCCCCGCTGACCAGGACCTGGATTGCGGACCCCTGATCCGCAAGACCCAGCAGGCGCGGGTGGCCGACTTCCTGGCCCAGGCGCGCGGCGACGGCATCGCCACCGTGGCGCAGGGCAAGCTCAGCGACGGCGCGCCGTCCACCGGCTTCTACCAGGTGCCGACGCTCTTGCGCGACGTGCCGCTTACGCACAGGCTGGCCCGCGACGAGGTCTTCGGTCCCGTGCTGGCGGCGATGCCCTTCGAAGACGAAGCGGACGCCGTGCGCATCGCCAACGGCACCGACTACGGCCTGGTGGCCAGCGTCTGGACGCGCGACGGCGGACGCCAGCTGCGCATGGCCCGCAAGGTGCGCGCGGGCCAGGTCTTCATCAACAACTACGGCGCGGGCGGCGGTATCGAACTGCCCTTCGGCGGCGTCAAGGCCAGCGGCCATGGCCGCGAGAAGGGTTTCGAAGCGCTGTACGGATTCACCGTGCTGAAGACGATATCGATCAAGCACGATTGACCGTCACACGTCCTCTTCGTACCAGACGCCACCGGCCAGCATCATGCGGTGGTGGCCGTGGCCCGCGGGCATCATGGGATAGCAGTTTTCCTGTTCGGCCACGCAGACGTCCAGGAAATAGGGTCCCGGGCTGTCCAGGCACTCGGCCAGCGCATCGTCCAGCCCGGCAGGATCGGTGACCCGCCCGGCATTCCAGCCGAAGGCCTTGGCCACCGCCACGAAGTCCGGCAGCGACGCGTTATAGCTGTGGCTATAGCGTCCGCCGTGGATCAGCTCCTGCCACTGCCGCACCATGCCCATATAGCCGTTGTTGCACAACACCACCTTGACCGGCACCCCGTGCTGCACGGCCGTCGACAGCTCCTGGATGTTCATCAGCACCGATGCATCGCCGCTGACGCACACCACCGTGCGGTCGGGATGGGCGATCTGCGCGCCGATGGCCGCCGGCAGGCCATAGCCCATCGTGCCCGCGCCGCCCGAGGTCAACCAGCGGTTGGGCCCGTCGAAGCGCAGGTATTGCGCGGCCCACATCTGGTGCTGGCCGACGTCCGTCGACACGATCGCGTCGCGGCCCGCCAGCGCCGCGTCCAGGCGGCGCATCAACTGCTGCGGCAGGATGGCGTCGGCGCGAGGCTCGAAGCCCAGGCAATCCTTGCCGCGCCAGCGTTCGATGCGATGCCACCACGTTTCCAGCTGCGCCGCCGGCGGCGCGCGATCGGCCACCGCCTGGCGCAGGGCGGCGACCAGCGGCTGGCAATCGCCCACCATGGCGACGTCCACCCGCACCACCTTGTTGATCGACGCGGGATCGATATCGATATGGATCTTGCGCGCGTGCGGGCAGAAGTCCGCCAGCCGGCCGGTGATGCGATCGTCGAAGCGCGCGCCCACGCACACGATCAGGTCGGCGTGATGCATGGCCAGGTTGGCTTCCAGGGTGCCGTGCATGCCCAGCATGCCCAGGAAACGCGGGTCGGAAGCGGGAAAGGCGCCCAGGCCCATGAGCGTCAGCGTGCAGGGCGCGTTGACGTGGCGGACCAGATCGGTGAAGGCCTCGCAGGCGGCCGGGCCGGCATTGATCAGTCCGCCGCCGCCGTAGAACACCGGCCGGCGCGCCTGCGCGATCAGGTCGGCCGCGCGGCGCACCGCGCTCTGCGGCACCTTGAACGCGGACTTGGCGGCCTGCCGCCGCGCCCGCAGCGCCGCCACCCCATGGCGTTCCGCGGCCGGCAGGGCATCGTCCTGGTCCGCCGGCAGGGCCAGCTGTATGTCCTTGGGAAAATCGACCAGCACGGGACCGGGGCGGCCGTGGCGCGTCAGCTCCAGGGCGCGCGCTACGGTATCGGCGACCGCGTCCACCCGCATGATCTGGGTATTCCACTTCGTGACGGGCCGGGAAATGCCGATGGCATCGCATTCCTGGAAGGCGTCGGTGCCGATGGCGGCCGTGGCGACCTGGCCGCTGATGCACAGCACCGGAATGGAATCGCACATCGCGTCCAGCAGGCCGGACGTCGTATTCGCCATGCCCGGGCCGGACGTGACGAGCACCACGCCCGTGCGGCCGGTCGTGCGTGCATAACCTTCCGCGGCATGGACCGCGGCCTGCTCATGGCGGACCAGGACATGGCGCAGCCGCGGTTCCGCGTAGAGCGCGTCGTACAAGGGCAGCAGGGCGCCGCCGGGGTAACCGAAGATGGTGTCCACGCCATGGGAAATCAGCGTTTCCAACAAAATGCGGGCGCCGTTGAGGGCGGGAGGCGCGCCGCCGGCGTCGGCGCCATTCAAAGCCTGGGAGTGAAGACGATCGTTCATAAACGTCATCTTAGGCCGTGCGCGGCGGAATTTTTATCCTGTTTTTCTGTCGAATCAGCCTAAACTTGGTAAATCTGTCTGAAAAACACGGGAAACCCAGAAAATGCGTCTCGACAAATTCGATTTGGCCATTCTTCGGGTGCTGCAGGAGAATGCCCGCGCCAGCCTGAACGAGATCGGCGCGGCGGTCGGCTTGTCGTCCACGCCCTGCTGGAACCGGATCAAGCGCATGGAAAGCGAAGGGGTGATCCGCGGGTACACCGTCAATATCGATCCGGCCGCGCTGGGCTTCATGGATACGGTCATCGTGCACGTCACGCTGGAAAGCCATAGCGAGGAAACGCTCTACGAGTTCGGCCGCGCGCTGGCGCAGGTCCCGGAGGTGCTGGAAGCCTTCCTGGTGTCGGGCGATTACGACTACTACATCCGCATCGCGGTGCGCGATACGCGCGACTACGAACGCCTGCTGCGCGAGCAGCTGTACCGCATTCCCGGCATCCGGCACAGCAAGTCCAGTTTCGTGTTGCGCCGGCTGAAGGAATCCATGCTACCGCTGATGCCGCCCACGCCCACGCCGGCATAGCGCGCCGATATAATCCCCCGTCAATTCGTCCGATCGCGCCCGGCGTGATCGGTGCTCCCCTTACCGCGCGATGCGCGTGGATCCTGGCTGGTCATGACCGAAGCAAGCTCCAAACCCTGGCACGTCGTACGGCGCTCCAAGCTGCACGGCAACGGCGTCTTCGCCGCGCGCAAAATCCCCGCGGGCACGCGCATCCTGGAATACGGCGGCACGCGCATCAGCGCCAAGGAAGCGGACCGGCGCCATCCCACCAATCCGGACGACCCTTTCCACACCTTTTTCTTCTCGCTTTCGTCCGGCAAGGTCATCGACGGCGGCGACGGCGGCAATGACGCGCGCTGGATCAACCACAGCTGCGCGCCCAACTGCGAATCGCAGGAAGGCAGCGCGGGCAAGCGCGTCTATATCTATTCCCTGCGCGACATCAAACGCGGCGAAGAGCTCTTTTACGACTACGGCCTGGTGCTGGACGGCAAGATCACCAAGGCATTGAAGGAAGGCTACAAATGCCTGTGCGGCGCGGCGGACTGCCGCGGCACCATGCTGGCCTTGCCCAAGAAGAAAAAGAAGAAAAAGGAATAGGGCTCGGCCCTACAACGCCCGTGGGCATCGCGGGCTTCCCGCCGGGACTGGCATACAATCCCCCGATGCCGTCCAACCCACGGCATGCAGTGCGTCTTCAGGGCGGGGTGAGATTCCCCACCGGCGGTAGGCCATGCAATGTGGCAAGCCCGCGAGCGCCCGCGGTCCGGCAACGGACGGCGGGGTCAGCAGATCTGGTCAGATTCCAGAGCCGACGGTCATAGTCCGGATGAGAGAAGATGTGCCGGCACAATCCGTACCCCGCGCGCCCATGGCGCGTCCGCGGTTTTGCGTTTGGCTGTCCTTATTAGCCCTGAAACGTTTTTCGCCCAACTTTCCGCGAGAGCGTTTCAATGTCACAAGCAACTTCGTACACCTTCAGTGCCGAATCCCGCACGCCGGCGATTTTCGCGCAGCCTTTTCCGATGCGCCTGGCGCGGGCCCTGCACCACATGCGCCTGGGCCGCCCCGTCATCCTGCTGGACGACTACGACCGCGAAAACGAGGCTGACCTGATCGTCGCCGCCGACAAGATCACGGTGCCGGTCATGGCCCAATTGATCCGCGACTGCAGCGGCATCGTCTGCCTGTGCCTGGAGGACGATACCCTGAACCGCCTGGCGCTGCCGCCCATGACGGCGCGCAACGAAAGCCGCCATGGCACCGCCTTCACCGTGTCGATCGAAGCCCGCGAAGGCGTCAGCACCGGCGTTTCCGCCAAGGACCGCGTCACCACCATCCGCGCCGCGATCGCGCCGAACGCCCAGGCCGGCGACATCGTCAGCCCGGGCCACGTATTCCCCCTGCGCGCGCAGCCGGGCGGCGTCCTGACGCGGCGCGGCCACACGGAAGGCTCGGTCGACCTGGCCGTCATGGCCGGCCTGCGCCCCGCCGCCGTGCTGTGCGAATTGATGAACGACGACGGCACCATGACGCGCGGCGACGCCATCGACCGCTATGCCGCCAGGCATGGGCTGGTGGCGCTGACCATCGCGGAACTGGCTGACCATCGCCGCGGGCTGGCGACACAGGGCGCGGCCGCGCCGGAACTGGAATCGCAGGCGGCCTGAGCCGGCCCGTGACGCGGGCCGGCCGCGATCGCGGCATGGGCACCGGAACCTAGGAACTCGGAGGCTTAGGCGCTCACGCGCTCAGGCGCGCTCGCCGGCCGCGCCGACGTCGCGCGCCACGCGGGCCAGGCACGCTTCCGCGTCGCCGACGACGACGGTCGCGCTGCAGGCCAGCATCAGGTTCAGGCTCATGCCGAAATCCTCGACGACATAGCCTTGCGCGTCGAGGTGCGCATCGGCTTGCGCCGACCTGCCCACCGCCACCTGCTCCACGATGGTGCCCCTCACGGACGTATACGCCCAGACCGGCTTGCCCAGCGCGGCGGCGTAGCCGACTTCGAAGGCCGTGCCGGAATCCGGCTCATGTCCGCGGAAGGGATTCAGATTGGCGATGACGCCGTCGGCCTGGCGGATCAGCCCGACATTGGCGCGGCAGATCCAGGCCGCCAACTCGGGACCGTGCAGCCCGGCGGGGCCGGCCTGGTCCAGCGGGTACAGCCCGCGCAGCCCGTATCGCTCGCACAGCGCCTTCAGGCTGGCGCCGTACGCCACGGCGTCCGGACGGAAGACGTCGAATCCCGCCAGATAGACCGTGAAGGGCTGGTTCATTGCGTGTCCGGACATCCGCGTGCGCCGGCTAGAACATCGTGTTGCGGTTCGCCGGATTTTCCGGAATGTCCTGGCTGACATCCCAGTGCTCGACGATCTTGCCGTCGCGCAGGCGGAAGATATCCACCACGGCCTGCCCGGTGTCCTCCGGCGACTCCTTCCACAGCGTATGCACGACCACCAGATCGTCTTCGGCGATCATGCGCTTGATGTCGGCGGTGGCCATGGGGTGCTGTTCCAGGTACGGGCCATAGAAGTCCGCCATCGCCGACGCCCCGTCGGGCAGATAGGGATCGTGCTGGATCAGGTCCTTGGCGACGTAGGTCTGCAGCGCCTTGTCGACGTTCTTGTCCTGGAAGAGCATGCGGAAGAATGCCGTCACCACCGCCTTGTTGTCGGCCGGCGCTGCGTGGGCGGCGGCGCACAGGCTGGCGGCCGCACAGAGCAGGACGGTGGCGGCTAGGGGTTTGAGCTTCATGCGGATTCCGGACTGATGGATAGACGGGCTGGCCGGCACGCGCGCCCGCGGCGTGCCAGTGTAAACAAAACCTCAGGCCCTTCAGGCGTCGCGCTGGTTCTGGTAGACCTGCAGATGCGAATACGCCACACGCAGGTAGGGCGTGGCGACCCCGCCGGCGGCGCCGCGGGCGATCATGTCGCCGACGATATGGTCGCCTTCGACACGCAGGCCCTGGCGCAGGTCGCGGAACATCGACGCCGTCACCGGCGATCCGGTATCGGTGAACAGCTTGCGCGCCGCCGCGTCGGCCGGTGGCCGCACGGGATAGCCGGCCGACGCCGATACGGCCTGGGCTTCGTCCAGCAGGCCGAGCAGGACGGCCTGGCCGTCCGCCGTCGAGGCGATTTCGCCTACCGAGCCGCGCATCAGGCAGGTGCCGGCCGCCAGGCTGCACAGAAAGACGTATTTTTCCCAGCAATCCTGATGGATGGAATCGCTCAGGCGGGAGGAATAGTCGGCCTGGGCCAGGGCGGTTTCCAGGGCCACGCAGCGCTCGCTGCGCGGCTCGCCGGCGCGCTCGCCGAACACGAAGCTGGCATGCTGGCCCATGTGGACGATCTCGCCTTCCGGCCCCAGCGTGGCGCTGATCTGGCACAGGCCGCCCAGCACGCGGTCCGCGCCGAACCTGGCGTCCAGCACGTCGTAATGCGCCATGCCGTTCATGATGGGCAGCACGACAGAGCCCGGCCCGACCGCCGGCGCGATGGCCGCGATGGCGCTGTCCAGGTCGTAGGCCTTGCAGCTGAGCACGACGACGTCGTAATCGCCGCCCAGGTCGCTGGCCGTCACGATCCCGGGATGGATCGTCGCATCGCCGCGCGGGCTGCGCAGCCGCAGGCCTTTGTCGCGCAGGGCCGCGGCACGCGCGTCGCGCACCAGGAAGGTCACGTCCACGCCCGCCTGCGCGGCGCGGCCGCCGAAATAGCCGCCGGTGCCACCCGCGCCCAGAAACAACATCCGCATCGTTTTCTCCATCCGGGGCGGGGCCCAAGCGCGCCCGCCAAGGCCCGCATTATGCGCCTGCGCGGACGGGTTGGCGCTCAGTCGAAGATCTCGTGCCAGAAGGACTTCTTGCGGTAGCCGCGGTCATGGCCCCGGCCGCGATCGCGGTAGTGGTCATGGTCGCTGTCGCGATAGTGCCGGTCGGCGCCGTCGTCGCGGTGCGGCCGGCCCTGGGGCTGCTGCGGCGGCGCAGCCTGGGCGGCGGCGCTTTCCTGGATGCTGCGCTCGATCAGCTTGTCGAGTTCGCCGCGATCCAGCCACACCCCGCGGCATTGCGGGCAATAGTCGATCTCGATGTTCTGCCGGGAGGACATCACCAGGTCGGGCTCGTTGCAGCTGGGGCATTTCATATCGGTCTCCTTACGCTTTCCTGAACGAAGTAGACCAAGGGGCGGCGCGATGGTTCCCCGCGCCGCCCCCCTTCAATGCCCTCTCTCGCCAGCCGGCCCTATCCGCGCGGCCGGTGCAGCACCTTGCTGACGGCGCGGATGGCGGCCCAGGCCATCCATCGGCCGTTGGTCAGCCGCGCCCGCGGCAGCCGCCGCAGGACTTCCACGGCGATGCCGCCGCGCCGATGCCATTCGCGCTTGCGCACCTGGCTGTCCGTGCGGCGCCCTTCCAGCCAATCGAACTTGCGCTGGTTGGGCTTGTACACCGGCGGCACGTTGAAGATGAGGATGTAGGCCAGACGCGGGGCATCCGAAGTATTAGGCCCCGTGTAGTGCAGCGTGCGCATGTCGTGCACGGTGCAGCCGCCGGCGGGCAGCGGCACGGGCACCGCGTCGGTGCGCTGGAAATCGGCGCAGCATTCCAGGGGATGCAGCGACTTGTCGTTGCCCGGCGAACGATGCTGGAGCACGTCGTAGCGGTTCGATCCGGGAATGAACTGCATGCAGCCGTTCACTTCGCCGACCGGCTGCAGGGCCAGCCAGATGCTGAGCTCGCGGTACTCGAAATCGGGAGAGCGGAAGGCTTCATCCTGGTGCCAGGGCGTTTCCGGGCCGACGCGCGCCGGCTTCAACAGCGCATGCTCGCCGTACAGCGCCGCGTCCGGCCCGAGCAGCTGGCGGGCGATGGCGAGCGCACGCCGGTGATAGGTGGTCTTCAGCAGCTCGGGGGCGTAATGCGAAGGGTCGTGCAGGCTGGGGAAGGTCTGCGGCTTGTCGGGATCGTCACGGCTGGCGAAGTCGTACTGCGCGCCTTCTTCATAGCCAACCTTGTTCTCGAACATGCGCATGAGGGTCTGGCGTATCTGGGCCACTTCATCGGGCGGGCAGATCTCCTCCAGCGAGATGTAGCCCCGCGCTTTGTATTCTGTGGTGGTTTCTTCCGGAAGAAGGTATTCCTGGTTCACATCGCGCTCCGCACTGGTCAGACACCTCGCCGCACGTCCCCGCCCGGGAACTCAAGTGGTTAGCGGCTATGTACGGCGTAAGGTATCTTTTCAAACGCGGAGCAACTATCGCTCGTCCTTCCTAGGACGGAAGCGACGCGCACCTCATGCATAGTGCCGATGGGGCGCGGCGACGCCCGCCAACCGCGGGCGCCACCGTTGCGCTTTCGGTCTAAACGCTAAAGCGGAGCTGCCGGCGCGCCGCCGCCGGGGTGCGTCAGCAGGAAGCTGAACAGGCGCGCCCGCAGCGCGTCCAGTTCCGCGCTGTCCGGCTGCTCGTCGCCCGCGTCCGCGCCCTGCCAGGCGTGAGCGCGTTCGCGAGCCTCGCGGATCACCGGCACGCCGGCCGCCCGCAGGCGGCTGGCGTAGGCGCGGCCCTCATCGCGCAAGGGATCGTCCGAACCGCTGAGCAGCAGCAGGGGCGGCAAGCCGGCCAGCCGCGTTCCCGCCAGCGGGGATGCGTACGGATGGCTGGCGTCGCAGGCACATGACAGATAGCCGCGCCAGCCCCCGGCCCATTCCGCGCCTTCGTCAGTGCCCTGCGCGCAGCGCACCGACGCCGTTCCCATGCTGGCGTCCAGCATCGGGGAAAACAGGATCTGGCCATCCACCGGTGGCCCCAGGCGGTCGCGCGCCATCAGCGCCACGGCGGCGGCGATGCAGCCGCCGGCCTCTTCGCCGGCGACGAACAGCGCCGCGCCCTTGCCGCCCAGCTGCCGCCGATGTTCGTGCGCCCATCTCAGCGTCGCGTAAGCCGCTTCCACGGCGGACGGGAACGGGTGCAGCGGCGCGAGCGGGTAATCGACCGACAGCACCACCGCGCCGGCATCCGCCAGCAGCCGCGCCACCGTGGAGGAATCGTCCACCGACCCGGACACGAAGGCGCCGCCGTGAAAGTGCACGACCACGGGCGTTACCGCCCCGCTGGCGCGGCGCCCGTAGAAGCGCACACGATGGGGCGGCGCCACGGACGATGCCGAACTGGCGGAAGCCGGATTGGCGGACGAGCCCGCCGCGCGCACCGGGCGCCCAGCGGCGATATCAGGATCACAGGACATGACGATCAACCGATGCCCCGCGTCAGGCAGAGCGTATTCGAGGATGATGCAAGCATAAGAAATGCCCGCGTCCGGATAAACCACCCCGGGTTGACTTAATAAGTTACCCGCCACGACTAATGCACGCCGACGCCCCCGCGCGGCATATGGAAAAATAGGCAATCCGTTACGCAATTCCCCGTTCATCATGGCCGATCCGCACATCGAAACCCTATTCGTCCAAGTCCATGGCAAGGTCCAGGGCGTGGGCTACCGCATGGCCACCGTACGGCGCGCGCATATGGTGGGCGCGACCGGATGGGTGCAGAACCGCGAGGACGGTACGGTCGAGGCCCTGGTGCAGGGCACGCCGGAACAGATCGACCAGATGCTGGAATGGCTGGGCCGCGGGCCGCCCGGCGCGGTGGTGAGGGACGTGCAATCGCGGCGCGAATACATCGACAAGCGCTACCGCAGCTTCCAGCAGCTCTAGGGCGGTCACGAAAGCAGGGCCGCGCCACGGTCGCGCACCGTGCGGCGCAAGGCCGAAACGAAGAGCTGGGCCGAGCGCGACAGGGGCGTATTGTTCGGCAGCAGCATCTGCGCCTTGACCTCGGTGCGCGGGCGGTAGCGCAAGGTCACCACGCCATGGTCGCGCGGCGCCCACAGATGAAAAGGGTCGATGATGGCCGCGCCCGCGCCCGACCGCGCCAGCGAGCAGGCCACCGAGGTCAGCGTGACTTCCGTGGCGATGCGGCGTGGCACGCCCGCGCGCTGGAAACTGTCTTCGATCAGCGCCCCCAGAGGCTGCGTCCTGCCGAAGGAAATCAGCGGGTAGGCCGCCAGGTCGGCCGGCGACACGGATTCGCGCAGGGCCAGCGGGCTGTCGGGGTGCACCACGCACACCAGTTCGGCGGCGCAGACATCGCTGATGCGGCCCTTCACCATGCGGCCGTCGCGATGGTGCAGCGGCGACAGCCCCAGGCCGAAATCGACGCGCTCCTGCACCACGTTTTCGAACACGCCCAGATTGTCGACAGTGAAGACGGAAATCTGGATGTGCGGCCAGGACTTCTGGAATTCGGCGATGGTGGGCGACAGCAGGTTGTCCGCCAGCGTCGGCACCGACGCCACCTGCACCGTGCCCACCGTCATTTCCCGCATATCGTCCATCAAACGGTTGACCCGTTCGATGCTGTCGAAGATGCGGTTCAGTTCGGCCAGGATGACCTGCGTTTCCCGCGTCGCCTGCAGGCGCCCGTGCTTGCGCACGAAAAAGGGAAAGCCGGCCTGCGACGCGCAATCGCGCAGCATCAGGCTGATGGCCGGCTGCGAAATGCCGAGCGCGGCGGCCGCCTCGGTGACGGACCCGTGCACGCTGACGGCGCGAATGATCTCCAACTGCCGGACGGTGAGCGACATCGTGTCTCCTCCTGCATAAGGCGGGCTTATGTGGAAATTAGTTCGCCCCAATTGATTTTATCTACCTGCCTCCCTATTCTGGTCCGCAAAACAAGGCGCCGGTGAAAAAAGAGCCGGCCGCCGCGGAGACAACATGGCAATTCGCATAGGCACCACCCGGGCGGCAGGCCCGGGCGCGTCCACCCCCGGCGGCGGCGCCCGGCCTGAAGGGAGCGGCACATGAAGATCGTGTCCGTCGCTTCCGAAGTCGTATCCGTGCCCTTCGACATGGGCGGACCGTACCAGCGCTTCGCCGGCGCCCTGTGGGACCGGCTCGACATCCTGCTGGTCCGCGTGGAAACCGAAGACGGCCTGGTCGGATGGGGCGAGGCCTTCGGGCACGCCGCCATTCCGTCCACGCGCGCCGCGCTGGACACCATCGTCGCGCCGCTGGTCATCGGCCGCGATGCCGGCGACATTGCCGGCATGACGCGCGCCGTGCTGCATGCCACGCATCTGCTGGGCCGCAACGGCGCCTACGTCTACGCCTGGTCGGGCGTGGAGATTGCCTTGTGGGACCTGCTGGGCAAGCGCAGCGGCCTGCCCGTGCATCGCCTGCTGGGCGGCGGCGCCTGCGCCGACCTGCCCGCCTATGCCAGCCTGTTGAACTACAGCGACGACGCGCTCGTCGCGCGCAATACCGCGGCGGCGGTCGAGCAGGGCTATCGCCACGTCAAGCTGCATGAGGTCACCGCCAGTTCGGTGCGCGCCGCGCAAGCCGCCGGCGGCGGCGCCGCGATCATGCTGGACACCAATTGCGCCTGGGACGTGCCCACCGCGCTCGCCATGGCCGACACGCTGCGCGACGATGGCATGTACTGGCTCGAGGAGCCCGTCTGGCCGCCCGAGGACACGCTGGGCCTGGCGCGCGTGCGCGAGCGCGGCATCCCCATCGCCGCCGGCGAGAATGTGGCCGGGCCGCAGGGCTTCCTGCGCCTGCTGGAAGCCGGCGCGCTGGATATCGCGCAGCCCAGCGTCACCAAGATCGGCGGCATCGGCGAATCCATGCGCGTGGCGACGCTGTGCCAGATGCATGGCGTGCAGACGGTGCCGCACTCGCCGTACTTCGGCCCGGGCTTCATCGCCACGCTGCACATCGCGGCGGCGCTTCCCAACAAGCCGTTGATCGAAGTCCTGTGGCTGGACATGGAAGCCAATCCCTTCGATCCCTGGGTACGCGCGCGCGACGGCCGCGTCGCCGTGCCGCAGGGCCCGGGCCTGGGCTGCGACCCCGACCCCGAGGTGCTGGCGCGCTACCGCGTCGGCGAACGCCATGTCATCCGGGAGACGCACGCATGAAGCTGGAACGCCTGGAAACGCGCGCGCTGTCGCTGCCGCTGGACCGCCCCATCCAAAGCGCGCTGGGCTCGATAGACAGCTGCGGCGTGGTGCTGGTGTACGCCTACACCGATGGCGGCATCGTCGGCGAGAATCTGGTCTTCACGCTGAACGACCGCCGCACCGGCGTGCTGCGCCAGATGGTGGACGAACTGGCCGATCTGGTGGTGGGACGCGACGCGGGCCATATCGCGGGATTCTGGGCACGCGCCTGGAAGGACATCAATTTCTTCGGCCACAAGGGCATACCGGTCATGGGCATTTCCGCCATCGACGGCGCCTTGTGGGACATCGCCGGCAAGGCCGCCGGCATGCCGCTCTACCGCCTGCTGGGGGGCGCGCGCGACCGGCTGCCGGCCTATCACAGCGGCGGCCTGTGGCTGGACCGCGATATCGATGGGCTGGCGCGCGAAGCGCAGGACATGGTGGCCCAGGGCTTCAAGGCGGTGAAGATGCGCCTGGGCATGCCGGACCCGCGCCAGGACGCCGAACGCGTGCGCGCCGTGCGCGAAGCCATCGGCCCGGACGTGCGGCTGATGGCCGACGCCAACCAGGGCCTGAACGAAGCCCAGGCCATCCGCCTGGGCCGCATGCTCGAAGCCTACGACCTGACGTGGTTCGAGGAACCGCTGCCCGCCTGGGACCTGGAAGGCGTGGCCCGCGTGGCCGCGGCGCTGGACACGCCGATCGCCAGCGGCGAAACCGAATACACGCGCTACGGCTTCCGCGGCATGCTGACCCTGCGCAGCGCCGACGTGCTGATGCCCGACCTGCAGCGCGCGGGCGGCGTCAGCGAATTCATGCGGGTGGGGCACATGGCCGAAAGCTACGACGTGCCGGTGTCCAGCCATCTGTTTCCCGAGACCAGCATCCAGGTGCTGTGCGCGTTGAACAACGCCATCTACCTGGAATACATGCCCTGGTTTTCGACGCTGTATCGCGAGCGGCTGGAATTCGTCGACGGCGACGCGCGGGTGCCCGAGCGTCCCGGCTGGGGCTTCACGCTCGACCCGCGGCGCATCGCCGAACTGGAGAACGCGCGCCGCTGAACGGCCCGCGCGCCACGCAACCGCATCCCCACGCCGTCCCTTTTCGCTGTCCGGTTCTCTTTGCAAGGAAAAGACCATGCCTCTATCGCGTCGGAATTTCGTCCTGGGCACGACCGGGATACTGGGAGCGTCAGCCATCGGCGCCCCGCGTTTCGCCAGGGCGGCAAGCGAGCCGCTGCGCATAGGCTGGCTGGCCGCGCTGACCGGTCCCAGTTCCGCGCCG
The DNA here is from genome assembly GCF_002261425.1 of Bordetella genomosp. 9. NCBI lineage: Bacteria > Pseudomonadati > Pseudomonadota > Betaproteobacteria > Burkholderiales > Alcaligenaceae > Bordetella > Bordetella genomosp. 9. The sequence goes on along the minus strand of NZ_NEVJ01000003.1, from coordinate 3,547,477 downwards.
GGCGTCGGCTTCGACCGCGGCGTGAAGTTCGCGGCGGAAACGCTGAATGCCGCGGGCGGCGTCAAGGGCCGCAAGATCGAGATCATCACCCGCGACACCCAGGGCGATCCCACCAAGGCGGTGAACGCCACGCAGGAGATGATCAACTCCGTCAAGGTGGACGCCATCTGGGGACCGACCAATTCCGGCGAATCGCTGGCCGTGACCCCCATCATGGCGCGCGCACGCGTCCCGAACATCCATCCCTGCGTGATCGACAGCCTGATCGATCCGAAGAAATTTCCCAACGCCTTTCGCATCGCGCCGTCCAATGAGCAATGGGACGACGCCACGCGCAACTACTGCCTGAAAGTGCTGAAGGTGAAGAAGATCGCCGTGATCGGCGACACCACCGGCTACGGCGTCAGCGCCCTGAAGGCCAGCGTGGCGAACTTCAAGCGCGATGGCGCCGACGTGGTCTACAGCAACAACATCGACGCCACGCAGCCGGACATGACGCCCGACATGACGCGGGCGCGCAATGCCGGCGCGGAAGTGATCGTGATCTGGAGCGTATCCACCGGCATGGAAGCGCGCCTGTTCAATGCGCGCGGCGAGATGGGCTGGGATGTGGTCTTCGCCGGCCATCCGTCCATGGCGTCCGGGGAAATCCGCGGCCTGCTCAGCAAGCCGCAGAACTGGGACAAGGTCTATGCGGTCGGCTACCGCAGCTGCAGCTACGACGCCAGCGGCAAGCTGCCGCCGCGCTCGCAGGAATTCGTCGACAAGGTGCAGGGCAAGGTGAACCTGGACGACACCCTGTTCTGGTGGGTCACGGCGGGGTACGACGCGGTGCATATGGTGGCCAAGGCCGTGCAGGAAAGCGGCGCGACGTCGAAGGACATCATCGCCTACTGGAATACGCTGAATCCCTATCAAGGCTACTTCGGCAATTACATCTACACCCCCGAACAGCACAACGGCTATCCAACGGCGGACGTCGTCATGTCGGCGGCCAACTCCGCCAAGCATGGCACCTTCGCGCTGGCGCCGGGCTACGCCTGACGCGGAGGACGCACGATGCTCGGCTCCATCATCGCATCCGGCCTGGCGATGGGCGCGGTCTACGCGCTCATCGGCATCACGTACAACACCATGTTCGCGACCTCGCGGGTCATGAGCTTCACCGCGGGGCAGCTGGGCATGCTGGGCGGCGTGCTGGGCTCGCTGTTCATCCTGAAGCTTGGCTTGCCGCCATGGCTGGGCTTCATCGCGACGCTGGCCGGTTGCGCGCTGATGGGCGTGGTCACGGAGCTGGTGGCGGTGCGGCCCGTGTTGAAGAGCCTGGACCAGCATCTTTACGTGCTGTCCACGCTGGCGCTGGCGCTGATGATCCAGCAGGTGACCGCCATCGAATGGGGCACCGAGCCGCAGCCGTTCCCGCGCCTGTTCGGCTGGGGCTCCGGCGTCACCGACGAAAAGTTCTGGCTGCCGGTCGTCGCCTGCGCGCTCGTCGTGGCGGGGCTGGAATACCTGTATCGCCGCACGCTGGTCGGCATGGCCTTCCTGGCCGTGGCGGAAGACAACTTCGCGGCACGCGCGCTGGGCCTGCCGGAACGGCGGCTGCGCGTGTGGAGCTATGTGCTGGCCGCCGTCATCGGCGGCATCGCCGGCTTCGCCAGCGGCCAGCTGATGCTCGCCTTCTTCGCCAATGGCACGCTGCTGAACTTCTATGGTTTCGTTCCGGTGGCGCTGGGCGGCCTGGGCAATAACCGTGGCGCCCTGGTCGGCGGGCTCGCGCTGGGCCTGTTCCAGCAGGCCGCCAACTTCACCGTGGGCGGCGTCTTCGCATCCATCGCGGTGTTCGTGCTGTTCATCGTCGTGCTGCTGGCGGTGCCGCAAGGCCTGTTCGGCGGCTCGACCGCGCGGAGGGTGTGATGGCGGCGAAGAGCGGGCTGCAGGGATTGGCGACGGGCGGTGCCGACAGGATCGCGCCGCTCGGCGGCACGGGCCATGACGCGGCGGGCCAGCCCGCGCCGGCCGCCAACGGCGGGGCGGGGCAGGGGCATCGCAGCGCCATGGCCGGGCTGCATGCGCTGTGGCCGTTCCTGGCGATCTTCCTGCTCGCGGCGCTGCTGCCCTTCAGCGGCAATACGTACTGGACCGTGATCGCCACGCGCGCGGCCATCTATTGGATCCTGGTGTCCGGGCTGAACCTGGTGGTGGGTTTCGCCGGGCAGCTGGCCATCGGCTATGTGGCGCTGCTGACGCTGGGCGCGTACATCACCAGCGTACTGGCGGCGGGCAACGTCCTGCCGGCCCTGCCGCCTTTCGTCGCGCTGGCCTGCGCCGGCGTGGGCGGCGGCATCTTCGGACTGATCGTGGGATTGCCCGCGCTGCGGCTGCGCACGTTCTACTTCGCCATGACCACGCTGGGCTTCGCCACCATCGTCACGCAGATCGCGCTGGCCTGGCAGGATGTGACCGGCGGCGGCATCGGGCTGGCGGGGCCGGCGCTGCCGGCGCCCTTCGACAGCGAGATGGGCCTGTACTACCTGTGCCTGGCGATCGCCGGCATCGGCACGCTGCTGACGTCGAACGTGGCGCGCAGCCGCTACGGCCGGGGCCTGATCGCCGTGCGCGACGCCGAGGTCGCGGCGGAAGCCAGCGGCATTTCCAAGGTCAGGCTGCTGGCGCTGGTCTTCGTCCTGGCCGGCGTGCTGGCGGCGGTGGCGGGCGGCCTGTTCGCGTCGCTGCAGACCTACATCACCCCCGATGCCTTCACCTTCGAACTGTCGGTGCTGTTCTTCATCTCCATCCTGATCGGCGGCAGGGGGTCCATCCTGGGTCCGCTGCTGGGCACGGTGATCCTGACGGTATTGCCGGAGATCGCGGCGCCGCTGGCCGCGTGGTCGAACTTCCTGTATGCCCTGATGCTGCTGGTGATCGTGCTGGTCGCGCCCGGCGGCATCGCGGCGCTGCTGGACTTCCGCAACAGGCGCCCGCTGCCGGCCAATCGCGCCATCGCGCCCGATCCCGCGCCGCTGGCCCAGCTGCTGACGGCCACGCCCGCGGCCGGCGGGATCGCGCTGGAGAACATCGTGTTGAGCTTCGGCGGGGTGCGCGCCATCGATGGCCTGAGCCTGAAGATCGAGCCGGGACAGATACACGGGCTGATCGGTCCCAACGGCAGCGGCAAGACCACGACGCTGAACGTGATCTCCGGATATTGCACGCCGGAAGCCGGCACGCTCGCCCTGAACGGCGCACCGCTGGCGCTGGGTCGGCCGCTGCTGCGCGCGCCGCGCGGCATCGCGCGGACCTACCAGACGCCACGCATCATCGGCGAGGCCTCGGTCCTGCAGAACGTGATGATAGGCGGCACGCTGCAGGGCCACGCGTCCTTCGTCGAATCGATGCTGCACCTGCCGCGCCATCGCCGCGACGAACGCGCGCTGCACGAGGCCGCGCGCACCGCGCTGCGCATCGTCGGCCTGGCGGCGGTGGCCGAGGTCCGGGCGGACCGTCTCCAGCACAGCGAGCTGCGCTTCCTGGAAATCGCCCGTGCACTGATGCTGCGGCCCTCCTTCGTGCTGCTGGACGAGCCGGCCGCCGGCCTGGCCGCCGAGGAGATCCGCCGGCTGGGCGAGCTTATCCGCCACATCGCGCGGCACGGCACCGGCGTACTGCTGGTCGAGCATCACGCCGACCTGATCTTCGATATCTGCGATCACGTCACCGTGCTGAACCTGGGCCGCGTGCTGGCCGACGGCACACCGGCGCAGGTGCGCGAACACAAGGAGGTGGTCAGTGCCTATCTCGGAGGATAACGCCCGCCCGCCGCTGCTGACGGTACGCGGCCTGGCGACCGGCTACGGCAAGATCGGCATCCTGCACGGCATAGACCTGGACGTCGCGGCCGGCGAGATCGTGGCCATCCTGGGGCCCAACGGCGCCGGCAAGAGCACGCTGATGCGGGCCATTTCCGGGCTGCTGCCGCTGAGCGCCGGCAGCATCTCGTTCGGCGGCGCGGACCTGAGCCGCGCGACGCCGCGCGAGACCGCGCGCGCGGGGCTGGTGCACGTCATCGAAGGCCACCGCGTTTTCACGCAGCAGAGCGTGATCGACAACCTGATGCTGGCGGGCTACGACGCGCCGGGCGCGGAACGCAGGACGCGCGTGGAAGAAGCGCTGGCCTATTTCCCGGAAATCGCGGCCAAGCGCAACGACCGCGCCGGCGCGCTGAGCGGCGGCCAGCAGCAGATGCTGGTCGTGGCGCAGGGCCTGGTCAAGCGGCCGCGCCTGCTTATCCTTGACGAACCGTCCGCCGGCTTGTCGCCTGTCCTGGTCGACCGCGTGCTGACCGTGGCCGGACAGCTGCGCAAGCAGGGCACGGCCATCGTGCTCGTGGAGCAGCTGGTGGAAAAGGCGCTGGCCCTGGCCGATCGCGTCTATGCCCTGGCCCAAGGCCGCATCGCCATGCAGGCCGGCACCCGCGAAGCCGACCTGGCCGCGCGCCTGGAGCGCGCCTATTTTGGAGACCATGGCCGTGTGGCAACCCAGTGAGCGCTATCCCGATCCGCGCATCGAAGTCATCGACCCACGGTTCTCCCGCTATGTGATCTTCTCGGCCGCGGTCGAGAAACTGGGCGACGGCATGCGCTGGGCGGAAGGTCCGATCTGGTTCGGCGATGGCCGCTATCTGCTGGTGAGCGATATTCCCAACAACCGCATCATGCGGTGGGACGAACCCACGGGGGCGTTCAGCGTCTTCCGCCAGCCGTCGCGCAACGCCAACGGCAACACGCGTGACCTGCAAGGCCGGCTGATCACCTGCGAACACGAAGGGCGACGGGTGACGCGCACCGAGCATGACGGGTCCATCACGGTGCTGGCCGACAGCTACCAGGGCAAGCGGCTGAACTCGCCCAATGACGTGGTGGTCAAGTCCGATGGTTCGGTATGGTTCACCGACCCGCCGTTCGGCATTGGCGGCTGGTACGAAGGACTGCCGGGCAAGCAGGAGCTGCCGGCGCAGGTGTACCGGTGGGATGCGGAAACCGGCGAACTCACCGTGGTGATCGAAGGCGCCGATGGACCCAACGGGCTGTGCTTTTCGCCGGACGAGCGTGTCCTCTACCTGGTCCAGTCACGCGCCACGCCGCATCGCCTGATCACGGCGCACGACGTTTCCGCCGATGGACGCGGCGTGGGGACAGGCCAGGTCCATATCGACTGCGGACCGGGGACGTCCGACGGCATACGGTGCGACGTCGATGGCAATCTGTGGTGCGGGTGGGGAATGGGGTCCGAAGAGCTCGACGGCGTCGCGGTCTTCGCCCCCGATGGGGTGCGCATCGGACACATCCATCTGCCCGAACGCTGCGCGAATCTGTGCTTCGGCGGGCCGCAAAGAAACCGCCTGTTCATGGCGGCGGGCAAGTCGCTGTTTTCGGTCTACGTCAACACGCAGGGCGCGACGGTGCTGCGCTGAATGCGTCGATGGTCGACACCGCCGACCCCACAGGAAACACCCCCGGCAAGCCACATCGCGCAGGTGCCGCGTGGCCGCGCTGGGCGGCCGCGCGGCGCCGGGCAACGGCAGATCCTTCTTGACTCAACCGACAACGCCACGAAGGGCCAAGCACCCAGACGGTCGCGGCATCCGTGAATGCGGCACAGCAGAGTCCGGCGGGGTGGTCGCCCTGTCGGGGCCAGCCCGTTGAGGCCGCGCGAGGGCTGACGAAGGAAGGACGGCCGGGCAAAAAGGACGCTAGAACGCCGACGACGTTCGGCCGCCGGACGAGGCAGACGAAGCGGGAGTCCGGCGCCCGCGCGCCGGACCGGCCGATCGGGATGGACGCGACAGGGTGACCGCACCGACGGACGGCACCAGCACTAGAACCACCATCGGCGAAACACCGTCACCACCCCGCCATCATCGGCAGACCAACCGCCAATACCATCAACGAATCGGCAACCCGCCTTTAGAACCGCGCGAACACGCCTCGCATAACCTCAAGATCATCCGTACACGAAAGCGCCAGGGCCAGCAGTATCCTGGCCTTCTGCGGGCTCAGGGAACTCCCGGCGATCCACCCGTTCTCCCGCAACGCCCGCCGATTCGCGACACGCCCGCTGCCCGCTCGTGAACACTGGACCAATGCCACGCCACCACGACGCGCGGATTCATAGGCATCGCGTTCGGCCTTTGCCGGCATCCCCGGCGCCATTCCCGCGCAGATGATCCCGCGTGCGCCCGCGGCCACGCAGGCCTGCACCAGTGCACCATCCGCGCCGATATGAGAATAAAGAATATCCACCCGAGGCAGCGCGACGTCATCCGCCAACGCCGTGAAATCAGGCAGCGCCGTATCCGCGGCGGCAGCACGCGCGTCATCGTTGCGCCGGTAGTAGAAGACCCCATCCGGATCCACCACCCCCAAGGCCCCGAAATCCGCCGACCGGAAGGTCTGCACCCGCAGGGTATGCGTCTTCACCACATCCCGCGCCGAGCAGATCTCGTCATTCATGACCACCAGCACGCCACGCCCGCGCGACTGCGGCGCCGCCGCGGTGCGCAGGGCCGCGATCACGTTCATCGGCGCGTCCGATCCGACCGCGCTGAGGGGCCGCTGCGCGCCCACCACGACGACCGGCTGTTCGAGCGACAGGGTCAGGTCCAGGAAGAAAGCCGTTTCTTCCAGCGACGCCGTGCCGTGCAGGATGACGAATCCCGCCAAGTCCGGCTGTTCCGCCGCCATGCGCCGTATCGCCGCGCGCAGCGCGAACCAATCCTGCGTGGTGATCGCGGAACTGCTCACTTCCCGGAACGGTACCAGCACCGTCCGCGCGACGGAGGCCGTCTCCGGAATCGCTTCCAGCACGTCCGCCACGCTGAGCTTCGTGCCGAACTCGGGATAGTCCATCGTGTCCAGCGGCCCGGTGCCGCGCGACGTGATCGTGCCGCCGCAGCCGATGATCGCCACGCGCGGAAGAGTAGTACTGACTGCCATGAATGAAGCTCCCCTTGGATGATGGCCCATGCCGCCATGAGCCTCGATCGCGTCGTCGCCATCGCGACGGGCGACACACTAGCCCTGTTGCAGGATCCGCGCAAATGCCTGCGCCGTCGGATTCAGGTTATCCGGCCGCCGCGCGCAATACAGGTCGACGTCGAACGCATCCGGCAAGCCGGACAGGGGCCGGTACACCACCGAATTGCGCAGCCCCGCCGCCGACTCCGGCACCAGCGCCATGCCCATGCCGCCTTCCACCAGCGCCAGCAGCGTGGGCAGCACGCTCTCGTACACGATGCGCGGCCGCACATTGTGCTCGCGGCACAGGCGCGTCTGCACCGCGTTGAAGTACGACGATGCCTCGCGCTGGAAGCCCACCATCGCCTGCCCGTCCAGCTTGCGCATGGGCACCTTGTGGAGCTCGCGGAACGGGTGATCTGCCGGCATGGCCAGCACCATTTTCTCGCGATGCACGCGCTCGAAGATCAGGTCCGGTTCGGTCGCGCGCGGCAGGCGGCGGAAGATCGCGATGTCCAGCGTCCCGGACATCAGGCGATCGGTGATCGTGCCGGTCAACTCCTCGAACAGCATCAGCTCGACGTCCGGGTACTTGGCCCGGTAGCGCGCGATGGCGCCCGGCAGCACCCGATAGGCCGCGGTGCTGACGAAGCCCACCGCCAGCCGGCCGGCGTCGCCGCTGCCGGCCCGCCGCACCGCGCGCAGGATCGAATCGTTTTCGTCGACCAGCCGACGCGCCCGCGGCAACAGCACTTCGCCCGCCTGGGTCAAGCGCACCGAGCGCGTCGACCGCACGAACAACTCGGTGCCGACCTCGGCCTCGAACTGGCGTATCAGCTGGCTGAGCGGCGGCTGGCTGATATTCAGGCGGATGGCCGCTCGGCCGAAATGCAGCTCCTCGGCCACCACCACGAAGGCCCGCATCGCGCGCGAAATCAGAGGCATCGTTTTCCCGAATGATTAGGTGAGAATCCATCTTAATGATGGCCTTAGATTGTATTAGACATATCAATCCCCGCTCCATAAAGTAGCCAGGCCAGATAGCCGGCCTGTGCCGACAGCGCGCGCGCCAGCCGCCGCCCTATCGACGCGACCGGGCGCCCCCGGACAGGGGTCGCCGCGTATACCTCCACGGAACGTTGCAGTGAAACCTTTGAATCAGCTGACCGCGTGGCAAGCGGCCGCCGCCATCGAGCGCGGCGAGACCACGCCCACCGCCGTCGTCCAGGCCTGCCTGGAACGCATCGCCGAACGCAATGACGAGATCCGCGCCTTCGTCGCCTGCGATCCGGAACTCGCCCTGGCCGGGGCCCGGCAGGCCGAGGCCTTGGCGGCGGACGCGCCGGGCGGCCGGCCGCTGCGCGGCATCCCCTTCGCCGCCAAGGACATCTTTGACACCGTCGACTATCCCACCGAATACGGCTCGCCCATCTACCGCGGCCACCGCCCGGTCGCCGACGCCGGCTGCGTGGCGCTGGCCAGGCATCGCGGCGCCGTGCTCATCGGCAAGGTCGCGACCGGCGAGTTCGCCACCCAGACCCCCAGCAAGGCCGTCAATCCGCTGCGCGTCACCCACACACCGGGCGGATCGTCCAGCGGATCGGGCGCCGCGGTGGGCGACTACATGGTGCCCGTGGCCTTCGGCACGCAGACCACCGGCTCCATCGTGCGGCCGGCCATCTACTGCGGCGCGGTCGGCTACAAGCCCAGCTTCGGGCTGATCGCCACGGGCGGCATGAAGCCGCTCAGCCCCTCGCAGGACACGGTCGGCGTGATCACGCGCGACGTCGCCGACGCTGCGTTCTTCACGATGGGCCTGCACGGCGCGCGCGACGTCATGTCCGGCAGCGTGCTGCGCCCGCGCATCGGCCTGTGCCTGTCGCGCCAATGGGACTACACGCATCCGTCGACCATCGCCGCCATCGAGCGCGCCGCCGACACGCTGGCCAAGGCCGGCGCGCAGGTCACGCGCTTCTGGCTGCCGCCGGAATTCGAGGCGCTGGAAGCCATGCAGCTGCGGCTGTTCGCCTTCGAAGCTCGCCAGACGCTGGCGCAGGAACGCCTGCGCAATGAAAGCCAGCTGAGTCCGCGCCTGCAAGCCCGCCTGCGCGGCGGCGCCGACGTCGGCCTGGACGAGTACACCGGGCTGCTGCAGCACGTGGCGCAGATGCGCGCCCGGGCCAGCACGCTGTTCGCCGACCATGACGTGCTGCTCTATCCCGCCGCCGACGGCGAAGCGGAAGCCGGCCACGCCAACTCGGGATCGCCGCGCTACGGCGCCATCTGGACGCTGCTGCACATGCCCTGCGTGTCCTTCCCGCTCGAGATCGGGCCCGGCGGCCTGCCGCTGGGCGCGCAACTGATAGGCGCCTACGGCCAGGACACCCGCCTGCTGGCCGCCGCGCGTTTCGCCACATCGGTGCTGGGCACCTTGCCCAGGCCGCTCGACTGACCTTCTCCAACCATATCGTTTCCAGAACAAGGGGTATGCCTCATGCACGCGAAGAAACTGCTTGGTAGCCTGATTTTGGCCGCACTGGGCACCGGCGCCGCGCTGTCCGCGCACGCACAGGAAGCACTGAAGATCGGCGGCATCGGGCCGCTGTCCGGCGGCGGCACCGCCTGGGGCCTGGCCGTCCAGCGCGGCGTGCAGATGGCCATCGACGAAGTCAACGCGCAGGGCGGACTCAAGGTCGGCGGCAAGACCTACAAGCCCGAACTGGTGATGTACGACGACAAGTACACCGCCACCGGCGGCCGCACCGCGGCCGAGCGCCTGGTCAACTACGACAAGGTCAAGTTCGTCATCGGTCCCATCGGCACGCCGTCCGCCATGTCGGTGGTGCCCATCACCAACCAGGCCAAGGTCATCGTGCTGTCCAACGGCTACGCGCCGGACATCCTGAAGCAGGGCGGCGCCAACGGCTACAACTTCCGCTCGATGAACAGCAACATCGAATTCGGCCCCGCGATGGTCAAGTGGCTGAAGGAGACGCATCCCCAGGTGAAGAAGGTCGCGCTGATCGTTCCCAACGACGCCACCGGCCAGGTCGTGCTGCCCACGCTGGGCCAGACCTACAAGGACAACGGCTACACCGTGTGGTCGGAAAGCTATGAGCGCGGTTCCAAGGAATTCACGCCGCTGCTCACGCGCATGATGGCGCAGGGCGTGGACATCCTGGACCTGAACCTGAACGCGCCCGGCGAAGCGGGCCTGCTGGTCAAGCAGGCGCGGCAGATCGGCTACAAGGGCCTGATCTGGCAGGTCGGCGGCCCCGGCATCGACGAGATCAACGACATCGCCGGCCCCAATGCCGAAGGCTTCATGTCCTACGACGTGTTCGACTTCCGCGAGCCCGGCGCGCAGAAGTTCATCGACGCCTACAAGAAGCGCTGGAGCGGCGTGATCAACGCGCAGACCCCCGGCTGGTACAACTCCGCGAAGATCCTCTTCAAGGCGCTGGAAAACGCCGGCACCGTCACCGACACGGACAAGGTCCGCACCGCGCTGGAGAACGTCAGCGGCTACGACGCCGGCATCTATGGCCCGGTGGTCTGGGGCGGCCAGAAGGCCTACGGCGTGAACCGCCAACTGCTGAACAAGTTCTGGATCACCCAGATCAAGGACGGCAAGCCGCAGACGATCACCTCCCTGACGCCCGTCAAGGAATAAGCCTTATCCGTCTGTCGCGGCGGCCCGTGCGTGGCCGTCGCGACGGACATTCCGCCTTCTAGGGGATTGCATGTTTTCCGCACCGGTCCTGACCCAGGTGCTGATCAACGGCCTGAGCCTCAGCGCGATCTACGTCCTGATCGCGCTGGGGTTCACGCTGTTGTTCGGCATCATGAAAGTGGTCAACTTCGCGCATGGCAGCCTGGCCATGCTGGGCGGCTATGCGCTGCATTATTACTTCGGCGAATTCAAGCTGCCTTACGTGGTGGCCATCCTGCTGGCCGGGCTGACCGTCGCCGCCGGCAGCATGATCCTGGAATGGCTGGTGTATCGCCGTTTCTACCAGAAGATGTTCCAGAGCATGATCGGACTGCTGGGCCTGGACATCGCCATCGTCTACAGCTGCGTGCTGATCTTCGACGTCTACGAACGTTCGATTCCCGCCGCGCTGGACAGCATGGTCCCCATCGGGGCGGTGTCGATCCCGGCCGACAAGCTGATGATCATCGGCATCGCGGTGGTGGTGCTGCTGGCGTTCTGGGGCTTCATGAGCCTGAGCCGCTATGGCCTGGCCGTGCGCGCCGCGTCCGAAGACATCGAGATCGCCGAGGCGCAGGGCGTCAATACGCGCCGCATCTACCAGCTGGCGTTTTTCCTGGCCGCGTTCATGACCGCCATCGCCGGCGCCATCTATGCGCAAACCTATGCGCTGTCGCCGTTCATGGGCGAGCGCCCGCTGATGGTGGCCTTCATCGTCGTCATCCTGGGCGGCATGGGCAGTATTCCCGGCGCGGCGCTGGGCGGCGTGCTGTTCGGTTTCGGCGAAAGCTTCCTGTCCACCTTCTACGGCTCGGCCACGTCCACCTTCGTATCCTTCGGCGTGGTGATCGCGCTGCTGGTGGTGCGCCCCTGGGGCCTGCTTGGAAAACCGGAACGCTGAGGCCGCCATGTCGAATACTTCCCTGAATGCTCCCATCGCGCGCCAGACCGAAGGCGCGCCTCGCGGCATGAAAGTGCTGGCGATGGGCGTGCTGGCCACCGTGGTGCTGGCCGTGCTGCCGCACGTGGCCGACAACGCCTTCATCCTGGCCATCGGCGCGCTGATCCTGCTGAACGTCATCGGCGCGCTCAGCCTGCACCTGATCATCCGCACGGGCCATATCTCGTTTTCGCATGCCGGGTTCATGGGCGTGGGCGCCTATGCCTGCGCGCTGTCGGTGCTGAAGCTGGGCGTGTCGCCCTTCGCCGGCCTGGCGATCGGCGCCGGCGCCTCGGCGCTGCTGGCCCTGCTGGTCGGTCCCATCGTGCTGCGCCTGACCGGCAAGTACTTCGTGCTGGTCACTTTCCTGCTGGGCGAAATCATCCGCCTGGTGCTGGTGGAATGGGAAAGCGTCACGGGCGGGTCCAACGGCCTGTCCAACCTGCCGGACCTGCATGCCGGCTGGAGCTCGCCGCTGGCGCAGTACTACATCGCCCTGGTCGCCGCCGTGCTGGTGGCGGCCCTGTGCATCCGCCTGCTGATGTCCGAGGTCGGACGCGCCATGGATGCGGCGCGCGAAGCCGAACGGGTCACCGAGTGCGCCGGCGTGCCGGTCATCCGGCTGAAGGTCGGCATCTTCGTGCTGGGCTGCGCGCTGGTCGGCCTGCAGGGCGGCCTGCTGGCCTTCTTCATGCACTACATCGACCCGACCTCCTTCGGCATGACCGAATCGCTGAACCTGGTCGTGATGAACGTGCTGGGCGGGATGTACAACGTGGTCGGCCCCATCGTCGGCGCGGTCTTCCTGGTGGCGCTTCCCGAACTGCTGCGCGGCTATGTCGAAGTTCAGCGCATCCTGTTCGGCGTGGCGCTGATCCTGGTAATGGCCTCGTTCTCGTCGGGACTGGTCGGGCTGGCCGCCATGCTGCGCGGCGCGCGGCGCGGCCGCAAGGAGGCGCGCGCATGAACAAGCTGCTCAATGTGGACGGCATCGGCATCAGCTTCGGCGGGCTGAAGGCCGTCGATGGCGTCACCTTCGAAGTCTACGAAGGCGAGATCCTGGGCGTCATCGGTCCCAACGGCGCCGGCAAAACCACGCTGGTCAACCTGATCAGCGGCGTCATCAAGCCGTCGCGCGGCACCGTGGTGTTCCGCGACGAAGCCGTCACCGGCATGGCGCCTTCGCGCCTGACCGAACGCGGCCTGGTGCGCACCTTCCAGTCGACCGCGGTCTATGCGCAGCGCAGCGTGCGCGAGAACATCGTGCGCGGCTCCTACCTGACGCGCTATCCCGGTTTCCTGGCCACCCTGTTCGATACGCCGCGCGCGAAGCGCAAGCGCGCCGAATCGGACGCCCAGGTCGAAGAACTGCTGCATCGCATGGGCCTGGCCGCGGTGGCCGACGACGCCGCCGGCAGCCTGCCCTACGGGATGCAGAAGATCCTGGGCATCGCCATCGCGCTGGCCGCGCGGCCCACGCTGCTGATGCTGGACGAACCGGTGGCGGGTCTCAGCGCCGAGGAAACCGACCAGGTGCGCGACGCCATCCTGCGTGTTCGCGAGTCGGGGGTCACGGTCATGGTCATCGACCACAACATGCGCTTCATCGCCGGCCTGTGCGACCGCCTGCTGGTGGTGGCCTCCGGCCAGGAACTGACGCGCGGCCGGCCGGATGAAGTCCTGCGCGACCGCCGTGTCGTCGAGGCTTACTTGGGAACTAGGAATGTCACTGCTGGAATTGCGTAACCTGGACGTGCGCTACGGCCGCGTGGCCGGCACGCGCGCATTGAACCTGAGCATAGGCGAGGCCGAAACCGTGGCGCTGATCGGCTCCAACGGCGCCGGCAAGAGCAGCACGCTGAAAGCCATCACCGGACTCGTCACCGGCTACGGCGGCGACATCCTGTGGCAAGGCAAAAGCATCAAGGGCATGGCCGCGTCGGAAGTGGTGAAGCTGGGCATCGGCTTCTCCCCGGAAGGCCGCCGGGTGTTCCCCTCGCTGACGGTGCAGGAGAACCTGAAGATGGGCGCCTTCGGCCGCGGCGGCGATCGCCTGGCGGAGCGCATGGAACAGATGTTCGGCTACTTTCCGCGCCTGAAGGAACGGGCCCGGCAGGCAGCGGGCAGCCTGTCCGGCGGCGAACAGCAGATGCTGGCCATCGGCCGCGCCCTGATGAGCGGCCCCAGGCTCTTCCTGCTGGACGAGCCTTCGCTGGGACTGGCGCCCATCATCGTCGAGCGCATCGGCGACATCCTGCTGGAAATCCAGCAGCGCGAAGGCCTGGCCTTCGTGCTGGCGGAGCAGAACGCCAACTGGGCGATGCGCGTGGCGCGGCGTACAGCCATCCTGCAGCTGGGGGAAAAGCTGTTCGACGACGCCTCCGCCGCCCTGCTGGAGGACCCCAAGGTACAGACCGCCTTCCTGGGGGTATAGCGGCGGAGCAGGGCCGGCGGGACCCTCCCGCGCGGCCGCCCGCCGTGGCCATCGCGCCATACCCCCGCCCCCATCAACCTGACGTCGACACACCCATTCGGATCGATCCCATGCTACTTCCCTACCACGACCGGTATCCGTACAGCGCCATCACCAAACGCCCCGACTACAGCTGGCCGGGCGGCAAGCGGCTGGCCGTCTACCTGGGCCTGAATATCGAGCACTTCGCCTTCGGCACCGGCAAGGGCCATCACCTGGGCACCGAGCTGCCGCAGCCCGACGCGCGCGGCTTCGCCTGGCGCGACTACGGCAACCGGGTGGGCGTCTGGCGCCTGCTGGAGCTGTTCGACGAGCTCGGCCTGCCGGCGTCGCACCTGATGAATACGGTGCTGTTCGAGTACGCCCCCGATGTGCTCGAGCCCATCCTCAAGCGCGGCGACGAACTCATCGGGCACGGCCGCACCAACGCCGAAGCACAGGGCCACCTGTGGCCCGCCGACGAAGCCCGCCTGCTGACCGAGGTGCGCGACGCCATCAAGAAGCACGCGGGGCAGGACGTGCGCGGCTGGATGGGCCCGTGGATGTCGCAAAGCGCGCAGACGCCCGAGCTGCTGGTGGATACCGGCTACAAGTTCGTGATGGACTGGCCGGCCGACGATCAGCCGGTGTGGATGAAGACCCGCTCCGGCCCGCTGATGTCGGTGCCGTATCCGCTGGAGATCAACGATTCACCCCAGATGCTGGTGCGCCGCCACACCGCGCAGGACTTCGAACAGATGATCATCGAGCAGTTCGAGGAGATGCTGGCCCAGTCGGAAAAGCAGCCGCTGGTATGCGGCATCGCCCTGCACACCATGATCGTCGGGCAGCCGTATCGCCTGCGCGCGCTGCGCCGGGCCTTGAAATACATCGTGGACCATCCCCAGCGCGACAAGGTTTGGTTCACGCGTCCGGGCGAAATCTACGACCACTGCGCAGGACTAAAGGACGGCGTCATGCTCCGGCCCTGAATCGTTTGATGTAGCGGGAGGGATGCCGCACCGGCTGCGCCGGTGCGGTTTTTTTTGAATTTACGTTGGCAAGACACCACAAAGTGTTTCGGCAAGATTATGTTATTTTGCGCACGAAATCAGCAACTTCTGTGATATTAGCTTCGCGGCAGCGCAACAACCCCCAAGAACGGCCGGAAATAAATCGACAAAGCCTAGAAGCTTGTGGAGTTACACGCGATCAAGCCTTGTTAAACAAAGACCCCTAATTCACAATCAGTCGCACATGCGCCCGCTAGGGTCTTTTGCTGGTCGCGCGCACGCAATGCAACTCGTTTGGGGATCTTGAATGCAAGGCGCCGAATTGGAGTATTTGCATGGCCGCCTTTGCACGCCGCAGTGGCGGGGATTTCTGCGCGCCCAGGCCGAGGAGTTCCGCGCGCACCTGTCGACCGCGGAGCTGCGCGGCCTCATGCACCGCATCGGCGGACGCTACGCCGCGCTGTATCCCCTGCCGCCGTGCGCCAGCATAGCCGAGCTGCGCGATGCCATGAATGCCGCATGGGCGCCGCTCGACTGGGGCCTGGTCGCACTGGCCGAACAGGACGACGCCGCGCTGCTGATCGAACACTTTTGCACGCCCCTGGCCGCCGGTTTCGGCGCGGGCGAACTGGAATGGACGCCCGCTTTCCTGGAAGGCGTCTACCAGGGATGGATGTCGGCCGCGGGGGCCGGTGACACGCTGCAGGTCCGGTTGCAACACGCCGACCCGGAAACGGGCAGCCTGCGTTTCGTTTTTTCCAAATGAGGGGCCCGGCGCATGCATTCCGATGACGACAACGATATCGCGCGGCTTTACGCGCAGTTCGGCGGGGATCCCGCGGGCTACCAGGAAATCGCCACGCTGGCGGCGGCCAGCCAGGCCCGGGCGCGCTGGCCCATGCTGGCGGCCTTCGACCCCCTGCAGCCCGTCGCGGCGCCCGCGGTCGGCGTGGATGACGGCGCCGTGATGGCGCAGGCCGCGCAACGGGCGGCCGACGCGCAGGGCGCCGCCGCCGAACCCGTCCGGCCGCAGCCGCAGTTCATCGCGCCCAGTCCGAAGCCATTCAACCGCGACGTGCCGCGCGCCTTCCTGGTTCCGCAGCCGCCTGAGCCGGCGCCCGCGAGCCACGTCGCCGACCCGGTCGTGCCGCCCGCCGCCGCATTCTCGGCCGCATCCGCTGCCGTGCCTTCGGCCGCGCCGTCCGCCCCCTCCTTCACCGCGACACCCGCGGCGATCGCCGCACCAGCCGGCGGCCCTGTCGCGGCGCCGGCCGCCGAGGCCGCCGCGAACGAGCAAATGGCCGCGCCGGCCGGACTTCCCGGCGCGTCCGGGGACCCCTTCCGCCGCCTGGTGGCGGACAGCCCGTCCGAGCCGGCCTCGGGGCGCCTGCCCGACCTGTTCAAACGGCTGCTTTCATCGTGAAAACCATCGCCGTGATATCCGCCAAGGGCGGCGTCGGCAAGACGACGATCAGCGCCAACATCGCTGCGGCGCTGGCCCGCATGGGGCGGCCGGTGGTGGCGGTCGACCTGGATCCGCAGAATGCCCTGCGCCTGCATGCCGACGCCGGCTCGAACGGCATGGACGGCCTGGCCCGCGCGACCTTGTCCGACCGGCGCTGGGACGATGCGCGCCTGCCCGGCAAGGACGGTGTCGACGTGGTCCCGCATGGCCAGTTGCCGGAAAGCGACCGCGAGCGCCTGGAGCGCCGCCTGCGCGACGAGCCGGGCCTGCTGGCCGCGCGCCTGCGCGCCATGCAATTGCCCGACGACGCCATCGTGCTGATCGATACGCCGCCCGGCCCGTCCGTCTACACGCGGCAGGCGATCGCGGCCGCGGATCTCGTCGTGGCCGTCACGCTGGCCGACGCGGCGTCGTATGCGACGCTGCCGGCGACCGCGTCGATGGTGGAAGCGTTCGGCGGCGCCAATGCGCGCGGCGACACCCCCTGCGTCTATGCGATCAACCAGGTGGACCGCTCGCGCCGCCTGACCCAGGACGTGGTCGAGGTCATGCGGCACCAGCTGGGCGCCCGGACCGTGGGCGTGATCCACGACGACGAGTCCGTGCGCGAAGCGCTGGCTTGCAACATGAAGGTGCTGGACTACGATCCGAACGGACGCGCGGCGCATGACCTTCAGCAATGCGCGCGCCACGTGCTGGCGCGCCTGGCCGATACGGGGAGCCCGACGCCATGAAGGGGCCGACGCAGTCGTTCCACTATCCGCCGGCCGGTCCGGCGCCCGGGGACCGGCTGCTGCAGCGCGGCCTCTGGACCAGCCTGCCGCTGCGCGTGGCGATCGGCATCGTGGCGGTGCTGCTCGTATGGCTCACGGTCATCATCCCGCTGACGCTGGAACAGCAGCTGGTGTTCTGCGTGGTGACCTTCCTGTTCGCGCTCTGCGTGCGCCGCATCCGCGGACAGCTCGCGGTGCTCACGTTGATCGTGCTGTCCTGCACGGCGTCGCTGCGCTACATGTACTGGCGCGTGACGGCGACGCTGGACTTCGACAACACCGTCGATACGCTGTTCGGCTGGGGCCTGGTGCTGGCGGAGTGCTACGCGCTCGCGGTCCTGCTGCTCGGCTATCTGCAGACGGCCTGGCCGCTGCGCCGCAAGCCCACGCCGCTGCCCGCCGACATCACGCTGTGGCCGTCGGTGGATATCTTCATCCCGACCTACAACGAGCCCTTGAACGTGGTCAGGCAGACGGTCTACACCGCGCTCACCATGGACTGGCCCGCCGACAAGCTGCGCGTCTATCTGCTGGACGACGGCCGCCGCGCCGAATTCCGCGACTTCTGCCAGGAGGTCGGCGCGGGCTACATCACCCGCGAGGACAACCGTCACGCCAAGGCCGGCAACCTGAACTGGGCGCTCAAGCAGACCCAGGGCGAATACGTCGCGATCTTCGACTGCGACCACGTGCCGACACGCTCCTTCCTGCAGCTTTGCATGGGCTGGTTCCTGAAGGACCGCAAGCTCGCCATGCTGCAGACGCCCCATTTCTTCTTCTCGGCCGACCCCTTCGAAAAGAATCTCAAGACCGGACGGGCCGTACCGAACGAAGGCGAGCTCTTCTACGGCCTGGTGCAGGACGGCAACGACCTGTGGAATGCCTCTTTCTTCTGCGGATCGTGCGCCATCCTGCGCCGCGCGCCATTGGAGGAAGTCGGCGGCGTGGCGGTGGAAACGGTCACCGAGGACGCCCACACCGCCTTGAAACTGAGCCGCGCCGGCTACAACACCGCGTTCCTGGGCATCCCGCAGGCGGCGGGGCTGGCGACGGAAAGCCTGGCCGCGCACATCGGCCAGCGCATACGCTGGGCGCGCGGCATGGCGCAGATATTCCGCGTGGACAACCCGCTGGTGGGCAAGGGGCTGAAGTTCGGCCAGCGGCTGTGCTACCTGAACGCGATGCTGCACTTCTTCTACGGGCTGCCGCGCATCGTGTTCCTGACGGCGCCGCTGGCCTATCTGTTCTTCGGCGCCCACGTCTTCCAGGCGTCGGCCCTGATGATCACGGTCTATGCGCTGCCCCACCTGCTGCATGCCAGCATCACCAACTCGCGCATCCAGGGGCGTTTCCGCCATTCCTTCTGGAACGAAGTCTACGAATCGGTGCTGGCGTGGTACATCATGCGGCCCGTCGTGCTGGCGCTGGTCAATCCCAAGCTGGGCAAGTTCAACGTCACGTCCAAGGGCGGCGTCATCGAGCAGTCGTATTTCGACTGGACCATGGCGCGGCCGTACATCGTGCTGCTGGCCCTCAACGTGGCGGGCATGATCGCGGGGCTGACCATGCTGGCCCTGGGCCATGGCGACGCCGACGTCACCACCACCATCTGCATCAACCTGGCCTGGACCGTCTACAACATCATCATCACCAGCGCCAGCGTGGCGGTGGCGGCCGAAAGCCGCCAACTGCGCAACGACCCGCGCGTGGCGGCGAAGCTGCCCGCCATGGTGAAACTGGCGAACGGCAAGACCGTCGTTTGCGAGACCAGCGATTTCTCGCAGACCGGGCTGGGCCTGTTGCTGCCGGACGGCGCCAACGTGCCGCTGCACGACAAAGTCCATATCTCGATTTTTCGCGGCGACGAAGAAGGCGTGTTTCCCGCTACCGTGGTGTTCAGCCGCGCGGAACGGGTCGGGCTGCGCTTCGACGGCCTGAGCGTCGCCCAGCAGGTGCAGCTGTCCCAATTGACCTTCGCGCGCGCCGATACCTGGGCGTCGGGCTGGGGCAACCGCAAGCCGGATGCCCCATTGGCGGCCTTGGCCGAGGTGACCCGGATAGGCATACACGGCTTCGCGCTGGTGTTGCGCCACACCTTCTACGAACCCTTCCGCCAGCGCCGCCCGGCGCCGGCGGCCACGCCCCCTGCCGCGGCTGCGGCGCAAAGTCCCAACGGCACTGCGAGAAATAGATGACCGTGTTCCACAATCGCGTCCACCGCATACGCCGCGGCGTATGCGGCACGCTCGCCGGCACGCTGTTGGCCAGCGCTTTCCACACCGCCTGGGCCGCGCCCGCCGGCGCGCCTGCCGCCGACCCTGCGGCGATGCAGTCCACGCCAGCCGCCGCGGCATCCGCGCCCCCGGCGCCGGACGGCTCGCGCACCTACTCGCTGTCGCTGAAGCAACTGGGCGCCCAGTATCCGCTGAACATCACCGGCGTGGATGGCAGCAACGGGGTACCGTTCAGCGTGCGCGCCGATGAGGTGGTCACCGGGGCGAAGCTGAAGCTGGACTATGCCTATTCGCCGGCGCTGCTGCCGGACCTGTCGCACATCAACGTGATGGTCAATGGCGAGGTCGCCTACAGCATTCCGGTGCCCAAGGAAGACGGCGGCAAGAACCTGCAGCGCACGGTCGATATCCCGGCCCGCCTTATCACCGACTTCAACCGGCTGAACCTGCAGCTGATCGGCCACTACACGATGCAGTGCGAGGATCCGCTGCACTCCAGCCTGTGGGCCAATATCGGCAACCAGAGCGTGCTGGAGCTGACGGTGGCGCCGCTGCGCATGCGCAACGACCTGTCGACCCTGCCGCTGCCGTTCTTCGACCGCCGCGACGTGCGCCGGCTGGTGCTGCCCATGGTGTTCGCCGCCAATCCCGACACGGCCACGCTGGAAGCCGCCGGCGCGCTGTCGTCGTGGTTCGGCGCGCTGGCCGACTATCGCGGCGCCCGCTTTCCCGCATCCATCGGCCAGCTGCCGAAGGAAGGCAACGCCATCGTGCTGGTGGCCGGCGGCACGGCCGTCCCCGGCGTGCAGGCGGGCGGCGCGGGGCAGGCGGCCGTCAATGGGCCGACCATCTCCATCGTCACCAATCCCAACGATCCCAACGGCAAGCTGCTGGTGATCCAGGGGCGCGACGGCGCCGACCTGAAGACCGCCGCGAATGCGCTGGCCCTGGGCAGCCAGACCCTGTCCGGCGCGACCGCCACGATCACGGGCCTGAAGCCCCTGGAGCCGCGCAAGCCCTACGACGCGCCGAACTGGCTGCCCAGCGACCGCCCGGTCAAGTTCGGCGAACTCGCCGAGGCCCGCGCGCTGAACGTCGCGGGCTATCGTCCCGACCTGATACGGGTGAACCTGCGCCTGCCGCCGGACCTGTTCGCCTGGCGCGACAAGCGCGTTCCGGTGGACTTGAAGTACCGCTATACGCCCAGGCCGACCAGCGACAAATCGGTGCTGAGCGTGAGCCTGAACGACCAGTTCGTGCAAGGCATCCCGCTGCCCGCCGCCAAGGCGCCGTCGCTGACGGACACCTTGATGTCCGACAGCACGCTGCCCGCCGAAAAGCGACTGGAGCTGCCGCTGTTCCTGCTGCCGCCGCGCTCGCAGCTGCAGCTGTACTACTCCTACGACGTGCTTAAGCAGGGCGATTGCAAGGACGCGCTGCTGGACAACGTGCGCGGCGCGATCGATCCGGATTCGACGATCGATATCTCGCAACTGCCGCATTTCATCGCCATGCCCGACCTGGCCGCCTTCGACAAGGCCGGCTTTCCGTTCACGCGGATGGCCGACCTGTCGCAGACCGCCGTGGTGCTGCCCGACCAGCCCGCGGTATCCGACTACAGCGCCTACCTGACGCTGTTGGGACGCCTGGGCGCATCGACGGGCTATCCCGCCACCGCCGTGACCGTCAGCCAGGCCGGCCAAGCGGCCAAGCTGGCGGACAAGGACCTGCTGGTGATCGCCTCCGGCGACAACCAGCCGCTGCTCAAGCAGTGGGCGCAATACATGCCGGCGTCGGTGGACGGCAAGGACAAGCGCTTCAGCCTGTCCGACCTGGTCTACAAGACCTCCGCCTGGCTGGGCACGCCCGAACGGCCGCGCGATGTCGTTTCCTTCAACAGCGATAGCGCCGACGCCATGCTGGCGGGCTTCGAGTCGCCGCTCACCGCGGGCCGCAGCGTGGTCGTCGTTTCGGGCAACAAGCCGCAGGGCCTGGCCGACGCGCTGGACGTGCTGCTGGACGACAGCAGCAGCGACCACGGCATCAGGGGCTCGCTGGCGATGGTGCGCGGCAAGCAGGTCGAAAGCCTGTTGGCGCAGGACAGCTATTACGTGGGCAAGCTGGGGCCGGTGGAATACGCGGAGTGGTTCTTCAGCCGCCACCTGCTGCTTTTCCTGGCCTGCTGCCTGCTGGGCGCGCTGCTGCTGGCGGCGGTCCTGTACTGGTCGCTGCATGCGCGCGCGCAGCGGCGCCTGAAGCAATGATGGACAGGGCACGGGCACGCCGACCGGCCTCCCGCGCGCCGGCCTGGCGCCGGACGCTGGCGGTGCTATCGGTATGGCTGCCCTGCGTCGCCGGCGCGGCGGGCGCCGGGTCCGCGGCCACGGCCGCCGCGACCACGGGCACGGGCGCGAGTCCGGCAAGCTGCGTGGCCGCGCCCTGGCCGCTATGGCAAGACTTCCAGGCCCGCTTCATCCAGCCGGATGGACGGGTGCTCGATGCCAGCACCCCGCAGCGCCACAGCTCGTCCGAAGGCCAGTCCTACGGCATGTTCTTCGCGCTGGTGGCGGGCGACCAGGCCACCTTCGACCGGCTGTGGACATGGACCGAAGCCAACCTGGCCGGCGGCGATATCGGCAAGCGCCTGCCGGCCTGGTTCTGGGGCCTGGCGCCGGATGGCGGCTGGCGGGTGCTGGACGCCAACTCCGCCGCCGATGCCGACCTCTGGATCGCCTATGACCTGCTGGAAGCCGCCAGGCTGTGGGGCCGCAAGGACTACGCGGACCGCGCGCATGCCCTGCTCGCGCGCATCGAGGCCGAAGAGACCGTCGAGCTGCCAGGGCTGGGCCGCATGCTGCTGCCAGGACCCAAGGGCTTCGCCCTGCCGGGCAACATCTGGCGCCTGAACGCCAGCTACCTGCCGCCGCCCGTATTGCGCAGGCTGGCCAATGCCGGCAATCGCGCGCTCTGGCAGGAGATCGCCCGCAATACCCCGGCGGTCTACGCCGGCGGACAGGACACGGGCTATGTGGCCGACTGGGTGGCCTACATGGCGCCCAGGACGTCCGCCAGCGGAGCTTCCACGCCCGGCCGCTTCGCCACCGATCCGGTCAAGGGCGATATCGGCAGCTACGACGCCATCCGCACCTACATGTGGGCGGGCCTGACGCCGGATGAAGACCCGCTGGCGATGCCGCTGCGCGCCGCCACCCAAGGCCTGGCCGCGGCGACCGCGACGCTGGGATATCCGCCGGAATCGGTACGCACGGCCACCGGCGTCACCGACGGCACCGGCCCCTTCGGCTTTTCCGCCGCGCTGCTGCCCTATCTGCAGGCCACCCGCCGCGACGATCTGCTGCAGAAACAGCGCGCCCGCGTGCAGACGCTGCTGGCGCAGGCCCGCGAAAAGGCGGATGCCACCGGCGTGCAGGCTCCCTACTACGACTACGTCCTGACGCTGTTCGGCCTGGGCTGGAGCGAAGGACGTTATCGCTTCCACCCCACCGGCACCGTCCAACCATCCTGGGAAACATCATGCCGCCGCGCCTCAGCTCCCTAGCCGCCGGTCTGCTCGCCGCGTCCCTGCCCCTGGCGGCCTGGGCGCAGGACAGCGCCATCGACGTACTGGTGAAACAAGGCCAGTACTGGCAGCAGCGCAACAACGCGGAGCGGTCCAACGAAGCCTGGCAGAAGCTGCTGCGCATCGATCCCAACCAGCCCGATGCGCTGTATGGCCTGGGCATCGACGCGGTCAAGGCCAACAAGCCGGCCGACGCGCGCAAGTATCTCGACCGCTTGCGCGCGCAGGATCCGAACAGCCTGCGTGTCGCCCGGTTGACCCAGGCCATCGAACTGGGCAGCGGCGAAGGCAAGCGGCGGCTGGAGCAGGCCCGCCTGGCCGTGCAATCCAATGACCTGAACGGCGCGCTGGACAACTACCGCGCCGCGTTCAAGAACGTGCCGCAGCCCACCGGCGATATCGCGCTGGAGTACTACAGCCGGCTGGGCTATACGGCGGCCGGTCGTGCCGAGGCCCTGCGCAACCTGCAGCGGCTGTCGCGCGAAGAGCCGAACAACAACGAGATCCGGCTGAACATCGCGCAGATCACGGCGCTGGACGAAAACACGCGCGCCGACGGCATACGCGCCCTCGAAAAGCTGTCGACGCTGCCCGACGTGGGCGGCGCGGCCACCGAAAGCTGGCGCGAGGCGCTGGGATTCCTGGGCAATCCGCCGCGCAAGGCCGACGCCCCCTTGTTCGAGTCCTACCTGAAGGCGCATCCGGAAGACGACGAAATCCGCCAGCAGTACGCCGATATCGGCAAGGCGCCCGCGGCATCGGCCGCCGCGCCGCTCGATCCGCTGCGCGTCCGCACGGACGCCAGCCTGCGCGCGCTGGAGCAGGGCAATCTGACGGCGGCGGAAACGGGCTTCAACGCGGTGCTCAAGTCCCGCGCCGATTACGCCGATGCGCTGGGCGGCCTGGGCGTTGTGCGGCTGCGCCAGCAACGCTATGACGATGCCAGGAACCTGCTGGATCGCGCGGTCCGCAACGGCGGCACGCGTTGGAAGAGCGCGCTGGACAGCGCCTCGTACTGGGCGCTGGTCACGCGCGCCAACACGGCGCGCCAGGCCGGCGATACCGCCACCGCCGACCGCCTGCTGCGCGAGGCCATGAGCCTGTCTCCGCGCGATCCCGCGGCCGCCAACCAGCTGGCCGCGATCGCCGCCGGCGAAGGCCGCCTGGACGACGCGGAGCGCCTGTATCGCAGCGCGATCGCCAGTTCGCCGAACGATGCGGATACGCTGCGCGGACTGGTGTCCGTGCTGGCGCGCAATGGCAAGGACGCCGAGGCGAAGCGCATCGTCGACGGCCTGACGCCCGTGCAACGCACCGCGGTCGGCGGCGCGGATATCCTGCGCGCGGCGCTGGACGATGGCCGCGCCCAGGCCGCGCTGGCGCGCGGCGACACGGCCGCGGCGCAGGCGGCCTGGCAGCAGGCCGTCAAGGAAGCGCCCGGCGATCCATGGATGCGGGTATCGCTGGCCCGGTTGTACATGAAGGCCGGCGACAAGGCCCGCGCATCGAGCCTGATGGACGACCTGGTCGCGGCGCGGCCCGGCGACAACGAAGCGCTTTACGCCAGCGCGCTGGTGTCCTCGCAAGCCAAAGACTATTCCGGCGCCTTGGCCACGTTGCGGCGCATCCCCGAATCGGCGCGTACCGCCGACATGACGCTGCTGGAGCGCCGTACCTGGGTGCAGTCGCAGGCGGCCCTGGCCACGCGCCTGGCCCAGAGCGGCCGGCGCAAGGAAGCGTCGAACCTGCTTGCGCAGGCGACGTCCTATGCCGGCCAGGATCCCGACATGCTGGGCGCGCTGGCCCTGGCCTATGTGGACGCCGGCGACCCGGCGACCGGCACGGCCATGCTGCGCGACGCGCTGGCGGCACGCAATCCGCCGCCGCCGTCGCTATCCCTGCAATACGCGTCGCTGTTGCTGAAGACCGGACGCGACGCCGAGCTCGTCGATGTCTTGCGGTCCCTGCAGCGCCAGCACCTGTCGCAGGCCGATCAAGACAGCTTCGACAATCTGCGCGTGCTGTACATCGTCCGCCAGGCCGAAGCCTTGCGCCAGCGCGACGACCTGGTCGCGGCGTACGACATCCTGGCGCCGGTTTTGCAGGAACGTCCCGACGATCCGCTGGTGGCCGGCACCCTGGCCCGCATGTACGCGTCCGCGCAGGAATACCCCAAGGCGCTGGACATCTACAAGCGGCTGCAGCGCACGGATCCCGACAACGTCGACGTGCAGCTCGGCGCGGCGCAGATGGCCAATCGCGTGAAGGACTACGACTTCGCCGACAAGTCGGCGCAGAAGGCGATTTCGCTGGCGCCCGACAATGCCGACGTACTGGCTTCGGCCGCGCGCATCTATCGCGAACAGGGCAAGACCGCGAAGGCGACCCAGTTGCTGAAGGCGGCGCTCGCCGCGCAACAATCCGGCGGCGCGGGCACGCAGGTGGCCGCGGCTTCGCCCACGGCTTCCAACCCCTTTGTCGGCCTGCCGGGCCAGCGCAGCCAGTCGACGCTGGGCATGGCGCCCCTGCCGCTGCCGCAGGCCCTGGCCAGCGCCAGTGGCGGCAATGGCGACAGCGGCGGCGCGTACATCCCCGCGCCCGCTTCGTCGCTGCGTCCGCCGCAGCCCTATCCCGCCGCGGCGGGATCGGTGCAGTATGCCTACGCGGGCGGCGCGGCGCCGGGCTATGCGGCGCCGCCGCCGGGCTACACCCCCGCGCCGGGCTACCCCGCGCCGCAAGGGTACGCGCCAGCGCCCGGCTATGGCGCGCCACCCGTCTATGCGGCCCAGGCCGGCTATCCGCCGCCGCCGGGCTACGCGCCCGCCAACGGCTATGCGCAGCCCGCACCGGCCACGTCCGCCGCGTCCGGACAGGACGCGGCGCCGCCTTCCATCCAGCAGGAGCTGGACCAGTTGATGCGGACCGGTACGCCCTACGCGCAGGTCGGCCTCCTGGGACGCAGCCGCAACGGCGAATCCGGCATGGGCAAGCTCAGCGATATCGAAGCGCCCGCGCAGGCCCGCCTGCCCGTCGGCGACGGCAACCTGTTCCTGAAGGTCACGCCGACCACCTTGCAGGCCGGATCGGTGGGCAATGGCTACGGCTCGGGCAGCCGCTTCGGCGGCGGCCCCGCCGCGGCGCTGGCGCAGCAGAACGGCACCGCCGGCTCGGCCGGTTCGCAAAGCGATCATGGCGTGGGCGTGTCCGTGGCCTATGAAACGGACGGACTGTCCGCCGACCTCGGCAGCACACCCATCGGCTTTCGCTACACCAACGTGATAGGGGGCGTGAAACTGAACCGTCCGCTGGACGACAGCGGCCTGTCCTACACGGCCGAGCTTTCGCGCCGCCCGGTGACGGACAGCCTGCTGTCCTTCGCCGGCGCGCGCGACGCGCGCACAGGGCAGTCCTGGGGCGCGGTGGCCGCCACCGGCGTGCGGCTGCAGCTGACGCAGGACTACGGCGACTACGGCGTGTACGGATACGGCTCCTTTCAATCGCTGGACGGCCGCAACGTCGAATCGAACACGCGCCTGGAAGGCGGCGTCGGCCTTTACAAGTATCTGCTGCGCGACACCGGCTACCAACTGTCCAGCGGCGTGAACGTGACGGCCATGTCGTATGACAAGAACCTCAGCTTCTTCACTTATGGACAGGGCGGCTACTTCAGCCCGCAGGAGTACTACGCGCTGAGCGTGCCGCTGAACTGGGCGCAGCGCCGCGGCAACTTCAGCTACCAGGTGCAAGGCTCCCTGGGCCTGCAGTACTTCCGCACCGACTCCTCGCCCTACTTCCCCAACAACGGCAGCCTGCAGAACGCCGCCAACACCGCCGCGGCCCAGGCCTACGCCCAGGGACTGACCGGTTCGCCGGACGCGCGCTACGATGGCCAGAGCAAGACCGGCGTGGGCTACAGCCTGTTGACCAGCGCGGAATACCAGGTGGGTCCGCAGCTGTTCCTGGGCGGCATGGCGTCCATCGACAACTCGCGCGACTACCGCCAGTGGGTGGGCGGCCTGTATGCGCGCTACACCTTCGACCCCATGCCAGGCGGCGTGAGCCTGCCCCCCACCGCCTTCAAATCGCCTTACGCGCAGTGAGCACCACGCGCCTCGCGCCAAACTCGATACTGCGTCCCCGATCGTTTACCGAAGAGAGAAACACATGCTACCTGCCGTACTCGCCGGACTGTCCATCCTGATCATCGGCGACAGCCACATGACCGTCCCCACGCACCTGATCACCACGCTGCACGACGATCTGGTGCAGCAGGGCGCACGCGTGCATTCCCTGGGCATCTGCGGCGCCAATGCCGGCGACTGGACCAAGGTCACCACGGGCACCTGCGGCGGCGCCGAGCGCGTCGACAAGGGCCCGATCAAGGTGCTGGGCGCGAATCCGCAAACCACGCCGATCAAGCAGCTGATCGCCACCGACAAGCCGAACGTCGTCCTGATCGTCATGGGCGACACCATGGCGGCCTACGACAAGCCCGACTTTCCGAAGACCTGGGTATGGCAGCAGGTCACCGCGCTGACCGGCGATATCGCGGCCACCAATACCGCCTGCGTCTGGATCGGACCGGCATGGGGCAGCGAAGGCGGCAAGTTCGGCAAGACCTTCGCGCGCGTCAAGCTGATGTCGAGCTTCCTGGCGGCGAACGTCGCGCCTTGCGCATACATCGATTCGCTCAATTTCTCGAAGCCGGGTCAGTGGGGCACCGTCGACGGCCAGCACTTCACCGCGCCCGGCTACAAGCAGTGGGGCGACGCCATCACCAAGGCCGTCCTCGACCTGCCCGTGATCAAGGGCATGGAGAAGAAATGAAATCCATCGCGACGCACGGCGCGGCGCTGGCGCTCGCCGCCCTTGTCCTGTACGGCTACGCGCCGCACGCGGCCCAAGCGGCCGAGACGCAGCTCTACGAAACCGGCCCGTCCGATGACGCCTCGTTCCTGAGGTTCGTCAACGGCACCGGCGCGCCCGTCACGGTCATCCCCGAGAACCGGCAGGCGCGCATCGTCCTGGACAACGCCAAGCCGGCCACCGACTTCCTGCCCGTGAAGGCCCGCACCGCCATCGCCGGCACGGTGGAGCAGGCCGCGGCGCGCGCGGCCGTCTCCGTGCGCGTGGACGCCGGCGCCTTCGCCACGGTGGTCGTGCTCGCGGACGCCGCGGGTGGACTGAAGACCGTGACCATCGCGGAAAAACCCGACGACTTCAACGGCCTGAAGGCGTCACTGGCCTTCTACAACCTGGACCCCTCGTGCACGCAGGCGTCCCTGATGGCGGCGGGACGCAACGTGGCCATCGCACAGGACGTCGCCGCGGGATCGTTGAAGCGGCGCGACATCAATGCCGTCGCGCTGGCCGTGCAGGGCGCATGCGGTGGCCAGGCGGCCGGCGCGCCCCTGGACCTGGGCCAGTTGCAGGCCGGCAAGCGCTACAGCGTGCTGCTGGTGCCCGGCAACGCAAGCGGCGCCGCCGCGTCCGCCGGCCCGCGCTTGATCCGCGCCGACGACACCCTGGCGAGGTAAGCAGCTTCCATGGTCTTCGCGTCGCTGGAATTCCTGACGCTGTTCCTGCCGGCGTTCCTGATCCTTTACGTCCTGGCGGGGCTGGGGGGCGGCCGCGCCGTTCATCGCCGCAACGCCGTGCTGCTCTTCAGCAGCTGGGTGTTCTATGGCTGGTGGAGCCCCGTCTTCCTGCTGCTGTTCATCGCGCTCACGCTGCTGGGCTGGCTGGGCGGCATCCTGATCGACAAGGCCGGCGACGGCGCGCGGCGCGGCTGGATGCTCGCCCTGCTGATCGCCATCGCCCTGGGTACGCTGTGCTGGTACAAGTACGCCAATATCCTGGTCGAGACGCTCAATACCGCCATCGGCGCCGCCGGCGGCCAGCCCATCGGCTGGGAACGGGTGATCCTGCCCATCGGGCTGTCCTTCATCGTGCTGCAATCGATCTCCTACCTGATCGATGTCTACCGCCGCACCGTACCGGCGGACTACAGCTTCATCACCTTCGGCGCCTACCAGGCCATGTTCGTGCACCTGATCGCCGGCCCCATCATCCGCTACGACTGGGTCAAGCGCGAACTGGTCGCCCGCACGGTGGATTGGCCGCAGTTCGCGCTGGGCGCGCGGCGCTTCATGATCGGCATGAGCATGAAGGTGCTGATCGCCGATACGCTGGCGCCGCTGGTGGACACGGCGTTCGCGCTGCCGCACCCCACGCTGGCCGATGCCTGGCTCGGCTGCCTGGGCTATACGCTGCAGCTGTTCTTCGATTTCGCGGGCTATAGCGCCATGGCCATCGGCCTGGGCCTGATGCTGGGCTTCCACTTTCCTGAAAACTTCCTGCACCCCTACCTGGCGCGCAGCATCCAGGACTTCTGGCGGCGCTGGCACATCTCGCTGTCGACCTGGCTGCGCGACTATCTATATATCCCGCTGGGCGGCAACCGGGGCGGCGTATGGCGCACCTACCGCAACCTGCTGCTCACCATGGCCATCGCCGGCCTGTGGCATGGCGGCGACAGCTGGAATTTCCTGCTGTGGGGCATCGCGCACGGCCTGGCCCTGTGCGCGGAACGCCTTTGGCTGAACAGCGGCCTGCCGCCGCTGCCGAGCCTACCCGCGCGCGTGCTGACGCTGCTGTTCGTGATGCTGGCCTGGACCATCTTCCGCGCGCACACCTTCGATGGCGCCCTGACCATGTACGCCGGCCAGTTCGGCCTGCATGGCGTCGCGCTGGGCGACGAAATGCGGTTGGCGCTGCGCCCGGTGCACGTCATGACCCTGGTGCTGGGCGTATGCTGCGCGTTCGCGCCGGCCTTGGCGCCCTGGGCGGAGCGCCATCGCAATCCGCTGATCCTCGCGGCCGGCGCGCTGTGGCCGGTATTGGGTTTCCTGTTTTCCTTCGCCCTGATCGCCAGCCGCGGCGCCGTTCCTTTTCTCTATTTCCAGTTCTGAGCCATGCAAAGCGCCATTCCGCCCGTGGACCATCCCGGCCGCATCGCCCGCTGGACCAGCCGCCTGGCCGGCGTCGCGCTGATCGCGTTCCTGATGGCCGGACTGGCCACCACCGCGTACCAGGTGGCGCGTGGCGATCTGGACCTGTTCCCGCAAGGCCTGGGCTGGCACGCCTTCCTGGAAGGCGATACCACCCGCGACCTGGCCCATGCGCTATCGAACGCGCCCCTGCCGGCGGAATCCGCGCGGCTGGAACGCGGCCTGAGCTGGCTGGCCGCGGGCGACCTGGGCCCGCGCGTGCGCCAGGGCTGCCCCGGCTGGCTGTTCCTGAGCGATGAATTCATGCGCTACCCGCATGCGGCCGACAACGCGCAGTCTCGCGCCCGCGAAGTCCTGCGCATCAAGAACGCCCTGGCGCAGCGGCATATCGCCCTGGTGGTGGCGGTGGTGCCCGACAAGAGCCGCATCGACGCGGCGCATCTGTGCGGCCTGCAGCGGCCGGCGGCATCCGCGACGCGCCTGGACGATTGGGTCGCCACGCTGCGCGCCGAAGGCGTCGACGCCATCAACCTGGCGCCCGTGCTGGCCGCCATCGGCGACGGCGGCGCCTATCTGCGCACCGACACGCACTGGAACGAAACAGGCGCCCAGGCGGCCGCCGAAGCGGTGGCCCAGGCGATACGCGGCGCCGGGATCACGGTGACGCCGCGCACCGACTGGACGATACGCACGCAGACCGAGGACCGGCCCGGCGACCTGATCCGGCTCGCGGGCCTGGATTGGCTGCCCGCCCGCCTGCAGCCGCCGCACGACACCACACGCGTTTCCGTCTTCACGCAGAAACCCGCGGCGTCCGCCGGGTCCGGCGCCGATGACCTTTTCGGCGACGACAATCTGCCGAACGCGGCGCTGATCGGCACGTCGTTCTCGCGCAACAGCAACTTCGTGCCTTTCCTGGAAAACGCGCTGCACGCCCGCATTCCCGACTTCGCCCGCGATGGCGGCGATTTCGCCGGCGCCGCGAACGCGTACTTCGGCAGCCCCGCCTTCAGGCAGACGCCGCCGAAGCTGTTGATCTGGGAAATACCGGAACGGGTGATCGAGGCGCCGCGCAACGGCGACACCATCGCGCTGGGCCAGCCCTGACGGCGCTCGGCGCGCTTTCGGGCACCAGGGGGCAGGGACAGGGGGCAGGGGCTGCGTCGCCGAGCGCGGACGCGCTAGGAATCTTCGCGCGAAGCAGTGGTCGGATTGGGCGCGCAGGCGTCCGCGCCGCCCAGCGTGTTGCGGACCCACACCAGCTCGGCGGCGATCGCCACGGCGATCTCGGCGGGCGTACGGCTGGCGATGCGCAGCCCCACGGGCCCGTGCAGGCGGCCGATTTCTTCCTCGGTCAGGTCGAACATGCGCAGGCGCTCGCGCCGCTTGGCCTGGTTGGGCGCGGAACCCAGCGCGCCCACGTAGAACGCCGGCGATTTCAGCGCTTCCAGCAAAGCCATATCGTCCAGCTTGGGATCGTGCGTCACGGCCACGATGGCGGTGCGTTCGTCGGTGCCGATTTCGGTCACCGTGTCGTCCGGCATGGACGTCAACAGCGTGACGTTGGGCATATTCCAATCGGCGAAGAACTCTTCGCGCGGATCGCACACCATGACGTGGAAATCCAGCGCCGTGGCGATTTCGCACAACACGCGCGCCGTCTGGTTGGCGCCGATGACCAGCAGCCGCCAGTGCGGCCCGTAGACCGAACGGAAGGTGCGGCCGTCGAAATCCGGGCCGTCGATAGGGCTGGCGGGCGCCAGCGTGCAGGCGCCCGTCTGCAGGTCCACCGTCCGCATGACGAGGCGATGGGCGCGCACGTCCGCCAATACGGGATCCAGCCACTCGGTGTCGCGCAGCGGCTCCACCACCAGCCGCAGCGTGCCGCCGCAAGGCAGGCCGAAGCGGGCGGCCTCTTCGCTGGTGATGCCATAGGTGACGCGGTCGGCCGCCACCGGCAGCGTACCGGCCACGGCGCGCGCCATCAGGTCGTCTTCCACGCATCCGCCGGACACCGAACCGACCAGCCGGCCGTCGCCGCGCAAGGCCGCCAGCGCGCCCGCCTGCCGCGGGGCCGAGCCCCAGGTCTGCACGACCGTGATCAGATGGACGCGATGGCCTTCGGCAACCCAGTCGCGTGCATGTTGCAGTACATCGATATCCAGGGAGTTCATCGAGCGTTCATCCTGAAAGTCCCTGCACAGGGGACTGTCGGCCTGCCGGCGCCGCCGGCGAAGTAACGGACGCGCCCCTGTCCATCGTTCGCGGGCGCCCGATGAGTTTGCCCCAGTTTTGGCGCTTTTCCAAATTTGGATATGGCGCGATTGCCGCCGGCATGAAAAAGGCCGGCCCCCTTTTGGGGGGCCGGCCCGCGCTCCAGCGCTTGCGGCGATCAGCCTTGGAAGGGCTGGTTGTTGCTATCGCCGAAGTCCGAGCCCAGCGCGATCTGCGCGCGGCTCACGCCGGTGTCGGCTTGCGCGACGAAGGGCGCGTTGTTCGATTCGCTGTTGGCGGTCAGGCCGGCGGCGCGGGCTTGTTGCAGCTCGGCGACGACTTGAGCGCGGCTCGCGCTATTGGCGGCTTGGCCGTACACGCCCTGGAAGGGCACGTTGTTCGGTTCGCTATTCGCGGCTTGCGCGGCGCCGATGGCGGCAAAGGAAAGAACAAAAGCGGAAACGATGGTCTTGGCATTCATGGCAGTACTCCTAGTCCTGGTTAAGTGATCCGGGCCGTGCATCGCGATTTGCTGTGTGGAGAACTTCGCGATGTCCGTTGCTGTTCCCGATGACTGCATTCTGCGCCGGCAAGACCTAGGGATAAACCCGCATATGCGAAAATCATCTTTCCATTTTTCGCACTAATCTTGGATCATTCGTGGTTTTCGACCAATGAATTCGCCCCGGCCGCCTATTGCGGCGGACAGGGCAGGACGGGCAGACAGAGGCTGGCGGTCGCCCGCCACGGATGGGGTGGCGCTATATCCCGCTGAACCAGTTGTAGCCCTGGTCCTCCCAATACCCGCCGGGATAGGTGTTCGTGACGAACATCGCCACGATGTGCTTGGGGTTCTTGAACCCCAGCTTGGTCGGCACGCGCAGCCGCAACGGCTGCCCGTAGTCCGGCGGCAGCTCCGCCCCGCCGAAATCCAGCGCCAATATGGTCTGCGGATGCAAGGCCGTGGGCATGTCGATGCTGCCGTAGTAGCGGTCGGCGCATTTGAAACCGACATAGCGCGCGCTCAGGTCGGCGCCGACGCGCTGCAGGAAGGTCTTCAGCGGTATGCCGCTCCACTGCCCGATCGCGCTCCAGCCTTCGATGCAGATCAGCCGCGTGATCTGGCTGGCCTGCGGCAGGCGGCGCAGGTCTTCCAGCGTCCAGGCGCGCTTGTCCGCCACCATGCCGGACACTTCCAGCTTCCATGCGGAAAGATCGATGTCCGGCACGCTGTACTCGGGGTAGTACGCGTTGAAGGGAAAGGGGTCCGTGACCTGGCTGGCCGGGTAGGTCGCCGCGAGCTTGTTCTGATTGAACAGCCAGGCCTGCACGCGGTCGTTCCAGCGCGACATCGCCCACAGCACCTTGTCGAAGGTATCGCCGTCCTGCATGTTGCAGCCGCTGATCATCGCCAGCGCGCCCAGCGACAGCCCGCCGCGCAGGAACAGCCGGCGTTGCGCGCGATGCAGCTGGCTGCGCTGCGCCGGCTCCAGGATCAGGCGCTTTCCGCGCGGGCCATCATTGCGCTCAGGCATCGTGGGCTCCATGGGTTCGGTCGATAATCATCGGCGGCAGGGTGCGCGGCACCAGGATGACCAGCAGAAGGTGAACGACGACGAACAGGCCGATGCCGGCCATGGCGCAGAAGTGCACCACGCGCGCGGCGGCGAAACCGCCGAACAGATTGGTCAGCCAGTCCAGCTGCACCGGCTTCCATATCGCCAGGCCGGACAGCACGATCAGCACCCCCAGCAGCAGGACGCCCAGGTACAGCACCTTCTGCACCGCGTTGTAGCGTCCGGGCGCGTGGCGCAGCCGCAGGCGCAAAGCGGCCGCGGCATCGCGCAGCACGGCGCGCGGCGTCACGTCCATCAGGTCACGGCGCAGATGCCCCGACGCGATGCCCGCCAGCAGATAGACCAGGCCATTGCCGACCAGCAGCCACATGACGGCGAAATGCCAGATGGTCGCCGCGCCCAGCCAGCCGCCCAGCGTCGCCCATTGCGGGAAGCTGAAAGGGAAGATGGGCGAGGCGTTGTAGATGCCCCATCCGCTCATGAACATGCAGGCCATCGCATAGACATTGAGCCAATGCGTGATGCGTACATAGCGCGGATGAACAGGGCGGCGCCGTACCGGCGCGACCGCGCCATCGTCGTTTACCGAAAATGAGGACAAGACGGGTCTCCTGCGCCGGATGCTTCTTT
This sequence comes from Bordetella genomosp. 9, assembly GCF_002261425.1. Lineage (NCBI taxonomy): Bacteria > Pseudomonadati > Pseudomonadota > Betaproteobacteria > Burkholderiales > Alcaligenaceae > Bordetella > Bordetella genomosp. 9. Next base: position 3,512,861 of record NZ_NEVJ01000003.1, on the reverse strand, counting down.
GCCGTATGCCAAGGCTTACATCGGCGGGATCGTGCCGTCCTTGCCGGCGATGACCGTGGCGGCAGTCAGGCTGCCGTCGGCGTTCTTGGTCGGAAACACCAGCACCGGCGCGCCGGTCTTGAGCAGGCCGCGATCGCCCGGTTCCATGTAGACGATGGGCACATCGGGCGGCACCACCACGGTCTTCTCGCCGTCCTTGTACTTGACCTTCATCGTCGTGCCATTGGTGCCGACCAGGCTGCCGACCGTGCCGTTGGTCATCTGGCCGGTCTTGCCGTCCGTACCCATCCAGGGCCGGTTGCCTTCACCCGAACCGCGCAGCGACGCCGCGAACACGTGCACTTCCAGCGCCTTCAGCGTGCCGTCGGGCTGCGGCGTGGCGGCCGTGCCGATAAAGCTGTCCGGCTTGATGTCGCCGAGCTTGGCCAGGGACACCGCGCGCACCGCGACATTGGACGGCAGCGCCAGGCTGACGTCCTTGCCGTTGCGCGCCTTGACCTTCAGCGTGGTATCCGTGACCTGCTCGATCGTGCCGCGCACCGCCAGGCGATTGGCCGGCGCCTGCCCGGCCTGTTGTGCCTGCGCGGCGGCCATGCCGCCCGCCAGCAGGACGCCGGCGCACCACGCTCCAATCCGATAATGCTTGTTCATCCGTTTCTCCGTCAGGTATCGCCGGCCGCGGAAGCAGCGCGGCGACGCGGTTCTCGATGCGTTCAAGAAAGCTCGCGTCGCTATCGTGACGGCGGCGCGGGGACGGCAGCATGACGCGCGGATGACAATAATGTCATGAACGATCCGGCGCGCCCCGATAAAATCGACGCCTGGCAAGCGAGGTGCTGCGTGCGCATACTGGTGGTCGAAGACGACCTCAAAACCGGCGAATACCTGAAGAAGGGCCTCGGCGAATCGGGCTACGCGGTGGATCTGGCGCGCCACGGCGCCGACGGCCTGCACATGGCGCTCGAACAGCGTTACGACCTGATCGTGCTCGACGTCATGCTGCCCGGCATGAACGGCTGGCAGATCATGGAAGCGCTGCGCAAGCAGCAGGACGTGCCCGTGCTGTTCCTGACCGCGCGCGACCAGCTGCAGGACCGCATACGCGGCCTCGAGCTCGGCGCCGACGACTACCTGGTCAAGCCGTTTTCCTTTACCGAACTGGTGCTGCGCGTCCGCACGCTGCTGCGCCGTGGCGTCGTGCGCGAGGCCGATCACCTGCGCCTGGCCGACATGCACATCGACGTCCTGCGCCGACGCGTCACGCGCACGCAAACCGCCATCGCGCTCACCACCAAGGAGTTCACGCTGCTGCACCTGCTGGTGCGGCGCGAAGGCGAAGTCCTGTCGCGCGCCATCATCGCGTCGGAAGTGTGGGACATGAATTTCGACAGCGATACCAATGTCGTCGACGTCGCCATCAAGCGGCTGCGCGCCAAGATCGACAAGCCCTTCGAACCCAAATTGATCCATACGGTACGTGGCATAGGCTACGTTTGCGAGGTGCGCGAATGCGCCGACGATGGCGACGCTCCCTGACGCTGCGCACGGCGCTGTCGTTCGCGCTGCTGTCGGCCCTGGTCGTCAGCGTCGCCGGCATGTACCTGTACAAGGCGATGGAATCGAGCATGATGGCGCGCAGCGACATCGGCCTGATCGGCCGCGTCGACCGTTTCCGCGCACTGCTGCGCGACACGCTCACCCTGGATGAAATCCGGGCGCGGCCCGGCCTGTTCGAGAACATGCTGGGCAACGAACAGGACGTGCTGGTGTTCCGCATCCCCGGCGCCGAACCGGTCATGGACGTCAATCCCGGCCACCAGGCGCTGCCCCCCGTCGCCCCGGTGGCGGAAGACCAGCCCTTGGCACGCGAGAACATCCGCGACGGCACGACCACGGCGGGCGGCGGCATGCGCGTGGTCTCGGCCATGGCGCGCACCATGGACGGCACGCCGGTGGAAGTCCAGGCCGCGCATCTGCTGGTGAACGAAACGCGCATGCTGGCGCTGTACCGCGAACAGATCGCGCTGGCCGTCGCGGCTGCCTTTCTTTCCATCGCCGTACTGGGCTATCTGGCGCTGCGGCGCGGCCTGCGCCCCTTGAGAGCCATGGCGCGCCAGGCCGCGCGCGTGACGCCCGCCAGCCTGGACCAGCGCCTGAACCTGGCCGACACGCCGCACGAACTGCGCGAGCTGACGGCGTCCTTCAATGCCATGCTGGACAGGCTGGCCGACGGCTATGAACGCCTGGCGCAGTTTTCCGCCGACCTGGCGCACGAAATCCGTACGCCGATCGGCGCGTTGATGGGCAACTGCCAGGTGGCCTTGTACCAGCGCCGCACCCCGTCCGAGTATGAAAGCGTGCTGGCGTCCAGCCTGGAAGAACTGGAGCGCCTGTCGCGGCTGGTGGAGAACATCCTGTTCCTGGCGCGCGCGGAAAACGCGCAATCGGCCCTGGACTACGTGCAACTCGATCTGGATACGGAACTGCGCCGCGTCGCGGAGTATTTCGAAGGACTGGCCGAAGAGCGCGGGCTGCGGCTGCAATGCAGCGGCAGCGGCGTCGTCCGGGCCGACGCCATGCTGTTCCGGCGCGCGCTGGGCAATCTGGTGGCCAATGCCGTGCGCTATGCGGACGCGGAAACCGAGATCAGCCTGTCGGCGCGCGCCACCGGCGATACGGTCCAGGTCCAGGTCGACAATCGCGGCACGCCCATCCCCCCGGACAGGCTGCACAAGCTTTTCGATCGCTTCTATCGCGCCGACCTGTCGCGCAGCGCGGGCTCGGACGCCAGCGGCCTCGGGCTGGCCATCGTGCGCGCGATCATGGCCTTGCACGGCGGCAGGGCATGGGCGGAATCGGCGCCCGACGGGCATATCCGCTTCACGCTGTCTTACCCCGCCACGGCGCCCGTGGGCGCGACCGACAGGGATAGGCAGAGGACTCAGGATACGTCCTACGAATGAAATCCCTGCTTACATAGATTGCCACTATCGATTTATACTTTTTTATCCTCACATATTCCAGGATTAGTCCTGGAATTGGGATAGTGTATTCGTCAATCACGGGTTTATCCCTACGATCCTGGGATGCACAATCTCCATGCGTCGGGAACCAGAGCAAAACAACAGCCCCCGGTTCCCCAAATCGACTATTGGAGAAGTGCCATGAAGATCCAAACCATTGTTTCCTCCGTTGCCCTGTCCCTGGCCCTGGTGGCTGGCGCCCAAGCCGGCACGCCGCGTGGCGATACGGACAACGTCCCGTTCCAAGGCGTCTACGGCCAGGTTGACACCAGTGCCGCCAGCCGTAACCAGGTGGTTGCCCAGCTGCAGCAAGCGCGCGCCGCCGGCCTGACCGGCAACGACGACGTGGACAACGCGCCGTTCACCGCGCAAGCGGAAAGCGCCTCGGCGCCCGCGATCGCGCAAACCGGCAGCGTGCACGGTGACGTCGCCTTCGGCGACATCGACAACCAGCCGTTCCAAGGCGTCTAAGCCCCGGAACGGCGAGGCGCCGGCGGACACGCCGGCCGACCAGACCGGCCGCCGGCTCACAAGGCCAGGCGGCAGCCCCGAAGAGAGGCGGGGCGTCTTCCGGTGCTCCTCTCGTGCAGTACCATCGGCCCCGCCCTCACGGGGCCGATGTCTTTTCCGCCGCCGCATCGCCCGCGGCGATCCTGCCCGCGGTTTCCAGGGCCTGCACCAGGACCGCGTAAGCCGCCTCGCGAGCCCGCGGATCAGGGGCGCGCAATATGAAGGAAGGGTGATAGGTGGGGACGACCACCAGTCCGCCCACATTGACCGGCTCCCCGAGCATGGCGCCCAGGCGCACGTCGGCGCGCTGCATCAGCGAACGCAGGGCGGTCGCGCCCAGGCTGACGGCCACCGCCGGGCGCACCGACGCCAGCTCCTTCTCCAGCCAGTAGCGGCAGGCCATCACTTCCCGCTGCGCCGGCGTCTTGTGCATACGGCGCTTGCCGCGCGGGATCCACTTGAAGTGCTTCACGGCGTTGGTGACGAAGACGTCGTCGCGCCGCACCCCGGCATCCGCCAGCGCGCGGTCCAGCAGGCCGCCCGCTGGCCCGACGAAAGGCAAGCCGGCCTTGTCCTCCTGGTCGCCGGGCTGCTCCCCCACCAGCAGGATGGAAGCGCGGCGCGGCCCCTGGCCCGGCACCGGCTGGGTCGCGTCGTGCCACAAGCCGCAGCGCCGGCAATCCCGCAGGGTCGTCGGGTGCTGGTCGGGCACGATCAAGGGAGCGTCCCCACGATCAGGCGGCTGTCCGCGGCTTTCGGACGCGGCGTTCCGGGTCGTTCGGGTGGTTCGGGTCGTTTGGGTCGTTTGGATCGTTCGGGTCGTTCGGGTTGCCATGGCGGGCCCACGCAAGTCGCCGGGCGCGGCGCGAATGCCGCATCCCCCGCCTGCGCCGGCGCAAAAACCGCACCTGCCGCCGGCAGCCCGCCCCCCTCGGAGACCGCTACGGGTAAGTCCCAAATATGGTACACAGACCAAAAATGGTATCTTGTACGCACAACCCCGCGATCCGGGGGGAACAAGGGGAATTCCACCATGATGCAACGACACCACATCCGCGCCCTCGGGCGCGCCGCACCGGCATTGGCCGCCGCGCTCTGCACGGCCCTGGCGCTGGGCTCGGGCGCCGCCGCGGCCGCCTATCCCGACCATCAGATCACCCTGGTCGTGCCATACGCCCCCGGCGGCGGTGTCGATTCCGTCGGGCGTATCCTCAGCCGCGGGCTGGCCAAGGAATTGAACCAATCCGTGGTGGTGGAAAACCGCCCCGGCGCGGGGGCCACGGTGGGCGCCGGCTACGTCAAGCGCGCCGCCGCCGACGGCTATACGGTCATGGTCGTCGACCCCGCGCTGATCATCAATCCCAGCCTGATGCCCAATCTGCCTTACGAGCCCCTGCGGGACTTCAAGGCGGTATCCATGCTGACGGTCTCTCCCTTGATGCTGTCGGTCACCAACAGCCTCCCCGCCAAGAGCGTCGCCGAGCTGCAAGCCCTGGCGAAATCGGGCGGGCAAGGATTGAGCTTCGCGTCCGCCGGCATCGGCACCACGCCGCACATGGCGGGCGAACTGTTCAAGCTCAAGACGCAGGGCAACTTCATCCACGTGCCCTATAAAGGTTCGGGCCCGGCCATGACGGACCTGATCTCCGGCCAGGTGCAGTTTTCCTTCTCCACCATCGCGGCGGCTTCGCCCTTCGTGACCACGGGCAAGATCCGCGCGCTGGCGACCACGGGCGACAAGCGCAGCCCGGACTGGCCGCAACTGCCGACGGTGGCCGAAACCGTCCCTGGATTCAAGGTGCTATTCTGGACCGGCCTGTTCGTGCCCGCGCAGACGCCCGCCGACGTCGTGGCCAAACTGAACGCCGCCGTCGCCAAGGTCTGGCAGGGCGAGGAAGCGCAGGAAGCCCTGAAGAAGATAGGCGAAACACCCGCGCCCGTCATGACGTCGGCGCAGAGCCAGGACTTCGTCCAGGCGGAAAGCAAGATGTGGGCGACGGTGGTCAAGGACGCCAATATCAAGGTCGACTGAATGGCTCGCGCGCCCGGCGGAATACGCCTGGGACGCGCGTTGCGGTCGTACCAAAATTTGTATAGCATTCCAATAAAAATACATTGCGGTCAGGGGGCATGGTGGCTTCCCGCCGCCATCCTCCCCACGTCGCAGGCGGTATGAAGCCATCGGTTTTCACCTATCACGATCCCCGCACCGTCGACGATGCCGTCGGCCTGCTCGGGCGGCTGGATAACGCGCGGCCACTGGCCGGCGGCCAGTCGCTGATGGCGATGATCAATATGCGTTTCGTCCAGCCGGACCATCTGGTGGACCTGAACAAGGTCGACGAACTGGCCGGCATCCACGAATCCGCCGACCAGATCCGCATCGGCGCCATGACGCGCCAGCGCGACCTGGAATTTTCCGCGCTGATCGGCGCGCGCATCCCGCTGATGAGCGAAGCGCTGCTGCACGTCGGCCATCGGCAGACGCGCAACCGCGGCACGCTGGGCGGCTCGCTGTGCCACCTGGACCCGGCGGCCGAACTGGTCGCCGTCGCCGCCGCCTGTGATGCGGTGGTCGAAGTGGCCGGGCCCAATGGCCGCCGCGATATTCCCTTCGACGCCTTTCCGCTGGGCTTCATGATGCCATCGGTGGAAGCCGACGAGCTTGTCGTCGGCGCGCGCTTTCCGTTGTGGCCGCGCGGACACGGTGCCGCGTTCTTCGAGTTCTCGCGTCGGCACGGCGACTTTGCCATCGTGTCCGCCGCCGCCCTGGTGGCGCTGGATGGCAGTGGCCGCATCGCCCGCAGCGCGCTGGTATTGGGCGGCGTCGGCGCCGTGCCCTTGCGCATGGCCGATGTGGAAAACGTCCTGGCGGGCAACGTGCCATCCCTGGAACTGTTGCGCCAGGCATCCGAGCAATGCCGCGCCGTCGAGGCCCTGGACGATGCGCTGGTGCCGGCCACCTATCGCCAGAGCCTGGCGGTGGTCATGGCGCGCCGCGCGCTGGTCACCGCCTGTACGCGCGCCGGCGCGCCCATCGCCGAAGTTCGCATCCCCGCATGAACGCCGGCACGGCGACGCCAGCCCGGCGCGCCGTACCGCATCGTCGCCGCAAGGTATCGCCATGACTACTGCCGTCAACGAACAAACCCGCCAGATCGCCGTCCGCGTCAACGGCAAGGAACACGCGGAAGAGGTCCGCGTCCGCCTCACGCTCGCGGATTTCCTGCGCCACCAGCTGGGCCTGACCGGCACCCACGTCGGCTGCGAGCACGGCGTCTGCGGCGCCTGTACGGTGCTGATGGACGGCCTGTCCGTGCGCGCCTGCCTGACGCTGGCCGTGCAGGCCGACGGCCATGACATCACCACCATCGAAGGCCTGGCTTGCGAAGGCAGGCTGCATCCCATCCAGCAGGCTTTCAAGGACGAACACGGCCTGCAGTGCGGCTTCTGTACGCCGGGCATGCTGACCACGCTGGCCGAACTGCTGAACAGCAACCCGCACCCGACGGAAGCCGAGATCCGCGTGGCGATCTCGGGCAACCTGTGCCGCTGCACGGGCTACGACGGCATCGTCAAGGCCACGCTGGCCGCCGCCGCGCGGCTGCGCGGCGAAGGAGCGCAGGCATGAGCCCGCGCGATCATGTCAGCGCCATCGATACGTCCGTAGATGCGCCGGTTGCCGCACCCGTCGAAACGCCCGTCAAGACGCCCGCTGAAACCCCGCCGGCAATAGCGCCCGCCACGCAACCCGCCCCTGGCGCGGCGCCCGGCCCGCATGGCGCACGGCCCGCCGGCAAGACCTTCGGCGTCAACGTGCCGCGCGTGGAAGACCAGGCGCTGCTGACCGGCACCGCGCGCTTCGTCGACGACATCAGCGCGCCCGGCATGCTGCACGCGGCCTTCGTGCGCAGCGACAACGCGCACGCGGCGATACGCGGCATCGGCACGGCGGCCGCCGCGTCGGCGCCCGGCGTCCATGCCGTCCTGACGCTGGCCGACCTGATGCCTTACCTGACCAGCGCCGAGCTGGTGACGGCGCTGCCCAGCCCCAGCTTCCGCATGAACCTGCATCGTCCGGTGCTGGCATCGACCGAAGCCGCCTACGTCGGCGAAGCCATCGCCGTCGTCATCGCCGAAGACCGCTACCTGGCGGAAGACGCCGCCGCGCTGGTCGAAATCGACTACGAACCCTTGCCGGCCGTGGCCGATTGCCGCGCGGCGCTGATGGAAGGCGCGCCCACGGTGCACAGCAGCGCCCCGCACAACCTGGTGGCGGAGTTCGACCTCGCCTACGGCGACGTCGACGCCGTATTCGCCGCCGCCCCGCACATCTACGGCGAGTCGCTGCTGCAGCATCGCGGCGGCAGCCATTCCATCGAATGCCGCGGCGTGGTGGCGCGCTACGACGCGCTGGACGACGTGCTGACGGTATGGAGCTCCACACAAACGCCCTTGCCGGCCAGGCAGATCCTGTGCGACCTGCTGGGCCGTGGTCCGGACCAGGTGCGCGTCATCACGCCGGAGGTAGGCGGCGGCTTCGGACCCAAGCTGGTGTTCTATCCGGAGGAAGCCGTCGTGGCCGTCGCGGCGCTGATGCTGCGGCGTCCCGTCAAATGGATCGAGGACCGCCGCGAACACTTCATCTCGACCACGCAGGAACGCGACCAGATCTGGGACGTGGAGATCGCGGTCGACGACGACGCGCGGATCCTGGGCGTGCGCGGCACCCTGCTGCATGACCATGGCGCCTACAACGTGCGCGGCACCAACGTGCCGTATGGCGCGGGCGCGGCCATGACGCTGGCGTATCGCGTGCCGGCCTACAGGCTGGACATCAAATGCGTGGCGACCAACCGCGTCCCGGTGACGCCGGTGCGCGGCGCGGGCCAGCCCCAGGGCGTGTTCGCGATGGAGCGGCTGCTGGACCGCGTGGCGCGCGAGCTGAACCTGGACCGGGCCGAAGTACGCCGCCGCAACCTGGTGCCGGCGGAGCTGATGCCTTACGCCACGCCCATGAAGACACGCGGCGGCATGCAGGTGGTCCTGGACAGCGGCGATTTCCCACGCTGCCAGGCGATGGCGCTGGACCGGGCTGACTGGAACGGCTTCCCGGCGCGCCAGGCGATCGCGCGCGGACAGGGCAAGCGGCTGGGCATAGGGCTGGCCAATTCCGTGGAAGGCACGGGCCGTGGACCGTACGAGCAGATCCGCGTCAGGATCACCACGCAAGGCACGGTGCAGGTCGAATCCGCCGCGGCGGCGATGGGCCAGAGCACGCGCACGATGCTGACGCAGATCGTCGCGGAACAGTTGGGCGGCGACATGGACAACGTACGGGTGACGGCGGGCGATAGCCGCTCGTCCGTGCAGGGTTTCGGCGGCTTCAACAGCCGGCAGGCGGTCATGGCGGGCAGTTCGGCGCACAAGGCCGCGCTCGCGCTGCGCCGCCAGGTGCTCGAGGTCGCCGCGTCGGTGATGCGGCTGCCGGTGCAGGCGCTGGACATCGAAGGCCGGCAGGTCGTGGCGCGCGACACCGGCGCCACCGCCAGCCTGGGCGACCTGGCGCGCGCGGCGGTGGGATTGCCGGGCTTCATGATGCCGGGGGCGACACCGGGACTGGAAGCCACCGAGCAGGTGATCATCAACGACATGGCCTATGGCAACGCGACCGCGGTCGCCGAGGTCGAAGTCGACGTCGAGACCGGCGAGGTCACGCTGCGCCAGATCGTCTTCGCGCACGACTGCGGACGGGTGATCCATCCCAAGATCGTCGAAGGTCAGTTGCTCGGCGGAATCGCGCATGGCGTCGGCAACGCGCTGTTCGAACAGATGGGCTATGACGAAAACGCGCAACCGGTCACGACGAATCTCGCCGAATACCTGCTGGTGACCGCCACCGAAATGCCGTCCATCGCGCTGGCGCATCTCGAATCCCCCACGCCGCTCAACGAACTGGGCGTGAAAGGGGTAGGCGAAGCAGGGGTACTGCCGATCACGGCGGCCGTGGCGTCCGCCGTCGATAACGCATTGGAAGGCACGGGCGTGCACATCACACGGGTGCCGATTTCGCCGGTCGATCTGCTGCAAGCCCTGGAAGCGCGCTAGGACGCTGATCCCAATCGCCGGGCCCCGACCCGGCTAGGGTATTCCCACGTACCGTCACGTACCAAAATCGGGAAAAATCCCAACAGTTGCACTAATACCCGTTTCGGCAGCCGCCGAGCGTCCGGGCTTCGACAGCCTCCTTCTCCCGTCAGGTAACCCATGTCCGCCACGCCTCATCGCCGGCCCGCCACCGGCGGCATCACCCTTCCGAATAGCATCGCCAAAGCGCGGCGCCTGGCTGGCCACGCCCGCCGCATGCTGTCGTTGAGTTCATTGGTCCTGGCTGGCGCGATTGCCGCCGTGGCGCCGGTCGCGCCGGCGCATGCCGCCTTTCCCGACCGGCCGATCACCATCGTCGTGCCGTATCCGGTCGGCGGCGCGACCGACACGCTGGCCCGCAGCATCGGGCAGCGGATCTCGGAAACGATGAAGCAATCCGTCGTGGTGGAAAACCGCACCGGCGGCAGCGGACTCATCGGGATGTCGGTGGTGTCGCACGCGCCGGCGGACGGCTACACCATCCTGTTCGGCTGCACCACCGATTCGGCGATCTTCAAGGCCGCGTCCAAGGCGCCGCCATCGGTGAACCTGCGCGACGATTTCGCCGCCGTGGCGGGCGTGGCGCTGGCGCCGCACATCCTGGTGGTGCCGGCGAAGTCCGCGCCGCAGAACCTGCAGCAGCTGATCGAGCTGTTCAAGCGCGAGCCCGGCAAGCACAACTTCGCATCGATCGGCATCGGCACCTTGTCGCATCTGGAAGGCGAGCTGCTGATGATCACCACCGGTGTGCAGATCACGCACGTACCCTATCGCGGCGGATCGCAGGCCTTGATGGACCTGATCTCCGGAAACTCCAGCATGATGTTCCTGAGCGCGCCCGCGGCGGTACCGCATATGAAGAGCGGCGCCGTCCGCGTGCTGGCGGTGGCCGGCGACCATCGCCTGCCCATGCTGCCCGACGTGCCCACCATCACCGAGGCCGGCGTGAAGAACTTCAGCGCGGAAAACCTGTTCGGCTTCTACGCGCCGAAGAATACGCCGCCGGACGTGGTCGCTGCGCTTTCCAAGGCCATCGAGTCGGCGCTGCAGCGTCCCGACCTGAAGACGATGCTGGAATCGCAGGGGCTGGAAGTGCAGTACACGACGCCCGCCGAATTCACCGATCGCACGGTGAAGAATTTCGCCAGCTTCGACGCGATCGTGAAGAAGGCGAACGTGTCGCTGGACTAGGTTGCCCACCCATGCAACATGACGTCGCATGGGGCGCCGCATGGGTCCGCGGGGCGGGCAATGGCCCGCTCCCGCCTACATCGTTCCTTCGGGCAGATTCAGGCAATGGTCGTAGATCGCGCCCGGCCGCGTGAACCAGACTTCGTTGCGGCGCGGGTGCTCGGCGATGTACTTCAGCGCGCGCCGCATGGCGCGCAGGCGATAGGGCTGGCCGGTGACCATGGTGTGCAGCGCGACGCCGAAGACCAGCGGCTGCTTGGCGCTCTGGTCCAGCATTTCTTCGAACTGGTCGATGATCATCTGGCTGAACTGGTCCGGCGTGTGATGCCGCACCAGCATCTGCGGAGAGTCGTTGAGCTCCAGCGGATAGGGCACCGACATGATGCGGCCGCCGCGGGTCTTCATCCAGATGGGCTGGTCGTCGGCGGGCCAGTCCATCAGGAACTTGTAGCCGGCTTCCTGCAGCAGGTCGGGCGTATGGCGGCTATGCGACATCCAGGGCGCCATCCAGCCGCGCACTTCCTGGCCGGTATGCTCGAGGATGGCGTCGCGCACCTCGGCCAGGAAGCGGGCTTCGTCCGCTTCCCACATGGTGCCGTGGCGTTCGGCATTGGTGCGGCCATGGCCGATGAACTCGTCGCCGCGCGCCTTGATCGGCGCGATAAGTTCCGGGCAGTATTTGAAGATCTCGGTGTTGCACAGGTGCGAGGCGGGCAGTCCCAGTTCGTCCAGCATGTCCAGGATGCGCCAGACGCCGATACGGTTGCCATAATCGGTCCAGGCGAAGGCGCGCTGGTCGGGCGCCGGCAGCGGCACGGTCAGGTTGTGGCTGAGCCCCGTGCCGAAGGCGAAGATCTCGATGTTCAAGCCGATGTGCATCGCGATGCGCTTGCCTTCGGGCCAGCTGTAGTCTTTGCGCGCGCCGATGGCGCGATAGGGATAGCGATCATGGGAAGGCAGCAGCATGGCGAATTCTCCGGTTCTGTTCGGGCGGCCGAAGCCAGGGGTTGCGGACCTGCGCGCCCGCGCCGGGCCGGCCGCGCGGCCGACCGTACCAAAAATAGTTATAATTCCATAAATATAACACCGCACGTCCTCAACCGGACACCAGCCACAGGGGTAAACCGGCCATGAAACCGAGCAGATTCGTGCACTACGAGCCGACCTCCGTGGACCAGGCGGTGATGATCCTGGCCGACGTCTGCGAGCAGGACGGCCGGGTCCTGGCCGGCGGCCAGACCCTGGTCCCCGCCATGGCGCTGCGCCTGGCGCGTCCGGCGTATCTGGTGGACATCAACCGCATAGAAGAACTGCGCAGCCTGGCCGTCCACGAAGGCCGGCTGCGCATCGGCGCCTGCGTGCGCCATGCCGATTTCCACCAGGCGCCGGAGCCCGGGCCGCTGGGCCGTCTGCTGGCCACGGTGGTGCACCATATCGCCCACCTGCCGATACGCACGCGCGGCACGTTCTGCGGCAGCATCGCCAACGCCGATCCCGCGTCCGAATGGTGCCTGGTGGCGGCCACGCTGGATGCGGTGCTGGAAGCCCGCAGCCTGCGCGGCACGCGGCACATCGACGCGATCGACTTCTTCCACGGCTATATGGCGACCGCGCTGGCGCCGGACGAGTTGCTGGTCAGCGCCAGCCTGCCGGTGCTGGCCATGGACACGCGTTTCGGCTTCCATGAATACAGCCGGCGCGCCGGCGACTTCGCGCAGGCCATGGCGCTGGCCACCTATGAAATCCGCGACGGACTGATGCGCAATGTGCGCATCGGCGTGGGCGGCGTGGAAGACCGGCCGCGGCGCATGCAGGCGGCGCAGGCCTGCCTGGAAGGTGAAGCGCCGGACAGCGACACGTTCGCGCGCGCCGCCGAAGCCGCGGCGGTGGAGTGCGAGCCCACCGACGCCGGCGACGACGAACGCGCCTATCGCCGCGACCTCGTACGCGCCGTCGTGCGCCGTGCGCTGGCGCAGGCGCACGCCGCCACGGCCGCATCGCAGGCATAGCAGGGGATATCGATGAAAGATTGGGACGAGACCGACGACCCTCGGCACGACGTGGTGCTGAACATCAATGGCGCCGAATATCCTGTGCGGGTGGAGTCCCGCAAGACCCTGGTGGACGCCATACGCGACGACTGCGGCCAGACGGGCACGCACATCGGCTGCGAGCACGGCGTATGCGGCGCCTGTACCGTGCTGGTCGACGGCGAGCCCGTGCGGTCCTGCCTGATGTTCGCCGTCCAGGCGCAAGGCAGCTGCATCCGCACGGTGGAAGGCCTGGCCCAAGAGCCGGAATTCCATCCCATGCAGCAGGCCTTCATGGATCATCACGCGCTGCAATGCGGTTTCTGCACGCCGGGCTTCCTGATGCTGGCGACGGGCGCGCTGGAGCGCAATCCCGACATCAGCGACGACGAACTGCTGGACGTACTGTCGTCGAACCTGTGCCGCTGCACCGGCTACCAGAACATCCTGGCCGCCGTACGGGCCGCCCGCGCCGCCATGGCGGCGCACGCCGCGTCTTCCGGAGACTGAGCCATGAGCGCCCACGTATACGATGAGCCCCGCGTCGATGCGCCTGCGACCGGCGAACGCATCGTCGGCCGTTCGGTCTCGCGCCTGGAAGACCCCCCGCTGGTGCGCGGCGAAGCCTGCTTCGCCGGCGACGTGAACTTTCCACGCCAGCTGCATATGCGGGTGGTGCGCGCGCAGACCGCGCATGGCCGCATCGTCGCCATCGATACCACGGCCGCCGTGGCGCTGCGCGGCGTGGTCGCGGCCTGGACGGGCGCCGACGTGGCGGATATCCCGCCGATTCCTTTTCGCGCCACCAAGGTCACGGGCCTGGAGCCCTATTGCCAGCCCATCCTGGCGCAGCAGCGCGTGCGCTACGTGGGCGAACCCGTCGCCGTCGTCTTCGCCGACAGCCCTTACGTCGCGGAAGACGCGGCGGACCTGGTGGACGTCCAGATCGAGCCGCTGCCGCCCATCCTGGCCGCGCATGACGAACCGGGCGAATTCCTGCCGGGCCTGAATACGGAACCCACCGTCATCCGCAAGGGCTATGGCGACGTCGCCGCCGCCTTCGCCGCCGCGCATGCGGTCGTCGCGCTGGATCTTTCGGTGGGCCGCCATTCCGGCGTGCCGCTGGAATGCCGCGGCGCCGTGGCGCGCTACGACGCCGCCCGCGACATCCTGGAAATGTACGGGGCCGCCAAGAAATCGCACTGGAATCGCGATGAAATGGCCAAGATGCTGGGCCGCAGCCCCAGCAGTTTCCATCTGTACGAAGGCCACGTCGGCGGCGGCTTCGGCGTGCGCGGCGAAATCTATCCCGAAGACGTGCTGGTCTGCCTGGCCGCGCTGCGCCTGCGCCGGGCCGTGAAGTGGATCGAAGACCGCCGCGAAAACCTGATGGCGACCAACCATTCGCGCGAGCAGCGCCATCAGGTCGAAGCCGCCGTCGACGCGGACGGCCGCATACTCGGCATACGCAATACTTTCTTCCACGCGCAGGGCGCCTATACGCGCACGCACGGCGCGCGCGTCGCCGACATGTCGGCCGGCCTGCTGCTGGGGCCCTACCGCGTGCCCGCCTATCAGGTCGCGGGCCACTATCGCCTGGTCAACAAAACGCCCGCCGCCACCTATCGCTCGCCGGGCCGCTACGAAACCACCTTCGTACGCGAACGCCTGATGGACGCGATCGCGCAGCGCGTCGGCATCGATCCGGTCGAAGCGCGCCGCCGCAACCTGATCAAGGCCGACGAAATGCCTTACGCGCGCCCGCTGGACGCGCTGGGTACCGACGTGGTGCTGGATTCCGGCGACTACGATGGCCTGATCGACAAGACGCTGGCGCGGCTGGATTGGCCCCGCCTGCGCGAAGACCTGGCGCGCCGCCGCGCGAGCGGCCAATGCGTGGGCCTGGGCCTGGCGATGTTCGTCGAGAAATCCGGCCTGGGTCCTTCCGACATGGTGCGGCTGACGGTGGACGTCAGCGGCGCGATCGAGCTGGTCACCGGCGCGGGTTCGGTCGGCCAGGGCATGGAAACCGCGCTGGCGCAGATCTGCGCGCAGGAACTGGGCGTGGACTATCGCCGCGTGCGCGTGATCCACGGGCGCACCGACCTGATCGAATTCGGCAACGGCGCGCACGCGTCCCGGGTCACCGTAATGTCCGGCTCGGCGACGCAGATCGCCGCGCGCAAGGTACGCGCCAAGGCCCTGGATGTCGCCGCCAAGTTGCTGGACGCCACGCCGGCCGACCTGACGATGGCGGACGGCCGCATCCGCCGCGCCGACGACGCGCAGGGCCGCGGCATCGGCCTGGACGAAGTCGCGCGCTATCTGCATCCCGGCTCGCGCACCAGCGACGGCCACGAGCCGGGCCTGTCCGCCGAAGGCTGGTTCTACAGCGACCACATGAACTATCCCTATGGCGTGCATGCCGCGCAGGTGTGCATCGACGCCGACACCGGCCAGGTGCGCCTGGAAAAATACCTGGTGGCCTACGACGTGGGCCGCGCGGTCAACCCCATGCTGATCGAAGGCCAGATCGTCGGCGGTTTGGCGCAAGGCATAGGCGGTGCGCTCTTCGAGGAATTCACCTACGACGCGGACGGCCAGCCCCTGTCGACCACCTTCGCGGATTACGTCATGGTCACCGCGCATGAAATGCCGCCGGTCGACGTGCTGATCACGGAAGACGCGCCCAGCCCGCTCAATCCCATGGGCTTGAAGGGCGCGGGAGAGGGCGGCACCAACGCGGCCGGCGCCGCCATCGCCGCGGCCGTGGACGACGCCCTGGGCGCGCCGGGCTTCGTGACGCGCCTGCCGATCAAGCCGCTGGACGTGCGCCGGCATATCGCGGCGCGCGAGGCGGCGCGCATGCTGCGGTCCGAGCGCCAGCCGATCTGACGCGTTTGTATTATTTTTGGTACTTGTACTTAATTTGGCATAGACCTGCTACACTGCCTCAAATTTGACCAGCGCCGCACGGCGCCCCCGGGGAGGACAACCGCCATGCAATTCAGCAACAACTTCGAAGTATCGCTGCCTCCCGATCAGGCATGGCCGATCCTGATGGACATCGAAAGCATCGTGCCCTGCATGCCGGGCGCCGAGCTGGTGGAAATCGTCGACGACAAGACCTTCAAGGGCAAGGTCGCCGTCAAGCTGGGGCCCGTGGCGCTGTCCTTCCTGTGCAACGCGGTGTTCGAGGAAGTCGACAACACCGCGCATACCGCTCGTATCAAGGCCAGCGGCGCCGACGCCAAGGGTCGCGGCAATGCCAACACCACCATCCGCTTCGGGCTGCAGCCCAGCGCCAAGGGCTCCAAGGTGATCATCGATACCGACCTGACGCTGTCGGGCGCGGTGGCGCAGTACGGCCGCGGCGTGGGCATGATCCAGACGGTGGCCAACCAGATCATTTCGCAGTTCTCCAAGAACCTGGAAGCGCAGATATCCCAAAGCCGCCAGGCGGGTGAATTGAACGGCGCGGCCGGTGCCGCACAAGCCGCGGCGGCAACGCCGCCAGCAGGCGGCACCGGCGGCATGCCGCCGGGCCTGGCGCCGGCGACCGGCCCGCGCACGCCGCGGCCGCCGGCCAAGCCCGCCAAACCCATCAGCGGCTTCTCGCTGATCATGTCGTCCCTGTGGAACATGATCCGCGGATGGTTCGGCGGCTCTTCACGCTGACACGACCGGCGCGGCAGGCGACCGGCGCGTGCCGGCCGCCTGTCGCGCCCAGCCAGTACAAAAAAAGAAACTTTTCCCGATTTTCACGTAGCGCATGCGAAACCGCCCACGGCGCCTGCGTTGCACGGAGCGATCCTTGACCAAGCCTTCCATCAACACCGTACTGACCCTGCTGAGCGCCGAGCGGATGGCGGCGTTCCATGAAGCAGGTTTCTGGCGGGACGAAACGATATACATGGCGGCCAGGCGCCACGCGCAGTCCGCGCCCGACGCCTGCGCGGTGCGCGACCAGGGCGTGCGTCTGACCTATGCCGAACTGATCGCCGCGGCGGACCGCCTGGCAGCCACCTTGCAGGCCGCCGGCGTGCGCGCCGGCCAGCGCGTCGGCGTCTGGATGTCCAGCCGTGTGGAAACCGCGATCGCGCTGCTAGCCTGCTCGCGCAACGCCTACGCCTGCTGCCCGTCGCTGCATCGCGACCATACGGCCGCCGATGTCCTGGCCTTGATGGAAAGCGTCAGCGCCGCCGCCTTCATCGGCGAAACAGGCTACGGCGCCGATGCCGGCCGCAACGACATCTTCGCCATGCTGGAGCGCCTGCCGACCCTGCGCCATGTGATCAGCCTGCCGCCGGTCAAGGACAGGCCGGCCGACGCCATGCCGTTCGCCGCCGCGCCCGATTCCACGTCGCCAGACGCCTGGTCCACCGAACCGAACCGGCTGGTCTATCTGGCCTTCACGTCCGGCACGACCGGCGCCCCCAAGGGCGTCATGCACAGCGACAACACGCTGCTGGCCAACGCCCGCGAGATCGCCAAGGACTGGTTCTTCGGCCCCCGCTCCGTCATCTACACCATGAGCCCGCTCAGCCACAACCTGGGCCTGGGCGCCTTGATCAGCGCATTGGCCACCGGCGGCGAACTGGTCGTGCACGACCTGCCGCGCGGCGCCAGCGTGCTCGATCGCCTGCTCGATACCGGCGCGACCTTCCTGTTCGGCGTGCCCACCCATGCCGTCGACCTGCTGGCCGAACTCAAGGCCCGCGGCCTGTCGCGCGTCGGCGCGCTGCAAGGCTTCCGCATTTCCGGCGCCTCGGCCCCCAAGGACGTCGTCGCCGAACTGCTGCGCTACGGCGTCATGCCGCAAAGCGGCTACGGCATGACGGAAGCCTGCTCCCATCACTACACGCTGCCGAACGACGACCCGCGCCGCATCATCGAAACCTCCGGCCGCGCCTGCGCCAGCTACGAAATCAAAATCTGGTCCACCGACGACCCCGACCAGGAAGTCCCGATCGGCGAGACCGGCCAGATCGGCGGCCGCGGCGCCAGCCTGATGCTCGGCTACTTCGATAACCAGAAAGCCACGGAAAGCGCCTTCAACTCGCACGGCTGGTTCATGACCGGCGACGTCGGGCGGCTGGACGCGGATGGCTACCTGGTCATTACCGGCCGCAAGAAGGACCTGATCATCCGCGGCGGCCACAACATCTATCCCGCCCGCATCGAGAACCTCGCCATGCAGCATGCCGCGGTCGCGCGCGCCGCGGTACTGCCCGTGCCCGACACGCGGCTGGGCGAAAAGGTCTGCCTGGCGGTCATGCTGAAGCCGGGCGCCAGCCTGACGGGCGAGGCCATGCTCGCGCATCTGGACGCTTCCGGCCTGTCGCGCTACGACATGCCCGAGTACTACATCGAGCTGCCCGAAATCCCGCTGACCGCCAGCGGCAAGATCTTCAAGCGCGACCTGGTGGAAGACGTCAAGGCGGGCCGCCTGACGCCCAGCCCCGTTCGCTGGCAGGCGAAGGAAGGCGCCAGCGCGGCGCCCGCCAAGTGAGTGCGATGGAGAGTGCCATGAACGCGCCCGCCGACACTGTCCTGGAGCGGCTGCGCCATGAACTGGCGCACCCGCCCTTCCACGCGCTGCTCAATCCGGAAGCCGTGTCGGCGGACGCCGAAACGGGCGTGGTGGTGATCCGCCTGCCGTACAGTCCCGCGCTGCGCCGCGCGGCGGGATCGGACAACATCCATGGCGGCGTGATCGCGGCGCTGATCGACATGGCCGCGCACGCCGCCATCGCCGTGCGGATCGGCCGCATGGCGCCCACGGTGGACCTGCGCATCGACTACCTGAAGCCGGCCCCCGGCGCCGACCTGTACGCCACCGCCAAAGTCCTGCGGCTCGGGCGCGCCATCGCCCGTGCCGACGTCGAAGTCGCGCACGCGCCCGGCGCCGCGCCTTGCGCGGTGGGGCGCGGCACCTTCAGCACCCTGGACCCGCGCGGCGGCGCCTGAACGCGCGCCGCATCTTAAAGGACCCGCACCATGCAGGCAGCTATCCTCAGGGAATTCGGCGCGATCGACCAATTGCGCATGGAAACCGTCGACGATCCCGTTCCGCAGGCCGGCCAGGTCGTCGTCGATATCCAGGCCATCGCGGCGAACTTCGTCGATACGCTGGTCGTCGCCGGCAAATACCAGTTCCTGCCTCCCAGGCCGTTTTCGCCGGGCAAGCTGCCCACCGGCATCGTCAGCGCCATCGGCGCCGGCGTGACGGGACTGCGGCCCGGCGATCGTGTGCTGACGCTGGCCGAACATGGTGGCTATGCCGAAAAGATCGCCGTCGCGGCGACCGGCTGCTTCCGTCTGCCCGATGGCTTGTCCTTCATCGACGCCGCGGCGATGTCGCTGGGCTTCGATACGGCCTGGTTCGCCCTGTGCGAGCGCGGCCGCGCCAAGCCGGGCGACACCGCGCTGATACTGGGCGCCACGGGCGCCGTGGGCATGGCCGCGATCCAGTTGGCCAAGGCCTATGGACTGCGCGTGCTGGCCGCCGTCAGCAGCCCCGCCAAGGCCGATACCGTGCTGCGCGCGGGCGCCGACGCCGTGATCGACCTTTCGGTTGCCGACCTGCGCGACGGCCTGCGCGCCCAGGTCCACGCCGCGACCGGCGGCGCGGGCGCGGACATCGTGCTGGACCCGCTGGGCGGCGATATCTTCGACGCCGCCATCCGCGCGGTGGCATGGCGCGGCCGCTATGTCGTCATCGGCTTCGCCGCGGGCCGCATCCCGACGCTGAAGGTCAACTACGTCATGCTGAAGAATATGGAAGTCAGCGGCGTGCAGGTCAGCGACTACCGCAAGAAGGCGCCCGACGAAATGCGCCATTGCATCCAGGAGATCTTCCGCCTGTACGAGGCGGGCCAACTGGCCGCGCCGCGCGCGACGGTGATGCCGCTGGCGCAGGTACAGGACGCGCTGCGCCAGCTGGAAGCACGCACGGCGCAGGGCCGGCTGGTGCTGGTGCCCGCAAGCGCGGCGCACTGATCCGATCAGGCACTGCCCGCGCAGGCGCGCGCCGTCACCAGGAACGTCCGCGCGGCTTCGCTCAGCCGCTCCGCGCGATAGGCGGCGCATATCTGCACGCGCAGCGACGCCGCATCCGCGACCAGGGGTTTGCAGACCACCGCGCCGGTGGCGGCCAAGCCCCCTATCGACCCGGGCAGGATCGCCACGCCCAGGCCGCCGGCCACCAGGCCCAGCACCGTCGATATCTGCACGGCCTCCTGCACGATGCGCGGCTCGAACCCGGACTGCCGGCACAGGACGGCAATGCGCGACGACAAGGTCGGCACGCCCTGCGCGGAGAACATCACGAAGGCATCGTCGGCCAGGTCCTCCAGCCTGATGCTCGCCGCGCCGCCCAGGCGATGGCCGGCCGGCAGCATCGCCATCAGCGTATCCACGGCGATGACCTCGGTCATCACGTCCGGCTCCAGCTCCGCCGGCGTCACCAGGAATCCGATGTCCACGGTATCCGAATGGATCATCCCCGCCACCTGCATCGAGCTCCCTTCGTGCAGCGCCAGCTCGACCCCCGCGTAGCGTTCGCGGAACGCCCGGATCACCTTGGGCAGCAGCGCGATCATCGCCGGCCCGATGAAGCCCACGTGCACCGTGCCCAGTTCGCCGCGTCCCGCGCGCCGCGTCCGCTCCAGCGCGCGGTCGGCCTGGTTCAGCAGCCGCGCGGCCTCCAGCTTGAAGACCTCGCCGGCGGGCGTCAGGCGTACGCCGCGCGGCGACCGCTCGAACAGCCTGGCCTGGACCAGGGACTCCAGGCGCATGATGGCCTGGCTCAAGGGCGGCTGCGCCATATGCATCTGTTCCGCCGCCTTGCGAAAGCTCAGCGTCTCGGCCACCGCCAGGAATTGCTGGACCATCCTCAGGTCCAGGCTGGATGCGCGCGTCGACATGGCGTTCCGATCACCCTTCCAAGGTTGCAATGCATGCCGTCCCGCGCGCCGTTGGGGTGAAACGCCGCACGTATCGCGCAGGATCATTTTGGTATTAGACCATCCATGCCCGATCGGCCTACGATCGACCGATAGTCGACCGGAACGCGACGCGCCGATCCCCAGGCACGCGACGTCCCGGCACTGGAGACAACCATGCGCCGACTGCTTTTCGTCGTGGCCTGTCTGACGGCGTGCGTGGCAAGCGTCCACGCCGCGGGACAGGACTTCCCCACACGCCCCATCACGCTGGTGATCGCCTCGCCCGCCGGTTCCACGCCGGACACCGGTGCTCGCGCGATCGCCCAATCGATGGCGCAGGCCCTGGGCCAGCCGGTCGTGATCGAGAACCGCCCGGGCGCCAATGGCCAGATCGCGGCGCAGGAGGTGCTGAAGAACCCCGCCGACGGCTACACCGTGCTGGTGGCCGCCGGCAGCACCATGGCCATCAATCCCCACGTCTATCCGCGCCAGGCCGTCGACGTCCTGAAGGACCTGAAGGCCGTCGGCAAGATGTACTCGACCGACTTCTTCCTGGTCGTGCGCAGCGATAGCGGCATCGATTCCATGGCGGCCCTGATCGCCCGCGCACGCCAGAAACCCGGTGCGCTGGTCGCGGCCAACAGCGGCCCGGGCAGCGCCGCGCAGCTCGCCACCGAAGTCCTGAAGCAGCAGACCGGGGCGGACATCTACCAGGTGCCGTTCAACGGCAGTCCGGCGGCGGCGCTGGGGGTGGCGTCCGGCAACGCCGACATGTTGATCGAAACGCAGGCGGTCACCGAACCCTTCGTCAGTTCCGGGCGCGTCAAGCGCCTGGCCACCACCGGCCGCGCGCGCTCGGCCGCCTTTCCCGACGTGCCGACCATGGCGCAAGCCGGCGTGCCAGGCATGGAAATATCGTCCTGGGCCGGCATGTTCGCCCGCGTCGGCGTACCGGCCGATCGCGTCGACCGCCTGAATGCCGCGATGAACCGCGCGCTGGCCGTGCCCGACATCCAGGCCGCGCTGCGTGGCGGCGGCCTGGAGCCGGGCGGCGGTTCCAGCGCCGACTTCCAGAAGGAATGGCAGGCCCAGTCGCGACTGTGGGCCGATGTGGTGGCGCGCTCACCGGGGCTCACCAACCGGTGAGCCCGCGGCGACCTTCCCCACGCCCCGCATAGCACCCCGCATGGCACCCCGTTGGCACGGCAACGCACTGCATGGCGCCACATAGCACCGCATCGCATCACATCGCACCGCAGGATCACAGATGTCTCCCGACCCGCATTCCCACCCTATGTCCGCGGCCCTGCCCGCCGCCGTGCCAGACGGCGACTCTCTCCAGGTCGACCGCATCGAGGTCTACGTCTTCCAGGACGACGCACCGCCCGCCGTGAAGTCCTCCTTCGGAACGTCGACGCAACGCACCTCGGCGCTGCTCAGGGTGCGGGATGCATCCGGGCACCACGGCTGGGGCGAGATATGGAGCGGCCATCCGCCCTTCGGCGCCTACCACCGCGCCGCCATCCTGGAAAAACTGGTGGCGCCCCGCGTGATCGGCAGGAAGATCGCCGACATCCCCGCGCTGCAGGAAGCGCTCCACGCCGCGATGATTCCCATGCTGCGCCTTGCCGGCGAGCCCGGCCCCATCGCCCACGTGCTGGCGGGCCTGGACTGCGCGCTGTGGGACCTGGCGGCGCGCGTGCGCGGCATGCCGCTGTACCGCTTGCTGGGCGGACAGCCGCGCGCCCTGCCGGTGTACGCCAGCGGCGTGTCGCCGTCATTGTCGCGGCAGGCGCTGGACGATCTGCGTGAGCGCGGCTTTCGCGCGTTCAAGTTCAAGGCCGGCTTCCAGGACGAGGGCGCGCTGGACGACCTGCGCCGCACGGTGCAGGGCCTGGACGGCGATGAAAGCGCCATGATCGACGCCAACTGCGGCTGGAACGTCGACAGCGCCAGCCGGGCGCTGGAACGCATCCGCGGCTTGCCGCTGCAATGGGTAGAAGAACCCATCGGTCCCGAGCGGCCGGCGCAGGAATGGCGAACCCTGCGCGCCGCCAGCCATCCCTTGGCGGGTGGCGAAAACCTGCTGGGCGTGGATGCCTTCCGCGCCGCCTTCGAGTGGCTGGACGTGGTCCAGCCCGACCTGGGCAAATGGGGCGGCGTCAGCCAGGTCTTGCCGCTGGCGCGCGAGACGCTGGCGCGCGGCAAGCGCTATTGCCCGCATGCCTTCGGCTCGCATATCGGCGCCGCGCTGGCCGCCCACGTGCTGTGCGCCGCCGGCGGCGACGGCGTGCTGGAACTCGACGCCAATCCGAACCCCTTGCGCACCCTGGGCGCGCCCGGCTTTCCCGCGCCGGCGCAAGGCCGCATCGTGCTCGACGACGCGCCCGGCATCGGCATCGACGCCAACCCCGACGCGTTGGAAAACTACCTGGGACACCACGCAGTCGTCACGGCCTGAAGGCAAGACCATGAAAATAGCATCCATAGAAACGTTGCCGATCGCCATCCCCTACGACAGCGGGGCGCCGCCCTTGCCCCTGGGAGGCAGACCGCGGACCAACATGGAAAGCCTGCTGGTCAAGGTCACCACGGAAGACGGCATCGTCGGCTGGGGCGACGCGTTCGGCGTACGTATCTGGCCCGTCACCCGCCTGCTGATCGATCGCCTGGTCGCGCCGCTGTGCGTCGGCGAGGACGCGCTGCGGCGCGAGGACGTCATCGACAAGCTCGATCGCACCCTCTACCACTTCGGCCGCGCGGGCCCGCTGCAATATGCGATATCGGCGATCGACATCGCCCTGTGGGACATCGCCGCCAAGGCCGTCCAGCGCCCGGTGCACGCGCTGATCGGCCCCCTGCGCAACGCGCGGATGCCCGTCTACGCCAGCCTGCTGCCTTACCGCGATCCGAAGCTGGCCTCGCGCCATGCCGCGCGCGCCGTGGATCAAGGCTACCGGTACGTGAAACTGCACGAACGCGACGTCCCATCCGTACGCGAATCGCGCGCCGCGATCGGCGCGGACATCGGTCTCATGGTGGACCTGAACTGCCCGTTCGACCTGCCGGCGGCCGAACGGTTCGCGCACGACGTCGCCGCCTTCGATCCCATGTGGCTGGAAGAGCCGCTGTTCCCGGTCGACGACTACAGCGCCATGGCGGAGCTGTCGCGCCGCATCGACATCCCGCTGGCGATGGGAGAGAACGTCGGCAATCCCGTCGAGTTCCGGCGTGTGCTGGACAGTACGGGCATCGCCTACGCGCAGCCCAGCGCCATCAAGACCGGCGGCATCACGGCGCTGCTGGAAATCGCGCGCGACGCCGGCGCGCGCGACATCCGCCTGATGCCGCACAGCGCGTACTTCGGGCCCGGCCTGCTGGCGACGATGCATGTGCTGGCCACCTTGAAGACGCCGCCGATACTCGAACGCTTCTATTGCGACATGCCCGTCGAATTGTCCGGCGGCGTCACGCTGCCGTGCGACGGCATGGTCCAGGTGCCGGACGTGCCCGGCCTGGGCTTCGAACCGGACCCCGACGTCCTGCGCGCGTACGCCGCGACGGAATAGCCCGACACCCACCAGGAGACCCGCGATGATTCCGCGTACCGCTCTGCTCGGCGCCGCCCTGGCGCTATCCGCCGCGGCCGGCGCGCCCGCGCATGCCGCCGACGATTTCCCGGCCCAGCCGATACGCATCGTCGTCCCCTATGCGCCGGGCGGCGCTTCCGATGTCATCGCCCGCCTGCTGGCCAGCACCCCGGGCGGCGGCCTGGGCGATCGCATCATCGTTGAAAACCGCGCCGGCGGCGCATCGGTCGCCGGCACCAACGTCGTCGCCACGGCGCAGCCGAACGGCTATACCCTGGGCGTGGTGGACAGCGCGTTTCCCATCAACGCGACCTTGCTGGGCAGCAAGCTGCCGTATGACACGCGCAAGGATTTTCGCGCGGTGATCCTGGCGGCCACGTCCCCCATCGTGCTGTCGGTGAACAAGGACGTGCCGGCTCGCAGCGTCGCCGAGTTGGTCGCGATGGCCAAGGCCCATCCCGGGCGCTTCAATTTCAGCTCCGCCGGCAACGGCACGGCGCTGCACCTGGCGGGCGAACAGTTCAACATGGTGACGGGCGCGGGCCTGGTCCACGTGCCTTACCGCGGCGGCGCGCCTTCGGTCATGGCGGTGGTGGCCGGCGAAACCCAGGTCAATTTCTCCGCGCCCTCCACCGTGCTGCCGCATATCCAATCCGGCCGGCTCCGCGCCCTGGCGGTGACCGGCGCGCACCGACTCGCCTCGCTGCCCGATGTTCCGACATTCGCGGAAGCGGGCGTACCCGAAGTGGCCGGCGTGATCTCCTATGGCGTGATCGCGCCCAAGGGTGTGCCCGACGCGGTGATCCGCAAGCTGGCCGCCGGCTTCGGTGCCCGCCTGAAGACGCCCGACGTCGCCCGCCACATCGTCGACCTGGGCTTCGAACCCGTCGGCGGAACGGCGGACGACTACGCCAAATTCCTGGGCCGCGAGATCGAAACGGCGCGAGAAATCATACAGAAGGCGCATATCACGACCGGCGACTAGTGGCGTAGATTTCGGCTTACGCGCCGCGCCGGCGCGATTCCGGGAGGCCGCATGGATGTGCAGCCGCAGCTCGATTATCGACAGGCCTTCATGCTGGCCCCCGCCGGCTTGTGCGTGGCGCGCTGGCGCATCATCCAACAGGCGAACGCGCGCCTGGAAGCAATCTTCCGATATCCCCCGGGCACGCTGAACGAAACCAGCTTCGACGCGCTGTATCCGGCCCGGCGCGACGCGGTGCGCGCCACCGACGGCGCCAGGACGGCGATGAACGCCCACGGCGTCTACGCCTGCGAACGCATCATGAAACGCCTGGACGGCGACCTGTTCTGGTGCCGGCTGATCGGCCGGTCGTTGACGCCGGCCGAACCGCTGGCGCTGTGCATCTGGACCTTCGAGGACTTGAGCACGCGGCATCCCGTGACGCCCGATCTCAGCGACCGCGAGCGCGAAATCGCGCTGCTGATCGCCGAGGGCCAGACCAGCAAAATGGTCGCGCGGCAACTCAACCTGAGCCCTCGCACGGTCGAGATGTACCGGTCTCGCCTGATGGCCAAGTTCTCCGCCACGACGTTTTCCGGACTGGCCGGCAAGCTGATGTGGCCGGACGACGATTGAACCGGTGCTACGCCGGCAGGGCCACCACCACGTTGCCGACGATGCGTCCCGACTCCACCGCTTCGTGCGCGTCGGCGATGTCATCCAGCGCATACGCAGGCGCCACCAGATGCGATAGCGCGTTCCCGCGCAGGAGCGCATCCAGCGCATCGACGGTCTGCCGCCGCTGTTCGGGCAGCAGGTCGTAGACCAGGTAGAAGTGCAGGCCCAGCGAACGCGGCAGCCACGCACCGAAGTTCAAGGGGATATCGCCGCGCTGATTCGACCCGTACACCGCGATCACGCCATGCGGCGCCACCGCGCCCGCCGGCACCAGGGCCGCGGTGGTGGAGAAATCCATATCGATGATGGCGTCCACGCCCCGGCCGCCGGTCATCTCCAGCAGTCGGTCCGGCACGGATTCCTGCTTGTACAGGATGTTGTCCGCGATGCCGGCCTTTTCCAGCACGCCCGCCTTTTCCACGGATCCGACCGTGGTGATGACCCGGGCGCCGCGCAGGCGCGCCATCTGCGCCGCGTAGTAGCCCACGCCCGACGCGCCGCCCGTCACCAGCACGGTCTTGCCCGCCAGGTCGCCCAGCAGCATCACGCCATGCATCGCGGTCAGCCCGGGAATGCCCATGCATGCGCCGGCCTCGAAGCTCACGTCCCCGGGCAGGGGCACCGCCTGGGCCGCAGGCAGGACGATGTACTCGGCGGCCGTGCCCATGGGACGTTGCCACTGGCCGTTCCATATCCACACGCGTTCGCCCACCCGGCCCTGCGCCACGCCGCCGCCCACGCGGTCGATCACGCCGGCGCCATCGCTGTGCGGCACCACATAGCCTTGCGTCACCGGACGGCTGCCGGCGCGGGATTTCACGTCCGAAGGATTCACGCCGGAGACGGCGAGCTTCACTCGCACTTCCCCCGGGCCGGGTTCCGGCGTCGGAAGGTCGGTCACCTGCAGGACGTCCCGCGCGGGTCCGTTCCTGGAATAGAGGGCAGCGCGCATGGCGGTCTCCGGATGAAGGGGCTTTCTATTTTGCCCGTACGAAGCGATTCGTCAACGTGCCCAGTCCGGTGATGGAGATATCGACCACGTCGCCGTCGCGCAGGTCCGGCGAATGTCCGTCGGTCCCCATCCACAGGATGTCGCCGGGGTACAAGGTCAGGTAACGGCTCATCGTGCTGATGAACCGGTCGATGCCGAACAGCATATCGTCGGTGCGAAACCGCGTGCGTTCCTCGCCGTTCAGCCGCACCACGGTTTCCATCGCGTCCACATCGGCCTGGGTTTCTATCCAAGGCCCCATGGGCTTGAAGGTATCGCTGTTCTTGGCGCGCCAGAATGTGCGGTCCGAACCCTGCCACACCCGTTCGCTGACGTCGTTGCCGATGGTGTAGCCGAGCACGCAGCGGCGTGCTTCCGCCTCGCTGACGTTGCGCGTCTTCTTGCCGATCACCACCACCAGCTCGCCTTCATAATGAACCTTGGTGGCGTCGGCGGGCATGACGACGTCCTGCCCATGCGCCAGCAGCGCGTTGTTGGCGCGGTAGCCCACGTCCGGCTGCGTGGGAATCTTCAGGCCTTCGGTGCCGATGTGCGTGACGTAGTTCAGGCCCACGCAGTAGAAGGTGGGAGGCACTACCGGTACTTCCAGGCGCACGTCGTCCAGGCGGACGGTTTCGCCGGTTTTCTCATATCCCTGGAAGGGATCGCCGCGCACGGCGGCGATGCGCTCGCCTTCCAGGATGCCGTAGCCGGTGCGGCCCGCCTGCGTATAGCGTATCCACTTCATTGCGTGTTCCTCGTGATGGTCTGGGCCTCGCTGGCCTGGGCCTGCATCGCGAAGCTCGGTTCGTCGTTGCGCATGCGGGCGATCAGCCAGGCGTCGTCCAGGCGCACCAGCTCGATATGCGTCGTACGGATGTTCTCGATCCCGGACAGCGGCGCGGGGCCTTGCAGCGGGCGGCCGGAATCATGGCGCACCACCAGCATATAGCCGCGCATGACGCAGCGCCGCTCGTCCGCCTGGTCGGCGTACAGGTTGCTGATCAGGTGATGGATGCGCATGGTCGGCGATCGCGCCGACAGTGCCCGCAATACGTCCGCACGGCCGTTCAGGATCTTGCCCTGGCGATGCCATATGCCATCCGGCGTCATGCGGCCGACCAGGCTGTCGTAGGCATTGTCGTCCAGGTCGCGAAAGAAGCCCATGACCTGATTGCGGCACAGGCTGATCGTGTCGTTCATTCCAGCTCCTTGGCGTAACGGTGCGCGGCATCCGGCGGCTGCCGCGGTGCTTCGGCACATGCCAGGGCGGACGCGGCCCAGGGCATGGTCAGGGCGTCCGGCATGCGCAGGACATCGCGCGAAATACCCGCCAACGTCGGCGTGCCGCACAGCTGCATGGTGCGCGCCAGTTCGTCGGCCAGGATGTGCAGCGCGCGCTGCACGCCCGCCTGGCCGCCGGCCAGCACGCCATACAGCGTCGCGCGCCCCGTCAGCACGCCCGCCGCGCCCAGCGCCAGCGCCTTGTAGACGTCGCTGCCGCGCCGCACGCCGCCATCCAGCAGCACCGGCACCCGGCCCCGCGCCGCCGCCACGACGGCGGGCAGGGCGTCCAGCGTGGCGATACCGGTATCGAGCTGGCGTCCGCCATGGTTGGACACCACCAGGGCGTCCGCGCCCAATGCGACGATGGCGTCGACGTCGGCGGGATGCACCACGCCCTTGACGATGAGCATGCGCGGCCAGCGGTTGCGGATGCGCGCCAGCGCGGCCAGGTCGAAGGCGGGATCGTAATTGCGGCCCGCCACGGACTGCATGGCCTTGCGGTTGCTTTCGACTTTCTTCATGCCGGCCAGACTGGGCATGACGGGCGGCCGGCGTACCAGCATGTCCAGCGACCACGCAGGACGACGCGCGAACTGCCAGAAATTGCGCGGCGTGATCTTCATCGGAAAGCCCAGCCCATGCGCCAGGTCGCGCTCGCGCTTGCCGCCCACGGGCAGGTCTACAGTGATGACCAGGCCTTCATAGCCGGCCGCCAGCGCGCGGCCGATCAACGCGTCCAGCCTGGCCTTGTCCTGCAGGATATAAGCCTGGAACCAGAGCCGGCCCGGCGCCTGTTCGGCGATTTCCTCGATGGACGCCGTCGCCGACGTCGATAGCGCGTAGGGCAGCTCCAGCCGGGCTGCGGCACGCGCCAGCGCCACGTCGCCGCCGCGCCAGCCGAAACCGACCGCGCCGGTGGGCCCGATGGCCAGCGGCAGCTGCGCGCGCCGGCCCAGCAGCATCGCGCTCGGGTCGACCCGCGACACATCGCGCAGCACCCGCGGCAACAGGCGGACGCGGCGGAACGCGTCCACGTTGTCGCGCAAGGTGACCTCGTCTTCCGCGCCGCCTTCGAAGAAGTCGAACACGGGCGCGGGCAGGCGCGCGCGCGCGGCCGCCCGCAGCCGGTCGACGGAGTAGCAATCGTCCAGCGCGATGCCGCTCACGGTGCGCCATCCTCGGGGCGAGGGGATCCGGGCCGCATGGTCAATTTCCCGAATCGTCGGCGGTCACGTTGCCCTTCCTGATGACGTCCGCCCAGCGCGCCTTGTCCTCGATCAGGAACTGGCGGAAGTGCGCCGGGCTGTCTGCGACCACCACGGCGCCCAGTTGCGCCAGCTGTTCGCGCACGGCGGGCTTGGCCAGCGCGTCCACGGCCGCCTTGTTCAGCTTGTCGACGATGGCCTTGGGCGTGCCGGCCGGCGCCAGCATGCCCACCCAGGGCGCGCCCTGCTCAAAGCCCTTGTAGCCCAGGCTGTCCATGGTGGGGACGCCGGGAAAGTCTTTCTCCGGCTTGTCCGTGCCCACGGCCAGCACGCGCAACTGCTTGGCGGCGACATAGTTGGCGATGCCCACGCTGGGGTAGAACATGAAGCTGATGCGCCCCGCCACCATCTCCTGCAGGGCCGGGCCGTTGCCCTTGAAGGGCACGTGGACCATCTTGATCCCGGCTTCGGTCGCCAGCATTTCGGCGGCCAGGTGGGCCGAACCGCCCACGCCCGACGAACCGAACGTCAGCTTGCCGGGATGCGCCTTGGCGTCCGCGATCAAGCTGGGCAGGTCCTTGTACGGCGAGTTGTAATGGGTGACCAGCAACATCGGGTTGTTGGCGAAGTTGGTGACCGGTTCGAACGCCTTCACCGGATCGTAGTCATAGCGCTTGGGATACAGCAGCGGATTCACGTTCAGCGTCAGCGACGTGACCAGCAGCTTGTAGCCGTCGGGCGGCGCGCGCATCACATCGGTGGCGGCGATCGACGCGCTGGCGCCCGGCTTGTTCTCGACCACGACGGAAGCGCCCAGGCTTTCCGTCATCTCCTTGGCCATGACGCGCGCGATGACGTCGGTGGGGCCGCCGGCGGCGTAGCCCACCACCATGCGTATCGGCCGCGACGGATAGTCATCGGCGCGCGCGGCGGCGCTCGTCGCGGCCATCGCGGCGATGCCGAAGACGGCCGCGATGGCCATCTTCGCCACGGCGTCTCCTGCCGGTGCCCGGCCGGCCATGTCTCGTACCTTCATGTCTGTCTCCTCGTTGTAGGCGGCGTGGGCCGCTTATGTGGCGCCGCTCGTCGTCCCGAGCGCGCGATCATGTCCGTCCTGCGAACGCCTCCGGAAAATACTTGTCCGCCATGACCTGGCAGCGCTTGATCAGGCGCGGCTCATCGGGCCGGTAGTCGGCCACCGCGTTATGGATGGTGCCCATGTTGTCCCACATCAACACATCGCCTTCGGTCCAGTTGTGGCGATAGCGGTACTTGTCCTGCAGCTGGTGTTGGAACAGGAAGGCCAGAACTTCGGCGCTGCGCGCCTCGGTCATTTCGTTGATGCGCATCGAATAGCCGGGATTCGCATACAGCACCTTGCGGCCGGTGATGGGATGCGTCAGGAACACCGGATGGGAAACCGGCGGTTTGCGGCGGCGCTGCTCCTCCGTCAAGGGCGGCCGCGTGCTGCCTTTTTCGCGCCGCATCATCTCCCAGAACTTGTTGAAGTCGTGGGTGACGGTCATGCCGTCCAGCTCGTCCTTCAAGGCCTGCGGCAGGCCATCGTAGGCCGCGTGCATATTGCAGAACTCGGTATTGCCCAGCGATCGGCCGTCGCGCACCGGAATGCGTATGCCATACAGCACATTGCTGAACGCGATGGTGCGGCTGTACGACATATCCGTGTGCCAGTCCTGCCCGGCGTCGCTCAGGCCTATCGGCTTGCCGTCCTCGACGATGTTCGACAGGATCATGACCTCGGGGATATCCGGCTCGTGGTAAAGATTGGCCACGTTCACTTCCAGCGTGCCGAAGTTCCGCGCGAAGCGCTTCAGCGATACGGCGTCCAGCTGCTGGCGCGGAAAGCACACGACGCCGTAGCGGCCCAGTGCCTGCTCTATCGCGCGATAGGCCTCCGGCGACAGCGGCCGGGCCAGGTCCATGCCTTCGATGCGCGCGCCCAGCGTGGCGCCGCTTTCGACGATTTCCATGTTGTCTCCTGCTGTATCTAGAAGGCCTGCCGCAAGATCGCGAGCACGTCGCTCGCGACAGCAACAGGCCGGGGATTGAGCGCCAGGCCTCGCTCCGTCATCACATGCCCGGCAATATCCGGCAGCACGTCCGCCGGGACACCCAGGTCGCGCAGGCGGCGTGGCAAGTCCAGGTCGTCGGCCGTCCGCGCCAGCCAATCCGACAGGCTGTCGTAGCGGCGCGCGGACCGCGCGCCGCTACGATTGACGCAGTCCAGCGCGGGCGCCAGCAATGGCCCGGCCACGGTTTCGTTGAAACGCAGGGCATGCGGCAGGATGACGGTATTGACCAGGCCGTGCGGCAGATTGAGGCGCGCGCCCACCACGTGGCAGATGGCGTGATGCAGGCAGCTGCGCGCCATCGCCAACGCCATGCCGGAGACGTGGGCAGCGGCCAGGATCAGGCGGCGCTGTACCGTCTCTTCAGGCAGGGGCGAGCCCAAGGCCTGGGCGAACAGCGCCACACCCTGCATCGCCATGCCGTCGGACACGACGGACCGGCCTTTCGAATACAGGCTTTCCAGGCAATGCGCGACGCCATTCATCGCCGTGTAGCGCATGGTGGCCAGCGGCACGTCCTGGCTCAGCAGAGGATCGATCAGGATCGCCGCGGCCGATACCTGGCGGTTCCAGAACATCAGCTTGTCATGGCCACCGTCCCGCACGCCGAAGGAAGACGTGGTCTCCGCGCCGGACGCGGTGGTGGGGACCGCGATGATGGGCAGCTTGGCTTCGATGCGGCGCGGTATGTACACGGTCGACGGCGGCTGGAACACCGTCACATGATCCGCCAGGCGTCCGCCTTCCGCCAGCAGCAAGGCCAAGGCCTTCGCCGTGTCGGCCACGCTGCCGCCGCCAACGGCAACCAGGCAATCGGCGCCGAAAGCCGCGATTTCCGGCGCCATTGTTTCTATTAAACTGACACTGGAATGTGCCGGGATGCCGGCGCGCTGCAGCACGGCCATGCCGTCCAGCGAGCGCAGCAGGGCGACGTAGGGCGGTGCGCTGGCGATCCGATCCTGCGTCAGGACCGCCGGGCGCTTCAATCCACGCGCGCGCAGCTCGTCTCCCAAGGCATGCGCGGCGCCCTCGCCGAAGCGTACGTGCGTGCCGAACAGGTGGTAGTCGAAGTCGACGGGGATCATGCGATGCGGGCCGGTGGAAAGCGGCTCTCGATTCGGGATGGATCAGTTTAGTGAGCGCCCGGCTGGCGCATAAGAGCCGGCGAACGAAATCATTTTTTCCATATTGGAAACAGTCGATGGACCTGATCGAATGCATGGAGGTCTTCCAGGAGGTCGGCAGGAGCCTCAGCTTTTCGAAGGCGGCCGAAAGCAGGGCATCCAGCCGTTCGTCGGTCACCAAGAAGATCGCCTGGCTGGAAAGCTATTTCGGCGTGCAGCTGTTCAACCGCAACACCAAGCACGTCAGCCTTACCGAAAGCGGCCGGCTGCTGCTGGAAAACGCCGATACGCTGGCGCTGGCGACGCGCAACCTGAAGGAACTGGTGCAGGGTCCCGTACGTACCCCGACCGGCCGCATCCGGTTGGGCACGCCGCCGTCTTTCGGCGCGGTACACCTGGCGCCCGCGATCGACGAGTTCCTGCGCCGCTATCCCGCCATCAAGCTATCGCTGCTGCTGGATGACGGCCGCAGCGACCTGATCGCGGAGAACATGGACCTGTCCGTGCGCATCGCCCCACGGCTCAAGGACACCAACCAGATCGCGTACCTGATTACCGTGGTGCCGCAGGTCATCGTCGCCACGCGCGCCTACCTGCAGGCGAACGGCACGCCCGCCACGCCCAAGGACCTGGAGCAGCACAACTGCCTGGTGCACAGCCTGAAGGCGCCGACGAATATGTGGACCTTCACCGATGCCGGCAACAACACTCAGGTGGCGCACGTGTCTGGCACCTTCAATTCCAACCTGGGCGAATCCATCATGCATATGGCCAAGCTGGGCCACGGCATTTCCATGCACCCGCGCTACATGGTGGAGAGCGCGCTGAGAGCCGGCACGCTGCAGGTCGTCATGCCGGAATACCGGCCGGAAGGCCTGGACATCTACGCCATCGTGCAGAGCAAGCGGCACCTGCCTTACAAGGTCAGGCTGTTCGTCGAACACCTGCGGCGCTGGTTCAAGGACGCGGAATGGAAGCAGTAGGATCAGCGGCCGACGCCGGCGCGTCCGCCATCAGCCTTTCCACCAGGGCGCGCGCGAACGGCGGCAGATCGCCGAGCGCGCGCACGCAGATCTTCAGCTTGCGCTCGGCCCAGGGATCGTTCAAGGGAATGATGGCGAGACTCATGGCGCGCGCATGGCGCCGCGCCACGGATTCCGGCACCACGCCGATGCCGACCCCGGCCTCTATCATCCGGCACACCGCTTCGAAGTTCCCCACCTGGATGCGCAGCTTGATGCGGCTACCCAGCGCCTGTGCTGCGTTGTCGATGAACATGTGGATCGCGCTGGACGTGGTCAGGCTGACGTAGTCGTCGTGCAGGGTCTGCGCAAAATCCACCGAAGCCAGCCGCGCCATCGGATGCTGCATGGAGGTCGCCAGCACCAGGCGGTCGTCGCGATAGGGCAGCATCTCCAGCGCGCCGGCATGCACGTTGCCCGCGACGATGCCGATATCGGTCGCGCCGTCCGCCACGCCCTTGACGATCTCGGCGCTCAGCACCTCCCGCAGGTCCACATTGACGTCGGGATGGTCGCGCAGGAACGTGCTCAGCCCGTCGGGCAGGAATTCGCTGATGGCGGTGGTGTTGGCCCAGATGCGCACGTGGCCCTTGATGCCCTCGCCGTATTCCTGCATGTCGCCGGCCAGATGCTGGACACGCTCCAGCACCAGGCGGGCATGGTGCACGAAGGACTCTCCCGCCGGCGTGGGCGTCATGCCCTGGCTGCTGCGATACAGCAGGGGAAATCCCAGGTCGCGCTCCAGGTTGCGGATGCGCGCGCTGGCCGCGGGCGCCGACAGATGCGATCGTTCGGCCGCGCGCGCCAGGTTGTGGGTATCGGAAAGGTGTACGAGTAGGCGCAGGTCGACGAAATCGAAATGCATATCCGCGCGGCCGGACAGTATGGATACCCGCATGGTAACCGAGCAGGTCGCCCCGCGTGCCCGGCCTGGCGCGCGGCTGGATCGCCGGCGCGTCAGATGACGTTCGCGGCGCGCAGTCGCGCGATGGCTGCGGCGTCATAGCCCAGCTCGTCCAGGATGGCGTCCGTGTGCTGGCCCAGCGCGGGCACGGCGTCCATGCGCGCCGGCATCCCCGGCGGCAGCAGGGCGGCGATGGCACCGCCGGGCGCATCCACCTGGCGCCAGCGGTCGCGCGCGCGCAGTTGCGGATGCGTCCACACATCGTGCATGGTGTTCATCCTGGCATTCGCGATACCGGCGCCGTCCAACCGCTGCACGACCTGTTCCGCCGTCAGTGCGCCAAAGGCCTCGACGATCAGCGCGCGCAAGTCGTCGCGGGCGGCCGAGCGCGCGGAATTCGTGGCGAAGCGCGCATCGTCCGCCAGCGCCGGCTGCCGCAGCACTTCCGCGCAGAAGACCTTCCACTCACGCTCATTCTGCAACCCGAGCATGACCGCCTTGCCATCGCCCGTGGGGAAGGGCCCATAGGGATAGATGGTCGCATGCGACGCACCGGCGCGCGGCGGCGCGGGCTGGCCGTCCATCGCGTAGTACAGAGGGTATCCCATCCACTCCACCATGCTTTCCAGCATGGACACGTCGATGCGGCAGCCCCTGCCGGTGCGCCCGCGCAGCAGCAGCGCATTCAGGATATTGCTGTAGGCATACATGCCGGCCGCGATATCGGCGATGGAGCAACCGGCCTTGGCCGGTTCGTCGGCGGTGCCGGTCACGGACAGGAAGCCCGATTCGCTCTGTATCAGCAGGTCGTAGGCCTTGCGATCGCGGTAAGGGCCGTCCGCGCCATAGCCCGAGATGTCGCAGACGATCAGGCGCGGGTGGCTTGCGGACAAGGCGTCGTAGCTCATTCCCATGCGGTCCGCCGCGCCGGGCGCGAGGTTCTGCACCAGCACATCCGCATCGGCGACCAGCGCGCGCAGGATGCGGCGCGCCTCCTCCTGCTTGAGGTCCAGCGTCAGGCTTTCCTTCGAGCGGTTGGTCCAGACGAAATGGGACGCCTGCCCGTGCACGCGCTCGTCGTAGCGGCGCGCGAAATCGCCCACGCCAGGCCGTTCGATCTTGATGACGCGCGCGCCCTGGTCGGCCAGTTGCCGCGTGCAGAAAGGCGCCGCGATCGCATGCTCCAACGCGATTACCTTGATGCCATCCAGCGGTCTGATGATCGGCTCCTTCACGATGCTAGAAAGACCTGGGCAGTCCCAGGACGTGCTCGGCGATGTACGACAGGATCAGGTTGGTCGATATGGGCGCCACCTGGTACAGCCGCGTCTCGCGGAACTTGCGTTCGACGTCGTACTCGCTGGCGAAACCGAAGCCGCCGTGGAATTGCAGGCAGGCATTGGCCGCTTCCCAGGAAGCATCGGCGGCCAGCAGCTTGGCCATGTTCGCCTGCGCCCCGCAGGGTTCGTGCGCATCGAAGCGCCGCGCGGCATCGAAACGCATCAGGCTGGCGGCCTCCACATTGACGAAGGCGCGCGCGATCGGAAACTGCACGCCCTGGTTCTGCCCGATCGGGCGGCCGAACACCACGCGTTCCCTGGCATACGCGCTGACCTTGTCGACGAACCAGTAGCCGTCGCCTATGCACTCCGCCGCGATCAGGGTGCGCTCGGCGTTCAAACCGTCCAGGATGTACCTGAATCCCTGGCCTTCCACGCCGATGCGATTCTCGACCGGAATCTCCAGGTTCTCGAAGAACAGCTCGTTGGTTTCGTGGTTGACCATGTTGCGGATGGGCCGCACCGTCAGCCCCTTGCCCACCGCGTCGCGCAGGTCGACCAGGAAAATGGACATGCCTTCGGACTTGCGCGCCACGTCGGCCAGCGGCGTGGTGCGCGCCAGCAGGATCATGAGGTCGGAATGCTGCACACGCGATATCCAGACTTTCTGCCCATTCACGACATAGCGATCGCCACGGCGTTCCGCGGTGGTCTTGATCCGGGTGGTGTCGGTGCCGGTGGTGGGCTCGGTCACCCCCATCGACTGCAGGCGCAACTCGCCGCTGGCGATCCGCGGCAGATAGGCGCGCTTCTGTTCGTCGGAACCATGGCGCAGCAGCGTGCCCATGTTGTACATCTGTCCGTGGCACACACCGGCATTGCCGCCCGAACGGTTGATCTCTTCCATGATGACCGAGGCTTCGGTCAGGCCCAGGCCGGAACCCCCGTACTCCTGCGGGATCAGCGCGGCCAGCCAACCGGCCTTCGTCAAGGCATCGACGAAGGCCTCGGGATAACCGCGCGCCTCGTCGATCTCGCGGAAGTACTCGGGCGGAAATTGCGCGCACAGATCGCGCACCGCTTCGCGTATATCCTGGAAGGACTCTTGCGGATTCATGGCTGCCATCGTCGATCCCTTGTTGGCCCCTTGTTGGCCCCATCAATCTATCGTGGCAGTGGCCTGCATGCCGAGCTTGCCGTCGTGGTCCTTGGTCCACAGGCCGACTTCGCCCTTGCCCTGCGGTCTGCCGCATACGGTCAAGGCGTTGTCCGCGAAGCACGGGCGCATGGCGCGGAACGCGAAGCTACGCAGCTTCGCGTCCGGCAGCTCCCGGTGCAGCAGGTCGACCAGCAGCGTGGCGATCAAGGGACCATGCACGATCAGGCCGGGGTAGCCTTCCTCACCCGTGACGTACGGATGATCGTAATGGATGCGATGGCTGTTGAAGGTCAACGCCGAATAGCGGAATAGCAGCACCGGGTCGGGACGCAGGGTGCGAGACCACGTTTCGCCATCCGGCGCGGCGGCGGCCTGGGAACCTGGCGGACGCGCTGCCGCGGCGGCAGGGGCGCCGGCAGGGGCGCCGGCCGAAGACGACACATCGCGATAAACGATGTCGTGTTCTTCTTCGACACGGATCTCGTCGTCCACCGAGTAGCGGTGCAGCACGGTCACGAACACCAGGCGGCCGCTGCGCCCCGTCTTGTCCTCGATGTGCGTGATCGTCGACTCCCGCGTCGCCCGCTCGCCCACACGCAGCGGCGCCCGGAAGGTCAACCGGCCGCCCGCCCACATCCGCCGTGGCAGCGGCACCGGCGGCAGGAAGCCGCCGCGCTTCGCATGCCCATCGGGCCCGACGTCATCCATGGGCGTAACCGGCAGGAAGTACAGCCAATGCCACAAGGGCGGCACCACACCGCGGGGATCGTCCCGTCCCAGCGTGGCGGCGAGCGCGGCCAAGGGGAAAGGCGTGATCAGATCCTGGACCGTCTCGGTCTTGTCCAGCCAGTCTTCAAGCGGTGCATGATCATTGGGCATGCGCGGGGCTCCTCGCGTGGCAATGCCCTCACTATGCGCCCGCCGGCCGCTTTCGCGAAGTCGCTTTTGCTTAAGGCGGGGTTAGGGGCGGGTTAAGCGAAACGACTGCGCGCCCCCCAGCGCCGGCTCCAAAAGCGATCGGCCCCCTGGGATACAGGGGGCCGACCTGGTCTTGACGCCGCTCGGTGGCGATCAGCCTTGGAAGGGCTGGTTGTCGATGTCGCCGAAGGCGATGTCGCCATGCACGCCGCCGCCTTGGGCAACCGCGGGCACCGAAGCCACGTCGGCTTGCGCGGTGAAAGGCGCGTTGTCGCTGTCGGCGTTGGCGGTCAGGCCGGCGGCACGGGCTTGTTCCAGCTGCGCGACGACCTGGTCGCGGCTCACGCTGCTGGCCGATTGGCCGTAGACGCCTTGGAACGGCGTGTTGTCCGAATCGCCACGGGGCGTCGCGGCTTGCGCGGCGCCGATGGCGGCAAAGGAAAGAACAAAAGCGGAAACGATGGTCTTGGCATTCATGACAGTACTCCTAGTCCTGGTTAAGTGATCCGGGCCGTGCATCGCGGTTCTGAGGGTTCAGGGAAGTTCGCGATGTCCGTTGCTGTTCCCGATGAGACGTATTCTGTGCTTCCAGGGGCTAGGGATAAACCCGTATTCACGAGAATCACCTTTCCATTCGCTCGCACAATCCATGCACATTCCCTGCCCACGAAGCGGCAAGATGTGCAATCAAGGCGCTGCGGCTATACGAGCAACACGGCCTGATGAAACCTGGCCGCACGGCGCCGGGATACCGTTCGATGGGCAGCGGAAGGACCATACTGGCCCGGCAACTCGCCGAGACGCTGCCGAACGCGAGTTTCCTTGGCCTGGATCGGCTGAATGATGAATGCGCTGCAGCGAAGACCCGGCTGGCAAATGACCGCGCGCTCGAATTGCGCGTCGCCCAGGCGCTGGCATGGCTCGCGGAAGAAGGCGCAACAGGATCCGACGCGCTCTTCAGCCATTCTGGATCTCGCGGCGGTGGGACCGGACGAGGCCATCCTGCTTTGCCCCGCGAATCACAGCCCCCGAGTCGCGTAGCGCCTTATCCCGGCGCGCCGGGCTACGAAGCCGTCGCGACATGCCTGGCACCGCCCGAGGTACGCGAGCGGATAGCGAAACGCCCCGGCGGCTGAACGACATCGGCACGAACGAGGCAAACGAGGCGAGCACAACGGCGCCCCGCACAAAGCAATCGGCCCCCTAGACTGCAGGGGGCCGACCGTACTACGCACCACACCGAGAGGACTGCCACTACAGCATCCCCGCCTCTCGCCGGGGAAACCGTTCATCCGTGCGGGCATGAACGGCCGGACTTCCTGGTGACCCGACCGCCTTCGGTCGTATCACCGTTGGTTCGTGATCAAACTTGGCAATCAGCCTCGGCGATCAGCCTTCAAAGGGCTGGTTGTCGATGTCGCCGAAGGCGATGTCGCCATGCACGCCGCCGCCTTGGGCAACCGCGGGCACCGAAGCCACGTCGGCTTGCGCGGTGAAGGGCGCGTTGTCGCTGTCGGCGTTGGCGGTCAGGCCAGCGGCGCGGGCTTGTTCGAGTTGCGCGACGACCTGGTCGCGGCTCGTGCTGCTGGCTTGTTGGCCGTAGACGCCTTGGAAGGGCGTGTTGTCCGAATCGCCACGGGGCGTCGCTTGGGCAGCGCCGATGGCGGCAAAGGAAAGAATCAAAGCGGAAACGATGGTCTTGGTCTTCATGGCAGTACTCCTAGTCCTGGTTAAGTGATCCGGGCCGTGCATCGCGACTTGCTGTGTAGAGAACTTCGCGATGTCCGTTGCTGTTCCCGATGACTGCATTCTGCGCCGCCAAGACCTAGGGATAAACCCTGATCGCCGAAAATCACCTTTCCATTTTCAAGAGCAATCCTCCTTTATTGGAGGTCGTTACCTATGGAATCCATAAATGCAATCTATGGAGGCCGCCGCTGCCCCCTCATCCTCAGGCGGGCATATCCACCAACAGCGCGTCGGCGCCCTCCAGGGACGTGAGACGCACGCTGGACTCCTCCCGGATGGCGGCGCCCGTCCCGGCCTCGATCGCCAGGTCGTTGACCCGCAGGCGCCCGCGCGAGGCCACCAGAAAGCCCCGCCGCCCGCCCGGCGCGAACCGGTACTCCGCCGCCTCTCCGGGCTTCAAGGCGACGGCGACCACACGCACGCCGCTGCGTATCGGCAAGGCGTCCCGGTCGCCCTCCATGCCGCTGGCAAGCGTCACGAAGCGCCCGCTGCCGGTGCCGGACGCGAAGGATTTCCTGCCCCAGCTGGGCAAGGACCCGCGCCGATCCGGCTCGATCCAGATCTGCTGCACCCGTGCGGGCTCGCGCTCCATATTGAATTCGGCGTACGTCAGGCCGCTGCCCGCGCTCATCACCTGCACATCGCCGGCGCGGGCCCGTTCACGGTTGCCCAGATCGTCCTCGTGCGTCAGGACGCCTTCCTGCACGCAGGTAATGATGTCCACATCCGCGTGCATGACGGCGGGGTAGCCCGCGCCCGGCGCGATCGTTTCGTCGCGCCAGCCGCGCAGCACGCCCCAACCCGACCGGGCGCGGGACCGTGTCCCCGCCGGCGACAAGCCATGTCCCGCGCCGGGCCTCCCGCGTTCCGCGGGGTTCAGGCTGGCGAGGGCTCGGCGTTCGATCATGGCAGTTCCAGTTATTGATGCGCCGTCATTACTTGGCGGGGTTGGGGCCGATACGCTCACCATGCTTGACCCGTTCGGCCAGCTTGTGAACGTGCGTCACCGCGTAGTCGATGCCCATGCCGTAGGCGCCCGAATGTTCCTTCGCGATGGAGGTCACGGCGTCATAGGTTTCCTGGCGGGCCCAATCGCGCTGCCATTCCAGCATCACCTGCTGCCAGGTGACCGGCACCACGCCGGCCTGCACCATGCGGTCCATCGCGTACTTGTGGGCGTCCATCGACGTGCCGCCCGACGCATCGGCCACCATGTAGATCTCGTAGTCGCCTTCCAGCATGGCGCACAGCGCGAACGTCGTATTGCACACCTCGGTCCACAGGCCCGCCACGACGATCTTCTTGCGGCCGTTGGCGGCCAGCGCGTCGCGTACGTTCTGGTCGTCCCAGGAGTTCATGGACGTGCGTTCCAGGATCTTGTTTTCCGGAAACACCGCCAGCAGTTCAGGATAGGTGTTTCCCGAAAAACCGTCGGTCTCCACCGTCGTGATCGTGGCCGGAATATTGAACGTGCGCGCCGCCTTCGCCAGGCCCACCACGTTGTTCTTCAGTGTCTGGCGATCGATCGACTGCACGCCGAAGGCCATTTGCGGTTGCTGGTCGATGAAGATGATCTGGCTGTTCTGCGGGGTCAGGACTTCGAGGTATTTGTTCGACATGGCTAGGCTCTCTTTGGAATGGTGCGTTGAAAGATGAATTCGAATCAGGTGGCAGGCCGTCCGGGGCTTGCCCCGATCAGTCGTACGTGAAGCGCTGTTTGCTTCTGCATTTGCGTCTGCGTTCGCATCTGCGTTTGCGTTCTGCCGTACACGTCGTCTGTCGGTAGGTGCATATTAGGGAAGGGCACCTGCCCTGAGAATCCAAGGAACCGAATTCCATCCTTTCCGTTTTATGCATGATCGCCCGGACCCTGCTTGTCCCTGCCATGCACGGCCGCTATCATCGACCGCAAATTGCGCGGGGAAAACAGATGAATAAGTTGCCAGATCTGGAAGGCTGGGCGATCTTCGCCAAGGTCGCCGAAACAGGTTCGTTCGCCAAGGCGGCGGCCGAATTCTCGCTGTCGCAGGCCACCATATCCAAGGCCATCACGCGCCTGGAAACGCGCATGAAAACCACCTTGTTCCACCGCACCTCGCGCAGCATGTCGCTGACCGACGCGGGCTATGCGGCGCTGGAACGCGCCGCGCGCATCCTGGAAGAAGGCGAATCGGTGGAAGCCGAGGTCACGGAAAAATCCAGCAGCCTGCACGGGAAAATCCGCTTCACCTGCCCGATGTCCTTCGGCATCACGCACCTGGCGCCCATGCTGCCGCCCTTCATGCAGGCGCATCCCGATGTCGGCCTGGAAATCGAGTTCAACGACAAACAGGTGGATCTGGTATCCGAGCGATTCGATCTCGCGCTGCGCATCTCCAACCTGGTGGATTCCAGCCTGTTGGCGCGGCGCCTGTGCTCCGTGCGCATCTTGCTGGTGGGCGCGCCGGCCTACTTCAAGCGTGCGGGGCGGCCCGCGCATCCGCGCGATCTGGCCCAGCACACTGCCTTGCAGTACATGTACGCCCGCAACGGCGCGAGCTGGCGTTTCCGGCATGACGAGCACGGCGAATTCTCCCAGACGCTGCCTGTGCTCCTGAACGTCAACAACGCCGAAGCGCTCACGCCCGCGTTGCGCGCCGGCCTGGGACTCGCGCTGCAGCCGGAATTCCTGGTGTGGGACGACCTGCGATCCGGCGCACTGGAAACGGCCATGGACGACTGGCAGGTGGACAGCATCGCGCTGCACATCGTCACGCCACCGGGACGCAGGCGTCCCGCGCGCGTGCAGGCGCTCATGGATTTTCTTGCCGAACGGCTGAATGCGCAGCCCTGGGCGTCCCACGTGCAGGGCTAGCTGGCCAGGAATCCGCCATCCGCGGCCAGGATATGGCCAACCACATAACCCGCCTCCGCCGACATGAGCCACACAACAGCGGCGGCGACTTCTTCCGGATGGCCCATGCGCCGCAACGGCAGCCCGGCCTTCACGGCATTCATATCGGCAATGCCGGACCCGAGCATCATGTCCGTCACCACGCGCCCGGGCGCGACGCCGTTGATGCGTATACCCTGCGGCGCATACTCCATCGCCGCCGCGCGCGTCAGCG
The DNA here is from genome assembly GCF_002261425.1 of Bordetella genomosp. 9. Taxonomy (NCBI): domain Bacteria; kingdom Pseudomonadati; phylum Pseudomonadota; class Betaproteobacteria; order Burkholderiales; family Alcaligenaceae; genus Bordetella; species Bordetella genomosp. 9. The sequence continues at coordinate 3,469,943 of NZ_NEVJ01000003.1, read as the reverse complement.
CGTTCGCGGCGGCCTTGGACGCGCCGTATAGGGACAGGCCGGGATTGGGGTTGCGTATCCCGCTGACGCTCGTGTTGTTGATGATGCTGCCTCCGCCCGAGGCCAGCAGCGCCGGGATCTCATGGCGCATGGCATTGAAGACGCCGCGGACGTTCGTGTCGAACACCCGGGTGTAGACGTCGTCGGTCTGCTCGGCCAGCGGCGCGCGCCGTTCCTGGTAGCCGGCGTTGTTGAACACCGCATCCAGGCGTCCGAAGCGCTGTATCACCTGCGCTATTGCGGCAGCAAGCTCCGCCTCCACCGTCGCATCGGCCGCAATGAAAAGCCCTTCCACTCCTGTGCGTCCGATTTCCGCAGCCAGATCTCGCCCGAGCGGCTCGCGCCGGCCCGTCACGATCACCGCCGCGGCGCCTTCGCCCGCCATGCGCAGGGCCGCAGCGCGCCCGATGCCGCTGGTGCCCCCCACGACCAGGCAGATCCGGCCCTTTAAGCGCTGGCCGGAAGGCGGAGCCGGAGCGGGTCCCGCGAGTTCGTATAGAGATGGAATCGTTGCCATGTAGGAGCCTCCGGTCCGTGGCACAGCGCCGGCTCCAACATAACCCCAAAGGTTGCGATACGCAACTATATTCTCTTGGAAGGGGCCGCGTGGATGCGACCCTGGCCCCGACAAGCTGGTTCGCGCCCGGTGCCGAACGTCACCCTCCGCCTGCTTCCCATTGATGAAGCAATCGATATCTATTTGCTTCCCTAGAATGCAGCACCTGCAGTCCACCTTGTCCAGTTACGCGGACCTGGTGAATCGGCAAGCCCCCTCACGGCGCGTTCGCCGGACGTGCTCAGCGAGGGGTCTGTCGGACTCTGCACGCGAAGATGTTCGACCTGACTTGGTCATGGGGGGGCACGTTCCGCAAGTCAGACAAGAACATCGGCTGCGACTGGACGCAGATCGCGGTACGGCTTAACACGCTGTTCGGCAACGTACGCTGGTGGGTCGACAACGCGACGCTCCCGCCAGACGAAATCGCAGCGCGCTTTCACCGCGACCTGGTCTGGATTCACCCCTTTCCCAATGGCAACGGCCGGCAATCACGCATGATGGCCGACGCGTTGCTTCGCAGCCTTGGCCAACCAGCATTCACCTGGGGGAATGGCGGCAATCTGGTCGCCGCCAACGAGCTGCGGTCGAGGTACTTGGCCGCACTGCGAGCGGCAGACCAAGGAGACTATCAGTCGCTCCTGGCGTTCGTTCGCAGCTGAACAGCCCCGTCAGATATCGATATTGCTCGCCGTCAACGCATGCGTCTCGATGAACGCGCGGCGCGGTTCGACTTCATCGCCCATCAGGGTGGTAAAGACTTCGTCCGCCGCGATGGCGTCCTCGATCTGCACGCGCAGCAGGCGCCGCACCTTGGGGTCCATGGTGGTTTCCCACAGCTGCTCGGGATTCATTTCGCCCAGGCCCTTGTAGCGCTGCTTGGAGACGCTGCGTTCGGCTTCGTTGCGCAGCCAGCGCATGGCTTCGCGGAAGTCCGAGACCGGGGCTTCCTTGCGCTTGTCGCCTTCGCCGCGCGCGATCACCGCGCCCGTGCCGATCAGGCCCAGGAAGGTCCGGGCCGCCGTCGACAGCACGCCATAGTCGGCGCCTTCGATGAAGGTGGCGTCGATCAGGCTGTTGCGCGCATTGCCATGGCGCATGCGCTGCACGACGACGCGCTGCTTTTCGGTGGCGGGATCCACTTCGGCATAGGCCTTCACCGCGTTCGGATGCAGCGGATCGAACAGCGCCCTTTCCAGCCGTTCGGCCGAGGCGGCGGCGGCTTCCGCCGTATCGAGGTTGATCTCCACGCCTTCGGCCATGGCCGACAGCGCGGCTTCGTCGATCATGCGCGAGGCCCGCGCAATCACGGCGTCGGCCAGCGTGTACTGCCGCGCCAGCGCGGCCAGCGCATCGCCCGTGATGGGCTCGGCGCCCTCGGCCGGGATCAGCACGGCTTCCTTCAGGGCCAGCTGCAGCATGAAGACCGCTTCTTCCGCGTCGTCCTTCAAATAGCGTTCGTCGCGGCCGACCTTGACCTTGTACAGCGGCGGCTGCGCGATGTAGACGTAGCCCCGCGCCACCAGTTCCGGCATCTGGCGGTACAGCAGCGTCAGCAACAGCGTGCGGATGTGCGCGCCGTCGACGTCGGCGTCCGTCATGATGATCAGGCGGTGATAGCGCAGCTTGTCGACGTTGAAATCAGGGCCGATGCTGGTGCCCAGCGCGGTGATCAGGGTGGCGATCTGCTCGCTGGCGATCAGCCGGTCGAAGCGTGCTTTCTCGACGTTCAGCACCTTGCCGCGCAGCGGCAGCACGGCCTGGAACTTGCGGTCGCGGCCCTGCTTGGCGGAGCCGCCGGCCGAGTCCCCTTCCACGATGTACAGCTCGCACAGCGCCGGGTCCTTTTCCTGGCAGTCCGCCAGCTTGCCGGGCAGGCCGGCGCCTTCCAGCACGCTCTTGCGGCGCGTCATTTCGCGCGCCTTGCGCGCGGCTTCGCGGGCACGGGCGGCTTCGACGATCTTGGCGCACAGCGCCTTGGCATCGGCGGGATGTTCCAGCAGCCAGCTTTCCAGCGTGCGGCCCACGGCATCTTCCACCGCCGGGCGCACTTCGCTGGACACCAGCTTGTCCTTGGTCTGGCTGCTGAACTTGGGCTCGGGCACCTTGACCGACAGCACGCAGGTCAGGCCTTCGCGCATATCGTCGCCGGACGTTTCGACCTTGGCCTTCTTGGCCATCTCGTTGTCGGCGATGTACTTGTTGATGACACGCGTCATCGCCGCGCGCAGGCCCGTCATGTGGGTGCCGCCGTCGCGCTGCGGGATGTTGTTGGTGAAGCACAGCACGCTTTCCGAATAGCTGTCGTTCCACTGCATGGCGACGTCCACCGTCACCGGCACGCCGCCCGCGCTGGATTCCGCGCTGACCGAGAACACGTTCGGATGCAGCACCGTCTTGCTGCGATTGATGTATTCGACGAAACCCTTCACCCCGCCGGAGAACGCGAAGTTTTCTTCCTTGCCCTGGCGCTGGTCGATCAGGCGGATCTTCACGCCATTGTTCAGGAACGACAGCTCGCGCAGCCGCTTGGACAGGATGTCGTAGTGGTATTCGATGTGATTGAAGATCTCCGGATCGGCCAGGAAGCGCACTTCGGTGCCGCGCTTTTCGGTCTTGCCGGTCACCGCCAGCGGGTTCACGCGCTGGCCCTGGCGGAACTCCATTTCGTGCACTTCGCCGTTGCGGCGGATGGTCAGCCGCAGCCATTCGGACAGCGCGTTCACGCAGGACACGCCCACGCCGTGCAGGCCGCCGGACACCTTGTACGAGTTCTGGTCGAACTTGCCGCCCGCGTGCAGTTCGGTCATGACGATTTCCGCCGCGCTGCGGCCGAATTCGTCGTCCTTGTGGATATCGGTGGGAATGCCGCGCCCGTTATCCGATACCGAAATGGAGTTGTCCGTGTGGATGGTGACGACGATGTCGTCGCAATAGCCCGCCAGCGCTTCGTCGATGGCGTTGTCGACCACTTCGAACACCATGTGATGCAGGCCCGTGCCATCGGAGGTATCGCCGATGTACATGCCGGGGCGCTTGCGCACGGCCTCCAGCCCCTTGAGCATCTTGATCGAATCGGCGCCGTAGCCGGTATTCTCGGGATTGGTATTCGGAGTGTCGGACATAAATCTCTGTGATTGCACGTGTAAAGCGGCCGGCTTGCGGCCTGGCCGCGCCGGATCGGTTGCCCGTCCGGTCGCCGAGGCCAGGAATGACGGACAGGTCGGGTCAGATGCGCATCGGCATCACGACGTACTTGAAGTTGTCGTCATCGGGTAGGGTGATCAGGGCGGACGCGTTCTGGTCCGGCATGACGGACCATTTGATTTCGTCCACCTTGACGTTGCTCAGGACGTCCAGCAGATAGCTCACGTTGAAGCCGACGTCGAGCGGCTCATGGCCGTAATCGATATCGAGTTCTTCCTGCGCCTCTTCCTGCTCGGCGTTGGAGGAAGAAATCTTCATCACGTTCTGCGCCAGTTGCAGGCGCACGCCCTTGAACTTGTCGGTGGTCAGGATGGCGGCGCGCTGCAGGCTGCCCTGCAGGGCTTCGCGGCTGACGACGAAGTGGCGCGTGTAGTTGGTGGGGATCACGCGCGTGAAGTCGGGGAACTTGCCTTCCACCAGCTTGGACACCAGCTCGACATCGCCGAAGCGGAAGCGGATCTGGCCGGGCGCCACGTCCACCGACACCGGCTGGTCGGAATCTTCCAGCAGGCGCTGCATTTCCAGCACCGTCTTGCGCGGCACGATGACCTCATGCTTCTCGGTGATGCCTTCGGCGTCGGTGGCGCAGTGCGCCAGGCGGTGGCCGTCGGTCGCCACGGCGCGCACGCGGCCCGGTTCGAACACCATCAACATGCCGTTCAGGTAATAACGGATGTCCTGCTGCGCCATGGCGAAATACACCATGTTCAGCAGATGCCGCAGGTTCTTCTGCGTGAGCGTCAGCGATACGTCCCATTGCTCGGGCTGGGCCACGGTGGGGAATTCGCTGGCCGCCAGCGTCTGCAGCGCGAAACGGCTCTTGCCCGTCTGCACGGACAGCTTGTTGCTGGCCAGCGCCATCTTGACATCGCCGGTATCCGGCAGGGCGCGCAGGATGTCCAGCAGCTTGCGCGCGGCGACGGTGGTCGATTCGTTGTCGGAACCCACGCCGAAATCCGCATGCGTGGTGATCTGCACTTCGAGGTCGGTCGCGATGAACGATACCTTGTTGGCCTCTTTGCGCATCAGGATGTTCGCCAGGATGGGCAGGGTATGGCGTCTTTCGACGATGCCCGCCACAGTCGATAGCGGTTTCAGCAATGCATCGCGTGTGGTTTGTACGAGTTGCATGTTCATCCTTTTAGAGTTTGTTCCAACACGTGCAGGGTATGGTTGAGCTCGGCGAGCTTGCCGCGCGCGTCTGAAATCTTGCGAACGGCATGAAGAACGGTGGTGTGGTCGCGGCCACCGAACAGATCGCCGATTTCAGGCAGGCTTTTTTGCGTGAGCTCCTTGGCCAGGTACATGGCCACTTGGCGAGGCAGGGCGATATTGGCGGGGCGCCGTTTCGAATACATGTCGGCGACCTTGATCTTGTAGAAATCGGCCACCGTCTTCTGGATGTTTTCGACCGTGATCTGCCCGTTCGATACCGACAGCAGATCCTTCAAGGCGTCCTTGCAGACGTCGACGGTGACCACGTCGCGGCCATGGAAGCGCGCGTACGCCAGCACCTTGCGCAGGGCGCCTTCCAGCTCGCGCACGTTGCTGCGCAGATGCTTGGCGATGAAGAAGGCGACTTCTTCCGGCATGGGCACGCCTTCCGATTCCGCCTTGCGCAGCAGGATGGCCACGCGCATTTCCAGCTCGGGCGGCTCGATGGCCACGGTCAAACCGGAATCGAAGCGGGAGATCAGGCGGCTGTCGATGCCGGCCAGTTCCTTGGGATAGGTATCGCTGGTGATGATGATCTGCTTGCGCTGCGCGACCATCGCCTCGAACGCGTAGAAGAATTCTTCCTGCGTGCGGTTCTTGCCGGAGAAGAACTGGATATCGTCGATCAGCAGCAGGTCCAGCGAATGGTAGTAGCGCTTGAAGTCGTCGAACGCCTTGCGCTGGTAGGCCTTGACCACGTCGGAGACGTACTGGTCGGCATGCACGTAGCGCACGCGCACGCCGGTGCCCGCCGCGACCATGGCGTTGCCGATCGCGTGTATCAGGTGCGTCTTGCCCAGTCCCACGCCGCCATAGAGGAACAGCGGGTTATAGGAAATGCCGGGGTTTTCCGCGACCTGCAGCGCGGCGGCCCGCGCCAGCTGGTTGGCCTTGCCGGTGACGAAGTTTTCGAACGTCAGGTCGGTGTTCAGCCGCGAGCGTTCGTAGACGACATTGGCGGCATCCGCATTGACGGCGGCGGCCACCGCGGCAGCCGCGGCAGCGGTGGTCGCCGGAGGCGCCGACATGCCGGACAGCGCCAGCATTTCGGCGGCGGGGCCCGATGCGGCATGGCCCGAGGCAATCGCGCCCGAACCCGGCGCCGCCATGGGCCCGCCGGCGCCATTGGCGCCATTGACGCCGTTCGTGGCGTTCATGGCCCCGGCGCCGGGCGCGCCCGCCCGCGGCGCGACGGGCATGCGCGGCGCCGCGGCGCCAGCCGGCAGCTCGAACTGGACCTGCACCGGCCGTTGGAACCACTCGGCGGCCAGGGACTCTATCTGGTGGGCAAAGTTCTTGCGCACCCAATCGAGCTTGAAGCGATTGGGCGCGGAAATGCGCAGCACCGCCTGGGCCTCGTCGTAGGAGAGAGGCACCAGCGGACGGATCCACGCACTGATCTGCTGAGGGGGGAGCTCCTGCTCAAGACGACTGACGCAGGTCTGCCAGAATTCTTTCATGTCGGTCTTGTCTAAACCTCGATTCTACCTTGCCTGGGCTGTGGTTATCCACAGGCTGGGGGTGCCGGACATCGCGCGCCCCCCGCTAACTGTTTGACAACAGAGAAGAAACTTGCTGAAATGGCGGGCTCGGCTGAGGTCGGGTGGCTTCGTTCGCCCCGTACCCTTCCCATAGGTACCGTATTGACGCGTCGTTCTGTACGCGTTGTACGGGACGGATTTATCCGGAACACGTTTACTCGTACGCGTGTGCCCGTATACGAATCGCCCCGAGCTATACGAAGAATCGCCCCCGTGGGCCCGCGAAGCGCGTCATCTGCTTCCATGCCCATCCGTATTAATTGTTCTTTTGTGGACCGCCCATGAAACGCACTTTCCAACCCTCCGTTACCCGCCGCAAGCGCACCCATGGCTTTCGCGTGCGCATGAAGACCCGTGGCGGCCGCGCCGTGCTGAACGCACGCCGCGCCAAGGGCCGCAAGCGTCTGGCGGTCTGAACGCCGCGCCAGGCGTTGCGCCTGCCCCGGCCGGTCTGACGACCGCCCCGGCCGCGCAGTTGCCCGTCATGCCGCGCACCACGCTTCCACCGGAGGCGCGGATGCATCGCCCCTCGGAATTCGCCGCCGCGCTGAAAGGCCGCCGGCTGGCGCGAGGGGCGTTTTTCATGATCACGTCCACCGCCGCACCCGCGGACGTCGTGCCGGCCCAGGCGCGGCTGGGTATGGTCATCGCCAAGCGGCATGCCGCGCGCGCCGCGACCCGCAACGCCCTCAAACGCGTCATCCGGGAATCGTTCCGGGCCCGCCGCCTGGCCTTGCCGCCGGCCGACTATGTGGTCCGACTCCACGCGCGCGTCCCCGAGCTGTCCCTGACGGCCCTGAAACACGCGGCCCGGGCAGAAGTAGATACTCACTTCGCACGGCTGGTCCGTTGTTCTTCCTGAAGGTGCCCGCGTGAGCGCGTCCATGATCAAGACCCTGCTGATCGCGCCGATCCGGTTCTACCGGTTCTTCCTGAGCCCCTGGATGGGACGGCAATGCCGTTTCACGCCCACCTGCTCGGCCTACGCCATCGAAGCCATTGAAACTCACGGACCTTTGCACGGTCTGTGGTTGGCGGCGCGGCGCATCGGCCGATGCCACCCCTGGAGCCCGGGTGGACTCGACCCGGTTCCCCCCGCGCCGCGGCCCGGCGACCACTGCTCCTGCGGCCACGGCCACCGCGCCCGGCAGGATTGACGCTAAACTGGCGGGCTTTGCCGGTCCCGCTCTTACCTTGTAGGCACCATGGATATCCGACGAACCATCCTCTGGATGATCTTCTCTTTCTCGCTGTTGCTTCTCTGGAACAACTGGCAAGTCCATAACGGAAAGCCGTCGCTGTTCGGCGTGCCGCCCGCGGCCACGCCGGCCCAGCAAGCGGCCAAGCCCGCCACCGGCGACGCGGCGCAGCCCGCCGGCAACACGACCGTTCCCAGCGTGCCCGCGGCTGGCCAGCCCGCCTCGGCGGCGCCGGGCGGCGTGCCGGCGTCGGCCGCCAAGGCTCAGGCGGACTCGCAGAAAATCGTCATCACCACCGACGTGCTGCGCCTGACCTTCGACACCACCGGCGCGCAGCTGGTGCAGGCGGTGCTGCTGAAGTATCCGGACGCCAACCGCGGCGACCAGCCTACGGTGTTGCTCGACGATACGCCCGACCTGCACTATGTCGTGCAATCCGGCGTGGTGGGCGCCCCGGGCCAGCCCGGCTTCCCGACGCACCAGACGCCCTTCCGCATGGTGTCGTCCGAGCGCAGCATGACCGGCGACACGCTGAGCGTGGTGTTCGAAGCCGAATCGGGCGGGATGAAGGTCACCAAGACCTACACCCTGCATCGCGGCCGCTACGACATCGACGTCCGTCACGACATGACGAACACCAGCGCCAATCCGGCGCGCCCGTCGCTGTACCTGCAGCTGCAGCGCGACGGCAACAATCCGCCGGATACGTCCAGTTTCTATCACACCTTCACCGGCATGGCGGTGTATTCGGACCAGGACAAGTTCCAGAAGGCGACGTTCTCGGATATCGAAAAGAAGAAAGCCAGCTACATCAAGCAGGCCGACAACGGCTGGATCGCCGTGGTGCAGCACTACTTCGCCACCGCCTGGATTCCGCCGCAGGGCAAGGCGCGCACCAATGAACTGCTGCAGGTGCGCGACAACCTCTACGCCGCGCGCACCATCGAAGGCGTGGGCGACATCGCGCCCGGCGCGTCGGCCAGCGTCGACGCCCACCTGTGGGTCGGCCCGCAGGACCAGAAGGCCATGGCCGCGCTGGCGCCCGGGCTGGAACTCGTGGTCGACTACGGCTGGCTGACCATCATCGCCAAGCCGCTGTTCTCGCTGATGACGTGGCTGCACTCCATCCTGGGCAACTGGGGCTGGACCATCGTGGCCCTGACGGTGCTGATCAAGCTGCTGTTCTATCCGCTGGCCGCCACCAGCTATCGCTCGATGGCCCGCATGAAGCAGGTTACCCCGCGGCTGCAGGCGCTGAAGGAAAAGTTCGGCGACGACAAGCAGAAGCTGAACGCCGCCATGATGGAGATGTACCGCACCGAAAAGATCAATCCCCTGGGCGGCTGCCTGCCGATGGTGGTGCAGATTCCGGTGTTCATCTCGCTGTACTGGGTGCTGCTGGCCAGCGTGGAGATGCGCGGCGCCCCGTGGCTGGGCTGGGTCCACGATCTGTCCGTGCATGACCCCTACTTCATCCTGCCGGCGATCATGATGGCCACCATGTTCCTGCAGATCAGGCTGAACCCGACGCCGCCCGATCCCGTCCAGGCCAAGGTCATGATGATCATGCCCCTGGTGTTCGGCGGCATGATGTTCATGTTCCCGGCCGGCCTGGTGCTGTACTGGTGCGTCAACAACACGCTGTCCATCCTGCAGCAGTGGTACATCACGCGCAAACTGCGCGTCGAAACGGAAACCGCCAAGCGTTGATCGCGCGGCGGGGCGGCCGGCCATGAAGAAACTCGACGTCCCGGCGCTGGAGATCTTCGTCGCCGCCGTCGAGGAAAAAAGCCTCTCGCGTGCCGCCGAACGGGAAAATGTCGTGGCATCCGCCGCCAGCCGGCGGATCGCCGACCTGGAACGGCACCTGCACCGCACGCTGCTGCACCGCCACGGCCGGGGGGTCGAGCCGACCCCCGCGGGCGTGCTGCTCTACCAGCGCGCCAAGGCCATCCTGCGCAGCGTCCAGCTGGCGGAGCAGGCCATCGACAGCTATTCGGCCGACGGCCAGGCCAAGATCCGGCTGGCGGCCAATCCTTCCACCCTGCTGCAGTTCCTGCCCGCGCCCATGGCGCGCTTCCTGGCGGGCCGCGACAACGTCGCGGTGGACCTGCTGGAAGCCCATAGCTTCGACATCCCGCGCATGGTGGCGGACGCCACGGTGGACGTGGGCATCTACCACGCCGATCGCGCCGCCGCCGGCGTGTCGTCGTTCCCCTTCCGCAGCGATCGGGTGGGCCTGGTCGTACCGCGCGGGCATCCGCTGGCCAGCCGGGCCTCCCTGCGGCTGGAAGAAGCGCTGGATTACGAGCTCCTGGGCTATTTTCCGCGCCATTCCCTGGACCAGTTCCTGGACTACATCGGCCAGACGGTGTCGCGGCCGCCCAGGGTCAAGCTGCAGGTTTCCAATTTCGAGACGCGCTGCCGGATGATCCGCGAAGGATTGGGCATCGCCGTGGTGCCCGAAGGCATCGCGCGCAATTACCTGAGCGAAATGGGGCTGGTCCTGGTGGCCCTGGAAGACGCCTGGGCCGAGCGGCAGTTCTTCGTCTGCGTCCGCGATGCGGCGACGATGAGCCCGCTGATGGCGGATCTGCTGGCGGCCTTGCGTCCCTGATCCCGGCTGCCGCGCGGCAGCCTGCGGATTCAGTGATCGCTCGCTTGCCATTTTTTCAAACCGGACCGGCGCCTCACGGGCTAGAGTGGCGGATACACCATAGCGGCGTATCACCGCGCCGCGATACCGGAGACGCCCATGCTGCTCGAATCCCTGTCCGCCTACGGGGCGCGCGATACCGTCGCGCGCCTGCCCGACGAGGTCCTGCACTACGCCAAGCGCGCGGTCCTGGACTGGCTGTCCGCCCTCTATCCCGGGACCCGTATCTCGCCCTGCCGCGAACTGGTGGCGGCGCACGCGGAAGAGCTGGGCATCGGGCGCTCCAGCCTGCCCGGCAACGGCACGACAGCCTTTCCCGCCACCGCGGCCTGGATCAATGGCAGCGCGTCCCACGCGCCGGAGTTCGACGACATCTTCCGTGACGGCGCCTACCACCCCGGCTGCCCGGTGATCGCCGCGGCGCTGGCGATGGCGGAGCACAGGGGCGCCAGCGGCCGCGAGCTGCTCAACGCGGTGGTGGTCGGCTACGAGATATCCACCCGCATCGCGGCGGCGATGCAGCCTTCACACTACCGCTATTTCCACACCACGGGCACGGTCGGCACGCTGGGTGCCGCGGCGGCCGCGGCCGCCCTGGCAGCGCCGGGCCACGCCGACGTCATGGGGCATGCCATCGCGACGTCCGCCACCATGGCCGCGGCGCTGCAGCAGGCCTTCCGTTCCGACGCCATGAGCAAGGCCCTGCACGCGGGTCACGCGGCGGCGGCCGGCGTGCGCGCGGGACAGGGCGCGGCCCATGGCGTGACGGGCGTATGGGACATCCTGGAAGGCGAGGTCGGCTTCGGCGCCGCGCTGGCCGAGAACGTGCGTTGGGACAGCGTCCTGGAAGGACTGGGCGAGCAGTACAACATCACCCGCATGACGCAGAAGAACCATGGCTGTTGCGGCCATACCTTCGCGGCCATCGACGCCGCCCTGGCGTTGCGCGACAAAGGCGTGCAGGCCGATCGCGTGCGCGCCATCGAGGTCAGAGGCTATCGCGCGACGCTGGAGGTCGCCGGCAATCCCGACCCCACCACAGCGTTCGAGGCGCGCTTCAGCACGCAATACGTGCTGGCGCATGCGATGCGCCAGGGTTCGGTGCGGCTGGCGGCCTTCGAACCGGAAGCGCTGAACGACGAAGCGACGCGCGCGCTGATGCGCAAGGTCACGCTCATCGAAGATCCGCAGCTGACCGCCGGGTTCCCCAAGATGCGCGCGGCGCGCGTGGCCATCGTGACCGACGACGGCATGCGGCACGAGCAGTTCGCGCCCTATCGCAAGGGCGATCCGGAAGCGCCGCTGTCGGACGCCGAATTGAACGACAAGTTCGACGAGCTCGCCGGGCCGGTGCTGGGCGTGGAACGCACCCGCCAGTTGCGCGCCGCGGTCTGGAAGCTGGATGGCAACCAGGTCAGCGACCTGGCCCTGGCGGCCGACCGCCCCATCGCCTGAGAAACGCTACCCAATCATGTCCGTGAAATCATCCACCTCCCTGGGCCAGGCGCTGCTCGCGCCCCGCGCCATCGCGCTGGTCGGCGCGTCGGGCGATGAACGCAAGAACACCGCGCGGCCGCTGCGTTTCATGCGCAAGCACCGCTATGCCGGCCGCATCCATCCGATCAATGCCGGGCGCACGGAAATCATGGGCGAACGCGCCTATCCATCGCTGGCGGCGCTGCCCGAACCGGTGGACCACGTCTTCGTCATGATCCCTGGCGAACAGGTGCTGTCCGTGCTGGAACAATGTCCCGCGGCGGGCGCGCGCGTGCTGACCGTTTATTCCGATGGTTTCGCTGAAGCCGGACCGGAAGGCATGGCGCGCCAGCAGGCCCTGGTGGCGCGCGCGCGTGAACTCGGCGTGCGCATACTGGGTCCCAACAGCATCGGCAGCGCCAACCTGCACACGGGCGGCGTGATCTCCGTGAATGCCGCCTTCGAGGCCGACGACCTGGTCGCGGGCGATATCAGCATGGTGTCGCAAAGCGGTTCCATGATGGGTTCCTTGCTGTCGCGCGCGGCGGCGCGCGGCTTCGGTTTCGCCAGCTCCGTATCGGTGGGCAATGAAAGCGACATCACCGTCGGCGAAGTCGTCGACGCGCTGGTGGACGATCCGAACACGCGCGTCATCCTGCTGTTCCTGGAAACGTTGCGCGAAGCGCCCGTGCTGGCCGCGGCGCTGGCCCGCGCGCGCCAGGCGGGCAAGCCCGTCGTGGCGTACAAGCTCGGCCGCTCCGAGCAGGGCGACGCGCTGGCGCAATCCCATACGGGCGCCATGGCGGGCAACGACGCCGCCGTCGATGCCTTCTTTCGTGCGCATGGCGTGCTGCGCGTGCAGCAGCTGGAAACGCTGTTCGAAATCGTGCCGCTGGCGGCGCGCTATGGCGACGCGCGATCGCGCGACCAGGCGCCGCGCGTCGCGGTGATCACCACCACGGGCGGCGGCGCGGCCACCGTGGTCGACAACCTGGGCACACGCGGACTGGTGGCGGCGGCGCCGCCACCGGCCTTCGTCGAGCATATGGCGGCACGCGGCCTGCGCATACGCGAAACGCCCGTCATCGACCTGACCCTGGCCGCCACGCCGGCGCAGTACAAGGATCTGCTCGAACAGCTGTTGCTGGCGGACTGGTGCGACGCGGTGCTCAGCGTGATCGGTTCGTCGGCCCAGTTTCATCCCGACTTCGCCGTCAATCCGCTGGTGCAGGCCGACAAGCCCGACGACAAGCCCATGGCGGCTTTCCTCGCGCCCGAAGCGCCCGCATCGCTGGCCCTGCTCAGGAAGCACGGCATTGCCGCCTTCCGCACGCCCGAATCCTGCGCCGACGCGCTCGCGGTGCTATTCCAGCGCAAGCCGGCGCCCGTCCCGCCACGGGCCGCCTTGCCCTGGCCGCCCGAAATCCCGCGCACGGGCGCCCTGACGGAGCATGAAGCCAGCCGTGTGTTCCAGGCCCTGGGCGTGCCGGTCGCGGCCTCGCGCCTGGTCCCCACCGACGATCTCGCGCACGGCCTGTCCTATCCCGTCGTGGCCAAGGTGTCGTCGCGCGACGTGCCGCACAAGACCGATGCCGGCGCCGTCCGTATCGGCATCGCCGATGACGCGCAGCTGCGCGATGCGGTCGATCAGATGCTGGAGAACGTGCGCGTCCACGCGCCCGCCGCCGACATCGACGGCATCCTGGTGCAGGCCATGGAAGGGCGTTTGCTGGAGCTGATCCTGGGCTACCGGCTGGATCCCCTGGTCGGACCGACGGTCGTGCTGGGCGCGGGCGGCATCGCGGCGGAACTGAATCCCGACTTCGCCATACGCCTGGCGCCCATCAGCGTCGAGGAAGCCCGCGCCATGATCGAAGAGGTGCGCGCGACACGTCTGGTGCGCGGCTTCCGCGGCCTTCCGCGCGGCGATTGCGAGGCGCTTGCGCATGCCATCGCCGCCTTCTCCCGCCTGGGGGAGGTGGAAGGCGTCAGGGTGGCGGAAGCGGAGATCAATCCCCTGTTCGTGCGCGCCGATGGCGTCGTGGCGGTGGACGGCCTGCTGCGCTTCGAATGACGCCCATGCAGGCCGGACGCAGCCACGCTGCAGCCACGCGCAGCGCGCGGACGCGGCACGGAACAATGCGCCCTGTGACATGGGCGCGAGACACATCACGAGGACCCATCACACTATGGATTTCAATCTGACCCCCGAACAGCGCGACTTCCAGGATGCCGTGCGCCGCTATGCGGAAAACGAGCTGCGCGCCGGCGCGCGCGATCGCGCCCATTCACGCGAATATCCCTGGGACGTGGCGCGCTCGATGGCGCGACAAGGGCTGCTGGGCATCACCATCAGCGAAGCCAATGGCGGCATCGGCGGCTCGCTGATGGATGCCGTCATCGCCATCCAGACGATCGCGTCCGTCTGCCCGCGCAGTGCCGACGTCGTGCAGGCCGGCAACTTCGGCCCCATCCGCGTGCTGGGCGAATACGGCAATGCCATGCAGAAGGAAAAGTACCTGACGCCGCTGCTGGCCGGCGACATGCTCATCTCCGTCGGCATGACCGAACCGGAAGCAGGATCGGCGGTCACCGAATTGAAAACCGCCGCGACTCGCGACGGCGATGGCTGGCGCATCAATGGCTCGAAGATCTTCACCACGCACGGACCCCACGCCACCGTCATCCTGGCCTATGTGCGCTTCGGTCCCGGCACGCATGGCATCGGTTCGGTGTTGATCGATACGAAGAGCGAAGGCGTCAGGCTGGGCAAGCGCTCGGCCTTCATGTCCGACGAAGAATGGGTGGAAATCTACTTCGACAATGTCTTCGTGCCGGACGATATGGTGGTGCTGGGCGAAGGCGGCTTCAAGAAGCAGATCGCGGGCTTCAACGTCGAACGCATCGGCAACACCGCCCGCTCGCTGGCCCTGGGCCGCTATGCCTATGAAGAAGCGCGCGAGTGGGCGATGCAGCGCAAGCAGTTCGGGCGCTTGCTCTGCGAGTTCCAGGGGCTGCAATGGAAGTTCGCCGACATGCGCATCAAGCTGGATGCCGGCCAGCTGCTGCTGTACCGGGCGGCTTCCAACGCGGATACCGGTTTCCCGTCGGCCACCGAAACCGCCATCGCCAAGGCGTATTGCAACCAGGCGGGTTTCGACGTGGCCAACGAGGCATTGCAGGTGCTGGGCGGCATGGGCTACAGCCGCGAATCGCTGGTCGAATACTGCGTGCGGCGCTGCCGTGGCTGGATGATCGCGGGCGGCTCGATCGAGATCCTGAAGAACCGCATCGCCGAAGGCGTATTCGAACGCAGCTTTTCCCAGCGTCCGCCGCGCGCCGAGTGAATCCGGCGCGGCGGCCAGCCGGCTCAGGCCAAGGCCTGGGCGATCACCTTGGACAGCGGCGTCGTCGGCCGGCCGATCAGCTTCGCCAGCACGCCGCTGTCGTCGTAGAGCGCGCCATCGGCGGCCAAGGCGTCCCAACTGGCCACGGCCTGGGCAATGGGGGCGGGCAGGCCGACGCCGGCCAGGGCCTGCGCATACTCGGCCTCCGTCATGTTGCGGTAGACCACGGGCTTGCCGGCCTGGCGGGCGACCTCGGCGGCGAACTGGGCGCGGGTATAGGGGTCGTCGCCGGCCAGTTCATAGGTCTTGCCCTCATGGCCCGAGCCCGTCAGCACGGTAGCGGCCGCCAGCGCGTAATCGCCCCGCGCCGCGGCGGAAAATTTGCCTTCGCCCGAAGCGCCGGCGAGCACGCCGGTGGCCAGGGCCGGCGCGATCGCGCCGGTATGGTTCTCGATGTACCAGCCGTTGCGCAGCAGCGTGTAGGCCAGGCCGGATGCCTTGATGGCGTTCTCGGTTTCCAGGTGCTCCGGCGCCAGGCTCAGGGGCGACGTGTCGGCATGCAGCAGGCTGGTATAGACGATGCGCCGCACGCCGGCGCGCTGCGCGGCGTCGACCACGTTGCGGTGCTGGGCGATGCGCTGCCCCACTTCATTGCCCGAGATCAGCAACAGCGTATCGACGCCGGCCAGGGCAGCCGGCAAGGTCTCCGGCCGCGTGTAGTCGGCCGGGCGCGCCGCGATGCCCAGGTCCGCGGCCTTGGCGGGCGTACGGACCAGCGCCACGAGTTCTCCGGCGGGAACCGTGCGCAGCAATTCCTGGACGACCAGGCGGCCCAGTTGGCCGGTGGCGCCCGTAATGGCGATAGTCATGGGAAAACTCCGTTTGGATTGACGACGGAGCCAATCTAGCAGTATTACTTATCTTTCGTAAGTACGTACATAAAGGTAAGTATGAGTGCCCGGGATATGACCTCCGCGCTGCCCAGCTCAGCCACATCGTCCGATCAGCCCCCATCGGGAGCGTCGGCCGGTTCGCTGTCCGAGCGCCTGCTGCGCGGCGACCTGCTCGCCGCCGATTGCCCGTCGCGCGACGTCCTCAAGCACGTCACCAGCCGGTGGGGCGTGCTGGTCCTGATCACCCTGGAGCAGCGCATGCATCGCTTCAGCGAACTGAAGCGCACCATCGGCGGC
This sequence comes from Bordetella genomosp. 9, assembly GCF_002261425.1. Lineage (NCBI taxonomy): Bacteria > Pseudomonadati > Pseudomonadota > Betaproteobacteria > Burkholderiales > Alcaligenaceae > Bordetella > Bordetella genomosp. 9. The sequence continues at coordinate 3,453,517 of NZ_NEVJ01000003.1, read as the reverse complement.
GTCAGCGAACGCATGCTGGCGCAGACCTTGCAATGGCTGGAAGCCGATGGCCTGGTCGATCGCAAGGCCTACCAGGTCGTGCCGCCGCACGTCGAATACCGGCTCACGCCGCTAGGCCTGGAATGCGCGGAAAAAGTCCGCCTGCTGGCGGACTGGATCGAAGTCAACCTGCCACGGATACATGCCGCCGCCTCGCCGCCCGCGGAGTAGGCGGGCGGTGGCCGGGCGGGCCGCGGCGCGACCGCTACGCCTGCTTCATGAAGGTGTCCACCAGCTTGACCCAATACGTCGCACCCACCGGGAGCAGCGCGTCGTTGAAGTCGTAATTGGGATTGTGCAGGGTGCAGGGCCCCATGCCGTGGTATGACTCCAGGCGGTGATCGCCTTCACCGTTGCCCAGGAAGATATAACAGCCCGGCACCTTCTGCAGGAAGAAGGAAAAATCCTCCGCGCCCATGAAGGGCGGCACCGCGCGGTTCACGCTGTCCTTGCCGAACGCCGCTTCCGCGACCTGCGCCGCGAACTCGGTTTCCTTCTCCCAGTTCACCAGCGGCGGGTAGGCGCGCACGAAATCGAGTTCACCCGAGCCCCCGTACACCTGCGGCAGCGTCGTGACGATGCGCCGCATGGTGTCCTCGATCAGGTCCAGGACTTCGGTGGTATAGGTACGCACCGTGCCGCGGATGACGGCTTCGGCGGGGATCACGTTGAAGGAATCGCCCGCGTGGATCTGCGTCACCGTCAGCACCGCCGTATCCAGCGGGTTCCTGGTGCGCGACACCACGGTCTGCAGCACGCCGACCATTTCCGATGCGATCACGATGGTATCGACCGTCTTGTGCGGCTGCGCGGCATGGCCGCCCACGCCCTTGATGGTAATGGTGAAGCGATTGCTGGACGCCATCGTCGGCCCGGGACGGATCCCGAACTCGTTGACGGGCATGCCCGGCATGTTGTGGATACCGAACACCGCGTCGCAGGGGAACTTGTCGAACAGGCCATCCTGCATCATCGCGCGCGCGCCGGCGTTGCCGTTTTCCTCGGCGGGCTGGAAGATGAACACCACGGTGCCGGCGAAGTCGCGATGCCGCGACAGGTACTGCGCCGCGCCCAGCAGCATGGCGGTATGGCCGTCATGGCCACAGCCGTGCATGCGGCCGCTGATGGTGGACTTGTGGGCGAAGCGGTTGTTCTCCGGCATGGGCAGGGCATCCATGTCGGCGCGCAAGCCTATCGTCCGGCCCTTGCCGCCTTTGCCTTGCAGCACGCCCACCACGCCGGTCTTGCCGAAGCCGGTATGCACGTCGATGCCCCAGCCGCGCAGTTTTTCGGCGACCAGCGATGACGTACGGGTTTCCTCGAAAGCCAGTTCGGGATGTGCATGGATATCGCGGCGTATCGCCGTGAGCTCGCCATGCGCGCGCTCGATTTCGTCCAGGGTTTTCATAATTGCCTTTGAATATATTGCGCGACGTCCTGCGCCGCCTTGGTCAGTGCGGCCTGCATGGCCGGAAATTTCTCGTTCTTTTCGAACGTCTGTTCATTCATGTATTGCCCGCGATGGATCTCGATCTGCAGGCTGTGGCGCCGCTGCGCGGGCTTGCCGAGACGGGCGATCAGCGCAACGCCCTTGAAGGGATCGTTGCGCGCCACGGTGTAGCCGCTTGCGCGCAGCGAGTGCTCGACCACGTCCACCAGCTCCGGTTCGCAGGTGGTGCCATCGCGATCCCCGAGCACGAAATCCGCCAGCTGACGATTGCCAGGTACCTGCAGCACTTCATACGAATTCGACGGCATCGAGTGCAGGTTCAGATGCCACACCGCGCCGAACTGCTTGTACGCCGCCTCGATGTCGCGGCTGAGCGCCGCATGGTAAGGCCGGTGATAGGCCTGGATACGATGCCGCACTTCTTCCACCGACAGCTTGCGGTCGTAGATGGGCCGGCCGCCGGCCTTGCTCCAGATCAATCCGTGCCCGATGCGGCTTTTTTCCGAAGGATGGATCGCATCGGGCCACGGCCCGGCCAACAGCGCGGGATCGATGTCGTCGGGTTCGCGATTGGGGTCGATATAGGTACGCGGGAACTGCGCCAGGATCAGCGTGCCGCCCACCTCGGGGATCCCGCGCCACAACGCATCCACGTGCGTGTCTTCGCCGGTGCGCAATACCTGGGCATCGACGGCATAGCCGAAATCCGCGGGGTAGACCACGCCGCTGTGCGGCGAATCGCAGACCAGCGGCAAGGCCGCCGCGCGCGGCTCGATGCGGATGTAAGGGTCGAAAGGCTGGTCTGTGGTGCGCATGGTGTTCAGCTCTGCATGGCGACGGGACGGGCGTGAAAGTCGACCGGCCGCGCCGCGGCGGCCGGCAGGTCGTTCAGGTGGCAGGCGCTCAACTGCCCGGGCGCGATCTCGCGCAGCACGGGGCGCTCCTGGCGGCAACGGTCCATCGCCTGCGGGCAACGCGGATGGAAGGTACAGCCGGGCGGGGGCGCCAACGGCGAAGGTAATTCGCCCTGTATGGGCTTGAAGCTGCGCCGTTCCGGATTCAGCGTGGGCAATTCCTTCAGCAGCGCCTGCGTGTACGGATGGTTGGGGCGCTTGAACACCTGATCGGTGGGCGCCAGTTCGACGACACGGCCCAGGTACATGATGGCGACACGATCGGAGATATGCCCGACCACGCCCAGGTTGTGGCTGATGAACAGATACGTCAGGTCCAGCTCGCGGCGCAGCTGCGCGAACAGGTTCAGCACCTGCGCCTGAATGGATACGTCCAGCGCGGCCACGGCTTCGTCGCAGACGATGACCCTGGGCTTGAGTCCCAGCGCCCGCGCGATGCCGATACGCTGCCGCTGCCCGCCGGAAAACTGATGCGGATAGCGTTGCGCATAGGCAGGATCCAGGCCCACTTGGCGCATCAATTCGGCGACGTAGGCCTTGCGGTCGCGGCGGCTGACCAGGCCGTGCACCATGGGCGCTTCACCGATGATTTCTTCCACGCGCATGCGCGGGTTCAGCGATGCATACGGGTCCTGGAAAATCATCTGCACGCCCAGCTCGTAGGCGCGCCGCTGCTTGTCGTCCATGGCCGCCACGGGCTGGCCGGCGTAGGCGATGCTGCCCGCGGTCGGCGGCAGGATGCCGCTGATCATGCGGCCCAACGTCGACTTCCCGCAGCCGGATTCGCCGACCACGCCGATGACTTCGCCCGGCATCACGTCAAGGTCGACGCCGGCCACGGCATGCACCACCGTCTTGCGCAAACCCGCGCCGAACAGGTTGGCGATGCGGCCCGCCAGGTCGACGGGCTGCACGAAACGCATCTCGGCGCCGCGCAGCGACAGTATGGGTGTGGACTGCGTGCTCATCGTGCCTCCGGTTCGCCGGCATGCCAGCAACGCACCCAATGCGCGGGGCGCCATTCCACGGACTGGGGCTCCTGCAGACAGGTCTCGGTGGCGCGCGGACAGCGCGTGCGGAAGGCACAGCCCTGCGGCAGTTTCAGCAGCGACGGCGTCATGCCGGGTATCGAAGCCAGATCGTGCCCGCGCGTTTCCGGCGTGGGAATGGACATCATCAAGCCATGGGTATAGGGATGCAATGGGCGCCCGATGACGTCGGCCGTCGAGCCCGTTTCCACCACGCGTCCCGCGTACATGACGGCGATGCGGTCCGCCAGGCCCGATACCACGGCCAGGTCATGGGTGATCCACAGCAACGCCGTACCGGTCTCGCGGCAGAGCTTCTGCACTTCGTACAGGATCTGCCCTTGTATGGTCACGTCCAGCGCGGTGGTCGGTTCGTCGGCGATGATCACGCGCGGCGCGTTCAACAACGCGATGGCGATGGCCACGCGCTGGCGCATGCCGCCCGACAGCTGGTGAGGATAGGCGCGCAGCCTTTCCTCCGGCGACGGGATACCCACCATGGCCAGCACGTCGCGCGCGCGCGTGCGGGCCGCGGCGCGGTCCATCTTGCGATGCGCCTGGATCGCCTCGATCATCTGCGTATCGACACGCAGGACCGGATTCAGCGTCATCATCGGATCCTGGAAGATCATCGCGATGTCATTGCCGCGCAGCGCCCGCATCTGCGCGGGTGGCGCGCCGCGCAATTCGCGGCCATCGAAGCGGATCGAACCATCCACGATACGCCCCGGCTCGTCGATCAGGCCGATCAGGGAAAAACCGGTGATGCTCTTGCCCGATCCCGACTCGCCGACCAGGCCCAGGATCTCGCCCTGGCCCAGCCGCAGGTCCACGCCGTCGACCGCCTTGACCACGCCGGCGCGAGTGTAGAAGTGCGTGCGCAGGCCCGCGACGTCCAACACCGGCGCCGACGCGTCGCGCCCGCCTTGCAGGGACGCCGGCGCGCCTGGGTTCATCGTCGTCGTCATCGATGCCCCCTAGTTCGCATTGCGCGGGTTCAGCACGTCGCGCAGATGGTCGCCGACCAGATTGATGGCGATGATCGCGATGGCCAGGGCCACGCCGGGAAAGAACGATATCCAGTAGCGGCCGGACATCAGGAATTCGAAGCCATTGGAGATCAGCATGCCCAGGGAAGGTTCGGTCACCGGCACGCCCACGCCCAGGAAGGACAAGGTGGCTTCCAGCGCGATGGCGTGGGCCAGGTCTATGGTGGCGACGACGATCAGCGGCGGCATGCAGTTCGGCAGCAGATGCCGGCGCAGGATGCGCCACGATCCCAGCGACATGCAGCGCGCGGCCTCGACATACTCCTTGCCGCGTTCGACCAGCGCGGCGCCGCGCGCCGTGCGCGCGAAATACGCCCACTGCACGACGATCAGCGCGATGATCACCTTGTCCACGCCGGTGCCCAATATGGACAGCAGGATCAGCGCCACCAGGATGGACGGGAAAGACAGCTGGATATCGGCGATGCGCATCAGCAGCGCGTCGACACGGCCGCCGAAATAGGCTGCCACCAGGCCCACCGTGGCGCCGATGACGAAAGCGAAGAACACCGAAATACAGCCCACCATCATGCTGGTGCGCAGGCCGTAGAGGATCGCCGACAACATGTCGCGCGCCTGGCCGTCGGTGCCCAGCCAGTAGTGCATGTCGCCCGCGCCGTTTTCACTCAGCGGCGGCAGCTTGGAATCCATGATGTCCAGGTTGCCGATGTCGTAGGGATTCTGCGGCGCGATCCACGGCGCCAGCAGCACCGCCAATATCAAGGCCACCAGGATCACCAGGCCCAGCGTGGCCAGTTTGCTGGCGAAGAAATCTTCCGCGAAGCGGCGCCACGGGCCCGCTTCCTTGACGGCCGGCGTCGCCGGCGCGGCGGTCGTCTCGGGTGTCGTCGTTGTCGTCATCGTCTTCCGTCCAATCGTACGCGCGGGTCCAGAACGGTGTAGATGATGTCCACCACCAGGTTCAGCATGACCAGGAAAAACACGATAAGCAGCAGATAGGCCACCACCACGGGGCGGTCCAGGTTGATGATGGAATCGATCAGCAGCTTGCCCATGCCGGGCCAGGAGAACACCGATTCGGTCACCACCGCGAAGGCCACCACCTGGCCGAACTCCAGCCCGGCCACCGTCACGATGGGAATCAGGATGTTCTTCAGCAGATGCACGCGCATGACGCGCGATTCCGACAGGCCCTTGGCGCGCGCGAACTTGATGTAGTCCATCGGCAGCGCTTCGCGCGTGGCGGCCCGCGTGATCCGTATGATGGTCGCGCACTTCGCGAGCGCGATGGTGGCCGCCGGCAGGATCAGGTTGGCCCAGCCGCCCGGCGTCAGGATGCTCAGGCGCAGGCCGCCCAGCGATACCGTCGGGCCGCGGCCGCTGGCCGGCAGCCAGCCCAGCGTCACGGCGAAAATCATGATCAGCATCAGCCCGACCCAGAAGTTGGGCAGGGAAAAGCCCAGCACCGATCCCGTCATGATGGCGCGCGAGCCCGCGGCATTGGGCTTGAGCCCGGCGCGGATGCCCAGCGGTATGCCGATCAGCAGCGACATCAGCATGGCCACCACCGCCAGCTCCATGGTGGCCGGCATGCGGTCCAGGATCAGCCGCATGGCGGGTTCGCCGGTCAGGAAGCTATTGCCGAAATCGCCGTGGATGGCCTTGCCGACGAAGATCAGGTACTGGTGCCACAGGGGCTGGTCCAGCCCCAGCGATTGCCGTATGGCCGCGCGTTCGATTTCGGTGGCGTCCGGGCTGGCCATCATGGACACCGGATCGCCGACCAGATAGATGCCGCCGAACACCAGCGCCGACATGACGAGCATGACGACGACGGTCTGCAGCAATCTGCGGATGATGGTCGCTAACAAACAATTCTCCTGCCGCTATGCCATGCCTCCCCCAAAAGAAGGGCAGCGCGCCCGTCCGGCGGACGCGCTCGCCGGCTGCTATTGCTTCAGCGTGACATCCTGTGCTTCGGTCATCTGGTCGGAACGGCCCGCGTACCGGATGTCCTTCTTCATCGCCCACACGGACAATTCGAAATGGACAGGCAGCAAGCCGTAGTCGGCCATCACCATATCGGCCGCCTTGGACAGCAGCTCGGCGCGCTTGGCGTCGTCCATCGTGGTCGCCGCTTCCATGTACAGCTTGTCCATCGCGGGATTCGAATAGCGGCCGCGGTTGGTCGTGCCCAGGCCCTTGGCCGGGTCCGACGTCACCGCCAGCGAACCCAGCGCGTTGGACATTTCACCGCTGGTCACCGACCAGCCAGCCAGGTAGGCGCTGTACTTGTAGGAGTCGCGGTTCTTGAAGAACACCGGCGGCGCCGAAGCTTCCACATTGGTTTTCACGCCGATGCGGCTCCACATCGATGCAATGGCCTGCGCCACCTTGGAGTCGTTGATATAACGGCCCGAGGGCGCGCCCAGCGTGATGTTGAAACCCTGTGCGTACCCGGCATCGGCCAGCAGCTTCTTGGCCTTGTTGACGTCGGCCTTGGGCGCTTCGGCGTAGGTCTTCGACGCGCCGAACATGGGGTAGGGCAGCAGGTTGCCCGCCGGCTTGGAAACGCCGCCCATCACGCGATCTTCGATGGCCTTGCGGTCGATGGCCAGCGACAGCGCTTCACGCACGCGCATGTCTTTCAACGGGTTCTTGGCCAGGGGCTTGCCTTCGGCGTCCGTGATGCCGGGGCTCACTTCATTGAACTGGTCCATCGCGATGTACATCACACGCACCGAAGGCGTCTGCTGCACATACAGGTTCTTGTCCGACTTGAGCTTGGGCAGGTCGTCGGTCGGGGGATCCTCGATCATGTCCACGTCGCCCGCCAGCAGGGCCGCCACGCGGCTGGCCGCATTGGTCATGGGCTTGTAGACGACCTTGTCCCACACCGGTTTCTTGCCCCAGTAGTTGTCGTTGCGCGCCAGGACCAGTTCGGCGCCGCGCCTCCACGACACGAACTTGTACGGGCCGGTGCCGATCAGGCCGTCGCCGGCGTTCAGCTCGGTGGTGGTCTTGCCTTCCGGCGCGGCGCCGGACGCGGCCTTCTTCGACAGAATGGGCAACTGGCCCAGGTTGGGCAGCAGCAGCGGCGAAGGACCCTTGGTGGTGATGCGCACCGTCAGGGGATCGACCGCCTCGGTCTTGGCGACGTCCTTCAGATACAGCGTGAAGGGCGATGGACTATTAGGCACCTTGGGCACGCGGTCGAAAGTGAATACCACATCGTCAGCCGTGAACGGCGTGCCGTCGGAGAACTTCACATTGGGGCGCAGCTTGAACGTCCATACATTGCCGTCCACCGTCCACGATTCCGCCAGCGCGGGACGCGGCTTGAGTTGATTGTCGGCGGCCACCAGCGGATCGAAAATGGTCAACGCGATCTGCGTGTTCGGCGTCAGCGAATGGTATTGGGGGTCGAGCGAACTGGGTTCGGTCTTGAGACCGACGACCAGGTCCCTGGCCACGGCGCTGCCGTGTGCGCCAAGGGCAATCGCCATGGCGGTAAAACCCCCAGCAACGGCGCGGGTAAACCATCGAGACATAAATAGCTCCTGATCAAGTTGTACTTGAACTCCACGGCGCAACATACCCAGCAAAGATGCCTCGCGCAACGGTTATATTCCCTTATTGCCTAGACGATCCGGTTATATGTCCCTCATACCGTCAGTGCCCATCGCGGCGATCGCCACGGCACCCGGCAGAGGTGGCGTGGGCATCGTGCGCGTTTCCGGTGCATCGCTCGCCGAACTGGTGCGTCGCCTTTTTCAGCGCGAGCTGACACCCCGCCACGCGCATCTGCTGCCATTCAAGACCGAAGCCGGCGAAACCCTGGACGAAGGCCTTGCGCTGTTCTTTCCGGCGCCGCATTCCTACACCGGTGAAGACGTCCTCGAACTGCAAGGGCACGGCGGTCCCGCCGTGCTGCGGCGCGTGCTGCAACTGTGCCTGGATGGCGGCCGCGACATGGGATTGCGCATCGCCGAGCCCGGCGAATTCACGCAGCGTGCATTCCTGAACGGACGCATCGATCTGGCGCAGGCCGAAGCGGTCGCGGACCTGATCGAAGCCACGTCCGTCGCCGCGGCGCGCGGCGCAATGGCGTCGCTGTCGGGCGTGTTTTCGGAGAAGGTGAATGCCCTGGCCGACCGCATCGTCCATCTGCGCATGCTGGTGGAAGCCACGCTGGATTTTCCCGAAGAAGAGATCGACTTCCTGGAAAAGTACCAGGCCAGGCCGATGCTGGATGCGCTGTCCGGCGATCTGCGCGCCATCATCGCGCAGACGCGCCAGGGCGTGATCCTGCGCGAAGGCCTGCACGTGGTCCTGGCCGGCCGGCCCAACGTGGGCAAGTCCAGCCTGTTGAACGCGCTGGCCGGCGATGAAGTCGCCATCGTGACGCCCATCGCCGGCACCACGCGCGACAAAGTGGTGCAGGAAATCCATCTGGACGGGGTGCCGCTTCACATCGTGGACACCGCGGGCCTGCGCGAAACCGACGACCCGGTGGAGAGCATCGGCATCCAGCGCACGTGGCAGGAAATCGAACGCGCCGACGTCATCCTGCACCTGCTCGATGCGACGTCAGGCGAGGAACAGGCGCTGGACGCGGATATCTCGGCCAGGCTGCCGCCGGATACCCCGGTACTGAAGGTCGTGAACAAGATCGACCTGCTCGCGGCGACGCCGGCGGCCGGCGCAGTGCTACCCATCTCCGCCCGCACCGGCGCGGGCCTGGACACGCTGCGCAAGGCGCTGCTCGACATCGCGGGCTGGAACCCCGGCGCCGAATCGCCCTGGCTGGCGCGCGAGCGCCATCTGCGCGCCTTGAACCAGGCCGAAGAACATCTCGCCATCGCGGCCGGCCATGCCGCGATGGACGACCGCGTACTGGACCTGTTTGCCGAAGAACTGCGGCTCGCGCATGAAAGCCTGTCGTCCATCACCGGCGAATTCACCAGCGACGACCTGCTCGGCGAAATCTTTTCGCGGTTCTGCATCGGCAAGTGATGCCGCGTATCACTGTGGAAGACTCACCCCGCGCGCGGCCCCTGGCGTATGGCCGACGATGCGCTTGAACGCGCGGCTGAACGCGGCCTGCGATCCATATCCCAATTCATAGGCGGCGCCCTCGATAGACATGCGGCCGTCGCGCAGCCATTGCGCCGCCAGCCGCATGCGCAGTTCCGTCAGGTAGCGTACCGGCGTCATGCCGGTGACCGCCAGGAAGCGTTCGGCGAATACCGAACGCGAACTGCCCATGCGTTCCGCCAGTTCCGCCACCGTCCAATCGCGCCCGGGCTCGCGATGCATGGCGACGATGGCGCGGCCCAGGCGCGGATCGCGCAGCGCTTCCACCCAACCCTTGGCGTCGCCGCAGCCGCATTCGACCCATCCGCGCACGATGAACGCGGAAACCACATCGGCCAGCCGCGCCAGGATGCCTGCATAGCCCGCGCGTTCTTCGCACGATTCGCGCGCCATGGCTTCCAGCATGGGCAGGATTTCGGGATAGCGATCCAGCAGCGTATCGACGCGCATGACTTCCGGCATGGACGTCACCAGCGTATGCATGCCGCCCAGGTCGAACGCCATGCAGCCGCTGAATATCAAGGCGTCATTGGAATGGTCGCAGACCTCGCCGCTGGCCAGCACCGCGCATACGGTTTCGCACAGCTTCTGCGTATCGAAGCTGGCGATATCGCGCGTCGCGCGCTCGGGGTCGGAGAGCAGCTCATGCGCCCGGCCATGCGGCAGCAGCACGGCGTCACCCGCCCTCAGGCGATGCAGGGCGCCGCTATCGGTACGCAGGAAGGCGGTTCCGCGTGCGATGAAGTGAAACTGCGCCCGGCCCGCGGCAGCCGCGAATTCGACCCCGAAAGGCGGCGCGAACTGCATCCGGCGGTATTGGATGCCGAACAGGCGCATGCCCAGCAGCAATTCGCTGACGACGTCGCCAGGGTGGCCATCGTCGGACAACACCGGCGGGCCCGGGTCGGAGCTTTGATCAAACATTTCGGATTCAATGACATGGATCGTCCGGAAACTCTAGCTTATTCTGCTTGCCATTGAAAGCGATACGAGAAGCCATCATGCACGCAGGTGAAGTCCCGACAATAAAGAACCCCGCCCATGGCGGCCCGCCCGAACGCCCGGCCTGGCAGGCCGTGTTTTCGATGACCCTGGGCGTATTCGGACTGGTGACGGCGGAATTCCTGCCCGCCAGCCTCTTGACCCCGATGGCCGCGGACCTCCAAGTCACCGAAGGCATGGCCGGGCAGGCCGTCACCGCGACGGCCGCCGTGGCGCTGGTAACCAGCCTGCTGATCGCCACGGCTACCCGGCGCATCGATCGCCGCTATGTGCTGCTGGCGTTTTCGGTGCTGCTGATCGTCTCCAACCTGTTCGTCGCCTTCGCATCCAGCCTGGCGGCGCTGCTGTTCGGGCGCGTACTGCTGGGTGTCGCCATCGGCGGCTTCTGGACCATGTCGGCGGCGACGGCCATGCGGCTGGTGCCGGTCTCGCTGATCCCGCGCGCGTTATCCGTCATGTTCAGCGGCGTCTCGGCCGCCACCGTCGCCGCCGCGCCGGTGGGCAGTTACCTGGGCGGCACCATCGGCTGGCGCAACGTCTTCCTGGTCGCCTCCGCGCTGGGGCTGCTGGCGCTGGTGTGGCAGCTGGCGACATTGCCACGCATGGCGCCGTCGGGGCACACCCGGCTCGGCACCTTGCTCGATGTCCTGAAGCGGCCAGGCATAAGCATGGGCATGCTGGCCGTCATCGTGGTGTTCACGGGACACTTCGCGTTCTTCACCTACCTGAGGCCGTTCCTGGAAACCGTGACCGGTGTCGGCGTGAACGGACTGTCGGCCATCCTGCTCGGTTTCGGCGTGGCCAACTTCATCGGCACGTCGGCGGCGGGTTTCATGCTCGAGCGCAACCTGCGTCTGACGCTGGCATTGATGCCCTTGCTGATGGGCGGCCTGGCCCTGGCCCTGGCGGCCCTGGGCAGCGCCCCGTTCGCGGACGCCATCATGGTCGCGTTGTGGGGATTCGCCTTTGGTACGGTGCCGGTAGGCTGGTCCACCTGGATCACGCAACGCGCCCCCGACGAAGCCGAAAGCGGCGGCGGCCTGATCGTGGCGGCCGTGCAGATGGCGATCACGCTGGGCGCGGCGGTGGGAGGCGCGGTGTTCGATACGACCGGCGCTTTGGGTGTGTTCACAAGCAGCGGGTTGGCGCTCCTGCTGGCCACGCTGCTGGTATTTCTGGGCCTGCGGTCCCGTGCCCTGGCGGTGGCCGCCTGACGCCCCGCCATCGATGCGCGCCGCCGGTCAGGCGGCGCGGCTAGCGGAACCAGGTACGCGCGGCGACCGACCAGACCACCACGAGCCCGTAGGTCACCATCGCGATGGCGCCCAGGATATAGAACGCCGTCAGCGATCCGGTCGCCGCCAGTACCGCGCCGCCCACACCGACGTATAAAAACAGGCGCAATCCGCCGGCGGTCAGCGGCCACTTCAACCTGCCCGCGCCCTGCGAGGCGAAGTACAGCGAGAATCCCAACGCGAAGAAGCCGTAGAAGGGCCCCACCAGCCGCAGATACGCCGCGCCGGCCTCCAGCAGATGGGCATCCGTCCCGAACAGGCGCAGCCATGCATAAGGGAAGGTGGCGGCCAGCAAGCCCACCACTTCGGCCAGCACGAATGCCATCGCGCCGCCAGCCAGCGCAATATGCCTGGCCCTTTCCGGTTGTCCCGCCCCGATGTTCGAGCCGACCATGGCCACCATGGGCGCGCCCAGTCCGAAGGCCAGGGGCATCAACAGATACTCCAGGCGCGCCGCGGTCGCATAGCCGGCCAGCGCCGCCGTCCCACCATAGGCGCCGACCAATGCGCCGGTAACCGCGATGATGGCATTGGTGAGTACCGGATTCAGGCAGGCCAGGCCACCGACCGTCAGGATGCCGCGCATCATCCGCCATTGCAGCCCACCGCGCACCAGCCTTGCCGGGTTGCGGCCGCTCAGGCAGTACGCGCCCAGTATCAGCGTGCCGGCGCCGTAGTACACCACCAGCGCCCAGGCGCCGCCGACCACGCCCAGCGGCGGCAAGGGGCCCAGGCCGAAAATCAAGCAGGGCGAGAGCGGTATCAGCAATACGGCGCCGCCGCAGATGACCGCGCCCGGGACCAGCATATTCCCCGTGCCGCGTATCACGCTGGCCAGCGCGTTCATCGTCCACATCAGCGTCAAGCCGGCGAACACCACGTGGCCATAGTCGCTGGCCGCGTCCAGCGCGGGCCCATCCGCGCCCAGCAGGTGATACAGCTGCCGGCCGAATATCAGGAGCAGTACCGTGAACACCAGGCCGATGGCGGCGTTCAGCGCGGCCGCATGGCGCACCAGATGATTGGCATCGTCCCGGCGGCCGGCGCCCAGGGCGCGGGCGATCGCCGAAGATATGCCGCCGCCCATGGCGCCTTGCGACATGTTCTGCATCAGCATCAGGACCGGCACCACGACCGCGACCCCAGCCAGCACGTTGGTGCCCAGCTTGGCGAGGAACCAGGTTTCGATCAGGCCGGTCGACGACTGCGCCAGCATCATCAGCATGTTGGGCCAGCTCAGGCGGATGAGCGTGGCGGCGACCGGCGCCTGCAGCATGGCTTGCAGGCGAGGATTCGCGCCAGCAACGGTGCTGCTGGAAGTAGCGGTTGTCATGTGGGACGGCGATGGCGAGGTGGGCTTATACTGGCATATGCAACTATCTCGGCAATTTACTTGCATACGCCCATAAGGTCAACGATGCCGGCGGCCGGCCATTCGCCGCGGGAATAGAATATGAGCAGGCGCGCACGTATGCGCGCCACTGCGATGCACGACGTTCCAGCTCCAGCCCGCCATGTCCAAACCAGATTCCAAAGACCCCGGTGTATGCAATGGCGCCGCCTTGCGCAAGGCGACGCGCCGCGTGACGCAGCTCTACGACACCGTACTGGCGCCCTGCGGCCTGAAAGTGTCGCAGCGCTCGATCCTGTTGCACGTCGATCGCGCGGGTACGCCGACCATGTCGGAACTGGCACATGCGATGGTGCTGGACCGGTCGGCGCTCGCGCACAACTTGAAGCCGCTGGAGCGCGATGGGTATCTGGTGCAGATCCGCGATGAATATGACGGCCGCAGCCGCCGCGTCCAGCTGACCCCCGACGGGCGTCGCAAGCTGGCCGAATCCAACCGGCTTTGGCGCCAGGCACAGAACCGTTTCGAAGCCGCGTACGGTGCGGAACGCGCCGCCGCGCTGCGGGTTGCCCTCGCGGACATCTTCTCCGACGAGTTCGCCGAAGCATTCAACCAGGCCTGATCGATGACCGCCCGGCTTACCCCGCTGTAGGACTGCCGTCCAGGGTGTAGCTGGCCTCAGGCCAGTTGGGTGGTCTGGTCGTCGCCGCCGGTCGCGAGCAGGGTCCGACCATTGTCGTCGACGCCGCCAGTGGCCAGCATCGTCTGGCCGGCATCTTCGCTGCCGTCGCCGCTGGCCAACAACGTCTGGCCGGCGTCGTTGCTGCCGTCACCGCTCGCCAGCATCGTCTGGCCCGCGTCGTCCGAGCCGCCGCCTGCCGCCAGCGTGTCCTGGCCGGCCTGCGCACCGCCGCCGATCAGAGCGAAAACTAGAAATAAGGAAGTCGCAAAGGTTCTCATGACATTCTCCGGAATAAAGAGCCCCCAGGGGCTCCGCGGCCTTGCCGCTGGAATGGTGAGATTTTTGCGCAGCAGACGACTAGGGTAAACCCTTAAAACTGGAAACTCTGTTCCATAGCACGCGGTAATCACCGTCCGCCGTCCTGTGGACAGCCTCTATGAACGCGCGGTGTGCAAACCATGTGGATGGCTTGGGCATAAGCAGCCCTTTCGCTGCGGCAGGAAAAGTTGCTCATGTTTTCCCCGCCTGCCACACAGAACTCCTGCACAGAAAAAAACCCCGCCAAGTCATTGCCACGATTGGTTTTTCTTCCGGTTGTGCAGTTATCCACAGACACCCATCATTATTAGTCTTTATATATAGAAGAAAAGATATGAAAAGATCTTCTCTCACCCAGCGCCGCGGCAAGCCCCCCACACAACGCCCACCGGGACACCGAGCTTTCCGGAACTCCGCCACGAATCCCACGTGGCACTAACCCCCACGGGTCAGCGCGGCTGATGGGTCTTGCATGGGACCGGCGCCGCGGCCCCACAGCCTCGCCCAGGCTCCGCAGCAACCCACGCATGCGCCCCTGGTGGCCCCGGCATCCCGGAACGCACCTGGAGCCCTCTGGACGCCGTATGACCCCTTCGGGACTCCCACGGCACAGCCCGCGTCGACCGCACGGCGGAACCGAGGTAGGTCGGGAAGTCTGCCGAGGCTAAATCGGGCCTGGACGGCCAAATTCCGAGGGCGCGTGAAGTCTCCTGTGCATAACTACTATGAAGGACTGCTGTGCAAACGATGTGGATGGCTAGCGAACAAGCCCGCTTTTTCCAGGCAGGCGCAAAGTTGTTCAACTTCAGCCCTCCAGCAGAACATGGCTAGCGCACACCGAAAAACCTCCGTAAGTCCATGACCACGCGAGCAAATCTGAACTTGTCCAGTTATCCACAGACACCCATCACCACCATTCTTTTTATATAAAAGAAAAGAAGAGAAAAAGAGATGGCATCCAGCGCAGTCCCCAGGCTCCCAAAAGAAAAGGCAGCCCGTAGGGCTGCCTTGCGCATACTCCAACTCCCCTTGGTCGCCCAAGGTCCAGGCGATCAGACGCCTTGCAAGCGCTCCAGCGCCTGGTCCAGCGTCTCGTCCCGTTTGGCGAAGCAGAACCGGACGAGCTTGTGGTTGGACTCTGGTGCGTCCGGGGATTGATAGAAGGCCGAGATGGGAATCACCGCGACCCCGTGCTCGGTCGTCAGCCAACGGGCGAATTCGGCTTCCGGCAGATCCGAGATGGCGCTGTAGTCCGCCATCATGAAAAAAGTGCCGGGACTGGGCAGCGGCCGGAAGCGGCTCCGGGCGAGCCCGGCATGCAGCCGATCCCGTTTCGCTTGGTAGAACGTCGGCAGCTGCAAATAGGGGGCAGGGTCGCGCATGTATTCGGCGTACGCGAACTGCATGGGAGACGGAACGGTAAACACCATGAATTGGTGGACCTTGCGCAGTTCCGCAGTCAGATGCCGAGGCGCGCAGCAATACCCCAGCTTCCACCCGGTCGTATGGTAGGTCTTGCCGAACGAAGAGATCACGAACGCGTGTTCGGCCAGCAGGGGGCGGCGCGACAGGCTTGCATGCTCCTGGCCGTCGAAAACGATATGTTCGTAGACTTCGTCGGATACCAGCAGCACCCCCGTGTCCCGGACGATGGCTTCCAGCGCGTCCAGGTCGGCGTCCTGCAGCACGGCCCCTGTGGGGTTGTGAGGGAAGTTCAACATCAGCAGGCGGGTTTTCGGCGTGATGGCGTCGCGCACCCGCTGCCAATCGATACGATAGTAAGGGTCGTCTGACGTCGGAGCACGTAGCGGCACCGGCACCGCCGTGCCGCCCGCCAGCCGGATACCCGGCAGGTAGGAGTCGTAGCAGGGCTCGATCACGACGACTTCGTCCCCGGTGTTCACCGCGGCCAGGATTGTGGCCATCAAGGCCTCTGTAGCGCCGCTGGTGACTGTTATTTCGGTTTCCGCATCGTAGGCATGTCCGTACAGGTTTTGCGTCTTCTCGGCGATTGCCTGCCGCAGTGGCGCGACGCCAGGCATGTAGGGGTATTGGTTATGCCCGTCGGCCATGGCCTTGGTCACCAGGTCGAGCAGCGCGGGATCGGGGTTGAAGTCCGGAAATCCCTGTCCGAGGTTGATCGCCTTGTGGTCTATCGCCAGGCGGCTCATGACGGTGAATATGGTGGTGCCGATATCGGGCAGCTTGGAACGGATCATGGTGGCGAATGGTGGTCGTTGAAGTGGATGCGGTTATGCGGTCTGGACTCGGTGGGGAACCCCGGCCTGGAAGTATCCCACCATCGCCGCCAGCCGCCGCGTCATGCGGTGGCACGACCCTGAAAGCGAGGGGTTTTCAAGCGGTGGGACTCAGATACTTGTGAGCCAAGTTAAAAAAA
Organism: Bordetella genomosp. 9; assembly: GCF_002261425.1. Classification (NCBI taxonomy): domain Bacteria; kingdom Pseudomonadati; phylum Pseudomonadota; class Betaproteobacteria; order Burkholderiales; family Alcaligenaceae; genus Bordetella; species Bordetella genomosp. 9. Next base: position 3,436,933 of record NZ_NEVJ01000003.1, on the reverse strand, counting down.
AACGACATTGGGGTAAACAACTATTTGTCCCGGTCATCACGGCTGAGTATGCTCGTTTCGCCGTTGTATTCAAGTCGAGTGTCTGTCTCGTTTCGCTGCAGGCCTATCCGTACCGGACCCGCTTCGCGTGACCCCCGATATGGTCGTAACACGTTCGCGTCAGCGTCCTTGAATCACATCTGCGCACAGCATTGTGTTTTTATAGGACGTTATAGAAATGGTTCAGAAGGGCAAAGTGAAGTGGTTCAATGCCGACAAGGGCTACGGGTTCATCACCCCCGACGCCGGCGGCGTCGACGTCTTCGCGCATTTTTCGGCAATCCAGGGACGTGGCTATCGCAGCTTGAATGAAGGCCAGGACGTGGAGTTCGAAGTCAAGGACGGCCCCAAAGGTCCTCAAGCTGCTGAGATCCGTCCGCTCTAGGCCGTACCTAACTATCCGAACCGCTTGGTGCGGTGCCAGCTCCGCTGGCCTTTATCGCCCTGGTCGCCTTAGGCTACCGGGGCGTTATGTTTTTGCGGTGAATAACCCTGTGGATAAGCCCGGGATAGGTTGACGGGAATTCCCTACGGCTCCCCCTGGTGGCGGTCCTTCGGGCGCGCCAGGACCACCTGGCGCCAGGTTATTCACAGATTTGGAAGGCGCGCGCTCGCACGCTCCGCGGGCTGGGTTTCTCGTTGGAATCCCCTGGGATGGGTAGTTTTTATATCGTCCTGTAGATACGCGCCCCTTTTTCCCTGGGTTTTTGTAAGTTTCACACGCCTTTTGCGGAATGACGACGAGGCTGCTGCAGCCGGGCGTGCCGAGGGTTGACGGTTGTTCACAAAACTATCCCCAGCGGTGAAGTAGTGATCCCGGCGCGGGGCGCGGCTGTGGGTACATCTGTGGATAGCTCGTTTGCCGAGGGTGTGGCCGCCTTGTCGTTTCGGCCTCCGGCTGGGCGCCCGGCGTCGCCTTTTCCTCGGATTTCAGAGTCACGCTTTGCACCTTTGATTCGCCTGCTGTGAGCAGCCGGGCGCAGGGACTTCTCCTCCGTTTTGTTCTCACCATGTACGCGCTTGATTCAAACGGCTTAGGAGAACCGATCTACGTTCCACGTGGAACATAATCCTCTTCACGCATGTACGGTCGCTGAACTGGGTAATCGGCTTGGAGCTGGAGCCGTCGCGCGTTGGCCACGGTGGGAGGAATGGCGTACGACGCTACCTATCCAAGTATCTATAGTCATACAAGAGCTCAGGCCATTCACGATCTACCGTGATCTAGGGGATGTTCCACGTGAAACATCAGGAACATGAGTCCCGCTGATGTCTCGGTGCTCGGGCGTTGACGTTCCCCGCGTACGGCGTTGTTTCACGTGGAACAGACCGTGTAAACCGACCGACCAGCCGATTAGCAAGTTTCACGAGAAACACTCGTAAGGGCGTCAGCCTCTATAATTGCCCCTTAAAAGCTCTTTCTTCTCTTCAGTACCATGGATTATCCGCGCGAATTCGACGTCATCGTGGTAGGTGGTGGCCATGCCGGCACGGAAGCGGCATTGGCATCGGCCCGCACGGGCGCCAAGACCCTCTTGCTGACCCACAACATCGAGACCTTGGGTCAGATGTCCTGCAATCCGTCCATCGGCGGCATTGGCAAGGGGCATCTGGTCAAGGAAATCGACGCGCTCGGTGGTGCGATGGCCCTGGCCACGGACGAGGCGGGAATCCAGTTCCGCATACTCAATGGTTCGAAGGGCCCCGCCGTCCGCGCGACGCGGGCGCAAGCGGACCGGGTGCTATACCGCAAGGCCATCCGCACCCGGCTGGAGAACCAGCCCAATCTCTGGCTGTTCCAACAGGCCGTTGACGACTTGATGGTGGAAGGCGACCGTGTCGTGGGCGCGGTTACCCAGATCGGCCTGAAGTTTCGTGCCAGGAAGGTGGTGCTTACCGCGGGTACCTTCCTGAATGGCCTGATTCACGTCGGCCTGCAGAACTACACGGCCGGGCGTGCGGGCGATCCTCCCGCCACGACGTTGGGTCAGCGCCTGAAGGAACTCAGGCTGCCGCAGGGCCGCTTGAAGACCGGCACGCCTCCCCGCATTGACGGCCGCACCATCAATTACAGCGTGCTGGAGGAGCAGCCCGGCGACCTCGATCCCATCCCGGTGTTTTCCTTCATGGGCGGCGCGGCCCTGCACCCGCGCCAGCTCCCTTGCTGGATCACGCACACCAACGCCCGCACGCACGACATCATTCGCGGCGGACTGGACAGGTCCCCGATGTATAGCGGGGTCATCGAAGGTATCGGACCCCGCTACTGCCCCTCCATCGAAGACAAGATCCATCGGTTCGCCGACAAGGCCTCCCACCAGGTGTTCCTGGAGCCGGAAGGGTTGGACACTCACGAGGTCTATCCCAACGGTGTCTCCACCAGCTTGCCTTTCGATGTGCAGCTGGAATTGATCCACTCCCTGCCTGGGCTGGAGAGTGCGCACATCCTGCGTCCTGGCTACGCGATCGAATACGACTATTTCGATCCGCGTGGCCTCAAGTCCACGTTGGAAACCCGCGCCATCTCGGGGCTCTATTTCGCGGGCCAGATCAATGGGACCACCGGATACGAAGAAGCCGCCGCGCAAGGGCTGTTGGCTGGCTTGAACGCCGCGCTGGCGGCCCAGGACAGGGAAGAGTGGACGCCGCGTCGCGACGAGGCCTATCTGGGCGTGCTGGTGGACGACCTGATCACGCGGGGTGTCACCGAGCCCTATCGCATGTTCACGTCACGGGCGGAATACCGCCTCAGCTTGCGCGAAGATAATGCGGATATGCGATTGACCGAAGCCGGCCGCAAGCTCGGCTTGGTCGATGATGCTCGCTGGGAAGCCTTCCAACGCAAGCGTGATTCGGTCGAAGCGGAGGTGCAGCGTTTGCGCTCCAGCTGGGTGACGCCGCGGAACCTGCCCCAGGAAGTCGCCGAGTCGCTGCTGGGGCAACAGATTGAACGTGAGTACTCACTATCAGACCTGCTGAAGCGCCCGAATGTCAGCTATCAAGCCTTGATGGCCGCCGCGCTGCCGGATGGCACCCTCGTGGGTGGGCCGGGGCTGGCGGACGGCGACGCCGCCCAGCAGGTGGAAATCCAGGTCAAGTACGCGGGCTATATCGCCCGGCAGCAGGACGAAGTGCAGAAGCACATGGCGCACGAAAGCCAGCGCCTGCCCGACGATCTGGACTATGACGCCGTGCTCAGCCTGTCCTTCGAGGTCCGCCAGAAGCTCAAGGCGCACCGGCCAGAAACCATAGGCCAGGCCGCGCGGATATCCGGCGTCACGCCCGCCGCCATTTCCCTGCTGTTGATCCACCTCAAGCGCCTGCACTACGGCTCGCGCAAACGCGCCGCATGACGCCGGCGCAGGTATCGGGACAGGGCGACCACGACGCCAGGCTCAGGCGAGCCTGCGCGGCGCTGGGACTCGCCCTGACTGATGAGCAGGCCGCCCGGCTGCTGGGCTATCTGCAGCTGCTCCAGCGGTGGAACCGTACCTACAACCTCACCGCGGTCAGGGACCCGGCCCAGATGCTGGTCCAGCATCTCTTCGACAGCCTGGCCGTGGTGGCCCCGCTGGACGGCGCGATGCCGCCCGATGGCCAGCTTTACGACGTCGGCGCGGGCGCCGGCCTGCCTGGCGTGGTGTTGGCCATCATGCGGCCAGGCTGGCGCATCACCTGCATCGACGCGGTCGAGAAGAAGACCGCCTTCGTCCGCCAGGTCGCGGCCGCGCTTGCGCTGCCCAATCTGGCCGCCCTGCATCAGCGGGTGGAACAACTCTCGGCGGGCGGCTGCGACGTCGTGACCTCGCGCGCTTTCGCTTCCCTGCAGGACTTCGCCCGTCTTGCGGGACAGCACGTCGCCCCCGGTGGTACCCTGCTGGCCCTGAAGGGCAAAGTCCCGGACGACGAAATCGAGCAGCTGCATGCCGGACACGCGTGGCGCGTCGTTCGTATCGACCCGGTCTCTGTTCCTGAACTCGACGCGCAACGATGCCTGATATGGATGCGCCGCGATGGCGCAGGTAGTCAAGGAAATCCATGAACCAAACTGAGCCCAGTACAACCGCCCGCGTTTTCTGCATCGCGAACCAGAAGGGTGGGGTCGGCAAGACGACCACGGCCATCAACCTGGCGGCAGGCCTGGCCACCCATGGCAAGCGCGTATTGCTGGTCGATCTGGACCCGCAGGGCAACGCCACCATGGGCAGCGGTATCGACAAGGCAGGGCTGAAGTCCAATCTGTACGAGGTGCTGATCGGCGACACCACCATCGCCGACGCGCGTGTGCGTTCCGAAGTCGGCGGATATGACGTGCTTCCCGCCAACCGTGAATTGGCGGGCGCCGAAATCGATCTGGTGCAGATGGAAGAGCGCGAACGCCAGTTGCGGCATGCGCTGGACACGGTGTCACAGGAATACGACTTCATCCTGATCGATTGCCCGCCGACGCTGTCGCTGTTGACCTTGAACGGCCTTGCCGCCGCGCATGGCGTCATCATTCCAATGCAGTGCGAATACTTCGCGCTGGAAGGCCTTTCCGACCTGGTCAACACCATCAAGCGCGTACACCGCAACATCAACCCGCAACTGCGCGTCATCGGTTTGTTGCGCGTCATGTTCGACCCCCGCATGACGCTGCAGCAGCAGGTGTCCGCGCAGCTCGAGGCGCATTTCGGCGACAAGGTCTTCGCCACTGTCGTGCCGCGAAACGTGCGCCTGGCAGAGGCGCCCAGCTATGGCATGCCCGGGGTGGTGTATGACCGGGCCTCGCGCGGTGCGCAGGCATACATATCCTTTGGCGCGGAGATGATCGAACGCGTGCAGGCCCTGGTGGACTGACGCCGTGTGCGCCGTTGCCGCCATTCCGTCATCCGGTCCCGTCGATAGCGTCGACGCGCTGGCGTTGCGCGTCGAAGAAGCCGCGCTGAATGCCACGGCCGTGCGCGAACAGATGCTCTACGATGGCTGGCTGGTGCGCTGGGCGCCGTCGATCGCCAAGCGCGCGCGCAGCATCAATGTGATCGCCACCCCCTATCGGGATCTGGAAGAAAAGCTGGGGTTCTGCGGCGAGCTCTACCGTCGCGCGCGGCAGCCGCTGATCTTCCGCCTGACATCGGCCAGCCCCGACCCTGGCCTGGATGAGCAGCTCGCCGGGCGCGGATGGCATCGTTATGCCGAGAACGCCGTCATGGTTGCGTCCCTGCGCGGGACACCCGATCCAGCGGCGCCGGGCACGCTACGATACGAGCAGGCCGACGCGGACGGATTCGCGACGATCGCCGGCATGCTGCGCGGCTCCGCGGCGGAACATGTGATGGAACATCGGCAGCGCCTGTCCACCGTGGCCGTGCCCTGCGTCAGGCTGGTCGCACGCGACGATGAAGGCCGCACCGTGGCGACGGGCATGGCGGTGATCGATGGCGACCTCGCTGGCGTCTTCGACGTGGTCGTGGATGAAGGATCGCGGCGGCGCGGATATGCGCGCCAGATCATGCACCGCCTGTTCGACGTCGCCCGCGCCGCCCGCGCATATCTGCAGGTCGAGCAGGGGAATGCCGCCGCGCGGCGGCTCTATGCATCGCTGGGTTTCTCCGACCGGTACACCTATTGGTACCGTACGCATCAACACGAATGAGCGGCCCGACCGGCACGCTGGGAATATCTTCTTATGGCCACCAAAAAACCAAAAGGACTCGGGCGCGGACTTGACGCCCTGCTCGGCGCCGACATGCCCGCCATCGAAACGTTGGGCAAGAGCGCGCCCAAACCGGAAGGACCGCCCAATGTGCTGCCGGTCACCGTGATGCGCGCCGGCAAGTATCAGCCGCGCACGCGCATGGACGAAGGCGCGCTGAACGAGCTGGCGGAATCCATACGCACGCAGGGCATCATGCAGCCCATCCTGGTCCGGCCGCTGAGCGACGGCGCCATGGGCCAATATGAAATCATTGCGGGCGAACGTCGCTTCCGCGCGGCGCAACTGGCGGGATTGAAGGAAGTCCCGGTGCTGGTGCGCGAGGTGCCGGACGAAAACGCCGCGGTGATGGCGCTGATCGAAAACATCCAGCGCGAGGATCTGAATCCGCTGGAAGAGGCGCAGGGGGTCAAACGCCTCCTGGACGAATTCGGCCTGACGCATGAGCAGGCCGCGCAATCCATCGGCCGCTCGCGATCCGCCACCAGCAATCTGCTGCGGCTGCTGAATCTCGCTCCCGCGGTGCAGACCATGCTGCTCGCCGGCGATATCGACATGGGGCATGCGCGCGCCCTGCTGGCCGTCGACGGCGCCACGCAGATACAGCTGGCGAACCAGGTCATTGCCAAGCGCCTGTCCGTGCGCGAGGCCGAGAAGCTCGTCGCCAAGGCGGCGAAGGAATCGGATCCCGTCGTTCGCAAGAAAGGCATCGGGAGTTCGCGCGACGTCGCGCGCCTGGAAGAGGCGATCTCGGATTTCCTGGGCACCCGCGTCAGCCTGAAGATAGGCGCGCGCGAGCGCGGCCAGATCGTCATCGATTTCCACGGTTGGGACCATCTCAACGCCCTGCTGGAAAAACAGGGCCTGTCTGGCGTCCTCGACAATGCCTGAACGCGCGGGCCTGCCTGCCATCGCGGTCCTGGCGACGGGCGGCACCATTGCCGGCGCGCACATGCCGCAGCAGGGTGTGGGTTACGTCGCGGGTTCTTACGACATCGCCACCTTGCTGGCGGCCGTGCCGGCGCTGGCCGGCATCGCCGAGCTGCGGCCGGAACAGATCGCCAATGTCGGCAGCCAGGATATGAACCACGCGGTGTGGCATGCGCTGGCGACGCGCATCCGCGCACTGATGGCCGATGGCGACATCGACGGCATCGTGGTCACGCACGGCACGGATACGCTCGAGGAAACCGCGTATTTCCTCGACCTCACCATGCCATCCGGCAAGCCGCTGGTCCTGACCGGCGCCATGCGTCCGGCCACCGCCCTGGGCGCCGACGGGCCCGCCAATCTATATGCGGCGGTGGCCCTGGCCGGGCATGAATCCGCGCGCGGACGCGGCGCGCTGGTGGTGATGAACGAAGACATCCACGAAGCGCGCGGCGTGCAGAAAGGCGCAGCCACCGGACTTGCCGCGTTCGCCTCACCCGATCGCGGACGCGCCGGCGTCATGCAGGCGGGCGCGCCATGCTTCCATCGCGGGCTCCCTTCGTCGCCGCCCAGCGTGCCCTGGCGCACCGCGGCCTTGCCGCCGCCCGAGCAGTGGCCGCGCGTCGGCATCGTCTACGCCCATGCCGATATGCAGGTGGACGTGATCGACTTCATGGCCGATCGTTGCCAGGGACTGGTGATGGCCGGCGTGGGCGACGGCAACGCCAGCGCGGCGGCCTTGCAAGCGCTGGCCAGGGCGGCCGCGCGGGGCGTCGCGGTCGTGCGCGCGTCCCGCACCCGGCGCGGGCGCGTGGCCCGCAACGTCGAGGTGAACGACGATAGCCTGGGCTTCATCGCCGCGGGCGATCTGAATCCCGAAAAAGCGCGCGTGCTGCTGATGCTGGCCCTGATGACCACCTCGGACCGCGCAGCGCTATGCCGCTGCTTCGAAGACGCCTGAGGCCCGGCAGGACAGGGGCCGGTTGACAGGCGCTCGGCGCCACGGCGTCACGCCAGCACGACGCTGCCGACCGCGCCGGCCAGCATGTCATAGCCTTCCTTGGCCTCGGATTTGCGGTTGGTGATGAGGATGGCGACGCGATCGGCCGCGCAATAGGATGCCCGCGCGTTGATGGCGATGCTGGCGTCTTCGGCGATCACCAGGATGCGGCTGGCATTGGCCGCCATCGCGCGTCCCAGCTCCGCGTGCGCAAGGTCGGCGTGCGTTGCACCATGCCGGGCGTCGAAGCCCGTAGGGAAGAGCAGGGCGGCGTCCGCGGTGTAACGGTGGATTTCCGCGATCGCGCGGTCCCCCTGCGTTCCAGCCAGGGTCGGCAATACCGCGCCGCCCAGCACGAACACGCGGTTGCCGTGCGCGGCATGGTCCTCGCCGGTTGCCACCCGCGTGGCGGCTTCGAAGGAGTTCGTGATCAGCGTGATGCCATGCAGGACGCCCAGGGCGTCGGCCAGCTGCGCCGCCATGGGGCCGGCCTCCATGTACACCGTCTGCTCGTTGGACAGGCTGGCGGCCGCCGCGCGCGCGATACTGCGCGCATGACGGCCATCCGTCGGGCGCGGGCCGGTGCCCGGTGCGACGTCCTCCGGCAGTACCGCGCCGCCGTGGGACCGACGCAATGCACCCAGTTCTTCCAATGCGATCAGATCGCGCCGCACGGTTTCGCGCGATACGCCCAGTTCATCGATGATGCGATCCGTCGACACGCTACGCATGGCCTCGAGCATTTTGCGTATCCGCTGATACCGTTCTTCCTGCCACATGATGACCCGTCTCATTGCGTCGGGGCTATGTTTGCAAACTTGCGGCGAGGTGTCCAGACTCGATCGCGGGCGGCCGCCCGCCGGACGCCCGATACACAAAGCTTCACACAAGGCCACAGACGGCCACACCAGTGCCGCCTCGTCGCCGCGACGCTTATGGTTTCGACTCAGCCAGGGAGGGTCGCACCATGCAGGCAGAAGGGGTAAAAAACGCGGACGACGCCGCACGGCTGGTCCAGTCCAGCGCGCTGACCCATATCAAGGTCGGTCTTTCGGATATCGACGGGGTCATGCGCGGCAAGTATCTGCGCAAGGAAAAATTCCTGTCGGCGCTGAATTCCGGCTTGGCGTTCTGCGACGTCGTGTTCGGTTGGGACGTCGAAGACCAGCTCTACGACAATGGGCGCTACACCGGATGGCACACCGCCTACCCGGACGCGCAGATGCGCATCGATCCGGCCACCTGCCGCCGGCTGCCGTTGGAACAGGGATATGGCGGAGAGGACATGCTGCTGTTCCTGGCGGACTTCACCGGCCCGGCGGCGGAAGTCTGTCCGCGGCAACTCCTGCAGCGGGTCATCCAGCGCGCGGAGGACATGGGCTACGACGCATATGCGGCACTGGAATACGAATTCTTCATGTTCCAGGAAACCCCGCAGTCCGCGCGCGAAAAAGGCTATCGCGACCTGCGGACCTGGACGCCCGGCAACTTCGGCTATTCCATGTTGCGCAGCACGGTCAATAGCGACTTCTATCGCCAGCTGCTGGAACTGTCCGAGTGCATGAACATGCCCATCGAAGGCCTGCATACGGAAACGGGTCCGGGCGTGCTGGAAGCCGCGCTCGCCGTGGACCGCGCCGCGGCGGCCGCGGACAAGGGCTTTCTGTTCAAGACTTTCACCAAGGCGCTGGCCCAGCAGAACGGGCTGATGGCGACCTTCATGGCCAAATGGTCGCATCACCATTCCGGCCAGAGCGGCCACATCCATCTATCGCTGCGCGACCGCGCCACCGGCAAGTCGGCATTCCTCGATCCCGCGCAGCCGCACGGCGTCGGCGCCACCCAGAGCGCCTTCGTCGCGGGCCTGCAGCGCTATCTTCCGGAATTCATGGCACTGTACGCGCCGACCATCAACAGCTACTCTCGCCTGGTGCCCGGATTCTGGGCGCCGCTGGATGCGACCTGGGGCGTCGAAAACCGCACGACGGCATTGCGCGTCATTCCCGGGAGCGACAAGTCGCAACGCGTGGAGCTGCGTATCGGCGCGGCGGATGCGAATCCTTATCTGGCCGTGGCGGCGGCGCTTGCGTCAGGGCTGCGCGGCATCGAAGAGCAATTGCGGGCCGAAGCGCCCGTCACGGGCAATGCCTATGAACAGCAGTTCCCCGATCACTTGAAGCTGCCCACCACGCTATGGGAAGCCGCGCAGCGCCTGAAGCAATCCGAGGCGGCACGGGCCTGCTTCGGCGATCTCTTCGTCGATCATTACGCCGCCACGCGCGAGTGGGAAGAACGCATGTTCCGGCGCCATGTGACGGACTGGGAGCTGGCGCGTTACTTCGAAATCATCTGAGGCCATTGGAGCTCCAGGCATGTCCAGCGAACTAATCACCATCAGTCCCATCGACGGCCGCGAAGTGGTATGCAGGCCCTATGCCACGGAGTCGCAGATACAGCGCACGCTGCAGGCCGCGCAGGGCGCGCAGAGGCAGTGGCGCGACGCCGATCTGGGCGAACGCGCGCGCCTGCTTGGCGCCGCCGTCGATCAGGTGCTTGCCGCCAAACAGGACATCGCGCAGGCGATCACTGTGCAGATGGGCCGGCCCGCGCGGCATGCGCCGTCGGAAGTGGATGGCTTCGCCGAACGCGCGCGCCACATGATCGCCATCGCACCCGAAGCGCTGCGTCCCATCGCGGCCGAACCCGGCACCGAACACGATCGCTTCATCCGCCGCGAACCGCTGGGCGTGACCCTCACCATCGCGCCATGGAACTACCCGTTGCTCACGGCCGTCAACAGCATCGTTCCCGCCCTCATGGCGGGCAACGCGGTGGTGCTCAAGCACTCCGACCAGACGCCCTTGTGCGCGGAGCTGCTGCACCAGGCGTTCGTGCACGCGGGCTTGCCGGAAGGCCTGTTTTCCTATGTGCATGCCGACCACGACACCACGCAGCGACTGGTGCGCGCGCCGGCGGTCCGTTTCGTTTCCTTCACGGGTTCGGTGCGCGGCGGCCGCGCGGTGGAAGATAGCGCCTGCGGCCGCTTCATCGGCGTAGGCCTGGAACTCGGCGGCAACGACGCGGCGTACGTGCGCGGCGACGCCGATATCGAAGCCGCGGTGGAATCGCTGGTCGATGGCGCGTTCTTCAATGCGGGGCAGTCGTGTTGCGGCATACAGCGTATCTACGTGGCCCGCCGCCTGTATGACGCTTTCGTGGAGCAGGCGGCCGACCTGACGAACCGCTATGTGCTCGGCGATCCGCGGGCGGCCGAAACCACGCTGGGTCCGGTGGTGCGGCGATCGGCGGCGGCGTCGGTACGCGACGTGGTCGCCGACGCACTGGACATGGGTGCGCGCAACGCGGCCGACGCTGCCTACTTCCCCGCCGCGCGCGACGACACCGCCTACGTCGCGCCGGCTGTCCTGACCGGCGTCGACCACACCATGCGCGTGATGCGCGAGGAATGCTTCGGGCCGGTGGTCGGCATCATGCCGGTGGATGGCGACGACGACGCGGTCGCATTGATCAACGACAGCGATTACGGCCTGACCGCCGCGATCTACACACGCGATCGCGATGCCGCCGTGACCATCGGCGGGCAGGTTCACGCGGGCACCATTTTCATGAATCGCTGCGACTACCTGGACCCGGGCCTGGCCTGGACCGGCGTCAAGGACAGCGGTCGCGGCGTATCGCTGTCGCGGCTCGGCTATGAGCAATTGACGCAACCCAAGTCCTTCCACCTGCGCGCGATGTAGGCACCGGTATCGCGGCGAACGCCGCCTGGACGAGCGCTTTCAGCACGAGAGATAGCCATGGATCTGCCCCACGTGAATTGGAACTACCCGACGGCGATCAAGGTCGGCCCGGGACGCATCGCCGAATTGCCTGAGTTGTGCGGCGGGCTGGGCATGCGCAAGCCGTTGATCGTCACCGATCCGGGCATCGCGGCCCTGCCCATGCTGGAGCGCGTGCTGGCCGCCTGCGGCGACGCGGGGCTGGCTTGCGCGGTGTTCCACGACATCAAGAGCAATCCCACCGAGGCCAACGTCGACGCCGGTGTGCGGGCGTTTCGCGGCGGCGGGCACGATGGCGTCGTCGCCTTCGGTGGCGGCTCGGCGCTGGACGCCGGCAAGGCCATCGCGTTGATGGCCGGCCAGGACCGCCCGCTGTGGGATTTCGAGGACGAAGGCGACAACTATCGACGCGTCAAGGTGGAAGGCATGGCGCCGGTCGTGGCCGTGCCGACCACCGCCGGCACCGGTTCGGAAGTCGGCCGAGTCGCCGTCATCACCGATGAGCAGGCCAGGCTCAAGCGCCTGATCTTCCATCCACGCATCATGCCGGCGGCGGTCATCCTGGACGCGGCCCTCACGACCGGTTTGCCGGCCAAGGTCACGGCCGCCACGGGCATGGATGCCCTGTCCCATTGCCTGGAAGCATATTGCTCGCCGATGTACCACCCCATGGCCGCCGGCATCGCGCTGGAAGGCATGCGCCTGATCCATCACCACCTGCCCCGCGTGGTGGCGGACGGCGAGGATCTGGCGGCGCGCCATCACATGCTGGTCGCATCATGCATGGGCGCCACGGCGTTCCAGCGCGGCCTGGGGGCGATGCATGCGCTCGCGCATCCCCTGGGCGCGCTCTACGACGCGCATCACGGCCTGCTCAACGCGATACTCATGCCCTACGTGGTCCAGGCCAACGCGCAGGCCATCCGCGCGCCGCTGGCCGCCCTGGCGCGCTATCTGGCGCTGCCGGCCGCGTCCGCCGAAGGCGTGCAGGCATGGATCCTGTCGCTGCGCGAACGCATCGGCATCCCGCATACCCTGTCGGCGATCGGACTGGACGACAGCGAGGCGGAACGGGTGGGGCGCATGGCCGCGGCGGATCCATCGGCCGCCACCAATCCCGTGCCGCTCGATGCCGGCCAGTACGCCGCGCTGTTCCGCGCCGCCGTGGCCGGCCGCCTGGACGAGAAACCCGCGCCGGCGATGGCCTGAGCGCCCGGCGGCGCTTCATCATGCAGCCCTGGCCCGTTTCTTGCCGCGGGCGATTTGACACCCGCGCCGAAAGTCACCATAATTTCAAGTTCTCCGCTGGAGGGGTGCCCGAGTGGTTAAAGGGGGCAGACTGTAAATCTGTTGGCCTTGCGCCTACATTGGTTCGAATCCAATCCCCTCCACCAGAGACCGCGCGAACGAGGACCGGCGAACAGCCAGTAGCTTGCAGGTCGTGCGTGTGTATGTTGATGCAGTCCTCATGTGCCTATGGTGGCTATTGAGCCTGGCAGGGGTTCCGACAGGATCCTCGCAATACAGGCGCTACAAGGCACTACCAGGAATCCACGACCAGGAATCCAGGCGAAGTCGGCCTGGATTTGCAGTGTCTGGGGGGTGCGTCCGTCACACGTCGGCCGGAAGGCGGGTCCGCGCAGGCGCAGCGGTCTGGTGCGACAGCGGTGAGCAGGATGGGGAACGGTACGCCGCGGGTGTAGCTCAATGGTAGAGCAGAAGCCTTCCAAGCTTACGACGAGGGTTCGATTCCCTTCACCCGCTCCAGGTTTTCTAAGGTGCGCGGCCTTGCAGTTCCGGCCGGGCATTTGCAGGACCAGTTTTAAACGCCCATGTGGCTCAGTGGTAGAGCACTCCCTTGGTAAGGGAGAGGTCACGCGTTCGATCCGCGTCATGGGCACCACGCATTTGTCTTCACTTCAGTCAGATCCGCACATCCAGTCAGGAGTCAGCCATGGCAAAAGGCAAGTTTGAACGTACCAAGCCGCACGTGAACGTGGGTACGATCGGTCACGTGGACCACGGCAAAACGACGTTGACGGCGGCGATCACGACGGTGCTGTCGAACAAGTTCGGCGGCGAAGCGAAGGCGTACGACCAGATCGACGCGGCGCCGGAAGAGAAGGCGCGCGGTATCACGATCAACACGGCGCACGTGGAATACGAAACGGAGTCGCGTCACTACGCGCACGTTGACTGCCCGGGCCACGCTGACTATGTGAAGAACATGATCACGGGCGCGGCGCAGATGGACGGCGCGATCCTGGTGGTGTCGGCCGCTGACGGCCCGATGCCGCAGACGCGTGAACACATTCTGCTGAGCCGCCAGGTGGGCGTGCCGTACATCATCGTGTTCCTGAACAAGGCGGACATGGTGGATGACGCCGAGCTGCTGGAACTGGTGGAAATGGAAGTCCGCGAGCTGCTGAGCAAGTACGACTTTCCGGGCGACGATACGCCGATCGTGAAGGGTTCGGCCAAGCTGGCGCTGGAAGGCGACAAGGGCGAGCTGGGCGAGCAGGCGATTCTGAAGCTGGCCGAAGCGCTGGACACGTACATCCCGACGCCGGAGCGCGCGGTCGACGGTGCGTTCCTGATGCCGGTGGAAGACGTGTTCTCGATCTCGGGTCGCGGCACGGTGGTGACTGGCCGTATCGAACGCGGCGTGGTGAAGGTTGGTGAGGAAATCGAGATCGTCGGTATCAAGCCGACGGTGAAGACGACCTGCACGGGCGTGGAAATGTTCCGCAAGCTGCTGGACCAGGGCCAGGCCGGTGACAACGTGGGTATTCTGCTGCGCGGCACCAAGCGTGAAGACGTCGAGCGTGGCCAGGTGCTGGCCAAGCCGGGTTCGATCACGCCGCACACGGACTTCGACGCCGAGGTGTACATTCTGTCCAAGGAAGAAGGTGGCCGTCACACGCCGTTCTTCAACGGCTATCGTCCGCAGTTCTACTTCCGCACGACGGACGTGACCGGCACGATCGAGCTGCCCAAGGACAAGGAAATGGTCCTGCCGGGCGACAACGTGTCGATGGTGGTCAAGCTGCTGGCGCCGATCGCCATGGAAGAAGGCCTGCGCTTCGCCATCCGCGAAGGCGGCCGTACCGTGGGCGCCGGCGTGGTTGCCAAGATCCTCAAGTAATTCACGACGCCGCTCGGGGCGTGGGATTTTCTGATCCCCGCCCCGAAATTCGCTGGACACGCTGGCGAAAAAAGTAGTATTATGGATGGTTCCGCAAGGTTCCATCCTTCGTTTTTGGTTCGGTCATCCAGAACCAGGGGCGAACCACCGGCGAAATCCCCGGCGAATCCCGGGAAACGAAGGTCAGGGTCTCTAGCTGGCTGTGTTGCATTCTCCTTGTGTGGATGTCCACAGTGGCACGTGACTAGAGGGGTATAGCTCAATTGGCAGAGCGTCGGTCTCCAAAACCGAAGGTTGTAGGTTCGATTCCTACTGCCCCTGCCAGCCCGCCTTCCTCTCCCCAGCCTGCCGGAAATCTTTGCAAGCTGCGCATCTACGGCGTGCTTGCTGCGCAAAATGTCTAATACCAGCATCGAAACCGTAACCAGTACCGCCGATCGGTTGAAACTTGCCCTGGCGGTGCTTGTCATCATTGCTGGAATCGTTGGATTCTCGGTGTTGAGCGCACAGCCCATGGCTGCTCGCATCGGGGTATTCGTCGGCGGCCTCATCGTGGCCGCCGCCATCGCCTGGTTCAGCGAACCGGGACGCCGTACCCTCAGTTTCGCCAGCGAGTCCTACAACGAAGTCAAGCGTGTCTCATGGCCCACGCGCAAGGAAACGACCCAGATGACGGGCATCGTTTTCGCGTTCGTGGCCATCATGGGCATTTTCATGTGGGTGCTCGATAAAGGCATCGAGTGGATCATTTACGGCCTGCTGCTGGGCTGGAAATAAGGGACGGCACATGAGCAAACGTTGGTATGTCGTCCATGTTTATTCCGGCATGGAAAAAAGTGTGCACAAGGCGCTGCTCGAACGTATCGAGCGGGCCGGCCTGCAGACCTCCTTCGGCCGCATCCTGGTGCCGTCCGAAGAAGTCGTCGAAATGAAGGGCGGCCAGAAGTCGATTTCCGAACGTCGGATTTTCCCGGGCTATGTCCTGGTCGAAATGGATCTGACCGACGAAACGTGGCACCTGGTCAAGAACACCAATCGCGTGACCGGCTTCCTGGGTGGTTCGGGCAACCGGCCGTCGCCGATTTCCGAGAAGGAAGTCGAAAAGATTCTGTCCCAGATGGAAGAAGGCGTGGAAAAGCCGCGCCCCAAGATCCTGTTCGAAGTGGGCGAAATGGTGCGCGTGAAGGAAGGCCCGTTCGCGGACTTCAACGGCAACGTCGAAGAAGTCAACTACGAAAAGAGCAAGGTCCGGGTGTCGGTGACCATTTTCGGTCGCGCCACGCCTGTCGAATTGGATTTCAGTCAGGTCGAAAAGACCTGATTACTGCTGTATCAACCCTCAATCCCCCGGGGAGCCCGCGTTGACCGCGGGCGTTTGAACCCGCAAGGAGCAAAGCATGGCGAAGAAGATCGTCGGCTTTATCAAGCTGCAAGTGCCGGCTGGTAAGGCTAACCCGTCTCCCCCGATCGGTCCGGCGCTGGGTCAGCGCGGCCTGAACATCATGGAATTCTGCAAGGCGTTCAACGCCAAGACGCAGGGCATGGAGCCCGGTCTGCCGATTCCGGTGGTGATCACCGCCTTCGCGGACAAGAGCTTCACCTTCATCATGAAGACCCCGCCCGCGACGGTCCTCATCAAGAAGGCAGCCGGCGTGCAGAAGGGTTCGCCCAAGCCGCATACCGACAAGGTCGGCAAGCTGACGCGCGCCCAGGCCGAGGAAATCGCCAAGACCAAGGAACCCGACCTGACGGCGGGCGATCTGGACGCGGCGGTGCGCACCATCGCCGGTAGCGCCCGCAGCATGGGCATCACGGTTGAGGGGATCTGATCATGGCAAAACTGTCCAAGCGCGCTACCGCACTGCGCGAAAAGATCGACCGTACCAAGCTGTACCCGGTCAACGAAGCCTTGAACCTGATCAAGGAAACCGCCACCGCCAAGTTTGACGAATCCGTCGACGTGGCCGTGCAGCTGGGCATCGATCCCAAGAAGTCCGACCAACTGGTTCGTGGCTCCGTGGTGCTGCCCGCCGGTACCGGCAAGAGCGTGCGCGTCGCCGTGTTCGCCCAGGGCGACAAGGCCGAGGCCGCCAAGGCCGCCGGCGCCGACATCGTCGGCCTGGAAGACCTGGCCGAACGCATCAAGGGTGGCCAGATGGATTTCGACGTGGTCATCGCGTCGCCCGACACCATGCGCGTCGTCGGTGCCCTGGGCCAGATCCTGGGTCCGCGCGGCCTGATGCCCAACCCCAAGGTCGGCACGGTCACGCCTGACGTGGTCACCGCGGTCAAGAACGCCAAGGCCGGCCAGGTGCAATACCGCACGGACAAGGCGGGTATCGTCCATGCCACCATCGGTCGTGCCTCCTTTGGCGTGGAACAGCTGCAAACCAACCTGGCCGCTCTGGTCGATGCGCTGAACAAGGCGCGTCCCGCTGCCGCCAAGGGCGTGTATCTGCGCAAGCTGGCCGTGTCGTCCACGATGGGCGGCGGCGCGCGCGTGGAAATCGCCTCGCTGACGACGCCGGCTGCCTGATAGCCGGCTCACCGGGTTCCCGGCCTTGGACTCAAGGCCTGGTCCCGGGATGGCTTTACAGAACTTTGGGCTGCGTCCGGATCCGTCCGGACGTTGCTGTCAAAGACCGCTGGAGCAAGCCGTCTCGCAATGGGTCCTGCGCAAGCAGGACGCCAACGCGGGCGGCGAGCTTAATCCCGAAGCCCGCACGGTTCGGATCCAGCGTAGACGGCGTCCCATGGAAGATTTCTTTATAAGAACTCGACCAGGTCGCCGCATTCGGTTGACGTTCCGGGCCCCCGCCTGAAACGTCTTTTGATGGAGTGTTCAAACCGTGAGTCTCAATCGCCAAGAGAAAGCGGTGGTAATCGAGGAAGTCTCGGCGCAAGTCGCCAAGGCACAATCGATTGTTATCGCCGAGTACCGTGGTCTGGACGTCGCCTCTGTCACCGTACTGCGCAAGACTGCGCGTCAATCGGGCGTGTACCTGCGTGTTCTGAAGAACACGCTGGCTCGTCGCGCTGTGGACGGCACGGCTTTCGAGTCGTTGTCCAAGCAGCTGACCGGTCCGCTGATCTACGGTATCAGCGCTGATCCGGTCGCGCCGGCCAAGGTGCTCTCCGACTTCGCAAAAACCAACGACAAGCTGGTCATCAAGGGGGGCTCGCTGCCCAACAACCTGTTGAACCAAGAAGGCGTCAAGGCCCTGGCCACGCTGCCTTCGCGCGACGAGTTGATCTCGAAGTTGATGGGCACCATGCAAGCCCCGATTGCGCAATTTGCACGTACGCTCAACGAAGTTCCGACCAAGTTCGCTCGTGGCCTCGCCGCCGTGCGCGATCAGAAGGCCGCGGCGTAAAGCCTGCCCTTACGGAAAATCGTTGTCGACGAAGCGACACCGAACCTGGCATTACCAAAATCTGGAGTTCTTGAAAAATGGCACTTAGCAAAGCTGAAATCCTTGACGCCATCGCTGGCATGACCGTGCTCGAGCTGTCCGAGCTGATCAAGGATATGGAAGAGAAGTTTGGCGTGTCGGCTGCTGCCGCCGCCGTGGCCGTGGCTGCCCCCGCCGCTGGTGGCGCCGGCGCCGCTGCTGCTGAAGAGCAGACCGAGTTCACCGTCATCCTGACGGAAGCCGGTGCGAACAAGGTCAGCGTCATCAAGGCCGTTCGCGAACTGACGGGCCTGGGCCTGAAGGAAGCGAAGGATCTGGTCGACGGCGCGCCGAAGCCGGTGAAGGAAGCCATCGCCAAGGCTGACGCCGAAGCCGCGAAGAAGAAGCTGGAAGAAGCTGGCGCCAAGGTCGAAGTCAAATAAGACCTTTTGCCAGTTGCCCGGGGACAGCGCTGTTTGCCGTCCCCGGGCTTTTGCGTTTCCAGGAAACCCTAGTTGGCAGTGGGGTTCAGTGGGGTTTCCTGGAGTCGTATCAGCGTCGCATCACCCCGGGCCGTGGTTTACGGCCCAAGTAACCTCGAGTCGGAGTGCTCATGCCTTACTCGTACACCGAAAAAAAGCGCATCCGCAAAAGTTTCGCCAAGCGTGAGGACGTCCAGAACGTTCCTTTTCTGCTGGCGACACAGCTTCAATCCTACCTAACTTTTCTGCAGGCGGAAACGCCCCCGTCGCAGCGGGCCAACGATGGTCTACAGGCGGCATTCTCGTCTATTTTCCCCATCGTCAGCCATAACGGAATGGCGCGTCTGGAGTTCGTCAGCTATGTGCTGGGCGAACCGGTGTTCGATGTCAAGGAATGTCAGCAACGTGGCCTGACCTACGCGTCGCCCCTGCGCGCGAAGGTTCGTCTCGTCCTGCTCGATCGCGAAGTCAGCAAGCCGACCGTCAAGGAAGTGAAGGAACAGGAAGTCTACATGGGCGAAATTCCGCTCATGACGGGCACCGGTTCGTTCGTCATCAACGGTACCGAGCGTGTGATCGTGTCCCAGCTGCACCGTTCGCCCGGCGTGTTCTTCGAACACGATCGCGGCAAGACGCACAGCTCGGGCAAGCTGCTGTTCTCGGCCCGCGTGATTCCCTACCGCGGTTCCTGGCTGGACTTCGAATTCGATCCCAAGGACGTGCTGTTCTTCCGTGTGGACCGTCGCCGCAAGATGCCGGTGACGATCCTGCTGAAGGCCATCGGCATGACGCCGGAAGGCATCCTCAGCGAGTTCTTCGACTTCGATCGCTTCGATCTGCAAGGCGAAGGCGCGATGATGGAATTCATCCCCGAGCGCTGGAAGGGCGAAATGGCCCGCTTCGACATCAATGACAAGTCGGGCAAGGTCATCGTCGAAAAGGACAAGCGCATCAACGCCAAGCACCTGCGCGACCTGGCCGCCGGCGGTATCGAACGCATCTCCGTGCCGGAAGAATTCCTGTATGGCCGCGTGCTGGCCAAGAACATCGTCGATGGCGACACCGGCGAGGTCGTCGCGCACGCCAATGACGAGATCACGGAAAGCGTGCTGAGCGCCCTGCGCGCCGCCGACATCAAGGAATTCCAGACGCTGTACACCAACGACCTGGATCGTGGTCCGTACATCTCGCAGACCCTGCGCACCGACGAAACCGCCGACCAGATGGCGGCGCGCGTGGCCATCTATCGCATGATGCGCCCTGGCGAACCGCCCACGGAAGAGGCCGTCGAAGCGTTGTTCCAGCGCCTGTTCTACAGCGAGGAAACCTACGATCTGTCGCGCGTGGGCCGCATGAAGGTCAACAGCCGCCTGGGTCGCGGCGATGACATCACCGGTGCGATGACGCTGACCAACGAGGACATCCTCGCCACCATCAAGGTGCTGGTCGAGCTGCGTAACGGCCGTGGCCAGATCGACGATATCGATCACCTGGGCAACCGCCGCGTGCGTTGCGTCGGCGAACTGGCGGAAAACCAGTTCCGCGCCGGCCTGGTGCGCGTGGAACGCGCGGTCAAGGAACGCCTGGGCCAGGCCGAGACTGAAAACCTGATGCCGCACGACCTGATCAACTCCAAGCCGATTTCCGCGGCGATCAAGGAGTTCTTCGGTTCGAGCCAGCTGTCGCAGTTCATGGACCAGACCAACCCGCTGTCGGAAATCACGCACAAGCGCCGTGTCTCCGCACTGGGCCCGGGCGGCCTGACGCGCGAACGCGCCGGCTTCGAAGTGCGCGACGTGCATCCCACGCACTATGGCCGCGTCTGCCCGATCGAAACGCCGGAAGGCCCGAACATCGGCCTGATCAACTCGATGGCGCTATATGCGCGCCTGAACGAATACGGCTTCCTGGAAACGCCGTATCGCAAGGTCATCGACGGCAAGGTCAGCGACCAGATCGACTACCTGTCGGCCATCGAGGAAAGCCACTACGTTATCGCGCAGGCGAACGCGGCGCTGGACCCCGAAGGCCGTTTCGTCGACGACCTGGTGGCGTGCCGCGAAGCGGGCGAAACCATGCTGACGTCGCCGACCAACGTGCACTACATGGACGTTGCGCCGTCGCAGATCGTGTCGGTCGCCGCATCGCTGATTCCGTTCCTGGAACACGATGACGCGAACCGCGCGCTGATGGGCGCCAACATGCAGCGCCAGGCCGTGCCTTGCCTGCGTCCGGAAAAGCCGCTGGTCGGCACCGGCATCGAACGCACCGTGGCGGTCGACTCCGGCACCACCGTGCAGGCGCTGCGTGGCGGCGTGGTCGATCACGTCGATGCGGACCGCATCGTGATCCGCGTCAATGACGAGGAAAACGTCGCGGGCGAAGTCGGCGTGGACATCTACAACCTGATCAAGTACACGCGTTCGAACCAGAACACGAACATCAACCAGCGTCCCATCGTGGCTCGCGGCGACAAGGTCGCCAAGGGCGACGTGCTGGCCGACGGCGCGTCGACGGACCTGGGCGAACTCGCCCTGGGCCAGAACATGCTGATCGCGTTCATGCCCTGGAACGGCTACAACTTCGAAGACTCGATCCTGATCTCGGAAAAGGTCGTCGCCGATGACCGCTACACCTCGATCCACATCGAGGAACTGACGGTCGTCGCCCGCGATACGAAGCTGGGACCGGAAGAAATCACGCGCGACATCAGCAACCTGGCGGAAACGCAGCTGAACCGCCTGGACGATTCCGGCATCACCTACATCGGCGCCGAAGTCGGCCCCGACGACGTGCTGGTCGGCAAGGTCACGCCCAAGGGCGAAACCCAGCTGACGCCGGAAGAAAAGCTGCTGCGCGCGATCTTCGGCGAAAAGGCCTCGGACGTTAAGGACACCTCGCTGCGCGTGCCGTCCGGCATGACCGGCACGGTGATCGACGTGCAGGTGTTCACGCGCGAAGGCATCGTGCGCGACAAGCGCGCCCAGTCCATCATCGACGATGAACTGCGCCGCTATCGCCAGGACCTGAACGACCAGCTGCGCATCGTCGAAAACGACCAGTTCGACCGTATCGAGAAGATGCTGGTGAACAAGGCCGTCAACGGCGGTCCGCGCAAGCTCGCCAAGGGCGCGACCATCACCAAGGCCTATCTGTCCGATCTGGACCGCTGGCAGTGGTTCGATATCCGCCTGGCCGACGAGCAGCATGCGCTGGTGCTGGAGCAGGCCAAGGAATCGCTGGAGCAGAAGCGCCACCAGTTCGACCTGGCATTCGAGGAAAAGCGCAAGAAGCTGACGCAGGGCGACGAGCTGCCTCCTGGCGTGCTGAAGATGATCAAGGTGTACCTGGCCGTCAAGCGCCGCCTGCAGCCTGGCGACAAGATGGCCGGCCGTCACGGCAACAAGGGCGTGGTGTCGCGTATCACCCCGGTCGAGGACATGCCGCACATGGCCGACGGCACGCCCGTCGACATCGTGCTGAACCCGCTGGGTGTGCCTTCGCGGATGAACGTCGGGCAGGTGCTCGAAGTGCATCTGGGCTGGGCCGCCAAGGGCGTGGGCCAGCGCATCGAAGAGATGCTGCGCGATGAACGTACGGCGCAGGCCAAGTCGCTGCGCGGCTACCTGGAAAAGGTCTACAACACGACCGGCACCGGTGCGCGCATCGCTGACCTGACCGACGAAGAAGTCATCGAAATGGCTCGCAACCTGAAGCGCGGCGTGCCGTTCGCGACGCCGGTGTTCGACGGCGCGACCGAAGAGGAAATCACCAAGATGCTGGAACTGGCCTACCCCGACGAGGTAGCCCAGCGCATGCAGCTGACCGACATCCGCACGCAGGCCTGGTTGTTCGACGGCCGCACCGGCGAGAAATTCGAGCGCCCGGTGACCGTTGGCTATATGCATTACCTGAAGCTGCACCACTTGGTCGACGACAAGATGCACGCGCGTTCGACCGGTCCGTACTCGCTCGTTACCCAGCAGCCGCTGGGCGGCAAGGCGCAGTTCGGCGGCCAGCGTTTCGGGGAAATGGAAGTGTGGGCGCTCGAAGCCTACGGCGCTTCCTACACCCTG
This sequence comes from Bordetella genomosp. 9, assembly GCF_002261425.1. Taxonomy (NCBI): domain Bacteria; kingdom Pseudomonadati; phylum Pseudomonadota; class Betaproteobacteria; order Burkholderiales; family Alcaligenaceae; genus Bordetella; species Bordetella genomosp. 9. The sequence continues at coordinate 3,414,374 of NZ_NEVJ01000003.1, read as the reverse complement.
CAGGAAATGCTGACGGTCAAGTCCGACGACATCACGGGCCGTACCAAGGTATACGAGAACATCGTCAAGGGCGATCACGTCATCGACGCCGGTATGCCGGAATCCTTCAACGTGCTGGTGAAGGAAATCCGCTCGCTGGCCCTGGACATGGATTTGGAGCGTAACTAATGAAAGCGCTACTCGACCTTTTCAAGCAAGTCTCTCAAGACGAGCAGTTCGATGCCATCAAGATCGGCATCGCCTCGCCCGAGAAAATCCGTTCGTGGTCCTACGGCGAAGTCCGCAAGCCCGAAACGATCAACTACCGTACGTTCAAGCCGGAACGCGATGGCCTGTTCTGCTCGAAGATCTTCGGGCCGATCAAGGACTACGAGTGCCTGTGCGGCAAGTACAAGCGCCTGAAGCATCGCGGCGTCATCTGCGAAAAGTGCGGCGTTGAAGTCACGGTCGCCAAGGTGCGCCGCGAGCGCATGGGCCATATCGAACTGGCCAGCCCCGTCGCGCACATCTGGTTCCTGAAGAGCCTGCCGTCGCGCCTGGGCATGGTGCTGGACATGACGCTGCGCGATATCGAGCGCGTCCTGTACTTCGAAGCCTGGTGCGTGATCGAGCCGGGCATGACCCCGCTCAAGCGCGGCCAGATCATGTCGGACGACGACTTCCTGGCCAAGACCGAAGAGTATGGCGATGACTTCCGCGCGCTGATGGGCGCGGAAGCCGTGCGCGAACTGCTGCGCACCATCGACATCGACCGCGAAGTGGAAACGCTGCGCGGCGAGCTCAAGGCCACCGGTTCGGAAGCCAAGATCAAGAAGATCTCCAAGCGCCTGAAGGTGCTGGAAGGCTTCCAGAAGTCGGGCATCAAGCCCGAGTGGATGGTCATGGAAGTGCTGCCCGTGCTGCCGCCGGACCTGCGTCCGCTGGTGCCGCTGGACGGCGGCCGCTTCGCGACCTCCGACCTGAACGACCTGTATCGCCGCGTCATCAACCGGAACAACCGCCTGAAGCGCCTGCTGGAACTGAAGGCCCCGGAAATCATTCTGCGCAACGAAAAGCGCATGCTGCAGGAAGCCGTCGACTCGCTGCTCGACAACGGCCGCCGCGGCAAGGCCATGACCGGCGCCAACAAGCGCCAGCTGAAGTCCCTGGCCGACATGATCAAGGGCAAGAGCGGCCGCTTCCGTCAGAACCTGCTGGGCAAGCGGGTGGACTACTCCGGCCGTTCGGTCATCGTGGTGGGTCCGCAGCTCAAGCTGCATCAGTGCGGCCTGCCCAAGCTGATGGCGCTGGAACTGTTCAAGCCCTTCATCTTCAACCGCCTGGAAATGATGGGTCTGGCCACGACCATCAAGGCGGCCAAGAAGCTGGTGGAAAGCCAGGAACCGGTGGTGTGGGACATCCTCGAAGAGGTCATCCGCGAACACCCGGTGATGCTGAACCGCGCGCCGACGCTGCACCGCCTGGGCATCCAGGCCTTCGAACCGGTGCTGATCGAAGGCAAGGCGATCCAGCTGCATCCGCTCGTCTGCGCGGCGTTCAACGCCGACTTCGACGGTGACCAGATGGCCGTGCACGTCCCGCTGTCGCTGGAAGCGCAGCTGGAAGCGCGCACCCTGATGCTGGCCTCCAACAACGTGCTGTTCCCGGCCAACGGCGAACCGTCCATCGTGCCGTCCCAGGATATCGTGCTGGGCCTGTACTACACGACGCGCGAGCGCATCAACGGCCGCGGCGAAGGTATCTTCTTCACCGACGTGGCCGAAGTGCAGCGCGCCTACGACAACGGCGAAGTCGAGCTGCAAACCCGCATCACCGTGCGCCTGACGGAATTCGACAAGGACGAACAGGGCGAATGGCAGCCCGTGGTGCGCCGCTACGAAACCACAGTCGGCCGTGCCCTGCTGTCGGAAATCCTGCCGCGCGGCCTGCCCTTCACGGTCCTGAACAAGGCCCTGAAGAAGAAGGAAATCTCGCGCCTGATCAACCAGTCCTTCCGTCGCTGCGGCCTGCGCGACACGGTGATCTTCGCCGACAAGCTGATGCAGTCGGGCTTCCGCCTGGCCACGCGCGGCGGCATCTCGATCGCCATGAACGACATGCTGATCCCCTCCGCCAAGGAAACCATCCTTGGCGAGGCCAGCCGTGAGGTCAAGGAAATCGACAAGCAGTACTCGTCGGGTCTGGTCACGTCCCAGGAACGCTACAACAACGTTGTGGACATCTGGGGCAAGGCTGGCGACAAGGTCGGCAAGGCGATGATGGAACAACTGGCCACCGAGCCCGTGATCAACCGTCACGGCGAAGAAGTGCGCCAGGAATCGTTCAACTCCATCTACATGATGGCCGACTCCGGCGCCCGCGGTTCGGCCGCCCAGATCCGCCAGCTGGCGGGCATGCGCGGCCTGATGGCCAAGCCGGATGGCTCCATCATCGAAACGCCCATCACGGCGAACTTCCGTGAAGGCCTGAACGTGCTGCAGTACTTCATCTCGACGCACGGTGCGCGTAAGGGCCTGGCCGATACGGCGCTGAAGACCGCGAACTCGGGTTACCTGACCCGCCGTCTGGTCGACGTGACGCAGGACCTGGTCATCATCGAAGACGACTGCGGCACCTCGCAGGGCTACTCGATGAAGGCCCTGGTGGAAGGCGGCGAAGTCATCGAACCGCTGCGCGACCGCATCCTGGGCCGTGTGGCGGCGATCGATATCGTCAACCCCGATACGCAGGAAACCGCGATCGAGGCGGGCACGCTGCTGGACGAAGACCTGGTCGACCTGATCGACCGCATCGGCGTGGACGAAGTCAAGGTCCGCACGCCGCTGACCTGCGAAACGCGTCACGGCCTGTGCGCGCATTGCTATGGCCGCGACCTGGGCCGCGGCTACATGGTCAACGTCGGCGAAGCGGTCGGTGTCATCGCGGCGCAGTCCATCGGCGAACCGGGCACGCAGCTCACGATGCGTACCTTCCACATCGGTGGCGCGGCTTCCCGTTCGGCCCTGGCCAGCGCGGTGGAAACCAAGTCCAACGGTACGGTGGGCTTCGCCAGCACGATGCGCTACGTCACCAACGCCAAGGGCGAACGCGTGGCGATCTCGCGCTCGGGCGAAATCGTCATCCATGACGACAACGGCCGCGAACGCGAACGCCACAAGATCCCGTACGGCGCGACGGTGCTGGTCGGCGACGGCGAAGCCGTCAAGGCCGGCGCTCGCCTCGCAAGCTGGGATCCGCTGACCCGTCCGATCGTGTCGGAGTACGCCGGCCAGGTGCGCTTCGAGAACATCGAGGAAGGCGTTACCGTCGCCAAGCAGGTGGACGAAGTCACCGGCCTGTCGACGCTGGTCGTCATCACGCCCAAGACGCGCGGCGGCAAGATCGTCATGCGTCCGCAGATCAAGCTGGTCAACGAGTCTGGCGAAGAGGTCAAGATCGCCGGCACCGACCATTCGGTGAACATCTCGTTCCCGGTGGGCGCGCTGATCACGGTGCGCGATGGCCAGCAGGTCACCGTGGGTGAAGTGCTCGCCCGTATTCCGCAGGAATCGCAGAAGACGCGCGACATTACCGGCGGTCTGCCGCGCGTGGCCGAGCTGTTCGAAGCCCGTTCGCCCAAGGATGCCGGCATGCTGGCCGACGTCACGGGTACGGTTTCGTTCGGCAAGGACACCAAGGGCAAGCAGCGTCTGGTCATCACCGACCTGGAAGGCGTCAGCCACGAGTTCCTGATTCCGAAGGAAAAGCAGGTGCTGGTGCACGACGGCCAGGTGGTGAACAAGGGCGAAATGATCGTGGACGGTCCGGCGGATCCGCACGATATCCTGCGTCTGCAGGGCATCGAGAAGCTGGCCACCTACATCGTGGACGAAGTGCAGGACGTGTACCGTCTGCAAGGCGTGAAGATCAACGACAAGCACATCGAGGTGATCGTTCGCCAGATGCTGCGTCGTGTGAACATCGTCGACGCGGGCGATACCGAGTTCATCCCTGGCGAACAGGTCGAACGTTCGGAGCTGTTGAACGAGAACGATCGCGTGGTCGCCGAGGAAAAGCGTCCGGCCAGCTATGACAACGTCCTGCTGGGTATCACGAAGGCCTCGCTGTCGACGGATTCCTTCATTTCGGCTGCCTCGTTCCAGGAAACCACGCGTGTCCTGACCGAAGCCGCCATCATGGGCAAGCGCGACGACCTGCGTGGCCTGAAGGAAAACGTCATCGTGGGTCGTTTGATCCCCGCCGGTACCGGCCTGGCGTATCACCTTGCCCGCAAGGACAAGGAAGCGCTGGAAGCGGCGGAACGCGAAGCGGCTCGCCAGCTGGCGAATCCGTTCGAGGAAGCGCCCGCGACCATCGGCTCGGACATCGAAAGCGATGTCGCGCCGGAAGGTGGCCACGAGCCGGCTGCCGAATAAGGCAGCCTGTTCGTATCGCGGTGGTCCTGAAGCCCCGCAGGAAAGGACGTCTCGTCCGGCCCTGCGGGGCTTTTTTCATGGGCCGTCAGCGCGTCTGGCGGAACGATCCATGCAGGGGTTTGAAATCCGGCGCGATGCGGCTCTTGTAGATCACCGACACGGGATCGTCGCCGCGATGCGGCGTGAGATTGGCGGTTACGGAGACTTCGTAATCGCCGTTGTTGCGGGCCGTGACGTCGAAGGACATCCGGGTCAACGCATCGGACGACGGCGCCGGCTCGCGATCCGCGGCGGGGTTGTCCGTGGCAGCCTGGCGCCGCAGGTCCAGTTGCACGCGGGCGAACAGCCGCGCGAGTATGGGCGTGGCCTGCATCCCGACGCGCCCCATGGTGCGTGAAAACAGGCGCCCGCTGGATCGTTCGCCGCTTCGCGCGCCGGCGTCGCCGTCGCCGCGGCGGCGGCGTTCATGTTCGATGATCTGCAGGACGGCCTTGCGGCGCGGCGCCGGCAGGAAGGGCAGGTGTCGTTCGAACACGCGCAGCGTGGCATCGGACATGCCTGCGACGTAGCGCTGGACATCCAGGCCGTCCGCGCCGACCAGGGCCTTCGCCAGCAGCGTGGTGACCTGGGCGTCGCGCTGGCTGCGCGTCCACGGTGCGTCGCCGTTCATCGAGGCCACGCCTTGCGACAGCATGTCGAACACGCTGCGCAATGTGTCCGAGGTGGCGCGGTTTTTCTCGGCGCCTTGCCTCAGGATCAACCGGGCGCGGATGATCAGGCGTGAACGCATGCATTGGTCCAGTGCGTTCTTCAGGACGCGGGCGCAGGTCTTCACCCCGCCGTCGTAGGCGGACAGCGTCAGCCGCCCCTGCGTGCCGGGAATGGAAGCGGTGTCGAAGGACACGCGCAGCGGTGCCGATGCAAGCGCCGCCGCGGCGTTTTCCAGTTCGGCGTTGTTGCGGCTGTCCGCCAGGTCGCTCAGGAAACGGATGGGGCTTTCGCCGCGTCGTTCCCGCATGCTGACCGCCATCGCCAGGGTACGCAGGGGGCCTTCCAGGTCTTCCGGGGATATGCCCTCCTGGGCCAGCACCTGCAATACGGCAGTGAAAGGTTGCTCGCGCAGCGAGATTTCCCGATCGACGGCGCCGCAGCTCCGTTCTATGGTCAGGCGGCCGCACGGACCTGGCGCGATCCGGTCGGGGCCCGACATGGCGACGCGCGGCAGGTATTCGCGCAGCAGCAGCAGTTCGGTGAAGGCGTAGGGCGCCAGCGGCGGCGCATACGGCATGTTCGGTGGGTCGGCGTGCCGTCCGGGCGCGGCGACGGACGCGGACCCCGTTTCGGACTCGTACCCCGGACCCCACCCCGAGCCGGACCCGTACTCGACCCCGGAGTTGGACAGAGTGCGGGACGCGGCAGTGGCCTTGGGATAAGCGCAATTGGGCATCGCCAGCCGGCCGCCCGCCGCGACATAGGCCGCTTCCGTCGCCAGGGTTTCCGCCAGGGCGAAGGCCATGCGCGGCCCGTGCGGTTCCGCGCCGCCCAGCAACGTTTTCAGCAGGCATTCGTAGGCGGCGTCCAGGTTCAGCCGCGCATGCCGCAGCGGATTGCCGGCGCGAGGCAGGGAACCGTGCATCGCCGTGCGCAGCAGGCGGCGTACGCCTCCCAGGACGCTCTTGGCCTGGGCGCCGGCGAGCGCCGCGGTACGGTGTCCGGATTCGGGTTGGGCGGTGAAGCGCTTATCGCCCACCTTGCCGATGGGGGCGGGCTGGCGTGACGCTGGGGTACCGGCGCCACGACTTCTGGTTGGGACGTCTGTCATCGTCGGGATGCGCCGCGGCGCCATGCCGCCCGCATCCAGCCGGCGATACGCGTCGCCAGAATCGGCGGAAGGTTGCTGGGAACAGGCCGAGTCTATGTGGGCCTATCGCGCCGGTCTGTCGGCGCGGCGCGCATCCGGCAGCGCAGAGCCTTCCCCTGGTGCGTGGGAATATTCCGCCAGCGCATCAGCGCGGCGCTGTCCACGAATCAGTTCCGGCCTGTCTCAAAGATCGGAGGTGCGAGGAATCACCACCGCCTGTCCGTGGACGCCGCCGTCGTCGTCGCGCAATTCCCACAGCGTGGCCTGCTCGATCAGGAAGCGTTTGCCGGTCTTGGTGATGCGGATACCGCAGTACCCGCTTTCGAAGCCCGTGCGCCGCACGCGTTCCAGGAAACGTTCCCGTTCCTCGCGATTCGGCGCTTCGGCCGATAGCCGCGAGGGCAGCCGGGTAAGCTCGTCCCAGTCGTACTCGAAGCGTCGCTGCGCCGCCTTGTTGCCATAGATGAAGCGGGGATCGGCGCCGGTGTCATGGGCCAGTACCTCGAAGGGCGCTTCTTCATACAGCCAATGGGCGGCCTGCCGCGCTTCCATGGGCCGGGGAAGCAACGGCCGGCCCAGCAGGCGTTCGTGGCTGCCGCGCAGCAACTGGATGAATGCCGGGTCGGCGTACAAGGGTAAATCCACTGCGGGTTCCTTCAGGGTTCAGCCGCCGTTCGCGGCCTTCGCGCGCTGGAAGACCGGGCCCCAGAGGGGATGGCCGATCTCCGCCGGTCCCAATGTGAAGGCCGGGTCCAGTTCCAGGATGCGCTTGAAGTCATCCTCGCATAGCGCGCGATAGCCTGTCACGCAGTAGCTGAACGCCTGCAGCTTGAGGGATTCCACGCGCATGTCGGCGGGCGCCGTCGCCAGTGCGTCCGACGTCGCGACGGTGCGGATGACGTCCCCGTAGGCGCCCGCCTGGTAGCGGTCGCGCACCTGGGCCAGGGCATCGACGGCCGCCTGGCTGGGGGCGGGGGGCGGCGGCGGCGGCGCGGGAGGGGCGGCGCATGCGGCGAGGGCCGCCACCGTGCCGGTCAACATCAAACGAACGAGGATATGCATGTCGGAGCCTGGTATGCGATGACTGACGGGCCCTGGATGGTCCTGGGCGCCGTGTGCGGCATGTTTAAACCGCGACATATTGTGTCTTGCCCACCCGTCCGAGGACAAGCGGGTGGACGAAGGATATTACGTTCGAGTACACGAGTGGCCGGCGCGGTGCGGGGTCCGCGCAATCTTCCTCTCGTCACCCTCAGGATAACTACCGAAAAGGTAAAAGATGCTATTGAATGTTAACGATCCCCGTAGGAACGCCCGATGCGACGTTGCAAAGCGCGCACGACATGGTGTCAGCGGGCGTGCTTCATGATTCAATCCATTTCTTACCTCGTCCAAATGATTTCGGCGCTCCGGCTTCATCCCCCGCGTAGGGATTAGCGCGGGGGACGAATACGCGGATGAGGCGTCAAGGAATTGCGGGCGCGGCGCTCGGCCGGTCGCGGGGGATGCGGGATGGGTTTCGGAGTCAAAACGATGTCTGTATCGCCGGCCTTCATGCCCGGCGGGGAACATCCCGCGCCGGAGCCTTTCGGTTATAGGCCCCTGGCGGCGATCGCCGCCGCGTCGGCGGGCGGCGTGCCGCAGAAGCGGATCGGCCGCGTGGTCTCCGAAATCGCGCCGGAACTCATGGCGGCGCACCGGCAGGGCAAGGTGCATGGCGCCATCTCGGTCCATACCGTCGGCCTGGACGAATTCGGCTATGCCCATCTCATGGTGCCCGCGCTCTACCCGGACCATCCCGGGTCGATGGAGCCGGCGTCGTGTTTCGCGGCTGTCGAGCAGTTCGATCCCGACCCAGTGCAGGCCTGCGGGCCATGGACCGACGTCTATGCCCTGTGCGCCGTCATGTGTTCGCTGGTCAGCGGGACGCAGCCGCCCCATGCGCTGGCGCGACGCTCCAACGATCAATACGTACCGCTTACGGCGCGCGCGCCACGCGGCTATGACGCCGCCTTCCTGGCGGTGATCGACCATGGATTGTCGCTGGCGCCTGCCCAGCGTCCGCAATCGGTCGAGGAACTCTGCGGCATGCTGGGGATCTCCTGCGTGCCTGAAACCCAGGAAGACGCCGCGCTGGACGCGCGCGGCGCCGGCGCGATGCCCCGGGGCGGCGGCGCGGACGCGGCGCGGCCGGGCAGCGGCCGCCGCCGCGGCCTGGGCGGCGTGGCGGCCATACTGGCCGGCGCCCTGGTCGCCGCGGGGGTGTGGGCCTGGCTGAACCGCGATGAAAGGCCGGCCCAGCGGGCCGAAAGCCGCGTGGCGAGTCCGGTCGTGCTGTCGTCTCGGTCTTCCTCGGGCAGCCCCGCGCCATCGCCGTTCGCGCAGGGTACGGCCGACGCTTCGAAAGGCACGCCCGGCGCGGCCGGGACGCCGCCGGGCCCGGGCGCCGCGGGTGCCGGCGACGCGGCTCGTCCGGCTGGCGGGCCATCGCCGTCCGTAGCGGCCGACGCCCCCGGAGGCGCCGCGAACGGGCAGGCGGCGGGTTCGGCGGCTTCGCCCGTCAACGAGGCCGCGTTTCCGGCAGCCAATCCGGCGGCCAACCCCACGACCAACCCGGCCACACCGGAAACCGGCGCGCCGGCCGCGCGCCCGGCGCGTCCCGCGACGGTGGCCGTCAAGGTGGATATCCAGCCGTGGGGCGAAATCTTCGTCGACGGGGTTTCGCGGGGGATCAGTCCCCCCGTCAAAACCTTGAACCTGCCGGCGGGGCGGCATACGGTGGAAGTGCGCAACGCCGACCTGCCGCCCTATCGGCTGTCGCTCGATCTGAAGCCCGGCCAGCCGGCCACCATCCGCCATGTGTTCCAGTAGCGTCGCTTAGGGGTTTTCCCGGGAAAGCTTTTGACAGGGCCCCGGAACTGCGCTAAATTCATGGGCTTACTGATTTATCCGCGTACAAAACCCTGCCCAGGCTAAGCTCAAAGCTAAACCAGGGCCCCGCCCAATCCAGCCTGGCTGGCGGGCAAAGCAGGTTTTGTGCGCTTTATTTGTCTGCAAGACCCGCTCTTTTAACGTAACTGTTTGAGGCGGTTTTGCGCGAACTGCCTCCCCTGTGAACCGCTGCCCGCCGGGCTGCCGGGGCGGAGGGGGCGAGTACGAAAGTACTTACCAGTGGTACGTAAAAGGGAATTTCCAGGTCATGCCTACCATCAGCCAACTCGTGCGCAAGCCGCGCGAAGTCAGCATCGTCAAGAGCAAGAGCCCCGCGCTCGAGAATTGCCCTCAGCGACGCGGCGTGTGCACGCGCGTGTACACCACCACCCCCAAGAAGCCGAACTCCGCACTGCGTAAGGTCGCCAAGGTGCGCCTGACCAATGGCTACGAAGTCATTTCGTACATTGGCGGCGAAGGCCACAACCTGCAGGAACACTCTGTCGTGCTGGTGCGCGGCGGCCGTGTGAAGGACCTGCCGGGCGTGCGCTACCACATCGTGCGCGGCTCGCTGGACCTGCAAGGCGTGAAGGATCGCAAGCAGGCCCGTTCGAAGTACGGCGCCAAGCGCCCGAAGAAGGCCTGAGTCACCAGGCCTCGGTCTCAGGCCCGCGGGCCTCGGGTCCGATATGCCTGCGCGGGCGGCCCGAGCCGTCCGCCCCCGTGCAGCCGCGCCCGGTTTTTAGCGCGGCACGTAAGTGGTCATCCCGTCTGGATGGCCGTGGCCATGGCCAACGCCGTGGTTCAACTGAACTGACACAAGGAAGCAAGAAATGCCCCGTCGTCGCGAAGTCCCCAAGCGCGAGATCCTGCCCGATCCCAAGTTCGGCAGCGTCGAGCTCGCCAAGTTCATGAACGTTGTGATGCTGGACGGCAAGAAGGCCGTCGCCGAGCGCATCGTCTACGGTGCCCTCGAGCAGGTGCAAACCAAGAGCGGCAAGGATCCGCTGGAAGTGTTCAGCACCGCCATCAACAACATCAAGCCCATCGTCGAAGTGAAGAGCCGCCGCGTCGGCGGCGCCAACTATCAGGTGCCGGTTGAAGTGCGCCCCGTGCGCCGCCTGGCCCTGGCCATGCGCTGGCTGCGCGAAGCCGCCAAGAAGCGCGGCGAAAAGTCGATGGACCTGCGCCTGGCTGGCGAACTGCTCGATGCGTCGGAAGGCCGCGGCGCCGCGATGAAGAAGCGCGAAGACACGCACAAGATGGCCGAAGCCAACAAGGCTTTCAGCCATTTCCGCTGGTAATCAAAGGATTTATCAAACATGGCTCGCAAAACCCCCATCGAGCGCTATCGCAATATCGGCATCTCTGCGCACATCGATGCAGGGAAGACCACCACGACGGAACGCATCCTGTTCTACACCGGTGTCAATCACAAGATTGGCGAAGTCCACGACGGCGCTGCCACGATGGACTGGATGGAACAGGAGCAGGAGCGCGGCATCACGATCACGTCGGCCGCGACGACCGCTTTTTGGCGTGGCATGGCCGGCAACTATCCCGAGCACCGCATCAACATCATCGACACCCCGGGACACGTGGACTTCACGATCGAAGTCGAACGTTCCATGCGCGTGCTCGATGGCGCCTGCATGGTGTACTGCGCGGTGGGTGGTGTGCAGCCTCAGTCCGAAACCGTGTGGCGCCAGGCCAACAAGTACGGCGTGCCGCGTCTGGCCTTCGTCAACAAGATGGACCGCACCGGCGCGAACTTCTTCAAGGTCTATGACCAGCTGAAGACGCGTCTGCGCGCGAACCCCGTGCCCATCGTGATCCCCATCGGCGCCGAAGACGGTTTCACCGGCGTGGTGGACCTGGTCAAGATGAAGGCCATCGTCTGGGACGAAGCCAGCCAGGGCACCAAGTTCGACTACGTCGACATTCCGGCCGAGCTGCAATCGGCGGCCGAGGAATGGCGCGAAAAGCTGGTCGAATCCGCCGCTGAATCGACCGAAGAGCTGATGAACAAGTACCTGGAATCGGGTGAGCTCTCGGAAGAGGAAATCAACCAGGGCATCCGTTCGCGCACCATCGCCGGCGAAATCCAGCCGATGCTGTGCGGCACCGCTTTCAAGAACAAGGGCGTGCAGCGCATGCTGGACGCCGTCATCGACTACCTGCCTTCGCCCGTGGACATTCCCCCGGTCGACGGCCAGGACGACGAAGGCAATGCGATCAACCGCAAGGCCGACGACGGCGAGAAGTTCTCCGCGCTGGCGTTCAAGCTGATGAGCGATCCCTTCGTCGGTCAGCTGACCTTCGTGCGCGTGTATTCCGGCGTGCTGAAGTCCGGCGATACGGTCTACAACCCGATCAAGGGCAAGAAGGAACGTATCGGCCGCATCCTGCAGATGCACGCGAACAACCGCGAGGAAATCAAGGAAGTTCTGGCCGGCGACATCGCCGCCGTGGTGGGCCTGAAGGACGTCACGACCGGCGAAACGCTGTGCGACATCGATTCGCACATCCTGCTGGAACGCATGGAATTCCCCGAGCCCGTGATCTCGCAGGCCGTGGAACCCAAGTCCAAGAGCGACCAGGAAAAGATGGGCCTGGCCCTGTCGCGCCTGGCGCAGGAAGATCCGTCGTTCCGCGTGCGCACCGATGAAGAATCGGGCCAGACCATCATTTCCGGCATGGGCGAACTCCACCTGGAAATCCTGGTCGACCGCATGAAGCGCGAATTCGGCGTGGAAGCCAACGTCGGCAAGCCGCAGGTGGCGTACCGCGAAACCATCCGCAAGAGCTGCGACGAAGCCGAAGGCAAGTTCGTCAAGCAGTCTGGCGGCCGCGGCCAGTACGGCCACGTGGTCATCAAGCTGGAACCGCTGCCTCCTGGCGGCGCCGGCTTCGAATTCGTCGACGCCATCAAGGGCGGTGTGGTTCCTCGCGAATACATCCCCGCGGTCGAAAAGGGTATCGTCGATTCGCTGCCGTCCGGCATCCTGGCGGGCTACCCCGTCGTGGACGTCAAGGCGACGCTGTTCTTCGGTTCGTACCACGACGTGGACTCGAACGAAAACGCCTTCCGCATGGCCGCGTCGATGGCCTTCAAGGAAGGTATGCGCAAGGCTTCGCCGGTGCTGCTGGAACCGATGATGCACGTCGAAGTCGAAACCCCGGAAGACTATGCCGGCACGGTGATGGGCGACCTGTCGTCCCGCCGCGGCATGGTGCAAGGGATGGACGACATCCCCGGCGGCGGCAAGATCATCAAGGCCGAAGTTCCGCTGGCCGAGATGTTCGGTTATTCGACCAGCCTGCGGTCGCAGACCCAGGGCCGTGCCACGTACACGATGGAATTCAAGCAGTACGCTGAAGCGCCGAAGAACGTGGCCGACGAAGTCATCGCAGCCCGTACCAAGTAAATCATCCGCGATACGTCCCGGCCGCGCCGGGACGCCGCAATTAACGAGTTTCCTTGAAAGTTCAAAGGATAAGAGATCATGGCAAAAGGCAAGTTTGAACGTACCAAGCCGCACGTGAACGTGGGTACGATCGGTCACGTGGACCACGGCAAAACGACGTTGACGGCGGCGATCACGACGGTGCTGTCGAACAAGTTCGGCGGCGAAGCGAAGGCGTACGACCAGATCGACGCGGCGCCGGAAGAGAAGGCGCGCGGTATCACGATCAACACGGCGCACGTGGAATACGAAACGGAGTCGCGTCACTACGCGCACGTTGACTGCCCGGGCCACGCTGACTATGTGAAGAACATGATCACGGGCGCGGCGCAGATGGACGGCGCGATCCTGGTGGTGTCGGCCGCTGACGGCCCGATGCCGCAGACGCGTGAACACATTCTGCTGAGCCGCCAGGTGGGCGTGCCGTACATCATCGTGTTCCTGAACAAGGCGGACATGGTGGATGACGCCGAGCTGCTGGAACTGGTGGAAATGGAAGTCCGCGAGCTGCTGAGCAAGTACGACTTTCCGGGCGACGATACGCCGATCGTGAAGGGTTCGGCCAAGCTGGCGCTGGAAGGCGACAAGGGCGAGCTGGGCGAGCAGGCGATTCTGAAGCTGGCCGAAGCGCTGGACACGTACATCCCGACGCCGGAGCGCGCGGTCGACGGTGCGTTCCTGATGCCGGTGGAAGACGTGTTCTCGATCTCGGGTCGCGGCACGGTGGTGACTGGCCGTATCGAACGCGGCGTGGTGAAGGTTGGCGAGGAAATCGAGATCGTCGGTATCAAGCCGACGGTGAAGACGACCTGCACGGGCGTGGAAATGTTCCGCAAGCTGCTGGACCAGGGCCAGGCCGGTGACAACGTGGGTATTCTGCTGCGCGGCACCAAGCGTGAAGACGTCGAGCGTGGCCAGGTGCTGGCCAAGCCGGGTTCGATCACGCCGCACACGGACTTCGACGCCGAGGTGTACATTCTGTCCAAGGAAGAAGGTGGCCGTCACACGCCGTTCTTCAACGGCTATCGTCCGCAGTTCTACTTCCGCACGACGGACGTGACCGGCACGATCGAGCTGCCCAAGGACAAGGAAATGGTCCTGCCGGGCGACAACGTGTCGATGGTGGTCAAGCTGCTGGCGCCGATCGCCATGGAAGAAGGCCTGCGCTTCGCCATCCGCGAAGGCGGCCGTACCGTGGGCGCCGGCGTGGTTGCCAAGATCCTCAAGTAATTCACGACGCCGCTCGGGGCGGCACCGATATCGCCGCCCCCTCTCGTTCTTTAGGAAACGCCATGAAAAACCAGAAAATCCGCATCCGCCTGAAAGCGTTCGATTACAAGCTGATCGATCAGTCGGCTGCTGAAATCGTCGACACCGCCAAGCGCACCGGCGCCGTCGTGCGCGGTCCCGTGCCGCTGCCCACGCGCATCCGTCGTTATGACGTGCTGCGTTCGCCGCACGTCAACAAGACGTCGCGCGACCAGTTCGAGATCCGTACCCATCAGCGCCTGATGGACATCGTCGATCCCACCGACAAGACCGTCGACGCGCTGATGCGCCTGGACCTGGCTGCCGGCGTGGACGTCGAGATCGCGCTGGAGTAGTCGTCCCGGGCTTTTCCGTGACGATGCAGTGACATGAACCAGGCCGCCGGTGAACACCCGGCGGCCTGGTTTGTTTTGCGGCGGCGTTGTTTCGCTGCAGTCCATGAGGTCGATCACTTGCGGATCGGCCTGGAAACCTGCTAAACTCGCAAACTTGCCATTTTTGGCAGAGTTGCATACGTGCGTCGTTCACGATTTCTCGGAATCAATCCCGGAATCGGGGGCGACGCCGAAAACTGTAGGGCAAGCCGTTACCTTGCCTGATTAGCCCCGACCAATCGCAGTCGGGAATGGAGAAAACGATGTCGAATTCGACACCCACGCCCGCCGCGTTCCGGCTCGGGCTGGTGGGTCGCAAGGTCGGCATGACCCGCATTTTCACCGAGGATGGCGAATCCATTCCGGTGACCGTGCTGGACGTGTCGAACAACCGTGTGACCCAGGTGAAGTCTCTGGAAGCCGACGGCTACGCCGCCGTCCAGGTGACTTACGGCACGCGCCGTGCCTCGCGCGTGACGAAGGCCCAGACGGGCCACTACGCCAAAGCCGGCGTTGAAGCCGGCAGCATCCTGAAGGAATTCCGCCTCGATCCCGCCCGTGCCGCCGAATTCGCGGCTGGCGCCGTGATCGCCGTGGAAAGCGTGTTCGAAGCCGGCCAGCAGGTCGACGTGACGGGCACCACCATCGGTAAGGGTTTCGCCGGTACGATCAAGCGCCACCACTTCGGTTCGCAGCGCGCGTCGCACGGTAACTCGCGCTCGCACCGCGTGCCCGGCTCCATCGGCCAGGCGCAGGATCCCGGCCGTATTTTCCCCGGCAAGCGCATGTCCGGTCACCTGGGCGATGCGACCCGTACCGTCCAGAACCTGGACGTGGTGCGCGTCGACGCCGAGCGCGGCCTGCTGCTGGTCAAGGGCGCCGTCCCGGGCCACAAGGGCGCGGACATCGTCGTGCGTCCGGCCATCAAGGCCCCGGCCAAGAAGGGAGCGTAAGCACCATGGAACTCAAGCTCCTGAATGACCAAGGTCAGGCCGCGACGTTCAGCGCGCCCGACACCGTTTTCGGTCGTGACTACAACGAAGCGCTGATCCACCAGATCGTCGTCGCTTTCCAGGCCAATGCCCGCAGCGGCAACCGTGCCCAGAAGGACCGTTCGGAAGTCAAGCACTCCACCAAGAAGCCCTGGCGCCAGAAGGGTACCGGCCGCGCGCGCGCCGGTATGACCTCGTCGCCGCTGTGGCGTGGGGGCGGCCGGATTTTCCCGAACTCGCCCGACGAGAACTTCAGCCAGAAGGTCAACAAGAAGATGTACCGTGCCGGGATCCGCTCGATCCTGTCGCAGCTGGCTCGCGAAGACCGCATCGCCGTCGTCGATACGTTCACGCTGGATACCCCCAAGACCAAGCTGGCCGCGGCCAAGCTGAAGGAACTGGGCCTGGATTCCGTGCTGATCATCACCGACACCGTCGATGAAAATGTTTACCTCGCCACCCGCAACCTGCCGCACGTTGCCGTGGTTGAACCGCGTTATGCCGATCCGCTGTCGCTGATCCACTACCGTAAGGTGCTGATCACCAAGCCCGCGATCGCTCAACTCGAGGAGATGCTGGGATGAACACCGAACGCTTGATGCAGGTGCTCCTGGCTCCGATCGTGACCGAAAAGGCCACCTTCGTCGCCGAGAAAAATCAGCAAGTCGCTTTCCGCGTGGTCGACACCGCCACCAAGCCGGAAATCAAGGCTGCCGTCGAACTGCTCTTCAAGGTGCAGGTCGAGTCCGTGCAGGTCCTCAATCGCAAGGGCAAAGTCAAGCGCTTTGGCCGATTCATGGGTCGCCGCCGCAATGAGCGCAAGGCCTATGTGTCGCTCAAGGAAGGCCAGGAAATCGACTTTGCGGAGGTGAAGTAAATGGCCCTCGTGAAAATGAAACCGACCTCCGCCGGCCGTCGCGGCATGGTGAAGGTCGTCAGCCCGAACCTGCACAAGGGCGCGCCGGTCGCTTCTTTGCTGGAAAAGAAGAAGCGCGGCTCGGGCCGTAACAACAACGGCCACATCACCGTCCGTCATCGTGGCGGTGGTCACAAGCAGCATTACCGTATCGTCGACTTCCGTCGCGACAAGGACGGCATCCCCGCCAAGGTCGAGCGCCTGGAGTACGACCCCAACCGTACGGCGCACCTGGCACTGCTGTGCTATGCCGACGGCGAACGTCGCTACATCATCGCTCCGCGTGGTGTGGAGGTCGGTGCGACCCTGCTGTCGGGTATCGAAGCCCCGATCCGCGCCGGCAATACGCTGCCGATCCGCAATATCCCGGTCGGTACGACGATACATTGCGTCGAGATGCTGCCCGGCAAGGGTGCGCAGATGGTTCGCTCGGCGGGTGCTTCCGCCGTGCTGCTGGCGCGTGAAGGTACGTACGCCCAGGTCCGCCTGCGTTCCGGCGAAGTGCGTCGCGTGCACATCGAGTGCCGCGCCACGATCGGCGAAGTCGGTAATGAAGAACACAGCCTGCGCCAGATCGGCAAGGCCGGTGCGATGCGTTGGCGCGGTGTGCGTCCGACGGTTCGTGGCGTCGCCATGAACCCGGTGGATCACCCGCACGGTGGCGGCGAAGGCCGTACCGGCGAGGCCCGCGAACCGGTCAGCCCGTGGGGTACTCCGGCTAAGGGTTACAAGACCCGTAGCAACAAGCGGACGAACAACATGATCGTCCAACGGCGCAAGCGCAAGTAAGAGGCGAACACTATGTCACGTTCGATCAAGAAAGGCCCGTTTGTCGATGCTCACCTGATCAAGAAGGTGGATACGGCTACCGCGGTCAAAGACAAGAAGCCGATCAAGACCTGGTCGCGCCGTTCCACGATCCTGCCCGAGTTCATCGGCCTGACGATCGCTGTGCACAACGGCAAGCAACACGTTCCCGTCTACATCAACGAGAACATGGTCGGTCACAAACTGGGCGAGTTCGCGCTGACCCGTACGTTCAAGGGTCACGCCGCGGACAAAAAGGCCAAGAGGTAAGCGATGGAAACGACTGCCATTATCCGTGGTGTTCACATTTCGGCGCAGAAGACCCGTCTGGTCGCGGACTTGATCCGTGGCAAGTCGGTCGCGCAAGCGTTGAACATCCTTACCTTCTCCCCCAAGAAGGCTGCCGGCATCCTGAAGAAGGCTGTCGAGTCCGCCATCGCCAATGCAGAGCACAACGACGGTGCCGACATCGACGAGCTGAAAGTGACCACGATCTACGTGGACAAGGCTCAGTCGCTGAAGCGCTTCTCGGCTCGCGCCAAAGGCCGCGGCAATCGTATCGAGAAGCAGACCTGCCACATCACGGTCAAGGTCGGCGCCTAAGGAGTCACGATGGGTCAGAAAATACACCCCACTGGGTTCCGCCTCGCGGTAACCCGTAATTGGTCCTCCCGTTGGTACGCCGACGACAAGGCTTTCGGCGGCATGCTCGCCCAAGACATTCGCGTCCGCGAGTACCTGAAGAAGAAGCTGAAGAGCGCTTCGGTCGGTCGCGTGGTCATCGAACGTCCGGCCAAGAACGCCCGCATCACGGTGTACTCGGCGCGTCCCGGTGTCGTCATCGGCAAGCGCGGCGAGGATATCGAAAGCCTGAAGGCCGATCTGCAGCGTCTGATGGGCGTGCCCGTGCACGTCAACATCGAGGAAATCCGCAAGCCGGAAACCGACGCCCAGCTGATCGCCGATTCGATCTCGCAGCAGCTGGAAAAGCGGATCATGTTCCGCCGTGCCATGAAGCGCGCCATGCAGAACGCCATGCGTCTGGGTGCCCAGGGCATCAAGATCATGAGCTCGGGCCGTCTGAACGGTATCGAAATCGCGCGTACCGAGTGGTACCGCGAAGGCCGTGTGCCGCTGCACACGCTGAAGGCGAACATCGACTACGGCACTTCGGAAGCCCACACGACCTATGGCGTGATCGGCATCAAGGTCTGGGTCTACAAGGGCGACATGCTGGCCAATGGCGAGCTGCCCCCCGAGACCGCGACGCCGGCCGAAGAAGAGCGTCGTCCCCGTCGCGCGCCGCGCGGCGACCGTCCTGACAACGGTCGTCCCGGACGTCCTGGCGGTCGTGGCCGCGGTCCCCGCAAGGCGGACTCCGCGCCGGGCGCCTGAAGGAGAGAACAATCATGCTGCAACCCTCACGCAGAAAGTATCGTAAAGAGCAGAAGGGCCGTAACACCGGGCTGGCCACGCGCGGCACCAACGTGTCGTTCGGCGAATACGGCCTGAAGGCCACCGGCCGCGGCCGCCTGACCGCTCGCCAGATCGAGGCCGCTCGTCGTGCCATCAACCGTCACATCAAGCGTGGCGGCCGCATCTGGATCCGCATCTTCCCGGACAAGCCGATTTCGCAGAAGCCGGCGGAAGTCCGGATGGGTAACGGTAAGGGCAACCCGGAGTACTGGGTCGCCGAAATCCAGCCCGGCAAGGTGCTCTATGAAATGGAAGGGGTCAGCGAAGAGCTCGCACGCGAAGCTTTCCGCCTGGCCGCCGCGAAGCTGCCGATTTCGACGACGTTCGTCGCGCGTCACATCGGTGCTTAAGGAGTCCTAAATGAACGCCAAAGAACTCCGCTCGAAAGGCGCCGACGAGCTGCAGAAAGAGCTCGAAAGCCTGCTCCGAGCCCAATTCGGTCTGCGTATGCAGAAGGCCACGCAGCAACTGGCCAACACCAGCCAGCTGGGCAAAGTGCGCAAGGACATCGCGCGCGTGCGAACTTTGCTGACCGAGAAGGCAGGGAAATGATCATGAGCGAAACCCAAAACACCCAACAAGCCAAGCGCAAGCGTACGCTGGTCGGCAAGGTCGTCTCCAACAAGATGGACAAGACCGTTGTCGTGCTGGTCGAACGCCGCGTGAAGCACCCGATTTACGGCAAGATCGTCATGCGCTCCAATAAGTACAAGGCGCACGACGAAACCAACCAGATCAATGAAGGCGACACCGTGGAAATCGCGGAAGGCCGCCCGATCTCCCGCTCCAAGTCCTGGAGCGTGGTGCGCCTGGTGGAAGCCGCTCGCATCATCTGAGCGCAAGCTCCGGATGAAAAAAAAGCCAAGGGTCTCCCTTGGCTTTTTTGCGTTCCGGCCGGGACGGGCCCGGCCAGGCGGCTACGCCTAGATATGCGTGATGAACTTGGTCACGAGGTAGCCGTCGAAGGTCTCCGTGCCGCCTTCGCTGCCGATGCCGCTATCCTTGATGCCGCCGAACGGCGTCTCGGCCAGCGCGCTGCCGAAGTGGTTGATGTTCACCATGCCGGCTTCCAAGGCATTGGACACCTTGGTCGCGGTCTTCAGCGAATTGGTGAAGACATAGGACGACAGCCCGAACGGCAGGCTGTTCGCGCGCTTGATGACTTCGTCCGTATCGGTGAAAGGCACCACCGGCGCCAGCGGGCCGAAAGGTTCTTCCGTCATCAGCATGGCGTCTTCCGGCAGGTCGGTGATGACCGTGGGCGCGAAGAAGTGCCCATCGCGTTCGATCGGGGCGCCGCCGAGCACGACCTTGGCGCCCTTGGCGACGGCGTCTTCCACGAAGCGGGTCATGGTGGGTACGCGGCGCTCATGCGCCAACGGGCCCATTTCCGTGCCGGCCTCAAGGCCGTTGCCCACCTTGATGTTCTTCAGCACGTCGGTGAAGCGGGCCAGGAATTTGTCGTAGGCGCCTTTCTGCACGTAGAAGCGCGTGGGCGACACGCACACCTGGCCGGCATTGCGGATCTTGAAGCGGGCCAGCATTTCCGCCGCGCGATCGATGTCGGCATCGTCGAACACCAGCACCGGCGAGTGGCCGCCCAATTCCATGGTGCTGCGCTTCATGTGCGCGCCGGCCATGGCCGCCAGGTGCTTGCCGACCGGCACGGAACCGGTGAACGAAATCTTGCGAACGATGGGGGAGCGGATCAGGTACTCGGAGATCCTGGGCGGTTCGCCCCAGACAATGTTCAGGCAGCCGGGCGGCAGCCCGGCGTCGTGGAACATGCGGGCGATGGCCATGACCGCGCTGGGCGAATCTTCCGGGCCTTTCAGGATGACCGTGCAGCCGGCGCCCAGGGCCGCGGCAACCTTGCGGATCGCCTGGTTGTAGGGGAAATTCCACGGCGTGAAGGCGGCGCAGACGCCGATGGGTTCGCGCACCACGAACTGGCGGACATCGGGATTGCGGGGCGGGATGACGCGGCCGTAGATACGGCGGCATTCCTCGGCGTGCCATTCGCAGTGTTCCGAGCAACTGGTGACTTCCAGGACCGCTTCGGCCAGCGGCTTGCCCTGGTCCAGGGTCATGTTGCGGCCGATCTCCTGGGCGCGTTCACGCGACAGTTCGGCGACCTTGCGCAGGATGCGCGAGCGCTCCATGGGGGAGGTGCGGCGCCAGGATTCGAAGGCCCGCTGCGCGGCCTGCAGCGCCCGGTCCAGATCCGCCTCGGTGGCGTGAGGCAGCTTGCCCAGCACTTCCAGCGTGGCCGGATTGGTCACGTCCTGGCTCTGGCGTCCATCGCCGGACAGGAATTCGCCATCGATATACAACGCCAAGTGTTCGTACATGCTGTGGTTCCTCTTTGGAAGTGGGGGGACGCCCGGGTCGCGGCCGCCGGAACGGCGTCTATTATCCTCCTCGAACACGCGCGGCTTGTTTATCGACCCGGCCTGCTGATATAAGGGAACCCTTCGTGCCGTACTCATCAGAAAAGCCTTGAAGCCGTTAGCGCCCGCATCTTCCCCCACGCTGTTATCGCGTTTCTTCTTCGCGCTGATCGACTGGCTGCACAGCGGCATCGCCAAGGCATCCCTGGTCGGCGACCATCCCATTTTCGATAATGCGAAGTTTCCCTGGATCGCGGATCTGGAGGCGCGGGCCCCGGCCATCCGCGCGGAACTGATGGACGTCCTGGCCGATCGCGAGCGGCTGCCGGCCTTCCACGAATTGTCGCCCGATGTGGCGACCATCACCACGGATGACCAGTGGAAGACCTTCGTCTTCATGGCCTATGGGCTGACGTCGGCGCGCAACATGGCGCGGTGTCCCGCGACCACGCAGGCGCTGAAGCGCATTCCCGGCATACGCACGGCATTTTTCTCCATCCTGGAGCCCGGCAAGCGCATCCCCCTGCACCGCGGCCCCTATAACGGGGTGCTGCGGCTGCACCTGGGCCTGGTGGTTCCGGCGCCGCGCGAGCGCTGCTGGATCGAGGTCGACGGGCAACGCTACGTCTGGAAGGAAGGCGAGGCGGTCGTTTTCGACGACCTGTACCCCCACGAGGTCCACAATGATACCGACGGGGTGCGCGTGGTGCTCTTCGTCGATTTCGAGCGGCCCTGCCGGCTGCCCATGCGCTGGATCAACCTGCTGATCCTGGCGCTGGCGCCCATGACCAGCGAAATCCGCCAGGGCAAGGCCAACCACGATCTGTGGGAAAAAGACTACTATGGACCGGGTAAGTGATAACGCTTGCGCACCGGGTGTTAATCAGGCTAGAATTGTTAGCTTTCCCGCAGAATCCGTTTGTCTGGTTCTTTCGCCGGTTCTTTTGCTCATGGCCCGAATGCGTGCCGGGAGTAAAGAGGCGGAGTTGAGGCTCGAGGCGCAGGCGGAGTCGGTCGGGAAATCCGCAGGATACCAACCCTGGTGAGTCAGGGTCGGGCAATACGGGCAGGTCCAGATTTGGGCAGGCCGGCAGGCTCGGCACGGCGGACCGGGGTTATCAACCCTTATGGGACTAAACCCTTACGGGACCAAAACTGACGGAAAAGGCGGTTTTGCCCGCGATCTGACGGCGGCCAGTATGGATACCGGCCGGCGCCACGGGAGCGGCAGCAGCACTTTCCGTTAAGTTGGGAACAGGAAAAATCATGATCCAAATGCAGACCACGCTGGACGTGGCCGACAACACTGGTGCGCGCCGCGTGCGTTGCATCAAGGTGCTCGGCGGCTCCAAGCGCCGTTATGCCGGTATCGGCGACATCATCAAAGTCAGCGTCATCGACGCCGCCCCGCGCGGCCGCGTCAAGAAGGGCGAAATCTACAACGCCGTCGTGGTGCGTACCGCCAGCGGCGTGCGCCGCAAGGACGGTTCGCTGATCCGCTTTCCCGGCGTCAACGGCAATGCAGCCGTTCTGCTGAACGCCAAGAAAGAACCGATCGGCACCCGCATTTTCGGACCCGTGACCCGTGAGCTGCGTACCGAGCAGTTCATGAAGATCGTGTCGCTCGCGGCCGAAGTGCTGTAAGGAGCCAGCGATGAACAATATCCGCAAAGGTGACGAAGTCATCGTCCTGACCGGCCGCGACAGGAAGCGTCGCGGCACCGTGGTGCAGGTCGTGAATGCCGATTACGTGCTGGTCGAAGGCGTGAACGTCGTCAAGAAGCACACCAAGCCGAACCCCATGGCCAACAACCCGGGCGGCATCGTCGAAAAGTCGATGCCTATCCATATTTCCAACGTCGCGCTGTTCAACCCGGCTACGGGCAAGGGCGACCGCGTGGGCGTCAAGGAAGTCGACGGCCGCCGGGTCCGCATCTTCCGTTCCAATGGTGCCGAAGTCGGCGCCAAGGCGTAAGGAGCGTAAGACATGACTCGTATGCAAGACCTGTACCGCGACAAGATCGCTGGTGAGCTGAAGGAAAAGTTCGGCTACAAGAGCGCGATGCAAGTGCCGCGCATCACCAAGATCACGCTGAACATGGGCGTGTCCGAAGCCGTTGCCGACAAGAAAGTGATCGAGCACGCCGTTTCGGACCTGACCAAGATCGCCGGCCAGAAGCCCGTGATCACCAAGACCCGCAAGGCTATCGCCGGCTTCAAGATCCGCGAAGACTATCCGATCGGCTGCATGGTGACCCTGCGCGGCGAACGGATGTACGACTTCCTGGATCGCCTGGTGACCGTGGCCTTCCCGCGGGTGCGTGACTTCCGTGGCGTGTCCGGCCGTGCTTTCGACGGCCGCGGCAACTACAACATCGGGGTGAAAGAGCAGATCATTTTCCCCGAGATCGAGTACGACAAGATCGACGCGTTGCGTGGGCTGAACATCAGCATCACGACCACTGCCAAGACCGACGAAGAAGCCAAGGCGCTGTTGACGGCGTTCAGCTTCCCGTTTCGTAATTAAGGGACGATGACGTGGCCAAACTCTCACTCATCAATCGCGATATCAAGCGTGCCAAGCTGGCTGACAAATTCGCCGCCAAGCGCGCCGCACTGAAGGCGATCATCGACGATCAGTCGAAGACCGACGAAGAACGTTACCAAGCTCGGCTCAAGCTGCAACAGCTGCCGCGCAACGCCAACCCGACCCGCCAGCGCAACCGCTGCGTGGTGACCGGTCGTGCGCGTAGCGTGTTCAGCAAGTTCGGCCTGACGCGCCACAAACTTCGCGAAATGGCGATGAAGGGTGAAATCCCCGGCATCACCAAGGCCAGCTGGTAGGAGAACGAATATGAGCATGAGCGATCCGATCGCCGATATGCTGACCCGCATTCGCAATGCGCAGCAAGTTGACAAAGTCACGGTGACCATGCCGTCGTCCAAGCTGAAGGCCGCTATCGCTGCCGTCTTGAAGGACGAAGGCTACATCGATGGTTTCGAGGTCAAGGGCAACCAGGCCAAGCCTGAGCTCGAGATCGCCCTGAAGTACTACGCCGGCCGCCCGGTCATCGAGCGCATCGAACGCGTCTCGCGCCCCGGCCTGCGTATCTACAAGGGCCGCAGCAACATACCCGAGGTCATGAACGGCCTGGGCGTTGCCATCGTGTCGACCTCGCGTGGCGTCATGACCGACCGCAAGGCTCGCGCCAATGGCGTGGGCGGCGAAGTCCTGTGCTACGTGGCTTAAGGAGACTCGCATGTCACGTATAGCCAAATACCCGGTCGAAGTGCCGAAGAACGTCGAAGTGACGTTGAAGGAAGACCAGATCACCGTCAAGGGCCCGCTGGGCACGCTGGAACAAGCGCTGACGGGCGACGTCGTCGTCAAGCTGGATGAAGGCAAGTTGACCTTCGTCGCCGCGAACGACGGCCGCCATGCCAACGCCATGTCCGGCACGGTGCGCGCTCTGGTCGCCAATATGGTTACCGGCGTCAGCAAGGGTTTCGAGCGCAAGCTGAACCTGGTTGGCGTGGGTTACCGCGCTCAAGTGCAAGGCGACGTCGTCAAGCTGCAACTTGGTTTCTCCCACGACATCGAGCACAAGCTGCCCAAGGGTGTCTCCGCGAAGTGCCCCACGCCGACGGAAATCATCGTCGCGGGCGCCAATCTGCAGGAAGTGGGCCAACAGGCCGCGAAGATCCGCGCCTATCGCAAGCCCGAGCCCTACAAGGGCAAGGGTGTGCGTTATGCGGATGAGCGCGTCATCATCAAAGAAACCAAGAAGAAGTAACGGCGCACGCAAGGACGAATCATGGACAAGAAAACCTCCCGTTTGCGTCGTGCGGTTCCGACCCGCCGGAAGATCACCGAACTGCGCGTTCATCGCCTGTCGATCTTCCGCTCGAACCTGCACATCTACGCGAACATCATTTCTCCGGAAGGCGACCGCGTGCTGGTCAGCGCTTCCACGTTGGAAGCCGAAGTGCGCAACCAGCTCGCCGGCCAGACCGGACGTGGCGGCAACAAGGCCGCCGCCGAGCTGGTGGGCAAGCGCGTGGCCGAGAAAGCCAAGGCCGCCGGCATCGAGCTGGTCGCCTTCGATCGCTCGGGCTTCCGTTACCATGGCCGCGTGAAGGCGCTGGCCGATGCCGCGCGTGAAGCCGGCCTCAAGTTCTAAGCGAGGATCAGTCAAATGGCTAAACCACAAGGCAAAGGCGCCGTGGAAAAAGAGAACGACGACGGCCTGCGCGAAAAGATGATCGCGGTGAACCGCGTCAGCAAAGTGGTCAAGGGCGGTCGCACGATGAGCTTCGCCGCGCTGACCGTGGTCGGTGACGGCGATGGCCGCATCGGCATGGGTAAGGGCAAGGCGCGTGAAGTGCCGGTGTCCGTCCAGAAGGCGATGGAACAGGCCCGCCGCGGCCTGTTCAAGGTTGCCCTGAAGAACGGTACCCTGTATCACAAGGTGATCGGCAAGCATGGCGCCGCCACCGTGATGATTTCCCCGGCTCCCGAAGGTACCGGCGTGATCGCCGGCGGCCCGATGCGCGCCGTCTTCGAAGTGATGGGCGTGCGCAACATCGTCGCCAAGAGCCTGGGTTCCAGCAATCCTTACAACATGGTTCGCGCCACGCTGAATGGCCTGCGCGCTTCCATGACGCCGTCGGAAGTTGCCGCCAAGCGTGGCAAGACCGTCGAAGAGATCCTGGGGTAAGTCATGGCTCAGAAGCAGATCAAAGTCACCCTGGTGCGCTCGGTTATCGGTACCAAGCAATCCCACCGCGACACCGTGCGCGGCCTGGGCCTGCGCCGTATCAATAGCTCGCGCGTCCTGCAAGATACGCCCGAGGTGCGCGGGATGATCCGTACTGTGGATTACCTGGTCACCGTTACGGAAGTCTAAGGAATCGCGATGTCTGAAATTCAACTCAACACGCTGCAGCCCGCCGAGGGCTCCAAGCATGCCAAGCGCCGTGTCGGCCGTGGCATCGGTTCCGGCCTGGGCAAGACGGCCGGCCGTGGCCACAAAGGTCAGAAATCGCGTTCGGGCGGCTTCCACAAGGTCGGTTTCGAAGGCGGTCAGATGCCGCTGCAGCGTCGCCTGCCCAAGCGTGGCTTCACGCCCCTGGGTCAGCACCTGTACGCCGAGGTCCGCCTGTCCGACCTGCAGAAAGTGCCCGTCGACGAAATCGACGTCCAGGTGCTGAAGCAGGCCGGCGTGGTTGGCCAGCAGGTTCGTTATGCCAAGGTCATCAAGTCTGGCGAACTGTCGCGCAAGGTCGTGCTGAAAGGCATTACCGCGACGGCCGGCGCTCGCGCCGCCATCGAAGCCGCGGGCGGCTCGCTCGCCTGAGAGGTGATCAGTGGCTAACGCACAGGCACTGGGCAAGACCGGACCGCGATACGGCGATCTGAAGCGCCGTTTCGTATTCCTCGTGCTCGCACTGGTGGTCTATCGCCTGGGCACCCACATCCCCGTTCCGGGCATCAACCCGGACGCGCTGGCTGATCTGTTCCGGCAGAACCAGGGCGGGATCCTGGGCCTGTTCAACATGTTCTCCGGCGGAGCACTGTCGCGGTTCTCCATCTTCGCGCTGGGGATCATGCCGTACATCTCGGCATCCATCATCATGCAGCTGATGTCGGTGGTCGTCCCATCGCTGGAAGCGCTGAAGAAGGAAGGCGAGGCGGGTCGTCGCAAGATCACGCAGTACACGCGTTATGGCACGGTCGTGCTGGCGCTGGTGCAGGCGGTGGGTATTTCGGTGGCGCTGGAGTCGCAGCCTGGTCTGGTGACGGATCCTGGCATGCTGTTCCGCTTCACGACGGTGGTCACCCTGCTGACCGGCACCATGTTCATCATGTGGCTGGGCGAGCAGATCACCGAACGCGGGCTGGGGAACGGGATTTCGATCCTGATCTTCGCCGGTATCGTGGCGGGGTTGCCGAACGCGCTGGCCGGCTTGCTGGACCTGGTGCGGACGAACTCGATGTCGGTGCTGTCGGCGCTGTTCATCGTCGCCCTGGTGATCGTGGTGACGGCCTTCGTGGTGTTCGTGGAACGCGGCCAGCGCAAGATTACGGTGAACTACGCCAAGCGCCAGGTCGGGAACAAGATCTACGGTGGCCAGAGCTCGCACCTGCCGCTGAAGCTGAACATGGCGGGCGTGATTCCGCCGATCTTCGCTTCGTCGATCATCCTGTTCCCGGCGACCATCACCAGCTGGTTCTCCAGCAGCCAGCACATGCGTTGGCTGGGTGACCTGGCCGCCGCGTTGTCGCCGCGTCAGCCGCTGTACATCACGCTGTATTCGGCCGCGATCATTTTCTTCTGCTTTTTCTATACGGCCCTGGTGTTCAACAGCCGCGAAACTGCAGACAACCTGAAGAAAAGCGGAGCCTTTGTCCCTGGTATCCGTCCCGGCGAACAGACCGCGCGCTATATCGACAAGATATTGATGCGCCTGACGCTGGCGGGAGCTTTGTACATCACCGTGGTGTGCCTGTTCCCTGAATTTCTGGTCATGCGTTGGAACGTGCCGTTCTACTTTGGCGGCACCTCGCTGTTGATTATTGTCGTGGTGACGATGGATTTCATGGCTCAGGTTCAGGCCTACATGATGTCCCACCAGTACGATTCATTGCTCAAGAAGGCCAACTTCAAGGGCTCGAATTCGAACCTGCCTATGCGTTAGCGAAGAGAATGGCAAAGGACGACGTCATACAGATGCAGGGCGAGGTTCTGGAGAACCTTCCCAACGCGACATTCCGCGTCAAGCTCGAAAACGGCCATGTGGTGCTGGGCCATATTTCCGGCAAGATGCGTATGCATTACATCCGGATCCTGCCGGGCGACAAGGTCACAGTGGAGCTCACGCCCTATGACCTGACGCGGGCCAGGATCGTGTTCCGCGCGAAGTAGGCGGACGGGTTTACGGAATAACAGGGAGTCACCCATGAAAGTATTGGCATCGGTTAAGCGGATCTGCCGCAACTGCAAAATCATCAAACGTCACGGCGTGGTGCGCGTCATCTGCACCGACCCGCGGCACAAGCAGCGTCAGGGCTGATCGCTCGGCCTCCACGCATAGAATATTCAAGGAACAGTCATGGCCCGTATTGCTGGCATCAACATTCCGCCGCATCAGCACGCCGAGATCGGCCTGACCGCCATTTTTGGCATTGGTCGTACGCGCGCCCGCAAGATTTGCGAAGCTGCTAATGTGCCCACGACCAAGAAGGTCAAGGATCTTACCGACGCCGAGCTGGAGCGTATCCGCGAACACGTCGGTGTGTTTACCGTCGAAGGCGATCTGCGCCGCGAAGTGCAACTGTCGATCAAGCGTCTGATCGACCTGGGCACCTATCGTGGCATGCGTCATAAGCGCGGTTTGCCCGTGCGCGGCCAGCGCACCCGCACCAACGCCCGTACCCGCAAGGGTCCGCGTCGTGCTGCGGCGTCCCTGAAGAAATAATCGAGGAACAGGATTATGGCGAAAGCTTCCACCAGCGGCGCCTCGCGCGTGCGCAAAAAGATCAAGAAGAACGTTTCGGACGGCATTGCGCACGTCCACGCGTCCTTCAACAACACCATCATCACCATCACCGATCGCCAGGGCAATGCCTTGTCCTGGGCGACCTCGGGTGGCGCAGGCTTCAAGGGTTCGCGCAAGTCGACGCCGTTCGCGGCTCAGGTTGCCGCCGAAACGGCTGGCCGCGTGGCTCTGGAATACGGCATCAAGACGCTGGAAGTCCGCATCAAGGGCCCTGGTCCCGGCCGTGAGTCGTCGGTTCGTGCGCTGAACGCGTTGGGCATCAAGATCTCGAGCATCGCCGATATCACGCCCGTTCCGCACAACGGCTGCCGTCCGCCGAAGCGTCGTCGTATTTAAGGGGAATCCTAATGGCTCGTTATATTGGACCCAAATGCAAGCTCTCGCGGCGCGAGGGCACCGACCTGTTCCTGAAGAGCGCCCGCCGTTCGCTGGATTCCAAGTGCAAGCTGGATTCCAAGCCCGGTCAGCATGGCCGCACTTCGGGTGCCCGTACCTCCGACTACGGTCTGCAGCTGCGTGAAAAGCAGAAGCTGAAGCGTATGTACGGCGTGCTGGAAAAGCAGTTCCGCAAGTACTTCCAGGAAGCCGACCGCGTGCGCGGCAACACCGGCGAAAAGCTGATCCAGCTGCTGGAATCGCGCCTGGACAACGTCGTCTACCGCATGGGCTTCGGCTCCACGCGCGCCGAAGCGCGCCAACTGGTCAGCCACCGCGCCATCGAACTGAACGGCCACACCGCCGACATCGCTTCGATGCTGGTCAAGTCCGGTGACGTGATCTCCGTGCGCGAAAAGGCCAAGAAGCAAGGCCGTATCCGCGAATCCCTGGACCTGGCCACCAGCATCGGCCTGCCCCAGTGGGTCGAAGTCGACACCAGCAAGATGTCGGGTGTCTTCAAGCAGGCGCCGGACCGCGCTGACGTTGCTCGCGACGTCAACGAATCGATGGTCGTCGAACTGTATTCGCGTTGATGCCACGCGCCGCGGCAACGCGGCGCCGCTATACATTTTTGCCGCTTGCCAACCCGCAATGCCCCCTCCGGGCGTTGCGGGTTGGCGAGTTTTTGTACTTCCATCAGCCTTATCGGTGTAACGAGCCGAGGGTATTGAAAAGGAAACGAGTAAATGTCCACTCAAGGTTTTTTGAAGCCGCGCTCCATCGAAGTCGAGCCCGTCGGGACGCACCATGCCAAGATCGTCATGGAGCCCTTCGAGCGCGGTTACGGTCATACGCTGGGTAACGCCCTGCGTCGCATCCTGCTGTCGTCGATGACGGGCTATGCGCCGACGGAAGTCCAGATGACCGGCGTCGTGCACGAGTACTCGACCATCGCGGGCGTGCGCGAAGATGTCGTGGACATCCTGCTGAACCTGAAGGGCGTGGTCTTCAAGCTGCACAATCGCGACGAAGTCACTCTGGTGCTGCGCAAGCAGGGCGAAGGCCCGGTGCTGGCCAGCGACATCGAACTGCCGCACGACGTCGAGATCGTCAACCCGAACCACGTGCTGTGCCACCTGACCGAAGCCGGCAAGATCGAAATGCAGGTCAAGGTCGAGAAGGGGCGCGGCTATGTGCCGGGCAACGTGCGCGCGCTGTCGGAAGACCGTACGCACACCATCGGCCGGATCGTCCTGGACGCCTCGTTCAGCCCCGTGCGCCGCGTCAGCTATGCCGTGGAAAGCGCGCGTGTCGAACAGCGTACCGACCTGGACAAGCTGGTGCTGGATATCGAAACCAACGGCGTGATTTCGCCCGAGGAAGCGGTGCGCCAGGCGGCTCGTATCCTGATGGACCAGATCTCGGTGTTCGCGGCGCTGGAAGGCGCGGGCGACTCGTACGAAGCGCCGGTCCGCGGCACGCCGCAGATCGACCCGGTGCTGCTGCGCCCGGTCGACGACCTGGAGCTGACGGTGCGTTCGGCGAACTGCCTGAAGGCCGAAAACATCTACTACATCGGCGACCTGATCCAGCGCACGGAAAACGAGCTGCTGAAGACGCCGAACCTGGGCCGCAAGTCCCTGAACGAAATCAAGGAAGTGCTGGCCGCACGCGGCCTGACGCTGGGCATGAAGCTGGAAAACTGGCCGCCCCTCGGCCTGGAACGGCCGTAGTAGGCCCACCCCCGAAGCGCTGTGCGCTTCCCCCTCAAGGGGGCAACGCTGGCGGACCGGAGGGAAGGCCCACCCCCGAAGCGCTGACGCGCTTCCCCCTCCAGGGGGCAACGCTGGCGGACCGGAGGGAAGGCCCACCCCCGAAGCGCTGTGCGCTTCCCCCTCAAGGGGGCAACGCTGGCGGACCGGCAAAGCCGGATCCGCGGCGTTCCGGGTCGGGAGGCACCTGTATTTAGTGTTTGATCTTTTTACTACCGGACCGCGGCATGGTTGCATGCCGATAGAAGATCCGGATAACCCGGCGGCCGCGAGGCTGCCATTAGATTCAAAAGGAAGTTGTCATGCGTCACGGTAATGGTTTGCGCAAGCTCAACCGCACCAGCAGTCACCGTCTTGCCATGTTCCGCAACATGGCCGTTTCGTTGATCACCCACGAAGCGATCAAGACCACGCTGCCCAAGGCGAAAGAACTGCGCCGGGTCATCGAACCCCTGATCACCCTGGGCAAGGAGCCCACGTTGGCGAACAAGCGGCTGGCATTCGCCCGCCTGCGCGATCGCGACGCCGTGGTCAAGCTGTTCGCCGAAATCGGTCCGCGCTACGCGTCCCGCAACGGCGGCTATACCCGCGTGCTGAAGATGGGCTTCCGCCAGGGCGACAATGCTCCCATGGCTTTCATGGAGCTGGTCGACCGTCCGGAAGTCGCGGAAACCGAAGAAGGCAGCGCTGAGTAACACCAGCGGTATTTCATCGGCGAAAAGCGAGCCCCTGGGCTCGCTTTTTGTTTTTTGAGGATGGAGGCGACAATGAACGACCAAGACCTGATGCTGGTGATCAGCAACGCGCCCGACCTCCTGCTGGCCAAGCGGATCGCCCATGTGGTGGTGGAGGACGGCCTGGCCGCCTGCGTGAACCTGGGCGCGCCCATGCTGTCCATCTACACATGGCAAGGCGTAGTGGAAGGCGCGGAGGAGGTGCCCATGACGTTCAAGACCACCGCAGGACGGCTCGATGCGCTGATGCAGGCCATCGCCCGCATGCACCCCTACGAGGTTCCGGAAATCGTCGCCATCCCCGTCGCGGCCAGTGCCGTGCCGTATCGCGACTGGGTGCGCGAGCAGACCGCGCCGCGTGATGGCGCCGCGGCCGGTTGAGTGGATACGACATGCCGATATCGCAGGCTGAATTCGCCGCAGCGCCGCTGACGGCCCCCGGCGCACCCGATCCATCGGGTCTTCGGGTGCTGCGCGCGGTATTGGCGCTGGCGGTCCTGTTTGTCGCCTGGCTGGCGCTGGCCATGCCGGTGGCGCTCGCCGCCGATGATTTCCTGGCGCCGGAACAGGCGTTCCCGTTCGCCGCCGCCATGGACGGCCCGGACACGCTGCGCATCGACTACAAGGTGGCCAAGGGCTACTACATGTACCGCGAGCGCTTCGCGTTCGACGTCGCGCCCGTTGGTGCCGCGACCCTGGGCGACCCGGTGTTTCCCGCCGGCGAAGTGAAATACGACCCGACCTTCGACAAGAATATGGAGGTCTATCACCAGCCCTTGTCGATACGGGTGCCGCTGCGGCCCGGGGGCGGGGCGTTCACCTTGAACGTGACGGGGCAGGGCTGCGCCGACAAGGGCGTCTGCTACCCGCCGATGGTGCATACCGTGTCGCTGCAGCCGGTACAGGGCGGTTATCGGATCACGGCGACCGGGACCGCGGAGCCGGGCGCCATCGCGGCGGGCGCGGGGTTTTCGGCGGCGCCGTCGCTGGGCGGCGCCCTGGCGGGCGCCGTATCGGCGGGCCAGGATGGAAGCACCGCCGGGATCGCACAACCGGAAGCCGCACAACCCGGCAGCGCACAAACGGGCGGTGCCCAACCGGGCGGTGCCCAACCGGGCGGTGCGCAACCGGGCAGTGCGCAACCGGGCGGCGGGCTGACGGCGCTGACGCGCAGCGACGATGTCGGCCTTGCGGGCGCGATCGCCGGCCTGGGCCTGCTGAAGACCGCGGGCGTTTTCTTCCTGCTGGGCGTGCTGCTTTCGTTGACGCCCTGCGTGCTGCCCATGATCCCCATCCTGTCATCCGTGGTCGTGGGCGCCGGCGGGCAGCACAGGCCGGGCCGGGGCCGCGGGCTGGCCCTGGCGGCCGCCTACGTGCTGGGCATGTCCCTGGTCTATACGGCGCTGGGCGTCGCGGCCGGCCTGAGCGGCATCGGGCTGGCGGCCTGGCTGCAGACGCCCTGGATACTGGGCCTGTTCGCGGCGCTGCTGGCGCTGCTGGCCCTGGCGATGTTCGACGTGTTCACCCTGCAGGTGCCCGGCGGCATGCAGACCGGATTGAACAATCTGTTGTCCCGCGTGCCGGGCGGCCGCGGCACCGGCGCGTTCGTGATGGGCGCGGTATCGGCCTTGATCGTCGGGCCCTGCGTGGCGGCGCCCCTGGCGGGCGCGCTGCTTTATATCTCGCAGACCGGCGACGTTGGCCTGGGCGCGGCGGCCTTGTTCGCCATGGCCTGGGGCATGGGCGTGCCCTTGCTGGTGGTCGGCGGTTCGGCGGGCAGCCTGCTGCCCAGGGCCGGCGCGTGGATGGAGGGCGTCAAGCGTTTCTTCGGCATGCTGCTGCTGGGTACCGCGTGGTGGATGTTGATCCCGCTGCTGCCGGTGTGGCTGCAGATGGTCGGCTGGGCGTTGTTGGGCCTGATCGGCGCCGTCATGCTGCGCGCTTTCGAGCCGCTGCCGGCCGCGGGCGGGACGGGACGCATGTTCGCGAAGGGCGCCGGCCTGATGCTGGCGCTGCTGGCGGTCGTGATGCTGGTGGGCGCCGCCAGCGGCGGACGCGACGTATTGCACCCGCTGGCGCACCTGGCGGCGGGCGGTCCTGTCGCGGGGCCAAGGTTGGCGGCAGGTGGTACGTTGGGCGGAAGCCTGGGTGGCACGCCGGGTGGCGCGTCGGGTAGCACGTTGGCTGGGCCGCCGGGCGCCGCGGCGGCTGCCGGCCAGGGCGGTGCGGCCGGC
This sequence comes from Bordetella genomosp. 9, assembly GCF_002261425.1. Taxonomy (NCBI): domain Bacteria; kingdom Pseudomonadati; phylum Pseudomonadota; class Betaproteobacteria; order Burkholderiales; family Alcaligenaceae; genus Bordetella; species Bordetella genomosp. 9. The sequence continues at coordinate 3,380,798 of NZ_NEVJ01000003.1, read as the reverse complement.
GCGCGGCCAGGCGCCCTGGCGGGCGAGAGCCTGCATTTCGTCCCCGTCCGGTCGCTGGCCGAGCTCGACGCCGCGGTTGCGGGCGCCGGACGGCCCGTGATGCTGGATTTCTACGCGGACTGGTGCGTGTCCTGCCGTGAAATGGAACAGTTCACTTTCAGCGACCCGGCGGTGGCCACGCGCATGGGCGGCATGCTGCTGTTGCGCGCGGACGTGACGGCCAACAATGCCGACGATCGCGCCTTGCTGAAGCGCTTCAAGCTGTTCGGCCCGCCGGGCATCATGTTCTTCGATGCCGGCGGCCGCGAGCTGGCCGATATCCGCGTGATCGGCTTCCAGGACGCCGCCAGGTTCACGGAGTCGCTGGACCGCGTTGCGGCGCGTTGACCCGTGGTGCGGTGATCTGTGGTGCGGTGATCCGCGTCCCGTTGCGCCGCGGCGCTCAGCGCCCCTTCATCAGCCGTGCCGCGTCGATGGCGAAGTAGGTCAGGATGCCATCGGCGCCGGCCCGCTTGAACGACAGCAGCGCTTCCATCATGACCTTGTCGTGGTCCAGCCAGCCGTTCGCCGCGGCGGCCTTGAGCATGGCGTATTCGCCGCTGACCTGATAGGCGAAGGTCGGCACGCGGAAGGCGTCCTTGACCCGCCGCACGACGTCCAGATAGGGCATGCCGGGCTTGACCATCACCATGTCGGCGCCTTCGGCCAGGTCGGCCGCGACTTCGCGCAGGGCCTCGTCGAGGTTGCCCGGGTCCATCTGGTAGACGGCCTTGTTGGACTTGCCGAGGTTCGCGGCCGAACCGACCGCGTCGCGGAACGGGCCGTAGAACGCGCTGGCGTACTTGGCCGAATACGCCATGATGCGGGTATGGATGTGCTGGGCGTCTTCCAGGGCCTGGCGGATGGCGCCGATGCGGCCATCCATCATGTCGCTGGGCGCGACGATGTCGACGCCGGCCTGCGACTGCACCAGCGCCTGCTTGACCAGGATTTCCACGGTGGGCTCGTTCAGCACGTAGCCGGATTCGTCGATCAGGCCGTCCTGGCCGTGGCTGGTGTACGGGTCCAGCGCGACGTCCGTCAGCACGCCCAGCTCGGGAAAGCGCTTCTTGATCTCGCCGACCACGCGCGGCACCAGGCCATCGGGATTGGCCGCCTCGATGCCGTCCGGCGTCTTCAGCGCGCTGTCGATGACGGGAAACAGCGCCATGACCGGAATGCCCAGTTCCATGCAGGTCTCGGCCACCGGCAGCAGGGTATCGAGCGAATGGCGCACCACACCCGGCATCGACGGCACGTCCTGGCGCAGGCCCCGGCCTTCCGTGACGAAGACGGGATAGATCAGGTCGTTCGGGGTGAGGACGTTTTCGCGCACCAGGCGGCGGGTGAAATCGTCGCGGCGCAGGCGGCGGGGGCGGGACGCGGGGAAGCCCGCCGATACGATGTGGTGGTTCATGGTGCTACCTTGGGAGAAATCCAGTTTTCGATGTGCTCGCCCGCTTCTTCCAGGCCGATGCGGTCGGGCGCGGAAAACGGCACGGTATGCAGGGCGCCGATGTCCGCCAGATCCTTGCGCACCGTGAAGACCGTGCGCATGCGCTGGCCGTAAGGCAGCTTGTCGGCCTTGGTGAGCAGGGCCAGCACCGGGCGGCCGGTCGGCGCGATGAAATCGGCCAGCCGGCGGTCCAGGTCGGTCACGCCGCGCCGGATGTCGATCAGCAGCACGACGCCGACCAGCGACGCGCGCGTGGCCAGGTAGCCGCCCAGCAGCTCCGCCCATTTATCCCGTTCGCTCTGGCTGATGGCGGCATAGCCATAGCCCGGCAGGTCGACCAGGAAACCCATCGGGTGGTCCGGGTCGTAGGGATCGGGCAGGCCGAACATATTGATCAGGCGCGTGCGGCCCGGCGTCTTGCTGGAGAAGGCCAGGCGGCGCTGGTTGGTCAGCACGTTGATGGCCGTGGACTTGCCGGCGTTGGAGCGGCCGACGAAGCAGACTTCGGGCGCGCCGGGGGCGGGCAGCTGGTCGAGGCGGGCTGCCGAGGTGAAGAACGAGGCGCGATGCAGAAGGGACACGGGGACGGGGGTGCGGAGAGGGGTACGAGCCCTATTGTATAATCCGGCGTTTGCAAGGGTGGGCGTCAGTCCGCTACCGGTGTAGCACGCCGCGTCGCATCACAGAACTCGGGGTATACCGGCAGGTCTGGGCAGGCGAATGGAAAACATAGGCAAATCATAATCGGCGCGTATCAGCGCCGTGAGTCGATGCTGCGAACGTCGAGGTTTTCATGAAGCGTGTGCTGTCCCGGATGTTGGTTGTGGGCGGATTGGTTTTGGGTTCGGCCGCCATTTCTCCTGTTTTCGCGGCCGAAGCTGCGGCCCCCGCCGCCAAGCCGGATGCGGCCAAGGGCGAACAGCTCTACACCAACGGCGACCAGGCCCGCGGCATCATCGCCTGTGCCAGCTGTCACGGCGCCGCCGGCAACAGCACCATCCCCACCAATCCCAATCTGGCGGCCCAGTCGCACGAATACCTGGCCAAGCAGTTGGGCGATTTCCAGCTGAAGCAGGGCGCCAAGGCGCCGGTGCGCAACGGCGCGGGCGGCAATCCGACGCCGATGACCGCCATCGTGCAGTCGCTGACGCCGCAGGACATGCAGAACATTGCGCTGTACCTGTCGCAGCAGCAATTGAAGGAACCCGCCACCGCCGGCCAGAAATCGCTGATCGAGCGCGGCCAGACCATCTGGCGCGGCGGGCTGCCCGATCGCAACGTTCCCGCCTGCGCGGCCTGCCACTCCGCCAATGCCGCCGGCATTCCGGCGCAGTATCCGCGCCTGTCGGGGCAGTTTCCCTCCTATATCGAGGAACAGCTGAAACTCTTCCAGGACGGCAGCCGCAACAACAGCGAGCCCATGCACGAAATCGCCAGCCGCCTGACGGCCGACGACATCAAGGCGGTCTCCGACTACGCGGCCGGCCTGCGCTGACGGCGCCGGCTGTCATCGGCGCGTCAGCGCGGAGGCTGTATTGTCCGTAGTGCTACGTCCGCGCCATGTCCTTGCCCCGGGCCTCGCCGTTGCGCCCGTTGCCCGGGCCCGCCGGCCAGGCTGACTGGTCCCACGTCCTGGCGGATCGTCGCCCGGCTGCCTCAGGGGCCCCTTTTTCCGATGCATCAGAATCCGCCTTCCCCCCGCCCGACCCTGCGCAACCTGCCCGCGGACTTCGTGGAGCTCATGGGCTCCATGCGTTTCGCGGTCAGCCTGCTGATGTTCATCTGCGTCGCCAGCATCGTCGGCACGGTGCTGGTGCAGAACCAGGCGTCTTCCGCCTACATCGATCAGTTCGGGCCGTTCTGGTACGCGGTGTTCGACAAGTTTTCGCTCTGGCACGTCTATAACAGCTGGTGGTTCCTGCTGATCATGACTTTCCTGGTGGTGTCCACCGGGATCTGCCTGACGCGCAACGCGCCCAAGATGCTGCGCGACGCGGTGTCGTTCCGCGAATACATACGCCTGTCCAGCCTGCGCGCGTTTCCGCAGCGGGTGGAATTCGACAGCGGCGCCGCGGCGGCCGATACGCTGGGCCGTACGCGCCAGCTGATGAAGTCGCTGGGCTACGCCGTGAAGGAGCGCCAGGATGGCGACGGCGTGCTGCTCGCCGGCAAGAAAGGCAGCGCCAACCGCCTGGGTTATATCTTCGCGCACACGGCGCTGATCGTGATCTGCGTGGGCGGCCTGCTGGACAGCGAGCTGGCGGTGCGCGCGCAGGTCTGGCTGGGCGGCAAGAAGCCCATCGTCGAAAACATGCTGATCAGCGATGTGCCGCCCAGCGGCCGGCTGTCCATGAACAATCCCAGCTTCCGCTCCAGCATGATGGTGCCGGAAGGCGGACGCGCCAACAATGCCGTCGTCATGGTGGGCGACGGCGCGCTGGTGCAGCCCATCCCGTTCACCTTGACGCTGAAGAAGTTCATCGTCGACTACTACTCGACCGGCATGCCCAGCCGCTTCGCCAGCGAAGTCGAGGTGCGCGATCCCGATACCGGCAAGACCTTCGACAAGACCATCGAGGTCAACGAACCGCTGCGCTTCAAGGGCGTGACGGTGTACCAGTCCAGCTTCGACGACGGCGGCAGCACGGTGAAGCTGCATGGCTATCCGCTGCGGGGCAGCGACGCCGCCACCTTCGATGTTTCGGGCACGGTGGGCAAGAGTGCCGAGACCGGCAAGGACGCGCCGGCCGAGGCGCGCGACCTGAAGGTGGACGTCACCGCGCTGCGTCCCATCAATGTGGAAGACCTGTCCGGCGGCACGCCCAAGCCGGCGCGCGACTTCGCGCAGAACGTCGCATCGGTGGCGGGCAGCGCCGCCGGCAAGGCCAACGCGAACCTGCGCAACGTCGGGCCGGCGGTCGAATACCGCCTGGTCGACGCCAGCGGCCAGTCGCACGAATTCCGCAACTACATGCTGCCCGTGCAGCTGGACGGTTTCCCGGTCTTCCTGGCGGGCGTGCGCAACAACGCCAACGAGAACTATCGCTACCTGCGCCTGCCGGCGGACGACGACAATTCGGTCGCCGAATTCATGCGCCTGCGCGCCTTGCTGGCCGACCCGCAAGCGCGCGCGGAGGCCGCGCGCCGCTTCGCCGAAAAGAATGCCCCGCCGGGCAGCGACCGCCAGCCCCTGGAGACGGCGGCGGAACGGGCGCTGCACACGTTTTCCGACGGCGGCCTGCAGGCCGTGGCGAACTTCCTGCAAAGCAATGCCCCGGCATCCGAGCTGGAACGCGCCGCCGACATCGTCGTGCGCCTGATCGGCGCGAGCGTGGCCGAACTGCGCGTCATGGAGCGCGAGCGCGCCGGCCTGCCGCCGCTGCCGACCGAAGGCGAAGCCGGCGAACGCGCCGCGGTCTGGTCGCGGGTGGCCGTGGCGGCGCTGTCCGACCTGGCGATGTATCCGGCGCCGGTGTTCTTCACCCTGGCGGACTTCAAGCAGGTGCAGGCCAGCGTGTTCCAGGTCAGCCGCACGCCGGGCAAGCAGGCCGTGTACGTCGGCTGCCTGCTGCTGATACTGGGTGTCTTCAGCATGTTCTATATCCGCGACCGCCGCGTCTGGATCTGGGTGACGCCCGGGCCGGACGGCCGCGGCAGCGCCGTGCACGCCGCCATGACATCGCAGCGGCGTACACTCGACTTTCACCGAGAGTTCGAGCGGCTCAAAGAGGCGCTGCTGCGCCTGAAGCAGTGAGGTGCTAGTCATGTCCGAAACCGCAGTTTCCCCCTCGCACGACAATCTCTGGCAGGAAGGCATCGCCGAAAGCGGTGACGCGCGCCTGCGGCGCGGCCGTCCCGACTGGACCGACGCCGTGTTCTTCCTGCTGCTGGCCACCGGCGCCGGCTATGCGCTGACCCGCTTTGCCGGGTCCATGGACTATTACGAGAAGGTCATCCTGAGCGGCGCCGTGCTGGTGCTGACGTGGCTGGGCTGGCTGTGGCGTCCGCTGCGCCGGTTGATGGTCGCGGTGGCGCTGGCCAGCGGGCTGGCGGTCATGCTGTACGGCCATGACCTGGCGCGCGCCGAAGAGGTGTTCTTCCTCAAGTACCTGCTGTCGTCGCAGTCGGCCATCCTGTGGATGTCGGCCCTGTTCGTGCTGGCGACGGTGTCCTACTGGCTCGGATTGTTCAGTCCCACGGCGGCCTGGCTGGGTACGGCGCTGACCTGGGGCGCCGTGTTCGCCGGGGTCACGGGCATGCTGGTGCGCTGGCGCGAGAGCCATCTGATGGGCCCGGACCTGGGCCATATTCCGGTCAGCAACCTGTACGAAGTCTTCGTGCTGTTCTCGCTGATCACGGCGTTGTTCTACCTGTACTACGAACGACGGTACGCCACGCGGGCGCTGGGCGGCTTCGTGCTGCTGGTGATCTCGTCGGCGGTGATGTTCCTGCTGTGGTACGCCTTCACGCGCGACGCCGCGCAGATCCAGCCGCTGGTGCCGGCATTGAAAAGCTGGTGGATGAAGCTGCACGTGCCGGCCAATTTCATCGGCTACGGCACGTTCTCGCTGTCGGCCATGGTCGGCTTCGCCTACCTGGTGAAGGAAAACGGCGAGACCACGTCATGGCGCAAGCTGGCGCCCCTGTTCGTGCTGGGCGTGCTGCTGTGCGTGGAGCCCATGGTGTTCCGCACCAAGGGGCTGTCGGCGGCGTGGATGACGTATTTCGGCCTGGGCGCCGTCATCGTGGGGGCCATCCTGGTGGGTCGCCGCCGGGTGGCCGCGGCCTTGCCGCCGCTGGCGGTGCTGGACGACATCATGTATCGCGCGATCACCGTCGGGTTCGCGTTCTTCACGGTGGCGACCATCCTGGGCGCGCTGTGGGCCGCGGATGCCTGGGGCGCTTACTGGCAGTGGGACCCCAAGGAAACCTGGGCCCTGATCGTCTGGCTGAACTATGCCGCCTGGCTGCACATGCGGCTGATCAAGGGCCTGCGCGGCGCGATGGCGGCGTATTGGGCGCTGGTGGGCTTGCTGATCACCGGCTTCGCCTTCCTGGGCGTGAACATGTTCCTGTCCGGCCTGCATTCCTACGGTCAGCTGTAGGTCTGGCGGGGGCTTCCCGCCAGGACGGAAAGGTTCGCCACCGCGCGTCCGGACATCGAGTCCGGCGCGCGGTTTCTTCTTATGGCAGGGTGGTTTCGCCGCGCATCAGGTCTTCCACCGTTTCGCGTTGGCGGATCACGTGGAATTGCGCGCCGTCGACCATGACTTCGGCGGGGCGCGGGCGGGTGTTGTAGTTGCCCGCCATGACCATGCCGTAGGCGCCGGCGGATTCGATGGCCAGGACGTCGCCCCGTTCCACCGCCAGCGCGCGTTGCTTGGCCAGCCAGTCGCCGCTTTCGCACACGGGCCCCACCACGTCGTATTCCTGCGTGGCCCCGCCACGCGGCTGGACCGGCAGCACGCCATGCCAGGCGTCGTACAGCGTGGGCCGGATCAGGTCGTTCATGGCCGCGTCGACGATGGCGAAGTTGCGCGCTTCGGCGTGCTTGAGGAACTGCACGGTGGTCAGCAGCACGCCCGCGTTGCCGACCAGGGAGCGGCCCGGCTCCATGACCAGTTTCAGATGGCCCAGGCCGCGTGCGTCCAGGCGCGCGTAGACCCGGTCCAGCAGCGCCGCCGGCCGCAGCGGGGTTTCATCCGTGTAGCGGATGCCCAGGCCGCCGCCCAGGTCCAGGTGCTCGATGCGGATGCCGGCCGCCGCCAGGCCGTCGATCAGGTCGAGCAGCTTGTCCAGCGCGTCCAGATAGGGCGCGACGTCGGTGATCTGCGAACCGATATGGCAGTCCACGCCCGTCACCACCAGTCCAGGCAGGGACACGGCCGCCTGGTACACCCGCGGGGCATCCGCGATGGCGATGCCGAATTTGTTTTCCTTCAGGCCGGTCGAGATATACGGATGGGTGCCGGCGTCCACGTCCGGATTCACGCGCAGGGACACACGGGCGGTCCGGCCCATGGACGTCGCCACATCCGACAGCAGGTGGAGTTCGGCTTCCGATTCCACGTTGAAGCACTTGACGTCGGCTTCCAGCGCCTTGCGCATCTCCCAGGCCTGCTTGCCCACGCCGGAGAACACGATTTTGGCCGGATCGGCGCCGACGGCCAGGACCCGCTGCAGTTCGCCGCCGGACACGATGTCGAAGCCGGCGCCCAGGCGGGCGAATTCCTTCAGTACCGCCAGGTTGGAATTCGCCTTCATGCCGTAGCACACCAGGACGTCGCGGTCGCCGATGGCGACGCGGAAGGATTCCCAGGCGGCCCGCAGCGCGGCGCGCGAATAGACGTAGAGCGGCGTGCCGAGGCGGTCGGCCAGCAACTGCAGCGGCACGTCTTCTGCGTACAGGGCGCCGTCGCGATAGTGGAAATGCGGGTAGCCGGCCGGCTGCGCCGGCGCGGAAATGGAAGCGTTCATCGTTGGGTGGCGGACGGCGGGAAATCGGGAAGCGCGGTGCCCAGGCGGACGCCGGAAGCGGCGCTGAAGTCCAGGGGTGCGATAACCTTGGGGGGCGGCTTCAGCGCGGGGGCCTGAGACGGCAGCATGAGCGGGCCCTTATAGCCGCAGGCCGCCAGCGATGCGGCTACGCCCAGCGTGGCTACAATGCGCAGAGCGGTACGGCGGTATGCCGGGTGGGACACTGGGAACTCCGTAATTCTTGCAGACTGGATTATGAACGAAACCGAATTTCTTGCGTTGGCGGAGCAGGTGCTCGACCGTATCGAAAGCCAGGCCGATGACTGGGCGGCTTCGCTGGACGTCGACGTCGAGGCCAACCGCAGCGGCAATGTATTGACCCTGGTTTTCGAGGACGACACGCACGTGGTCGTCAACAGCCAGGCCGCCATGCAGGAACTGTGGGTGGCGGCCCGTAGCGGGGGCTTCCATTACCGCTACGACGGCCAGCACTGGCTGGATACGCGCGGCGGGCCGCCGCTGCATGACGCCCTGTCGCAGATCTGTTCAGAAGCGGCAGGGGCGCCGATCACCGTCCAGGTGTAGGGCTACCGCACCTACTGCACCGGCAGGGAGCCTTCGCCGAAACTGGTCCCGGAGGGCCGGTTGTCGGCGTTGGCCGAGCGCAGCGTGTTCAACAGGTCGCCCAGGCTGTCCGAGCCCGGCGCTGGCAGGCCCAGGCGGGCCACCGCCTGTCCCGGCGGGAATTCGGAGAAATAGAACTCGCCGTTTTCCACCAGCAGGCCATCCGGCCGCGGGCGCTGTTTCTGTTCCGGCACGCCTTTCAGCATTTCCTGCATATAACTCAGCCAGATCGGCAGCGCGGCGCCGCCGCCGGTTTCGCGCGAACCCAGCGACTTGGGCTGGTCGTAGCCCAGCCAGGCGGTGGCTTCCAGGCTGGGGGTATAGCCGGAGAACCAGGCGTCCACGGATTCGTTGGTCGTGCCCGTCTTGCCGGCGATGTCGTTGCGCTTCAGGACCACCCGGGCACGGGCGGCGGTGCCGTAGGTCGCCACGCCGCGCAGCATGTCGTCCATGACGAAGGCGGTGCGGGGATCGATGGCGCGCGCGGCGGAATCGCCCGCGACCAGCGGCTTGGATTGCATGATGACCTTGCCGCTGCCGTCGGTGACGCGGTCGATCAGATAGGGCGTGATGCGATAGCCGCCGTTGGCGAACACCGAGTACGCGCCGGCCAGCTGCAGCGGGGTGACGGAGCCGGCGCCCAGCGCCAGGGGCAGCACCGCGGGCTGGCGCGACTTGTCGAAGCCGAAGCGCGTCAGGTAATCCTGCCCGTACTGCGGGCCGATGGCCTGCAGGATGCGGATGGACACCATGTTCTTGGACTTGTACAGGCCCTGCCGCATGGTCAGCATGGGTTCGTACTCGTTGCCGTAATTTTTCGGCGTCCAGGCCTTGGAACCGGTCTGGGCGGCGCTCATCGCAAAGGGTTGGTCGGAAATCTGGGTGGCCGGCGTCAGGCCGCGTTCCAGGGCCGCGGAATAGATGAACGGCTTGATGTTGGAGCCCGGCTGGCGCCATGCCTGCGTCACGCGGTTGAAATTGCCCCGGTAGAAATCGAAGCCGCCGACCATGGAGCGGATACCGCCGTCCTGCGGCGACAGCGAAACGAAGGCGGCCTGCACTGACGGCATGTTCAGGACTTCCCAATCGTCCGGGCCGATCTTGTGGATGTAGACCACGGAGCCGCGGCGCAGGCGCTGGTCGTCCTTGGCCTTGGGGTTCAGCGCGCGGGCGACGACCGCCAGGACTTTCTTGTCGTTGATGGTGATGATCTCGCGCGAGCTGCGCGCCACCTTGATTTCCGTGGGGCTGGCCGACAGCACCAGCGCGACCAGCAGGTCGTCGCTGTCCGAATACTTGTCCAGCACGCCGTCGAGCACGTCGTCCAGGGCTTGCGGGTCTTTTTCCACGCCGGCGGGCAGGTCGAGCTGGGCTTCCGGGCCCGGATAAGGCGCGCGGCGGGTGTAGTCCAGCACGCCGTCACGCACCGCGCGGTAGGCCGCTTCCTGGTCCTTTGACTGGACGGTGGTGTAGATGTTGATGCCGCGCGAATACACGTTGTCCTGGTAGACGCCGAACAAAAGCTGGCGCGCCAGTTCGGCCACGTACTCGCCGTGGATGGAGTAGCCACCCGCCGGCGTGCCTTCGGCCGACTTGATGACGATGGGCTGGGCCATCGATTCCTTGTATTCGGGATCGGTCAGGTAGCCCAGGCTGCGCATGCGGCCCAGCACGTAATGCTGGCGCAGTTCGGCGCGCGGCAGGTTCGAGATCGGATTGAAGCGCGACGGCGCCTTGGGGATGCCCGCCAGCATCGCGGCTTCGGCCGGCGTGATCTGCGACAGCGGCTTGCCGAAATACGTGCGCGAAGCGGCGGCGAACCCGTAGGCGCGATGCCCCAGATAGATCTGGTTCATGTACAGCTCGAGGATCTGGTCCTTGCTGAGGCTGGCCTCGATCTTGAACGTCAGCAGCAGTTCGTAGAACTTGCGGGTATAGGTCTTTTCCGACGACAGGTAGAAGTTGCGGGCCACCTGCATGGTGATGGTGCTGGCGCCCTGGGACTTCGACATGTTGACCAGGTTGGTCAGCCCGGCGCGGACCACGCCGGTCCAGTCGATGCCGCCGTGCTGGTAGAAGCGGTCGTCCTCGGCGGCGAGCACCGCCGACTTCATGACGTCGGGGATTTCGTTGAAGCGCAATACGTTGCGGCGCTCCTCGCCGAATTCGCCGATGAGCACCTTGTCCGCGGTGAAGACCCGCAGCGGGATGCGCGGACGATAGTCCGTCATCGCGTGCAGGTCGGGCAGGTTGGGCCAGGCCAGGGCCAGCGCCATGCCGCCCAGCAGCAGGCCGCAACCGACCAGGCCGGCGCAGAAAATGCCCAGCTTGAAGAAAAAACGGACAAAGGGGGAGCCGCTCGAATCGGGCTTTTCGTTCTTGGAAGAAGGCGTCTGGGGCTTACTCATCGCCGCGATTTTACGGGGAAGCGGGCCGGCCATCCCTGCCGCGTGTGTGGTTTCTGTAACAGCGTTGTTCAGTGTGGCGCGCGGGCAACTGATCCGAATGGGATAATACGTCTTATGAACGCGTCCCCACCCGATTGCACGGCCGCCACGCCGGCCGTCGAAACCGAATCCGAGACCTGCGCCGTGCCGGGCGCGGCACCGCGCCTGAGCCTGCCGTATGACACGCCGATCTTCCTGGTCGGCATGATGGGCGCGGGCAAGACCACGATCGGGCGTTCGCTGGCGCGGGTGCTGGGCCGCGACTTCGTCGACCTGGACCACGAACTGGAATCCCGCTGCGGCGTGCGCGTGCCGGTCATCTTCGAGATCGAAGGCGAGGCGGGATTCCGCAAGCGCGAAGCCGCCGCGCTGGCGCATTGCGCCGCCCGGCGCGGCATCGTGCTGGCCACCGGCGGCGGCGCCATCCTGTCCGCCGAGAACCGCGCCGTGCTGCGCGAGCACGGCATCGTCGTCTACCTGCGCGCCAGCGTGGATGAGCTTTACCGCCGCACCTGCCGCGACAAGAACCGCCCGCTGCTGGCCACCGCCGATCCCCGTGGCACCCTGCGCGACCTGCTGGCCCGCCGCGAACCCCTGTACCGGGAGGTCGCGCACCTGATCATCGAAACCGGCTGCGTCCCCGTCAGCACGCTGGTCAAGCAACTGGCGCCCAAGCTGCAAGCCTACGAGAAGCAAGCATGAAAGTCGTCGACGTCGCCGTCCCGGGCGCCCGCTATCCCATCCGCATCGCGCCCGGCCGGCTCGACCATCTGGATGAGGCCATCCCGCCCAATGCCACCGCGATCGCCCTCGTCACCAATCCGACGGTGGCCGCGCTGTACGCCGAACGGGCGGAACGCGCGCTGGCCAGGACGGCGCGCAAGGTGGTGCGCATCGACCTGCCGGATGGCGAAGAGCACAAGGACAGCGCCACGCTGAACCAGATCTTCGACGTCCTGCTGTCGCAGGGCTTCGATCGCCGTTCCGTGCTGGTCGCCCTGGGCGGCGGCGTGATCGGCGACATGACCGGCTTCGCCGCGGCGGTGTACATGCGGGGCATCCGTTTCGTGCAGGTGCCCACCACGCTGCTGGCGCAGGTGGATTCATCCGTCGGCGGCAAGACCGGGGTGAATCATCCCCTGGGCAAGAACATGATCGGGGCCTTCCACCAGCCGGTCGCCGTCGAAATCGATACCGACGTGCTGGCGACGCTGCCGGCGCGCGAGGTCTCGGCCGGGCTGGCGGAAGTCATCAAGTACGGCATGATCCTGGACGCCGAATTCTGGGCCTGGTGCGAAGCCAACGCCGCGCGGCTGCGGGCGCTGGACCGCGAGGTGCTCGGGCATGCCATCCAGGTGTCCTGCGAACTCAAGGCCAAGGTGGTGGGCCAGGACGAGCGCGAATCGGGCCTGCGCGCGATTCTGAACCTGGGCCATACCTTCGGCCATGCGATCGAATCGGGGCTGGGCTATGGCGCCTGGCTGCACGGCGAGGCCGTCGGCTGCGGCATGGTGCAGGCCGCCGAACTGTCCGCCGAGGTCGCCGGCCTGCCGCGGGCCGACGTGGCGCGCGTCCGGAAACTGGTCGAGGCCATCGGCTGTCCCACCACGGCGCCGGACCTGGGCGCGGAACGCTGGCTGTCCCTGATGCGGGTGGACAAAAAGGCGGAAGGCGGCGAGATCCGTTTCGTCCTGACGCCACGTATCGGCCAGGCCATCATCCAGGGCGCGCCGCGGGACGCCGTGCTCCGGGTGCTGGAACGCACCGTCGCCTGAACCCTTCCGGCGATGGTCCGATAGACAGGAATCAACGATCATTGCCCTATGAATACATACGCGGACACACTGGCTCCCTACGCCGCCGATCCCCTGCGCAGCCTGGGCCGCGCGCACAGCGAAGCGCCGCCGCAGAACCGCACGGAATTCCAGCGCGATCGCGATCGCATCATCCATTGCACCGCCTTCCGGCGGCTGGAATACAAGACCCAGGTGTTCATCAACCACGAAGGCGACCTGTTCCGCACGCGGCTGACGCACAGCCTAGAAGTGGCGCAGATCGCGCGCACGCTGGCGCGCAGCCTGCGCGTCAACGAGGAATTGACCGAAGCCATCTCGCTGGCGCACGACCTGGGCCATACGCCCTTCGGCCACGCCGGCCAGGATGAACTGAACGCCTGCATGCACGAGCTGGCGCCCGGCGCCGGCGGCTTCGAGCACAATCTGCAGAGCCTGCGCGTGGTCGACGAGCTGGAAGAGCGCTACGCCGCGTTCAACGGCCTGAACCTGTGCTTCGAGACGCGCGAAGGCATACTCAAGCATTGTTCGCTGGCGCACGCGCGGCAGCTGGGCGCGGTGGGCGAGCGCTTCATCCGCCGCCGCCGGCCGTCGCTGGAGGCGCAACTGGCCAACCTGGCCGATGAGATCGCCTACAACAACCACGATATCGACGATGGGCTGCGGTCCGGCCTGGTGACGGTGGAGCAGATGCGCGAGGTACGCATCTTCGCGCGCCATTACGATGGCGTGGCGGCGCAGTTCGCCGATGTTCCGCAACGCCGGCAGATCGCGGAAACCATACGCCGCATGATCAACACGCTGATCGTCGACCTGACCGATACGACGGCGGAACGCATCGCCAGGCACCGGCCGGAAAGCGTGGACGACGTGCGCGAAGCGCCCGCGCTGGTGGGGTTTTCCGAAGGCATACGCGCCGAGGCCGACGAGCTCAAGCGCTTCCTGTTCGAGAACCTGTACCGGCATTTCCGCGTGATGCGCATGACGTCCAAGGCGCGCCGCATCGTGCGCGACCTGTTCACCGCCTTCCTGGCGGATCCGCGCCTGCTGCCGCCGGATTACCTGCGGCGCGACGCCCAGCCGCGCGCCATCTCGGATTACATCGCCGGCATGACCGACCGCTACGCCATGCGCGAGCACAAGCGGCTGTTCGACATGTCCTATTGATGGTGGGGCGCGGGCGCCTGCGGGCGCGGGCTTTGCGCTGATCGCAGCCAGCCTCCGCCCAGGATGGCGGCGGCCAGCGCGAAGCCCGCGCCGCATAGAAAGGCCAGCTGATAACCCTGGTTCAGCGCCGCGGCGGGCGCCGCGCCCGCGCTGGTGGCGGCATGGGCGCGTGCGGCCGCCAGGCTGGCCAGCACCGCCAGTCCCAGCGAGCCGCCCATCATGAACGAGGTGTTCACGATGCCCGACGCCAGGCCGGATTCGTCGGGCTGGACGTCGCTCATCGCCGCCAGCAGGACGGGATTGAAGGCGACGCCGGCGCCCAGGCCGAGCAGCAGCATGCCGGGCAGCACGTGCAGCGCGAAGCTGCCATGGACGGGCGCGTAGCCGAACAGCGCCAGGCCGATGGCGGCGATCAGCAGGCCGCCTGCCAGTGGCAGGCGGATGCCGAAGCGCATGACCAGCCGGGCGGACAGCCCCAGCGAGAACGCCGCCATGATCAGGTTGGCCGGCAGGAACGCCAGGCCGACCCGCATGGCGTCGTAACCCAGCACCAGTTGCAGGTACAGCGCCGAAATGAAGAACCAGGCGAACATCGCCGCCGCCCACAGCACCCCGACCACGTTGGACACGGCCAGGTTGCGCAGGCGGAACAGGCGCAGCGGCACCAGCGGGGCGCGCACGCGCGCCTCGATGGCCAGGAACAGCGCCAGCAGGATGACCGCGGCTGCCAGCATGGCGACGGACTGCGTGGAGCCCCAGCCCGCCTCATTGCCGTTGACCACCGCATACACGGCCAGCATCAGCGCGGCCGTGATCGTGATCGCGCCGGCCACGTCCAGGCGGCCGTCCATGGCCATGCCGCGCCCGCGCGGGATCAGGGCCAGGCACAGCGCATAGACCGCCGCGCCGATGGGCAGGTTGACCAGGAAGATCCAGTGCCAGCTGAGGGTGGACGTCAACAGGCCGCCCAGCAGTACGCCGATGCTGCCGCCGCCCGCGCAGACGAAACCGTAGATGCCCATGGCCTTGGCGCGCTCGCCCGCTTCGGTGAACAGGTTCATCACCAGCGACAGCGATACCGCCGAGACGACGGCGCCGCCCAGGCCTTGCACGGCGCGCGCGGCGATCAGGAATTCGCGCGTGTGCGCCAGGCCGCAGGCCAGTGAGGCCAGCGTGAACAGCGCCAGGCCGGCCAGGAACATGCGCCGGTGGCCGTAGAGATCGCCCAGCCGGCCGCCCAGCAGCAGGAAGCCGCCAAAGGTCAGCATGTAGGCGTTGACGACCCACACCAGTGACGTTTCGGTGAAATCCAGGTCGGCGCGGATGGATGGCAGCGCCACGTTCACGATGGTGGTGTCGAGCACGATCATCAATACGCCCAGGCATAGCACCGTCAGCGCATACCAGCGTTTACGGCCTTCTATGCCGTGTGTCATGTGTCTTCTCCTGTAGTGCGGATCGTGGATCGTGGGGCGCGGCTCGTGGAGCATGGCCGTGGAGCACGGGCCGGGGGCGGTCCGCGCCTGCCCACGCCTGTCCTTGCCCGACACGACGATCGACGGCGGCGGATTTCGACAGGCGGCTCAGCGTTGCGTGCGATAGGGTTCGTCGGGCGGCAGGAAGATCCCTTCCGCCCTGGCGTCGCGCATCCAGGCCTGCATGGCCGGCAGCGCCACGATCGCGTCCATGTATTCGCGCACCGGGCCCGCCGCGGCGGTGACGCCGTAGGTGAAGAAGCGGGACACCACCGGCGCGAAGAAGGCGTCCGCGATGGAAAACGCACCGAACAGGAAGGGGCCGCCCTGGCCGTACTCCGCGCGCGTATCCTGCCAGATCGCCTGCACGCGCGAGATATCCTGCTGTGCCGCGGGCGGGATGTCGATGCCGGGCAACAGCGCTTCGATGTTCATGGGCAGGACATTGCGCAGATCGGCAAAGCCGCTGTGCATCTGCGCGGCCAGGGAACGCGCGCGGGCGCGGGCGCGCGGGTCGGCGGGCCACAGCCGCGCCTGCGGATGGCGTTCGGCCGCGTATTCGCAGATGGCCAGCGAATCCCAGACCGCGAAATCGCCATCCAGCAGCAGGGGCACCGTGCCCGACGGCGTCAGCGGCGCCAGCCGGGCCGCGAACTCGGGCGTGAACAGCGTGAGTTTTTCTTCCTTGAATGGAATGCCGCCCACGCTCAACGCCAGCCACGGCCGCAGCGACCACGACGAGTAGTTTTTGTTGCCGATCAGAAGGGTGTACATGGACGCTCCAGGATAATCGGGCTTTGTTTGCAGCGGCGTGTCCGCCCCGCGTGGAGACGCCGTCCTTCGCAGTCTACTTCGCCTTCCTGCGCAGCGGCGTCGCGGCGGGCGGCACGGCGTTGGCGGCCTCCAGCACGCGCTGCAGGTAGTGCCCGGTGTGGCTGCCCGCGGTCCGCGCCACGTCTTCCGGGGTGCCTTGCGCCACCACGCGGCCGCCGCCGTCGCCACCTTCCGGACCCATGTCGACCACCCAGTCCGCGGTCTTGATGACGTCCAGGTTGTGCTCGATGATAAGCACGGTGTTGCCGGCGTCGACCAGCTGGTTCAGTACCTTGAGCAGCAGTTCGATGTCGCGGAAATGCAGCCCGGTGGTGGGCTCGTCCAGGATGTACAGGGTGCGGCCGGTGCTGCGCCGGGACAGTTCCTGCGACAGCTTGACGCGCTGCGCTTCGCCGCCCGACAGCGTGGTCGCGCTCTGGCCCAGGCGCAGGTAGGACAGCCCCACGTCCATCAGCGTGTGCAGCTTGCGCGAGATGGCGGGCACCGAATCGAAGTACTCCAGCGCCTGTTCGACCGTCAGGTCCAGCACTTCGCTGACGTTGCGGCCACGGTAGCGGATTTCCAGCGTTTCGCGGTTGTAGCGCTTGCCCTGGCAGACGTCGCAGGGCACGTACATATCCGGCAGGAAATGCATTTCCACCTTGACCACGCCGTCGCCCTGGCAGGCTTCGCAGCGGCCGCCCTTGACGTTGAAGCTGAAGCGCCCGGGGTCGTAGCCGCGCGTACGCGCTTCCGGCACCCCGGCGAACAATTCGCGGATGGGCGTGAACAGGCCGGTGTACGTCGCGGGATTGCTGCGCGGCGTGCGGCCGATCGGGCTCTGGTCGACGCTGATGATCTTGTCGAAATGCTCCAGGCCTTCCAGCGCGACGAACGGCGCCGGTTCGGCCTGGGCGTGATGCAGCTGGCGCGACACGGCTACCGCCAGGGTATCGTTGATCAGCGTGGACTTGCCCGATCCGGACACGCCCGTCACGCAGACCAGCCGGCCGGCGGGCACCCGCAGGTCGACGTTCTTCAGGTTGTTGCCGCTGGCGCCGGCCACCACCAGCCAGGGCAGCTCGTCGGTGACCGGACGGCGCTCGGGTACCTGGATGGCTCGGCGGCCGCTCAGGTACTGGCCGGTAAGCGATTGCGCGTCGTCCTGCACTTGCGCCGGCGTGCCCTGCGCCACCACCTGGCCGCCATGTTCGCCGGCCCCGGGACCCATATCCACGACCCAGTCGGCGGAACGGATCATGTCTTCGTCGTGCTCGACCACGATGACGCTGTTGCCCAGGTCGCGCAGGTGCTGCAGCGTACCGATCAGGCGGTCGTTGTCGCGCTGGTGCAGCCCGATGGAGGGCTCGTCCAGCACGTACATCACGCCGGTCAGGCCCGAGCCGATCTGGCTGGCCAGGCGAATGCGCTGGGCCTCGCCGCCGGAGATCGTATCCGCGCTGCGATCCAGGGAAAGGTAGTTCAGGCCCACGTTGTTCAGGAAGCTGAGCCGCGCCTCGATCTCGCGCACGATGCGCTGGGCGATTTCCTGCTTGGCGCCGGTCAGCGCCAGTTCCTGGAACCAGCGCAGGCAGTCCGACAGCGGCATGCCTTCCACTTCGTAGATCGCCAGGCCGCGACGCTCGCTGTCGTCGCGCTTTTCCGCGCCGATCAGTACGTGGCGCGCTTCGGCGCGCAGCCGCGAGCCGTGGCAGGCGGGACAGACCTTGATGTTGCGGTATTTGCCCAGTTCTTCGCGCACGGTGGCCGAATCGGTTTCCTTCCAGCGCCGTTCCAGATTGGGAATCACGCCTTCGAAGACGTGGCGCTTGACGGTGCTGCGGCCTTTTTCGTTCAGATAGACGAAGGCGATTTCCTCTTCGCCCGAGCCGTACAGCACCTTGTCGCGCACCGCTTCCGGCAAGGCTTCGAAAGGCGCTTCGATATCGAATTCGTAGTGCGCGGCCAGGCTGGTCAGCAGCGAATGCGTGAAGGCGTTGCGGCGGTCCCAGCCGCGGATCGCGCCGGCCGCCAGGCTGAGCTCCGGAAACGCCACCACGCGCTTGGGATCGAAGAAGCCCACCTGGCCGATGCCGTCGCAGCTCGGGCAGGCGCCCATCGGATTGTTGAAGCTGAACAGCCGCGGTTCGAGTTCGGGCAGGCTGTGGCTGCACACCGGACAGGCGTAGCGGCTGGAGAATACATGCTCGTGCGCGCCGTCCATGTCCAGCGCCACGACCCGGCCGTCGGCCAGCGCCAGCGCGGTTTCGAAGCTTTCCGCCAGGCGCTGTCCGCTTTCGGCGCGCACGCGCAGGCGGTCGATCACGACGTCGATGTCGTGTTTCTCGGTTTTCTTCAACGCCGGCAGGCTGTCGATTTCGACCATCTGCCCATCGACGCGCAGGCGCACGTAACCCTGTGCCTGCAGGCTGGCGATTTCGTCTTCGAAGGTGCCCTTGCGGGCACGCGCCACCGGCGCGAGAATCGCCAGCCGCGTGTCCGCCTGCCAGCCCAGCACCGTGTCGACCATCTGGCTGACGCTCTGCGCCTGCAGCGGCAAGCCGTGGTCGGGGCAATACGGCGTGCCGACGCGGGCGAACAGCAGGCGCAGGTAATCGTGGATTTCGGTGATGGTGCCGACGGTGGAACGCGGGTTATGGCCCGCGGCCTTCTGCTCGATGGAAATCGCCGGGGACAGGCCCTCGATCAGATCGACATCCGGCTTGTCCATCAGTTGCAGGAACTGCCTGGCATACGCCGACAGGCTTTCAACGTATCGGCGCTGGCCTTCCGCGTATAGTGTGTCGAACGCGAGCGAAGACTTGCCCGAACCGGACAGACCCGTTATCACCACCAGTTTCTGCCGCGGCAGATCCAGCGAGACGTTCTTCAGGTTGTGGGTGCGTGCACCCCGAATGCGTATCGCGTCCATCGGGTTTAAGCAATTCCAAAGGCCAACTTGTTACTATAGCGCGCCGAATTCGTCCGTGTTCGGGGTCGTGGCCAGGCCGTTCTGCACGGGCGTCGCGTTTACCCGCCGTTCCACAACAATCAGATCGCGCGCAGCAGACCCGATTCCCCCGCATGCCGTCACGCCTCCGCCTTCAGCTGACCCCCAACGAAAGACGCACCAGCATCGCCCTGGCAGGACTGTTTGCCTGCCGTATGTTGGGGCTGTTTCTGCTTTTGCCAGTGTTCGCGGTGGCCGCGCGCGGCCTGCCCGGCGGCAACGATCCGGCCAAGGTCGGGCTGGCGATGGGCATCTACGGGCTGACGCAGGCGGTGCTGCAGATACCGTTCGGGCTGGCGTCGGACCGCTGGGGCCGGCGTCCGGTGGTGCTGCTGGGCCTGGTGCTGTTCATCGTGGGCAGCGTGATCTGTGCCCTGTCCCCAAATGTTTTCTGGATCACCATCGGCCGCGCGGTACAGGGCGCCGGGGCGATTTCCGCCGCCATCACTGCCTGGATCGCCGATGCGACGCGCGACGAGGTCCGCACCCGCGCGATGGCCATGGTCGGCGCGTCCATCGGCGTGTCCTTCGCCGTGTCGCTGGTCGCCGCGCCGCTGCTGACCGGCTGGTGGGGGTTGCCGGGGCTGTTCTGGACCATCGCCTGCCTGGGCGTGCTCAGCTTCGCCGTGGCGCGCTGGTGGGTGCCTGTCGCGCCCTTGAGCGGCAACCGCGCCATGCGCGGCGCCAGGCCGTCCCAGGTGCTGCTGCATGGCGACCTGCTGCGGCTGAACTTCGGCGTGTTCTGCCTGCACCTGATCCAGGTGTCGCTGTTCGTGGTCGTGCCCGCGCTGATGGCCCGGCTGGACGGCCTGGACGTGCACGACCTGTGGGAAATCTACCTGCCCGTCATCGTGGTGTCCTTCGTGCTGATGGTGCCGGTGGTGTTCGTGGCCGAGAAGTATCGCGCGCACCGCGGCGCGCTGGTCGGCGCGGTGGCGGGATTGATCGTGGTGCTGGGGCTGATGCGCTGGGGGCAGGGCAGTTTCCACGCCATGCTGGTGCTGCTGACCCTGTTCTTCGTGATGTTCAACGTGCTGGAAGCCCTGCAGCCGTCGCTGGTCTCGCGCGTCGCGCCGGCCGCGTACAAGGGGCTGGCGCTGGGCTTCTACAACACGTCCCAGGCGGCCGGCCTGTTCTGCGGCGGGGCGCTGGGCGGGATACTGGCTGCCCATGCGGGGCCGGGCGCCGTGTTCCTGACGGTCGCCGGTCTTTCGGTGGTGTGGCTGGCGGCCACCTGGGGCTTGAAACCGCTGGGCTGACGCGGACTCGATCGCGCAGGGGCTGGCCCGACCCTGGTACATGGCTGTGCAGGGCGAGCGCGACGGTTTTGTCCACGTCGGTAAAATTCGGCCCGCAGGTGCGGTAAGCTTGCCGTATCGCTGTCCGGGCCGACGGACGCATCCGACGTCGGGCGCCTGATCAGCATAGCGCGGGATCGCGTCGCTCCGATCCGGCGCGACGCACATTCAAATGAAGTTATTTGCCCCATGGACCGTTCCGGGATGGGCAATCTAGGGAAATCAGCACATGGCATCTGTCAATAAAGTCATCCTCGTCGGCAACCTCGGGCGCGATCCCGAAGTGCGCTACAGCCCCGAAGGCAGCGCCATCTGCAATCTGTCCGTCGCGACGACGTCGCAGTGGAAGGACAAGGCCTCCGGCGAGCGGCGCGAAGAAACCGAATGGCATCGCGTCGTCATGTACAACCGCCTGGCGGAAATTGCCGGTGAATACCTCAAGAAGGGCCGCTCGGTCTATATCGAAGGCCGCCTGAAGACCCGCAAGTGGCAGGACAAGGACACCGGCGCCGACCGCTACAGCACCGAAGTCGTGGCCGACCAGATGCAGATGCTGGGCGGCCGTGAAGGCGGCGAAGGCGGCGGTGGTTTCGGCGGCGGCGGCGGTGGCGGTGGATATGACGACGCGCCGCAACGCGCCCCGCGCCAGCAGGCCCAGCGCCCGGCGCCGCAGCGTCCGGCCAGCCCGCCCGCCGGCGGCGGTGGCGGCGGCGCGGCGAACCTGACGGACATGGACGACGATATTCCGTTCTGAAGCCTGCCGAGCCGTTTCCTGGAAGGCCCCTGCCAGCCTGGCTGCGCGGGGGCTTTTTCTTTGCGCCGGCGCCGCGCCGGTCCTCGCCAGCTCGGCCGCCTTCCCAGCCCCGCTGGCCGATTAGCACCGCTGGCGTCGAATTTTTGTAAAGGCGCAGCCGGACGGCAGCTCATCCATGCGCAAGCAGTTGATGCATAAAGAATTTTTCCCGGCCAGCGTTGCCCGGACGCGACGGCGCCTGAAATATCGTTGTCATGTCAATGGATTCACACCCAGAATGATGAAGAAGCCATCGACAACAATATTTCATGAGCACACTTCCTCCGGAGTGGTCGTGCAAGACCGCCGCGGGTCAGGACGTCGTGTTGGTTCTTGCCGAGAAGATAGGCGCCGGCCACGATCGTGAGGTCTGGCGCCATCCCTTGAACCGCGCGCTAGGGGTCAAGGTGGCGAAGCCACAGCACGAACGGGCGCAGAACGACATCGACCTGCACTACAGCGTCCACCTGGAACGGTCGGGCGTCAAAGGGCCGCACCTGCCGCGCGTGCACGGCTGGGTGAAGACGAACCGCGGACGCGGCCTGGTGGTGGACCTGGTGCAGCGGCCGGACGGCACGCCCTGTCCGACCTTGTCGCAGGCCTTGCGCAGCGGCCTGATCAGCGAAATGGAAGCCGTGGGCCTGGTCTACGAGGCCTGCGACTGGCTGATCCGCAATAACGTGATCCTGGCCGACTATGGCATCGACAACTTCCTGGTGCGGGAGTCGTCGGTGGCCGGGCGCGCCTATCTGGTGTTCGTCGACGGGCTGGGCACGCGGCACTTCGACTTCAAGTACTGGGCCCGCTGCAGGTTCACGGCGCTGGAGCAATGGGCCGCGCGGCACAAGGCCCGATCGTTTCGCGAAAAAACGCTGGACATGCTGCGCGACCGGTCAAGCCGGCTCTGGGTGCCCAAGAAAAAGCAGTGCGTGCCGGTTTGATTCTTCCATGCTGACGCCGGTATGGCAGAACAGCGTGGCGGGGAGCCGGCCGCGCCGGACCTGATCCAGGTACATGGCGTACAGGGATTCGATGGCCTCGCGCGACATTTCCTGTTTGCGTGCGTGGATGACGTCCGGCGGACAGGTGGCGACGATGAGATGCCGCGGCGGCGGGGCCAGCGCGCTGCACGCGCCATATGCCGCGATGCGCCGGAAGGGCTGCGTCGCGGTCAGGCGGACGTTGCGGACGAAGTAATCGTAGAAATAGCGGTCCAGCACCAGCGGACGGCGCCAGCCGCCGAACAGCTGCGCCAGCGTGAAGGCGATCCACGCGATGGGGAGGACCAGCCAGAGCCTTTTTTCCTCGCGCACGTTGCGCGGTTCGCGGCCCCAGTAGAACAGCGGTTTGCGGAACAGGCGCTTGAAGCGCTTGAAACGAAACCGACGTCCCAGCGGACTGGCCCGGACGGCGTCGATCAGCGTGCCCTTGCCGCTGCCGTCCGGCCCGACCACCGCGATCGTGCGCCACGCAGGCCAATGCGCAAGCCGCCGTATGCGCCATGCCAGGCGCTTGAAGGCGATGGCGATGGGCGATACGGTTGGAATGTTGTGTTCGAGCAGGTAGGCCGTCGCGGTGTGGTGCGCGGCGTCCAGTCCCAGGGTGCCGGCCAGCAGGCCGCGCATGGCGCCGCTCAATCCCGGGATATCCGCCACACGGTCGGCGAAGTAGGCCAGGCGGTCGCGCACCAGCGGCACGTCCAGCTTCTTGCGCTTGTGGTGCAGGTGCAGCAGGAATAGCGCGGCCAGGAGCGCCTCGCGATCCTTGGCGTCCAATCGTTCATAGGTGGCGTAGTCGACGCCGCCGCGGCTCAGCCGGCCGACGTCGCCGCGCGTGCGCAGTTCGGCCTGCGGCCAGAATTCCAGGGTTACGCGGCGCTGGTCGTCGTGCAGCAGCTCGATCTGCCGCTTGAAGGGCGACGACTGGCGCAGGATGAAGCTGACGCCGGCTTCCTGGCAAACGGCGAACACGCGCGCCAGTATCTCGTCGAAGCGCGCGTCATCGATAAGGAAGTCGAAGTCGCCTTCGAAGATGTCGTCGCCATCGGCGTCGCGCGGACGCAGCATGACCCAGGGCAGGCGCGGGCCCCGGCCAGGTTCGATGAGGGAGCGCAGGACCTGCGCGCATCTGGACGTATTGGCGGTCCTGGGAGTATCCATTGTTCGGCGCCCCTGCGGCCGCGCCGCGTTGCGCGCCGTGGATATCGAGGGCATGTCGCTCGCGGAAGTTTTTCTGCGCGCCAGTGTCGGTTACGGTGCGTCGAATTTTCATCAAATTTTCAGAATTCGGACGGGGTGCGGTGACCGCGCCTGCGCCGCTCCGCGCGTGCCCAGATCAGGACCAAGTCGCCCGTGGTGGTGGGATGGGGAATCCCGCAGGGCGACCAGCTGGGCAATCCGAAATACATCGTGGTGTATGGCTACAGCGGCGACAATTGGTTCTACGCCGATCCGTCAAAGAACAACGTGACGAAGAACGCCCCGCTGCCCATCCCCAAGACCGGCAACGTCGTGACGAAAGTGGTCTATTCGAGGAACCCTGCCTTGCGAATGCGATGACCACCGCGGAATCAGGCCCCGTCGGCCATCCGTTCGCAGGCGTCCGCGCAGCGCCGGCACATCGTCGCGCACTCGTCCATGCCGTCCAGCTCGTCGCAGCTATCGGCGCATTGGCGGCAGATCGTCGCACAATCGGCGCAGGTGTGCCGATGGTGGGGCACGCCGATCAGCATGAAATGCGCGGACGTGCGGCACATTTCGGCACACGCCATCATCAGGCGGAAGTGCTCGGGCTCGACATGGCGGCCGCCCGCTTCCAGGCAGTGGTTCATCGCCATGGCGATACAGGTTTGATAGCAGCGCAGACATTCGTCGATGCAAAGCTGCATACTGGAGGAGATGGGATTCATTGCGGAGACTCCTGGCCATGTCGGCAGGACGGTGGGCGCCTACCGGCGATTTGAGACAGGGACGTCTCAGCATCGGCCATGCCGGCCGTCATTGCACCATCTGGTTGATCTCGATGATGGGCATCATCACCGCCAGCACGATGACCAGCACCACGCCGCCCATGATCAGGATCATCAAGGGTTCCAGCAGCGCGGTCATGGCCATGGCGCGCCTTTCCAGGTCGGCGGACAGGGTGGCGGCGGCGCGGTCCAGCATGGGGGCGAGTTCGCCGGTGCGTTCGCCGCTGCCGATCAGGTGCACCAGCAGCGGCGGAAAGGTTTTCTGCGTCTGCAGCGAGGCGGCCAGCGGCGCGCCCTGGCGGACCCGGTCGGTGGCGTCGGCCACGGCGGCGCGCAGGCGGTCGTTGGTCAGCGTCTGCGCCGCGGCCTGCAAGGCGCGCAGCAGCGAGACGCCGCTGCCCGACAGGATGGCCAGCGTGGACGCGAAGCGCGCGGCGTTCATCTCCAGCACGAAGCGGCCGGCCATCGGCAGGCGCAGCACCCGCGCGTGCCAGCGCAGGCGGGCGGGGGCGGCCCGCAGGCTCCAGCGCCATGCGGCGAACGCGGCAACCGCCACGGTTACGCCGATGGCGCCCCAATCGCGCACGATGTCGCTCATCGCGACCATGATGCGGGTGATCAGCGGCAACTGCTGATGCGTCTGGTTGAAGGCGCCGATGACCTGCGGCACCACGAATCCGAGCAGGAAGAAGACGATGCCCACCGAGACGACGGCGACGATGGCGGGGTAGATGAAGGCCGTCAGCACCTTGCCGCGCAGGGCGTTGCGCTGTTCCACGTAGGTGGCCAGCCGTTCCATGACCAGCGACAGGTCACCGGATTCCTCGCCGGCCGCCACGAGCGCGCGGTAGATATCGGGAAAATCGCGCGGCCGCGACGCCAGCGCGTCGGCCAGCCGATGGCCCGCCCGCACGTCGGCGCGCACGGCGGACAGCGCCTGCGCGACGTGGCGCTTTTCGGCCTGCTCCAGCGTGGCGGTCAGCGCCGCGTCCAGCGGCAGGCGGGCCGCCAGCAGGCTGGCGATCTGGCGGGTCAACCAGGCGAGCTCGACGTCGCTGAGATGCTTGCCCAGCCAACGCGCGGAGCCCGGGCGATGGCGTCCGGACGCATCGCGCACGTCCAGCGGCGTGAGCCCGCGTGCGCGCAGCGCGTTGCGCGCGCCGCGCGGCGAGTCGGCATCTATCATGCCGCGCTCCAGGCGGCCCGTGGCGTCGGCGGCTTCGAAGTTGTAGGAGGGCATGGGTATCAATCGTCGCGCGTGACGCGCAGGATTTCCTCGGCGGAGGTTTCGCCGCCATCCACCCAGCGCTGGCCGTCCTGCCGCATGGTGCGCATGCCGGCGGCCTCGGCGGCGCGGCGCATGGCGAGCTCGCCGGCGCCGTCATGCATCAGGCGGCGTATTTCCTCGTCGATGACGAACAGTTCGTGGATGCCGGTACGGCCGCTGTATCCGGTGTGGCCGCACGCCGCGCAGCCCACCGCGCGCCAGGCAGGGCGGCCATCCTCCTGTTCGGCCGTCTGCCTGCAGTGCGGGCACAGCCGCCGCACCAGCCGCTGCGCCAGCACGCCCAGCAGCGACGATGACAACAGGAAGGGCTCGACGCCCATGTCGGTCAGGCGCGTGATCGCCGACACGGCGTCGTTGGTGTGCAGCGTCGCCAGCACCAGGTGTCCGGTCAGCGACGCCTGCACAGCGATCTGCGCGGTTTCCAGGTCACGGATTTCACCGATCATGACCACGTCCGGATCCTGCCGCAGGATGGCGCGCAAGGCGGTGGCGAAACTCAGGTCGATGCGCGCGTTCACCTGGGTCTGGCTGACGCCGGGCAGGTCGTATTCGATGGGGTCTTCGACGGTCAGGATATTGGTGGTGCCGGCATCCAGCCGCGCCAGGGATGCGTACAGGGTGGTGGTCTTGCCGCTGCCGGTGGGGCCCGTGACCAGCACGATGCCGTGCGGCTGGTGGATCAGCCTGTCCAGCCGCGCGAGCACGGCGGGCGCCATGCCCAGGCTTTCCAGGCGCAGGCGGCCGGCTTCCTTGTCCAGCAGGCGCAGCACCGCACGTTCGCCATGGCCGGTGGGCAGCGTCGACACGCGCACGTCGATGGGCCGCCCGCCGACCCGCAGGGCAATGCGGCCATCCTGCGGCAGGCGTTTTTCGGCGATGTCCAGATGCGCCATGATCTTGATGCGCGAGATCAGCGCGTGATGCAGCGCGCGCCGCGGGCTGACCACGTCGCGCAGCGTGCCATCGACGCGGTAGCGCACCATCGAATGCGTCTCGAAGGCCTCGATGTGGATGTCGCTGGCGCCGTCGCGCGCGGCCTGGGTGAACAGGGCGTTGATCATGCGGATGACGGGCGCGTCGTCCTGCGTGTCGAGCAGGTCCTCGATTTCCGGGATGTCCTGCATCAACCGGTCCAGGTCGATCTCGTTTTCGGACGCGGCCACCACGCTGGCCGCGTCGCCGGCCTGGGCGTAGGCGGCCGCCAGCAACGTTTCGAGTTCCTCGTCGGCGATCTCGCGTTCCTGCGCCAGCGGATGATGGCGCCGCGCCTCCGCGCGCGCCCAGTCGGGCGTGCGCGGGCTGAACGTCAGCTGCGCGCCTTCCGGGCGGATGGTCAGCAGGGCGCGCTGTGCGCGGGCCCAGGCATAGGGCAGGGTGGTCATCGCGTGATCTCCGGGGCCGTTACCGTATGGTCTCCGGTTGATAGCCCAGCCTGGTCAGCAGTTCGGCCGCCGCGCCCGCGGTCGCCGGATCGCGCGCGACGCGGGTGCGCACCAGTACGCCCGAGCCGCCGGGGGCGACCTGGGTGTAGGCCTGCAGGCCCGTGCTCGATACGCGCTGCACGATCTGCTGCGCCTGGGCCTGCGAGTCGGCGCGGGCGATCTGCAGCACCAGCGCCTGGCCGCCAGCATCGCCATTGCCCTTGCCGGCGCCGAGCTGGCTGGCCACGGCGGGCAGGCCTTCCATGGATGTCGCG
Organism: Bordetella genomosp. 9; assembly: GCF_002261425.1. NCBI lineage: Bacteria > Pseudomonadati > Pseudomonadota > Betaproteobacteria > Burkholderiales > Alcaligenaceae > Bordetella > Bordetella genomosp. 9. The sequence goes on along the minus strand of NZ_NEVJ01000003.1, from coordinate 3,353,454 downwards.
GGCGCTGGCTGGCGCGGGGTCTTCGGGTAGACGCGCGTATCGGTGACGGTGTGAGGCGGGTCCTGGCTCAGGGTCTGGTCGGCGCTGCTGGGCCGCAGGTCGAGCGGCCGCGACGAGAGCGGCTGGCCGTCCGGGCCCAGCGTGGGCAGGTGCGGCGAATCGACGTCCGGCAGCGGCCAGCTGTGCGGGGTTCGCGCGTTGTCCTGCACGCGCTGCATGTAGTCGTAGCGGTCCATCGTCAGGCGGCGGCTGTCGTTGGTGCCGCGCACGATATGCGGACGCAGGAAGATCATCAGGTTGGTCTTGGTGCGGTGCCGGTTGGTATAGCGGAACAGCGAACCGATCAGGGGCAGGTCGCCGAGTATCGGCACCGATTGCGTGCCATCGGTGCCGGAATCTTCCAGCAGGCCGCCCAGCACGATGATCTGGCCATCGTCGACCAGCACGCTGGTATCCAGCGCGCGCTTGCGCGTGATGATGCCGGCGGTACTGGTGGCGGTGTCGTCGATGCTGCTGACTTCCTGGTACAGGTCCAGCTTGACCGTGCCGCCCTCCGAAATCTGCGGCCGCAGCTTCAGGGTCAGGCCGACGTCCTCGCGTTCGATGGTCTGGAAGGGATTGCCCGAGCCGTCGCCGGAGTTGGTCACGTAGGAGCCCGTCACGAAGGGCACGGTCTGGCCGACGACGATGCTGGCCTGCTCGTTGTCCAGCGTCAGCAGGTTGGGCGTCGACAGGATGTTGGTGCCCTGCCTGCCCTGCATGGCGCGCGCCAGCACGCCCAGGTTGATGACCTGGTGCCCCAGGGCGTCCACCGTGCCCTTGACCAGCCCCACGTTCAGGCCGCTGCCCAGCGCGTCCAGCGTGGTCGCGGTGCTGGACGAGAGATTCAGGCCGCTGCCGTTCAGGTTGGTGCCGCCGAACACCGAACTGCCGTTGCCGTTGAAACCGTTGCCGCCGAACATCCACTGGATGCCGAACTGCGCGGCGTCGTCGCTGGACACTTCGACGATCAGGCTTTCGACGAGCACCTGGGCGCGGCGCTGGTCCAGCTCGTCGATGACTTCGCGCAGGCTGCGGTAGAGCGGTTCGGGCGCGGAGATGATCAGCGTGTTGGTGGTCGGGTCGGCGGTGATGGTCGCACCGTTGACGGAAAACGCGTTGCCCTGCGCGTCGCGGTCGCCGCCGTCGCCGTTCTGGCCGAAGCGCTGCGATGCGTTGGCGCCGTTCGCGCCGGTGCCCAGCGCGTTCTGCGTCTGCGTCGATTGCGACGGATTCATCACCGAGGTGCCGCCGCGGAAAGGATTGCTGCCATAGTCGCCGCCCTGCGTGCCGCCGGACGGGGCCGCCGCGCTGCCGCCACGATTGTCGGACTGCCCGGTCAGCGCGCCGCGCAGCACGCCCGCCAGCTTCACCGCCTGCGCGTTGCGCAGGTAGACCACGTGCAGATTGCCGGCCCGGCTTTGCGGGTTGTCCAGGCGCATCACCAGGTCGCGCGCGAGCTGGGCGCGCGCCGGGTTGGACGCGCGGACCAGGACGCTGTTGCTGCGCGGATCGGCCGCCACGGTGACCTGCTGGCTGGGGTCGTTGCCGCCGCGCGTATCCAGCATCCCGCCGACCACCGGCGCGATGTCGGACGCGATGCCGTAGCGCACCGGGATGACGTCGGCGGACAGCGAGTCCGGATTGTCGATCTCGGCGATCACCTTGGCGATGCGCGCCATGTTGTCGGCGTAGTCCGTCACGACCAGGGTGTTGTTGTTGGGATAGGCGTTGATCGGATTGTTGGGCGCGATCATCGGCCGCAGCACGGGCAGCAGGTTGGTGGCGTTCTCGTACTGCAGACGGAAGACGCGCGTCACCAGGCCGCCGGTGGTGGCCGGCTGACCGCTTTCCGAGACGGGCACGCCTTGCAGCTTGGCGTCGGCCTCCGGCACGACACGGCTGACGCCGTTGACGTCGATGACGGCCACGCCCTGCATGCGCAGCGCCCCCAGCAGCATGTCGTACGCGGTGCCGGGGTCCACCGGCCGCTCGGACACCAGCGTCAGCTGTCCCTTGACGCGCGGATCGACCACGAAGTTGCGCCCGGTGTAGCGCGCCATGGCGCGCACCACGTTGGGCAGGTCGGCATCGACGAAATTCAGCTGCACCGGGTCGGTGTTCTCGCTGCCCGCGGCGCCGGGGACGGCGGCATTGCCATCGACGTCCTTGCCGTTGACCTTGACGCGGACGTGCAGAGGGCCCAGGTCGCGCGGCGCGGGCGCCGTCGGCGTGTCGGTGCGCCGTGTGCGCGTGGCGCCCATGTCGGGCTGGCTGGCTCCCGCGCTGATCAGGGGACTGTCCGGTACCGGGGGCGGCGCCGCCGGCTTGTCCGGCGTTGCACATCCGCTCAAGGCCAGCAGGATCGCCAGCGCGGCGGGGGCCAGCCGCTGCGGCGGCCGGGCGGCGGCGTGGCGGATGCGGCGGACGAGACCGGTGGCGTCGTGGCGCTTGCGGGGGGCATGAGGGGGATTCATCGAGCGGCTCGGTAATCAGGGAAATCGCAGTTGTGAAACGCCGTTGCGGTAGTTGCCCAGCGCGCTCAGCAGCGGCTGCAGCGCATCGCGCGTGGCGGTATCGGTGTCGGGCGCGGGACTGGCCTGGCCGTCGAAGCGCCAGCGGCCCGCCTGGTCGCGGCCTTGGCCGTCGACGCGCAGGGCGCCGCGCAGGGTGCGTATGCGCAGGTCGAGGTGGCCCTGCGGGTCCGCGGACAGCGATGCCTGGTAGTCGCCCAGCGGCTGCACGCGCACCAGGGTCGATGACGCTTGCGTCCAGGTCAGCTGCAGCGGCGACGTGCCCGGCGGCAGGGCGCCCAGGTCCATCGCGGGCCAGGCCAGCGCGAGCTGCCCGCCGGGCTCCAGCGTGTTCAGCGGCGCGCCGATGGCGGTCAGCGCATCGGCGGGCAGATTCAGGCGGCCCTGGCCCAGGCGGATGCCGCGCAGCCCGGGCGCCACTTCCACGGGTGTGGCCAGCCAGGGGTGGGTGAACTGCGCGGCGGGGCCGACGCCGGCGGCCCAGTGCCAGCGCCAGCTGAAGGCCTGGGGCAGGGTGCGGCGCAGGCCGGGCGGACCGACCGCGACCTGTGCCTGGCCGTTCCACACGCTGCCCGAGGCATCGACGACGCTGATGGGCCCGTCCGCCGGGAAGGCGCGCAGCAGCCAGCGCGCGGGCAGGACGGCCAGCGCGGCGACGAGCGCCACGCATGCCGCGCCAGCGGGCAGCAGCCAGCGTCGCGCCCTCATGGCCGGACCTCCCTGGCGGGCGCGTCCCCATCGCGCAGCAGCAGCGTGCCGGACACCTGGGTGGGCACCGGCCGACCCAGCGAATCGCGCGGCCGCAGCAGCTGGACCTGCGTCACGCGCAGATGCAGCTGCGCCGGGGCATGCGCCAGCCAGTCGAACAGGGCCGCCGCCGTCACGCCTTCGACGGCGACGCGCCAGCGCTTGCCGTCCTCCAGCTTGCCGACCTGGGGGGACGTGCCCAGCCCGGCGTGCGCCAGGCTGGCGCGCAGCGCGTCTTCCATGTCGTTGGCGGCGATGCGCTTGCCTTGCTCGCGCTTCAAGGCCTGGGCTTCCTGCACCAGCGCGTCGATGGCGGCGGCCTGGGTGCGCAGCAGCGGCAGTTCGTCCTGCCACTGCGCGATATCGCGCAAGGCGGGCCGCAACGCCACCAGGAACAGCAGCGCCGCGACGATGACGCCGCCCAGGCCCCGCACCAGGCGGCGCTCGCGCATGCTGAGCCCGGTCCAGTACGCCGCCGCATGCTGGCGCGCGGCCAGCCAGCGCGCCAGCAGCGCGGGCGGCAAGGCGGGCCGCTGCAGGTTGCGCATGCGGGCCGTCATGGCTGGCGCTCCTGTGCGACGCGCCCGCGGTCGGTGCGGGCGCCGGCCAGGCGCGCCGGCATCAGTTTCCAGCCGGTCCGGGTGGCTTCCAGCGCCAGGCCCATCGCGGTGGCCTGGCGTTGCGGCGCGCCGTTGGCGGGCGGCGGCGGGCGTCCGTTGTCGTCGACGTCGATGGTCAGCTGGCCGTCCTGGTAGGACAGCGCGGCCAGCTGCAGCGTGCCGGCGGGCAGCAGGGTGGCCGCGGCGAGCGCGAGCGGCATGAAGTCGTCATCGCTGGCGGCGCCGCGCGCGGCGCGCAGGGCGTCGACGCGTTGCTGCGCCTGCTTGAGCGGATCGACGATCACGGGAAGATCGGGGAATGCATCGGCGACGCGGCTGATCATCGTTTGCCGCAATGCGGCGCCTTCGCCGGCCAGTTGCGCGGCATGGATATTCAGTCCGATCAGCCAGACCGCCAGTGCTGCCGCCGCCCATGCCAGTGGCGCGCGCCAACGCTGCCCGCCGCGCATCGCGGGCCGCAGTTCGGGCAGCGCCAGCGACCATGCGGGCGATGCCTGCCGCCAGCGCGCATCGGCGGGCAGGCCCAGCGGCGCGATGCCAGCCGATTCGTCGGCCCCGGCCTGGGGGGCCGCGACACGGGTGGGATAGAGGGCCGCCACATCGAAACCCGCTTCGGCCAGCGCGGTCCAGCCGCGCACGAGCACCGCGCGATCGGTCCAGGCGACGGGCGCGCGGCCCGCGTCATCGCGGGGACCGAAGGCGATGGCCAGGTCATCCGTTGACGACAACGTCAGCGGTTCGACCTGCGCAACCGCAGCGGCCTGCAGGCGGTCGCCACGCAGCGGCGGCAACGTGATGAAGGTATCGACGGTATCCAGGGGATGCAGCACGGCCTCGACACGCGCGGCCGGCGTGACGGCGGCGATCTCGCGCAGGGGCAGTTCGCCTTCGCGCAGGATGCGGCGTTCGCGGTCCAGCAGGACGAAGGCGACGCGCATGTCGGGGTTCAGGGCGCGCAGCGGCGGCAGGGCCAGGCGCAGGACGGTCTTCAATTCGCTTCCCTTATCCAGACGACGTGGGTAGATTGGCTTTCATCGCGGCGCAGCAACGCGCGCATCGCGACAGTGGCGCTGCCCAGGCGCACGGCGCCGGTCACGCCGAACCACTGGCTGCCGATATCCACGCTGTCGTCGTCCAGTTTGATCTCGGGGTCCGCGAGCCGGTTGACGAAGTCCGCTTCGTCGTTGAAGTAGCGGCCGCGTTCGCGGTCCGCCACCAGGGCCATCGCGTGGCCCAGCGATAGCGGCCCGATCAGGGCATGCAGCACTTCGGCCGGCGCGGTGTTGACGTTGACCGCGGTGCGCGCGGGCAGGATGGTGACGCAGCAGCGCAGGCGATCCAAGGCCTGCTGGTCCAGCCTGGCGATGCCACGCAGGTCGTCCAGGGATTGCAGGCCGGGCGATTTCTGGGAGCCGGCGACGCCGGCGGCGGAAGCGTGCCGCGCGCCGGTGCCGTTGTTTCCACCGCGCCCACCGCCCCCGCCACCTTCACCGTCCGCGCCGTCCGGGCCGTCGGCGCCTTCGGGCAGGGCCTGGCTGAGCGCGATGCGCCGGGCGATCAGGGGCGCGGCCGCGGGGGGCAGGTCCAGGGCCTGCAGCAGGCGTTCGAGCACCACGAGCTGGCGCGGGTCCACCCGGCCCGCGCGCGCCAGGTTCCACAGGTTGTACTTGGCCTGCTCGTCGTCGACGCGCCCGGAGAACAGGGCGGCGTCCGACGGATTGTTCGCCTGAGCGCCCGCTTGATTGTCCGTCCGATCGTCCGGATCGACCCGCAGGTCGACGATGGGCGTGGCCCACAGCTGGTCCGGACGCGTGGCCGGGCTGCGCTTGCCATCGGCCTGCAGGATGAGCCGGGCCCAGTCCATGCCGCCCATCAGCAGCCAATGCGCCTGCACGCGGGCTTTCTCGCTCTGCAGGATGCGCGTGTACGTGGTCTGGCCATCCAGCATGGTGGTGGCGATGATCGCGGCGGCGGCGACCACCAGCAGCGCGGCGATGACGGCCATGCCTTGCTGCCTGTTGCGTTGCGTGGGCTTCATTGCAGGGGTGGGCTTCATGGCAGGGCCACCACGCGGCGATAGGTCTGCGTGGTGCCGGGCGCGGCGCCGGCCAGTCGCAGCACGAAGGCGAGCCCGGTGGCGGCCGCGTTCGATTGGTTGGCCGGCAAGGCGATCCAGCCGCGTCCGGGTATCCAGGCTTCCACGGCGAAGCCCTGCACGCCGTCCAGCACGTCCGCGCCGGCATCGGGCCTGGGCAGCGGGAAGCTGTCGCCACCGGCTCCGCTGGCGCGGCGCAAGGTGTCGCCATCGCGCCACCAGCGCACGCGCTGCCAGCGCCCCGCCGGCGCCGGTCCGCGGACGATATCGACCTCCTGCGCGCTGGCCGGCATGCTGATGGCGGCGGGCAAGGCCTGACCGGCGCTCGCGTCGGGGATGCCGCCGTCCAGGACGGAATCGGGCGCCCGCATGCGGACGTCCTGTTGCAGCTGTCCCAGCACGCGCAGCAAGGCCTCGTCGCGGTCGGCTTCGCGCTGCATGTGGTTGCGCGCGCGGACCACGCTGTCCAGGCCGCGCCAGGACATTACGCTGACGATGGCCATCAGCGCGACCGCGACCAGCACTTCGATCAGCGTGAAGCCGCGCTGTCGTGCCGCGCTGGTTGCGGACGGCTTCGTTGCGCCGCGCCGTGCCGGCATCGGCCGCGTTGCCCCTGGCGCGTGCGACGCCCGCGCCGATGCGCGTGTTCGCCTTGCCGGTGCCGCCATGCATATTTTCATGGCTGCGCGCCCGCCAACCCGCGCAGTTCGGACAGCAGGCGTTTGTCGGCATCCATGACCCGCACCGTGGCCTGGCGAAAGCCGCGATTGGACGTCGATTCGATGGAGAGGTCGCAGGTGAGTGCCAGCGGCCCCTGCGGACAGGGTTGGCTGCGGCGCCCCAACGGCGGATAAAGGCGCTGGGCGCGCAGTTCGGCCAGCGTGTTTTCTGCCGACACCAGCGCCAGCGCGCGATCGCGCACGGCGGCCTGGCCTGCCGCCATCTGTCCCGCCGCGCGCACGCAGGCGCCCAGCGCGATCGCGATAATGACCAGCGCCACCAGGACTTCCAGCAGCGAAAAGCCTCGTTGTCGATCGCGGCGCTTCATGGGTGTGTCGCATAGCGCCCGGCGGCGTCGCGCACGATGTCGATGCGCCGGAAGTCATCGCTCAGTTCGACGCGCATGGGCGGCGCGATCCATTCCGGCGCGAAGACGGCGCTGGCATGGTCGCCCGCTCCCGACGCATCCGCCGCGCCGGTGCCGCCGCCCGTGGGGCCGCCATCGCTGTAGACCTGCACGCGTACGTGGCCCGCTTCCCATTGCCGCGGCCGCAGTGATTCGTCCTGCCGGAAATCATCGGACTGCGGCGCCTCGGTGACGGAGGCGGGTGCGAGGGCGCGTGCGTCGCCGGGTTGCCACGCGGCGCGCCGGGTGAAGCGGTAGCCGTTTTCGTCGGCGCGCCAGATGATGGCGCGGCCGCCCGCGCGGGCTTCCGTCTGGGCCTGTGCGAACAGCAGCTCCAGCCGGCGGGCGTCGCGCGCCAGCGGCTGGTCGCCACGGCGCGGCATGGCCAGGCTGATGCCCGCGGTCATGATGGCGATGATGGCCACGACAACCAGCATTTCGATCAGGCTGAAACCGGCCTGGCATCGATAGGGTTGGGGTGACGCGCGCGCCGCGCGGCGGTCAAAGGCTCCAGGATCCGATGTCCGCATCGCTGTCTTCGCCGCCGGGCTTGTTGTCGGCACCCAGGGAAAACACGTCGATCTCGCCTTTGACGCCGGGATTCAGGTATTGATAGGGATGGCCCCAGGGATCGTTGGGCAGGCGATCGAGGTAGCTGTGCCAGCCTGACAGTTTTTCATCAGCCGGCTGTTGCACGAGCGCCTGCAGGCCTTGCTGCGCGCTGGGATAGTGGCCGTTGTCCAGGCGATACAGTTTCAGCGCCTGATAGATGCTGGAGATGTCCTGCCGCGCGGCGACGACGCGCGCCTGGTCGGGACGCCGGAGCAGGTTGGGCACGACGAGCCCGGCCAGGATCCCCATGATGACCACCACGACCATGATCTCGATGAGCGAGAAGCCGCGTTGGCGGGAGGGCGGGTTGCGGGGCGCGGGACGGCGGGTCCGAGGCGCGGGGATGCCGTGGGTGCAAGGTTTCATGGGGTTCATCGTCGCTCGCCGACGCGTTGCGCGCTGGCCGGGACGCTGCTTGCCTTGCGTCTGGCTGTCACAACAATTGAGGTGATCTGTCATATGCGGGACCTATCATCTACGGTCCTAATGACAGCCATATGTCGACGCACGGTCGGCCTTGTAAACGCTTCCATGCCACAACGCTTCGATTCCGCCGGGCTGGCCCGGGGCGCCGCCATGCTGGTCCTGGCGGCGGGCGTCGGTACCTGGGGCGCGATCCTGCTGGCGCCGCGCGCGTCCACCCTGCCGCCGCTGCTGGTGCCGCGGGCGCGGGCGGCGGGGGATACCACGGCGCTCGCGCGCTGGTTCGGGACGTCGGCGGCCCCGGTCAAGGTGACGGTGCTGGGCCTGATCTCGGCGGGCGAACGAGGCGCCGCGATCCTGGCCATCGATGGCGCCGCGCCACGCGCCTACCGCGTGGGCCAGCCGATCGCCGACGGCGTGACCCTGGCGAAAGTCGAGTCCGCGGGCGTGGTGCTGGACCAGGGCGGGACGGCGATACGCGTCGCGGTGGCGGCGCTGCCGGCCCTGAAGACGCCCGGATTCGTGCCGGTGCGTTGAAGGGGCGCTGTCGTCAGCGCCCGCGTGGTTGTCTCATGCCCGGCACGGCTCGGCGGTGATCATTTCCCGCACGTGCGCCAGCATGTCCGGCACCATGGCCCGCAGGTCGAACTGGGGCATCCATCCCCAGTCGGACCTGGCCCTGGAGTCGTCGATGGAGCTGGGCCAGCTGGCCGCGATCGCTTGGCGGAAGTCCGGCGCGTACGATATCCGGAAGTCGGGAATCCGCTTTCTTATTTCCGTGGTCAGCGCATCCGGCGTCACGCTGAACCCCGCCAGGTTATAGCTGCCGAATTCCGTGATGCGGTCCACCGGCGCGTCCATCAGTTCGATGGTCGCGCGCACGGCGTCGGCCATGTACATCATGGGCAGTTCCTGGTCCGCGTTCAAGAAGCAGCGGTATGACCCGGTGCGCAAGGCCTGGTGGAAGATATCCACCGCATAGTCGGTGGTGCCACCGCCGGGCGCGGTCTTGTAGGAGATCAGGCCCGGATAGCGCAGGCTGCGGACGTCGACCTTGTTCCTGGTCCGGTACCACCGGCACCATCCTTCTCCCGCCAGCTTGGAAATGCCGTACACCGTTTCGGGATCCATCACGGTCTGCTGCGGCGCGCCGTGCTTGGGTGTGGACGGACCGAATGCCGCGATCGAGCTCGGCCAGAATACCTTGCGGATGCCCTGCCGCCGGGCGATCTCCAGCACATTGAGCAGGCCGGTCATGTTCAGGTCCCATGCCCACTGCGGCTTGACTTCCGCGGTCGCGGACAGCGCCGCGGCCAGGTTGTAGATCTGGCCGATCCGGTGCCGTGCCACGACGCTTTCGAGCGCTTCGGCCGAGGTCACGTCCAATAACTCGTGCACGCAGTCCGGGTCGGGTCCTTCTGCGCGAATGTCCGCGGTGACGATCCGGTCCGCGCCGTGGCGTGTGGCCAGGGCTTCGACGAGCTCGGTCCCGAGTTGGCCATTGGCGCCGATCACCAGGATTCTTGTGTTTTCCGTATTCATCGCACTATTCCCAATTCCTGTCCCGCCTGCTGAAACGCCGCGACGGCGCTGGTCAGTTGCTCCCTGCCGTGGGCCGCGCTGACCTGCACCCGGATACGCGCCTGTCCCCTCGGCACCACGGGATAGAAGAACCCGATGGCATAGACGCCCAGCTCCAACAGCCTGCGCGACAGCGCCTGCGCCTTGTTGGCGTCGTGGACCATGATCGGAACGATGGGATGCGACCCTTCCTTGATGTCGAAGCCGCATTCCGATATCGCGGCGCGAAAGAACCGGGTGTTGTCTTCGAGCCGGTCCCGCAGCACGGTGTCGGCTTCCAGCAGGTCTAGGGCCGCGAGCGTGCCCTGGACGATCGCGGGCGCGACCGTGTTCGAAAACAGGTACGGGCGGGAACGCTGCCGCAGGATGTCGATGACTTCCTTGCGGCCGCTGGTGAAGCCGCCGGAGGCGCCGCCCAGGGCCTTGCCCAGGGTGCCCGTGATGATGTCGACCTTGCCGAATACATTGCGGTATTCATGGGTGCCGCGTCCCAGCTTGCCCATGAAGCCGGTGGCGTGGCAATCGTCCACGCCCAGGAGTGCGTCGAACTCATCGCACAGCTTGCGTATCTCATCCAGCTTCGCGATGGCCCCATCCATGGAAAAGACACCGTCCGTGAATACGATGATGTTGCGGGCCCGTTCTTCTCGTGCAGTTTGCAGGCAGGCGCGCAGGTCATGCATGCTGTTGTGCGCGTAGCGGTAACGCTTCGCCTTGCACAGGCGTATCCCGTCGATGATGGAGGCGTGGTTCAGTTCGTCGCTGATGATGGCGTCCTCCGGGCCGAACAGCGGCTCGAACAAGCCGCCGTTGGCATCGAAGGCCGCGGCATAGAGGATGGTGTCCTCGGTACCCAGGAACCGGCTCAGCCGGGCTTCCAGTTCCTTGTGGATATCCTGCGTGCCGCAGATGAAGCGCACCGAACTCAGCCCATATCCACGGGCGTCCAGGCCGGCCTGCGCGGCCCGGATTACCGCGGGATGGGACGACAGGCCCAGGTAGTTATTGGCGCAAAGGTTGATGACCGTCCTGCCGTCACGGGTCGCCACCGCGGCGCCCTGGGCCGTCGCGATCACCCGTTCTTCCTTGTACAGGCCGTTCGCATGCAGTGCCCGCAGCTCGTCGCGCAGCCGGACGTAGAATGAATTTCCGCTATCCATGATCGATGGTTCCTCGGCGCCAACCGCCTTACTCGGACATGTGCTGGTCCTGCGCCAGCTTTCGGTACGACGCCGCATCCCGCTTGATCTGCTCGCCCAGTTGGGCCGGCGTCATCGGCAATGCGTTCATACCCGAAGCCAGCAGCTTTTCCTTGACGTCGGGTTCCGCCAGGATCGTGTTGATCCGCGAATTCAGCGTCCTGATCACGTCGGGCGGCGTACCGAGCGGTCCGACGATGCCCAGCCATTGCGACATATCGAAACCCTTCAGCCCCGACTCGTCCAGCGTCGGCACGTCGGGCAGGCCCTGGAAACGCTGCGCCGTGGTGACCGCGAGGACCTTCAGCTTGCCGCTTTTCACATGCGGCATGACCGGACCCGTGCCCAGGAAGGCGATGGGGATCTGGTCCGCCAGCAGGTCCGCGATGGCCTGCCCGCCCCCTTTGTAGGGCACGTGCGTCAGCGACAGGCCCGTCATCGCATTGAACTTCTCGCCCGCGAAATGCTGGTTGTTTCCCACCCCGGACGAACCGAAGGAAAACTTCGCGGGATTCGCCTTGGCCATCGCGATCAGCTGCGCCACCGATTCGGCCTTGGTCTTCGGGTTCTCGACGAGTACCAGCGGTCCCTGCGCGATCATCGCGATCGGCACGAAGTCCTTGATCGGATCGTATTGGGTCTTGCGGATGGCCGGCGACGTCACGATGGCGTCCGGTGCGAACAGCAGCGTGTAGCCGTCGGGGGCCGCATGCGAGACGAAGGTGGCGGCGATGTCGCCGTTCGCGCCGGGGCGATTCTCGACCACGAAACTGGTGCCGAAGGACTTGGTGAGCTTTTCCGAGACGATGCGCGCAGCGATGTCGGCGGAGCCTCCCGGCGCGAAGCCCAGGATGATCGACACCGGCCGGGCCGGCCAGTCCGCGGCCTGCGACGGTCCCGCGCAGCCGAGCGCGATCAGGCCGGCGACCAGGATGGATTTGTTCATGGCAACCCCTTGTGTTGGTTTTGTCGTCCCGCGACAGCTACTTCACGACGTAGATGGGACTGCTCCACGCCAGGTGGCCGCTTTCCTGGGTCAGCCGGACGTACAGCGGGTTGTCCCCCGCCTCCGGCAGATCCACTTGGGCGGTGAAGGAAAAACTCGTGGTGTCATTGACGTCAGGCAGCCGGAAGATGCGCAGCTTGCGGCCCACGCCGCCCGCGTCGAATTCGATGTCCTCGAAGCCGATCTGCCGTACGTTGAACGCCAGGTCCAGGTACGGAGTCTTGATGGTGATCCGGCCGTCGTCCGCGTGTGCCAGCCGGATGTCCACGCCGGCATAGTTGCCCGTGGTGACCGACTGCCACTTCAGCTCGGTATCGCTGACCTTCTCCAGCTTCTTGTCCAGGTGCCAGAAATTGATCGGCGTGGCTTCCAGGATGGCATTTCCGGCGACGGTGATCGAACCGTCCCAGTTGGACATGCGGGACCGGCCGCGGTCGTCGGCACCCTCCCAAATGACCCGGACGCGGCTGCCCAGGTCGGCGGCGGAATAGGGCCGGACCGTCTTCACCGTTTTCTTCCCCACGCGGATATCCACGCGTTCGATGGGGGTGGGGCACGATGCGTTGAAGCTGAGCGTCGCCGATCCCGCACCGGACTTCACGATATCGCCCATCATCGCGGCCTGGACCTGCTCGGTATCCGCGGTCCCCAGGGCGGGATCGTCCAGGTAGCGGGTGACCGGACCGCCAAAGGAAGCCTGCACGTCCAAGAAAATGCGATCGCCCGTCGTGCCGTAATGGTGGCGATCGCGCAGCGCCTTGAATACGGCCTGGCGCGTCAGCTCAGGCAGCAGCACGCAGGTCAATCCGCCATAGGCGCCGAAGACGGATGCGCCGGGATGGCTGGCGCCGGGCCGGCCCTTGTGATCGTCGCTGTTGCACACCACGCCCACGCGGTATCCCAGATCGAAGGCGTCGAACAGCAGCCATTCGAAGGTGCCCCACGAGGAATGGATTTCGACGGAGCGTTCGATGCGTCCGTCATGCGCGACCGTCAGGTCGGCATAGCGGCCGCCCACATGGGCGAAGGCAACACAGTCTTCGCCCGCTTCCAGCAGCTTCTCGAACAGCTCGGCGGCGTGGTTGCAGTCCGTGGCGATGTCTTCCGTCTCGGGAACCAGGGCGTGGGACGACCGGCGGATCTGCCGGCCTTCCTGCGAAAAGTACACGTTGCGGTCGCCGCCCAACGGGGTGACGCCGGACCATTCGTATCCGGGCAGGGTGATGAATTTGCCGGGCGCATTGAATTCGGCCGTGACCGCGTTCAAGTCGCGCCAGAAGGTATTGGTGATCTGGAAGTCGTTGCCCTGGTGACCGATGATGTCGACGAAGGCGCGGTCGCGCGCGAAGACGTGATAGTCCACCACGGAGTTCGTGCCGACGGTTTCCTCGCTTTGCGCGTGGAACTCGGCCCAGTACTGGCGCAAGGGGGGTTCGGCCTGGACACGCATCGGGTTCGACCGCGCGACCGCCTTGCCGGCCTCGTCCTTCAGCGTCACGACCAGGTCGCAGGGTTGGCTGACCTTCAAGCCGTCGATGACGTAAGGATGGTCTTTCTCGCCGATCGTGATCCGCTCGGGCAGGCCCTGGACCGGATGCGAACTGACGAGCGTGAACGCGTGATCGGTGAATTCGGTGGGGTTGCCGCAGGCGTCTTCCGCCTTGATGCACAGGCGGAACGCGTCGGCCACGCCACGCAGCGTGGGCAGGATGGCTTTCCACTGCACGGGTTTGCCGGGCACGATGTTGATGGTCCGGACCGTGGGCACGTCGATGTACTTGACGACGCCGAAAGGGTTGGCCTGGACGCGAATCTCGAACGTGGATTCGCGCAGCGTCTGGACGCGCATGCCCGCCGATCCCTGCGAGCGGTCGCCCAGCACCACGGTGATGCGGTCGCCTTCCTTCAGGAAATTCTTCACCACGCGGATCACGATGGTCTTCCACCACGGCCGCTCGCTGCCCATCGGGTCGTAGGTCAGGTCCAGCACGGCGCCGTTGGAGGCCGTGGCCGACACGTAATTCGGCGCGTTCGGACGATCGAACTGCGGACGCCCGGAATCGGTGGCGAAGCGCAGCATCAGCTTCACCGAACCGGCATCGTCGATGCCGAACTTCCCCGCGGTGTAGACCACCTTGATGGTGGCCATGGATCCCGCGATCAGCGATTCGGGAGCTTCGATCTGGACCGTGCCGGCGGCGTCGGTATACAAGGGAACGTGGGACATATCGCGATCGCTATTCCTGGGCGGGTTCGTATCGGCAGGAAGTGTGATGGCGCGCTCGGAATTAGGGAAACGATTTTTTCTTGACCCAGTATTAGGAAATCTTATGCCTCCTCTCAGGCGTTGGCGGCGTCTGCGCGGCTTCTCCCAGCGTGTGTTCGAGCAGCGCGATGAGACTGGCCGCAGCGGGTGTCAGTGCGCTGCCGTTGCGCCGGATCACTACCACTTCCGATTCGACCCCCGGCCCGCTCAATGGCCGCCCGACGATGCCTTCGGCCGCAAGGCCTGGAATCGCGTACGAAGGCTGGATGACGACGCCGAATCCTTCCCTGGCCATCGCCAGCGCGGTCGACGGGAAGGTCACTTCGAAGGCAACTTCCAGCGTGATGCCTTGCGCGTACAGCATGGCCATCGCCCGCTGCCACAGGGCATTCAAGGGGTTGACGACGATGACCGGCCAGGGCCGCAGGTCGCGCCACCCAATCGTTTTGCGCGATTCCAGGGGATGCCCTTCTGGAAAGAACACCCCCAGCCTGAAATGCCTGAGCGATTGCACGGACAGCACGCTGCGGTCCAGGTTGGCGTCGGTGCCCACGGCGAAGTCGACCTCGCCGCGCAGGACCGCGCCCGCCAGGTCGGTGGACAACATGTCCCGGATATACAGCTCGATGTTCGGATACCGCTCCCGATAGGCTTTCAGCACCGGCGGCAGGATCGTGGACGCGATGAATACGCCGGCGGCGATCGCGACCTTGCCGCGGGCCTTGGTCGCCAGTCCGTTCAGGTTGTCGACCGCCTGGTCGACGTCGCCGATGATGCGTTCGGCAATATGCAGGAATTCCTTGCCGGCTTCCGTCAGGGTCAACGACCGTCCGTGCTCGAACAGCTGGACTTCCGACTTGTCTTCCAGGTCGCGTATCAGCAGGCTGATGGCCGATTGGGTGACGTGCAGTTGCTCCGCCGCGCGCGTCGCGCTCCCGAGGCGGGCGACGGCCACGAATGCCCGTATCTGTTTGAGCGTGAGATTCATTGCCATGGCGCCACCGCTGGATCAGGATGAAGGCAGGAAGGCGACGATGGCCAAGTCCCCTTCCAGGTAGATGCGATAGTCGCGCGCCACGACGATCGCGGGCCGGCTCGCGGCCGCCGTCGACGTTGCGTCCGGCGCCGCGCCCGGCGCGGACAGCCGGAACGGCAGGTCCACGCCGAAATGCTGCAGTTCCTCATGGGCCCAGCCCCATCCCTGGGTCAGGTACACGGGCACCAGGGTGTCGATCAGCGGGTACTTGCGCAGCGTGTGCCGCACCACCACGGGGTGGCCCAGGCTGCCTTCCAAAGTGTAGGCGGCGATGGCGTGTCCGGCACTGACGCGGCTCAGGTCCGCGGCGATCTCCGCCGCCACGCGGTTTTCATAGTCCTTCTGCAGCTTGAGCGAATTGCCGTACACGAAACAGAAGGTGAACAGCCCGTAGACGGGCACCGCCACGGCGGCGACCTGCCAGGACGGCTTGATGCGCACGCGCTGCAGGGCGGCCCAGACGAACAGCAGGCTGGCCGCGCCCAGCGCACCGAAACCGATGGCCACCCGGGGCGCGTACACCGGCAGCGCCAGCGCCAGCATGGGCCCCCAGGCGGCGATCGCCAGCGCCGGGGGCAGCAGTACGGCGCATGCGGCCATGCCGAGCCTGGCGGCGACCGGCGCCGCGCGCCAGCCCACGACCAGATAGCGCACCGCCCAGTACACGCTGGCCAGCGCGCCGGCCGCGATGAAGACCAGCAGCGGCTTGGACCAGAGGCCCGGCAGCAGGCCCGTGACGTAGCGCCAGAAGGACAGCAGGTTGTGCCAGGCGGTGGCGGGCAGCATGCCGATCGGCGCGATGGCGCCGTGCGCGGTCGCGTAGTGGCCGTTGACGGTGGCCGCGATCACGCCCTTGTAGGCGATCAGCGCCAGCACCAGCTGCGCGACGCGCGCCGCCAGGACGCCGGCCAGGCGGCGCGCCGGCTGCAGGTCGCGCTGCCCCATGACGAATTCCGCGATCGTGAAAACCAGGAAGACGTTCAGCGCCGGCTGATACAGGGATAGCGTCGCCAGCAAGGCCAGCGCGCCCGGCACGATCCGGCGCGGGGTCGGCGGGATGGCGGTCACCGCGATCCCGGCCAGGACGGTGGCCAGCGTCATGGGCAGGACGTCGAACTTGTACGACAGGTTCTCCAGGAAGAAGGGATTGACGACCAGGGGCGCCAGTATCAGCGGGGCGCGCCAGGTGCCGGGGATGGCGAACTTCCGCGCCAGGGTGACGGCCAGCCAGGCCAGCAGCAGCACGGCCAGCAACTGAGGCAGGGGGGACAGGTCGGAGATGGGGGCGCCCAGGTTCAGGGTTTCCACCACCAGGTTGGACAGCGGGCGGCCGTCGGTGGTCCAGCCAAGGTAGCCCGAGCGCGCGCGGCCCAGGTCGTCGATGTAGTAGCGATCGGCGTGCAGGATGGGATACATGGCCAGGCCGTACAGCAGCGCGGCCGCGATGAAGACCTTCTGGCGGGATGGGGAGGTTGCGGTGGGATGCATGCTGCCTGCGCGGTGGATGGCGACGTGTCACGAAACGGCAGCAATTAGAGCAGAGCGGGCGTTGGTCAGGTGTAGATGTTCGGCGTGTCCGCCATTTCTGGCCCGGACGGCCCATTGTGAAAACGAGAATGCAATAATACAATCATTCTCTAATACGATAAGTAAACGCCGGCAGCACCGAAGGCAATGGAGCGGGACATGGGAAGACTTCAGGGCAAGGTTGCGGTGGTCACGGGAGCGGCCGGGGGCATAGGCAGGGCGATCGCCCAGGCCTATGCGCATGAGGGCGCCCGCGTCGGCATGCTGGACTACAACGCCGATCTCCTGGCGCAGGCCGTGGCGGAAACGCCGGGCGCCGAGGCGTTGGCCTGCAACGTGGCGGACCGTGCAGCCGTGCTGGACGTCATCGGGGGCTATGCGGCGCGCCAGGGCGGGCTGGACGTGCTGGTGAACAACGCCGCGTATTTTCATTACGGCCCGCTGGTCGATATGCCGGAAGACGTCGTCGACAGGATGCTGGACGTCGGCCTCAAGGGCGCCTTCTGGAGCCTGCAGGCCGCGACGCCGCATCTCATCGCCCGGGGTGGCGGCGCGGTGATCAACCTGTCGTCGGTGGCGGTCTCCATCGCCATCAAGCATGCCGCCGTCTACAGCGCCATCAAGGGCGCGTTGGACACGCTCACGCGCCAGCAGGCGGTGGAGCTGGGCGCATACGGCATCCGGGTCAATGCCCTGGCCCCTGGCCCGGTCGTCACGCCGGGCGCCAGTTCGGTCATCGATGCGCAGGGCTGGGAAACCCGGCGCCAGAAGACGCCGCTCAAGCGCCTGCCCACCGGCCCGGAGATCGCCGCGGCCGCGGTATTCCTGGCGTCGGAGGAAAGCGCCACGGTGGCGGGCGTGACCCTGAAGGTGGACGGCGCGCTGACGATCAGCGGCTACTGATACCGGCCGGCCGCGAAGGCCGAGGGGCGGATACGGGCGTTGCGCCAGGGAGACGCGATGACGGAATTGCAGATACAGCTGGAGGCCTTTCTGCAGGCGCTGGCGGCTGGCGTGCTGGTCGGCGCGCTGTACGGCCTGATGTGCGTGGGCTTGGCCATGATCTTCGGGATCATGCGCGTCATCAACTTCGCCCAGGGCGATTTCATGATGCTGGGCATGTACGTGGCCTACTTCTTTTTCATCGCGCTGGGCGCGCACGTGCTGGCCGGATCGGCGCTGGGCGCCTACCTGTCCATCCTGTTGACGGTCCCGGTCATGTTCGCGGTGGGCTACCTGGCGCATCGGCTGCTGATCTCGCGGGTCACCGGCGGACGCACCGCCGCGCTGGAAGGCGAGGGCCACTACGCGCAGCTGATCCTGACCCTGGGCATCGCACTGATCCTGCAGAACGGCGGCATGATGGTCTTCGGGCCGCAGCTGGTGTCGATACGTACGTCGGTATCCAGCAGCGCCTGGGAAATCGGCCCGCTGTGGGGCGACTTCGTCAGCGTCTTCGTCAACAAGGGGCGCGGGATCGCGGCGCTGATTTCGGTGGGCACCATCCTGTTGCTGGTCGCGCTGGTCAACCGGACACGGCTGGGCAAGTCCCTGCGCGCCGCCGCCGATAATCCGGTGGCCGCCTCGTACATGGGGATAGACGTCAATCGCGCCTATCGCATCGCCTTCGCGCTCGGGACCTGCGTCACCGCCTTGTCGGGCGGATTGCTCGCCACCAATTTTCCCTTCCATCCCTTCGTCGGACTGGAGTTCGTCATCATCATGTACGCGGGCGTGGTCCTGGGCGGCATGGGCAGCATTTCCGGCGCGTTCTGGGGCGGCATGGTGATCGGGCTGGTGCAACAGCTGTCGGCGCTGGTGTTGCCGACGCAATTGCAGAATGCCGCCATCTTCGTGTTCTTCCTGCTGATCGTCACCCTGCGCCCGCAGGGCCTGTTCGGCCGCGTCGCGGAGCGGACATGAACGGCCGCCGCCATCTGTGGTTGCTGTGCCTGCTGGCCGTGGCCTACCCGGCGATCGCGCTGTGGGTCGACAACGGTTATCACCAGCTGATCTTCACCCTGGTGCTGGTGTGGGCGTGCTTCGGCCTGTCGTGGAACATGCTCAGCGGATACACGGGGCTGGTGTCCTTCGGCCACGCGGCGTTCTTCGGCCTGGGCGCCTACGCCGCCGTGCTGGGGCAGATCTACCTGGGGCTGACGCCGTGGCTGATGATCCCGGTATCGGCCGCCATCGGCGCGCTTGCCGGCCTGCTGGTCGGCTTGCCGACCTTTCGCCTGCGCGGGCACTACTTCGCGCTGGCCATGCTGGCCTATCCCCTGGCGCTGCTCTACGTCTTCGAATGGCTGGGGTACCAGGAAGTGACCTTCCCGATGAAGCGGGAGAACGCCGCGGCCTATATGCAGTTCTCCAACCCCGGCATGTACACCGTCGTGGCGATGGGCATGCTGGTGCTGTTCGTGGCGTTGACGCGCCGTGTCGAGCGCACGCGCTTCGGCATGGCGTTGATCGCCATCAAGCAGAACGAGGCGGCGGCCGAGGCCGCGGGGATCGACACGCTGCGCTGGAAGCTCAAGGCGATCGCCCTGAGCGGCGCCATCGCCGGCGCGACCGGGGCGTTCTATGCGGTGGTGCTGCTGGTGGTGACGCCGGTATCGGTGTTCGGCATGCTGGTGTCGGCGCAGGCGCTCACGGTGGCCATGTTCGGCGGGGTGGGCAGCGTGTGGGGACCCATCATCGGCGCGGCGATCCTGGTGCCCTTGGGCGAGGTGCTGCACGCCGAACTGGGCGCGCGCTATCCGGGCATACAGGGCGTGATATTGGGCATCGCCATCATCGCGGTGATCCTGGCGGCGCCGGAGGGCGTGTTCTGGAAGGTGCGCGATCATCTGCGCCGCCGTGGCGCGGGCGCCGGCCGCGTGGCGCCGGCGGCCTTGCCGGCTGCCGCGGTGCCGGGCCCGAGCGGAGGCGACGCGGCGCGCGGCGCCGGCTATCCCCCGCTGGCCCCGCGCCAGGGCCAGCTCGCGGCGGCGGGCATGGCGAGCCAGGCCATGTCGTCCACCTTGTGCGGCATGGCCGATGGGGCGGCGGCCTTCGTGCCGATGGCGTTCGAAGGCGTGCCCGCGTCCGAGGCCGCCGCCGTGGGCGCTGGCGCGCCGCCCGCCGCGGCACCTGTCCGCGAGGATGCCGCTTCCGGCAGCGGCACCGTTGCCGGCAATGACACCGCGCCGCGCCAACACGCCGCGCGGCGCGGCGACGCGGCTGTTCCCATCCTGGAAGTCCGCAAGGTATCGCGCCGCTTCGGCGGCCTGCAGGCCGTTCGCGACGTCAGTTTCAGCGTGCGCCGCGGCATGATCCTGGGCATCATCGGGCCGAACGGCGCCGGCAAGACCACGCTGTTCAACCTGCTGAACGGTTTCCTGCGCCCCGACACCGGCATGGTGCTGGTCAACGGCGTCGACATGGCGGGCCGCAAGCCGCACGTGCTCTGCGCGGCCGGCATGGGCCGCACGTTCCAGGTCATGCGCCCCTTCATGCGCCTGACGGTACTGCAGAACGTGCAGGTCGGCGCCTACGTCAAGGCGAACGGCGAAGCGCATGCGCGCGAACTGGCCCGGCAGGCGGTGCGGCGCGTCGGCCTGGCCGACTGCGCCGACCAGGTCGCCTCCACGCTGACCACGCGGCAACTGCGCCTGATGGAGCTGGCGCGCGCCCTGGCCGGACAACCGGATCTGCTGCTGCTCGACGAGACGCTGGCCGGCCTGGGCGCGGGCGAAGTCGACGATGTGCTGGCCGTGATCCGCTCGCTGTCGCGCGACGGCGTGACCATCGTCATCATCGAACACACCATGCAGGCCATGGTGCGGCTGGTCGACCAGTTCCTGGTGCTGGACCATGGGGAAGTCCTGGTCATGGGCGACCCCGCCTCCATCACCCACGATCCGCGCGTGGTCGAGGCCTACCTGGGCAAGAAGTGGAGCGCCAAGGATGCTTGAGATCCAGAGTCTCGTGGCCGGCTACGCCGCGCTGCCGGTCCTGCACGATGTCTCCATCCGCGTCGACGCGGGGCAGTTCGTGTCCATCGTCGGCCCGAACGGCGCGGGCAAGAGCACGCTGTTCAAAAGCATCTCCGGCACGGTGGCGGCGATGTCGGGCGCCATCCGCTTCGACGGCAGGGACCTGCTGGCGGTCCCGCCCGCGCGGCGTCCCCACCTGGGCATCGCGCACGTGCCCGAAGGCCGCCAGGTCTTCGCGTCGATGACGGTGCGGGAAAACCTGGAAATGGGCGCCTATACGGCGGCGGGACGGCGCGATTGGCAGCGCAACCTGGCGCGCATCTACGAGTGGTTCCCGGTGCTGCCGCAACGCGCCGGACAGCTGGCGGGCACGCTGTCCGGCGGCGAGCAGCAGATGCTGGCGATCGGCCGCGGCCTGGCGTCGTCGCCGCGCCTGCTAATGCTGGACGAGCCATCGATGGGCCTGTCGCCCGCGATCGCGGATTTCATTTTCGAACGCTTGATCGATATACGCCGCGAAGCGGGCCTGACCATACTGCTGGTGGAGCAGCGGGTGGCCGAAGCCCTGCAGTTCGCCGACCACGCCTACGTGCTGGAGACCGGCCGCGTGGCGCTGGCGGGCACGCACGAAACCCTGCGGGCGGATGATCGCATCCGCCGCGCGTACCTGGGTATGTGAAGCCCCGTATGTGAAGACCCATAAGTGAACACCCTTGAGACCCGTGCAACGGGCTAACAGGAGGAGACCATGAAGACCTTGACGATGCCGCGCCTGCTCGGCGCCGCGGCCCTGTGCGGGCTTGTGTTCGCGGCCGGCATGCCGGCCCCCGCGCGCGCCGCCGACCCCACGCCGGTCAGCGTGGGCCTGATCGCGCCGATGTCCGGCATCTATGCGCGGCCGGGCCAGGTCATGCGGATGGGCGCGGAGATGGCGGTTGCCGACATCAACGCGCAGGGCGGCATCAAGTCGCTGGGCGGCGCGCCGCTGAAACTGGTGGTGGTCGACTCGGGCGATTCGACGGAAAAGTCGAAGAGCGCGGCGCAGCGGATGGTGGCGGATTATCCCGACCTGGTGGCGGGCACCGGGGCCTACCTGAGTTCGTTCACGCTGGCGGTCACCGAAGTGACGGAGCGCGCCAGGCTGCCCATGCTCACCCTGTCGTACTCCGACCAGATCACGGGGCGGGGCTTCAAGTACATCTTCCAGACATCGGCGACGGCGGGACGCCAGGCGGATATCGCGCTGCCCATCATCCTCGAGCTGGCCGAGAAGGCCTCGGGCAAGCGGCCGAAGACGGTGGCGATCCTGACCGACAACACGGCGGCATCGCTGTCTTCGGTCAAGGCGATGAAGGACGGCCTGCTGCAGAAGAACAATCTCGAACTCGTGGTGGACGAGACCTTCACCCCGCCCTTGTCCGACGCGTCGTCGCTGATACAGCGGGTGCGATCGCGGCGGCCCGATCTGGTGTTCTTCCTGCCGACGGTGATTTCCGACGCCAAGCTGATCCTGGAGAAGATGAACGAAACCAATGTGCGAATACCGGTGATCTCCTTCGGCATCGCGATCGCCGAGCCCGACGTGCTGAACACCGTCAGCCCGCAGCTGCTGAACGGCGTGATGTCGGCGGTGGCGAACTGGGGCGCGAAAGGGCAGGAAAAGCTGATCCAGCGCATGAAGACCGAATACAAGGAACCCTGGATGACGCAGAACGCGATCTCCACCTACGGCGATATGTGGATCATCAAGGCGGCGCTGGAGAAAGCGGGCAAGGCGGATCGCGAATCGGTGGCGCAGGCGATGCGCAGCCTGAACGAAGGCCCCACGCCTTACTTTCCGGGCGGCGAATTGAAGTTCGACGATGCGGGGCATCGCGTCGGCGCGTCGCTCACCATCATCCAGTGGCAGAACGGCGTGCCGGTGACGGTGTATCCGGAGAACCTGGCGATCGCCCAGCCGATATGGCCGGGCAAGAAGTGACGTCGCCTCAAACCAGGCGCAGCAGCCGCGTCAGTTCGGCGACGTCGGGCGCCTGGTCTATCGCCAGCACCGCGGCCAGGATGCGTTCGCCCAGGCCGGCTTCCAGCTCCGCCGTCAGGCGCTGGAACTTCCTGACCACTTTTTCATGGCTGGGCAGCTGGTATTCCATCTCGACGCCGCGCGCCTCGTGGCAATGCCCGCCGACCGTCACCTGCACGAGGACGTCATGGACGTCGGCGGACGGCTCGACCAGCTGCACGCGCTCCGCCAGGGCCAGGACGTCCGCATCGTCGGTGCGGTCGTAGTATTCGTAGGTGTCGATAGGGCGACCCAGCAGGGCCGCGGCGACCGTGAAACGGGCGCTGATGCGCGCTTTCAGGGCCGTCGCGAAAGGCGCGGCATTCTGGTAGCCGGGATTGGTGTACGTGGCGATCGGCGCATGGATGCGCACGTGCTCGATCGCCGCGGGATCGAAGCCATGCTGCCGAACCAGGCGGTGCGCCAGTTCGACCGGTGTCTGCACGAAGATGCAGACCGGACGCTCCTTGTAGAGCGTATCCTCGATCAGGAATTTCTCTCCCAGGCCTTCCACCGTGCGCGGCGCGCTTTCGACGCCATTGGAGAAGGCATGGAAAAACCCGGACGTGCCTTCGAAGATCGTGGGCGAGGCGGTGGCGCCCGCGCGGGCCAGCAGCGCCGCCGATGCGCCGCTGCGGCTGGCCCATCCGACGTTCAGCTTGACGTCCATCGTGCCGGAGTGGAAGCCTTCGCCGAAGCCGGACGCGAACATGGCGCCCAGGCCGATCGCGTGCGTGGCACCCCTGGCGTCCAGCCGGAGCGCGCGCGCGGCCGCCGCGGCGGCGCCGACCGCACCGGGCACGCCGGTCGCCCGGAAGCGCGGAAGCATGCCCGGGCCGCCCAGGTAGGCGCGTGCCGTGACTTCGTATCCGGCCACGATGGCGGCCAGCAGGTCGGCCCCGGTGCCGCCGTGTTCCTCCACCAGCGCCAGCGCGGCGGGCACGACCACGGCGCCCGCATGGGACTTGGCCAGGAAATCGTCGTGCGTGCTGCCGTTGATCAGCGTGGCATTGACGAAGCTGGCGTCGACCGCCGCGGCGCATTGCCGCCTGCCCACGATGCTGGCGCCCCCGCGGCTGTCCGCGACGAAAGCGCCGGCGACCGCCGGCACGGGCAGGGCACGCGACGAGATCGCGGTCGCCAGGCAGTCGACGAGACGGCTCTTGGCGTGCTGCACGACCTGGGCGGGCAGACAATCGGCGCGCACATTCGCGACGAAATCTCCCATTTGCACGGCGTAGGGCACGGCGGCGGCGTTGTCGGAGGAAACCCGCGGCGTGGGCGGCTGCGTGACGGTGGGCGTATCCATACGAGTGTTCCGTTTATCGGAATGCAGTTTCGATAATGGATATCGTATGTGCCGCGTCGGCGCGCGTCAACGCCGATCGGCGATCGTCGATCGCTGACCGCGATGGCTGAAGTTTCTGGCGCGAGGTGGCCGGGGCGGCCTTACGTCGCGGCGGCGGATTCCTCTTCGGCCGCCTCATCCCCTTGCCGCAGGATCTCGATGGCAACCTTCGCCGCGTTGCGCACGTGCAGGCTGCCCGCGCGCCGGGCGGCCTTGCCGTCCCGCGCCGCGATGGCGTCGATGACGTCCGCCAGTTCGGCCAGGCTTTTCTTCGACCGTCCCGGCGCCTGCATCGACGTCGAACGCAGCAGCATGACGCGGGAGTTCAGCAGCCGCAGCGTCGTGGTCAGCGCCTCGTTGCCGGCGCCGTCCAGCAGCTGCTGGTAGAAGAAGTTCTTGGCCGTCAGCTTTTCCAGCGCGGTCCCGTGCGTCATCGCGCGCTTGAGTGCCTGGAAGGCATCCTGCAGCGCCTTGCGTTGCGCGTCGCTGGCATGTTCGGCGAAGAGCTGGCAAGCCAGGCCTTCCAGTTCTTCCCGCACCTGGTAGATGCCTTCGGCCTGTTCGGGCGAAAGCCTGTCGACCACCGGTCCGCGATGCGGGATCACGTGGATCAGGCCCTCCGATTCCAGCTGCCGCAGCGCTTCCCGCACCAGGGTACGGCTGACCCCGGTCATCTCGCAGAGCTCGCGTTCCGGCAGTCGCTCGCCAGGTGCGAAGCGCCCCACCAGGATGGCGTTGCGTATGCTTTCGGTAACGCTGTGCCGCAGTACGGATGCGGCACGCGGCACTTTGAAATCGCCTTCGGGCGCGGCAACGGCAGCTTTCATGCGGTAGTTTGGCAAATGGGTGGCCGCGTGGCGGCAATGGGGCGCATTTTAACCCGGGGCGCACCGCTCCCGCGTTCCAGAGTGGCGGATCGCCGCGTCGCAACGCCCCATGTTGCGCGGATGCCTAACGCATGACGAAGGGATTGGGCACGTCCCCGCCCGTGCTTATCCATACGCTTTTTTCCTGCAGGTATTCGCGGATCGCCGATAGCCCGCTTTCACGGCCTATGCCCGAACGTTTATAGCCGCCGAACGGCGAAAGAAAGCTGGTCGCCCGGTAGGTGTTGACCCATACCGTGCCGGCTTCCAGGCGGCGCGACAGGTTCAGGGCGCGCCCCATGTCGCGCGTCCATAGCCCGGCCGCCAGGCCGTAGCGGGTGTCGTTGGCGATGCGCACGGCCTCGTCGTCGTCATCGAAGGGAATGACGCACAACACCGGCCCGAACACCTCTTCCTGCGCGATGCGCATGTCGGGATGCACGTCGCAGAAGATGGTGGGCTCGACGAACCATCCGCGGCCGCATTCGGGGCGGCTGCCCGGCGTGCCGCCCAGCACGCAGCGCGCGCCGCCGGCGCGGGCGATGTCGATGTAGTCCAGGATTTTCTTCAGCTGCGCCTGCGTGGTGACCGGGCCGATCTGGGTGTCGGGCAGCGCGGGATCGCCCATGCGCGCCGTGCGGGCGAAGGCGACGAGCTTGTCTACGAAGCTGTCGTGGATGTCCCGATGCACCAGCACGCGCGAACCGGCGATGCAGGTCTGCCCCGTGGCCGCGAAGATGCCGGAGACCACGCCTTTGACGGCGTTGTCCAGGTCGGCGTCGGCGCAGACGATGTTGGCGGACTTGCCGCCCAGCTCCAGCGTGACGGGCTTGATGCCGCGCGCGGCCATTTCGTACACGTGCTGCCCGGTCTGGTCTCCGCCGGTGAAAGCCACCTTGGCGACGTCGGGGTGGGTGACCAGGGCCTCACCGATGTCGCTGCCCAGGCCGCTGACGATATTGACCACGCCCGGTGGAAAGCCGGCTTCCTCGAACAGGCGGCCGAAGGCCAGCGCCGATGCGGTGGAGTGTTCGGACGGCTTCCAGACTACGGTATTGCCGGCCGCCAGCGCGGGCGCCAGCTTCCAGGTCGCCAACAGCAGCGGCGAATTCCATGGCGTGATGGCGGCGACCACGCCCAGCGGCTCGTCCCAGGTGAAGTTGAAGCAGTCGGGCTTGTCGATGGGAATGACGCGGCCTTCCACCTTGTCGGCCAGGCCGCCGAAGTAGTAGTACCACTGCGGCATATAGCGCATCTGGGCGCGCATTTCGGAGATCAGTTTGCCGTTGTCGCGGGTTTCGAGCGCGGCCAGTTCGTCGGCGTCGCGCGCCACCAGGTCGCCCAGGCGGCGCAGCAGGGCGCCGCGCGCGGTGGGCGTCAGGTTGCGCCAGGCCGGGTCGACGTAGGCACGCCTTGCCGCCCGCACGGCGCGGTCGACGTCTTCCACGCCCGCGCGCGGCACCCGCGCCCAGGCTTCGCCCGTATAGGGATTGAAGGTCTCCAGCCAGTCGCCGTTCTGGGCATTCACCCAGCGGCCGTCGCAAAGCATTTGCAGATCCTGCATGTCGGCTCCTTGATTATTGGACGGCCAGCCGGTTGTCGCGCACGACACCGCTCCATTTGTCGGCCTCGGCCTGGATATAGCCGGCGGCTTCCGCGGGCGTGCTGAGGATGGCGCCGATGCCGTTGCGATCCATGAACTCGACCAGGGCGGGTTGGCGCATCGCGCGCGTGCTGGCGTCGTACAGCTTCTGGATGCGGTCGGGCGGGGTGCCGGCGGGCGCAGCCAGCACGAACCAATTGGCGGCGTCGAAGCCCGGCAGCGTTTCGGCGACGGTGGGCGCGTTGCCTGCCGCCGCGAGCCGCTGCTGGCCGGTGGTCGCGATCAGTTTCAGGCGGCCCGACTGCACGAAGGGCAGCGACGACGCGGGATTGTCGAACATGACGTCGACCTGGCCGCTGATCAGGTCAGGAAAGGCGGGCCCGGCTCCCTTGTACGGGACGCTGGTCCATTTGACGGCGGCCACGCTGCCCATCAACTCGCCGGCCAGGAAGTGGATGCCGCTGTTGCCTGGCGCGGCAAAGTTCACCGAGCCGGACTTGGCGCGTGCCATGGCGATCATGTCCTGCACGGTGGATGCCTTGAAATGCGTGGATGCCACCAGCACCAGCGGATTGGACGCCAGTATGGTCACCGGCGCGTAGTCCTTGCGGATGTCGTAGGGCAGGTCCTGGTAGAACGCCGGGGTGATGGCGTAGGCGGCCGAACTCATCACGACCGTGTAGCCGTCGGGGGCGGCCCGCGCGACTTCGGCCATGCCGATCTGGCCGTTAGTGCTGGGTTTGTTCTCGACGATGACGCTCTGCCCCAGTATCTGGCTCAACTCCCGGGCCAGCGGTCGCGCCAGCGCATCGACGCCGCCGCCCGCCCCGAACGGCACGATCATGCGCAAGGGACGGTCGGGGTAATCGGCCCGGGTCGGCGTGGCGGACAGCAGGGCGTACAGCAGTGCTGCGAAGGGCAAGACAACAGATTTCTTCATGGCGATCGCGGGCTGGCGGCGCATGCCTAGCGCCCGTGGCGCTGCACTGCCACGGGCGTGGCGGGCCGTGGGGCCTCCTCCTCCTGCGGGTTGCGTGATGGTGGCCGCGGCGTGCCGGGACTGCTGGCGTCAGCCGTCGCGTTGTCTGTTAGTTCTTATGATTGTATGACTGTATCATCGGTTTAGCAGTGGGCCGGCTAGTGATAACCCTAGCCGGCGGCAGTAGCCGGCGGATTCGGCATTTACTATATGATTGCAGGATTGTATGATCGAACGCGACGCGCGTGGCTTTCGTTGCCGCACGCGGCATGCGGCAGCCGCGGGCGCAGGCCGCGCCGATAAAAGGAATCACGATGGCAAACGACGAGCTCTTTCAGAAAGGCTTCCAGAATCGCAAGACCGTGCTGGGTGCCGCCCACGTGGAGAAATCCTGGAACGCGGCCGACGATTTCAACCGCCCCATGCAGAAGCTGGTGACGGAATACTGCTGGGGCGAGATCTGGGGCGACGACACGCTGCCGTTCAAGACCCGCAGCCTGGTCAACCTGGCGATGCTCACGGCGATGAGCCAGCACCACGAGCTTGCATCGCACGTGAAGGGCGCGCTGCGCAACGGCTGCACGCGCGAGGAAATACGCGCCGTGCTGCTGCAGGCGGCGATCTATTGCGGCGTGCCGCTGGCGCTGGCGGCCTTCCGCGTCGCCAGCGAAGCCATCGCCGCCTACGAAGCCGAAGCGGCGCGCGGCTGAGCGGCGCGGCGTCGGCGTTTACCGCAGCTTCGGCAGCTCACGTCCACGTTCGCGGTCGAGCTGCTCGATCATCCGGCTATCCCACAGGAGGCAGCAATGAAGGTATTTCACGGCAGGGCGAACGGCATTCCGTCGGAACAGCGCGGCCCTACGTTCACGGGCGTGGTGTGGGCGGATCCCGTCATGCCCACCATGGACAACGTCGGCATCAACAACGTGTTCTTTTCGCCGGGCGCGCGCACGCATTGGCATACGCACGAGTACGGCCAGGTGCTGCACGTCACGGCCGGCTGCGGCTGGATCTGTCTGGACGGCCAGGAGCCGCAGATGATCCGCCAGGGCGACGTGGTGTGGATCGGCCCCAACGAGCGGCACTGGCATGGCGCGGCGGCCGATACCTACATGGTCCATATGGCGACGTCGCTGGGCAAGGCCGATTGGCAGGATGCGGTGACCGACACGCAGTATCCCACGCAGCGCGCCGCCGCCTGACACGGCGCGGCTGCCGGCATTTTCCATCAGGGCGGAAAGCGCGATGGAACTACGACAGCTGGAAACCTTCATCGGCATCGCCGACGCGGGCGCCTATTCGCGGGCGGCGATGCGCCTGTCCATCAGCCAGCCCATCCTGAGCCGGCGCGTCAAGGCACTGGAAGAAGAACTGGGTGTCGCGCTGTTCCATCGCACGGGCCGAGGCGTCCTGCTGACGGAGGCCGGCGTGCTGCTCGCGCAATACGCGCGCGGCATCGTCGAAAGCACGCGCACCGCGGTGACCGCCGTGAAGGCGTCCGGCGCGGTGCCGCAGGGACCCGTGGTGATCGGCATGCCGGCGTCGATCTCGGCCGTGTTGTCCGTCCCGTTGATCCAGGCCTTTCGCCGCGCCGTGCCGGGCATATCGCTGAAGTTCATGGAAGGCTATAGCGGCCACGTGCTGGAGTGGCTGGGCAATGGCCTGACCGATATCGCGATCCTCTATGACGCGCCGCGGCTGAATATTCCTTCGCTGCGGGCCGAATCGCTGTTGACCGACGAGTTGTTCCTGCTGGGGCCGCGCGACGACCCGGCAGGCGTGGGCGCGGGGCCGGTGCAGGCGGCGCGGCTGAGCTGCCTGCCGATGATCCTGCCCGGCCGCCCCCACGGCGTGCGCGTGCTGGTCGACGAAGCCCTGGCGGCGCTGGGCCTGGAGCCCAATGTCGAGATGGAGGTCGACGCCATGCATGCCATGCTGCAACTGGTGGAAAGCGGGCTCGGCTATGCGGTGCTGTCCTATTCCTGCGTCGCGCGGCAGATCGCGCAGGGCCGCATGCGCATCTGGCGCATCGCCCAGCCCGGCATCACGCGCTCGCTGCTGATCGCCGCGTCCACGCAACGGCCATCGACCAAGGCGGTGCGGATACTGCGCACGATTTTGCGGCGGCAGATCCAGGATATGATCGCCCGCGGCAGCTGGGCGCCGGACCCGGCGGTGTTTTCCTGATGCATGGGGCCGGGGACGCCCGCCACCGCTACGACGACTTGCTTTCCCGTTGCCGGATCTCCACGCCGGCGATCGTTTCCACCGCCTTGGCGACGTGCGTGTAGTCAGCGTTCTCGCCGCACATGGCTTGCGCCAGGACCAGCATTTCGCGCACCGCCGATCCGACGACCATGGGTACGCCGATGGCCTCGGCTTCGTCCACGCACAGGCGCACGTCCTTGTAGGCGAGCCTGGCGGCGAAACCGATGTCGAAGGTACCCGTCAGCACCGCGCGTGGGAACTTGTCCTGGCTGGCGGTGTTGCGGCCCGAGCCGGAATTGATGACGTCCAGCATGGTCTTGGCATCCAGGCCCGCCTTGACGCCCATGGCCATGGCTTCGGACGTGATGGCGACGGCCGCCGCCGACATCAGGTTGTTGGCCAGCTTCATGCTCTGGCCCATGCCGGCTTTATCGCCCATGTAGAACGTCGGGCCGAAATGCTTGAGCACGGGAACCAGCGCGTCGTAGGCGTCGCGCGGGCAGGCCGCCATGATCGCCAGCGTGCCGTTGCGCGCGCCGCCGACGCCGCCGCTGACGGGCGCGTCCACGTACAGGATGCCGCGCTTGGCGAGCGCGGCGCTGATCTCCCTGGCCGCGCGCGGGCCGATGGTGGACAGGTCCACCACGCGCTTGACCCGGCTGCCCGCGATCAGGCCATCGGGATCCGTGGCGACGCGCTGCACGATTTCCGGCGTGGGCAGGCTCAGGAATATCGTTTCGGCCTTGTCGGCGACCTCACGGCCGCCGGTGCAGGCGGCCGCCCCCTTGCCGGCCAGGCTTTGCACGGCCGCGGCGACCGTGTCGTACACCGCCAGGCCGTAGCCCGCGTCGAGCAGGCGTCCGGCCATGGGGCCGCCCATATTGCCCAGGCCGATGAATCCGTAAGTCTCCGATTGCATGTTCGCTCCTTCAGGGAAGATGGATCACGATGAGTGGCCGGCGCAGATCCGCGGCTCACTGCTGCGGCGTCAGGCCGATCTGTTTGGCCAGCGACGCCACTTCCTTGACGTCCTTGGCCAGTAGCGCGGCCATGGGCGCCGGGCCGCGTTGGGCCTGGGTGGGAATGCTGGCGGCCAGCTGGTCGATGCGATCCTTGTACTGCGGGCTGTCTATCACTTTCGACAGCGCGGCCGCGAGTTTGTCGACCACCGGCTTGGGGGTGTTCTTCGGCGCCACCACGCCGTTCCAGATCGCCAGGTCGAAGGCCGGCAGGCCGCCTTCGGCGAATGTCGGCACGTCGGGCATCTGCGGCAGGCGCTGCGGCGCGGACACGGCAATGGCGCGGATGCGCTTGTCCTTGTGCAGCGGCATCATGGTGACGGTCTGGTCGATCACGGCGTCGATGGTGCCGGCCATCAGATCGGCAATGGCGGGGCCGGAGCCGCGATACTGGATCAGCTCGCCCTGCGTTTTGGAGATATGCAGGAACAGGCCCTCCGCAAGATGCGCCGTGGTGCCGGGGCCGCCGGAGCCGAAGTTCAGCTTGGGGCCACCGGATCGCATGCGCTTGAGCATCTCGGGCAGGCTGGTCAGTCCGCTGCGGTTGCTGACGGACAGCACCATGGGCACGGTGCCCACTGCGCCTATGGGACTCAGGTCACGCACCGGATCCACGTGGGAAGTGGGATAGAGCAGGGGAATGATGGCCAGCGACATATTGCTGAACATCAGGGTGTAGCCGTCGGGCTCCGATTTCATCAGGCGCTGGTAGCCGATCAGGCCGCCGGCGCCGGTGGTGTTCTCCACCACGACGGATTGGCCCAGTTCGGTGGTCAGCCCGCTGGCGATCTGGCGCGCCAGCGTGTCCAGCGTGCCGCCGGGCGCCACGGCCACCAGCATGACGATGGGCCGGGAAGGGAAGCCGTCGGCGGCGGCGGCGGGCGCGGCCAGCATCAGGGCAGCGACACAGCCGATAAGGAATCGCAACATGTCTGTCTCCTGGATGTTATCGGTAGGCGCGATGCCTACGCTTTTGCGCGCTTGGGGCCGGACGCCGGCCCGTACGCGTGTCGGTCAATACTAGTCACGCGAGTCGGCCCGGCACGCCACGCGATCGGCATAGCAGACTGCCTGTTTTAGACATACCGGCGGCCGCGGTCAGCGCAGCATGAGCCCGCGGGCCAGCAGCGAAACATCGTCCAGATGATCCAGGTCGCGGATCATCGACCAGGTGTGCGCCACCTGGCCGGCGTCCAGGCCGGCGCGGGGCGCGAGCTGGCGGTACTTGTCCTCCACGTCGGCCCACGCGATGCCGCGCGCACCCGCGCCGCGCGCAGCGCGGCAGGTGGCCTGGTGCACGCTGCCGTCGTCCATATGGATGGCGACGCTGCCGCCGTGGCGATGCGGGAAACGGTCGGGCAGGGGCGGCGGTTCGCTGGCGTAGCGCACCTTGTCCTGCAGCGCCGCGATGCGCGGATCGGCCATTTTCGCGGGGCTCAGGTTGTCCCAGCCGAATCCGCGATCGACCACGGACGCGGCCACGAAGTAGGCGACGCTGTGGGCGGCTTCCACCAGGTTGCGCGGGTGCGCCGCGCCGCCGAAGGTGGTGTGCTGCACCGCGGCGGATACGACGATGCTCCGTACGCGCGCAGGATCGACGTCATGGTCGCGCGCCGCGGTGGCGGCGGCCTCCGCGACGGCGTGGAAGGGATGGGCGCCGGGCATCAGCTTGATCGCCATGTCCGT
This sequence comes from Bordetella genomosp. 9, assembly GCF_002261425.1. Taxonomy (NCBI): domain Bacteria; kingdom Pseudomonadati; phylum Pseudomonadota; class Betaproteobacteria; order Burkholderiales; family Alcaligenaceae; genus Bordetella; species Bordetella genomosp. 9. Next base: position 3,320,898 of record NZ_NEVJ01000003.1, on the reverse strand, counting down.
CACGATGTCCCAGGATGCGCCCAGGTCGCGCACGATGTCTTCGGTCGCCTGCCCGCCCATGGCCTGCAGGAAGCCGCGCGGCGCTTCGAGGATACGCGGGTCGCCCTGGAAGCCGGCGCCCGCCGCCAACGCGGCCTGGATGCCCGCCATGGCAGCCATGCCGGCGTGGTACTCGCGCGAACAACTGGTGTCGGCCGCCAGCGCCATGCCGCCGATCGAGGTCGCGGACAACGCGATGGCATGGGTCATCGCCTGCTCGTCCAGGTCCAGCAGCCGCCCGGCGGACACGGCGGCGCCGAACACCGTCGACACCGATCCGTGGAAGCCGCGCTGCATGCGGCCCGGCGTCATCGATTCGTCCATGCGCCCGGCGACCTCGTAGCCCAGCACCATGGCGGCCAGCACGTCGCGGCCGGGGCGTTTCAGCCATTCGGCCAACGCCAGCGCCGCCGTGCTGATGATGGTGCCGATATGGGCGATGCTGCGCAGGTCGCTGTCGTCCGACGCGGCGGCGTCGCTGGCCACGGCGTTGACGCGTGCCGCTCGGGCCACGGGCAGCCGCGCGCCGTCGAACCAGAGCGTGGCCTGCGGCGCGCCGGCGTCGCCGCTTTCCAGCCGGCGGATGATTTCCGCCGAGGGGATGCGATAGCCCATGGACGCGCTGGCGATGGTGCTGGCCAGGCTCATCTTGGCATGCTCCAGCGCCAGCGGCGCGATGTCGGCGAGCTGCGTGCGGACCGCGAACCCGGCCAGCGCCTGTGCGATCGTCGCGCCCGGAGCGGCATCGGTATCCGGCACCGTCATTGCGCGCCTCCCTTCATCGTCTTCAGGACCGGCAGCCATTTGTCCAGGTCGCGGCGGATCAGCGCCGTGAAATCCGTCGGCGGCGCAAGCGGCGTCCTGGCGACGTCATAGCCTTGCTCGGTCAGCTTGTTGCGCATCGCGGGCTGGCTCATCACCGCATTCAGTTCCTTGTGCAGGCGGGCCACGCGGTCGGCCGGGACGCCGGCCGGCGCGATGATGCCGAACCACAGCGTGACTTCGAAATCCTTCATGCCGCTCTCGTTCAGCGACGGCACGTCCGGCATCAGCGGCGACCGTTGCAGGCTGGTCACCGCCAGCGGCTTGAGCTTGCCGCCGCGTATCAGGCCCAGCGCGGCCGGGATGTTGTACAGGCCCATGTCGACTTCCCGGCTCATGATCGCCACCATGCCCTGCGGCGCGCCGGTGTAGGCCACATGCATGAGCGGCTTGCCCAGGTACTGGCCCAGCACCACGCCGGCGATGTGGTGGCTGGTGCCGACGCCGCTGGAAGAAAAACTGAACTTGTTGGCGGGCTGGGCCTTGATGGCCTGGGCCAGCGCGCCGACCGACGTGTAGGGGGACTCGGGCGCGACCACCAGCACGTTGGCCACGTCCGCCAGCACCGCGATGGGCGTGAAGTCCTTCAGCGAGTCGTAGCCGGGCTTGTCGTACAGCGCCTGGTTGGTGATCAGCGTGCCTTGCGCGGCCAGCCCGATGGTGTAGCCGTCGGGAGCCGCGCGGGCGATGTCCATCGTGCCTATCGTGCCGCCCGCGCCCGCCTTGTTTTCCACGACGACGGCCTGGCCCAGCTGCGTCGCCAACTGGGTGGCGACCGCGCGCGACAAGGTATCCGCCGCGCTGCCGGCGGCGAAGGGCACGATCATTTTCAAGGGACGCGCGGGGTAGTCGTCGCGCGCGTGCGCCGCCGAGACGCACAGCGCCAAGGCCGCCGCGGCCGCTGTTGCAGCGCGGCGAAAGATGATGGCTTTCATGATGTCTCCTCCTGGATGTTCCCGATACACCGATGGACGCTGTATGTTGAGAATTCTTGTTGTCGGCTTGACCGGTCTTTGATCGGGACTATAGGAGGCAGGCCGGCGTGCGTCATCCGAATTTCTTTCGCAAACATTGAGAACCATTCACGCATCATGCATAAGTTGCGCAATATCCTGGGACCGCTGCGCGTGCTGGACGCGGTCAATCGCACCGGCGGCGTCGCGCGCGCGGCGCAGAGCCTGCACGTCACGCCCGGCGCCGTCAGCCACCAGATCCGCGCGCTGGAGGCCGCGCTGGATACGCGGCTGTGCCGCAAGGAAGGACGCGAAGCCGTCCTGACGCCCAGCGGCATGCAGCTGGCCACCCGCGTGGCGGAACTGTTCGATCGCGTGGAAGAAGCCGTGCACGAGGCCACGTCGCTGGGCAGGACGCGGCGTGTGCGGCTGAAGGTCATTCCCAGTTTCGCCATCAAGTGGTTGATGCCGCGCCTGGCCACCTTCTATGCGTCCCATGCCGACATCGACCTGGAGGTGGCCACGGTCACGCGCGCCGACGATGTCAGCCTGGGCGATGCGGATTTCGTGGTGCGGCGCGGCCATGGGCAGTGGCCCGGCACGCACGCCGAAGCGCTGTTCGACGACGTGCTGACGCTGGCCTGCGCGCCATCGATGGCCGCCGCCATCCATCATCCGCGCGACGTGCTGGAACACAAGCTCCTGCATTCGATGATCGCGCCGACCAGCTGGGACGCGTGGCTGGCGCAGCAGGGATTGCCGGCGGCGGACGCCCGCCTGGTGCCGCTGGCGAATGCGGCGCTATGCCTGCAGGCGGCCGTGCAGGGCGCGGGCATCGCGCTGACGCAGCAGGCCTATATGCGTGAGGAGCTGGCGCTGGGCATGCTGGCGCGTCCGCTGGACGTGGCCATGCGCAGCGGGGAGTCCTATTACCTGGTCAGTGCGCCGGGCACGCTGGACATCAAGCCTTGCGCGGAATTCGCGGCGTGGGTGCGGTCGGTGGCGTAAGGCTGGCGCGCGGAGCCGGCTCGTGCGGCGTCGGGCGGTATGGACCGGGTGGTACGGAGCCGTGTGGTGGCGCCGTCAAACCACCTCGTGGTCCTGCTGCAAGAGCTTATCGCGCTGCGCACGCAGCCCGGCAAAGATCGATTCCGCGACACGCGCGGGGAAATGCCGTGGCAGTCTTGCGGCGACGTGCTCGATGGCGGGGTCGGTCGCATCGATGAGTTCCTGCATGATGCCGTCCACCGACGCGGCATCCAGCCCGACTTCGTGTGCGTGCGTGTACCAGTGCCGGCGGCGGATCTCGCCGAGGCGATAGTGCAATCCGCTGGCCCCTTTCACGCCCATCGCCAGCTTGGCGCGCTGGGGCGCGAGCTGCGCGCGCCGGGTGCCGATGATGGGGTGCGCCGAAAGGATGTCGTACAGCGGCGTGGCGTGGTACCTGCCGCCGGCCAGCAGGGCAATGCTGAAGTTCTTGGCATGGCCATCGGTGGCGGCCAGCATCCAGAAAAAGATCTGTGCCTTGTAGAAGTCGAGGACGTCCTGCTCGCGCTGCGACGAGTTCAGTACGTTTCTGATGATGGCGGTGATCCCCGGTCCGCCGTCCGCCTGGTATTTGCGCAGCGGCGATACGCCCAGCGCCTGGCACATGTCTTCCTGCGGCAGACGGACGATGGCGCCCGCACCCGTGGAGCGGCGGTCGAAACGCTCGACGACCAGCGCTTTCTGGTCTTCGAAGTGCGCGATTTCGCATCGAGCCACTGCCAGGCCGTACGCGGCGGCCAGCTGTGCGCATAGCCATTCGTTCTCGACGGATTCGTGCATGTCGGCCCGCATGGCACCGACCAGGCCCAGGGGCAGTTTCAGGATATGCGTGGTGGGTGTGCTGCCGCGTGGCCGGAACCATAGGCCCTGCTGGCGCAGCAGGGCGGTTTTCTCCTGTGCGCCGGCGATCGAGAGCCGCAGGTCGCTGGTACGGTCGTCGTGACCCAGCGGCGTGCCGCTGACAGCCGACCTCAGGATCAGCGCGATATCGGCGTCGGTCAGCGGGTCGGCATCGATACGGTCCAGGCCGGCCGGGCTTTCATCCGGCGGCAGTAGCTGGATGGCGCCGACGCAGTCACGGCCCAGCACCGCCAGCAGATCGAAGGGAGCGGCGCTGTCGGCGCGGTGATGCTGCGCCAGCCGGCGCCGGATGACGTCGCTGTCCGGCAGCAGGTTATCGAAGAAGTCATCGACGATCGCGCCCTTGTAGGGGGTGTTGCCCAGGCGGAAGGGCAGCGACAGGGACAGCGGGCGGCCGCCCGGGTCGTCGATCCAGGCGTCGCTGTACGTCAGCGAAGAGCCGCCCGGTTCGTTGCGCCACGCGCCGACTGCCGAACCGTTCATCCAGATGTTCAGCTGATGTGGCTTTCGGGCCATGTCACCACTCCAACTTGGACGCGTTGGCGTCCTGTTGGTCCATAGGGCGCAGGTGGACCTCCACGCGCAGCATTTGCAGGACGGTGAACAGGCGTTCGACGCTGGCCTTGGCGGGCGCGGCCTCCAGCTTGGCGTAGCTTTGCTGGCTGATGCCCAGGCGTGCAGCGAGCTGTGCCTGGGTCAGGCCCTTGGCCTTGCGGAAGCCTTGCAGCACGGGCCGCAGTTGCTGCAGGGTGCGGACGGGAAAGTCCATATGGGCTCCGGTAGACGGACTGGATACAGTCTATCGGTTGTACTGGCCAAATACAACTCAAAGGTAGTATTTCGCTTTTACGCCTTCCAGGCTGTATTCGATAAAAACAGCCTGTAAGTAGTAAAGACCGCCTGCCCGGCTATTCCCGATTGCCACGCCCCAGGAAATGGCTGGGACGGCGCAGCGCCGGATCGAAAGGATTGATCTGCGCGCCGATCGCGCGGGCTTCCTTGTGCAGCATTTCGACGATGAGCGGCAGGCGTTCGCCGCTCAGGCGCTCCTGCGGAGCGGCGACGCTCAGGGCCGCGACCGTATCGCCGTTGCGGTCCTCGATCGGCACCGACAGGCCGGCGATGCCGGGATAGAGGCCCGGCCCGTCGCTGTACGCGTAGCGCGATTCCAGGCATTGCTTGATGCGCACCCGCATGGAGATTTCGTCGATGAAGCCCAGGTGGTGCAGGCGCGGGATGTTGAAGCGGATCACTTCCTCGCGCTCGGCGGGGGGCAGGCTGGCCAGCAGGATCAGTGCGCCCTGGCCCAGGCCCAGCGGCACGCGGCCGCCGATGTCGCCGGTGTGCGAGCGCACCGGGAAGGGGCCGTCGATGCGGTCCAGGCAGATCGCGTCGAAACCCTGGCGCACCAGGATGAAAATCGTGTCGCTGAGCATGCCGCACAGCCGCAGCATGGAAGGCCGATAGATTTCCCGCAGGTTGGAACGGTAGCGTCCCGCCGCCGACCCCAGCGCGTAGAAGGCCACGCTCAACTGATAGGCCTTGCCGCCGGCGGGCTGTTCCACCGCGTCTTCCTGGATCAGGCCCTGGAGGACCCGGTGCGCGGTGGCGGGCGCCAGGCCGGTGCGCTTGGCGATTTCGGTGAGCCGCAGCGCTTCGCCCTTGGCGTCCGCCAGGGCGCGCAACACGGTGAAGGCGCGCTGCAGGACGCCCTGGGCGTTCGAATCCGCCGGTGTACCCGATGGCTCCCCAGACGCCGAATCAGGCGGGGCACCGCGCGCGCCGACGGCGCCCGCGTCGGCGGTTCCATTTTCCATACCGTCGGAAGAAGTCATCCTGGATTCCATCCGTTCGCATAAGTCGGGGCAATGGCGTCATCGTAATTCTATACAACGGAAAAATACACAGAAATAATCGGCTGTACGGAAAAACCCCATTGACCGGCCTTGGCTGGGAAACCTAGACTGCGCTGGCATTGAGCAGCGTCGGCCCCCGGGCGGGCCGAAATCCTTCACACAACACGGCGGGGCCTGGCATGTCATTTCTGCGCCTGGAAAAGCTTTCCAAGGACTACGGCGATCTGCGCGTCGTACAGGATCTCGACCTGGTCGTGGAGCAGGGCGAATTCGTGTCCCTGCTGGGGCCTTCGGGCTGCGGCAAGACGACCACCCTGCAGATGATTGCCGGCTTCGCCGAAGTCACGCGCGGCCGGGTGGTGCTGGACGGCCGCGACATCACCCACGCGCCGCCCAACACGCGCGGCCTGGGCATCGTGTTCCAGACCTATGCGCTGTTCCCGCATCTGACGGTGGCGGACAACGTGGAGTTCGGGCTGTCCATGCGCAAGGTGGCGCGCGCGGAACGCCGCGAGCGCACCCGCGAGGCGCTGGCGCTGGTCAAGCTGGACCAGCACGGCGACCGCTATCCGCGCGAGCTGTCCGGCGGCCAGCGGCAACGCGTGGCGTTGGCGCGCGCGCTGGTTATCCGCCCGCCGGTGCTGCTGCTGGACGAGCCGCTGTCGAACCTGGACGCCAAGCTGCGCGAGGATATGCAGTTCGAGCTGCGGGCCATCCAGCGCAAGACGGGCACCACCACCCTGATGGTCACCCACGACCAGGCCGAGGCCTTGTCGATCAGCGATCGCGTGGTCGTGATGCAGGAAGGACGCGCGACGCAGATCGACCGTCCGTACCGGATGTACGAGCATCCGGGCAGTGAGTTCATCTCGCGCTTCGTGGGCAAGACGAATTTCCTGCCGGCCACGGTGACGCGGGCGGGCGCGCGCGCGGAAGTGCGCAGCGGGGAGTTGAGCCTGGACGTCGACGGGCAGGGCCTGCGCCAGGGCGACGCCGTGCGCGTCTGCCTGCGGCCGGAAAAGCTGCTGCCGGTGGCCGCCGGCCAGGGCCGGCTGACCGGCACCGTCACCACCCGCTATTTCCTGGGCAGCCAGTGGATGTACGAGCTGGACACACCGCTGGGCGTGCTGACCGTGCTCACCCCCAACGACGGCCGCGCGCCCCACGACGATGGCGAACGCGTCGGCGTGGACTGGCAGCCCGACGTCGTCCGGGTGCTGCCGGACGTCGGGCGGCAGGAGGGTAAACAATGAGCGCGCCGGGCCGCCCCAAGCGCGAATCCTCCCCCGGGGAGGGGGGCGCGCAGCGACAGGAGGGTAAACAATGAGCGTTCCGGGCCGCAGGCTGGATGGCCTGCCCGCGATGCTGGGCTCGCTGCCCATCGGCATCGTCTTCCTGGCGCTGGTCGTCACGCCCCTGGGCCTGACCTTCGTCCTGACCTTCCGCCCCTTCGACTACAACACCGGCATACAGGCCGGCCTGACGCTGCACCACTACGCCACGGTGCTCAGCGATCCCTACTTCCTGGGCATCTTCTGGCGCACCCTGTGGATCTCGGTGCTGACCACCGCGATCTGCGTCGCCGTCGGCGTGCCGGAAGCCTATATCCTGAGCCGCATGCGGGCGCCCTGGCGTTCGATCTTCCTGCTCGCGGTGCTGTCGCCGCTGCTGATCTCCCTGGTGGTGCGCGCCTTCGGCTGGAGCATGCTGCTGGGCCCCGCCGGCCTGCTGGGCCAGGCGGCCCGCGCGCTGGGACTGGGACCGCTGCTGTACACGCCCACGGCCATCGTCATCGGCCTGGTGCACATCATGCTGCCCTTCATGATCATCCCCGTCTGGACGTCGCTGCAGAAGCTGGACCCTTCGGTCGAGCATGCCGCGTATTCCCTGAACGCCTCCCGCCTGCAGACCATGCTGCGCGTGGTGCTGCCGCAATGCATGCCGGGCGTGCTGTCCGGCAGCCTGATCGTGTTCGGCCTGAGCGCCAGCTCCTTCGCCATCCCCGCGCTGCTGGGCGGCCGCCGGCTGAAGATGGTGGCCACCATCGTCTACGACGAGTTCCTGACCGAACTGAACTGGCCGCTGGGCGCCACCCTGGCGATCCTGCTGCTGGTCGCGAACATCATCATCATGATGGCCTACAACCGCGTCATCGAGCGGTCCTATCGCCGCAGCCTGGGATAACACATGCTGAAGAACGGTCCCCTGGCGCTCGCCTTCAATGCCCTGGTCGTGGCCTTCGTGCTGGCGCCGCTGGTCGTCGTCTGCCTGGTCGCCTTCACGCCCGCGTCGACCCTGAGCATCCCGATCCACGATTTCTCGCTGCGCTGGTTCCGCGCGCTGTTCGCGCATTCGGATTTCATGCAGTCCTTCCGCAACAGCCTGCTGCTGGCGACGCTGTCGGCCACGCTGGCGGTGTGCCTGGCGCTGCCGGCCGCCAGCGCCATCACGCGCTACAAGTTTCCGGGTCGCGACCTCCTGAACGGCCTGCTGCTGTCGCCGCTGATGATTCCCCACCTGGTGCTGGGCGTCGCGCTGATGCGCTTCTTCGCCCTGATCGGCAGCGCCGGCAGCTTCACCTGGCTGGTGGCCAGCCACGTCGTCGTCGTCACGCCGTACGTGCTGCGCCTGCTGGTCGGTTCGTTGACCGGCTTCGACCGCTCCGTCGAGCATGCGGCGCTGTCGCTCAGCGCCAGCCGCGCCACGGTGTTCTTCCGCGTCACGTTGCCGCTGATCATCCCCGGCGTCTTCGGCGGCTGGCTGCTGGCCTTCATCAACAGTTTCGACGAGCTCACCATGTCGGTGTTCATCACCGCGCCTTCCACCATCACCTTGCCCGTGCGCATGTACATGTACGCGACCGAGTCCATCGATCCCATGATGGCCGCCGTATCGGCCACCGTCATCGCGCTGACCGCCGTCGCCATGCTGCTGCTGGACCGCGTCTACGGCCTGGACCGCGTCCTGGTGGGGCAGCGATGAACGCCACGCCATCGCAAGCCCTGCTGACCCGGCTGGCCGAGCGGGATCGCGCGCCGGTGGACTTCATGCTGGACGGCCGCCCGCTGCGGGCGCTGGAAGGCGACACCGTGCTGACCGCCGTCCTGACGCACGCCGACCATGTGCGCGAAACCGAATTCAGCGGCGCCCCGCGCGCCGGTTTCTGCATGATGGGCGCCTGCCAGGATTGCTGGATGCGTCTCGAAGACGGCACCCGCCTGCGCGCCTGCACCACGTTCATCGCGGCCGGCATGCGGCTGCTGTCGAACGCACACAAGGAGGACCGCCATGAACCCGGCCGCTCCGCCTGAACCGCGCCCCGTCATCGTCGGCGCCGGCCCGGCCGGCATACGCGCCGCCCAGGCCCTGGTCAAGGCAGGCCTGCGCCCCATCGTGCTGGACGAAGCCCAGCGTGCCGGCGGCCAGATCTATCGCCAGCCGCCCGCCGGCTTCCAGCGTTCCGGCCGGGAGCTGTACGGCTTCGAGCACCGCAAGGCGGCGCGGCTGCACGCGACGATGCGCGACCTGATGCCGGCCATCGACTACCGCCCTGGCGCGCTGGTATGGAATTGCGAGGACGGCGTGCTGGACGTGCTGCGCGACGGCAGCAACGAGACCATCGCCTACAGCCACCTGATCCTGGCCACCGGCGCCACGGACCGCGTGCTGCCCTTCCCGGGATGGACCCTGCCCGGCGTCTACACCCTGGGCGGCGCGCAGGTCGCCTTGAAATTCCAGGGCTGCGGCGTGGGCCAGCGCGTGGCGTTCATGGGCACGGGCCCGTTGCTGTACCTGGTGGCGTATCAATACGCCAAGGCGGGGGCCCAGGTGGCCGCCGTGCTCGACACCGCCACCACCGCGGCTCGCCTGTCCAGCCTCCCCGGCATGCTGCTCGCCCCCGGCCTGGCGGCCAAGGGCGTGTACACCATGGGCTGGCTGCGCCTTCACGGCATACCCATGTACAGCGGCGTGCGGCCGGACCATGCCATCGGCTACGAGCGTATCTCCGGCCTGGTGTGCCGGCAGGGCGAAGGCGACGGCGGCAAGCCGCTGCGCATCGCCTGCGACGCGCTGGCCTATGGCCTGGGCCTGCGGTCGGAAACCCAGCTGGCATCGGTGGCGGGCTGCCGCTTCGATTATCACGAACGTGATAGAGCGTGGTTGCCGGTCAAGGACACGGCGGGACGCGCTTCCGTTCCGGGCATCTACCTGGCGGGCGATGGTGCGGGCATCGCCGGCGCGGACGCCGCCGAATTGGCGGGCGAGCGCGCTGCCCTGGCGCTGCTGGCCGACCTGGGCATGTCCGTGGACGCCGCGCGCGCCAAGGTGCTGCGGCGCAAGCTGGCGCGACAGGAGCGTGTGCGCGATACGCTGGAACGGGCGTTTCCTTTCCCCGCCGACTGGGCCGCGTCGCTGGACGACGACGTCGTCCTGTGCCGTTGCGAGGAAATCACCGTCGGCGCGTTGCGCGCGTCGGCGCATATCGAGGGCACGCGCGAATTGAATCGCGGCAAGGCGCTGACGCGCGTCGGCATGGGCCGCTGCCAGGGCCGCATGTGCGGCGCGGCCGCGGCCGAAGTGCTGGCGCGCGCCAGCGGCGTCGCGCTGCCGCAGGTGGGCTGGCTGCGCGCCCAGCCTCCCGTCAAGCCCATACCGATCCAGCTGTTTTCGCTGGACGCGCGGGAAGCGCCGGATTCCGCGCTGTCAGGCGGGGGACGCTGATGCAGGCGCTGCGAACCGAAGTCGCCATCATCGGCGGCGGCATCGTCGGCGCCAGCGCGGCGCTGTTCCTGCGACGGCGCGGCGTGCCGGTAATCTTGCTGGACGCGGGCGCCTGCGGCGCCAAGGCCAGCGGCGTCAACTACGGCGGCGTGCGCCGCCAGGGCCGTTCGCTGGCGCAGATGCCGCTGACGCAGCGCGCGCACGAACTCTGGGCGGACCTGCCCGGCCTGATCGGCACGGACGGCGAGTACCAGCGCTGCGGCCATCTGAAACTGGCGTACACCGACGCCGACATGGCCGAGCTCGAACGGTATCGTGCCGCCACGCGCGGTTTCGGCATGCATCTGGAGATGCTGGACCGTGCCGCGCTGGATCGCCGCTTCGGCTGGCTGGGCCGTGGCGTGGTCGGCGGCTCGTTCTGCGCGGAAGACGGCCATGCCAATCCGCGGCTGGTGTCGCCGGCCTTCGCCCAGGCCGCGCGCCACGCCGGCGCCGACGTGCGCGAACAGCTGCGCGTCGTGGACGCGGCGCGCGACGGCGACGGGTTCATCCTGCGCTGCGCGCCCTCAGCGTCATTCGTGTCGTCCGCGCTGTCCGCCATCGCGACTTCGACTGCGACTGCGACTTCGACTGCGACCGCCACCGCGGCCGCCGATGCCGCCGGCCCCGCCGCCACCCTCGACATCCGCGCCCGCGTGTTGCTGAACTGCGCCGGCGCCTGGGCCGGCGGTTTCGCCGCGCGCTTCGGCGAGCCGGTGCCGGAAACCTCCATCCACCCGTTGATGATGGTCACCGAGCCCCTGCCGCGTTTCATGACAGCCAGCCTGGGCGTGCAGGGCGGCGGCATCTACGCGCGCCAGGTCGATCGCGGCAACTGCGTGATCGGCGGCGGCCGCGGCGTGTCGTCCAGCCCGGACTACGCGCGCCCGGGCCGCGCGCAGATCGGCACGCTGCTGGCCAAGGCGGCGGCGCTGCTGCCGCCCTTGCACGGCGCCCACATCATCCGTTTCTGGTCCGGAGTGGAAGGCAACATGCCCGACCACAATCCCGTGCTGGGCCCCAGCGTTACCACGCCGGGGCTGTTCCACGCCTTCGGATTCTCCGGCGCCGGCTTCCAGGTCGGCCCGGCGGCGGGCGAAGTCCTGGCCGACCTGGCCGCGACCGGCCGCACCGCAATTCCCATCGATGCATTCCGCATCGACCGATACGCTGCCGATGCTCATGCGGCCGCGCTTCGTCTGCATACAGGCCATGGGCAAGAGCTGGAGTCGACATGAGCAACCGCAATCGAGATACCCAATCACGCGCCCTGCGGCTGGCGGGCGCCGCCCTGGTGGCCGCGCTGTCCATCGTGCCGGCCGGCGCCTGGGCGCAGCAGAAGACCCTGTACGTGGGCATGAACGGCGGCGATATGGAGCGCGCCTTCACTCAGCACGTGTTCCCGGATTTCGAAAAGGCCAACAACGTCAAGATCGTGGTGGTGCCGGGCACTTCCACGGAAATCCTGGCCAAGGCGCAGGCCTACAAGGACTCGCCGCAGATGCACGTCATGTTCCTGGACGACGGCGTGATGGCGCGCGCGGCGTCCATGGGATTGTGCGAGAAGCTGCGCGACGATCCCGTGTTGAAGGATCTCTATCCCACCGCCGTCATGAAGGACGGCATGGCCGCCGGCATCGACATGGGCATGACCGGACTGGGCTACAACACCCGCCTGTTCAAGAAGAACGGCTGGGCCGCGCCGACCTCGTGGATGGACCTGGCCGATCCCAAGTTCAAGGGCAAGGTGGTGTTCCAGTCGGCGTCGAACAGCACCTTCGGGCTGCACGCCTTCCTGATGTTCAACCGCATCGAAGGCGGCGACGACCAGCATACGGATCCCGGCTTCGCCAAGTGGAGCAGCACGATAGGCCCCAACGTGCTCGAGTACATCCCCAATTCCGCCAAGGTCGCGGAAATGATCCAGTCGGACGAAGCGGCCATCTTTCCGCTGACGCCCACCGCCATCGCGCGCCTTAAGAAACGCGACATCCCGGTGGAATACGCGCAGCCCAAGGAAGGCTCGGTCATCCTGATGGTGGGAGAATGCGTGATCGCCAAGAACAGCGAACCGGATCTGGCGCAGAAGCTGGCGCTGTACCTGCTGTCGCCGCAGGCGCAGGAAAACGCCTTGCGCTACGGCGGCCACTTCCCGTCCAACCGCAAGGTGCAGGCCGATCCCGCCAACCAGGACACGCTGAAGCAGTTCCAGACGTATATGGAAACCGCCAAGGTGCTGGACTGGGACACCATTAACGCCACGCGCGCCGCCTTCAATGCGCGCTGGAACCGCACGGTCGAGCGTTGACGGGACACCCGCCACGCAACCGCCACGCCCCCCGCCACGATACGCACAGGAGACCCGCCCAGTGAGCGACACCACTTTCGATTTCCAAGGCAAGGTCGCCGTCGTGACCGGCGGGTCCCAAGGCATAGGCGAAGCCTGCGTGCGTCGCCTGGCGCGGGCCGGCGCCGCGGTCGCCATCTGGGACGTGGCCGATGCGCCGGGCCAGGCCCTGGCGGAAACGCTGTCGCGCGACGGCGCGCGCGTCGGCTACGTGCGCTGCGACGTCGCCAGCAAGGCGTCCGTCGATGCCGCCGTGGCCGCCACGCGCGCGGCTTACGGCCGCATCGATCAACTGGTCAGCAACGCCGGCATCGTGCGCCCGTGCAGCTTCCTGGACATCACGGAAGACGATTGGGACGCCGTGCTGGACGTGAACCTGAAAGGCGCCTTCCTGGTCGGCCAGGCCGTGGCGCGCCTGATGGTGGAGCAGGGCGGCGGCGCCATCGTCCACATGAGCTCGGTCAACGCCGTCATGGCGATCCCGACCATCGCTTCCTATAACGCCAGCAAGGGCGGGCTGGCGCAGCTGACGCGCGTCATGGCGCTGGCGCTGGTCGACCACGGCATACGGGTCAATGCGGTCGGCCCGGGTACCATCGCCACCGAGCTGGCGAGCAAGGCCGTGCTGGCCGACGAAGCCACGCGGGCGCGGCTGATGAGCCGCACGCCGATGCGCCGCCTGGGCGAACCGGCGGAAGTCGCCGACGCCGTGGCCTATCTGCTGAGCAACGCGTCCAGCTACATCACGGGCGAGACGCTTTACATCGATGGCGGGCGGCTGGCGCTCAACTACACGGTGTGACCGTCAGTACGAGTGTTCCTGCGCCGGGAAGCTGCCGTCCTTGACGGCGCGCACGTAGGCCTGGACGGCTTCCTGGATGCTGCCCGCGCCTTCCATGAAGTTGCGCACGAAGCGCGCCTTGCGGCCCGGGAAGACGTTCAGCATGTCGTGCAGCACCAGCACCTGCCCGGTACATCCGGGACCCGCGCCTATGCCTATCGTCGGGATGTTCACGTCCGCGGTGATCTCGGCGGCGAGCGCGGCAGGCACCATCTCGTACAGCAGCATGCTGGCGCCCGCGTCGCGCATGACGCGCGCCTGCTGCTTCAGGTAGGCCGCGCCTGCCTCGTCCTTGCCCTGCACCCGGTAGCCGCCCAGCGCGTGCACGAACTGCGGCGTCAGGCCCATGTGCGCGCACACCGGTATGCCGCGTTCGGTCAGGCAGGCCACGATATCCGACATCCACGGCGTACGGCCGTCCATGCCTTCGACCTTGACCATCTGCGCGCCGGCCGCCATCAGGCGGGCCGCGCTGGCGTAGGCCTGCGCGGCCGATTCGTGATAGCTGCCCCAGGGCATGTCCGCCAGCACCCACGCCGTCTTGTTGCCGCGCACGACGCATTCGGTGTGGTAGATCATCTGCTCCAACGTCACGGGCAGGGTCGACGATTGTCCCTGCACCACGTTGCCCAGCGAATCGCCGATCAGCAGGATGTCCACGCCGCTGCGGTCCAGCAGCGCCGCGAAGCTGGCGTCATAGCAGGTCAGCATGGCGATTTTTTCGCCGCGCTGGTGCATGGCGGACAGGGTGGCGAGGGTGATGGGCTTGCGCGGCGCTTGCTCGCCGTCGGTGACGGTGGGATACATGGGCGTGCCTGAGAGTGGATGAACGTGGCGGCGCATTGCCCCGCGGCATGCACCTATAGGGCGCATTCTATCGGCTGCGGCGGCGGAATGCAGGCCGCCGGCCGCCCGCGCGAACGCACCGTGGACTAAGGCGTTATTCGCGCCTTTCGCCGATTCGAAAGGATGGCCGGACGGACTAGGATGGCGCAGGCGGGCTCGGGCGTGGGCGGGACCTGCCGTGTGCCCATGCGGGTCGGTATCGGAGCAGGTATGTCGCTACGGAAGTTCTTCCAGCGTCTTCTTCAGGCGGGGGTCGGCCGCATCGCGGGCGCCGCGATTCCTGGCTGCATGGGCCAGCTGGCGCTGGGGGCGGCGCTGGGGTTGGTGACGGGGTTGGAGATCACGCCGGCCATGGCGGCGCCGCCGATGGATGCCAACCAGGCGCGCGAGATCGCGGCCGACGCCTATGTCTATGCCTATCCCATGGTCCTGATGGACGTCGCGCGACGCGTGCAGACGAATGTGCAGGCGCCCGACACGTCCCTGGGCGCCGGCGCGCCGGTCAACCGATTCGCGCATATGAGCCGCGCCGCGGAGCCGCTGCTGCACGGGCTGCCTTACCCCGACCTGGACACGCTGTGGTCGCAGCTGTGGTTCGACGTGTCGCGGGAACCGCTGCTGATCGACGTGCCCGATGCGCGCGGGCGCTACTACGCCATCACGCTGACGGACATGTGGGCCGATGCCTTCGCCGCCCCGGGCAGCCGCACCGTGCAGGACGGCGCGCGCGTGTACGCCATCGTCGCGCCCGATTGGCATGGCAAGCTGCCCAAGCCGGCCGAAATCATCCGCGCGCCCACGGCGGCAGGCCTGCTGCGCGTGCGCATCGCCTATGGCGGCGTGCGCGACCTGGGGGGCGCACAGGGTTTCCAGATGGCGCTGGACGCGACACCCTTGTCGCGCTGGGGCAAGAAGACCGTACCGCCGGACGGCCAATTCGACGTGGCGCTGTCGCGGCGCGCGCCGGTCGACCAGGTCGCGGAGATGAAGCCGCAGGCCTACTTCGCGGCCTTTGCCGAACTGGTCTCGCGCTATCCGCCGCACGCGGGCGACGGGCCCATGTTGCAGCGCATGGCGCGGCTGGGCCTGGTTCCGGGGCAGCGTTTCGACTGGGCCAGCCTGCCTGCCAATCTGCAGGCGGCGGTGGAGGCCGGCGTGCAGCGCGGACAGGCCAGCGTGCGTTCGCCCGTCCAACCGCGCCCGCGCGGCGGCGACGCGTGGCGCATGCCTGACCGGCGCCTGGGCAGCTACGGGACGGATTACGCCCTGCGCGCGCGGGCCGCGCGTGCGCAGGGCGCGGTGGCCTTGCCGGAGGACGAGATCGTGCTGCGCGCGCACGCGGATTCGGACGGGCGTCCGCTGGACGGCAGTTTCCGGTACGAAGTGCGCTTCGACCGTGGCCAGTTGCCGCCGGCCGACGTGCTGTGGTCGATGACGCTGTACAACGACCGCCGCGAGCTGTACGACAATCAGGTGAACGTGTATGCGATGGGCACCCGCCATCCGTTGACGCCCGGGCAGGGCGGTGTCCTGACGGCCTATGTGCAGTACGCGCAGCCGACCGGCGAGCAGGTCCGCAACTGGCTGCCCGCGCCGCAGAGCGGCCGTTTCACGCTGGTCATGCGCCTGTACCAGCCGGGGCAGGACGCCATCGAGGGCTTGTGGCAGCCGCCGACGATACGGCGGATCCAGTAGGCGTTCAGCCCGCCAGGCCGCCGAACACGGAGGCGGCCACCAGCATCACGCCTACCCACAGATTGGCGCGGAACAATCCCAGGCCGAGTTCGGGCCGGTCCAGGTCGAGCCTGCGCAGCTGCCAGGCCAGGTGGATGCCGATCAGCACCATGCCGACCGCATAGGGCCAGCCCATGCCGATGGCATAACCCCCCCAGGCCCACAGCGCCAGCGTGGCGGCGTAGAAGCCGCCGATCCAGGCCTTGCCCGCCGCGCCGAAGCGCAACGCGGTGGAATGCAGGCCGAGCCGCCGGTCGTCGCGCACGTCGATGTACGCATAGATGGTGTCGTAGCCGATCTGCCACAGGATGGTGCCGATATACACCGCGATCGCGCCCAGGGGGACTTCGTTGCGCGTGTCCGACCAGGCCATCAGCATGCCCCAGTTGAAGCACACGCCCAGCACCGCCTGCGGCCAGTAGGTGATGCGCTTGCACAGGGGATAGATGACCACGATGGGCAGCAGCGCGACCGCCAGCCAGCGGCTCATGGGATTGATGGCCAGCAACAGCGACGCGCACACGGCCAGCTGCGCGAACAGGAACCAGAGGGCCTGCCGCAGCGTCAGCTGGCCGCTGGTCAGCGGCCGGTAGCGCGTGCGTTCGACGTGCTTGTCGATGTCGCGATCGAAAATGTCGTTGATGGTGCAGCCGATGCCGCGCATCAGCAGCGCGCCCAGCGAAAAGACCACGACGCGCCAGGGTTCGGGCCAGCCGCCCGCCGCCTGGGCCAGCGCGGCGAGCGCGGGCAGCAGGGTCAGCCAGGTGCCGATGGGCCGGTCCAGGCGGCACAGCCGCGCGTACGGCCCCCACGAGCGGGGCAGCCAACGGGCCACCCAGTCGTCGAACTCGATGTCGTTCAGGTCGATGGCGCCGTCGGGGCCGCGCCGCGCTTGCTGCGTGGACATGCCGCCGGCCTCAGCCCAATTGCGCCTTGATCAGGCGGCCCAGCGTGGCCATGCCGCTGCGGATTTTCTCTTCCGGCACGGTGACGAAGCTGAGCCGCAGCGTATTGCGCGGCGACGGCGTGTTGGCATAGAAGGGCTGGCCGGGCACGAAGGCGACTTTTTCGGCGATGGCCTGTTGCAGCAATTGCGCCGTGTCGATGCCTTCGGGCAGCGTGACCCAGATGAACATGCCGCCTTCCGGACGGGTCCAGGTCGCCGCGGCGGGGAATTCCTGCTGCAGGGCGTCCAGCATGTAGCCGCACTGCTGGCGATAGAGTTCGCGCACGGTGGGCAGGTGCTTGGCCAGGAAGCCGTCCTTGACGATTTCGTACACCGCCATCTGCGTCAGCGTGGACGTGTGCAGGTCGGTGGCCTGCTTGGCCTGCACCATCTTGTCGATCAGCGCGCGCGACGCCGCGATGTAGCCCAGGCGCAGGCCGGGCGCCAGCACCTTGGAAAACGAGCCCATGCGGATGACATGGGCGCCGGCTTCGCCGCCCAGCGACAGCAGGCTGGGCTGATGTTCGCCGGCGTAGCGCAGTTCGCCGTAGGGATCGTCTTCCACCACCGGCAGGTTCAGGCGGGCGGCCTGCTGCACCAGGGCTTCGCGGCGATGGCGCGTCAGCGTGCGGCCGGTGGGGTTCTGGAAGTTCGGCAAGGCGTACAGGAAACGCGCGCCGCGGGCGGTCGCCGGCGTCAGCGCTTCGGGAATCAGGCCGCCTTCGTCCGAAGCCACGGATTCGTAGCGCGGCTGGTACAGGCTGAAGGATTGCAGCGCGCCCAGGTAGCTGGGCGTTTCCACCATGACCTTGCTGTCCTTGTCGATCAGCACCTTGCCCAGCAGGTCCAGCGCCTGCTGCGAGCCGGAGACGATCAGGATCTGCTCGGGCGTGACGTGCGCGCCGTTGCGGTTCAGGTCGTCGGCGACCCAGGCCCGCAAGGGGCTGTAGCCTTCGGTCGGGCCGTACTGCAGCGCGGAGCGGCCATTCGAAACCAGTACCTTGTCGAACGCTTCGCGTACGACTTCCACCGGGAAGCCGCTGGGGGCCGGCAGGCCGCCCGCGAAAGAGATGACGTCCGGCCGCTCGGTGACTTTGAGGATCTCGCGGATGGCCGAACTGGTCAGCTGCAGGGCGCGTTCAGAAAAGGTGCATTCGGGTTCGAAAGGCTTGTCCATGGAAGGTGGCATCAAAGAACGGGTGGAAAGCGGCCGACGGATGGGCCGCGCGAAGGCCGAGCCGGGCCCGGGCCGGAACGGCATCCGGGCGCAAAACCAGGACGGGGGATCAGGCGGCGGGTAAGAGGGACGGCAAAGCGGTATTCTCCCACTTTTTGCGAGGATGCCCGGCCCGCGTCCGTGGATTGTGCCCAAATGCGCACGTCCCGGCAGTGTCCCCGTTTTCAAGGGGCGACGCGGGGGGCGATCCCGGAGCCAACGCCATGTTTACCGCCGCGCCATCCACCGCCGCCAGCAAGTCCGAACACTATGCCGAACTGGTCGACCAGGCGCGCGGGCTGTTGGCCGGCGAGTACGACCGTATCGCCAACGCCGCCAATTTCTCCGCGCTGGTCTACCAGTCGCTGTCGGAGCTGAACTGGGCGGGCTTCTATTTCTACGACGGCAAGGAACTGGTGGTCGGGCCATTCCAGGGCAAGCCCGCCTGCGTGCGGATCGCGCTGGACCGCGGCGTCTGCGGCGCGGCCGCGAGCCAGCGGCGCACCCAGGTCGTGCCGGACGTGCATGCCTTTCCCGGCCACATCGCCTGCGACGCGGCATCCCGATCGGAAATCGTCGTGCCGCTGGTGCGGGATGGCCAGCTGATCGGCGTGTGGGACGTCGACAGCCCGGTGCCTGGTCGTTTCGACGACGAGGATCGCGTCGGCATGGAGGCGCTGTGCCAGGTATTCCTGGACAGCCTGCGGGCATAAGGCAGGGTATGATCCCGCTCATGGCTACGCGCGCCTTCCCTATCCCGCACACTACTGCCCATGCTCCTGGCATGGCGCAAGCCCGCGCGCACATCGCCAAAGCCGGGAAATGCCCCCACGCCGCGCCGGTGAAACCGGCTTGCTGCCCCCCGAGGGGGCTTTTTGACTTGGGACGGCCCGGCGTCAAAAAACAGCCGCTCACCTGACCGGAGCAGCTGTTCCGTCAGAAGAGCGACGGAACAGCGGCAGGGCGGAGGCCTACTTCACTCCATACCGATCCATACGTATCCGGCGCGCTTCCAGCGGACCGCCCACGGTCGTTCATTGGAGTCGATATGGAAACCCCCAGCCCTGCCCACGAACCTTCCACAACTTTCCGCGGCATCTGGATCCCGCTGGTCACGCCTTTCAAGCACGGTGAAGTCGACCAGGCCGCGCTGCGCCGCCTGGTGCGTCATTACCGCGCCGCCGGCGTGCACGGCCTGGTGGCCTGCGGCAGCACCGGCGAGGCCGCCGCGCTGGACGCGCGCGAACAGCTGCTGGTGCTCGACACCATCCTGGACGAAGCCGCCGGCCTGCCCGTGGCGATGGGCCTGTCCGGCAACCATCTGAACCACGCCGTCGACCGCATCCGCGAATTCTCCGCGCGGCCGCTGGCGGGCGTCCTGGCGTCCGCGCCCGCCTACGTCAGGCCGGCGCAGGACGGGTTGCGTACATGGTTCGAAGCGCTGGCCGACGCCGCGCGCGCGCCCCTGGTGCTGTACGACATTCCCTACCGGACCGGGGCGACGCTGGAAACCGCCACGCTGCTGGCGCTGGCCGCGCATCCCAATATCGTCGCCATCAAGGACTGCGGCGGATCGCTGGACAAGACCATCGCCCTGATCGCCGATGGCCGCCTGGCCGTCATGGCGGGCGAAGACCTGCAGGCACTGACCACCCTGGCGTTGGGCGGAGCCGGCGCCATCATCGCGACGGCGCACGTCAGGCCGGATCTGTACGTGGCGATGTTCGATGCCGCCGACGCGGGCCGCTGGGCGGACGCGCGCGCCATCTTCCATGCGCTGGCGCCGCTGATCCGGCTGCTGTACGCGCACCCCAACCCCGGACCGCTGAAGGCGGTGCTGGCGTCCCTGCATGGATGCGAGGACACGCCGCGCGCGCCCATGACGGCGCCGGGCGCCGAACTGCGCGCGGCGCTCGCGGCCGCCGTCGCGGCCTTGCCCTCGGCAGGCAAGTGATCTAAAACGCCAGTGGACCGCCCCGTTTGCCGGCATGACGGCGGGGCGGCGAAAAACAAGCGTCCTGGTCCTCGCGCGACGCGCGGGGGCCATGGCCGATAAGCAATATGGAGACAGCCATGGCGATGGCGACAGGCGAAGGAGTGTCGGCTCGGGCGACCGCGCGCATCGGCGATACGGCACGCACGGGCGGCGCCGACGGCCTGGACTTCGACTACATCATCGTGGGCGCCGGCTCGGCCGGCTGCCTGCTGGCCAACCGCCTGTCCGCCGATCCGGATGTACGGGTCCTGCTGCTGGAGGCCGGCGGCCCGGACAACTGGCACTGGATCCACATACCCGTGGGCTATCTGTACTGCATCGGCAATCCGCGCACCGACTGGTGCTACCGCACCCAGCCGGACCCAGGCCTGAACGGCCGCGACCTGGGCTATCCGCGCGGGCGTGTGCTGGGCGGCAGTTCGTCCATCAACGGGATGATCTACATGCGCGGCCAGCGCCAGGACTACGACGGCTGGGCCGCGGCCGGCAATCCCGGCTGGAGCTGGGAAGACGTGTTGCCGGTGTTCAAGCAGACCGAGGACTATCACGGCGATGACGGGCCCTATCACGGCAAGGGCGGCGAATGGCGGGTGGAACGCCAGCGCCTGTCCTGGGGCCTGCTCGACGCTTTCCGCCAGGCCGCCGCGCAGGCGGGCATTCCGTCCATCGACGACTTCAACCGCGGCGATAACGAAGGCTGCGATTACTTCGACGTCAACCAGCGGCGCGGCGTGCGCTGGAATGCCTCCAGCGCGTTCCTGAAGCCGATACTCAAGCGGCGCAACCTGCGCATCGTCACCGGCGCGCGCGTCACGCGCCTGGCGTTCGACGGCCGCCGCGCGGCCGGTGTGCGCTTTCGCGGCGCCACGGGCGGCGAACAGCTGGCACGCGCGCGCGGGGAGGTCATCCTGTCCGCCGGCGCCATCGGCTCGGCGCAGCTGCTGCAGGTGTCCGGCATCGGGCCCGGCGCGTGGCTGCAATCGCACGGCGTGCCGGTGCTGCACGATCTGCCCGGCGTGGGCGGCAATCTGCAGGACCACCTGCAACTGCGCCTGATCTACAAGGTCACCGGCGCGAAGACGCTGAACGCCATCGCCGGCACCCTGTGGGGCAAGGGCATGATGGGGCTGCAGTACCTGTTCATGAAGCGGGGCCCGCTGACCATGGCGCCGTCGCAGCTGGGCGCCTTCGCGCGGTCCGGGCCCGAGCATGCGCGCGCCAACGTGCAATACCACGTGCAGCCGCTGTCGCTGGAAAAATTCGGCGAGCCGCTGCATGCCTTTCCGGCCTTCACCGCGTCGGTGTGCAATCTGCGGCCCACCAGCCGCGGCCACGTGCGCATCGCCACGCCTGACGCGGCGGATCATCCCCAGATCCTGTGCAACTACCTGTCCACCGACGAGGACCGTCGCGTGGCGGTGCAGAGCGTAAGGCTGACGCGCCGCATCGTGGCGCAACCCGCGCTGGCCGATTACCAGCCCGAGGAATACCGCCCCGGCCCGCACCTGGAAAGCGACGAGGACCTGGCGCGCGCCGCCGGCGATATCGGCACCACGATCTTCCACCCCGTCGGCACCTGCCGGATGGGCGTGGACCGGCATGCCGTCGTGGATGCGCGGCTGCGCGTGCACGGCATCGACGGATTGCGGGTCATCGACGCGTCCATCATGCCCACGATCACGTCGGGCAATACCAATTCGCCCACCGTCATGATCGCCGAGAAGGGCGCGCGGATGATCCTGGAAGACCGCCGCGCATCGCGGCTGGCATCGTCCGTCCCGGCCGAGGAATCGCCGGCGATGGCGGCGGTGTAGCGGCAAAGGCCGCCTGGGCGGCATGCCGTGGCGTGGGCGCGACGCAAAGCCGATCGCAGGACCTCCCACCGGTTTGACTAGGACGGACGTAGGCCGCATGGCCTTTGTCCTAGTCCGTTTGCCTTGACCACCCGCTTAATCGGCCATGTGGCGGCGGCGTTGCCATAGGGGGCGCCCCCCGCGGCATTCATCCATCCCTACACCCACGGCGTGGCGGCCTTCGGTCAGCCACCTTCATGACGCCTGTACGCCGTAGACCGAATCGTCAATTGGTTACGAGACGATTCGACCGAATCATGGGCCAACGCTTCCGCTTGTGCCGTACTACGCCAAGCGGAGGTCCTCAACCATACGAGACATGGTAGGCCCGTAAAAATGAATCTGTTCCATAAGACGGTCTGGAACTCGGCCAGGCAGCAATTCATCGTCACGTCGGAAGTCGCCCGTGGACACGCCAAATCGGCGTCGACGTCTTCCAGCCGCGCGACCCGCGCATTGACGGCGCGCGCCGTCATTCCCTTCCTGTCGCTGCTGGCGGCAGGCATGCTCACGCCCGGCCTGTCGGCGGCGTCCAGCTGCAAGACCGGCACGGCGGATCAATCCGGGCCGGTCGGCGGCCATTGCACCATCGCCGACTACAACCCCCCGGTCAGCAACGAGGGCGTCGGCGAAGCCGTGGTCAATCACGGCCAGACCGTCACGTTGCGCGGCACGTCGGTGGTCGGCACCGGCTACAACGGCAACACCACGGTGCCCGCCAATACGGTCAACGTGGTCTCCGGCACCTTCGATTCCAGCGCGCTGGTCACCGGGCCGCAGAACGTCGCCATCAGCGCGCGCAATCCCGCCACCGGCGCCAACGTCGTGTTCCGGACCTTCGACTCGGCGTCCCTGGCCGACCAGTCGAACCTGGCCACGCCGGTCAACCAGTTCGAGGACGTCAACGGCGACATGTACTACAAGGCCTCGCTGGGCCGGGTCGAAAACAGCGGCGGTACCCTGAACGTGAACCTGGGCGCCACGCCGACGGGCTCGCCATCGTCCAACGCCATCCTGATGGTGTCCAAGCAGACCTACCTGACGTCGGCCGACGGCAGCGGCAACGCCAACAGCCGCGTCGTCTGGCAATCGCGCAATGCCATCGACATGGGCATCGATCCGGGCCTGCCCACGCCGGACGCCAACGGCCGCCTGACGGTGTACGTGCCCGTGACCACCTATGCCGGCACGGTGAATTTCAATGGCGCCACCTATTCCGTCACCAACGCCGCGGAACTGGCGGCGTACAACAACGTGCTGGTCGACGCGCTGAAAAACGGCGTCATCACCTCGCAGTACGCCTACGACACGGCTTTCGCACAGGCCTTCAACACCGTCGATACGCCGGTCACCTACACGACCAACACGTCCGATGGCGACCTGACCCGTGTGCCCAACGGCGACCGCTACGCCATCCTGGCCAACGGCGCGCGCGGCAGCGCGACCATCGCCGCCGGCGCGCAGCTGGACATGGAGCGCGCCTCGGGCGCGGTCAAGGCTACCAACGGCGCCACGATCACCAACCACGGCATCCTGTCGGGCAATGTCATCCAGCAGGTGGCCCGAGTCGAAAGCGGTTCGCACTTCATCAACGCCGCCAACGGCGTGGTATCCGCGGGGTATCTGGTCGGCGACAAGGCCAGCACCGCGACCGACGACCTGTTCTATTACACCGGCTCCGGCATCGTGGCTTCGGGCCAGGGCACCACTGTAGTGAACAACGGCGTGGTCAACGTGTCGGGCATGAGCTTCAACGGCTATACCACCACGGGCATCGGGCTGGCCAACGGCGCGGCGGGCACCAACAACGGCTCCATCAATATCGGCGTGAATCCCGACTACACGGCGACCGTGGTGGGTGTGAATGTCCGCGGCGGCAGCACCTTCACCAACACGGCCGGCGGCACGCTGTATATCGGCCGCGCCGCGCAGTACGCCACCACCGACGCCGTGGCGGATGTGGAAATCGCCGGGCCGACCTATGGCGTACGCATCATGGATACGGGCGATACCGCCATCAATGACGGCCATATCGTGATCGGTTCGCAGGCGCAGAACGCGGTGGCCATGTTTTCCACTGCGCCGGTCACGTCGCTCCTGCAGAACAACGGCACGATCGACATCAACGGCGCGGCGGGCGGCGTCCCGCTGTCGAACATCGGCATGCTCGCCGACGACAACGGCGCCGCCGGCACCAACGCCATCGTGCGCAATGCCGGCACGATCAATGTCAATGGCGTCAACGGCATCGGCGTCATGGTGAACGCCGATCCGGGCATCGCGGCGAACGCCGAATCGACGGGCACGATCAACGTCAACGGCAATGCCGACCCTGCCAGCGGCACGCGCAACTTCGGCGTCTGGGTGGACGGCGCGCAGGGCGTGGCCTCGGTGAGCGGCGCGGTCAACCTGGGCGGCGTGGGCGCCATCGGCGTGTTCGCCCAGAACGGCGGCACGGTCAACGTCGCGGCGGGCGCGGTGCCGCGCTTCGTCGGCGGCACCGACCAGATCGGCTTCTATGCGTCCGGCGCCGGGTCGGCGATCAACGTGTCGGCCACCACGATGACCGTGGATACCGAGCGTTCGACGCTGTTCCGCGTCGGTGACGGCGCGGCTTTCACCGGCGGATCCACGGCGGGCGCGTTCGACATCACGGTCGCCGGCAAGGATGCGCGCGGCGTGGTCGCTACCGGGAAGGGCACCACGCTGTCGACGGGCAACTCGACCTGGCGCGTGAGCGGAGCGGCCGGCGGCGCGGGCGGCGCGGTCGCCATCGTCAACGAAGGCGGCGCCGCCGGCACGATCGACGCCGGGACGACCATCATGCTGTCGAACGCGGGCGCGACGGCCGGCATCGTCGATGGCCAGGGCCACGACATCACCGGCGCGGCCGCGGGCGATGCGGTGCCCACCACGCTGGTCAACAACGCGGCCATCCAGTCGTCGTCCGACGGCGTCGTCGGTTTCGTCGCGCGCAACCAGGGCACGCTGGTCAACAACAGCACCATCGCCTTCACCGGCCGGTCTTCCACCGGCGTGGTGGTCGGCGCGCAGGGCACCGTGCAGAACAACGCGACCATCCAGGTCGCGCATGGCGACGGCGCGCTGGTGCAGGGCGCCAATGCCAGCCTGGTCAACAACGGCGTGATACGCGCCGATGACGGCACCGCCGCGGTACACCTGACCGGGGCGGGCGCGTCGGTGGCCTTCTCCGGCACGGGCGCCATCCTGGCGAGCGGTTCGGCCGACGGCATCCTGCTGGATCCCAGCGCGGTCGGCGGCAGCGTGGTCGGCACGGCCGGCAGCATCACGGTTTCGGGTACGGGCATCGCGCTGGACAACCAGGCCGCCGGCGGCGTCATCGCGCTGACCGACACCAGCATCACGACCAGCGGCTCGGGCGCGGCCGGTATCAGCTCGTCCGGCGCCAACGGCGACGTCGTGGTCAATGGCGGCAGTATCGCCACCACGGGCGCCGGGGCAGCGGGCATCCACATCAGCAGCGCGGGCACGCTGCAGCTGACGAACGCCACCGTGACCACGGCCGGCGATCTGGCCTCGGGCATCATGCTGGACAGCGGCGCGACCGCCGCCTTGATGGGCGGGTCCATCCTGGCCAGCGGCGCGAACGCCGCGGCCTTGCAGGTCGAAGGACCGGCGGGCGCCGCCACGGCCAACGGGACGGTGATGCGCAGCGCAAGCGGTCCCGGCGTCCTGGCCAATGCGGGCGGCACGGTCACGCTGAACAACAGCACCGTGCAGGGCGGCACGGCCGCCATCGCCGTGACCGATACCGCCGCGACCGGCAACGTCTCGAACATCGTGCTCAATGGCGGCACGTTCAATGCGCAGGCCGGCAATGCGATCGAGGTGACCGGCGCGCGCGCCGACATCAGCGTGCGCCCGGGGACCGTGATCACGGCATCGACCGGCACCTTGCTGAACCTGACGAACGCCAGCGTGGTCAACCTCGATGCGCAGGGCGTGTCGCTGAACGGCGACCTGATCGCCGATGCCAGCAGCAGCGGCTCGGTGGTCCTGCGCAATGGCACGACCCTGACCGGCCGCATCGATCCACTGGCCGTCAGCATCGATTCGAGCAGCGTCTGGAACGTCACGGGCAGCTCGGAAACCGCGGCCTTGTCGAATGCGGGCACCATCGCCTACCAGGCGCCTGTCGGCGATCCCACGCAGGCGGCCAGCTACAAGACCGTCACGGCCAGCAGCTACAGCGGCAATGGCGGCGCCATCGCGCTGAACACCTATGTGGCCGGCGACGGTGCGCCGTCGGATCGCCTGGTCATCAACGGCGGCACGGCCACGGGCACCACCGCGCTGCGTATCAACAACACCGGGGGCGGGGGCGCGCGCACCACCGGGGACGGCATCAACGTGGTGGCGGTGACCAATGGCGGCACGACCGCGCCGGGCGCGTTCAGCCTGGCCGCGCCGGTGCAGGCTGGCGCGCACGAGTACCTGCTGTATCGCGGCGGCAGCGCCAGCGCGGACGATTACTTCCTGCGTTCCACGCTGGGCGGGCCGACGTCGCCGAGCGATCCCACGCCGACGGGGCCGGTCGCCTATCGTCCCGCCGTCGCGGGATACGCGTTGATGCCGGCGCTGAACCTGGACTACGGCTTCGCGATGCTGGGCCGCCTGCACGAGCGGGTGGGCGACGTCTACGCCACGGAGCAGAACCAGAAGGGCAACAAGGACGGCTTCTGGGGGCGCATAGGCGGCGATGGCCTGAACGCCGATTCGGGCCGCTTCTCGGTGAACCAGCACACCTTCTTCATGCAGTTCGGCAAGGATTGGACCCTGTCGCAATCCGAGGAAGGCGGCAGCACCCACGCCGGCGTGACGGCGACACTGGGCGTGACCGATTCCGACTTCAAGGACGGCAAGCGCGACCTGAACGCCACGCTGTCGGACAAGGCGGGCAGCGCGACGACGCAGGCGCAGAGCCTGGGCGGCTACTACACCAAGTACTGGCGCGATGGCAGCTACTGGGATTCGGTGGCGCAGGTCACGCACTACCGGAACAAGTACGACGACGTGTACGGGAACAGCGGCAACCAGAACGGCGTCGGCATCGCGCTGTCGCAGGAAGTCGGCAAGCCCTTCGCGCTGATGCCCAAGCTGTCCATCGAACCGCAGGCGCAGTTGGTGTACCAGTACCTGAAGCTGGACAGCTTCGACGACGGTATCTCGCGCGTTTCGGGCAACAGCAGCAATGCCTTGCGCGGCCGCCTGGGTTTCCGCCTGTTCGCGCCCAACCTGAAGACGGACGATGGCGCCGGATCGGGTACGCCCTACATGACCTTCGACGTGCTGCATGACTTCATCCCGGCGCGCGCGGTCACCGTGGGCGATACCTCGGTGCGCTCGAGCTTCGGACGCACCTGGGGTGAAGTCGGTTTCGGCATCAACGAGGCGGTCGGCAAGGGCGGCCAGCTCTACGCCACCATCAAGCTGGCGAAGAACCTGGGCGGTGAAGAGCGCAGGGGCGTGTTCGGGCAGGTGGGTTACCGGTACAGCTGGTAATTTCACGGCGATCGGCGGGTCATCACCTGGAAATCGCCGGGTGACCGGCGCCGTCCGCGGGGGCGATGCGCCACCGGGCCGGCCAGCATGCGCTGGCCGGCCCGGCTTCATTCCGGCGGGATCTTCGCGGCCACCGCCATGACGCGCCGCGCGGCATGGACGATCGGGTAGTCGATGAACTGGCCGTCCAGCTGGATGGCCGAGGAGCCCTGCGCCTCGGCCTGCGCGAAGGCTTCCAGCACGCGGCGCGCGCGCTCGATCTGCGCGGCGCTGGGTGTGAAGGCGGCGTTGACCGCCGGCAGCTGGTCCGGATGGATGCACAGCTTGCCCTGGAAGCCCAGTTCGCGTGCCTTGCGTGCGGACCCCGCGCAGCCTTCCGGATCCTGCAGGTTCATCCACACGGTATCCAGCGGCGCTTCGATGCCCGCCGCCCGCGACTGCAGCACCATCCGGGCGCGATAGGCGTTCAGCTCGCTTTCGTCGCGCGTCCAGATCAGGTCCAGGTCCAGCGTAAAGTCGCCCGCCCCGAAAGCGGCGCGCTTCACGCGCGGCGTGGCTGCCAGGATTTCCGGCAGGCAGGCCAGTCCGCGCGCGGTTTCGATGATGGGGATCAGGTCCACGCCGCCGTCGGGCATGCCGCGCTCGCGCTCCATCTGGCGGATCAGCCAGTCCGCGGTCAGCAGCTCCGCGGCCGATTCCACCTTGGGCAAGACCACCCCGTCCAATCCGGGGCGCACGGTCTCGACCAGATCGCCGTAGGCGAATTCGGTGGCGAGCGGATTCACGCGGACATAGGCCAGGCAGCTGCGCGGCAAGGCCATGGCGTCGCTGACCTTGGCGCGGCTGGCGACTTTTTCGGATACCGCGCAGGCATCCTCCAGGTCCAGGATCACTGCGTCAGTCTGCAGCGTCAGGGCCTTTTCCACGCGGCGCGGGTGGTTGGCGGGGGCGAACAGCAGGGATCTCAGCACCGTCATACGGGGTCTGGTCGGCTTGGGTGTCGGTGGTCAGGAACGATACGGGCCACGTCGCGGCCGGTCAACATGCGGTGCCTGCTGGCCAGGGCTCAGGCCCCGCACCGGGATGGCGGGGGCTTGCGATGTCGCCTCGCCATGGCGCATCGCGCCGGGAGTTCTGTATAGTCTGCGCTGCTTCAGCAAGGAGTCAGCGCAGCCCATGCCCAATTTGATCGAAGCGATCGCGACGCTGCTGTTCGCCATCGCCGTCCTGCACACGTTTTCCGTCCCGTTCTTCGCCCGCCTGGCGCATCGCAACGGCCCGCACGCCGGCGTCTGGCACATGCTGGCCGAGGTGGAAGCGGTGTTCGGCGTCTGGGCCTTCGTCCTGATCGTCAGCATGGCCCTGCTGGCGGGCGGCGACGAAGCCATCGAATACATGGACACGCGCAACTTCACGGAACCGCTGTTCGTGTTCGTGATCATGGTCATCGCCGCCAGCCGTCCCATCCTCGAGTTCGTCGATGCCGTGGTGCGATTCATCGCGCGCGTCCTGCCGATCCGCAACGAACTCAGCACCTACCTGGTGGTGCTCTCGATCGTGCCGCTGGCGGGGTCGTTCATCACCGAGCCCGCCGCCATGACGCTGGCGGCCATCCTGCTGCGCGACGCCTATTTCCGGGTCAGCGGGCGGGCTGGCTTCAAATACCTGACGCTGGGCGTGTTGTTCGTCAACGTGTCGATCGGCGGGGTGCTGACCTCCTATGCCGCGCCGCCGGTCCTGATGGTGGCATCCACCTTCGGCTGGGATGCTGCCCACATGGCCACGCATTTCGGCTGGCGGGCGGCCCTGGCGGTATTCATCAACGCGGGCGTGCTGACCTTCGTGTGCCGCGGCGTCCTGCGCGAAGTCGGCCAGGGTCAGGATGCGGCGGCGCGCGATGGCGGGCGGGCGCCCGTCCCGCTGCCGGTAATCGCCATCCATCTGGTCTTCCTGGTGCTCGTCGTGCTCAACGCCCACCATCCGGCGATCTTCATGGGCCTGATGATGCTGTTCATCGGTTTCACCGAGGCCTACAAGCGTCACCAGAACCCGCTGATGATCAATCAAGGCCTGATGGTCGGCTTCTTCCTGGCCGGGCTGGTCGTGCTGGGCGGTCTGCAGCAATGGTGGCTGCAGGACCTGCTGGGCAACCTGTCGCCGGCGCTGCTCTTCTGGGGCGCCACCGCCCTGACGGCGATCACCGACAATGCGGCCCTGACCTACCTGGGGTCGCTGGTGCAGGGCACCAATGAGACCTGGCGCTACATGCTGGTGGCGGGTGCGGTGACGGGGGGCGGACTGACCGTCATCGCCAATGCGCCCAATCCGGCCGGCTTCGCCATCCTGAAGAACCACTTTCCCGACGGCAGCATCGCCGCGGGGCGGCTTTTCCTGGCGGCCCTGCTGCCGACGCTGGTGGCGGCGGGGATGTTCCTGTTACCTGTCTGACCGCGAGGCCGGACAGCAGGCGGGGCCGGCCTCGTGACCGCGGCGTGATCGCGGTCACGGGCCTTGGGCAAAAACCCGCTAAAATTCAAGACTTTCCCGTATTTTTGCCGGCCCCGCTCCTGTCGCGCCGCCTGTCCCACGAACACGTGCCGACGCGGCGCCCTCGGGCGGGTTGTCTCGTGCCGGCGGGCCAGGGAGTGGATTGAATGCCTATCTACGCTTACAAATGCAGCAGCTGCGGCCATGCCAAGGACGTACTGCAGAAGATCTCCGACGCACCGCTGACGGTATGCCCGGAATGCGGCGCCAGCACCTTTTCCAAGCAGGTGACCGCCGCCGGCTTCCAGCTCAAGGGCTCGGGATGGTACGTCACCGATTTCCGCAACAACAACAGCGGCGGCTCGGCCGCGGCCTCCTCGGGCGGCGCCAAGACGGACGCCAAGGCGGATGCCAAGGGCGACACCAGCGCCGACGGCGGTGGCGCCAAGCCGGCTGACGCGGCGCCTGCCGCGCCGGCGGCCGCGCCTGCCGCACCGTCCACCTCGGCTACCTGACGCCCCCGTCATGGCGATGCGCATCTTCAAGAAGTACTTCATCACGGGCCTGCTCATCTGGGTCCCGCTGGTGATCACCGTGTGGGTGCTGGGCGTACTCATCGCCACGCTGGAAGGCTTCGTTCCCGGCTTCCTGTCGGCGGAGTCGCTGTTCGGCGTCGACATCCCCGGGTTCCGCTTCCTGCTGGTCATCCTGGTGGTCCTGCTGACGGGCGTCTTCGCCGCCAACCTGCTGGGCCGCACCATGCTGGACCAGTGGGAAAAGCTGCTGGGCCGCATCCCGCTGGTGCGTTCCATCTACAACTCGGTCAAGCAGGTCAGCGATACCGTGCTGGCGCCGAATGGACAGGCGTTCCGCCAGGCCGTGCTGGTGCAATATCCTCGCCACGGATCCTGGACCATCGCCTTCCTGACGGGGATTCCCAGCGGCGAGGTCGCCACGCACCTGCCCGGCGACCACGTCAGCGTCTACGTTCCCACCACGCCCAACCCGACGTCCGGCTTCTTCCTGATGATGCCGCGCGCCGAGGTCGTCGATCTGCACATGAGCGTGGACTCCGCCCTGAAGTACGTCGTGTCCATGGGGGTGGTGGCGCCGCCCCCGCCGGTGGTCCCCGAGCAGCCCATCGAAATCCCCACCGCGCCCGGCGTCCGCCAGCGCGGAGAGGACGCCCCCTGAACAGAATCCGGGCGGGCATGCGGCCCGCCCTTCGATCCATTATCGTGACGCTCCAAGGCGCCCCAACAAAGTAGAAACGGAGTCATCCCGCAATGCGTACCTGCTACACCGGCCAGGTTTGCCGCGACCACCTCGGTCAAACCGTTACCCTGTACGGCTGGGTAAACCGCCGCCGCGACCACGGCGGGGTCATCTTCATCGACCTGCGCGACCGCGCCGGCCTGGCGCAGATCGTTTTCGACCCCGACAACGCCGCCTTCGCCACGGCCGAACGCTTGCGCAATGAGTTCTGCATCCGCGTCACCGGCCTGGTGCGCCCGCGGCCGGAAGGCACCGCCAATCCGGAACTGGCGTCCGGCGAAATCGAAGTGCTGTGCAAGGAAGTGGAAATCCTCAATCCTTCCGTCACGCCGCCTTTCCAGCTGGACGACGACAACCTGTCGGAAACCACGCGCCTGACGCATCGCGTGCTGGACCTGCGCCGCCCGCAGATGCAGCGCAACCTGATGCTGCGCTATCGCGTTTCCATCGAAGTGCGCAAATTCCTGGATTCCCTGGGCTTCATCGATATCGAAACGCCCATGCTGACCAAGAGCACGCCGGAAGGCGCGCGCGATTACCTGGTGCCGTCGCGCGTCAACGCCGGCCAGTTCTTCGCGCTGCCGCAGTCGCCGCAGCTGTTCAAGCAGATGCTGATGGTGTCGGGCTTCGACCGCTACTACCAGATCACCAAGTGCTTCCGCGACGAAGACCTGCGCGCCGACCGCCAGCCGGAATTCACCCAGATCGATTGCGAAACTTCGTTCCTGAACGAAGTGGAGATCCGCGCGATCTTCGAAAGCATGATCCACCACGTCTTCAAGGTCGTGCAGAACGTCGACCTGCCGCAGCCTTTCCCCAGCATGACCTGGACGGAAGCCATGCGCCGCTACGGTTCGGACAAGCCCGACCTGCGCGTGTCGCTGGAATTCACCGACATCAGCGACATCATGCGCGACGTCGACTTCAAGGTGTTCGCGTCGGCCGCGGCCACGCCGGGCAGCCGCGTGGTGGCCCTGCGCGTGCCCGGCGGCGGTTCGCTGTCGCGCAGCGAGATCGACAGCTACACCCAGTTCGTCGGCATCTACGGTGCGAAGGGCCTGGCCTGGATCAAGGTCAACGAAGCCGCCAAGGGCCGTGACGGCCTGCAGTCGCCCATCGTCAAGAATATCCACGACGCGGCGCTGGCCGAGCTGATCAAGCGCACCGGCGCCCAGGACGGCGACATCATTTTCTTCGGCGCCGACAAGGAAAAGGTCGTCAACGATTCCATCGGGGCGCTGCGCGTCAAGATCGGCCACAGCGAATTCGGCAAGACCTCGGGCCTCTTCACGCCCGGCTGGCGCCCGCTGTGGGTCATCGACTTCCCCATGTTCGAATACGACGAGGAAGAAGGCCGCTACACCGCCGCCCACCACCCCTTCACCAGCCCCAAGGACGGCCACGAGGACTTCCTCGAAACCGATCCCAGCAAGGCCTACGCCAAGGCGTACGACATGGTGCTGAACGGCTGGGAAATCGGCGGCGGCTCGGTCCGTATCCACCGCGAGGAAGTGCAGAGCAAGGTGTTCCGCGCGCTGAAGATCAACGCCGAGGAAGCCCGCCAGAAGTTCGGCTTCCTGCTGGACGCGCTGCAGTACGGCGCGCCTCCGCACGGCGGCATCGCCTTCGGCCTGGACCGCATCGTCACCATGATGAGCGGCGCCGAGTCGATCCGCGACGTGATCGCCTTCCCCAAGACGCAGCGTGCCCAGGACCTGCTCACGCAGGCCCCTTCGCCCGTGGACGAAAAGCAGCTGCGCGAGCTGCATATCCGTCTGCGCAACGCGGAAGTGAAGTAACCCGTGCGATAAGCCGGCGCCATGTCCGTCCTGCGCATCGTCAGCTACAACATCCACAAGGGCCGTTCCGCGCTGGGCGCGCGGGACTCCCTGAAAGAGCTGCGCCTGGGCCTGTACGGATTGCGCCCGGACCTGGTCTTCCTGCAGGAAGTCCAGGGCCGCAACGAACACCGTGGCGTGCTGGACGCCCAGCACATGTCGCTGGCGGCCGCGCTGCACATGGAGATGTGCTACGGCCGCAACGCGGTGCGCGATCATACCGACCATGGCAATGCGCTGCTGTCGCGCTATCCCATCCTGGAGCACGAAAACCAGGATATCTCGGATCACCGGCTGGAACAGCGCGGCCTGCTGCACGCCACGATTGGCGTGGGCAATCGCGAGGTGCATTGCTTCGTCGTCCACCTGGGCCTGTTCGCCGGCAGCCGTTCGCGGCAGATCCAGGCCCTGGTGGATCGCATCGACCGCACGGTGCCGGCGGGCGCCCCGATGCTGATCGCGGGCGACTTCAATGACTGGAACGATCGCCTGGCGCCGCTGTTCGTGCAACGCCTGGGTGTCTATGAAGTGTTCTCCCACGCGCCCAGGCTGGTCGGCGGCGAAGGCCCGCGCCTGCGCGAAGGCATGCGCCGCTTGAGCAATGTGCTGCGCGGCGTGCCCAACAGCCTGGCCATGCTGGAACGCAACAACCAGCTGACCATGGACGGCAACCTGCGCATCGTGCGGCCGCCGCGCACCTTCCCCGCGGTGTTTCCCTGGTTCCGCCTGGATCGCATCTACCAGCGGGGTTTCGGCGTGCGCAGCGCGCGCGTGCTGCGCGGGCGCGCCTGGGCCAAGCTGTCCGATCATTCGCCCCTGCTCGCGGAGCTCGAATTGCCGTGAGACCCAAGCCGCTGCGCTTGCATTGGTCCGATGGCAACGCCATCCGGCTGCTGGAGAACGGCGCGGAATTCTTTCCCGCGCTATGCGACGCCATCGATGCCGCCCGCACGACCGTGCATCTGGAAACCTATATCTTCACGCTGGATCGCACGGCGCGGCGGGTGCTGGACGCGCTGGCGCGCGCCTGCGCGCGCGGCGTGAAGGTGCGCGTGGTCATCGACGGCTTCGGCAGCTGGGAGTGGGTGGACGAGGTCCGGCGCCGCCTGATCGACGCGGGCGCGCAATGCCGCATCTTCCGGCCCGAACCGGGCTGGCCGCAAAGGCTGCTGTTCTCGCGCAGCAGGCTCCGGCGGCTGCATCGCAAGGTGACCGTGATCGACGGGCGGGTCGCCTTCGTCGGCGGCATCAACATCGTCGACGATTACGACGATCTGGAGCCCGCTGACGGGATCGCCGCCAATCCGCGTTTCGATTACGCCGTGGAAGTGCGCGGGCCGCTGGTCGCGCATGCGGTCCACGCACAGGACCTGCTTTGGATACGCCTGAGTCCCGCCGCGCTGCGCCGCGGCGAACGGGCCCGCGAAACGCGCCGGCTGCGCCGCCTGTACGGGCCGCCGCCGGACGAGGCGCTGGGCACGGCGTCCGGCCAGGCGCGCGGCGGCCTGCGCGCGGCCTTCGTCCTGCGCGACAACCTGCGCTGGCGGCAGACGTTCGAACGGGCCTATCTGTATGGCATCAACCGCGCTCAACGCGAAATCCTGATCGCCAACGCCTATTTCTTCCCGGGCCTGCGTTTCCGCCGCGCGCTCAAGCGTGCCGCCGCGCGTGGCGTGCGCGTGCGCCTGCTGCTGCAGGGCAAGGTCGAGTACCGCCTGCAGTACTACGCGACGCACGTGCTGTATGCCGACCTGCTGAACGCCAGGATAGAAATCTACGAATACATGCCCAGCTACCTGCATGCCAAGGTGGCGGTGATCGACGACGTCGCGACCGTGGGCTCGTCCAACCTGGATCCCTTCAGCCTGCTGCTGGCGCGCGAAGCGAACGTGGTCGTCGACGATGCCGCCTTTGCGCGAGCGCTGTACGACAGCCTGGAGCATGCGATCGCCCGTGGCGGCCGGCTGGTGCGCGCCAACGACCATCATGGTCGCGGCTGGCTGCGGCGGCTGATGGACAACGCCGCATACACCATGCTGCGCATCGGCGTGGCGTTGACGGGACAGTCCTCGCGGTATTGAGGCCAGGGCGGCCGGTGCCGACGCCGGGCCGTCTGGTTCAGCATGTATCGCCGGGGTGTCGCTCCATCGCGAGTTCCGACACAATGCTATCTGGCCGTCCGCCGATACCGCGGCGGACGGCGCGAGCCCGGCACCGCAGGAGACACAGGCCATGACCCCCGCTGGCGATATCCCGTCCGCATCGCGTTCCGTCGCGAACGGACATAACGACCTCCAGGGCGACGGCCCCGCACGCATCCGGCGGATCGCGGTGCTCGGCGCGGGCGTCATGGGCGCGCAGATCGCGGCGCACTGCGTCAACGCCGGCGTCCCGGTCGTGTTGTTCGACCTGCCCGCCGATGGCGGCGATCGCAGCGCCATCGCCCGCAAGGCGATCGCCGGCCTGCAGCGCCTGAATCCCGCGCCGCTGGCCGTGCCCGAGCTGGCGGCGCACATCGAGCCGGCCAACTACGACGAGCATCTGGCGCGACTGCGCGAATGCGACCTGGTGATCGAGGCCATCGCGGAACGCCTGGACTGGAAGCGCGATCTTTACCAGCGCGTCGCGCCCGCGCTGGCGCCGCATGCCATCCTGGCGACCAATACGTCGGGGCTGTCCATCGCCGCGCTGGCCGAGACCCTGCCGGAGGCGCTGCGGCCGCGCTTCTGCGGCGTGCACTTCTTCAACCCGCCGCGCTACATGCCGCTGGTCGAACTGATCCCCGCCGTGGTCACCGAGTCCCGCCTGCTGGACAGGCTGGAAAGCTTCCTGGTGTCGGACCTGGGCAAGCGTGTCGTGCGCGCCAGGGACACGCCCAATTTCATCGGCAATCGCATCGGCGTGTTCGGCATCCTGGCGGCCATGATCGAAGCCGACCGCCATGGCCTGAGCTATGACGTCGTCGATGAGCTGACGGGCGCGCGGCTTGGCCGCGCCAAGTCCGGCACCTTCCGCACCGCCGACGTGGTGGGCCTGGATACCCTGGCCCATGTGATACGCACGATGCAGACCGGCCTGCCGGACGATCCCTTCCGAGCGGCGTTCGCCACGCCCCCGGTGTTGACGGCCCTGCTCGACCAGGGCGCGCTGGGCCAGAAGACGGGCGCCGGTTTCTATCGCAAGGACGGCAAGGCCATCCTGCGCCTGGATCCGGCATCGCGGCGGTACGTGCCGGCCGACGGCGCTGTGGATGCATCGGTCGCCGCCGCGCTGGCGGAACGCGATCCCGCGCGGCGCCTGCGCGCCTTGCGCGAATCGACCCATCCGCAAGGCAAGTTCCTGTGGGCGCTGCTGCGCGACACCTTCCATTACGCGGCGGTCCATCTGGCCGACATCGCCCACACCGCGCGCGATGTCGACTTCGCCATGCGCTGGGGCTTCGGCCACGCGCAAGGACCCTTCGAGGTCTGGCAGGCCGCAGGCTGGTCCACCGTGGCCGGGTGGATACAGGAAGACATCGATCACGGCCTGGCCCTGTCGGCCGAGCCGCTGCCCGAATGGGTCAACGGCGGCCTGGTGGTGCAGGACGGCGGCGTCCATGCGGCCGGCGGCTCCTGGAATCCGCGCGCGGGCGTTTTCGAGCCCCGGCACGATCTCCCGGTGTACCGGCGCCAGCTCGTGCCGCCGCGCCTGGTCGGCGAGCCGGACCAGGCGCCTGGACGCACGGTCTTCGAAAACGAGGCGATCCGGCTCTGGACCCTGGTGGAGGGCCATGGCTACCGCGACGTGCTGATCGCGTCGTTCAAGACCAAGATGCACACCATCAGCCCCGCGGTCACCCAGGGGCTGCTGCGCGCCGTCGATCTGGCGGAAGCGCGCTACCGCGGCCTGGTGGTGTGGCAGACACAGCCCCCGTTTTCGGCGGGCGCCGACCTCCAGGCCATGCTGCCGGCCTTCATGCAGGGCGGTCCCGCCGCCATCGAGCCGCTGGAGCGCGACCTGCAACGCGTGGCGCAACGCTTCCGCCATGCCCTGGTGCCCACGGTCGTCGCCATGACCGGGCTCGCGCTGGGTGGCGGCTGCGAAATCGCGGTTCATGCCGCGGCCCGCGTGGCCCATCTTGAAACCTATATCGGCCTGGTGGAAATCGGCGTCGGGCTGGTGCCGGGCGCGGGCGGCCTCGCCTACTGCGCGCGGCGCGCCGCCGAACAGCGCGCCGCCACTGCGCCGGACATGCCCTTGCTGCCCTTCCTGCAGAAATTCGCCGAAGCCGTCGCCACCGCCCGGGTTTCGCGTTCGGCGCTGGAGGCGCGCCAGATCGGTTATCTGCGCGAGTCCGATCCCATCGTCATGCACGAAGACGAACTCCTGTACGCCGCCATCCGCCATGCCGCCGCCCTGGCCGACACGGGCTGGCGGCCGCCGCTGGATGCGCCGTTCCCGGTGGCGGGCACGGATGGCGCCGCGACCCTGTCCGCCCAACTCGTCAACCTGCGCGACGGCGGCTTCATCTCCGAGTACGACTACGAGCTCGCGCGCACGGTCGCCCACGTCATCTGCGGCGGCGACGTCGATCCGGGCACCCTGGTGGACGAAGCGTGGATGCTGGCGCTGGAGCGTCGCGCTTTCCTGCGCCTGTTGGGCAATCCCCGCACGCATGAGCGGATCCTGGGGATGCTGAAGACCGGCAAGCCGGTACGGAATTAGCCATGCCCGCATCGGCGGGCCGTCCGCCCGCCGACAGGCTGGCCGCGCAGCTGCCGCGGCCACTGCAGGCACCGCACACGAAAGGAAAGCCGACATGACCCGAACCTTGCAAGACTGCTACATCGTCGCTGCCACCCGATCGCCGGTCGGCAAGGCGCCCAAGGGCGCGCTGCGCAACACCCGGCCGGACGAACTGCTGGCCGACATCCTGCGCGCCGCGCTGGCCCAGGCCGCCACGCTGGACCCCGCCGCCATCGATGACGCCATCATCGGCTGCGCGCGGCCGGAAGGCTCGCAAGGCCTGAACGTCGCGCGCATCGCCGTGCTGCTCGCGGGCCTGCCGGACCGCGTACCGGGCATCACCGTCAACCGCTTCTGCGCGTCCGGTCTCAGCGCCATCGCCATGGCCGCCGACCGTATCCGCGTCGGCGAAGCCGACGTCGTCATCGCCGGCGGCACCGAGTCGCTCAGCCAGGTGCCCATGATGGGTGTTGCTCCCTCGTTCTCGCCGCGCATCTTCGCCAACGACGAAGACGTCGGCATCGCCTACGGCATGGGCCTGACCGCTGAACGTGTGGCGACGCAATGGAAGATCACGCGCGAGGCCCAGGATGCCTTCGCCCTGCGGTCACACCAGCGCGCCATCGCGGCGCAGGATGCCGGCGAATTCGACGGCGAGATCACGCCCGTGCCCGTCGTCGCACGCCAGGCCGACCTGCAATCGGGCGAGATCGCCATCGCCCAACGCGAATTCCTGCGCGACGAGGGCCCAAGGCGGGATACCTCCATCGAGGCCCTGGCACGCCTGACACCCGTGTTCGCGGCGCGCGGCAGCGTCACCGCGGGCAACAGCTCGCAGACCTCCGATGGCGCCGGCGCGCTGATCCTGGCGTCGGAGCGCGCCGTGCGCGATCACGGCCTGACGCCGCTGGCGCGCTTCGTCTCCTTCGCCGTGCGCGGCGTGGCGCCCGAGCTCATGGGCATCGGCCCGCGCGAGGCCATCCCGGCCGTACTGAAGCAGGCGGGCTTGAGCCAGCAGGATATCGACTGGATCGAACTGAACGAAGCCTTCGCCGCGCAATCGCTGGCGGTCATCGGCGATCTGGGACTGGACCCGGAAAAAGTGAATCCGCTGGGCGGCGCGATCGCCCTGGGCCACCCGCTGGGCGCCACCGGCGCCATCCGTGCCGCGACCGTCGTGCATGGCCTGCGGCGGCGGCAGGCCAAGTACGGGATGGTGACGATGTGCGTGGGAACCGGAATGGGGGCGGCGGGGATATTCGAGCGGGTGTAGCGGGCATTGGCGCCGCTGCGCCGTCGTTGCTTCGTCGGCGCTCGTTCCCCGGGCCTGCTGCACGCGCAGCGGCGGGGGAAAGCCGGCTCGTCTACGCGCGCGCCGTCCTGGGTCGTCCCACCAGGCCCAGCGACAGCGCCGTGCCGACCAGGATCACCGCCGCGCCCAGCAGCATCGTCGCGGTCACGGTTTCGCCCAGCAGCAGCGTGCCCCACAGCACCCCGAACACGGGAACCAGGAAGGTCACGCTGACGGCAGCGGTCGGGCCGACGCTGGCGATCAGCCGGAAAAACATCACGTAGGCGATCGCCGTGCACACCAGCGCCAGGGTAATCGTCGCACCCCAGGCCTGAACCGAAACCGGCTGGGATGGCCACGTCCAGATCGCGAACGGCATCAACAGCAGGGCCGCGCTGACCATGCTGCCGGTCGCGCCGCTCAGCGCATCGACACCGGCCAGGTAGCGCTTGGTGCTGTTGGCGGCCACGCCGTAGCACAGCGGCGCCAACAAGGCGGCGATCACCGGCAGGCCCGTTCCGCCATCACTGAAATCGAACTTGTCCCAGACCAGCACCACGATGCCCATGAACCCGATGACCAGTCCCGCCACCCTGCCGGCAGGCAGGCGGTCGCGCAGCCAGATCCAGCCTATCACCGCGCCCCACATCGGCGTCACGGCATTCGATACGGAAAGGAAGCCCGCGCCCAGCCGTTGCGCCGCGTAGCCATACAGGAGGAAGGGCAGGGCGGCGTTGAAGGCGCCGACCCAGAGTATCGGCTTCCAATGCCGCAACATTGCCCGTATTCCGCCGCGCCACGCCAGCACGGCCAGCAGCGCCAGCGCCGCCAGTCCCACCCGCAGCTCCATCAACGGAGCCGGCCCGAACTCCGGGACCCCGATGCGCATGAACAGGAAGGAGCCGCCCCACACGGCGGCCAATACGAGCAGGTCTGTCAGGTCACGGCTGCGCATGGATCAACGCGGGTATGCCAGAGAGGGAACGCAGCATACACCTTCCGCCGGGCGGCGCGCTCCGGTTCCTGCCTGGGGCAGGCGCCTAAGTGAAGAAGGTGTGGTAGCCCACGAAGGCGAGGATCAGCACGGTGACGACGGCCCAGGACCAGCGCGAGTTCCGCAGGCCGTGCGGATCCGGCGGCGGGGGAGGCGGGGGCGGCGCCACGTGGGGCTGCGCCGCCATGTGGTCGATGAAGTTCAGGAAGAACTTCTGGACGATTTTTTCGGCGGCTTTCAGCAGCGTGCCTTCGCCCACTTCGGCCAGCTTGCCGCCGGCCATCGCGGCCAGCGTGTACGAAAGCCGGGTTCCGTGGTCCTTGGGCGTCAGGTTCACCTGGGCCGTGCCGATCGCCAGGCCGGCGGCATTGCCCTTGCCTTCGAAGACCAGGGTACAGCCGTGCGGCGCGTTCACGTCCGAAAGCAGGACTTCGCCCTGGTAGTCGGCGCCCAGGCCGGCGACCTTGGCGCGCACGGTGAAGGCATATTCCGTCGGGGACCGGCATTCGACGTCCACGCAGCCGGGTATGCACTGGCGCAGGACCGCGCAATCGGTCAGCGCTTCCCAGGTTTGATGCTGGGTAGAAGGAATCCATTGAGCATCGGAAATGCGCATGGCTGTCTCCTTATATTTGACCTTCTGAGGATCATTCTGGACCTGATTGCTGCGAAAGGCTACGGGGTGGAATACCAAGCGGGGGGCCGGGTTGCAACTGAACTTGCGCTGACGCCGAGATCTTGGGGCCGACGGGATATATCTAAATACGTCAGATGTGACAAAAATTTAGCCCGTGTTCCACGCCGACCGGGGAGCCCGGCGCCGGCCGCGATGAATAAGCGTTTACAGCTAAATTTTTGTATTGACTCAGTGACATACGGAAAGCATGCGGCGGGAAAGGCCATGCTGGAAAAAGAAGTAAAATCGTTGCGCCATCAATGGGGTAACGATGAGCTGCGCCGGAATAGTCTTCCGATCGCACGAAATGGTTTCGTGCAGCCGACCCTAAAAACCGGAAAAGAGTCCTAGGGGTAGGTAATACTCGATGCTTTATGTGTCCATCGCCTTTCTCGCGTCTGCCGCGTTCACGCTCTTGACGCTCAGGCTCGGACATTGGCACTTGCGCTATACCGGCGATACGGATTTGACGGGCGTGCAGAAGTACCACGTCCGCCCGGTGCCCCGCGTGGGCGGCATCGCCCTGGTGGTCGGCATGCTGGTGGTGGCGGCCGCCGCCGGATGGCGCGAGCCGGCGCTGGTGAAGCCCCTGCTCCTGCTGTTGCTCTGTAGTCTGCCTGCCTTCCTGGGCGGGCTGGCGGAGGACCTGACCAAGCGCGTGCGGGCCATCTGGCGCCTGCTGCTCGCCATGTTGGCCGGCACGCTGGCTTTCTGGCTGTTGAACGCCGCGGTGCTGCGCCTGGACATCATCGGCATCGATTGGCTGCTGCAATTCTGGTTCGTCTCGCTGCTGTGCACGGCCATCGCCGTCGGCGGCGCGGCGAACGCCATCAATATCATCGATGGCTACAACGGGCTGGCGGCGGTGGTTTCCATCATGATCCTCGCCGGCATGGCCTATGTGTCCTTTTACCTTGGCGACCGGCTTCTGGTGGTGGCGTCGATCGGAATGATGGGCGCGATCGGCGGGTTTCTGATTTGGAATTATCCGCGCGGCCTTATTTTCCTC
The DNA here is from genome assembly GCF_002261425.1 of Bordetella genomosp. 9. Classification (NCBI taxonomy): domain Bacteria; kingdom Pseudomonadati; phylum Pseudomonadota; class Betaproteobacteria; order Burkholderiales; family Alcaligenaceae; genus Bordetella; species Bordetella genomosp. 9. The sequence goes on along the minus strand of NZ_NEVJ01000003.1, from coordinate 3,278,938 downwards.
GGCGATGGCGGGGCATATTTCATCGGTTACATGATAGGCTAATTATCCATATTGCTGCTGTATCGGCACCCGCATGTTTCGGCGTGGTTTCCGCTGCTGCTGTGTATTTATCCCGTGTTTGAAACCCTGTTTTCGATTTATCGCAAGCGATGGCTGCGCGGCCGTTCTCCCGGCATGCCGGATGGCGTGCATCTGCATATGCTGGTCTATAAGCGCCTGGTGCGCTGGGCGGTCGGTTCGACCGAGGCGCGCCATAAAACCCAGCGTAATGCGATGACTTCTCCCTATCTATGGGTATTGTCCTCGCTCGCCGTCATTCCGGCCGTGCTTTTCTGGCAATACCAATATGTGCTGATGGGATTCGTCGCGGCATTTTCCATTGTCTACATCATGCTTTACCGGACGCTGGTTCGTTTCGCCACGCCGCGTTGGCTGATGGTGAAGAAAGAGGCGGACGAGCCTTGATCGAGACCCCCTGCAGCGCGGCCACCATCAGCGCTTCCAGCGTCGTCACGGATGGGCCCGCCATCGCGCCCGGAACCGCCGCTGCCCACGTCGCCGTCCTGCTCTGTTCCTACAACGGGGAGCGCTTCCTGCGCGAGCAGCTCGATTCGATCCGGACGCAGACCCATATCGACTGGAAGGTGTGGGTTTCGGACGACGGATCCAGTGACGGCACGTTGAAAATCCTCTCGGAATATAGGCGGGATTGGGGGCCGGACAGGCTGGAAGTGCTGCGCGGCCCTTCACGCGGCTTCGCGGCCAATTTCCTGTCCCTGGTCTGCCGGCCGGAGATCGACGCCGATTATTTCGCGTACGCGGACCAGGACGACGTGTGGGCGCCGGAAAAGCTGGCGCGCGGCCTCGCGGGGCTGCGGGCGCTGGCGGTCCAAGGGCCCGCGCTCTACTGCGCGCGCACCGAACTGGTCGACGAGCAGGGCGGAGCGCTGGGGCTTTCACCTCTCTTTACACAAAAGCCGGATTTCCGGAACGCACTTGTGCAGAATGTGGGCGGCGGCAACACCATGGTGTTCAACGCAGCGGGCAGGCGGGTCCTGATGGCGGCCGGCCCGGACGTGGACGTGGTCGCGCATGACTGGTGGACCTATCTCGCGATCACGGCGGCCGGCGGCCGGGTCGTCTATGACCCGGTGCCCAGCCTGTTGTATCGTCAGCATGGCGGCAACCTGATTGGTTCCAATCAGGGGCTGTCGGCGCGGCTGCTACGCCTGCGCATGCTCATGCAAGGGCAACTGCGACGGTGGATAGATGCCAATGTGGCCGGTATACGCCGCATTACGGCGCAATTGCCGGCCGCGCAGCAGCAGATCTTCCTGGAATTCGATGCATCCCGGCACGGTGGTATCGTACGCCGCCTCGTCGGGCTGAAGCGTTCGGGCGTGTACCGGCAAACCCTTGCCGGCAATATCGGTCTTATCGTGGCCGCTTTTTTCAAGAAACTATAGATATGACGATACTGGTGACAGGTGGCGCGGGCTTTATCGGCGGAAATTACGTGCTGGATTGGTTCGCGCAAACGGACGAAGCGCTGGTCAATGTCGATAAATTGACCTACGCGGGCAATCTCGAAACCCTGGCCACGCTGGCCGGCCGGCCGGGTTATACCTTCGTCAAGGCCGACATCGGCGACCGCGAGATAATCGGCCAATTGCTGCGCGATCATAAACCGCGCGCGGTGGTCAATTTCGCGGCGGAATCGCACGTCGACCGCTCCATCGACGGCCCGGGCGAGTTCATCCAGACCAATGTCGTCGGCACCTTCAACCTGCTTGAAAGCGTGCGCGGCTACTGGTCGACGCTGCCGGAAGCGGAAAAAGCCGCCTTCCGGTTCCTGCACGTGTCGACGGATGAAGTCTATGGCTCGCTGGAGGCCTCCGACCCGCCTTTCGCGGAAACCAACGCCTACGAACCCAACAGTCCCTATTCGGCGAGCAAGGCCGCGTCCGACCATCTGGTCCGTGCATGGCACCACACGTATGGCCTGCCTGTCCTGACGACGAATTGCAGCAATAACTACGGCCCCTATCATTTTCCCGAGAAACTGATTCCGCTCGTTATCCTGAATGCCGTGAACGGCAAGCCGCTGCCTATCTACGGCGACGGACAACAGATCCGCGACTGGCTTTACGTCAAGGACCACTGCTCGGCCATCCGCACCGTGCTGGCCGGCGGCAAGCTTGGCGAGACCTATAACGTAGGCGGCTGGAACGAGAAGGCCAACCTGGACGTCGTCAAGACGATCTGCGGGATACTCGATGAGTTGCGTCCGCGCGCGGACGGCCGCTCCTACGCCGAACAGATTACCTTCGTGCGCGACCGCCCCGGACACGACCGGCGCTATGCTATCGACGCAGGAAAGATCGAACGCGAGCTGGGCTGGAAACCGGCGGAGACCTTCGAAACGGGCATCCGCAAAACGGTGGCCTGGTATCTGGAGAACACCGGCTGGACGGCCAACGTCCAGAGCGGTGCGTATCAGCAGTGGCTGGACAAGAACTACACGGGCCGCGAACAGTGAGAATACTGCTGTTAGGCAAGAATGGTCAGGTCGGCTGGGAGCTGCAGCGGGCGCTGGCGCCGTTGGGCGAACTGGTCGCCCTTGGGCGGGAAGCCATGGACGCCGCCGGCCATACGCTATGCGGCGACCTGTGCGATCTGGACAGCCTGGCCCGGACGGTTCGCGCGGTGCGGCCCGACGTCATCGTCAATGCCGCTGCCTATACGGCCGTCGATAAAGCCGAAACCGATGTGGAACAGGCGGAGTTGCTGAATGGCCTGGCGCCAGGCGTTCTCGCGCGCGAAGCCGCCGCATCGGGCGCGCTGCTCGTGCATTATTCCACCGACTATGTCTTCGACGGCTCTGGAACAAAGCCGTGGAGCGAGACCGATGCCACCGGGCCGGTCAGCGTGTATGGGCGTACCAAGCTCCAGGGTGAGCAAGCCATCGTGGCGGCGGGATGCCGTCATCTGATCTTCCGTACCAGCTGGGTCTATGCCGCGCGTGGCGGCAATTTCGCCAAAACCATGCTGCGGCTGGCGGGCGAGCGCGACGCTTTGTCGGTCATCGACGACCAGAAGGGCGCGCCGACCGGGGCGGACCTGATCGCCGATGTCACGGCGCATGCCATGGTTCGCGCGGTTGGCGACCCCGCTCTTTGCGGTCTTTATCATCTGGTGGCGGCTGGCGAGACATCCTGGAATGAATACGCCAGACTGGTCTTGAACGTCGCCCTGGCGCGCGGCTTCGATTTGAAGGCCACGCCGGATAAGGTCGCCCCGGTGCCCACCAGCGCCTACAAGACGGCAGCCCGCCGCCCCCTGAATTCACGGCTGGACACAGCAAAGTTGCGTGGCGCCTTCGGTGTGTCCCTGCCTGCCTGGCAGTCGGGCGTCGAGCGCATGATCGCTGAAATTTCCGAGAACAAACCATGACCGTCCAACGACAACGTAAAGGCATCATCCTCGCCGGTGGCTCCGGTACCCGGCTCTATCCGGTCACGAAGGCTGTGTCCAAGCAGTTGCTGCCTATCTATGACAAGCCGATGATCTATTACCCGCTCGCGACATTGATGCTTGCGGGACTGCGCGACATTTTGATCATCTCCACCCCGCAGGACACTCCCCGGTTCCAGCAATTGCTGGGGGACGGCAGCGAGTGGGGCGTCAATCTGCAATATGCCGTGCAGCCCAGTCCTGACGGCCTGGCGCAGGCGTTCATCATAGGCAAGGATTTCCTGGACGGCGCACCGTCGGCACTGGTGCTGGGCGACAACATTTTTTATGGACATGACCTGCATGTCCAGCTGGAAGGCGCCATGAAGCGCGATGAAGGCGCGACGGTGTTTGCGTATCACGTGCACGATCCGGAGCGCTATGGCGTGGTCGATTTCGACACTTCGGGGCGGGCCACGTCGCTGGAAGAAAAGCCCAAGCAGCCCAAATCCAATTACGCGGTGACCGGCCTGTATTTCTACGACAGCCAGATCATCGACATTGCGGCCAATCTCCAACCGTCCGCGCGCGGCGAACTCGAGATCACCGATGCCAATCGTATCTATCTGGAGCGGGGCCAGCTGTCCGTGGAAATCATGGGCCGCGGCTATGCCTGGCTGGATACCGGAACACATGAAAGCCTTATCGAGGCCAGCAATTTCATTGAAACGATAGAACACCGCCAGGGTCTGAAAGTGGCGTGCCCTGAGGAAATCGCCTACCGCCAAGGTTTCATCGACGCGGCGCAGCTGGAAAAGCTTGCGCTGCCATTGGCAAAGAACGGCTACGGGCAATATCTTATGCGGCTGTTGAAGAACGAGGTTCGTACGTGAAGATCACTCCCACCGCCATCCCTGATGTTCTGGTCATCGAACCGCGAGTATTCGGCGACGATCGCGGTTTCTTTTTTGAAAGCTTCAATCGGCGGCAATTCGCCGAGGCTGTCGGCCGCGATGTCGATTTCGTACAGGACAACCACTCCCGTTCGGTACAGGGTGTCCTGAGGGGATTGCACTACCAAATTTCGCAGGCGCAGGGGAAGCTGGTGCGAGCGGTGATAGGCACCGTGTATGACGTGGCGGTCGACGTGCGCAAATCGTCGCCCACCTTCGGCCAATGGGTCGGCGAAACGCTCAGCGCGGAAAACAAGAAAATGCTGTGGATCCCTGAGGGATTCGCGCATGGGTTCCTGGTGCTGTCCGACACAGCGGACTTCCTGTACAAAACGACCGATTATTACGCGCCGCAGGCGGAGCGCACCATTGCATGGGACGACGCCTCGTTGTCCATCCAGTGGCCTCTCGATCAGCTGCGGGGCGCCGAAGTCCGGCTGTCGGACAAGGACAAGCTGGGATTGAAGCTGGCCGACGCCGACCTCTTTGAATGAACCGAGCGACTCAAGCAGGCAATCCGTGGAAGGACAAGCTGCTCAAACCACTGCGGCTTGTGACGTCGTTGCGGCGCGGCCTGCGCCAACTGGGAGGTGCACGCAATGTCATGCGCAAGGCGTGGGCCATGTATCGCCGCGACGGCGTGGCTGGCATTCGTCAAGGCCTGACGTTCATCAGCACCCTCGTGTCCGGTCGTTCGTCGCTGGACAGGAACAACTACGAAAAATGGGTCGCGCGTTATGACACCGTGACCGACGAGACGCGGCAGGCCTTGACGGCTGCCGTGGCGCAGATGCCCCTGCGGCCCACCATTTCGGTGCTGATGCCGGTATACAACCCCGACCCGAAGTGGTTGGTGGCCGCGATAGAGTCCGTTCGCAAGCAGATCTATCCCGATTGGGAATTGTGCATCGCGGATGACGCGTCCGGGGATCCACGCATCCGCGAAACGTTGGAGCAATACCGGGCCAAGGATGCACGCATCAAGATCGTGTTCCGGGATCGCAATGGACATATTTCCGCCGCGTCCAACTCCGCGCTGGAATTGGCAAGCGGCGAATGGATATGCCTGTTCGATCACGACGACCTTCTGAGCGAGCACGCGCTGTTCTGGATCGCCGAAGCCATCGCCACGCATCCTGGCGCGGGACTGGTGTATTCCGACGAAGACAAGATCACGGAAAAGGATGAGCGGCGCGAGCCGCACTTCAAGCCGGACTGGAACTACACATTATTCCTGTCCTATAACCTGATCAGCCATCTTGGCGCGTATCGGACCGCCGCGGTGAAGGCTCTAGGTGGTTTCCGTCTGGGTTACGAGGGCGCTCAGGACTACGATCTCGCCTTGCGCTATGTGGAAACGCTGCGGCCGGAGCAGATCATCCACGTTCCCCGTGTTCTCTATCATTGGCGCATCCATGCCAGCAGCACCGCGCAGGCGGGGGATGCCAAGCCTTATGCGCTGGTGGCGGGCGAAAAAGCGCTGAACGACCATCTGGGCCGCATCGGCGTGCGGGCGCGCGCGACGCTGCAACCGCGTGGCTACTATCGGGTCCACTATGAGCTGCCGGAAGCTTTGCCGCTGGTGTCGCTGATCATCCCGACTCGCAATGGCGAGGCTCTGGTGCGGCAATGCATCGACAGCATCCGCGAGAAGACACGGTATACGAACTACGAGATCATCCTGGTGGACAACGGTTCGGACGATCCCGCGGCGCTGCGATATTTCGGCGAGCTGGCGCGTACCGATGGCGTCACCGTTGTGCGGGACGACAGGCCTTTCAACTATTCGGCATTGAACAACCAGGCCGTGGCCATGGCGCGCGGCGAGTTCGTCGCGCTGGTGAACAACGATATCGAAGTCATTTCGCCCGATTGGCTCGAGGAAATGGTGTCGCTGGCCCTGCAACCCGGCATCGGCGCCGTGGGCGCGCGACTGCTTTATCCCAATAACCTGCTGCAACATGGCGGCGTGATTTTGGGATTGGGCGGCATTGCCGGTCATGGCCACAAGCATTTCCCGCGCAATCATCCTGGGTATTTCTTTCGTGCGATCCTGACACAGGAAATGTCCGCGGTCACCGCGGCCTGCCTGCTTGTGCGCAAGCAGATTTACCAGGAAGTCGGCGGGCTGGAGGAAAACAAACTGTCGGTGGCCTTCAACGACGTGGACTTCTGCATACGCCTTCGTCAAGCGGGATATCGAAATGTCTACGCCGGCTATGCCGAGCTGTACCACCATGAGTCGGTCACGCGCGGCTTTGAAGATACCCCCGAGAAAAAGGCCAGGTTCAAGGCCGAATCGGAATACATGAAATCCACGTGGCCCGGCATCCTGGCTGCCGACCCCGCGTACAGCCCCAACCTGACCCGCGACTACGAGGATTTCTCCTATGCGTGGCCGCCCAGGATTGCGGCCACGCCGGTCATTCCTTCGCTGCACGGGTGAATGATGTCTGAAATGAAGAAGCCTGCCCATGTCGTTGTGGACCTCGACGGGACACTGGTTCTCACTGACATGCTGGTCGAGAACCTGTTCCTGTTCCTGCGCATGCATCCATTACGGGTGTTTGCACTGTTTCGGTGGCTGCTGAAAGGCAAGGCCTATTTCAAGACGCGGCTGGCGGACGCGGTGCTGCCTGACGCGACCCGCCTGCCCTATAACGAAGCCGTGGTGTCATGGCTGCACACGCGGCGTCGGGAAGGGGCGAAGCTGGTGCTGGCCACCGCATCCGACCATCGCATTGCCCGGCGTGTCGCGGATCATCTGACTTTGTTCGACGAGGTATTGGGGACAGACACCGGTGTGAATCTGTCGGCGTCCCACAAGCGCGATGCGCTGGTCGCACGGTATGGTCCGCGCGGTTTCGAGTATGTCGGCAATGCCACGCCGGACCTGAAAGTATGGGAGGCGGCCTCTCGCATACACGTTGCCAATGCGGGAAGCGGTGTATTGAATGCGGCGCGCAAGCTGGGCACGGTCGGCGAGGTCTTCGATAATCGCCAGCGCTATTTCAAGGTGCTCGCGAAGGCGCTGCGCGTGCATCAGTGGGCCAAGAATGTTCTGGTGTTCGTGCCCTTAGTGGCTTCGCACAAAGTCTTCGACGTGCAATTGCTGCTGGCGGGAGCTGTCGCGTTCCTGGCCTTCAGCCTTTGCGCCTCCAGCGTCTATCTGCTGAACGACCTGCTGGACCTGCAGGATGACCGGCTGCATCGCAGCAAGCGCTTCCGGCCGCTGGCTGCGGGCTCCATGCCCATCATGCACGCATTGGTCATCATGCCGTTGTTGCTGGTAGGGGCGGCGGTCATGGCGGCCATCCTGCTGCCGTGGCAATTCCTTGCCGTTCTAGCGGTGTATTACGTGCTGACGCTGGCGTACTCCCTGCGGTTGAAACGGGTCGTGATGCTGGACGTGGTCACCTTGGCCATGTTGTACACCGTGCGTGTGATCGCGGGCGCGGCTGCCCTGGCGCTCGCGCCCACGTTCTGGATCCTGGCGTTCTGCATGTTCGTCTTCCTGAGCCTGGCCTTCGTCAAGCGCTACACGGAATTGCGGGACGCGCGCCTGGAGGGCCGCGTGCAGAAGGCCGCGGGGCGCGGCTATTACCCTTCCGACTTCGAACTGCTCGCCGCCCTGGGCGGCGCGGCGGGATATATCTCCGTCCTGGTCCTGGCCTTGTACATCAACGATGCGAGCCACTGGGAGCTCTATCGCCATCCGGAATGGATGTGGGCGGCCTGCCCCCTGTTGCTGTTCTGGCTGAGCCGGGTCTGGCTGCTGGCCCACCGAGGCGAAATGCATGACGATCCCATCGTCTTCGCCTTCCGCGACCGGCTAAGCCGATGGGTCGGGGCCCTGTTCCTGTTGTCCTTCGCGGCAGCGAGCTTCTGATGGCGGCCCGCTTGTCCTGGGGGCGTTATCCGCGGCGACTGCAAGCCGCGGATGCGCCGTCCTGGCCTTGGGAAGTGGCGCCCCTGCTGGCGCGCCACGTCGAAGGCGCGGTGGGTCGCACCCTGGCATACGGCTGTGGCCGCAGCTACGGCGATTCCTGCCTGGCCGAGTCCGATCGCGTCATCGCCATGCGCGGCCTGGACAATTTCATCGAAGCCGACTGGAATACCGGCAGGGTGTTCGCCCAGGCTGGCGTCACCCTGGCGGAACTGATCGACCTGGGCTTGCCGCGCGGTTGGTTCCCGCCGGTCACGCCCGGCACCAAGTTCGTGACATTGGGTGGCGCCGTCGCCAACGACGTCCACGGAAAGAACCATCACGTCATGGGTACGTTCGGCCAGCACGTCCGCCGTATCGTATTGGAGCGCACCGACCGCGGCCAGGTGATCTGTACCCCTGAGCAAAACGCCGATCTCTTCTCGGCGACGATAGGCGGACTGGGTCTGACCGGGATCATCCAGGCGGTAGAGCTGCAGCTGCGTCCCGTCGGTTCCGGCATGATTGCGCAGCGGTCGATACGGTTCGGCGCGCTTGACGAGTTCTTCGCGCTCAGCCGGGAGCACGATGCCGCCCACGAATATACCGTCGCGTGGATCGACTGCCTGGCCACCGGACGCGCCATGGGACGCGGCCATTACATAAGCGGGGACCACGCCCCTCGCGGTTACCGGCTTCCAGCGAGGCCTGGACGCCTCTCCATACCCGTGGACCCGCCTTTTTCGCTGGTGAACGGGCTGACGCTCAAGGGATTCAATTCCCTGTATTACCACCGGCAGCGGAGGCGGGAGCGACGTTCGCTGGTTGGATATGATCCGTTCTTCTATCCGCTGGACAAGCTGTTGCACTGGAACCGCATGTATGGGCGGCGCGGCTTTCAACAATATCAATGCGTCGTCCCGGCGTCCGACGCGGAGCCGGTGATCGGCGAGATACTGCGGGAGATCGGCCGCAGCGGCATGGGATCATTCCTGGCGGTGTTGAAGCAATGCGGCCCGGCGCTATCGCCTGGATGGATGTCTTTCCCCATGCAGGGTGCCTCGCTGGCGCTGGATTTTCCGCAGCGCGAACCGTCGATCGGCCGCCTCTTCGGCCGGTTGGACGCCCTGGTGGACGAGGCAGGCGGAAGGCTATATCCCGCCAAGGACGCCCATATGAGCGCGGCACATTTCAAGCGGGCCTATCCCGCCTGGGAAAAGGTGGAAGCGGTGCGCGATCCTGTGTTGATGTCCCACTTCTGGAAACGTGTGGCCCTATGAGTCTGAATATAGTCATTGTCGGCGCAACCTCGGCGATCGCGCAGGCGGTCGCCCGTCGCTACGCCCGCGAGCAGGCCTCCTTCTTTCTGGTCGCTCGCGATCGGCAAAAACTCGATTTGGTCGCCTCCGACTTGCAAGCGCGTGGCGCGGCGCGGGTTCAGACCTATTGCATGGACGCGACCGACTACGCGGGCATCGAGGCCATGTGCATGGCCGCGTGGCAGGCCCTGCCGCCGGTGGACGTAGCCTTGGTTGCGCACGGCACGCTGCCGGACCAGACGCGAACCGAAACGGACTGGGAGTATGCGTTGAGGGAGTTTCGGACCAATGGTGAAAGCGCGATCGCATTTCTGGCTGCGCTTGCCAATCGCTTCGAGTCGCAGGGCCGGGGCGTACTCGCGGTCATCGGATCCGTCGCGGGCGATCGCGGGCGAGGCAGCAATTATCTCTATGGCGCGGCGAAGGCGGCCATCGGCGCCTATGCATCCGGGTTGCGTGCGCGCATGTTTAAGGTCGGCGTGCACGTTTTGACCATCAAGCCAGGATTCGTCGCGACGCCCATGACGGCGGGGTTGGACCTGCCCACGAAACTGACCGCGCAACCGGACAAGGTCGCCGCCGACATCGTTCGCGCCATCAGCCGGCGCAAGGACGTGCTTTACACGCCGGGGTTCTGGCGCTTGATCATGACAGTGATCCGGCTGCTGCCGAGTTTCATACTGAAGCGCAGCAACCTGTGATCGTGTCTCGCATGCAATGTATCGACACGACAAATCACGAAACCGCTGCGTAACGCCCCTGGCTTTGCTGGGGTTTGCGCTACTGCTCGTCGGCGCGCGCTGGTGGCTGATTCACCACCATGGCAGTCCTGTGCCGTATTGGGACCAATGGGATGGCGAGGCCGCAACCTTGTATGGACCTTACGTCAAGGGCGACCTCAGCTGGGCCATGCTATTCGAGCCGCATAATGAACACCGTATCCTGACCACGCGGCTTTTTGCGCTGGGGCTGTTCATTGTCAATGGCTCGTGGAATCCACTGCTGCAGATGGTCCTGAATGCTGTGGTCATCGTTGGCGTGCTGGTATTGCTGCTCTCTTACCTAAACCAGGCGCTCTCGCAATGGCAGCGCTGGGCGCTGCTGATTTTCTGTCTGGTCCTATTCTGCATCCCGTACGCCTGGGAAAACACCTTGGCAGGCTTTCAGACGCAGTATTACTTCAATCTGCTATTCAGCTTCATTGCCTTGTGGCTGCTGGTGGGAAGTCCTTCATTTTCCAAGGCGTGGTGGATAGGGCTAGGCTTTGCCATCCTGGCATGCCTGTCGCTGGCGTCGGGGTTGTTCTCATTGGCCGCAACCGTGCCCGTCACGGCCGCGCAATGCATATGGGGGCAACGCCGCAAGGGGACCGGCGCGACGGCTGCAATGCTGCTCGCGGCGTTGTTTGTGATTGGGTATGCTCTCACACCGGATGTGGCCCAGAACGCCGAGATGAAGGCGCACTCCATAATGGAGTTCGTGCATGCCCTGAAGGTCGGCCTCAGTTGGCCCGGAAAGCCGCAGCTCCTGATCGCCACGGTTCTGCAGATACCCGCCGTTGCTTATCTGGTGCTGCAATGGCTTCGGCGCCGGGAGCCTGTGGCGACAGTGCATTGGTTTCTTATCGCATTGATCGTGTGGGTATGGGGCCAGGATGTCAGCCTGGCCTACGGCAGGTCCGTCTTGGTGCGCAGTTCTAGGTACCTTGATCTGTATGCGATCGGGTTGCTGGTCAATTTTGTTTGTTTGATGTGGTCCCTGGGGCAAGCCAGGTGGCGGCGCGCGGTTCGCGCCGCGGTCTGCGTGATCTGGGTGATCTACGTCGCCTTCGCGATGTACAAGCAATGGGGCCGTATCGAAGAGCAATTGGCGGACAAGGTGGCGAATAGCATGACCGAGTTGAGTAATGTGCGGGGATACCTGAAGACGGGCGACAAGAGTTTCCTGTTCGGCAAGGCGCTGCTCGATATCCCGTATCCCAGGCCTGACCGCCTGCAAGGCCTGTTGGACGATCCTGCCATACGAAGTACCCTGCCGGCTGCCATAATGCCGGCTGAAGATAAGCCACGCCACAAGGGCCGACTCGATGCCCTTGTACAAGAATTGCTTGCGCACGCATTTGTAGCGATGCTCATAGGAGCACTGGCGCTTCTTGCAGCGTGCGTATCAAGAGTGCGTGAGAGCAATATGCCGGGTGTATCCCGGCAATCTGGGAAGATTGAATGAAGACGGAGAAAATCGTTCTGCCGGGCGGCGCGGGCCTGGTGGGCCAGAACCTGGTGGCAAGACTGAAGGCGCGCGGCTACACCAATATCGTCGTATTGGACAAGCACCGGGCCAATGTCGAAGTATTACGGCGCGTGCAGCCCGATATCGTCGTCGAGTTCGCGGACATCGCCGAACCAGGCACATGGATGCGCCACATCGAGGACGCCGCTGTCGTCGTCATGCTGCAAGCACAGATCGGTGGAAACGACTATCGCGACTTCCAGCGCAACAACGTGGATTCCACGCGGTTGGTGCTCGAAGCAATCAAGGCAGGCAGCGCCCCCTACCTGGTGCACATCAGTTCATCGGTAGTGGAATCAGTGGCCGATGATTTCTACACGCGCAGCAAGCGTGAACAGGAACGCCTGGTGCTGGATAGCGGCGTCCCTTGCCCCATCCTGCGCCCAACGCTGATGTACGGTTGGTTCGACCGCAAGCACCTGGGCTGGCTGGCCCGCTTCATGAAAAAAGTACCCGTGTTCCCGATTCCTGGAGACGGGCGCTTCATGCGGCAGCCGCTCTATGCGGGCGATTTCTGCGACATTATTATCAACTGCATCGAGCAGCGGAAAGGCCCAGGGATATTCAATATCTCTGGGCAGGAATACATTGACTACATCGATATCATCCGCAATATCAAGCGGGTGACCGGCGCCCGCGCGGCGATTGTCAAGATACCGTATGGACTTTTCCATTTCCTGCTGAGGACCTGGGCAATCTTCGATAGCAATCCGCCGTTCACCACCCAGCAGTTGGAGGCCCTCGTCGCCAAGGACGAGTTCGAGATCATCGATTGGCCCGGTATTTTCGGCGTCCGATATACGCCATTCGCGCAGGCCATTGACGAAACCTTCAACGATCCTCGCTACAGCCAGATCGAATTGGAGTTTTGACATGAGCAGCGGAGCGGGCAAGCGTATCGCGGTATTGGGAGCGGGGCCCATGGGCCTGGCGGTGGCCTATCAGTTGGCCAAGGACGGCTATCACCCAGTCGTCTTCGAAGCCGATGATCGCATAGGGGGCATGACCGCCGCCTTCGATTTCGATGGGCTGTCCATCGAGCGTTACTACCATTTCCATTGCACTTCGGACACCGCCTTCCTACAGATGCTGGACGAGCTTGGTCTTTCCAGCAAGATGCATTGGGTCGAGACGAAGATGGGGTATTTCTATCAGGGGCGCGAGCAGCCCTGGGGGAATCCTCTTGCGCTGCTGCGTTTCAAGGGCCTGGGGATGGTGGCCAAGTTCCGCTACGGCCTGCATGCATTCCTGTCGACCAAGCGCAAGGACTGGCGGCCGCTCGACAAGCTGGAGGCAACTGGCTGGATAAAGCGCTGGGTAGGCAAGGAAGCCTACGAGGTGTTGTGGCGCAAGCTTTTCGATCTCAAATTCTATGATTACGCGGAAGGCCTGTCCGCCGCCTGGATATGGAGCAGGGTGCGTAGAATCGGCCGGTCACGCTACGACCTGTTTCGCGAGAAGCTGGGTTATCTGGAGGGCGGCTCCGAGACGCTGCTCCAGGCCATGCGCGCCGATATCGAAGCACACGGCGGCGAGTTTCGGCTGGGCGCGCCGGTGTCGCGCGTCGTGCTGTCGGAGGGTCGCGTGCAGGGTCTCGAAAGCAGGGGCGAATTCCATGCTTTCGATACGGTGGTCAGCACCGTGCCGCTTCCCTTCGTCCCGCGCGTCATCCCCGACCTGCCGGCTGATGTGCTCCAGAAATTCAAGGACATCCGGAATATCGCGGTGGTGTGCGTGATCGCGAAATTGCGCAAGCCGGTCACCCGGAATTTCTGGTTGAATACCAACGACCCCGGCATGGACATCCCGGGCGTCGTCGAATACACCAACCTGCGCCCCCTGAAAGACACGGTGGTCTACGTACCGTTCTATCTCCCGGGCGAACATCCCACTTATCAGGACCCGGATGAGGTCTTCCTTGCGAAAGTGAGGGGCTACCTGAAGAAAATCAATCCTGATCTGACGGACGCGGACTTCATCGCCATGCGGGCGAGCCGCTATCGGTATGCCCAACCGATATGCGATCCCGGCTATCTGGACAAGCTTCCGCCGGTCGCCTTGCCGATTACGGGTCTATTCGTGGCGGACACCTCCTACTATTACCCCGAGGATCGGGGTATCTCCGAAAGCATCGGGTTCGGTCGCAACATGGCGAAGATGGCCGAAGGCGCGGGTGGGGCATGAGGAAGCTGCTGGGGCTCTTAGCCAGCCCGTTCGGCCGCTTCCTTATAGCAGGCGGGATCGCTGCGGCTGCGAATTACGGGTCGCGCTTTGCCTTCAGCCTCTGGCTCCCCTACGCCTGGGCCATCGTCTGCGCGTATATCGTCGGGATGATCGTAGCCTTCGTGCTTATGCGGACACTCGTATTCGATGCGCGCGAGGGGCGCCTGGGTCCACAGGTGGCCAAGTTCACCGCTGTGAACCTATTGGCGGTACTGCAGACCCTGGTAATCAGTATCGCGTTAGTGCGGTGGGTGTTCGGCCCGCTTGGCGTGCCGCACGCCCAAGCCATCGCCCACTTGATCGGGGTGTTGTTCCCTATCGGGACGAGCTACATTGGGCACAAAATGGTAACGTTCAAGTAGCTGGTGAGTTGTCAACGCCGGTCAGAACTGACCGCTGGCCGGTGTGGGCGGCGCGGTAATCAGACTCCCTCGGACTGGAGGGGGTGAGGCGAATTGCCAAGGAGCGCCGCCGCGTCAGCTCGGACACTTTAGTGCCCGAGCATCTGCTCTTCCATTTTTAATACACAGCGTTGCTCATCGAGGCCGATATATTGCTCCACCATGTGTGCGCAAAGCATCGATGGAAGTGGCGAGATACTGCTTCAATGCAGCGCGGTTATCACCCATATAGAGAGCATCGAAATCCTCGTTGACGATCTCTAACGCCGGCACATTGGACGCGATTTTCTTCTGAACCATCACGAACGTAGGTTCCTGGTATCTAGCATAGTCAATCCTCCACACATAATTATGGACGGCGGCTATCCCGAAGAATGCAGCTACGAGCAGCGATGCACCCTGCGCCATGCGCTTCGATACAGATAGAGCGATCCAGGCAAGGGCCGGAATTAACGCCGCGAGATAACCGTAATGGCCGTCGAATCCGGAGTTCCATTGCCCTTGTCCTGCGCGCCCTTTCGCGACGGCGGCGATCAACATAAACGATGCTACCCAGACAGATCCAAGCGCAGCCCCGAAAGGTGTTTTGTACGCTCGCGTTCTGATGTAACTCCAGAGCCCTGCAATGCAAAGCGCCGCTATGACGGCCCACTTCAATAACTTATGTGGGGACGCCCACTGCGACAGACTTGCTGCCGACATCTGCCAAGAGAAGCGAAGAATCTGGAACAGAGTAGCCAGTTCATCGCTGACGGGCGACGGTCGCCATAATGCAATCACGAGGATGCACGAGGCCACGCCGGCAATGAGCACGGCCCACACCGACAACCCAAAGCGCGGACGATTGAGGAAAATGTACATTCCAGTCCCAGCGAGGCATATCAGGGATAATACGACGCCATTCATGCCGCACCAAGAGCATGCGAACATGACCCAGAGGGCTATCGCCATGTCTCTCTGACGCCCATGGGCTTGATACACGGATACGAAATAGAGAAACGCTGCCGCACACAAAATGCAGGAGAGGAACTGGAAGTTAAAGCCTATAAATGTCCACGATGCTCCAAATATACAGAGCAGGAATGGAATCGCTAGGTCTCCCAGACTGTTGTGCCCGCGATAGTTCTTCGCGGCTAGAACCAGGAAGACCGCAGCAGCGCCAGCAGCCAGGAAATTCAGTGCGACCAGATAGCGAAAGTCATAGCCGGTTGCCCATAGAAGGCTGGCGTGCAGAAGTTTCTGGATAGGGATGCGGTGGTCGTTGTGGAGCTGGAAAAGATACTCAACGAAGCTCCAGTTGAACCCCTTGATGAAAGGCGAGATGTACCACCAATCATCGATGTAGGGGAACACCCGCATTCTCCGCGCGACTTGGAGAATGCCCATCAGGGTTGCGGCGGCGCAGATTACCATACACAGCCAAGTTAGGGCGTGCAAGCGTATGTGGGCAATGACCTTGGCCACTTCTTATCCTTTATTCTGATTCATTGAGGCCGAATGATAGCGCTGTACGGGATCATCCTTGATATGGTAGAGCTTCAAAAGGTCGTACCGGCGGGAATGAGCAACACCGCTCGAGGCGACTCAGCTCGACTCTAAGCCGTCAGCGCCGTAGGCTGCGGCCTCGAGGTCGAGAGGATATCGGCCGATTATGGGATCAGGGCAGCGATGTTGTGGATATGGCAGTAAGGGCTTGGTCCGGCGACTATGGGCTGACCGCGTAGAACTTCAAGCCATAGGTGTCGGCCCACTGCGTTTCGCCATACTCGGCCACAATCTGCATCGCGTTTACGCCCTTGTTGGCGAGCGTCTGTGGTGCCCGATAGACGTTCTCGAAGTCTTCTCCCGTTTCGATCAAGGGCGACAAAACAAAACCTGCTGCGGCCATCCGCGAGACCAGCCGATAGTCGCGCACCGTACCATCTTCCAGCCTAACACGTATGCGTAGAGGCGAGGGGCGGTATAGCTGCGCAATGATCTTGCCCTTGAGGGTATGGCGAATTTGCACCTTCACGTAAATCATCGTCGCCTTGGGCACATCGACCCATTGGCCTTGCGAGGCCGTCAGGTCCGCAAGTTCGGTGTATATCGGCGCTACGAAATCCGGTTTTTTGCGCAAATAAGAGAACAAGCCTGACCGCGAGATGAATTCGTATCTCGCGAAGAAGATCGGCCAGCTGGGGCCGTCATCCAGCGAGGGGTAACGTCCGTCCATTGAGAAAATGCGCATGGCAATGTTGTCCGGTGCGTGGTTGCCGGCGACATGCTGTGCATCCAGTTCTTCCAGCGACTCCGTGTAGGCAGAATAGCTTTGCAGTACGGGACGCGGCGCCCACTGATTCTGCGTTGCCAGAAGGTAGGCCTGATCGAATGGATAGACGTCGGTGGTGCCCTGCATCAAGGGCATGTCGCCTTCCTTGCGCAACACGTCGCGCGTGCGCCCGAAATGGCGTTCCAGTCGTTCCGGATCCTTGAGCCGCAGACGCAGACCCGTCGGTCCCGAGCGATACACCTCGGCCATGCGCCAGTAGGTTTGCTGAATGGGTGGGCCAATGTAGGTCTTCATGCCGATGACGACGCCGCCGATCGCGATGAGGGTGGCCACGCGAATCAATATGCTGTCTACGACCGTGCGTGCAAGTATGGCGCCTAGCAGCCCGCCGGTCAGGGCGATCAGCGCGTGGCCGTCATGACGGACGAAACCCGCCTTGAAGCAGAGGAATAGGTAAGAGGTGAATGCCGACACCAAGTAAAGACGGGCCACTAGCGGGAGCCGCCGCGCCGTGAGCAGCGCGGCCAGGACCATCAACGTGGTCGCGACATACACGTATTTCTCGTTGGCGGCTCCAGGCGCCGGGAAGATCATGGCTTCCGTATAGCCGGAAATGATCGGGACCATGTTCCAGAAGTATCCGGGCAGCGCTTGTAGGGGTTGTCCCGCACCGGTCCACAGCAGGATCAAGGAGGTAATCGGCGAGAGTATGTATATGGCGGCGAGCCCCCGACGCTTGTGTATCAGCGCGTACAGGAAGGAGAGCGCGGCTACCGCCACGCAGAGCGGCAACATGGAGCCTTTGACCAGCGGGATCAGCCCCAACGGCGAAAACAGGAGGATCGTCAGCGCCGCAGTGCCACGCGGGGCAGCCGGGCGATCCGCTTCATCGACAGGCGGTGTCGCCAGGCGGTAGGCGAGCAATGCCACCATGAGCGGATAGGCGAAGAACAGCGCGTCCGTCAGGTACGTCGCGCCCGCGAACAGCAGGATCAGCAGGAGCCGCCATGCCACGTTAATGCGCCGGGTCAGCCAGACCAGCAGCCCGATGAAGCACAGCGCCAGGTAGGCGCTGCCGGTGAGCATGCGGGCGTCCGTGGCGGGATGGTACATCTGGGTGTACAGCGATCCATATGGACCAAAGGTGAAGATCAGATCCTTGCCGAAAACGAAGTGCCGGGCCACTGCCTCGTTGAGGGCATAGCGCCATGACGGATCGATGCCGGATCCCGGCATCGCGGGGTCGAACGGGATCATCAGGCAGGCCAGCGTATACACGAGCACGGCCAGCGTGGCGACGCGCAGGGTCCTGCTCAGGTACGGTGTACGGCGTACTCTCATCTGCTGCTTTTCAATAAGTGATTAACGATTCGATTTGCCCCACCTCGTGACCGCGATCTTTTTTCCCGCGTTCTGCACGATCAAAGGTAGCAGGCGTTCCAGGGCATGCAGCATCGATCCGTCATAGCCCAGGGGCTCGGTGGGATAGTCTTCCCATGCCAATTCCAGCTCCAGCAATGCGCGCAGCGCATCCGTTCTGGCCCAGAACATGGTCCCGACCGGAAAGTTGAACTCGGTCGGGAGTCGCAGGATACCCAGGCGGGCGGCCAGCGCCTCGGCATGGGGCCTATTCTTGTCCCAGCCTATGCAACCGGGATTATCCGGGAATATCATGCCGAGCCCCGGATCCGTGGCAAGTCTGCCCACGATGCGATCTGCGATGCGATGGGCGCCGCCGAGCACGTTCTCGAAGAGGAAGTCGGTCCATTTCTCGCTGACACGCACGTCGGCGATGTCTACGGTCTTCTTGGTGTGTACATGTCCGAAGACGTCATAGCCGTCACGAATCAAGTCGCCGAACTCCGTTAGCATGGGGCCGATATCCCTGCCCCTGTTCGGCACGACCGCCACGCGTGCCACCTTGCCACGATAGCCCTGCAGCGCACCGGCTATTTGTTGGCGCACGGTGTCGGCAGGAACGCTGATCAGTAGATCGGGCAGCGTATTGTTGCCTTCCAATGCGCGCAGTATGGCAGGCAGCATGTCGGCGTAATACACGTGCAGATGCAAGGCAATGCGTGCTCCGGCGGGCGGTTCCACCAAGGGGCTATGTTCGGTGATGACTTCGGTGGACCAGGGGCCGTCGGGACGGCCGGCCTCGATGTAATGCAGCAACGAATCCTGCGTATCGCCGTCCGGCATCCCCGCTTCGCGATACACGCCGGGATGGAAGCCGGGGAAGGGCTTGCGCCGGGATATCCCGGAGGTCCAGCAGCGTATGTGAAAATTGGCTGCCTGTTCCTGGGACAGGTACATGACGGTGGGTGGCAATGCGAACGCCGGGTCCAGCAACTGCGCCTTCGCGATGCGTTGCGCCTGGTCCCGCTCGACATCGATCTCCGCCCGCCGGATCGCCGCGAGTCCCTCCAATTGTGTGACATAGCGGCCCATGTCGAAACGTCGTTGGCTGATCTCTTGCAGTGCCGCTCCGGTGGCCGTGCGGTACTCGGCATCGCGCGCGAAGGCCAAGGCCTTGTCCGCCATATCGTGGACGTCCAGATACGCGGCCACGCAGCGGTCGCCCAATCCTTCGTCCGCCAACACGTCGGCCAGCCCAGTGGTCTGGTCGAAACAGACCAGGGGAATGCGCCGGCTCATGACGTCCAGCGCCACGTTCGGCAAAGGATCCAGGCGCGAGCTGAGCAGCAGGATATCGGCGACGCCGTAGGCGACTTCGATATCCGGCGTCTCGGGAAGGATGGTGAGTCGTTCCGTCAGCCCCGACCGCTTTATCTGATCCACTAGGTAAGCGGAGTACTCGAAATCGTTCGCGGGGCGGAAGTTGGGTCCGATCCAGACGAACCGGAAATTCGTGGTCGGGTCCAGCATGACCATGCGATGCGCCGCGGCAATGAAGAGTTCCACGCCCTTGCGCAGCTGAACGGTTCCCAGCCCCAGGACGACGAATTCATCACTGCGTGGCGCCGGGCCGAGGATGGCTTGCTTGAGGCGTTCGCCCTGTTCGGTCGGCAACTGCTCGACGATCTCCCGCGGTGGAAGCCGGCACAGCCCTTGAGGAATAATCTCGCGCCGGCACTTTGCGACCGCCGGCTCGTCTTCAAGTGCATTCTGCAGCGTCAGGCGGGTAGAGAACACCAGTTGTCCGGACCATAGCGCGGCGCTTTCGAAAAGACCGCGCGGCCTTGTGTAGGCCGCGAACTCGTGTATCAGCGGGACGTTGGGGATAAATCTTCCCGCCAGGGCGGCACATACCGCGGTGGACACCACGCTGTTTGTTATCGCGAAGCTTAGCGGCACCTGTTCGAGGATTTCGTCGAGGACGGAGTCGGCGATCTGCGGCGCCTGGATGATGTTCCGAAACGGTCCGACCACGGCTGCTCCGGTCCGCGTGAAGTCGTCGACCAGGGGTCCACCGCCCAGTAGCAATACGACCACGTTATAGCGGGACGTCAGTTCGGCGGCCAGGTTCCAGCTCAATACGGGCGCGCCAGTCAGGGAAGCTTCGTGCGAAACCAGCAGCACGCTATCACGGTCGCGTGGAAGGCGCTGGAATCCCATGGTCGAGCCCAGGCGCAGCGGCGCCGCGATGCGGCCCTCGGTCTTACCGTGCATTACATAATGCTGGTAGGGGTCTATCCCGCTAGCCGCCACATCGGGATTGTGCTTGAGGTAGTACATGCGGTCGAAGTCGCCGACGTCGACAGCCCCCGGGGACCTGCCGCGCCCCAGCAGCCTGCCCAGCAGCCGCCTGATGCGCGATGCGTACCGACGTATAACGTGTCGCATGACGCGACCGGAGAGGCGAAGATCCTTGCTGTTGCCGGTGTGTTCGGCCTTGTTGTCGTCCATTTGAATGCTACAAAGCTTGAATCACCGCGATTGTAGTTCGGCCGCTGAGCCGCGCCCCCGAGCTTACTAACAGATGGTGGTGGTCAAACACAATTTGAAGGGGGCGTGATGCCAGCCATATAAATACCCTCAAGTACAATACCCGGCTTCGCGCCGCGCCGACTAGCAAAGCGAGCCGTCATCGTGCTTAAGCGCCGGGCGGCCCTGAGCTTCGTCTTCTGATGAGGCCTTGGTGTTTGCCCCCACGCCGGAATGGGGGCAACACCCTCTTCGTATTTTCCATTAGGAGTGTGACGTTGATCGAGCCAATTTCCGCGGCTGCCGCGGTGGCGGGCAAGAGAATCCTGGTACTGGGCGGCAATGGGTTTATCGGTTGCCATCTGACCGCGGCGCTGGTGCGCGCGGGGGCCCAGGTGCGGGTCATGGGCAGAAGTTGCACGTCCGGCGTCGATGGCGGCGTGGAATACGTAAAAGGGGATATTGCCGGCCAAGTCGCCTATAGCGAGGTGCTCGCGGGCGTGGATCTGGTCTATCACCTGGTCAGTTCCACCATTCCGGGAACTTCCAATGCGAATCCCATATTGGACGTGGAAACCAATCTGGTTGGCTCGCTAAGGCTGTTGGACGCCATGGCCACGGCACAGGTGCGCCGGCTGGTCTTTCTGTCTTCAGGCGGAACGGTATACGGAAATCCGGAAGAGCTGCCGGTCCGCGAAGACCATGTCCTGCGCCCGATCTCGTCGTACGGTGTCGTGAAAGCCACCATTGAGAATTACATGCGGCTGTATTCGACCCTGCATGATTTCGACATTTCAGTTCTGCGTCTTTCGAACCCATATGGCCTCGGCAAGACATTGATCGGCACTCAAGGTGTCATCCCGACCATATTCTCCAAGGTGGTAAATGGGGACGCCATCGAGATCTGGGGTGACGGCCGCGCGGTGCGCGATTACATCCACATGGACGACGCGGTGCGCGCCATGCTGGCGGTCGCGGAGTTGCGGGGGTTCAATCTGTTCAATGTCGGTAGCGGCGTCGGCCATTCCTTGCGCGATGTCATCGACCACGTCGCCCGAGTAACCGGACTGGAACCCAAAATCAAATTTGGGCCGGCCCGTCCATTTGATGTGCGGGCGATATACCTGGATGTGAACAAGATCCGCGGCGCTACGCAATGGAAGCCGGAAATCAGCCTTGAACAGGGCTGCGCAATGTACTGGAAGGGCATGGAGCGGCCGTAGCTCGGCGTTTTTCAACCTCCGTAAGGGCGGTCTGTCTGGACGGCGCCTCGTAACCCGAATATATAAAGTCGATATGGATTTTTCTCAGCATTTTGTTTTTGATGAAGGCGCTAGAGTCTGGCGCGATCCGGCGGCGCGTCCTTTCGATTATTCGGATGGTGAAGAACAAGAGCGTTATATGCTGGAGGCGCTGCGTAGCTCGAGCGACGTAAGCACGACTTCGCGGGAATTGGCGTCCAAGGTCAAGGACTGGCCCTCGCTGTATCACCTGAGTCCGCGCCGCGGCAATATCGTCCGGCCGTTCCGCGATTGGCTCAAGGGACGCCGGGTGTTGGAGATCGGTTGCGGCTGCGGCGCGATTACGCGTTTTCTGGGCGAGGCGGGCGCGCAGATCGTCGCAGTGGAAGGTAGCCCGGTGCGCGCCGCCATCGCACGCGAACGTACGCGGGATTTGCCGAAGGTCGACATCATCCACGCTACGAGCCAGGTCATCGATCGATTGGGTACCTTCGATGCGGTCATGCTTATCGGCGTGCTGGAATACGCCCGCAAGTTTCTTGGTCCCGATGGCACACAGGCCCTTTTGCGCGCGTGTCGGCAGCAACTGTCTCCGGATGGCGTGCTGTTTCTGGCTATCGAAAATCGGCTCGGGCTCAAGTATTTTGCCGGCGCAGCCGAGGACCATACCGGCGCGGCGATGTTCGGCATCGAAGACCGCTACAGCGCGGATGGCGTGGCTACTTTCGGCCGCATCGAGCTTGCGGAACACCTCGACTCGGCTGGCTATGGCAGCCAGGAGTGGTGGTACCCCTTTCCCGATTACAAGCTGCCTGTATCGCTGCTCGGCGAGGATGCCCTGGCGGGCCGGCTGCCCGGTGATTTCAGTGCCATGATTGCAGGGGCGTCTGCGGGAGACCCGCAACGCCCTTACTACGAGGTCTTTTCACTGGAGCGCACGTGGGGGCCCATATATCGCAATGGCCTCGCTCACGACCTTGCCAATTCGTTTCTCGTCGTCGCGGCGCAGGGCGTGCGCCCCCCTTTCGAATTACCCGGCAAGGCATACCATTATTCCGTTGATCGCTTGCCCGTGTTTGCCAAGGAAGTGGAAATCCGCGCCGGGGCCGAACATGGCGATCTCCAGGTCCTGAATCGCCGGCTGTTTCCGGAGGCGCCTCGGGCGGAATCCAGCCTGCAGCCGCTCGATGTTCCCCCGCAGCGTTTCATAAGCGGCGAACACTGGCAACACCGGCTGAGTCTCATCGTTTCCCGGCCAGGCTGGTCCCAGCATGAATTCCTCGAGTGGTTCTGTGGCTGGCTCGATGCGCTGTGCACCGTACATGCGCTGGGCACGGCTGATGGCATAGGTCTGTCGGAGCCCGTGGATGGCGTCCTTGTGGATGCCATACCGCGCAACCTGATCTTCGAAAACGGCCACCCGCGGTTCATCGATCTGGAATGGCGTTACGGCGAGACAATCGAATTCGGTTATTTGCTGTTCAGGGCAGTCTATTGCTCCTTGTGGGAAATTCGCACCGTGGCACCGCCGGCTGGCGGAACGCCGCTCTCATTCAGCGAGCTTTTCGCCGGCGTACTGGCGCGGCTCGGTCATGCGTTCGACAACGAGGCATTGCTCGGCTATGGCCAACGGGAGGCGGAGCTGCAGCGACTAGTATCGGGACGATCCACCGAGCTTGCATTGGACGTGCTGGCTGCTGAACTGCGCGTGGTGCGCAATCCGCTGGACGAAGTGCCCAGGCTCAATGAAGAGTTGATGCTGAAGCTGAGTGCCCTGGCTGAACAGGCGACGGAGATCAAGCGGCTGGACTTGTTTATCGAGAATAAAGGGAAGGAAATCGAAGCCCTGACTGCCGAGGTCCGGCGCTTGAATGAGCATATACAGGAACGGGAGCAGGTTTTCGCTCAACTGTCTCGGGACATCCGCGAAGAGACATCGCTGCAAGAGACCCTGAAACAGAAGGATTCGGAAATCGTGGCATTGAAAGCCTTGCTGGAGGCGCGGCTCACTGTCTCGGAGGAAATGTCGACGAATTTGCAGATTTCCAATGCCAATGTCGCCTCACGGGACGCGGAGCTCGTGGTGCTGCGCGCGCGGCTCGCTGCTATCGAACAGACAAAGTGGCAACGACTGTACAGGACCCTGGGAACGCGGCCTTTTGGTATCCGCGAGTTCGCCAAATCCTGTTATCTGGGCGTGGCAATGCTGGCGCCGCGCCCGCTGCGCTCGCGGCTGGGCCCGCTTGCAAGGCGAGCGAAACGCGTGTTCGCGCCGCTTGAATCCGAAGCGATCCCGCAACTACCAAACAAGCCCATCACCAATGGTGCGGGTGCCAAGCGGGCAGCCTACATCGTCCGCCAGGAGAAGCCGCCGTTGGCGCGACGGCCTCGGGTTTTGCACGTACTCGCGAACTTCATGACTGGAGGATCTTCCCAGCTGGTGGTCGATCTGTACGAACGACTGGGTCATCGATACGAGCAATCGGTGCTGACCAGCTTTCTGCCGGACCCGCCTGCCTATGAGGGGATCCCCGTCCACGAGATCCGCAGCCGCGAGTCCGCCGAGCCCTTCCTCGCTTACCTGCGAGAGCATCGCCCCGACCTGATCCACGTGCATTATTGGGGGGACGTGGATGAGCCCTGGTACGCTCAAGCGTTCGCTGCTGCGGAAAACCTGGGCATCGGTGTCATCCAGAACGTCAACACGCCAGTGGAGCCTTTTGCGTCGTCCGCCGTGTTGCACTACGTGTATGTAAGCCGGTATGTCCAAGAGACTTTCGGGGTGCCCGGCGAGGCGGCCCGGGTCATTTACCCTGGATCCAACTTCTCGCATTTCTCGTTGAAAGCGGGTGAAGAGCCGGCGGGCAACTGTGTTGGAATGGTGTATCGGTTGGAGCGCGACAAGCTGAACGAGGCGTCAATCGAGCCTTTCATCCTCGTAGCGAAACAGAATCCGGCCGCGCGCATGCTGATCGTGGGCGGCGGGTCGCTACTTGACCCGTACCGGCAAGCGGTCGAGAGCGCGGGCGTTGCCAGTCAGTTCGAGTTCACCGGTTACGTCGCCTACGACGAACTGCCGAGCCTGTATCGTCGCATGGCGGTTTTTGTCGCACCGGTATGGAAGGAAAGCTTCGGGCAGGTCAGCCCGTTCGCCATGAATATGCGCGTTCCAGTTGTCGGCTACGACGTGGGCGCGATTCCCGAAATCATCGATGATGGTCGTTATGTCGCGCCGGCCGGGGACGCGGGCGCCCTGGCGCGCATCATCAGCGGCCTTCTGAACAACACCAGCGCTCGGCGTGATCTCGCATTGGCGCATCAGGCCCGTGCACAGCGTTACTTCGCCCTGGATGCCATGATAGGCGCCTACCATGATTTATATCAGGAAGTTTTCGCCGCAACCGTGGCCAAGGCTGACGAACTGGTCATCCAATGAAAATAGCGCTCTTCGTCCATTGTTTTTTTCCGCGCCATTTTTACGGCACTGAAACTTACACGCTGAATCTGGCGCAACATCTGCAGCAGCTGGGGCATCAGCCGGTGGTGATTACCGCCATATTTCCAGGCGAGCCGGGTGGCGACGAGCTGATCCAGAAGTATGAACACCAGGGTGTTCCTGTCATCGCAGTTGACAAGAATCACCTGCCCAATGTCAGGGTGCAGGATACCTATTACCAGCCAGCGGTTGCGGATGTCTATCGTCAGATACTGGCGCAGGAACAGCCGGACCTGGTCCATGTCACGCACCTGATAAACCATACAGCCACGCTTTTGCAGGTGCTGAATGAAATGGGCATTAAGACGGTTGCTACCTTTACGGATTTCTTTGGCATCTGTTTCAACAACAAGCTGGAAAATGCAGCCGGCGAGTTGTGCGCCGGCCCCAACGCAACGCGATCCAACTGCGTTGCCTGCTATGGCAAGGCTGTGGCTGAACAAGGCGGAGCGCCGGCTCGGTATCGTGTCTTCGCCAACGATGAATGGGCAGAGAAGGCCGCCGCGGTGGCGGTCCGAATGAGACGCCTGCCTCCGATAAGAGGGTCGCACTTCGCGAGTGTGATCCGCGATCTCCGTGTGCGGCCGCAGACATTGTTGAGCCTGTATGACCAGTACAGCGCGGTCATCACGCCGACCAGCTTCCTGCAGAACGCATATAAGCGGAATGGCTTCCGTCTTCCCATGCATTCGGTATGGTTCGGCACGGACATCGACCGTGCGCTGGGTAAATCGTTGCGTCCGGAAGGGGTGGTCCGATTCGGCTATATCGGGCAGATAGCGCCGCACAAAGGCACTGACTTGCTGGTGGACGCATTCGCGCGATTGCCACAAGGAAGCGCAACGCTGGACATCTATGGGCCGAGAGACCAGGACATCGCATACTTCGATCGATTGTCGGCTTCATTCGGGGATAGCGTTCGTTATCACGGGACCTTTCCCAAATCGGTAATGGCCCGGGTGTTGTCCAACGTCGATGTCATCGTGATTCCGTCCCGCTGGTACGAGAACAGCCCACTGGTCCTGTTGGACGCCCTGGCCACCGGCACGCCGGTAATCGTCGCCGACGTGGAAGGCATGACGGAAATGGTCAACGAAGGGGAGACCGGCCTGTTCTTCGAGCGTGGGTCCTGCGACGACCTGGCGCGCAAGATGAACCGGTTCGTGTCCGAGGACGGTCTGTTGGAGTTCATGAAGCGCAACACCGCCTTTCCCCGCACCGTGGCCGATATGGTGCGGGATACCGAAGCCGTTTATCGAACGGTCATCCGGCATTGAACAACCGCGAGTGCGGTCGTGGTTCCTTCGATCAAGGGTTGGCGGCGAGATCTATCGATAGGTCGGCCAGGCCGTAGAACGTATCGGTTGGCTCGACGACGAGATGGATGGAGTCGTAGCGACGATCGTGTGGGACGATGTCCTCCGATTGTCGTGAAGCCACACCCAGCGACAGGAAATAATCTCCACCCGTCAGCCGGGCGGCAAACCGCAGACGCACAAAGGCCACGGTGCCTTTGTCGCCGAGCAGCCGGAAGGTTGGTTCGTTGCCGACGTACGTATTGGTGCTGGCGACGGTAACCCCTTCCTTGGTTTTCAACGTGAAGCCGAAGATCGGCGCCGTCACCGTTGCGTTGAAGCGTACGGCAACGTCGATCTGCATGCTGGCGCCGGTTTTGACGCCATGGGAAAACTCCCGACCATCCGCCGTCAAGCGGAAATCCAGAATTGTCGCGGCGCCGTCGCCCCAGCGGTATTCATGGGGGTTGTAATGCGGCTTCGTCGCGAAGACGTCTTCGGTCACGCTCAGCGGGTGCGCGTCCGGCTCGTCGGTCGGGAGCGCTTGTGCGTCCGGATCCGCCGCCTCGCCTGCGGCACCGTCATTTGCGTCCGACGGTTCGCGGCCGAACAGCAGATCCATGTACCGGTTGATCACGGCGCGCGGCGCGTCGATCATGCGGATCCTGTGGGTGTCGAGCAGGATGGCGCGTGTGCAATGCGTGACGACCTGTTCGCCGGAGTGCGTGACCAGCAGGATGCTGGTCCCGCTTTCCTTCAGTTGCCGCAGCCGCTCGAAGCATTTTGCCTGGAAGCGCGCGTCGCCCACCGCAAGGGCTTCGTCGACGATCAGGATGTCGGGGTCTACCTGGGCCTGCACGGCAAACGCCAGCCTGACCGCCATCCCGCTCGAATACGTCTTCACAGGCTGGTCCAGGAACTCGCCGATGTCGGCGAATCCCGCGATGCTGTCGAAACGGGCATCGATTTCGGCCGTCGAGAGTCCCAGCACGGACGCGTTCAAGTAGACGTTCTCACGCCCCGTGAATTCCGGATTGAAGCCGGAGCCAAGTTCAAGCAGAGCGGCGACGCGGCCGAAGGTTTCGATATCCCCGGTCGTCGGTGTCAGTGTTCCGCAAATGAGCTGCAAGAGCGTCGATTTTCCGCTGCCGTTGCGCCCCACGATACCAATCGATTCGCCGCGGAGGACCTCGAAATTGATGTCTTGAAGTGCCCAGAATTCCCTGAAGTATTTCCGCCGGCCACGAGCCAGCATCTGCAGCAGGCGGTCTCGCGGCTTCTCGTAAATGTGAAAGCACTTGCTCAAGCCCGATACGCGGATGGCGGTGTCAGAGGACATCGGCGAAGCCCTTGCGAGTTTTCTGAAACCAGGCGAAGCCGGCCGAAGCGACCAGAACCGAGATAAGGAAATACACGCCCAGCAAATCGAAGCGGGGCATATTGCCCCATATCGCCACGTCTCGTGCCTCGGTAATGATGAAAGTCAACGGATTGAGCATTACCAAGGGCTGGATTCTCGGCGGCAGGTTGCTGATCGGGTAGAAAACCGGCGCCGTGAACATCAGCACGGTGACCAATATGCCTATGGTCTGGCTGACGTCTCTGAGGAAGACGCCCAGCGACGCAAGAATCCAGGCGCAGCCCAGCGCCAGGATGATGAGCGGGAGAAAAATAAGGGGGAGGAGTAGCAGCGTCCAGTGCGGTGGGCCGACGAATACCAGGTAAGCAAGGAACCAGACGCCGAGACTGACCACGGCATGAAACAGCGCGGCGCCAGTGGTCACCACCGGCAGGATCTCCAGTGGGAACACCACTTTCTTGACGTAGTTGACATTGCCAGTGATCAATGTCGGCGCGCGTGTCAGGATCTCGGCGAACAACGCATGGACGATGAGCCCGATGAAAAGCACCACGGCAAACATCGCCTTGCTTTCCGGCGCGTCGGCGTGAGTGACGCCCCAGCGGGCCTTGAATACGATCGAGAACACGAACGTATAGACGGACAGCATGAGCAAAGGATTGAAGAAGGACCAGCCCAGCCCCAGGGCCGAACCTTTATATCTGCCGACGACCTCACGTCGAATCATCTGACCGATCAATTGCCGGTGCTTCGAAATGCTGAGCAGCAAGGCTGCCGGGGAAGCCGGCGGCGTTACGTGAGGGTTCATTTGCGGTCCAAAAACATTCCGACCCGGCTGGCGGGTGGGCTGGCGAATTATGACATAGGCGCTCCCCCGGTCCCTGGGCGCGCCACCCCTGCGGCGGATAAGGTATCCTGCGCGATGTCTTAATTGGCCGGGCGACTCGTTGTGGCGCAGCGTGACAAACTACTACCTCTAACTTCGCTTCGTTTCTTCGCGGCAGCGATGATTGTTCTGGGCCATAGCCATGCGGCTTTCGGCTCTTTCGGCCTTGCTCTCAACCTGTCCTTGGCCCAGGGAGTGTCGTTCTTTTTCGTATTGTCGGGATTCATCCTCGCTTACAACTATCCCAGGGTCGAGGAACGGCTGGCTTCGTTCTATCGAGCACGCATCGCGCGTCTCTGGCCCACACATATCGCCGCCATCCTGGCCTTGCCGTTGATAGCAGGCACATGGAATTCCGCCGGGATGAGCGCGATGGATATCGTGTATGTGCTGCTCGGCAACGCCTTGCTTGTGCAGGCTTGGGTGCCTTTCAGGGAATCGTTCCTGACGTTCAACGGGGTTGCGTGGAGCATTTCGACCGAGGCCTTTTTCTACCTGGCCTTCCCGTTTGCGATGATTTCGTTGCGTCGCTCGTGGGTCTTGCCCCTGGCCGCGGCGGCGGGGCTTACCGCGTTCTTCATGTGGTTGGCGGTGCGTTATCACATCTCCTCCGACGTCGGGCGGGCCAGTTTCAGCGTGATGGGCGTCCTTTATACGAATCCCTTGGCGAGACTCACGGAATTCGTTTTGGGAATTGTCGCTTGGCGGTGCTTTGAGGTATCGCGTGCCCGGATGGACGGAATACGCGGCTCTTTATGGAAATCGCCGGGGTGCTGGACCGTCGTGGAGGTCGCAACGGTCGCCGCATGCGTATATTCGTTGCATAAAACGCCTCGCCTGCCCGTGGCTAGCCTGGTTCCGCCGGGTTGGGTGGAGGTTGTCCAGTATGTATTGATCAACAGCGGCAGCGCCCCGATTTTCGCGTTCGCCATCGTCGTGTTCGCTTATGGCAAGGGCGCCCTGTCCGCGGCATTGCGTTGGAGCCCGATCGTGTTCCTGGGCGAGTCCAGTTTCGCGCTATACCTGTTCCACGCCACC
This sequence comes from Bordetella genomosp. 9, assembly GCF_002261425.1. Taxonomy (NCBI): domain Bacteria; kingdom Pseudomonadati; phylum Pseudomonadota; class Betaproteobacteria; order Burkholderiales; family Alcaligenaceae; genus Bordetella; species Bordetella genomosp. 9. Next base: position 3,248,899 of record NZ_NEVJ01000003.1, on the reverse strand, counting down.
ACGCTTCTATGGTTCGAGCAGCGGCCAGCCATCGTGGCCTTGCCGTACAGCGGTGCGCTTTACTGGATATCCACACTGATACTGGCCGGATTGGTGCACGTGCTTATCGAAAAGCCTTGTAGGGACCTCATTCTGGGCCGGCGTCCCTGGCGGCTTGCCCGTAACGCGCCAGCCTGAATGTCCGCCACGGGTCGAGCGCGGTCTTGTCCGGCCCGCTTTCCGGCATCAAGGCGCGCCGGCCCATCGCTTAAAATACCGGGCTTCATCTCCTTCGGGTCCACGCCGTGGAAGTTCTCATTGTCCGCACGTCTTCGCTGGGCGATCTGGTGCACATGTTGCCTGCGATGTCTGACATTGCACGGCATGTGCCGGACGTGCATATCGACTGGATCGCCGAAGAATCGTTCGCGGAAATACCTGCATGGCATCCCGCTGTCCGCAGCGTGATCAAAGTGGCCCATCGCCGTTGGCGCAAGGCTTGGTGGTCATCGTCGGCACGGACAGAGCGTAAAGCTTTGGCTGAACGCTTGCGCGACACGCGGTATGACATCGTGCTCGACATGCAGGCCTTGCTCAAATCGGCATGGTTGGTCAGGCAGGCGCGGGGCGTGCGGCATGGGCTGGATTGGCGTTCCGCGCGCGAACCCCTGGCGTCTCTCTTCTACGATGTGCGCCACAAGGTCGAATTCTGGCAGCCTGCGGTCATACGCCAAAGAGCGCTAGCCGGTCTGACGTTCGGCTATACCGCAACCGGCAAACCGGATTTTGGTCTGCAGCAACTGGCGCGGCAAGCGCAGCTTGCCGGTGACCGCAGTGGTGGCTTGTCCGATTATGCGGTCATCATGCCTAGCGCCAGCCGTCCGGACAAGCTATGGCCTGAAGCGGATTGGCGCGCAGTTTTTGAAGTGCTGCGCGGCGCGGGTTGCAAGCTGCGTCTGCTCGCCGGCAGTGAGCAGGAAACAGAGCGTGCCACTCAGTTGATTTCGGGTATAGCGGGCGCCGAAGTCATGCCGCGGATGGATCTTACTTCGGTGGCTCATTTGTTGGCGGGTGCGCGCCTGATGGTTGGCCTGGACAGCGGTCTTACCCATCTATCGGCGGCGCTGGGACGGCCTACCGTGGGCATATACCGGGCATCGACACCCGTTCGCACGCCTTTGGTTGGCGACGCCTATACCGCAAGCCTTGGAGACCGCGGGGCGCCGCCTTCGCGCGAAGCCGTCGTCGCCGCCGTGGAGCAGGCACTTGCCGCCTGAGATGTATGGCACACGACGGCGTCGTCGTCCGCCTAACCTGATGCCATGACGAGATTCCTGTACACCGTACTGCTACGTATATTCGCGCCGCTCATCTGGCTCTGGATGCGTGCGCGCGCGGGCAAGGATGGCGATCGCTGGCAGATCCTGGCTCCGGCTCGGTTCGGTCGCTATGTCGAACGGGAACAGGATCGTGACCGGATCGGTCGGGTTTGGGTTCACGCGGTGAGCCTGGGGGAGGTCCGCGCGGCGCATCCCCTGATCAGGACGCTGCTGGACCGGGGCTTTCCGCTATTGCTGACGCATACGACGCCTACCGGCTGGGACGAGGCCGCGCGGGTGTATGGCGGCGAGATCGCCAACGGTAGGCTGCGGCAGGCATGGCTGCCTTACGATTTTCCTGGTTCGGTGCGTCGATTCCTTCGTTTCTTCAAACCCCGATGCGGCATTCTCATAGAACGCGAGGTGTGGCCGAATCTAATCCACGAAGCTCGAGTTGAAGGCGTGTCCGTTGTCCTGGTGAGCGCACGCTTATCGTTGTCATCGCTCAAGCAGGCGCGGTGGTTCGGAAGCGCTCTGCGTCGCGCTTATTCAACTTTGGATCTGGTCCTGGCTCAAACTGTCGAAGACGCCGAACGGCTCCAGCGGGTGGGCGCGCGGGGTCCGCGCGTGGTTGGTAACCTGAAGTTCGATGTGAGCCTTTCCAAACCTCAACTGGAGGAAGGTCGGCGTTTCCGCCAGTCGCTTGGTAGGCCCGTGTTAGCCATTGCCAGCACGCGCGACGGCGAGGAACGATGGTTCCTGGGTGCGCTACGGGCCAGGGAGCTTACACCCGGTCTCGAAGACGTACTCCATATCATCATTCCCCGCCACCCGCAGCGATTCAGCGACGTTGAGGCGCTACTTCAGCGAGAGGGAGTGAAATTCGCGCGGCGATCTTCCAGCGAGGGGATGCCTACGCCAGGTATATCCGTCCTTCTCGGCGACACGATAGGCGAAATGTCGTTCTACCTCGGCGCCGCGGATGTCGCCATTGTTGGGGGGGGCTTCGCGCCGCTCGGTGGGCAAAATCTCATTGAAGCTTGTGTCGCCGGTACGCCGGTCATCGTCGGCCCGCATATGCACAACTTCGCTCAGGCAACCCGGGACGCGGTAGCAGCTGGCGCCGCGCTGCAGGTTACGGATGCGGAATCGGCGGTGCGTGCGGCATATGCGCTGCTCTCCGACGATGCAAGACGGGCGGGGATGAGCCGTTCCGCGCGCGCGTGGACCGCGTCGCATGCCGGCGCAACCGACCGCATTGTTGAATTGCTGCGCCCCTGGCTGGGAAATTGAGCCGGACGACCCAGAGATCGCATCGCTATTTCACGTCGCTCCTTGAGGCGCTTTGCACCCACGGCGCGCGATATACTTTTCCCTTTTTTCCGGCCCCACTCTCATGCTACTAGTTGCCGCCGACAATAGACGCCGCGCGCTTTGGTCATTTGTTGTAGCTACTTGCGCAGTGCTTGTGGTATTCATCTGGGAAGGGAATAAGGGATTCAGCCTCTGGGACGAGGGCTACCTCTGGTACGGCGTCCAACGGGTTGTTGCAGGGGAGGTCCCCGTCCGCGACTTTATGGCGTACGACCCTGGCAGGTACTACTGGGCAGCGGCGTTGCTGATGCCCTGGGGGGATTACGGAATAATGGCCGTGCGCGCCGCCTGTGCAGTTTTCGAGGCACTAGGCTTGTTTGCCGGGCTTTATCTCGTAAGCAGGGAGATTCAGGCCTCGCGCAAAAGCGTTGTGTTTTGCACGATATTGACTGGGATTACGTTGGTGTCGTGGATGTGCATACGCCACAAGCTCTTCGACACTTCCATTTCGATTTTTTCCGTTGGAATGGTGGTTTATCTGCTTGAACGCCCGGTTGGTAGAAGATATTTATTGGCCGGTGTTTACACAGGCATGGCAGCGGTGTTCGGGCGCAATCATGGTGTCTATGCAGCCTTCGGCATGCTGATCGGGATAGCCTGGCTTGCGACCGGTGCCATTGGGGTGCAGGCAGTGTTACGCGGATTGGCGACGTGGGCGGCAGGCGTGGTCTTGGGATTCAGTCCAATCCTGCTGATGTGTCTGTTCGCGCCGGGTTTCGCCACCGCCTTCGTCGATAGTGTGCGCTTCATGTTCGAGGTGAAAGGCACGAATCTTCCATTACCTGTGCCGTGGCCATGGGATGTCCAATTCTCCTCCATCGATGCAGGAGCAGCAGTGCGACAGCTCATCGCCGGCCTCGGTTTTATTGCAATTGTTGCCTACGGCCTGATCGGGGTGGCGTGGGCCTTTTTCAAGAGGCGAGGCGCGGGACAGGTGCATGCGATTACGGTTGCCTGCGCGGGTCTTAGTTTGGCGTACTCCCATTACGCTTACTCGCGTGCGGATTTCTCCCATCTGACTCTGTCCGTTTTTCCTTTGCTGTTAGGAGTGACGGCTGTGATATGCAAGGCATCCGGATGGATGCGATGGCTGTCGCTTTCCATTCTGGCGGTCGCCAGTGTGTGGGTGAACCTGCCGTACCACCCGGGATGGCAATGCGAACGCGCGCAGAACTGCGTGGCCGTGGAAGTGTCGGGAAGCAGCTTGATTATGGATCCGGGCACCGCCAGCGATGTGGTACTGCTGCGGCGGCTGGCGGAGCAATATGCTCCGGGGGGGCGCTCTATTTTCGCCACTCCGTTCTGGCCGGGCGCGTATGCCGTCCTTGAACGCAAATCTCCCATCTGGGAGATATATGCCTTGTTCCCCCGGTCAGCCGACTACCAGCGTCAGCAGATACGGGAGCTGAAGGCGGCAGCTCCTGGTATTGTCGTAATTAACAATCTCGCGTTAGATGGGCGTGCCGAACTCCGATTCAGCAATACCCACGCGCTGGTTTATCAATATGTTCTCGACAATTTCGATCGAATCGAAGTGTCTCCCAATCCGGACTATTTGCTGTTTCGGGCCAAGGATGCCGGATCCCATTGAGGTCCTATGCCAATGAAAAAAGTCGCCATCCTGCAGTCCAGCTATATTCCATGGAAAGGCTATTTCGACATGATTGCCGCCGTGGACGAATTCATCCTGTATGACGACATGCAATATACCCGGCGGGATTGGCGCAACCGGAATCAGATAAAAACCCCTCAAGGGGTCCAGTGGCTTACCGTTCCGGTGATGGTGAAAAGCCGATTCAACCAGAAGATCCGCGAAACGGAGATCGATGGGCGCGGTTGGGCGGGTGACCACTGGAAGGCCCTGGTTCAAAACTATCGCCGCGCGCCCCACTTCGAGGAAATCGCTGCCTGGCTCGAGCCCCTTTATTCAAGCTGCCAATATTCCCGTATTTCGGGCCTCAATAGGGGTTTCATCGAGGCAATCTGCCGTTATCTCGGGATCACTACCGTCATAAAAAATTCGTGGGATTATGACTTGGGGGATGGCAAGACCGAACGGCTGGTCAGCCTGTGTGTGCAGGCGGGTGCGACCGAATACATTTCAGGGCCGGCCGCCAAAAGTTATGTGGATGAGTCGCTGTTTGCCGCCCAATCCATCAAACTCACATGGTTCGATTATGCTGGCTATCCCGAGTACCCACAGCTCTGGGGCGAATTCACACACGGGGTGACGGTTCTGGATCTGCTGTTCAACTGTGGAAAGGATGCTCCCCGCTATATGAAGTACGTGAGCGCATGAGACTTTCTATCGTCACTACCCTCTACAAGTCGGAGCGTTTCGTCGACCAGTTCCTGGACAAGGCTGTTCGCGCCGGCGAAGCGTTCGGCGGAGAGTTCGAAATCGTCGTGGTCGACGACGGCTCTCCCGACGCGTCTCGGGAAATCGCCGAGCGGCGCGCCGATGCGGACGGCCGCATCAAGGTCATAGAGTTGGCCCGCAATTTCGGGCACCATCCCGCTTTTGTTTGCGGGATGCAGCACGCGCGTGGCGAGTTTTGCTTTCTGATCGATAGCGACCTTGAAGTCGACCCCGCCGTCCTCTCCGCCTTCAAGGCCGAGATGGACGCGAGCGGCGCTGACGTCAGCTACGGTGTACAAGAGACGCGACGGGGCTCCACGGGCACGCGGGTGTTTGGAGGCCTCTTCTGGCGGTTGTTCAACGCGCTGTCGGACACGGATGTGCCGTCGGACATCATGACCGAGCGCCTGATGAACAGGAAGTATCTTGATGCGTTGCTGTCCATGGGCGATCGCAATCTGTTCCTGGGCGGGATGTTCTATTGGCCGGGTTTCAGGCAGGTTCCTGTCCGTCTGGTCAAGACCCCCCGGACCGGCAAAGGTGCCTACTCGCCGTTTCGTCGCCTCCAGTTGATGGTCGAAGCGCTCAGCTCATTCTCAAGCGCGCCCTTGAAGCTTATTTTCTGGCTGGGGTTTGGGATATCGCTTCTGAGTGCCCTGTATTTTGTTTATCTACTGCTACGACGCCTGCTGTTTCCTGATTCGGTTGTCGACGGCTTCACGTTCCTGGCGCTGGTTTCGGTTGGCAGCTCCGGAGCGATCCTGATCGGCCTCGGGGTCATCGGACTTTATATCCATCGAATATTCCGGCAGGTCCAGGCGAGGCCGTTGTTCATTGTGAGAAACGTACACAGCAAGAGCGGGGAGCGCTGAAACATGGAAGACCTCGACCAATACGTAGATGCATACGATGCCTCTTTCCCCTATGCAAGGGACAACCACGGCGTGCTTACCGCCTATGCGGCGGAACTGGTTTCCGCATGCCAGGGATTCGACGGCAAGATCGATATCTGCAGCCTTGGAATCGGCTACGAAACCGTCAGTCGCAGCATCGTTCTCCATCTGGCGGATAAGATCCGCACTTACACCGCTGTCGAAGGCTCGCGATTGCTGATAGAACGCTATGGCAAGCAGGCCGATGTTCCTTATGACTTCGAACTGGTCCATGGTTACTTTGAGACCTTCGACACAGACCGGCGCTTTGACGTTATCGAGATGGGGTTCGTCCTGGAGCATGTGACGGATCCGGCTTTGATCGTCGACCGGTTTTCCAGGCTGCTGAAGCCGGGCGGCGTGATATGCGCAGCCGTGCCCAACGCGCTTTCCATGCATCGCGTGCTGGGCGCACGCGCTGGATTGTTGCCCGACCTTTATGCCCTGAACGAATGGGACTACAAGCTTGGCCATAAGCGTTATTTCGATCGTAGCTCCTTCCGCGCCTTGTTCGAGGGCTTGAATCTTGATGTCAGCCGCGAGACAGGCTTGTTGTTGAAGCCGTTCTCCACCTCGCAGCTGGAGATGCTGAACCTGCCTGAGGCGGTTTGGAACGTACTGATACACGCGGGCGACCTTGCTCCGGAATACGCCTATGGTCTGTATGCGGAGATCCGCGTTCCCGGTGCCCGGGTCCATCGATGAACACCGCCATGGTGGTGGGCGGGGGAGGCTTCCAGGGTCTCCCTGTGCTGAGGGGCCTGCATGCAATCGGTTGGCGGGTCGTGATCGCGGATAGCGTTTCCGAAAGTCTCAACCGCTTCGAGGCAGATGCTTTTCACCTTATGCCGTTGGTGAAAAGCCAGGAGGCTTTTCGGGCGGAGCTGATATCCGCGGCAAAGCAGCACGAAATCCGAGGCGTGTTTCCCACCACGATGTTCGACCTGCCTGCTTTGGCGGCGTTACGGCCGGAACTGGAGGGCATGGGCCTTGCCGTATTCGTGAGCACTCCTGAACTGGTGGACCTTCTGAGCGACAAGGCGCGAACCATGTCAGCGGCTGCGGCCGCGGGGCTGCCGGTGCTGCCCATCGTCGGTCCCGACCAGGACGGCATCTCGTGGCCACTTATCGGCAAACCGCGTCACGGCTGGGGCGGCCTCGGCATCGTGGCGGTTTCCAGCTGGGAGGAATGGCAGCGGAAACGGCGCGAAGTATCGCCGGATGCGTATCTATGGCAGCCGTTGCTCGCTGAATTCGTCGAATGGTCCGTCGACTTTGCCGTCAGGCCCGACGGGCATTGTTCGCCCATGGTGTGCCGGCGCAGGCTGAGGGCATCAGGCGGATTTGCCGTCGTCAGCGAGATGGTTCACGATGCGGCGGTCTCCGGCCTGGCGGGCGATGCCGCGACATGGTTGCGAAGTATCGGCGCGTGCGGTCTGTTCAATATCCAATTCCTGCAGGAGCCGAACGGTGCTCTGTGGTTGAACGACATCAATCCTCGGCCAGGGACCTCATCCGTATGCGCCTTGTCAGCCGGGGCCAATCTGGTGGCGTTCCTGGTATCGGGCGCCGAGATGTCCGCTCCGGTTCCAGGGCTCGTCGTCAGGACTCTGGCGGAACGTTTCCTTCCCAGGTTGAATGGCCAGATTGAGGGAGTCGTCTTCGATCTGGACGAGACCCTGATATGCCAGAAAAGCTGGATGCGCGCCAAGCTGGGGTGCGTGTTGGCAAACCTGCAGGAATCGATGGAGCCCGAGATTCTCGCCAGGCTTCGTCTGGAAGCGTTACGGATCGTCGACGAGGGGCCGTGGCCTCAATTGATAGATCTGGCACTCGCCCGCACCGGGTTAGGGGCGGACCATGCGCGCGGCTTGATCGAACTGTGGCGGGGAGCGGACCCGGGAGCCGTCGTCGTGCACCAGGACGCGTTGGCGCTCATGCGGGCGGTCAAGGCCCGCGATATTCCTGTCGCGCTGCTGAGCGACAATCCCGCAGCGTCGCAACGGCAAAAGATAGCCCGACTGCCGGTAGGGATGACCTTCGATGCCGTGGTGCTGACCGATACGCTATCGGCGCCCAAGCCCGATGCAAGAGGCTTCGTGGAAGTCGCGGAAAGACTGCACCTGAGCGCTGAAAAGCTCCTCATGGTGGGGGATAGCCCGTGGCGCGATGCGTTGGGTGCCCTTCGTGCCGGATATGCGGGTGCTGTGATCGTCAAGCGTGATGGCGGTATGTCGAATCCGCTTAGGGAGCTATTCGAGGAAGAGTTTCCTGATTCGAAAGGCAGGACGGCGTGGCTCGATTCGCTCTATGGCGTCGACAGGATATTGGAATTGTCGTGATGGCTGACCGTCAGGTGCCCGTTTCGCAAAAGACGCCAAACGGTCGGTGGTGGGCGTCCGACTACACCTTCGCGCAGTTGCTGCGTTATGGCGTGGTCGGCGTCGGTAACAACCTGGTGGGCTATCTGATCTATCTGGCCGCGACTTATCTTGGCGCGACGCCCAAGCTGACCATGACGATACTCTACGGTGTCGGCGCGGCCATCGGGTTCTGGGGGAACCGCAGGTTGACCTTCGCGCATAAGGGCAATGTCATGGGAACCGCGGTCAAATACCTGCTGATACAGTTGATGGGTTATCTGTTGAACCTCGCCATCCTGTCCATGTTCGTGGACAAGCTGGGCTATCCTCATCAAGCGGTGCAAGCCGCGGCGATCTTCATCGTCGCGGCCTTTCTCTTCAGCGCGTACAAGCTTTTTGTATTCAGGCCGCGCAGCGTGCCATCGGAGGCGGAATGAGGCGTTGCCTAGCCTGCGACAGCTGTTATTCCGCCGGCACGGAATGTCCCGGTTGCGGCTATCGTCCCCAAATAGTGGACGGTTTCGATGCGTACGCGCCGGAGCTCGCCCATGGCGGTGGCGGTTTCGAAGCCAGCTATTTCTCGGAGCTTGCCGCACTGGAAGATGGGTACTTCTGGTTCGAGGCAAGGAACCGGCTGATCATCTGGGCAATGAGAAAGTACGTTCCTGGACTCCGCGCATTTCTCGAGGTCGGGTGCGGGACCGGCTATGTGCTCGCCGGGCTCGCCCGGGAATTCCCTCAATCTCGGCTGTACGGCAGCGAGATTTTCACCGAAGGGCTCGGGTTTGCAGCCCGCCGTGTCCCGCGTGCCAGCTTCATGCAGGTGGACGCCCGACGTATGCCGTTTTGCGACGAATTCGACGCCATCGGCGCCTTCGATGTACTCGAACATATCGAGGAGGACTCGGAGGTACTCGCGCAACTGCATAACGCGTTACTTCCCGGCGGACACTTGCTGGTCACCGTGCCGCAGCATCAATGGCTATGGAGCGCGGCCGACGAGCGTGCTCGTCACGTCAGGCGTTATTCCGCCACCGACATGCACGCGAAGCTTCGCGCGGCCGGGTTCGATATTCGTCTCAGCACATCATTCGTATCGTTGTTGCTGCCGGTCATGTATCTGGCGCGCGCGCTCAACAAGAAGGCGAATCCGGATCCCGCCAAGGAATTTAAACTGTCGCGCCATGTGAACGCCGCCTTTTATGCCGTCATGTCGGCGGAGCTGAGATTGATACGCGCAAACGTGCGATTCCCGATTGGCGGATCCCGCCTTATTGTGGCGCGAAAGCAAACGACCTGAGAGAAAACGATGACCGACGGTCTCATACCGTTCAATCGCCCCTACATGACGGGGAAGGAACTGTATTACATCACCGAAGCAAAGTTCGGGAATATGCTGGCGGGCGATGGGCCTTTCACCAAGCGTTGCCATCACTGGCTCGAACAGCGCACCGGTTGCAATAGGGCGATGCTGACCCACTCCTGCACTGCGGCGCTCGAAATGGCCGCGTTATTGCTGGATATCCAGCCGGGCGACGAGGTCATCATGCCTTCGTACACATTCGTGTCCACCGCCAATGCATTCGTGCTTCGCGGCGGTGTGCCGGTGTTCGTCGACATACGAGAAGACACCTTGAACCTGGATGAGCGGCTGATCGAAGCAGCAATAACGCCACGCACGCGCGCGATCGTTCCGGTGCATTATGCCGGCGTGGCCTGCGAGATGGACACGATCATGGCCGTGGCCAAACGCCACAACCTTAAAGTCGTGGAGGATGCGGCGCAGGGTGTGATGGCAAGCTACAAGGGCCGAGTGCTGGGTAGCATCGGCGACTTGGGCGCGTACAGCTTTCACGAGACAAAAAACGTCATATCCGGCGAAGGGGGCGCCCTGCTGGTGAACGTCGCCGATCTGGCCGCACGCGCGGAAATCATCCGTGAAAAGGGGACCGACCGCAGCCGGTTCTTTCGGGGTGAAGTTGATAAATATACCTGGCAGGAAGTCGGGTCTTCGTTTTTGCCGGGAGAATTGATCGCCGCGTTTCTCTGGGCGCAATTGGAAGAAGCGGAGCGGATAACACGGGAACGGCTGGCGAGCTGGAATCGTTATCACGATCTGATCGAGCCCCTTGAACGCGCGGGTTTACTGCGCCGCCCCATGGTGCCCGTGGAGTGCCAGCACAACGCCCATATGTATTACGTGCTTCTGCGACCAGGCGTACAGCGCCAAAAGGTGCTCGGCGAATTGAAGCGCAGCGAGATTTATCCCGTCTCGCATTACGTGCCGCTACATTCGTCGCCCGCCGGCCGGCGCTATGGCCGCGTGCACGGGTCCATGGCAGTGACGGACGTGCAGTCGGAATGTCTGGTTCGCCTTCCGTTGTGGGTAGGTTTGACTGAAGCGCAACAGGACCACATCGTGAAGACGCTGACCAAGGCAATTTCCTGATGGATGGGAAGGCGTCGCGCTGCCGATGGGTGACCGGCTACTTCCCCACCACCACCTTATCCGCATTCAACTGCTGCTGCAGCTTCATCGGATCCCGGCCTTCATCGTCCGGCTGCACGCCCAGCCACCCCTGGCCGATGCCATAGACGACGACGTTGGCGAGCACGATCAGGATGAAGAGTATGCGCATTAGGACAGCCCCAGGTTCTCGGCGCGGGCGATGCGCGCCAGGCCATACAGTACGGGATTTTCGATCACGGTGATGGTGGGCGGCAAGCAGCCCATGCTTTCCGCCGCGTCGCCGAGCAAGCGCCGGATCTCCCCTTCGACTTCCGGCCAGCCTCCGCCGGCGGCGTAAATGCGCGGGGGCGTGCCATAGCGCCGCACCCCAGCCAGCCATTGCCTGAGCACCGCGCCGGCCTGCGCGGCCGCGACGCCGGACGAGATCGCCTGTTGCGTGTCGGTCGGGTAGGCCGTGACCTGGCCCTGGGCCAAGGGCAGGTTGGCGGTGCCCGCGGCCAGGGCGCTTTTCATCAGCGCCGGGCCGGGCAGGATCAGGCCGCCTTCGAACACACCATCCGCGCTGACGGTGTCTATCGTGGTGGCGGTGCCGAAGCTGGCCAGCACGAAAGGCGAGGGTGTTTCTCTTTCTGCCGCTGTATGGCCGGCGGTGGGCGTGGGCGACATTGGCGTTCGCAGCGTCATCACGCCCAGCATGGAGGCCCAGCGATCCGCGCCGAGTTGTTCCGGCTGCGTGTAGCGGGACGTCAGCCCGTAGGCCTGGGCTTGCGGCAGGATCCAGCGCGTGGGGCAGCCTATCTGCGCCAGGGCTGCCTCGATGCCGGCGGCGCGGGCCGCGCCTGCGACGTTGGTGCCCAACGCGCCGACTGGCGCGGCTGGCAGGCCCGCAAGCCAATCAGCGAATCCCTGGGCGTCGTGGGTGTCGATGGCGTGGGCGCGTATGCCGCCGGCAGTCGCGGCCAGGGGGCGGTCACCGACGGTTCCGGCCAGCGCGTCGGCCGCCCTCGCCGCGTCGACCGAGCCCACGAAGCCCCCTGCGCCCACCGCGACCACCGCGACCTTCAGCCGCGTATTCCCCGAATCGATCAACAAAATCGTCTTCATGCCGGCCTCACCGAGATCTCGCCGACGGACACCGGCACTTCACCTTCCCAGGTGCGCACGCACAGCCTGCCCTGTGCATCGACGCCGCAGCCCAGGCCCTGATGCAGCACATTGCCGCGGTCCAGCACCTGGATATCCCGTCCCTCCAGCGCATCGAGCCGCCGGAAGCGGCCGACGAAGGCCGCGAAGCCTTCGCTTTCCACCTGGGCCAGCGCCGCGCGCCAGGCCAGGGCGACGTCGGCCACCACGTCGCTGAGCGCCGCGCCGCATCCGCTCGAAGTCCAATCCGCGACGTCGCGTCCCAGCGCCTGCGACAGCGCCGCGCCATCGAGCAGATTCATGCCCATGCCGATCACCACCGTATGGCCCGCCGCCGGCGGGCCCGGATTGCGCGTGGTCTCGACCAGGACGCCGGCGAGTTTGCCATTGCCCCATTGCACGTCATTGGGCCATTTGACGCACAGGCGATCGCCGCCCGGTCCCGCGATGGCACGCAGGGCCTCGCAGGCGACCAGGCCGGCCAGCGGCGACAGGACGGGCAGGCTGGCGGCGGCGAGCGAGGTGTCGAAGGCGCAGGAGAGCATCAGGGCCTGGCCGGGGCGGTTCTGCCAGGCGCGCCCGGCGCGGCCGCGGCCGGTCTGCTGCAGGTGTGCGCCGAGCAGCCATGGCTTGCGCGTGCTGGCGTGGTCGGGGGAAGGACCATGGCCGGTCGCGGCCTGGGCCGCTCCGGGCTCAGGTGCCGCTCCTCGCGCTTGAACGGGCTGCCGCCCCGACTCCCGCCCTCGAGCCAGCAGATCCGCATTGGTCGATCCGGTCTCCGCCACCCAATCCACCCGCCCGAAAGGCGCCGCGGCGCCGTCCATCAGCCGCGCGCGCAGCGCGGTGGCCATGTGTTCGGGCGACGGGAGTTCGGGTGGGCGTGGCATTGGGGAACGGCGATTGCTGAGGCAGGGCGGCTCTTCCGCGAGGGGAAGACCAGGGCAGGTCAACGGACATCCAGGCCGGATTTTATAGTCAGTGCTGCCTTTTCCCTTCCAGATCGCCGGGATGCGCGGCGGGACGCGGGCCATGATGGCCCAGGTCCTGACTTCAAGGCCCGAATGGCCGCGACCACCGAGGCCGCGACCACCTGGCCGTGATGACTGTGCCACGGCCACCCGCCCCGCAACCCACTCCGCGTATCATTAGCCCTGTTCGCGCCCACGAGGGTCGGCGCCAGACCGGCCCCATCGATTCGCCCATGGTCCAGACCGCCCTGACTCCGTCGTCCGCCGCCGCGCCGCCTTTCCGTCTGTCCGGCGGCGTCTGCTATGTGAGCGGCGATTGGAGCGTCCACGCCCTGGCGCGGCGTGGCGAGGTCCTGGCGCGCTGCCGGGCCCTGGAGGCCGCCGGACAGGATGCCCGCTGGGACCTGACCGGTATCGGGCGGCTCGACACCGTCGGCGCGAACCTGATCTGGCATGCCTGGGGCGACAAGCTGCCCGAACGCGTACGCCTGTCGGGCGGCATGAAGGAAGTCTTCGACGCCCTGGCCGCCCATCCACACGAAACCGTGGCGCCGCCTCCGCCGCCGGAAGACCGCCTGGGCCCCGTCGTCAAGCTGGGCGAGGCCATCCTGGTCGGCGCGCGCCATGGCTATGCCATGATCATCATGCTGGGCCAGTTGATACTGGACCTGGGGACGTTGATCCGCAATCCCGCGCGTGGGCCCTGGCGCGAGATATCCGCGCAGATCTATCGCGCCGGCGCGCAGGCGCTGGGTATCACGGCGCTGGTCGGCTTCCTGATCGGCGTGGTCATTTCCTACCTGTCGTCGCAGCAACTGCAGAATTACGGCGCCGACCGCTTCATCGTGCGCTTGCTCGGCACGTCGATCGTGCGGGAACTGGGGCCGGTGCTCGCGGCCATCCTGGTGGCGGGCCGTTCGGGCTCCGCCTTCACGGCGCAGATCGGCGTGATGCGCGTCACGCAGGAGCTCGACGCCATGGCCGTCATGGGCATTTCGTACAGCCAGCGCCTGATCCTGCCGCGCGTGGTGGCCCTGGCGGTGGCGATGCCGCTATTGGTGGTATGGACCGACGCCTTGGCGCTGCTGGGCGGGATGCTGGCCGCGCGCGCGCAATTGGGCGTGCCGCTGTCCTGGTTCCTGAATTCGCTGCCCGACGCGGTGACCTTGTCGAACTACGGCATCGGCCTGGTCAAGGGCGCCACCTTCGGCGTGGTGATCGCGCTCGTGGCCTGCTATTTCGGGCTGAACATCGAGCCCAATACGGAAAGCCTGGGGCGCCGTACGACGACGTCCGTGGTGACGTCGATCACGGGCGTGATCCTGGTCGATGCCTTGTATGCCGTCATACTGAGCGGGGTGCCTTTATGAAGGACGATATCAGTCAACAGCGGCATCTGTTCACCGACAACGCGCTGACGGTGGAGCCCATCATCTCGGTCGTGGGGCTGAAGACGGCTTTCGGCGATCACGTCGTGCACGAGAACCTGGACCTGACGGTCTACCCCGGCGAAATCCTGTCGCTGGTGGGCGGATCGGGCTCGGGCAAGACCACGCTGCTGCGGCAGATCATGGGCCTGGACAAGCCGGCGGCCGGCAGCGTGACCGTATTGGGCATGCCGGTGTCGGAGATGAGCACCTTCGAATGCGGGCAGCTCGCGCGACGCTGGGGCGTGCTGTTCCAGGCCGGCGCGCTGTTTTCGGCGCTGTCGGTGTTCGACAACGTCGCCTTGCCGCTGCGCGAGCTGCGCACCATACCGGAGGGGCTGGTGCAGGACGTGGTGATGTGCCGCCTGGAAATGGTCGGCCTGTCGCCGGACGACGCGCACAAGCGTCCGGCCGATCTGTCGGGCGGCATGATCAAGCGCGTGGCCCTGGCGCGCGCGCTGTCGCTGGATCCCCAACTGCTGTTCCTGGACGAGCCGACGGCGGGACTGGATCCGCAGCGCTCCGATGAATTCGTCGATCTGGTGCGCAATCTGCACCGGCAGCTGCATTTCACCGTGGTGATGGTCACGCATGACCTGGATACGCTGCTCGCGCTGTCGTCGCGCGTGGCCGTGCTGGCCGACAAGCACGTCATCGCCTGCGATACCGTGCCGGAGATCCTCAAGGTGGATCATCCCTTCATCCACGCTTTCTTCCTGGGCGAGCGCGGCCGGCGCGCGCTTGGCGACCTGGCTCCAAAGGAGTTGATGTATGGAAAGCCGTAGCCACGCGCTGCTGGCGGGTGCCTTCACCCTGGTGCTGCTGGCGGCCGTGCTGTTGATCGCGTTGTTCATCAATCGCGACCGTACGACGCTGACCGAATACGAGATCGTTTCCAAGACGGCGGTGAGCGGGCTGACCCAGCAGTCGCCGGTGCGTTACCAGGGCGTGCCGGTGGGCAAGGTCCAATCGCTGAGCTTCGACCCCAACGTGCCTGGACGCGTGCGCATACGCATCGGCGTGGCGCCCACCACGCCGGTGACGTCGGCGACCTGGGCGGAATTGGGCGTGCAGGGCGTGACGGGCCTGGCGAACATCGATCTGCGCGATGACGGCAGTTCGCATGTGCGGCTGACGCGCCAAGGCGATGCATTGCCGGAGATCCCCTTGCGGCCGGGCCTATTCGAGCGCCTGTCGCAAGGCGGCGGGAATATCGTCGGAAATCTCGACAGGATCTCCAGCCAGCTGGCCGTGCTTTTGAACGACCAGAACGTGCAGGCGCTGCAGTCGGCCTTGCAGGACGCGGCGACCGTCTCGGCGTCGTTGAAGGACGCCAGCACGCAGTTGCGGCCCATGATGGCCAGGATCGGGCCCCTGGTGGACAGCCTGAACGAAACCGCCCGCCAGGCGCAGGGGACCGCGCGCGATATCTCGGCGCTGGCGCAGCAGGCGCGGGTCGCGGTGGCGCGCCTGGATGCGCCCGACGGTCCGCTGGCGGTGGCCACACGCAGCCTGCGCGAAATCGCCTACGCCGCGTCGCGGCTGTCGAACGAGACGCTGCCGGCCGTCAGCGGCATGGCGAACCAGGTCAGCGCCACGGCGCGCAATCTGTCGTCGACCGTGCGCCGCGTCGGGGACACGCCGCAATCGATCATTTTTGGCGCGCCGCCGCCCCGGCCAGGGCCGGGCGAAGCCGGCTTCGAAGGATTCGGGAGAGCACGGGAATGAGCAAGCGCATGGCGGGATATGCGATACGGGGCGTGGAGTGGCAGCTGCCCCTGATGCTGACGTTGTCGGTGGTTCTGGGCGGCTGCAGCCTGGGCCGCGGCGCCGCGCCCGCGCAGCTGTTCGATCTGGGGCCGTCAAGCACGGCGCCCGCTGCGTCCGCTGCGTCCGCGACGTCCGGACCATCGACGGCGCCAGGCGCCGGCGCTGCCCCGGCATCCGCCTCGGCAACCGGCGCGCGCCGCGAGGCGGTGGCGGTGAGTTTCTCGGCGGCGCAGATGCTGACCGATACCGGCGTGATCTGGCGCGTCGGCGATAGCGCCAGCCCGCACTCCTACGCCACCTACCGCTGGGCGGCGCCGCCTTCGCAACTGGTGCAGCAGCGCGTCGTCGATCGCCTGTCCGCCGCCGGGCCCGTGGTGCAGGACGGCGTCGATCCGCGCGCGCCGCTGCTGCAGGTCACGCTGACCCGCTTCGAGCAGGTCTACGCGCCTGATGGCGGCGCCAGTACGGGGCAGGTGGCCTTGCAGGCGGTGCTGCTGCGCGACCGCCGCGTGGTGGACGCCGTGCGGCTCGCGCGTGGCGCGCCCGCGCCCACGCAGGATGCGCAAGGCGGCGTGCAGGCGCTGCGTGCGGCCACCGACGCCGCCGCGGCGGATCTGGCCGCATGGGTGGACCGGAGCCTGGCCGCGAGCTCGGCATCGGCGAACCCCGCGTCGGCGCGTGCTGCGTCGGTGTCTCCGGCGGATACGGCGGACACGGCGCGCGCCGGTTTAACATTCCGCTCTTTGCCTTGACGAGCATCCGCCATGTCCGCCCGTACCGAAACCCTTGAGTTCAATGGCCTGGCCGGCCGCATCGACTGCGCGGTGGACTGGCCGGAAGACGAGCCGCGCGGCTGGGCGCTGGTGCTGCATCCCCATCCGCTGCATGAAGGGACGCGCGACAACAAGGTCGTCACGACCATCGCACGCGCCTGCGCGCAGCAGGGCCTGGTGGCGCTGCGCCCGGATTTCCGCGGCGTGCGCGCATCGGCCGGTGCGTTCGACAAGGCGCAGGGCGAAACCGCGGATATGCGCGAACTGGTGGCGCAATGGCTGGAACGCCAGCCGTCGCTGGCCGGCTTGCCCTGGGTGCTGGCGGGGTTTTCCTTCGGCACTGCCGTTGCTGCCCAACTGGATGCCACGCTGGCGGCGGACGGCGCGGCGCGGCCGGCGGCCCTGATACTGGCGGGCCCCGCGGTATGGCGCTTCCAGTTCCGCGACGTCGCCTTGCCGGACGACACCTTGATCGTGCACGGCGAGCAGGACGAAGTGGTCCCCCTGGGCGAGGTGTTCGACTGGACCCGCGAGCGCGCCGTACCGGTGGTCGTCATTCCCGGCGCCACCCATTTCTTTCACGGCAAGCTGCTGCTATTGCGCCAGCTGGTGCTGACCCGGCTGCAACGCGTCCTGCCCTGAACCGGTAGCCGCGCCCACGCTGTCGTTCATCTCGCGCAGGACCTGGTCCACGATATCCAGGCCTTCGTCGAGCTGCGTGATGGTCGTCACCATGGGCGGGGCCAGATGGATCACGCCACCCGCGGCATCGATGGCGGGCGCCGGCAGCAGCAGGCCTTCGTCGCGGCAGGCGCACGTGAAAGTGCGCGCCAGTGCGCGCGCGGATATGCCAGGGTTCCCGCCGGCCGTCAGTTCCATCGTGAACAGCGTGCCGCGGCCGTACACGGCGCCGATGAGGCGCTTGTCCAAGGCCATCGCGCCCAGCCGCAGCTTCAGATGCTCGCCGATGGCCGCCGCGCGAGCGACCAGGTCTTCGTCCTGCACGATATCGATGGCCGTGACGGCCGCCGCGCAGGCCACCGGGTCATGCCATCCGAGATCCAGCGCCCCATACGGCGCCTCATGTAACGGCACACGGCTGCTGGCCGCCTGTTCGGCGATGTCCGGCGGCACGCATACCGCGTCGATCGACAGGCCCGCGCCGAAGCTGGCTGATGTGATCAGGATGTCAGGGACGATATCGTCGTGCTGGTGTCCCCACATGCGGCCGGTCCTGCCGTAACCCGTTGCGGATTCGTCGACGACCAGCAGCATGCCGTGCTGGTGGCACAGGCGCCGCAGCAGGCGGGCGCAGCCGTATCCTCCCCCGAACGCGCCGCCCGCGAAAGGCGCCATGAGCAGCCCCGCGGGCTTGCGTTTGCAAGCCTGCAGCGCGGTGTCGAAGGCGACCCAGGGGCAGGGGCGTTCGCCTGGCGATTTGCCGCAGACGCACTGGGCGGGATCGGGACAGGCGCGGGCCGCTTCTCCGGCGGGCCTTGCCAGGGGAGCCATCGGCGCGATCGGCGTATTCGGAGCGATCGGAACGATCGGCGCTTGCGCCTGGATGGCGGCTGCCGGATGGAAGAACCGCAATACGCCGTCAGGGGCGGGACAGACCGCCATCAGGCCGGTCGCGCCGGTGACCGCTTGCGCGATGCCGGCCGCCAGACGAGTCGCTTCGCCGCGCGGGGCCAGTATCGATTTCTGCAGCGGCGGCGCCAGGATTTCGCCCAGCCGGCGATGCAGCCGCAAGGCGTCGCCATCCAGGAATACGTCGCTGCCGATGACCTGCAGGCCTTGCCGGACCGCGGTCACATAGCGGGGATGGTTGTGGCCCAGCACGGCGCCGGTGGGGATGGCGCCGAAATCCAGGTACCGCCGCCCCTGCGTGTCATGGATGACGGGACCTTGTGCGCGGGCGATGACCGGTGGCGCGGCCCCGCCGTCGTGTCGCGCGACGCCCGTTACCGTCCAGCGCGCCGCGGCTTCCTGCCATTCGTACGCGTCCATCGGCCCTCCTGAGGCTGCCGGTGCGCCAAGTATCCTTGTCTGGTCAATGCTACAAATAAACCGGCTAGCCGTCCCTACGGGACAAACCCTGGGACCGCAATGGCGGGAATCAGGCGGGCAGGCCGCCTTCCAGGGTCTTGTCCGCCGCGGGTGTGTCGCCGCGCAGGCCTTCAAGGAAATATTCAAAAGCCGCCAGGGGCATGGGCCGTTTCAGCAGATAGCCTTGCATGTGGTCGCATGCGAGCGCACGCAGCGTATCCAGCTGCGTGGTCGTTTCCACCCCTTCGGCCACGACTTCCATGTTCAGCGTATGGGCCATGGCAAGAATCGCGGCCACGATGGCGCGGCCTTCCTCGCCATGGGTATCCAGGCCCTGGGTGAAAAAGCGGTCGATCTTCAACTGCTGCGCGCGGAACTGCTGCAGGTAGGCCAGGCTGGAATAGCCCGTGCCGAAGTCGTCTATCGCGATGCCGAAGCCATGCGCGCGAAACGCGCGGATCACGCGCGAGCTGAGCTCCGCGTCCTGCATGGCCACCGATTCGGTGATCTCGAACACCAGGCGGGTCGGCGGCACGCCTTCCTGGCGAGCGATCTCGACCATGCGCTCGACGAAATCGGGTTGGGACAACTGCTTGGTCGACAGGTTGATCGATACCTTCAGGGCGGGCAGGCCGCGGGCATCCCAGCGTTTCATGTGCCGGCATACCGTACGCATGACCCAGAATCCGATCTCGATGATCTGTCCCGACCGTTCCGCGACCGGGATGAATTCGCCGGGCGGCACCAGGCCCAGCCGCGGGTGGTTCCAGCGCAGCAGCGCTTCGGCGCCCGTGACGCGGTCGCCGCCGTCGGCGAACTCCGGCTGGTAGTCCAGGCTGAGCTGTTCGTGGACCAGCGCGTCGTTCAAGCCCTGCTGCATCATCAGCATGCGCCGGTAGCTTTCCCCCATGTGCGGCTCATAGAAGCGAAAACCGTTGCGCCCGCGCTCCTTGGCCCCATACATCGCGATGTCGGCGTTCTTCATCAGCGTTTCGACGTCTTCGCCATCGTGCGGGAACATGGCGATGCCGATGCTGGCGGTCAGGCGCAGGGTCATGCCCTGGAAAACGAGATCGTCGCGCATGGCCGTGTTGACGGCCTGCGCGACGCGGGCCGCGCCTTCGCGGCTGTTCAGGCCTTCCACCAGCACGACGAATTCGTCGCCGCCCAGGCGCCCCACGGTATCTTCGCTGCGCACGCAGGTTTGCAGACGGCGGGAAAAGGCCTGCAGCATGCCGTCGCCGATGCTGTGGCCCAGCGAGTCGTTGATGTGCTTGAAGCCGTCCAGGTCCATCAGCAGGACGGCGAACTCATTGCCGGTCTGGCGGGCCCGCGTGATCGCCAGGTCCGTCGCGCCGGCCAGCGCGGTGCGGTTCGGCAGCTCGGTCAGCATGTCGGTGGTGGCCAGGCGCTGCAGGGCGCTGCTGACCTCGCGCAGCGATCCATCCAGCGAGCGCCGCGAGGCCGCGAAGCGCGCAGCCAGAACCGCCGTATATGCGGCCAGCGCCACGACGATCAGGGACAGGAGTATCGTCCCAACGAGATAGGTGCCGCTCATGATGGTGGACTGCAGAGTAGGAAACTGCATAGAGCCGGGTGCGCCGGCTACCAAACGGCTTCAGGTCGAATGGCTCAGCATAGTAACAATAATGTATCTGCTGCCATACAAGACACGAGACCCGACCGTGAACTTCGTTTCATCAAGACGACAGTATGCGCATTTAGTGCAGTGTGGCGGTCTCCGGGGTGTAGACATCGTACTGTAAGGCTTCAGGTTGTAAGCATCCTTGTTAATCGTTGCATAGCGTTGCATCTTAAGCCCCACGGCGGCACGCTTTCCCCGATGTTGGCCCGGGTAGGGCTGCCTATAATCGTGCAGTTTGTATGCTCCTACCGATCCCCGCGCCCGATTGCTGATGACGAATTCGCGTTTGACCCGTTTTTCCCTTTCGATAGTTGGACGGCGTGCCGTCGCCGGTAGCCTGATCGCGGCGCTGGCAATAGGGACGCCCGCCGCCTGGGCGCAGGCTTCGGGCAAGTCGGCGGCAAAGCCCGCGGCGCCTGCCGCCGCCCCCGCCACGAATCCAACGCAGTCCGGCACCGCGCCTTCCGGCGCCTCGTCGTCGCAGGTCGCCGATACCGACGTCAACGGCATTTCCCAGGTGGTGGCGGTGTCGCCCATCCCGGCGCCGGCGATCGCCGCGCGCGCCTGGATCGCGATCGACGTCAACAGCGGGCAGGTCCTGGCGGGCTCGAACCCCGACCAGCAGGTCGAGCCGGCGTCGCTGACCAAGATCATGACCGCCTATGTGGTCTTTGACGCGCTGGATGAGAAGCGGTTGACGCTGGACCAGCAGGTGCCGGTGTCGGAACACGCCTGGCGCACTGGCGGTTCGCGCATGTTCATCGAGCCGCGCAAACCCGTGACGGTGGATGAGCTGCTGCAGGGCGTGATCGTGCAGTCCGGCAACGACGCCTCGGTGGCGCTGGCCGAGGCCGTCGGCGGCAGCGAGCCGTCCTTCGCCCAGATGATGAACCAGGAGGCCGAGCGGCTGGGCATGAAGCATTCGCACTTCATGAACGCGACCGGCCTGCCCGATCCGCAGCACACCACGACGGTGCGGGACCTGGCCACCATCGCCACCCATCTGATCACCGATCATCCCAATTATTTCCACTACTACAAGCAGCGCAGCTTCAACTACAACAAGATCAACCAGCCCAACCGTAACCGCCTGCTGTGGGCCGATCCGTCGGTGGATGGCATGAAGACCGGCCACACCGAATCCGCCGGCTATTGCCTGGTGGCCACGGCCTTGCGCGGCGATCGCCGCATCCTGACCGTGATGGTCGGCGCGGATAGCGAAGCCACCCGCGCGGAAGAAAGCCTCAAGCTGTTGAACTGGAGCTTCCAGAACTTCGATACGGTCAAGCTGTTCGACGCCAACCAGCCCGCGCTGGACGCGCGCGTCTGGGAAGGCAAGACGGAAACCGTCAAGCTGGGGCCGCCGGCGCCCGTCTGGATCGCCGTTCCGCGCGGCAAGGCCGCCGATGTCAAGCCGGTCGCGGAACGGACCGATCCGCTGGTGGCGCCCCTGGAAAAAGGCCAGCGCGTGGGTACGCTGCGCCTGACGCTGGACGGCAAGACCCTGCGTACCGAACCGCTGGTCGTGCGCGAACCGGTCGAACGCGCCGGGTTCTTCGGGCGCATGATCGATATGGTCAAGCGCTGGATGCAGTAGCAAGCCTGCGCGGCCCGGCCTGCGCAGCCCGGCCTGCGCGGCCCGGCCTTGCGGTGTAAGCTGGCGGCCGTCCCTGGCGCGGGACGGCGCCACCACTTCCATTGCAAGGAGCACACATGATTCCGGGCGTGCCGGGCGATAGCCTGGCCTATCTGAATGGCGAATTCCTGCGGCTGCAGGACGCGAAAATCTCGGTGCTGGACCGGGGCTTCATCTTCGGCGACGGCGTCTACGAAGTCGTGCCGGTGTACGAAGGCCGTCCGTTCCGCATGGCCGAACATCTGGCGCGCCTGGAGCGCAGCCTGGCCGCCATCCGCATCGAATCGCCGTTCGACGCGGCGGGATGGCTGGACGTGGTGCAAGGCCTGATCGACCGCTCGCTGACGCCGTCCTGCGTGGTCTATCTGCAGGTGACGCGCGGCGTGGCCAAGCGCGATCATGGTTTTCCCACGGAACGCATCACGCCGACCGTCTTTGGCATGACGTCGCCGTTCACACGGCCCGGCGCGCAACTGCGCGAGCAGGGCGTGTCGCTGATCTCCATCCCCGACGAGCGCTGGCTGCTTTGCCACATCAAGTCCGTCTCGCTGCTCGGCAATGTGCTGGCCAAGCAGCGCGCCGCCGACGCGGGCGCCGACGAAGTCGTGCAGTTCCGCGACGGCATGCTCAGCGAAGGCGCCACCTGCAACATCTGGGTGGCCTCCGGCGGCAAGCTGCTGGGCCCGCTGAAGAACAATCTGGTGCTGGAAGGCATACGCTACGGCCTGCTGGCCGAACTGGCGGAGGAAGCCGGCATTCCCTTCGAGACGCGGCCGATTGCGCGTGCCGAGGTCGAGCACGCCGACGAATTGATGGTGTCGTCGGCCACCCGCGAGCTCCTGCCGGTGCTGACGTTGGACGGCCGGCCGGTGGGGACGGGCAAGCCCGGTCCCGTTTATACGCGCCTGCGCCAGGGGTATGATGACCGCATCGCCGCGCTGCTTGGAAAAGGCGCCGGCGCCCTCATCTAGTACCCATGAAGCCTATCCCGCCCGAAGAATCCCTGATCGAATATCCCAGTGACTTTCCCATCAAGGTGATGGGAAAGCTGCATCCGGAATTCGCCCAGACCCTGACCGAAGTCGTGTTGCAGTTCGACCCCGGCTTCGATCCGGCCACGGTCGAGATGCGGCCCAGCAAGGGCGGCAACTACATCGGCCTGACCTTCACCGTGCGCGCGACGTCCCGCGAGCAGCTGGACGCGCTGTATCGCGCGCTGCACGGCCATCCCATGGTTTCCGTGGTGCTGTAGGCGCTTCGATGATCAAGTGGCTGGACCGGCCGGCTGATTACCAGACGGTATGGCAGGCGATGCAGGCCTTCACCGCGGCGCGCATCCCGGCCACGGGCGACGAAATCTGGCTTTGCGAGCATGCGCCCGTCTACACGCTGGGACAGGCCGGCAAGCCGGAGCACGTGCTGAATCCGGGCGCCATCCCCGTCGTCCGCACCGACCGAGGCGGCCAGGTCACGTATCACGGGCCCGGGCAGGTGGTGGCCTATGCCCTGGTCGACCTGCGCAAGGCAGGGATGTACGTCAAGGAATACGTCGCCTTCCTGGAAGACGCCGTCATCGCCACCCTGGCGAGCTACGGGATCGCGGCCTGCCGCAAGCCCGGCGCGCCCGGGGTCTACGTGCCCGTGCCCGCCGCCGGGGGCGAACTGGCCAAGATCGCCGCGCTGGGCATCAAGATACGCGCTGGCTGCGCCTATCATGGCATCGCTTTGAATGTCGCGATGGACCTGGCGCCCTTCCAGGGCATCAACCCCTGCGGCTACGAGAACCTGGCGACCGTGGACATGGCAGGCTGCGGGGTCGCGGCTACCGTGCGGGAGGCCGGCGACAGGTTGGCGAGCCGCATTGCACGCCTGGCGTCCTAGGCTGGACCGCTTTGGGTGATAATGCGAACCATTGTCGATTCGCTGCCTGTCCCATGATCGCCCTGACCGCCGCCGAAGTGGCCGCGACCACCCCCGAGCAACTGGCGCGGCTGATGGCCGGCCCCCCTGAGGAATTCGCGCCCTGGATCCGGGCGGCGGCGGACCTGGGCCTGCTGGAAGCGCAGGCCATCCTGGGCCAGATGCTGCTGGATGGCGTGGGCGTGGAGCGCGATCCGGCGGCCGGCCTGGCCTGGTTCAAGCGCGCCGCGCACGCGGATCACCTGATGGCCATCAACATGGTGGGGCGCTGCTACGAGAACGGCTGGGGCACCGCGCCCGACCAGGTGGTGGCGGCATATTGGTTCAGGCTGGCGGCCGAACGCGGGCTGGATTGGGGCATGTACAACCACGCGCACATGTTGCGCGACGGCCGGGGCGGCGTGCCCCGTGACAGGGCCGCGGCGTTGGCGTGGTACCGGCGCGCCGCCGACCTGGGGCACGCCAAGTCCATCGGCGTGGTCGGACGTTTTCTGGAAGCCGGCGACGTCGTCCCGCGCGACATGGACGCGGCGCTGGACTGCTATCGCCGCAGCGCCGAAGGCGGCGATTTCCGGGGCATGTTCCACTACGGCCGCCTGCTGCTGGAACACGGGCGCCGCGACGAGGCCATCGCCTGGCTGCGCCGGGTGCCGGAAAGCGCCACGCCGGCCTTCCTGCGCGAAGGATCCGCCATGCTGCGCGCAGGGCCGGCGCCGGCGCTCGCGAGCATGCTGGATGCCGGCGGGGCTTTGGCCTGAGCGGCCGGGGGGGCGGGAGTACACTAGGGTTTTTCCCAAAGGCGGCGCCCTGGGCGCCGCGCGCAGCCGACTTATGTCTTCGCCCGCAGATCACTCGTTTTCGACGCCTGCCGCTTCCGATGTTCCGCACGCCCAGCCGCTGACCGGCGCTGCCGGCGCGGCCCACGCCGCGGAAACCTCGGCCAAGCCCTACGACCCCACCGAAAAGCAGAAATCGCAGGCCAAGACCGCGCGCATTCCGATCAAGGTCGTGCAGGCCGAGCGGCTGAAAAAACCGGAGTGGATCCGCGTGCGCGCCGCCACGCCGGGGTCGCGCTTCTACGACATCAAGCGGATCCTGCGCGAGCACAACCTGCATACCGTCTGTGAAGAGGCCTCGTGTCCCAATATCGGCGAATGCTTCGGCAAGGGCACGGCCACCTTCATGATCATGGGCGACAAGTGCACGCGTCGCTGCCCCTTCTGTGACGTGGGGCATGGCCGCCCCGACCCGCTGGACGCCGACGAGCCGCGCAATCTGGCGCGCACGATCGCCGCGTTGAAGCTGTCGTATGTCGTCATCACGTCCGTCGATCGCGACGATCTGCGTGACGGCGGCGCCGGCCATTTCGTCGAGTGCATCCGCCAGGTTCGCGAGCAGTCGCCGTCCACGCGCATCGAGGTGCTGGTGCCCGACTTCCGCGGCCGCCTGGACCGCGCGCTGGAGATCCTGAACGCGGGTCCGCCCGACGTCATGAACCATAACCTCGAGACCGTGCCCCGCCTGTACAAGCAGGCGCGCCCCGGTTCGGACTACGCGCATTCGTTGAAACTGCTGCAGGAGTTCAAGCGCCTGCATCCGGACGTGCCGACCAAATCCGGCCTGATGCTGGGCCTGGGCGAAACCGATGAGGAAATCCTGCAGGTGATGCGCGACATGCGCGAGCATGGCGTGGACATGCTTACCATCGGCCAGTACCTGCAGCCGTCCGAGCATCATCTGCCGGTGTTGCGCTACGTCCATCCCGATACCTTCGCGATGTTCGAGCGCGAAGCCTATGACATGGGCTTCAGCCACGCCGCGGTGGGCGCGATGGTGCGTTCTTCCTATCACGCCGATCAGCAGGCGCACGCGGCCGGCGTGAACTGAGGCATGAACTGAACACGGCGCCCGATGGACGGGCGCCGCGGTTCAGACGATTGCTGCTGACTGATCGCTGCTGACTGACTGCTGCTTACTTCTTGGCCTTGCTTTCCGCGTCGACCTTCTGGTGCAGCGCGTTGGCCATTTCCAGGTGATGCTGCAGGGCGGGCAGCATCTTGGCGGCCCAGGCCTTGATGTCGGGATCCTTGGCGTCCGACGCAGCCTTCTGGAACATCTTGACGGTATCTTCGTGGGCGGCGACGCCGATGCGGCTGACGTACATCTTGTCGAAGGTCGTGCCGCTGGTCGCGCTCAGCGCCTTCAGCTCGGTGCGCTGCATGATGGACGGCTCATTGGGCGGCGTATAGCCCTTCTGCTTGGCCAGCGCCATCAGTTCCTGATTCGCCTTGGTGTGATCCTGGATCATCTGTTCGGCGAACTTCTTGACGTCGGGGTTGCTGCTCTTGGTCTGGGCCAGCTTGCTGCCTTCGATCTCGGCATTGCCGCCTTGCGCGGCATTTTCCAAAAAGTCCTTGTCGGCGCTGGCCAGCGTGCTGCGCTGTTCCATCTTCTTCGGCGTGCTGTCCGTGGGGGACGAGGCGGCGGGCTGGGCCCAGGCTCCGGTGCTCATCGCCAGGACGCCGGCGGCCAGCAGGCCGCGAGTGATAAAGCGTGTCGTCATGAAATGCTCCTTGGTGAGTTGCGCCATTTGGCGTCATCCCATCCAGAGCAAGTCCCGCGCCCACACCCCACGCAAGGCTTACTTCCACTCGCCTTTGTTGGGGTTGCGCCAGTAAACATCGCCCATGCCCAGCGACCGGTTCGCCACACGCGCCATAACGAAGAGCAGGTCGGACAAGCGGTTCAGGTACTGCAGCACCGGCTTGTTGACGGGCTCCTGCCGCTGCAAGGCGATGACCGCGCGTTCGGCGCGCCGGCATACCGTGCGCGCGACGTGCAGCAGCGCCGCGGGACGCGATCCGCCCGGCAGGATGAACTCGTTCAAGGCCGGCAGCGTACCGTTGTAATGCGCGAGCCGGCCATCCAGATAGCTGACGTGATTGCGGTCCAGCCGGGTATAGCCGGGGATGGAAAGTTCCGCGCCCATGTCGAACAGCGTGTGCTGCACGTCGCGCAGGTCTTCCACGATGTTGGCATCCAGGCCGGGCTCGGCCAGCACCACGCCCAGCACGCTGTTCAGCTCGTCGACGTCGCCCAGCGCGGCGATCCGCGCATTGTCCTTGGCGACGCGGCTGCCGTCGCCCAGACCGGTCGTGCCGTCGTCCCCGGCACGCGTGGCGATCACCGTCAAGCGCTTAGGCATGCCGCTGGCCCGCGAGCGGCGCGGTGCCCGCGCGGCCGAGCTTGTCCAGCGCGGCGCCGGTCACGCGGACGATGCGCCATTCCGGCAATACGTCGGCGCCCAGGCTTTCATAGAAGTCGATGGCGGTCTGGTTCCAGTCCAGCACTGTCCATTCGAAGCGGCCGCAGCCGCGTTCGACCGCGATGGCGGCCAGTTGCCGCAGCAGCGCGCCGCCGATGCCCTGGCCGCGCTGGTCGGCGCGCACGTAGACGTCTTCCAGGTACAGGCCGCGGCGCGACAGGAAGCTGGAGTAGTTGTGGAACCAGATCGCATAGGCCAGCAGCGCCGGCTCCTGCTCGTCGGTGCGCTGCGCCACCAGGCATTCCGCGGAGGGCGTGCGGCCGAACAGCGAGGCGCGCAGGCTGTCATCCGTCGCCTTGAAGATATCCAGCAGTTTTTCGTATTCGGCCAGTTCGCGCATCAGGCCCAGGATCCCGGGAATGTCCTGCGGCGTGGCGGGGCGGATGATGTAGGGGGTGGTTGCGGCCAAGATCGTCTTCCGAGTCGTCTTCCGTGGAAAAGTGGCGCTATGCTAGTAGCACGCCGCCACGGCCGCAAGCCGCCGGGGGCGTTTCCCCGGCGGTTCCCCGCGGATCACAACACGTAGCGCGCCAGGTCCTGGCTGCCGGCGGCTTCCGCCAGCTTGTCGTCAACGTAGGCCGCGTCGATGCGCACCACGCCGCCGGAGCTGGCCGTGGCGTCGAACGACAGATCTTCCAGCAGCTTTTCCATGACGGTGTACAGCCGTCGCGCGCCGATGTTTTCGGTCTTTTCGTTCACGCTGAACGCCAGCTCGGCCAGCCGCTGTATGCCTTCGTCGGTGAACTCCAGCTGGACGTCCTCGGTGGCCAGCAGGGCCGTGTACTGCTTGGTCAGCGACGCGTCGGTGTCCGAGAGGATGCGCACGAAGTCCGCCGCGGACAGCGAATCGAGCTCGACGCGTATGGGGAAGCGGCCTTGCAGTTCCGGGATCAGGTCGGACGGCTTGGCCAGATGGAAGGCGCCCGAGGCGATGAACAGGATGTGGTCGGTGCGCACCATGCCATAGCGCGTGTTCACCGTGGTGCCTTCCACCAGCGGCAGCAGATCGCGCTGCACGCCCTGCCGGGAAACTTCGGCGCCGCCGCTTTCCTGGCGCGCGGCGATCTTGTCGATCTCGTCCAGGAACACGATGCCGTTCTGTTCGACGTTGGCGATGGCGGCGCTGCGCAGGTCGTCTTCATTGACGCGCTTGGCG
Organism: Bordetella genomosp. 9; assembly: GCF_002261425.1. NCBI lineage: Bacteria > Pseudomonadati > Pseudomonadota > Betaproteobacteria > Burkholderiales > Alcaligenaceae > Bordetella > Bordetella genomosp. 9. The sequence goes on along the minus strand of NZ_NEVJ01000003.1, from coordinate 3,220,291 downwards.
GCTTCTTCTTCGATCAGCAGCTTGTAGGCTTCCTTGACCTTGAGCTTGCGCGACTTTTTCTTGTCGCGCGCCAGGCCGGCGAACATGCCGCGCAGCTGCTCCGTCATTTCTTCCATGCCGGGCGGGCCCATGATGTCCATCTGCGGCATGGGCTGGGCGACTTCGATGTCCACTTCCAGGTCATCGATCTTGCCTTCGCGCAGGCGCTTGCGGAAGGTCTGGCGCGCGCTGCTTTCCTCGTTGCGGTCGGGATCGCCGCTGGCGGTGCGCGGCGGCGGCACCAGGGCGTCCAGGATGCGGTCTTCGGCGGCGTCTTCGGCCTGCGAGCGGACACGGCGCATTTCCAGTTCGCGCGTCTGCTTGATGGAGTATTCCGTCAGGTCGCGGATGATGGTGTCGACGTCGCGGCCGACGTAGCCCACTTCGGTGAACTTGGTGGCTTCGATCTTGATGAAGGGCGCATTGGCCAGCTTGGCCAGGCGCCGCGCGATCTCGGTCTTGCCCACGCCCGTCGGTCCGATCATCAGGATGTTCTTGGGGTGGATTTCATGGCGCAGCGGCTCGGCCACCTGCTGCCGGCGCCAGCGATTGCGCAAGGCGACCGCGACGGAGCGCTTGGCGCGGTTCTGGCCGACGATGTATTTGTCGAGTTCGGAGACGATTTCCCCGGGAGTCATGGACGTTGCGGACATGCTTGTATCCTTGGGCGCGGCTGGCTTATTCGCCCAGCGTTTCGATCAGGTGGTTCTGGTTGGTATAGATGCAGATCTCGCCGGCGATCTCCAGCGACTTCTTGACGATTTCCTCGGGCGACATATCCGTGTGATCGAGCAGGGCGCGCGCGGCCGATTGGGCATAGGCGCCGCCGGAGCCGATGGCGGCCAGGCCGTGTTCGGGTTCCAGCACGTCGCCGTTGCCGGTCAGCACCAGCGTGTGGTCGCGGTCGGCCACGATCAGCATGGCTTCCAGGCGGCGCAGCACGCGGTCGGTGCGCCAGTCGCGCGTGAGCTCGACCGCGGCGCGCATCAGGTGCCCCTGATGCTTTTCCAGCTTGGCTTCGAAGCGTTCCTGCAGGGTAAAGGCGTCCGCGGTGGCGCCGGCGAAGCCGGCCAGGATCTTGTCGTGATAGAGGCGGCGGATCTTGCGCGCCGTCCCCTTGATGACGATGTTGCCGAGGGTGACCTGGCCATCGCCGCCCAGCGCGACGCGATTGCCGCGCCGCACGCTGACGATGGTGGTGCCGTGATATTGATCCATGATTGCTTTCCTTCGCGCCGAGGCGGACGGCACACCTGGAAACATTGAGCGGGTGCCTGAACGATCGCATATGGGGTCGGCGGGACGAGGATTCAAGGTTATCTCCGACAGCCCGCCGCGCGCCGCGCCAAAGAAAAAGGGCCGGACCCCTTGCGGATCCGGCCCTTGCGCGGCGTGGTGCCTGATCAGTCGCCGTACAGCTTCTGGCGCATCTCGCGGCGTTCCTGCGCTTCCAGCGACAGGGTGGCCGTGGGACGTGCCAGCAGGCGGGGAATACCGATGGGTTCACCGGTTTCCTCGCACCAGCCGTATTCGCCGCTGTCGATGCGGGCGATGGACTGCTGCACTTTCTTGAGCAGCTTGCGCTCGCGATCGCGCGTGCGCAGTTCCAGCGCGTGTTCTTCTTCGATGGTGGCGCGGTCGGCGGGATCGGGAACGAACTGCGTTTCGCGCAGGTGTTCCGTGGTCTCGCCGGCGTTGTTCAGGATGTCCTGCTCCAGCTGCTTCAACCGATCCTTGAAGAACGCCAGTTGGCGATCGTTCATGTAGTCGGATTCGGGCATGGCCAGCAATTCTTGTTCGCTGGGCAGATCAACCGGCGTCTCGTTCGTCGACTTGCTTGATTTTTTCGTTGCTGCCTTGGTAGCCATGAAAGTACTCCACACTATGAATCGGACCTGAGGGGTCGTGTCCCAATGATCAGGACGCGCCCGCCAGGCACTGCTCCAGTCCCCGGGTGAATATTTCCTGGGGCAGTTTGCGGCCGATGAAGACCATCTTGGTAGACGGCTTTTCGCTGGCCGTCCAGGGTTTGCCGGGCTCGGCGCCCATCATCATGTGCACGCCCTGAAACAGCATGCGCCGGTTCACCCCTTTCATATAGAGGATGCCCTTGTAGCGCAGCAGATCGGGGCCGTACACCTGGACCACGCCGCCCAGGAATTCTTCCAGGCGGACGGGGTCGAACGGCTTGTTGGACCGGAACACGAAGGCGCCGATCTCGTCGTTGTGGTGCGCGTGATGATGGTGGTGATGCTCGTGACCGCATCCCGGGCCGCAGTCGCCGTCATGATCATGAGCATGGTCGTGATCGTGATCATGGTCGTGGCGGGCGTCGGGGTGCTCCTGGTCGAGGAATTCCGGATCGATGTCCAGGATCGAGTTCAGGTTGAAGCCGCTGATGTCGATGATGGACTTCAGGTCCACTTCGCCGAAGTTGACGGGCGTGATGGGCGCGCGCGGATTGATGCGCACGACGCGCGCGCGCAGCGCTTCGTAGTCGGCGTCGTTCACCAGGTCGCGCTTGGAAATCAGGATGCGGTCGGCGAAGCCGATCTGCTTCTGCGATTCTTCCTGCGCGTCCAGCGTGGCCATGCCGTGCTTGGCGTCGACCACCGTGACGACGGCGTCCAGCCGATAGTATTCGGCGATGTCGTCGTCCATGAAGAACGTCTGGCACACCGGGCCAGGATTGGCCATCCCGGTGGTTTCCAGGATGACGCGTTCGAATTTCAGTTCGCCTGCCTGGCGCTTGGCCTTCAGGTCGCTCAGCGTGCGCATCAGGTCGCCGCGCACGGTGCAGCACACGCAGCCATTGCTGAGCTCGACGATTTCTTCGTCGCTGTCCTGCACCAGCAGGTCGTTGTCGATGCTTTCCGGTCCGAATTCGTTTTCGATGACCGCGACGCGGCGGCCGTGGTATTCGGTCAGGATGCGTTTCAGCAGCGTGGTCTTGCCCGCACCCAGAAAGCCGGTAAGGATCGTGACGGGGACCATTTCGTCCAGACTGCGCAAGGTATTCATAATGACTGCCGATTCAATGCTTCGGCGTAACGCCCTGGCGTGTCGCCTGGGCCTTGCGCGAAGCGCGGGGGGCGTGGGTGTCGTGGCCGCCGTCTCAGGGGCTGCCTTCCCGCCCGGACGCAGGATTACAGCACAGTCGGCGACGCCGGGCAAACCCCGGGCCTACCCTGGTTTAAAGGAAGATTGCAGCCAAATGGGGGCAGATGTGGGGATTTCAACACCAGGATCGGAAATTATCCGTAATCCTTTATCCATAGAACGCAGGAGCCCCATCGGGTGCGCGCGACTGCGTCGTGCCGGCGCGGTCGCGCCGCTCCATCGTATGGCGTGCCAAGGGACCAGCCGCGTTCAATGGCGATGCGGATGGGCATGGCCATCCCCATGCGCGGCGTGGTCCGCAGCGCCGGCCGCGCGCTGTTGCTGGCAGGCGGGGCACAAGGCGCGGATCTCGGTTTCGTGCGACGTCAGGGCGTAGCCGGTATGGGCGACGCGTTCGGCCAGTTGGCGGCCCATGGCCGGATCGTTGACTTCCGCCACCGCGCCGCAGCCGGTGCAGACGACGAGCAGGTCGTGCGGCGCGCCGCCGGCGTCATGGCAGGCCGTCCAGGCATTGACGGCATCCAATCGATGGATGAGTCCTTCATCCATCAGGAAGTCCAGCGCGCGGTAGACCGTGGGCGGCGCCGCGCCTGGATGCACGGCCCGCATGGCCTCCAGCAGGTCGTAGGCCTTCAGGCTGCGGCCGTGGCGCAGCAGCAGCTCCAGCACTTTGCGCCGTATCGGCGTCAGGCGCCGGCCGCGTTGCGCGCACAGCGTTTCGGCGAGATCCAGTTGGGCGCCGACGCTATCGGGTTCAGACGTTGGGGTGGAAGTGGGCATAAGGCGAGCGGGCCGTGGAGGGCCGGGCGTGGACGGGATAGAGGATACCCGACCTGATCGCCGGCCAGGCTCCGGCCGGTATGGCGTCCGGCGAAGCGGTTGGTTTTGTTATGATATAACAATGCGTCGCCGCGGCTTGCCCCCGGGGCCATCCATCCGTTTCCCTGCCTGACCCCGATGACTTCCGATCCCATTCCCCCCAGCTCATCCACCGCGCGCCGCCCGCGTCTCGCGGGACACGGCTCCTGGCTGCTGGCCTCCGCCGCGCAACGCATGGCCGCGGCGGTGTTGGTCAGCGGCGCCCTGTGGGGACTTACCGCGTGGGCGATGGGATGGTGGTAGAGACGGCGCGCGCGCCGGCGCGCATCTCGCTGGAAGCGGCATCCTTCGGCTGGCGGGGACGTCGCGCGGTGAACGAGGTCAGCGGCAGTTTCATGCCCGGGACGATGACGGCGATCGTCGGGCCGAATGGCGCGGGCAAGTCCACCCTGATCAAGGGCGTGATGGGCGTGCTGCGGCCGATGTCGGGGCGCGTGACCGTGAGCGGCGCGGGACGCCGCGATCTGGCCTGGCTGCCGCAGGCGGCCGAGCTGGACAAGAGTTTCCCCATCACCGTCCATGAGCTGGTGGCGATGGGCGCCTGGCGCAGGGTCGGCGCCTGGCGCCGCTATGGCGCGGACGAACGCGAACGCGTGCGGCAGGCGCTGGAAGCGGTCGGCCTGGGCGGCGCGGGCGATCGCATCGTCGGCACGCTGTCCGGCGGGCAGTTGCAGCGCGCCCTGTTCGCGCGATTGCTGCTGCAGGATGCCGACGTGCTCTTGCTGGACGAACCGTTCGCGGCGGTGGACTCCCACACCGTTGACGACTTGATGCGGCTGCTGGCCGCATGCCATGGGCAGGGGCGCACCATCGTCGCGGTGCTGCACGACCTGGAGCTGGTGCGCGCGCATTTTCCGCACACCCTGTTGCTGTCCGGCGATGTCGTTGCCTGGGGGCCGACGGCGGAGGTCCTGACGGACGCCAATCTGCGCACGGCCCGGCAACTGCGCGATCGGGAGCTGGCATGACCCTGGTCGACTGGGTGGTATCGCCCTTCCTGGATTACGGCTTCATGCGCCGCGCGCTGGCGGGCTCGTTCGCCCTGGCGTTCGGCGCCGCCCCATTGGGCGTGTTCCTGGTCCTGCGCCGCATGAGCCTGATGGGCGATGCCATGTCGCATGCCATCCTGCCCGGCGTGGCCGCCGGATTCCTGCTGTCCGGCCTGTCGCTGAGCGCGATGCTGCTGGGCGGCATCGTCACGGGCCTGGCGGTGGCCCTGCTGGCCGGGCTGGTGTCGCGCCTGACGCCTTTGCGCGAAGACGCCAGTTTCGCGGCGTTCTATCTGATTTCGCTGGGGCTGGGCGTATTGCTGGTGTCGCTGCGCGGCTCGAACATGGATCTGCTGCACGTGCTGTTCGGCACCGTGCTGGGCCTGGACGACGATGCGCTGCTGCTGGTCACCGCCTGCGCGACCATTACCTTGCTGGCGCTGGGCGGGCTGTATCGCCTGCTGGTGGCGGAATGCCTGGATCCCGGCTTCCTGCGCGCCTCCGGCGGCAGGGGCTCGCTGGTTCACATGGCGTTCCTGATGCTGGTGGTGTTCAACCTGGTGGCGGGTTTCCAGGTGCTCGGAACGCTGATGGTGGTCGGCATCATGATGCTGCCCGCCGCGTCCGCGCGGTTCTGGACACGGACCGCGGCGGGCCAGATGCCCCTGGCGGCGCTGCTGGGCGCGGCCGCGTCGCTGGCTGGCCTGCTGGTTTCTTACCACTACAGCCTGCCGGCGTCGCCGGCCATCATCCTGAGCGCGGGCGTGGTTTATCTGGTTTCGGTGGCATGCGGCCCGCAGGGCGGTTTGCTGGATCTATCGCGGCGCGCGCGCGGCGCCGCGCGTTGAAGCAGTCTGGAGGCACGGGTATGGTGATCGGATTCTTGAAATCGACGATGGCGCGGCGGGCGGCCGCCTGGCTGGGCGGCATGTCGCTGGCCTGGTGCGCGGCGTTCGCGTACGCGGCCGATGCGCCGGGCGTCGCTACGCCGGGCGTCGCTACATCGGGCGTCGCGACGCCGCCCGCCAATGCCGCATCCGGTCCTTTGCGCGTGGTCGCGAGTTTCTCCATCCTGGGCGATATGACCAGGCAGATCGGCGGGGAAGACGTGCAGGTCGATACGCTGGTGGGGCCCGATGGCGACGCGCATGAGTACGAGCCGACGCCGGCCGATGCCCGGGCCCTGAGCGCCGCACAACTGCTGGTGGTCAACGGCCTGAATTTCGAGACCTGGCTGGGCCGGCTGGTGAAAAGCGCGAACTTCAAGGGCGCCACCGTGGTGGCGTCGCAAGGCGTGCAGCCGCGTGACTTCGGCGCCGATGACGTCGCCGGCCAGGCCGCCGAGGCGGGCGTGCAGGGCGGCGGCTCCGCCGGACGCGGCGCGCGTGAAGGGCATGACGCTCATGACGCTCATGGTGCTCATGGCGCGCATGACGTCCACGATGCCCATACCGATCCGCACGCCTGGCAGAGCCTGGCCAATGGCGCGATCTATGCCCGCAACATCGGCGCGGCCCTGGCCAAGGCGGACCCGGCGCACGCCGATGCCTACCGGCAGCGCACGGATGCCTACGTCGCCAGGATCGAAGCCCTGGACAAGCAGGTCAAGCAGGCCTTCGCGGCTTTGCCGCCCGAACGGCGCCGCGTGGTGACGTCCCACGATGCCTTCGGCTACTTCGGCCAGGCGTATGGCGTGACGTTCATTTCGACCATGGGTATCTCCACCGACGCCGAGCCTTCCGCCGCCGATCTGGCGCGCATCATCGACCAGGTCAAGCGTGAAAAGGTGCCCGCGGTGTTCCTGGAGAACGTCAGCAACCCGCGCCTGGGCCAGCGCATCGCGCACGAAAGCGGCGCCAAGCTGGGCGGGACCTTGTATTCCGATGCGCTGGCCAGGCCGGGCTTGCCGGCCGCCACCTACCTGGGCATGTTCCAGTGGAATCTGTCGCAGTTCATGGCGGCGCTGAAGCCCTGAATCGTTGAACGCCAGCCCTGAACCCCGGCCCTGAAATGCCGCCCTGGAATCCAGGCCGGAAACGCAGGGCTCAGGATTTCCTGCCGGCGCGGGGATGCGCCTTGTCGTACACCTGGGCCAGGTGCTGGAAATCCAGGCGCGTATAGACCTGCGTGGTGGTGATGTTCGCGTGCCCCAGCATTTCCTGCACGGCGCGCAGGTCCTGCGCCGATTGCAGCACGTGGCTGGCGAAACTATGGCGCAGCACGTGCGGGTGCACGTGCACGGGCAGGCCGGCGACGCGGGCCAGCTTGGCCAGTTGCGACTGCACGACGCGCGGCGAGATGCGATGGCCGCGCGCCCCCAGGAACAGCGCGGCCGCGTCGGACGGCGTGGAGCGCGGGCCCAGCAGCGCCGCGCGCGCGGGCAGCCAGGCCTGCAAGGCCTGCACCGCGGCGGCTCCCACCGGCACCGCGCGCTGCTTGCCGCCCTTGCCCAGCACGACGACTTCCCGTTCATCCAGGTTCAACCAGCTTGCCGACGTGTGGTCGGCGCCGCGTTCGTAGCGCCAGTCCAGGCTGGTCAGTTCGGACAAGCGCAGCCCGCTCGAATAGAGCAGTTCCAGCATGGCCTGGTCGCGCAGCGCCACCGGGTCGTGGCCGCCGCCCGCCGCGGGGCGGTCCATCAGCGCCTGGGCCTGTTCGACGGAGAGCGCCTTGGGCAGCGGCCGGGGCGCCTTGGGCGCGCGCACGCCGGCGACGGGATTGCCCGGCAGTCCAGCCTGTGGCGCCCACCATTGGTAGAAACCGCGCCATGCCGCCAGCGCGCGCGCCAGGCTGCGCGGTCCCAGCTCGCGGGCATGCAGGCGCGCCACGAATTGACGGATATGGCCGTGCGCCAGCCGTTCCAGCGGGATATCGCCGGCCAGTTCAGCCAGCTGCCGCAGATCGCGCCCGTAACCGTCCAGCGTATGCGCCGAGTAACGGCGCTGGCCGGCAAGGTGCGCCAGCCACGCTTGCATCGGCGCGGGCAGCGGGCGGTCCATGATGGGGCGAGGCCTCAGGCCAGTCGGCGCAGCGCCGCCGACGCCAGCTTGCCCACGGTGTCCAGGAAGGTCGTGGACATATCCGGCGCGAAGCGTTCGGGGTCGTTGGATCCCAGCACCAGGAGTCCGACCGTGGGCGCGTCCGCGCCGGGGCGCAGGGGGATCAAGGCCAGCGAGCGCGGCTTGGCGCTGAGCCAGCTGGCCGCCTCGAATTCCGTATCGGTGCCGCAGTAGGGCGCTTTCAGGCTGTCCGCGAACGTGCGTACGTCTTCGGACACCGGTTCGCCATAGCCGCTTTCCTGCATGCCGGACAGGCGCCACAGCCGCAGGCCGACTTCGTTCAGGTCGAATTCCCGCGCCAGGCCCAGGGCGATTTCGCCGGGGATGCGGTCGATCTGCGTTTCGGCCAGCAGGCGGGAGCACCATAGCGTGAGCCGGCTGCTGATGCCTTCGTTGGCATTGGCGTTGTGGATCAGCTCGTTCAGGCGCCATTCCTGTTCGCGATTGCGTTCGCGCAGCATCAGGATCTGCCGTTCACCCAGCGATATCGCGCCGCCGCCATGCGGGTGCGGCACGTGCATGTCCGCGAAGACGTCGGCATGCGAGGTGAAAAAATCCGGATGGTCGCGCAGGAAATCGGCGACCTGTTGCGGACTGAGGGCGTTGTCGGTCATAGGGTGCGGTACGGCTCGCTTAACGGTTCAAGGCCATGGAAAAGACCAGCTTGTCGATGTCGACCGCGCCGGTGTAGACAGAGGTCGCCGGGCCGGTCATGCGCAGCGCGCGGCCGTCCCAGTCCACCGTCAGCACGCCGCCGCGCGCCTGCACGCGCACCGGCGTATCGAGCAGGCCGCGGCGGATGCCGGCCGCGACCGCGGCGCAGGCGCCGGTGCCGCAGGCCAGCGTTTCGCCGGCGCCGCGTTCGTAGACGCGCAAGCGGATGTCGTGGCGGTCGACGATCTGCATGAAGCCCGCGTTGACCCGGCGCGGAAAGCGCGCGTGCGACTCCACCGCCGGGCCGATCACATGGACCGGCGCGCGATCGACGTCGTCCACCACCTGTACCGCGTGTGGATTCGAGATGGCGACCACGGAGATCTCCACGCTGGCCGGCATGGCCGGCGCATCGCCGGCGGGCAGCGGCAGGGTGTAGAGCGTATCCACGCCTTCCTTGCGCGACGCCAGGCCCGCGGCGTCGAAGGGCAGATCCACCGGTTCGAAACGCGTGATGCCCATGTCCACGGTGACCTGTTCGTCATCGCCTTCGTCCAGCACCAGGATGCCGGTGGCGATCTGCGCGCGCAGCGGATTGCGGTCGGAAAGGCCTGTGTCGTGGACGAAGCGCACGAAGCAGCGCGCGCCGTTGCCGCAATGTTCGACTTCGCTGCCGTCGGAATTGAAGATGCGATAGCGGAAATCCGCGTCGGCGACGGTGGCGGGTTCGACCAGCAGGATCTGGTCGGCGCCGATGCCGAAGTGACGGTCGCCCAGCGCCCTGGCGCGTTCGGGCGTCATCGTGATGGCCTGGCGCACGCCGTCAAGGACGACGAAGTCGTTGCCGGCGCCGTGCATTTTCGTGAAGTTCCACATGATTGCGACATTATCGCCCAATCCCGCCGCTTGACGCATGCGGCGCCGCGGGGCTTCAGTACACCTTGGCTTCGCCGGGCGGGCGGGTCTTGAAGCGGCGATGCACCCAATAGTATTGGCTGGGGCAGCGCCGCACCCAGGTTTCCAATTCGCGGTTCAGGCGCGCGGTGGCTTCTTCCAGCGTGTCGTCGCCGGGGAAATCCTCGAGCGCGGGCAGCACGTCGACGTGATAGCGGCCGGTGTCCGGATCCCAGAACTCGATGACGGGAATCACCGGCGTATGCCATTTGCGGGCGATCTGCGCGGTGGCGGGTATCGTCGCCGCCTGCACGCCGAAGAAGGGCACGAAGATGGCGCCTTCGCGGCCGAAGTCCATGTCCGGAAGGTAATACACCGGCCGCGCTTCGCGCAGGTGGCGGATCAGCCCGCGCACGCCTTCCTTGCGGCTGACCAGGTGCACTTCATTGAAACGCTGGCGGCCCGCCCGCACGATGGCGTCGACGTCCGGGTCGCGCTGCGGGGTATACATGGTGGCGCCGGTGGGCGATTCCATCGTCAGCCGCGTGGCCGCCACGTCCAGGCCGATGAAGTGGGGCGCCAGCAGGATCAGCGGCTGCTTTTCCCGTCCCAGGCGCAGGAATTCCTCGTGCCCGGATACCGTCACCATGTCGCGGATGGCCTCGGGCGTGCCGTACCACAGCACGCCGCGGTCGACCACGGACTGGCAGAGCGCGCGGAAATGCTGATGCAGCCAGCGCCGGCGGGTTTCCGGGCTTTCATCGGGAAAGCAGAGATCCAGGTTGATGCGCACGATGCGCCGCCGGCGGCGCGCGAACAGCAGCGTGAACCAGGTGAGGATCGCGCCGGCGCGCAGCCGCGTCGCGGGGCTGACGCGGCCGAACCAGGAAAACAGGGCGACCAGGGCCCGGTGCTTGATCCCGCTCATTGGATGCCATCCGCGGAGGCCACGGCGACGCCGGCGTCCGGGGCGGGTGGGGCGCCGCGCGGGGTCTTGTAGCGGTTGTAGCCCCACAGGTATTGCTGGGGAAAGCGGCGGATCAGGGTTTCCATGGCGGCATTGAACAACGCGGCCTGGGCTGCCGCGTCGGCGGGCAGGGGGCCCGGCACGCGGACATAGTGCACACGCCAGCCGCGTCCGCGCGGCAGCCGTTCGCCGGCGGTGAGGATGACCGGGACGTCGTGGGGAAAAGCCAGCTTGCCGGGCAGGGTGACGGTATAGGCCATGCGGCCGAAAAAGGGCGCCCAGACGCCGTCGCCTTCCTTCGGCGCCTGGTCCGGCAGCATGCCGATGCCTTCGCCGCGCCGCAGGGCGCGCACGAATTCGCGCACGCCCTGCATGGTGGCGGGCACGGCGCGCAGCCTGGACGTATTGCGCGCGGCATCCAGCAGCGGCGCCAGGGCGGGCTGGCGTGGCGGCCGGAACATGACCGTGAGCGGCAACTGGCGCGTCAGGTGCCGCGCCATGATTTCGAAGCACCCCAGATGGGGCGTCATGAAGAGAACGCCGCGATTTTCGGCGCGGGCGGCCTGGACGATGGCTTCGTCGTCCGATCGAACGCGCGCCAGGCAGCCGTCGGTCTGGAACCAGACCTTGGGCATTTCGAAGATCATGGCGCCGGCCTGGGCGGCGGCCTCGCGGGCGAAGCGGGGGGCGCCGTAGCCGGCCTGGGCGGCGTTGGCGCGCAGCCGGCGGCGGTATTTGCCGGGCCAGAGATAGGCCAGAACGCCGAAGAAACGCCCCATGCCATGCAGCACGGAGAGCGGCAGGCGGGCCAGCAGGCGGAACAGGGCGACGAGCAGCATGCGGGGGTAATGGGTGAAAGCCGCCATTTTCGCTTAAAATGGCAAAGGTCGCCGAGTTAACCGACAACTTGCGGGGCGACGCGCGCAGTCCAGGGGCTTACCGCTGGGTTCGCACGCAAAATCCGCTAAAGCGTCGCGCCGTGGTCAAAATCTTTCCGGATTGCGAGCCAGGTGCAACGCACCTTCGTCAATCCGACCGCTGGCGGTCAGGCCCGGGCCATGCCCCGGCCAGTGCCCCGCGGTCCTGCAAGGAATGCAAAACCGTGGCACATAGCGATTTTCTCTTCACTTCCGAATCCGTTTCCGAAGGCCATCCGGACAAGGTCGCCGACCAGATCTCCGATGCCGTCCTGGACGCGATCTTCACGCAGGATCCCAACGCCCGCGTTGCCGCGGAAACGCTGTGCAACACCGGCCTGGTCGTGCTGGCCGGCGAAATCAGCACCTCGGCCAGCGTCGACTACATCCAGGTCGCCCGCGACACGATCCGCCGCATCGGCTACGACAACACCGAATACGGCATCGACTACAAGGGCTGCGCGGTGCTGGTCGCCTACGACAAGCAATCGCCCGACATCGCCCAGGGCGTGGATCGCACGTCGGAAGACTATCTGAACCAGGGCGCCGGCGACCAGGGCCTGATGTTCGGCTATGCCTGCGACGAAACGCCGGACCTGATGCCGGCGCCGATCTGGTATTCGCACCGCCTGGTGCAGCGCCAGAGCGAACTGCGCAAGGACGGCCGTCTGCCGTGGCTGCGTCCCGACGCCAAGTCGCAGGTCACCTTCCGCTACGTCGACGGCCGCCCGACCGAAGTCGACACCGTGGTGCTGTCCACCCAGCACGCGCCGGAAGTCTCCCAGGAAACCATCCGTGAAGCCGTCATCGAGGACATCATCAAGCCGTGCTTCCCGGCCGGCCTGATCACGCCCAAGACCCGCTTCCTGGTCAACCCGACCGGACGCTTCGTCATCGGCGGCCCGCAGGGCGATTGCGGCCTGACCGGCCGCAAGATCATCGTCGACACCTACGGCGGCGCGTGCCGCCACGGCGGTGGCGCGTTCTCGGGCAAGGATCCGTCCAAGGTCGACCGCTCCGCCGCCTACGGCGCCCGCTACGTGGCCAAGAACATCGTGGCCGCGGGCCTGGCGCGCAAGTGCGAAGTGCAGGTCAGCTACGCCATCGGCGTGGCCGAACCCATCAACATCACGGTCTACACGGCCGGCACCGGCGTGATCCCGGACGAGCAACTGTCCAAGCTGGTGCGCGAGCACTTCGACCTGCGCCCCAAGGGCATCGTCAACATGCTGGACCTGCTGCGTCCGATCTATTCCAAGACGGCCGCCTACGGCCACTTCGGCCGGTCGGAGCCGGAGTTCAGCTGGGAAGCCACGGACAAGGTCGCCACGCTTAAAAAAGCGGCCTGAATACCGGCCAGGCGCGCCGGCAAGGCGCGGCGGCGTAGGCCGCTGCCCAGGATTCACCCCGATGCCGCGACGGTGACGTCGCGGCATCGTTTTTGTCGCCGCCGGTCGGTCCCGCCAAGCTGCTGCTCATCCATAAGCGGCAGCTTCCGCATTCCTGTGTCTTACAGCCACGACGTCGTCGCAATCGAATACATATTCTTTGGCGACCTGTTAACCTGTGCGTCGTTTTGGCCCCGCTTTCGGGGCCCGCGCGATCCGTCGATCGTTGCCGCACTCAATTAGAGACTTTCCTGGAGCAATAAGTGAGCGTATCCAGCAGCAGTTTGTCCGCCGTCGTGCGCGAGACCGAGCAGACGATCCTGAAGGAATGGATCGGATTGCAGTTGGAGTCGTCCAATGCGAAGGGCCTGATCAACGACACCGAGCTGCGCGCACAGGCCAGCAATTTCCTGAATGTCTTCGCTGCCGCCATCCAGGACAACATGGACGCGCGCATGCCCGGCGCGGCGTGGGATGAAGTCCGCGCCTTCCTGTCGGCGCTGTCGCGCAGCCGTGCGGTGCAGGGCTTTTCGCCGTCCGACACGGCGGTCTTCGTGTTCTCGCTCAAGCAGCCGCTGCTGTCGGCGCTGCGCCGGGAATTCGGCGACGATCCGGGCCGCCTGGCCGATGAATTCTGGAAGCTGTCGTTGATCCTGGATTCCTTGGGGCTGTTCACGGTGGAGGCCTACCAGAAGGGCCGCGAACAGATCATCCAGCGCCAGCAGCAGGAGTTGCTGGAGCTTTCCACGCCCGTGGTACAGATCTGGGACGGCATCCTGGCGCTGCCGCTGATCGGCACGCTGGACAGCGAGCGCACGCAGACCGTCATGGAAAGCCTGCTGGAAGGCATCGTCGAGCACGAAGCGACGATCGCCATCATCGACATTACCGGCGTACCCATGGTCGATACGCTGGTGGCCCAGCATCTGCTGAAAACGGTGGCCGCGGCGCGCCTGATGGGCGCCGAGTGCATCATCAGCGGCATCCGGCCGCAGATCGCCCAGACCATCGTGCACCTGGGCGTGGAGCTGGGTGACGTCGTCACCAAGTCGACCCTGTCGGAAGCCCTGCGCGTGGCCTTGTTCAAGACCGGCCAGCAGGTCGCTCGGATGCAGGGCGGCAAGGCGTAAGGCCATGGACCGTATTCCGATACTCAAGCTGCAGGACTACCTGCTGGTGACCATACAGGTCGAACTGCATGACCAGTTGGCCGTCACCTTGCAGGACGACCTGACGCAACAGTTGTCGCGGACGCACGCGCGCGGCGTGCTGATCGATATCTCGGCCCTGGAGATCGTCGATTCCTTCATCGGCCGCACGCTGGCCCACATTGCTTCCATGGCACGCATCATGGACGCCAATACGGTCATCGTCGGCATGCGCCCGGCGGTGGCCATCACCCTGATCGAACTGGGCATGTCGCTGAGCGGGATCAAGACCGCCTTGAACGTCGACAAGGGCATGGATCTGTTGCGCCAATCCGATGTCTACGGCTCGGACCTCGCGTGATCACCGAGGCCAGGCAGGCCGTACTTGAACTCCGTACCCAGGATCAACTGAGCCTGGTGCGACGCACCGTTCAGGAATGGGCGACCCAGTTGGGATTCGGGACGCTGGACCGCACCAAATTCATTACCGCGGCCAGTGAAATCGGCCGCAATACGCTGGTGCACGGCCTGGGCGGCCGCATGACCATCACGGAAGTCGTGAACGATGAGGGCGTGCGCGGCCTGCGCCTTTACTTCGAGGATACGGGACCCGGCATCGTCGATCTGGGGCAGGCCCTGACCGATGGTTTTTCCACCGCGAAGAGCATGGGCCTGGGGCTGGGCGGCGCGAAGCGCCTGGTGAGTGAATTCGACGTGCAATCCCAACCGGGTCAAGGTACCCGCGTGAGCCTGACGCAATGGAAACGCCGATAAGCGTCACGGAACAGAGCCAGGTCGCGGAGGCCCGGCGCCAGGCCGTGGCCACCGCGAAGAACAACGGACTATCCGAAACGCTGCAGAACCGCGCCGCGCTGGTCATCACGGAGCTCGCGACCAACCTCGTCAAATACGGCCGCGGCGGCGAAGTGATCGTCCGTCCCTGTCCGACACCCGGCGAGGCCGGCCTGGAGATCCTGGCCCTGGACAAAGGCCCCGGCATCGCGTCGATCGAACAAAGCATGAACGACGGCTATTCCAGCGGCAGCAGCCTGGGCGTCGGCATGGGCTCCATCGCCCGGCTGTCTTCGCATGTGGACATCTACACGTCCCAGGGGACAGGGACCGCGATACTGGCTCGATTGCTCGAGGAAACCGCGCCGGACGCCGCGGCGCCCCCCGCGCGCCGGCGGCCGATCGAAGTCAGCGGGCTGGCCACGGCCAAGGCTGGGCAGGAGTCCTGCGGCGATGCCTGGTCGGCGCGCTGGGCGGACGGTGCCTTCTGGGTCGTCGCGGTGGACGGGCTGGGCCACGGCCCGCAGGCAGCCTATGCCGCCACCCAGGCGGTGGCCGTGTTCCACCAGGCGGACGGCACCGCGACCCCCTACGAAGTCGTGCGCGCGGCGCACAAGGAGCTCAAGCATACGCGCGGCGTGGTGATGGCCGTGGCCGTGGTACGGCCCATGCTGGGGACCATGGAATTCGCCGGCATCGGCAATATCTCGGCGGTGCTCATCCAGGACCATGAACAGCGGCGGCTGCCCTCGATGGACGGCACCGTGGGCTACAGCGTGCGCGCCATACGCGAGCAGTCGTACACGTGGACGCCTTCGTCCGTGCTGGTGCTGGCGAGCGACGGCCTGTCGTCGCGCTGGAATCTGGCGCAGCAGGCTTCGCTGCTGGCGCGCCACCCATCGCTGATCGCCGGCGTCATGCATCGGGATTTCGCCAGGTCGACGGATGACGCGACCGTTGTCGTCGCAAAAGGCTGCCATTCATGAACCATCGAATCTTGAGCACCCGCATCGCCAGCGACCAGGGCCTGGTGGGCGCGCGCGACCGTACGCGTCAGGTTGGCGACGTGTTCGGCCTGGATGACCTGCAGCGCACGCGCCTGGTGACAGCGGTATCGGAGATCGCCCGCAACGCGGTGGACTACGCTCGCGGCGGCCGCATCGATTTTGCCTTCCGTCCGGCCAGCCCGATGGAGCCGCAGGCCATCGTCGTCACCATCGCCGACGATGGACCCGGCATCGCGGAGCTGCCGGCGATACTCGCCGGTACGCACCGGGTCGACGGCAAGGTCCAGGTAGGCATCAGCGGCGCGCAGCGCCTGGTCGATCGCTTCCACATCGAGTCGGCGGCCGGCAAGGGCACGACCGTCACGCTGGAAATGCGCTTGCCCGTGTTGCACCCGGCCATCGAACCGACGGGCCTGGCGAGTCGGATCGAAAAGCTCGCGCGGCGCAAATTGCAGACACCGGTGGAAGAGCTGGAACAGCAGAACCGCGAAATGCTGCTGACCCTGGAGCAACTGCGCTTGCGCCAGGCCGAACTCGAAAGAGCCGACGAACGCAAGGACGAGTTCCTGGCGATGCTGGCGCACGAACTGCGCAATCCGTTGTCGGCGATCGGCACCGCGCTGGAGCTGATGAAGCGCAAGCGCGACGCCAGTCCGGAAGATACGCGCCGCCTGACCGCGCTGGTATCCCGGCAGACCGAGCAGCTGGCCCGCTTGGTCAACGACCTGCTGGACGTTTCGCGGGTGACCCGCGGCAAGATCGAACTCAACCATGAAGCGCTGCCGGTCGGCGAACTGGTGGAACAGGCCCTGGAGATGACGCAGGGCTCCATCAATGCCAAGCGCCATACCGTGGAGTACGTGCCGGCGCCCGCCGACGTCTGGGTGCGCGCCGATCGCGTGCGCTTCCGGCAGATCCTCAGCAATCTGCTGCACAACGCGGCACGCTATACGCCCGAGCGCGGCGTGTTGAAGCTGGAAGTGCGGGCCAGCGACGACCGTGTGCAGATCGTCGTGCGGGACAACGGCATCGGCATCGCCGCCGACATGCTGCCGCGCGTCTTCGACCTGTTTTCGCAGGCCGATACCAGCCTCGGTCGCACGGACGCCGGCCTGGGTATCGGCCTGACCCTGGTGCAGCGCCTGGCGGCCGCCCATGGCGGCATCGTCACCGCCGCCAGCGAAGGGCTGGGGCAGGGCAGTACCTTCATCGTCGACATGCCCCGCCTGGCGCGGCCGGACGCGGCGGTGCTCGCGCCGGCGCCGGCACAGGCGCCCAGCGGCCGCGGCCTGCGCGTGCTGCTGATCGACGACAACGAAGACGCCGTACAGTCGCTGCGCCTCCTGTTGCAGGATGCCGGGCATACCGTGGCCACGGCCGGCAACGGCGAGGCGGGCCTGGCCAGCGCCAAGGCACTGGCGCCGCAGGTGATCGTCATCGATATCGGCCTGCCCGACGTGGACGGGTTCGAAGTGGCCGCCGCGCTGCGACGTTCGCCGACGGCGGCGAACAGCATGCTGGTGGCCCTGTCCGGCTATACCGCAAGCGCGATGATGGAGCGCGGGGCGAAAGCGGGCTTCAACAAATACCTCACCAAGCCGGTGGACGTGGCGGGGCTGGAAGAAGTGTTGCGGACGGTGCCCCGCGACGCCTGAAGCGCCGGGCATGTTCCCGGCGCCGGTGCGTGGTTACCAGAGCAGTTCGCCGCGCGCCGCCCGCCGCCGCTGGCCGGCGTATCGCGCCAGCAGGAAATCCACGAACGCCGTTACCCTGGCCGGAAGATTGCCGCGCTCCGCGTAGAGCACGTGTATGTCAGCCGGTGGCGCCATCCAGCCTTGCAGCAGCGGCGCCAGCCGGCGCGAGCGCAGATAGGGCGCGACTTCCCATTCCGAGCGCAGGACGATGCCGTGGCCCGCGAGCGCCCATTGCAGCACGCTTTCGCCATCGTTCGAACTCAGCGGGCCACGGACCTTGATGGTTTCCGTGCGCTGGCCGGCCTGCAGGTGCCAGGTGCCGTAGGCGGCATCGTTCTCCCGCACGACCAGGCAGGCATGCTGTTGCAGCTCGCGCGGCGATTGCGGCGTGCCATGTGCCTTCAGGTAGGCCGGCGCCGCGCATAGCAGCCGGCGGTTGCCGGCGATACGGCGCGCGGTCAGCCTGGCGTCGGGAATATCGCCGAACCGTATGCCGACGTCATAGCCATGGTCGCGCAAGGGCAGGGGGCGATCCGTCAGGTGGATCTGGACGTCGACGTCGGGATACCGGCGCACGAAATCGGAAACGGCCGGAACGATGTGCTTGCGGCCGAAGCCGAAGGTGGCGTTGACGCGCAGCAGCCCGCGAGGCTGCGCCCGGCTGCCGGCCAGGCGCCGTTCCAGCGCGTCCAGGTCGTCCAGGATGCGCGCGCCTTCGGCCAGGTAGCGTTCGCCTTCTTCCGTCACGCTGACGCGCCGCGTAGTGCGGTTCAGCAGGCGCACGCCCAGGCGCTGTTCCAGCTTGGACAGCCGGGTGCTGACCGCCGCCGGCGTCAGGCCGAGCTCGCGCGCGGTCGCCGACAGGTTGCCGTGGCGCGCCAGCAGGGCGAAGAATGCGAGTTCCGAAATCGCGTCCATTATCAAATTGAATTGAAAGATGCTTCCACTTCAGCTTGATTATAAATGAGCCGCCTGCGCCTAAACTGCCTTGGTTCTTTCATGCCGGAGCCGCGCGATGGCCGCGATGACCCTTTACCAGAAACTGGTCCGGACGCATGAGGTGGCACGCCTGGACGACCAGCATGTGCTGCTTTACGTCGACCTGCACATCATGAACGAATACACCAGTCCGCAGGCCTTCGCGGGCCTGGACGAACGCGCGCTCCCCGTGCGGCGTCCGGGACAGCAGATGGCCGTGGTGGACCACGTGATCCCCACGCATCCGGTGCCGCCCGCGGCGCGCGTGATCGCGGATCCCGCATCCGCGCTGCAGGCGCGCAACCTGAAGCGCAATTGCGTCGCGCACGGCATCGCGCTCTTCGATACGACCGACCCCGGCCAGGGCATCGAGCATGTTGTCGCGCCGGAGCGCGGCATGATCCTGCCGGGCATGACGGTGCTGTGCGGCGACAGCCATACGACGACCTATGGCGCGCTGGGGGCGCTGGGTTTCGGCATCGGCACGTCGGAAGTGGAGCATGTCCTGGCGACGCAGACCCTGGTCTATCGGCTGGCGCGGACCATGCGGGTGCGCGTCGATGGCGTGCTGCCGCCGGGCACGACGGCCAAGGACCTGGTGATACACGTTGTCCATCGCCTGGGCGCGCAGGGCGCGCGCGGTTATGCGGTGGAATTCTGCGGCGAAGCGATCGCGGCATTGAGCGCCGAGGGCCGCATGACCCTGTGCAATATGGCCGTGGAGGCCGGCGCCCGCGCGGCCCTGCTCGCGCCCGACGCGGTCACCCTGGCGTATGTGCGCGACCGCGCCAGGCATCTTTCCGCGCAGGAATGGGACGCGGTGCTGGAAGATAGCCGTGGCTTGCGCACCGACCCCGGCGCCCGTTTCGACGCGGAGCACGTGCTGGATGCCGGCGCCATCGCGCCTTACGTTACCTGGGGCACCAGTCCCGACCAGGCGCTTCCGGTCACCGGCAGCGTGCCCGATCCGGATGGCGCGGACGACGCGCTCGCACGCATGGCGCTGCGCAAGGCCATCGATTACATGGGTCTCGCGCCCGGCGACGCCCTGGACGGATTGCCCGTGGACCGCGTGTTCATCGGTTCATGCACCAACGGGCGGATCGAAGACCTGCGCGCGGTCGCCGGGCTGGTGCGCGGCCGCCGCGTGGCGCACGGTGTGCGTGCGATGGTGGTGCCAGGTTCCGGCGCGGTGCGGCGGCAGGCCGAGGCGGAAGGGATCGCGCGGCAGCTGATCGATGCCGGCTTCGAATGGCGCCAGCCCGGTTGTTCCATGTGCCTGGCCATGAACGACGACGCGCTGGCCCCTGGCGAGCGCTGCGCGTCCACCACCAATCGCAACTTCGAAGGCCGCCAGGGACGCGGCGGCCGCACGCATCTGATGAGTCCCTTGATGGCCGCCGCGGCGGCGCTGGCGGGCTGCATCACCGACGTGCGCACCTTGGGGCAGGAACGCCATGAATAACGCCGGCATGGACATCATCGAAGGCTGCGCCGCGCCGCTGCCCTACAGCAATCTCGATACCGACCAGATCATGCCCAAGCAGTTCCTGCGCGGCATCGACAAGCGGGGGCTGGACAGGGGCTTGCTTTACGACATGCGCTTCGACGAAACCGGCGCGGAAAAGCCCGAGTTCATCCTGAACCGCATGCCCTGGCGGCAGGCGTCCATCCTGGTGGGCGGACCGAACTTCGGTTGCGGGTCCAGCCGCGAGCACGCGGTGTGGGGACTGCTGCAGTACGGCATACGCGCGGTGATCGCGCCAGGCTTCGCGGAGATTTTCTTTTCCAACGCGATGAACAACGGGTTGCTGCTGGTCGCGCTGGACGAGGCGCGCGTGCAGGCCTTGCTGGCGCAGGTGGCCGATCCCGCGCGGGCGCGCCTGCGCATCGACGTGCGGCACGGACGGATCGACGCGGGATCGGGCGGCTTGGCCGATTTCGCGCTGTCGGCGCGCCATCGCGAGATGTTCCTGCACGGGCGTGACATGGTCGGCGCCACGCTGGCGCAACAGGCCGCGATCGACGCCTACGAAGCGCGGCACTGGCGCGCACGGCCCTGGCTGAAGGACAACGCGCGCAAGGCGCTCGCGGCCGATACGGCTGCCGGATCCTAGGCTGGCTCGCACGCAAGGGGCGCGGTAAGCTGCTGCGCGGAAGCTTCGGGAGACATATCCATGGCATCTTTCTTCGACGTACCGGTGCGCCGCTTCGACGTGCAGGGCACGCACATCGCGGCGCGGGTGGCGGGAACAGGCCCGGCCTTGCTGCTGCTGCACGGCCATCCGCAGACCAGCGCGATGTGGCATCTCGTGTGGCCGGCGTTGACCGCGCGCTACACCTGCGTGGCGGCGGACCTGCGCGGTTATGGCGACAGCGGCAAGCCCGACGCCACGTCCGACCACGCCGCGCAGGCCAAGCGCGCCATGGCCGCCGATATGGTGGACGTGATGCGGCAGCTCGGGCATGAACGCTTCAATGTCCTGGCGCACGATCGCGGCGCGCGCGTGGCGCACCGGCTGGCGCTGGATCACGCCGATCGCGTGCGGCGCATGATGCTGCTCGATATCGCGCCCACGCTGGACATGTACGAGAACACCACGCGCGCTTTCGCGCAGGCCTACTACCATTGGTTCTGGCTGATCCAGCCGGCGCCCATGCCGGAAACCATGATCGGGCACGACCCGGTGTTCTACGTGCGTTCCATCATGGGCGGCCGCCCCGGCGGCCTGGCGATATTCGATCCGCGCGCGCTCGCCGAATATGAACGCTGCGCCGCGTCTCCCGGCCTGCCGACGGGTATCTGCGAGGACTATCGGGCATCCGCCACCATCGACCTGGAGCACGACCGCCAGGATCGCGCGGCGGGCCGCCGCGTGCAGTGCCCGTTGCGTGTCCTGTGGGGCGCGCGCGGCGCCGTCGGCCGCAATTTCGACGTGCTGTCGCTATGGCGCAACGTCGCCACCACCGTGGACGGCCATGCCGTCGATGGCGCGCACTATCTGGCTGAAGAGCTGCCGGACGAGATCGGCCGCGAGGCGCTGGACTTCTTCGATCAGGAATCCGAACCGGCGCATCAGCCGACCTGACGTCCCGGGGGGGCCGCCCGTGCCGGTGCTATCCTTGGGCCATGCCCGACCCCGTTCCAGACCTTTGCCCGCCGGCAGCCGCCGGCGCCGACCGTTCCCTTTCCGCCACGGATTCTCCCTGCGTGGCGGTGTGCTCCACCCTGTTCGACGACGTCTGCCGCGGCTGCGGCCGCACCGCCATGGAAGTGGCGAACTGGGTGTTCATGACGGAAGAGGAAAAGCAGGTCGTATGGCAGCGCATCAAGGCGCAGGGGTATCCCCGGCGCTAGCGCGGGCGCCGGCGGCGTCATGACTGTCGCCAGGGTGTCATAAACCCCGTGCCAAATATGGGCTTTCTGGCTACTCCGGCTTGCCGGCCGGTCGAACGTCCATGCTGATCGCACTGGTTACGGATGCCTGGCATCCGCAAGTGAACGGGGTTGTCCGCACCTGGACGACCATGCTGAAAATCCTGCGGAGCTGGGGCCATGAGGTCATCGTCATCAGCCCCGAAGGCAGCCGCACCGTGCCGGCGCCGTCCGAGCCCGAGCTGCGGCTGTGCATCCAGCCGCGCAAGCAACTGAAGCGGCTGCTGGGCAACGTGGTGCCGGATGCCTTGCACATCGCGACCGAAGGTCCCCTGGGCCTGGCCGCGCGCCGCATGGCCTTGCGCCGGGGCTGGCGCTTCACCACGTCCTTCCACACCATGTTTCCGGATTACCTGGAGGCAAGGATGGGCATACCGGCCTGGCTGCCGTGGCGCTTCATGCAATGGTTCCACAAGCCGTCGCAGCGCGTGCTGGTGCCGACGCCGACGGTGCGCGACACGGTGTCGCGCCATGGCCTGAAGAATCTGCAGGTATGGTCGCGCGGGGTGGACGCGGAGCGTTTCCAGCCCGCGACGCGCGCCGATGCGGACGGCATCTACGCCGGCCTGCCGCGGCCGGTCTTCCTGAGCGTGGGCCGCGTGGCGCGCGAGAAGAACCTGGACGCCTTCCTGTCGCTGGACCTGCCCGGCAGCAAGGTGGTGGTCGGCGGCGGACCGGATGAGGAGCGGCTGCACCGCAAGTATCCCGGCGTGCGCTTCACCGGCATGCAGGCCGACGACGTGTTGCCGAACTACTACGCGGCCGCCGATGTCTTCGTGTTCCCCAGCCTGACCGACACCTTCGGCCTGGTCATGCTGGAGGCGATGGCCTGCGGCACGCCGGTGGCGGCCTTCCGCACGGACGCGCCGCTGGCGGTGCTCGAGGAAGGCGTCACCGGTTGTCTGCGCGACGACCTGCGCGACGCCTGCCTGCGGGCGCAGGGGCTGGACCGCGAGCGGGTGCGCCAGCATGCGCTGACCCGTACCTGGGACGCCATCGCCACGGATCTGTTGAACGCGCTGGTTCCGCTGACCCCGGCGACCCGCTACAATATCGCCCACGCCTGAGGAGCGTTGCGACGGGGTGGACGCGGATCGCGATTGCGGTAGATAGCAATCACGATGTCCCCCGCCAGGCTCAGGCACCAGTTCGGCTGTCCACGCAGGGCGTGGCGGCTTGCAACGGCGCTCACCTTTGTCGCATGCGTGGCAGAGGCGGGGCGCGACTATCCTTCATGGTGTGTTCCCGGCCGTAGCGGAAATGATGCTGCCGGCCTGGACCTAGCGCACGTTTCGGCCGCGGTGTGGCGCCGTCCGTTCATACGTGGAGCCAAACCCATGAATACCGTTTCCGAAAAATCCGTTTCCGACTACATCGTCGCCGACATCGGCCTGGCCGGCTGGGGCCGCCGCGAAATCGCCATCGCGGAAACCGAAATGCCGGGCCTGATGGCCACGCGCGAAGAATACGCCGCCGCCCAGCCGCTGAAGGGCGCGCGCATCGCCGGCAGCCTGCACATGACCATCCAGACCGCCGTGCTGATCGAAACGCTGAAGGCGCTGGGCGCGGACGTGCGCTGGGCCTCGTGCAACATCTTCTCGACGCAGGATCACGCCGCGGCCGCCATCGCCGAAGGCGGCACGCCGGTTTTCGCCGTCAAGGGCGAAACCCTGGAGCAGTACTGGGAATACACCCACAAGATCTTCGAATGGCCCAATGGCCAGCACGCCAACATGATCCTGGACGACGGCGGCGATGCCACGCTGCTGCTGCACCTGGGCGCCAAGGCGGAATCGGATATGTCCGTGCTGGGCAAGCCGGGCAGCGAGGAAGAACGCGTGCTGTTCGCCGCCATCAAGGCCACCCTGGCGCGTGACCCCAAGTGGTATTCGACCCGCCTGGCGCAGATCCGCGGCGTGACGGAAGAAACCACCACCGGCGTGCACCGCCTGTACCAGATGTCGCAACGCGGCGAACTGGCCTTCGCCGCCATCAACGTGAACGACTCGGTCACCAAGTCCAAGTTCGACAACCTGTATGGCTGCCGCGAATCGCTGGTGGACGGCATCAAGCGCGCCACCGACGTGATGGTGGCCGGCAAGATCGCCGTGGTGGCCGGCTACGGCGACGTGGGCAAGGGTTGCGCGCAGGCGCTCCAGGCCTTGCGCGCCCAGGTCTGGGTCACGGAAATCGACCCGATCTGCGCCCTGCAGGCCGCCATGGAAGGCTACAAGGTCGTGACCATGGAAGAAGCCGTCGACAAGGCCGACATCTTCGTCACCGCCACCGGCAACTACAACGTCATCACCCGCGATCACATGGATCGCATGAAGGACCAGGCCATCGTCTGCAACATCGGCCACTTCGACAACGAAATCGACGTCGCCTCGCTCGAAGGCTGCCAGTGGGAAGAAATCAAGCCGCAGGTCGACCACGTCATTTTCCCGGACGGCAAGCGCATCATCCTGCTGGCCAAGGGCCGTCTGGTGAACCTGGGCTGCGCCACGGGCCATCCGTCCTTCGTGATGTCGTCGTCCTTCACCAACCAGACCATCGCGCAGATCGAGCTGTACACGCGCAACGACGCCTATGAAAAGGGCCAGGTCTACGTGCTGCCCAAGCAGCTGGACGAAAAGGTTGCCCGCCTGCACTTGAAAAAGCTGGGCGCCAACCTGACCACGCTGCGCGCCGACCAGGCTTCCTACATCGGCGTGCCGGTCAACGGCCCCTTCAAGAGCAATCACTACCGCTATTGATGGTGTAGTCTTGCAAGGGACGGCGATGCTCTGCGCTACCGCCGCCCCTTTCAACGACTCGATGCGGGAGAATCGAACATGCTGAGCCTGATCCTGGTCTGGATCCTTAACGCGGTGGCCTTGCTGGTGGTGGCTTATCTGCTGCCTGGTATTGCGGTGGCCAGCTTCGGATCGGCGTTGATCGCCGCGCTGGTGCTGGGGCTGCTGAACATGCTGGTCAAGCCGGTGCTGGTGCTGCTGACGCTGCCCATTACCCTGGTCACGCTCGGCCTGTTCCTGATCGTCCTTAATGCGCTGTTGTTCTGGTTCGCCGGGTCCATCCTCAAGGGCTTCCAGGTCAACGGCTTCTGGTGGGCGGTGATCGGTGCGATTCTGTACAGCATCATCTCGGGCCTGCTGTCCACTTTGCTCGTCTCATGACCGATACCACGACGCCGGCGTATAGCCTGGAATTCTTTCCTCCACGCGATATCGCCGCGCAGGAACGCCTGCTGCGCGCGGCCAAGCAGATGCTGGCCATCCATCCACGCTACGTCAGCGTGACTTTCGGCGCGGGGGGCTCCACGCGCGAAGGCACGGCCGGCACGGTGCGCACCCTGCGCAACCTGGGCGTGGACGCCGCGCCCCATCTGTCCTGCGTGGGCGCCACGCAGGCCGACCTGCGCGCCATCCTGGCGTCCTATCGCGAAGAAGGCGTGCGGCAGGTCGTGGCCTTGCGCGGCGACCTGCCCTCCGGCATGGGCGGCGACGCCGGCGAATTGAAGTACGCGCGCGACCTGGTCGCCTTCATCCGCAAGGAAACGGGCGACTGGTTCCATATCGAAGTCGCGGCCTATCCCGAAATGCATCCGCAGGCGGACAATCCGTCCCGCGACCTGGATCATTTCGTGGACAAGGTGCGCGCGGGCGCCGACAGCGCCATCACCCAGTATTTCTTCAACCCGGACGCGTATTTCGATTTCGTCGAGCGTGTCGCGGCCAAGGGTGTGTCGGTACCCATCGTGCCGGGCATCATGCCGATCACCAACCATACGCAGCTGGCGCGCTTTTCGCAGATGTGCGGCGCCGAGATTCCGCGCTGGATACGGTTGCGGCTGGCCGAGTTCGGCGACGACAAGGCGTCGATCCGGTCGTTCGGCGTGGACGTGGTGACGGATCTGTGCCGCAAGCTGCTCGACGGCGGCGCTCCTGGTTTGCACTTCTACACCTTGAACAGCGCGGAAGCGCCCATGGCGATCTGGAAAAACCTGACCAGCCAAGCCTGACAGGCGCGTGACGGTGCTGCCCAGGTGGACGATCCAAGCGCGTAGATGCTGGGCACCATTCCTGTGGATGACCGCTACGCCCAACTACTGGCGCGCCGCGTACGAAAACCGCGGCTATGTGGAAAAGGTGCGGGGCAAGCCGCTGCGGCGCACGCAGATCGGCTTTGCCGCCGATTCCGTGTTTGGCCGCACCCAGGATCAATTCCATATCCACGTCACCTGTATACGTCCCGACGTGGCCGCCGCGCTCGCGCGGGACGTCGGCATGCTGAGCGACAGGCGGTGGACCTGGCTGCCGCCGCTGGCGGGTGACCGGCAGGCGTCAATAGACGTCCCGGCGGTAACGGCCGGCGCGCGACAGGGCATGCAGGCCCGCATCGCCGAGGATTTCGCGCAGCGTTTCGTCGACGCCGCGCGCCATGCCGGTCGCGCTGCCGCAGACGTAGAGGGCGGCGCCGGCGGCGACCCAGGCGCGCAGCAGGTCGGCGGCGTCGCGCAAGGCGTGCTGCACCAGGCGGCGGGCCGGCAGGTCGCGCGAGTAGGCGCGGTCCAGCCTTTCCAGGACGCCGGCTTGCCGCCATGCGTCGATATCGCTGCCGTAGGGGCGGTCATGGGCCTCATGCCGCTCGCCGAACAGCAGCCAGTTGCGATGGTGGCCGCGGGCGGCCCGCGCCTTCAGGTGGGCCCGCAGGCCGGCGATGCCGGTGCCGTTGCCGATGAGGATCATGGGGCGGTCGTCCGCCGGGCCGTGGAAATTGGGATTGGGCCGTATGCGCAGTCGCAGCGCGCTGCCGAGGGGCGCATCGAGCGTCAGCCAGCGGCTGCCGGGGCCCAGCCGGCCTTCGGCGTCGCGCCGCTGCCGGACCAGCAGGTGGATGGCGCCGTCGGCGGGCAGCGACGCGATGGAGTAGTCGCGCATGGCTTGCGTACCGGTGTTGCCGGGCAGGGCGATTTCGGCGATGTCGCCGGCCTGCCAGTCGGCGGCGCCGTCTTGCGGCGCCAGCGCGAGGTGAAAGCACGGCGCCCCGCTGCTGCCTTCGTTGACGTGCATGCGTTGAACCAGTCGCCAGGTCGCCAGGGGCGCCGCGACGCCAAAGGGATCGGCATCGGCCGCCCCATCGAGGCGGTCGTTCGGGCGGCCATTCGGGCGGTTATGCGAGCTGCCATCGAGGCCGCTATCAATGCCGGTATCGACGTGGGAATCAGCATCGGCCATGGCCTGGGGCTGCAAGACAGCCAATTGCGTCCGCCAGCGCTGCAACGCCGCCGGATCGCCGCGGTCGACTTCCACGGTCTCGAATAGCGGCGTGGCGCCCGCGGCCCGCAGCCACGCCGACAGGCGGTGGCCGAAGCCGCAGAAATTCCGATAGCCGCGATCGCCCAGCGCGAGGACCGCGTAACGCAGTCCCGGCAGGTCGGCGGCGCGCGCCATGGCCTTGCCGGCGAAATCCGCCGCCGCGTCGGGCGGATCGCCTTCGCCATAGGTGCTGGCGACGAACAGCACGCTGGGCCATGCGGCCAGTCTCTTCGCGTCGACGTGCTCGATGCTGGCGGCGTGCGCGGACAGGCCGCTGGCCCGCAGGACGCGCGCGGTGGCCGACGCCAGGGCCAGCGCCTGGCCGGTCTGGCTGGCGTGCACGACCAGGACCGCGTCGCCGGCGCGCGCGCCGGCGGCCGTGCCGATCGTCATACCGACGGCCGTACCGCGGCCGCGCTGGCGCCGCCACGCCCAGGCGCACAGCAGCAGCCAGGCGATCACGACGACGCACGCCATGCAGAGCCGGACGGTCACGATGCTTCCTCGATGCAGTCCAGGAAGCCTGGCGTCGCCCGCATCCGCAAGCCCTGTGGCTGCCCAGCCCTTGCCCGCACGATGAACAGCGCGGACAGCCCGTGGCGCCGCGCGCATTGCAAACCCGCTTCCAGCCCCAGCACGGTCAGCGCCGTGGCCCATGCGTCGGCCTGCATGCAGCCGGGGTGCAGCACGGTGACCGACGCCACGTCGTTGTCGACCGGCCGTCCATTGCGCGGATCCAGCGTATGCGAATACCGGCGGCGCACGCCCGCGTCGTCCTTGTGCAGGAAGTAGCGCCGGTAGTCGCCCGACGTCGCGATGGACTGCCCGCGCAGGACCACGGCGGCGGCCTGCGCGCCGCTGTCCGGCCACTCCACGGCGACCCGCCATGGCTGGCCGTCGGGACGGTTGCCGCGCGCGCGCAGTTCGCCGCCGACCTCGACCAGATAATCCCGGACGCCCAGGGCGTCCAGCGCCCACGCCGCGCGGTCCACGCCGTAGCCCTTGGCGATGGCGGACAGGTCCAGCTGCACGCCGCCGTCCTGCCAGGCGCGGTCGCCTTCGCGCCGTACGCGGCGCCATCCGCCGCGCTGGCGCGCGGCCTCGATCGCCGGGCCCGAAGGCGGTTCGTAGGCGCGCTGGCGCGGACCGAAGCCCCAGGCCCGCACCAGCGCGCCGATCGCGGGGTCATAGGCGCCATCGGTGGCGTCGGCCACGTGCAGGCCGTAGTCCAGCACCGCGCGGAAGGCGGCCGGCAGCGCGACCCAGCCGGAGGGGGCGCCGTTATAACGGGTGATGTCCGAATCCGGCTCCCAGTGGCTCATCTGCGCCACGACCTCGTCCAGCGCGCCCTGGATGGCCGCGCGCAGCAGGTGCTCGGCCACGCCCACGGGTGCGGCCAGCCGCGCCGACCAGGTCGTGCCCATGCTGGCGCCGGCGAGCGCGCGCGGCAGGCCGCGCACGCCGTCGAACCGGGCGCGGATGGCGCCGCCATGGGGCGCGCCCATGGCATAGGTGGCGCCGGGAACGTGAGGGGCCGCGGGGGCGCCGGGGGAGCCCGACGCGTCGGGAACCCCAGGAATCCCAGGGACGCCGGAGGCGCAAGGATTGCCGGCCACGTTATTGCGCCAACACCTCGAAGGTGCCGGAGTAGGCCAGGCGCCGCTTGGTGGCGCGCGGCACCGTGGTCTTGTCGTCTTCCGTGGCGGCCTCCAGCCAGTACATGCCGGGGCGCGGCCACTGCACCTGGAAGCGTCCATCCGCGCCCGTGGTCAGCTTGATTTCCTCGACCTTGTCGCGATAGCGGCTGCCGCCGGGCACGATGTTCACTTCCATGCCGGCGGCGGGCTTGCCGTCCACGTTCAGCTGGAAGGTCGCGGCTTCGCCCGCATACAGGTCGTTCGGGTGCGTCACCGGCACCACCTCCAGTCCCTTGCCCACCGGCTTGACGGCGCTGGGCTTGCCGGCGGTGACGAAGGTTTCGACGCGGCCCATGCTCTGCTGGATGACCAGCTCCCGCGCGTTCGCCGGCACGGCGCGCAGCCCGTCGGGCTTGCCGAAGTAGCGCTGCGGCTTGCCGTCCTCGTCTTTCCAGCGGGCGAAGACGCCGTCGTTGACGACGGCCACGCGATACGTGCCTTGCAGCTTCAACTGCAGGTCGAAGCTGCTGCGCAGCTTGCCGCGGAATACGTTCTCGGCCTGCGCCGCCGTGCCGTCGGGCGCGACGATATCCAGGCCGTCCAGGCGCAGCGGCGCATGGTCGAAGTAGAACTTGTCATTGCCGACGGCGCCGTCCACGGTGATCCAGTTCTGGTCGCCGGACAGGACGGTGGAAGAGGGCAGGATCCACATATCGTGGGCCTGCGAGAGGGCGGGCAGGCTCAACGCCAGGATGGCGGCCAGGCGGCGGAAACGCTTCATTGTCGGGGCTCCGGTTGTGCAAGGGTCAGGGGGCGATATCGACGGCGATGGCGCCCAGTTCGTGCTGGCCGCGCGCGGCCAGCCGCTGCGGCGCCTGGGCCGGCCATTCGAAGGGCACGCGCACCAGCTCGCGTCCGCCGACTTCGCGGGCGGCCTCGACGACCACCGCGTACTTACCGGGTTTCAGCGCCGCGAGCGCGGGCGAGCGGCCGTCCAGGCGGACGGCGTGCGTGCCCACGGGCTTCGTCGCGCCGCTGACGCCGTCGATGGGAAATTGCTGCGTGCGGCCGCTGCGGCGCCACCACTGCCGCAGGTCCTTCAGCCACTGTTCGCCTTCATGGTTGCGCTTGGCCACGTCATACCAGACGGCCAGGTCCGCGGCCGCGCTCTGGTCGGCGTTTTCGATCCAGATCGCCACATAGGGGCGGTGGTATTCGGCCACGTCCAGGCGCGGAATCTCGACGCTGACATTCAGGTCGGCGCCGTGCGCGACGCGGGTGATCGTGCCGGCCAGGAAGGCGGTGACTAGCAGTTTGCGCATACGTTCTCTTCGCGGGGGTCAATGGATGAACAGCAAGGCCAGCACGCAGGGAATGGCGAGCCCCAGGCCGACCATCGGCCAGGTCGCCAGGCGCCGGCCGGCGTGCATGACCAGCAGGAACAGGCCGGTCAGGGAAAAGACCAGACAGGCCACGGCGAACAGGTCGATGAACCAGCTCCAGGCCCTGCCCGTGTTGCGGCCCTTGTGCAGGTCGTTGAAGTAGGCGATCCAGCCGCGGTCGGTCACTTCGTGCTCGACGGCGCCGCTGGCCAGGTCCAGGGATACCCAGGCGTCGCCGCCGGCGCGCGGCAGCGACAGGTAGATCTCGTCAGCGGACCATTCGGCCGCCTTGCCGCGGGCGTCGATGCGCAGGGCGTCGTCGAGCCAGCGCACGGCATCCGGCGGCAGGGGGTGGCGCGCGCCGCGATGGGACGGCGCTTCGGTTTCCAGCGCGGCGCGCAGCGGGTCCGGCAGGCGGGCGCGGAAGGTGGAGACGTCGGGCTTCGCCTCGATCAGGCCGGCATTGTTCAGGGTCAGGCCGGTGGCGGCGAACAGCAGCATGCCGACCAGGCACAGCGCGGCGCTGATCCAGTGCCACTGGTGCAAGGTCTTGAGCCAATAGGAACGCCGGGCGGGATTGTTCATGTGCGAGCCGACTGAAGGTCGCACATTGTACTAAATGAGAATCAAACTCACTTGCCGAAACCGGCGGCCGCGCGTTCAGAAATATTTCAGCTGGTTTCAGCCGGCCTGGGACGGCTCCTTGCCTTCGGCCAGCGCCTGCACGGGGGCGACGTCGGTGGGCTCGGCGCTGCCGGGCAGCACGCGTACGGGTTGGTGGATGCGCCCGGCGGGGACCAGGCTTTCCGGCGACGCGGGGTTGCTCCAGACCGGATCGTCGATTTCCGCGAAGACCTGGCGCAGCTTTTCGCCCCAGCTGCCGCGGATCATGCGGAAATAGGCATTGTTTTCGTCGATATTGGCGAAGCGCGTCACCCGCAGCGATCCGGTTTCATACACCAGCAGGTCCAGCGGCAAACCGACCGAGATATTCGAACGCAGCGTCGAATCCATGGAGATCAGCGCGCACTTGGCCGCTTCATCCAGCGTCGTGCCGGGTTCGAGCACGCGGTCGAGGATGGGCTTGCCGTACTTGGATTCGCCGATCTGGAAATAGGGGCATTCGGCGTGGGCTTCGATGAAGTTGCCGGCCGAATAGAGTTGGAACAGGCGGCAGCGTTCGGTGCCGATCTGGCCGCCGAAGATCAGGTTGACGTTGAACTCCACGCCCTGGTCGTGCAGCGCTTCGGCGTCGCGACGATGTACTTCGCGGATGGCTTCGCCGACGATGCGCGTGGCTTCGAACATATTGGGCGCGTTCCAGATGGAATCCGGATCGGCGCTGTCATGCATGGCCAGCATGTTCATCACCGACTGGCTGATCGCCAGGTTGCCCGACGTCAGCAGCACCATGACGCGCTCGCCGGGGCGTTCGAAGACGTTGAGTTTGCGGAACACACTGATCTGATCCACGCCCGCATTGGTGCGTGAATCCGCCAGGAAAACCAGGCCCGTGTGCAATCGGGCCGCGACACAGTAAGTCATGGACGTGGGATGAGGGGCAACCTGGGCATTTTAGTGAACCAGGCGAAAAATGACAGGGCGGCCGCCAAGGCCGCGTCGGTACGTCGCAACATCGGCCGCGCCACGCCGCTACTGCTGAGCGGACTGGACCTGCACGTTCACCACCATCGACTCGGTGCCGCCGCCGTGGCGTACGCCGCGCACCGGACTGGCCGCGTCGTAGTCGCGCGCCACCGCCAGCCGGCAATGGCAATCCGACGCGAATTGCCGGTTGGTGATGTCCACGCTGCACCAGCCGCCGCCCGGCAGCCAGATATCGGCCCAGGCGTGGCTGGCGGCGTGGTCGTTGACCGTATACAGGTAACCGCTGACATAGCGCGCCGGCACCCCCAGCGCCCGCGCGCAGGCCAGGAACAGATGCGCATGGTCCTGGCATACCCCGTGGCCCAACGCCAGCACCTGGGCGGCCGCCGTGGTCACGTCGGTGATGCCTGGCTCATAGGCCACGTGGTCGGAGATCGCCTGCGCCAGCTTGAGCGCGTCGCCCGGCTCGCGCAGGCCGTTCGGCAGCACGCGCGCGCAGAAGGCGGCGATGGTGCTGTCCGGCATGGTCAGCGACGTGGGCACCCGATAGGCGTCCACCGGCAGGCGGTTTTCCTCGCTCTTGAGCAGGCCGTCGGTCAGCGGATCGATCTCGACCTGGCCGGTCACCAGCAGGTCGATTTCGTTGTGCTGGCGGTTCAGGGTCAGGGTATGCGTGGTGTTGCCATAGGCATCCACCTGCTCCGCCAGTTCGCCGGGGGCGTAGATGTGCCAGCGCAGCGAACGCTGGTGGTCTTCGCCGCGCGGCGTCAGGCGCAGCGTCTGGATGCTGTAGCTCACCGGCGCGGTGTAGCGGTACTGCGTAACGTGTTTGATGAAGTGTCTCATGCCCTTGGTCCCGTGGCGCCCGATGTCCCTGTCCGCTAAGCCGAAAGCGGCAGCAGGAAGTCGTGGCTGATGCGGTTGCCCAGATCGTTCACGCGGTCCAGGAAGCGTTCCAGATAGCCATGCAGGCCGCTCGCCATGATGTCTTCCACCTTGCCGTAGCGCAGTTCCGAACACAGCATGCCGGCGCGCCGCTCCGTTTCGGCGGAGCGGTCGTTCGAGATCAACGCCAGGTTGTCGGTCACCGCCTGCACCGAACTGAGCAGCGAGCGCGGCATGTCGCCGTGCAGGATCAGCAATTCGGCCACGCGGTCCGGCGTCACGACATCCCGGTATACCTTGCGGTAGACCTCCAGCCCCGATACCGAACCGAGGATGGCCGCCCAGCGATAGAACTCGTCGCGCACCGCCGCGCCGCGCTGCGCGTCGGCACGCATGCCTTCGGCGGCGTCGTCGTATTCATGGAACTTGACGTCCAGCATGCGCGCGGTGTTGTCGGCGCGTTCCAGGTGCATGCCCAGGCGCATGAAGTACAGGGCTTCGTCCTCCAGCATCGTGCCCACGGCGACGCCGCGCGACACGTGGGAGCGGAACTTGACCCATTCGAAGAACTCGCCCGGGTTGCGTTCCGGCAGCTCGGCGCGCAGGTGGCGCAGCAGTTCCAGCCAGGTGGTGTTGTACGTTTCCCAGAGTTCCGTCGTCAGGCTGCCGCGCACGGCGCGGGCGTTTTCACGGGCGGCACGCAGGCAGGCATAGATGGAAGACGGGTTGTCCGGATCGCGCACCATGAAGCGCAGCACGTCGCGCGGCGAACCTTCGGGGTAGCGGTGGTCGAACAGGGTCTGCAGCTCGGAAATGCGCATCAGGGCGCGCCACGAGCGCTCGCGCGCCGCAGGGTCCTGCGGCAGCAGGGACATCTGCAGGCTGACGTCCAGCATGCGGGCCATGTTCTCGGCGCGCTCCATGTAGCGGCACATCCAGAACAGGCTATCGGCGGTGCGGCTGAGCATGGTCATTCCTCCAGCACCCAGGTGTCCTTGGTGCCGCCGCCCTGGCTGCTGTTGACCACCAGGGATCCTTCCGTCAGCGCCACGCGGCACAGGCCGCCCGGCACGGTGTGGATTTCCTTGCCGCACAGCACGTAGGGGCGCAGGTCGACGTGGCGCGGCGCGACGCCGCTTTCCACATAGGTGGGCACGGTGGACAAGGCCAGGGTCGGTTGCGCGATATAGGCGGCGGGGTTGGCGCGCACGCGTTCGCGGAAGGCATCCACCTGCGCCCGCGTCGACGCCGGGCCGACCAGCATGCCGTAGCCCCCGGCGCCGTGGACTTCCTTGACCACCAGCTCGTGCATGTTCGCCAGCACGTGCGACAGCTCGTCGGGCCGCGCGCAGCGCCAGGTCGGCACGTTCTGCAGGATGGGCTCTTCGCCCAGATAGAAGCGGATCATGTCCGGCACGTAGAGATAGGTCGACTTGTCGTCGGCGATGCCTGTGCCGATGGCATTGGCCAGCGTGATGCGGCCGGCCCGGTACACCGACAGCAGCCCCGGCACGCCCAGCGCCGAATCGGCGCGGAACGACAGCGGATCCAGGAAGTCGTCGTCCACGCGCCGGTAGATCACATCGACGCGGCGGGGGCCGCGGGTGGTGCGCATGTAGACGGTGTTGTGGTCGACAAACAGGTCGCGGCCTTCGACCAGCTCGACGCCCATCTGCTGGGCCAGGAAGGCATGCTCGAAATACGCCGAGTTGTACATGCCCGGCGTCAGCACGACCACGGTGGGATCGTCGTTGCCGCGCGGCGCGACCTCGCGCAGGTTGTCCAGCAGCAGATCGGGATAGTGGGCCACCGGGCCCACCTTCAGGCGGCTGAAGGCATCGGGCAGGAGCCGCATCGACATCTTGCGGTTCTCCAGCATGTACGACACGCCGGAGGGCACCCGCAGGTTGTCTTCCAGCACGTAGAAGGCGCCCGCGCCCGCGCGCACGACGTCCACGCCGGCGATGTGGCAGTAGATGTTCTCGGCGACGTCGACGTCCTGCATCTCCGGCCGGTATTGCGAGTTCAGGAAGACCTGTTCCGCCGGCACGATGCCCGCGCGCACGATGTCGTGGCCGTGGTAGATGTCGTGGATGAACATGTTCAGCGCGCGCACGCGCTGCTTCAGCCCGGCATCCAGTTCGCGCCATTCGTCGGCGGGAATGATGCGGGGAATCAGGTCGAAGGGAATCAGCCTTTCGGTGCCGGCGTCGTCGCCGGCCACGGAAAACGTGATGCCGACGCGGCGGAAGTTGAAGTCGGCTTCCAGCCGCCGCGCGGCCATGACCTCATCGGTCTGCGTGGCAAGCCACTGTTGCAGGGCGCTGTAGTGCTGGCGCACCCCGCCCTGGCTGTCGTACATCTCGTCGTAGGCGCGGACTGGGCCGGACGGCTGGTCCATGATTGCGCTCCTCCCGGTCGGGGGCGGCGTCTTCGCCTTATACCCGGGCGATAGACGGGGACGCCCGTTTACGAAATATAAGAAGCAACAGTTGTGCCAAATTTTCCGGGCGGGCCGCCACGCGGGGCGGCCCCGGTCCGGTGCGTGGGCGGCGCCCCATAAAGGTCGATTATTGCACCGCCTTGGTGCTCCTCTGGCCCCCATGGCAGGCCCATGGGGCGCCGATGGGGCCGATCGCGGACTGTACGCGCGCTCAGGGCGCCTTCGGCACCCAGCCGTCCGGCGTCAGGATGGCGTCCAGGCGGACGTCGTGCGGTTCGGGAACATGGGTGTCTTCCAGGCGGCCCGTGGTCCAGGCGACGCCGATGGTGGTGCAGGCATGTCCGGCCGCCTTCAGGGCCGCCAGCGTGCGGTCGTAATAGCCGCCGCCATAGCCCACCCGGTCGGCCTGTCCGGTATAGCCCAGCGTGGGCACCAGGACCAGCTCCGGGATCACGGCGGCGCCGGCCGCGGGTTCGGCGATGCCGTAGGCGCCTTCGCGCATGGGCGCATCGGGCGTCCACGGCAGGAATTCCAGCGGCTGGTCCGGACCGCGCACCACCGGCAGGGCGACCGTGATGCCGGCTTCCACCCACTGGCTGAGCAGGGGCCGCAGGTCGGGCTCGTCCGCCAGCGGCCAGTACGCCGCGATGACCGATAGTTCGGGCCGACCCGCCTTGCGTGCCGCGTCGCGCGCCAGCCCCACCCAGGTGTAGAGCCGGCCCCGCATGAGCAGCCCGCCGCGTTGGCGCTGCGCATCGTTCAACGATGCGCGGGCGTCGCGCAATCGCTTGCGCAGCGCGACTGCGTTATCCTTTGTCATATTTTTCGTAGTCATTCGGTACAGGCGTAAGGAGAGCTGATGCGTAGGCGGGAAGGGGGACGTTATCAGAAATCGCCGGGGGTGGATGCCGCGCGCCTGCTGGGCCGCGCCTTGCCGCTGCTGGGATTGCTGACGTCCGCGTGCGCGCCCGTGGACGCGCAGCAGCACGCCCCGCAGGCGCAGCTCGCGCCCGGCCTGGCCGACGGCGTCCCGGGCAGCGGATCGCCCGCCGCGCTGGCCACCGCGCCGGTCACCAGCCTGGCGAACGATCCGACCGCCAGCGCGCAACCGGAACAGGTCTCGCTGCTGACCACCGACCCGCTGACGCCGGCGCGGCAGGCGGTGATCACCGCGCGCGATGCCATGACGCGCAAGCAATGGTCGGCGCTGGCCGTGGTGGTGCCGCAGGCGCGCGAGGACGTGCTGGGCATGTATCCCGAGTATTGGCTGCTGCGCTATCAGGTGTGGAATATGCCGCGCGCGCAGTGGCCGGTGGACCAGCTGCGCCGCTTCATCGAACGCAACCCGGACGCCTACCTGGCGGACAAGCTGCGGGCGGACTGGCTGCTGGCGGCCGCGCGCTCGGGCGATTACGACACCGTCAACAAGCTGGCGCCCGTCAAGAACGGCAATGCGCAGACCGAGTGCGCCGCAATGGAAGCGCGCTACATGACGGGCCGCAAGGTCAGCGCGGCCGATGCGCTGCGGGCCTTCGCGCCGGGCGCCTGGTGCTGGTCGCTCTACGACGACCTGGTCGCCAACCGCGTCCTGGGCTGGAACGACCTGCAGCCCCGGTTCCGCGACGCCATCGAAGACAACAAGCTGACCGACGCGCGCAAGTACGTGGGCTATCTGTTCGAACCGCCGGACCAGAAAACCTACGACGCGATGATGAAGGATCCCATGAAATGGCTGGTGCGCCAGCCGCGGACCCTGCGCACGCCGGCGGAAACCGAGCTGGTCACCATCGCGCTGGCCCGCCTGGCGCGCGGCAACCTGGATGTCGCGGATTCCTATGTGCGGCGCGAATGGGCCAAGAGCCTGCCGCGCCAGGACCTGGCCTGGGTGCGCGCGCAGCTGGCGCTGGTCGCGGTGCTGAACCAGGACCCGCGCGCTCACGACTGGTATGTCGAGGCGGGCCACATCCGCCTGACGCAATACAACGAGGAATGGAAGGTGCGCGCCGCGCTCAGGCAGCAGCGCATCGACTGGAAGTGGGTCGTCGCGTCGATCGAGGCCATGTCGCCGGAAGCGCGCGACGAACCGGCCTGGATCTACTGGCATGCGCGCGGCCTGGCCGCGCTGGGCCGCCGCGAACAGGCGCAGCGCGAGTACGACCAGATCGCCGGCAAGTTCAATTTCTATGGCCAGCTGGCGGCGGAAGAACTGGGCCGCGCCATCACCGTACCGCCGCGCGCGCCGCAGCCCAGCACGCAGGAAATGGCGCAGGCGCGCGCCAACCAGGGCCTGCAGCGCGCCATCGCGCTGTTCCGCCTGGGCTGGCGCGGCGACGCCGTGCCCGAGTGGAATTTCGCGTTGCGCGGCATGGACGACCGCCAGCTGCTGGCGGCCGCCGAACTGGCGCGCCGCGAGAATATCTACGATCGCGTGGTGAATACGTCGGAGCGCACCGAAAAGGAATTCGACTTCACGCAGCGCTACATCGCACCCTTCGAAGGACGCGTGGCGGCCAAGGCCAGCCAGGTGGCGCTGGATCCGGCCTGGGTGTATGGCCTGATCCGCCAGGAGTCGCGCTTCATCATGGACGCGCGGTCCTCCGTCGGTGCGTCGGGCCTGATGCAGCTGATGCCGGGCACCGCGAAATGGGTCGCCGGCAAGATCGGCCTGAGCAATTTCACGCCGGGGCAGGTCAACGACTTCGACACCAATACGCTGCTGGGCACGTCCTACCTGAGCATGGTGCTGCAGGACGTGGATGGCTCGCAGGTGCTGGCCAGCGCAGGCTACAACGCCGGGCCGCGCCGGCCGATCCGCTGGCGCGCGTCGCTGACGCATCCGGTGGAAGGCGCGATCTTCGCCGAAACCATACCCTTCACCGAAACGCGCACCTATGTGAAGAACGTCATGGCCAACGCCACGTACTACGCGGCGCTGTTCACCGGCCAGCCGCAGTCGCTCAAACAGCGCCTGGGCCAGATCGGGCCGCAGCCGGCGGAACGGACGGACCTGCCGTGATGGCGGCCGGGCATGGCGTCCGGGTGACACGATGACCGACCCCGTGCTGGGCGGCTTGCGGGCCTACATCGTCGGCGGCGCCGTGCGCGACGAACTGCTGGGCCTGCCGGCGGGCGACCGCGATTGGGTGGTGGTGGGCGCCACGCCGGAAGCGATGATGCGGCGCGGCTTCACGCCGGTGGGCGGGGATTTTCCGGTTTTCCTGCATCCCGTCACGCACGAGGAATATGCCTTGGCGCGCACCGAGCGCAAGTCCGGGCGCGGGTACAAGGGATTCACCTTCTACACCGGCAGCGACGTCACGCTGGAAGACGACCTGGCGCGGCGCGACCTGACGGTCAATGCGATTGCCCGCGATGCCGACGGCCAACTGATCGACCCCCTGGGGGGCGTGCGCGACGTACATGCGCGCGTACTGCGCCACATCGGCGACGCCTTCGCCGAGGATCCCGTGCGCATACTGCGGCTGGCGCGCTTCGCGGCGCGTTTCGGCGATTTCAGCGTGGCGCCGGAGACCCTGGCGCTGTGCCGCGCCATGGTCGACGCGGGCGAGGCCGACGCCCTGGTGCCGGAACGCGTATGGAAGGAGTTGTCGCGCGGGCTGATGGCCGGACATCCCGCCAGGATGATGGACGTACTGGAGCAGGCGGGCGCCTTGCCTCGCGTCCTGCCGGGCTTGCACCTGGACGACCGGGTCAAGGCCGACCTGGACGAAGCCGCCCGGCGCGGGCTGCCGCTGGCCGCGCGTTACGCGCTGCTGTGCCTGGACTCGCCGCAACGCGCCGATCTGTCGGCGCGGCTACGCGTTCCCACTGACTGCGCGGATCATGCGCGGCTGCTGCCGCTGGTGCTGGATGGATTGGCCGCGCCGGCCGCCGCCAATGGTGCCGACGGTGCCGATGCCAGCGCCGATGCCGAGGCGATGCTGGCGCTGATGGAGCGTTGCGACGCCTTGCGCAAGCCCGGACGCTTCCTGGACCTGCTGCGCGCGGCGGACGTGCGCGTGGCGGTGGACCAGGCGGCATGGCGTGCCGCGCTCGAGGCGATCCAGGGCATCGACGCGGGCGCGATCGCCCGGCAACACACGGGCGATCCCACGCGCATCAAGCAGGCGCTGCGCGACGCGCGGCTGCGCGCGCTGCGCAAGTCCTGAGGATTACCCGTGGCCCGGCTTCGGGCGGTCGCGCCGCGACGTCCACAAAGGCCGCGCCGCGATGGCCGCGTGCGCCTTACAGCATGGCGCGCCGGTCGCCACGGCGGAAGCCGATCAGCGGCGGATCGACGTCGCGGCCCACCGCCAGCACCTTGAACAGTTCACCCATCTCGGCTTCCGAGACCAGCTTCTGCACCGGCGCGACCGTGCGCGCGTAGTTCGCGGCGTCATTGCTGTCCAGCGTCGCCAGCCGTTCCATCAGGCCCGCGTTCACCAGGAAGCGCGCCTGCGACAGATAGCCCAGCACATCGAGCCCACCCGATAAGGCGGCATCCGCCATGGCGGTGAAGTCCACGTGCGCGGTGATGTCCTGCAATCCAGGCGCCAGGAAGGGATCGGCATGCGAGTGATGCCGCAGGTGGCACATCAGCGTGCCGGCGGCGCGCTGCGGGTGGTAGTACTCGTGGCGCGGAAAGCCGTAATCGATCAACAGCGCCACGCCGCGCCGCAGCCATTGCCCCATGCCGCGCACCCAGGCCTCGCCCTGCAGGTTGGCCTCAGACACATAGCCTTCCAGCGGCGGCATGCGCTGCGCCATGACTTCCGCGAGCCGTGGCGGCGCGGGCCGGTCCGCCCAGGCGAAGCCATCTTCCGGAGTCACCACGACCCCCCGTTCCAGCAGGGCGCCCGTTTCATCCCAGCGGAAGACCTGCACCGGCATGGCGTCGAGGACCTCATTCGCCAATACGCAGCCTTCGAAGGCATCGGGCAGGCGGTCCAGCCAACTGACGCGATCGCCGTGCGCGGCCAGCCGGGCCTGCTGGCGCGCGCGCAGGTCCGCGGATACCTCGACGATCTGGTAGCGCGCATCCAGGCCTTCCGCGTCCAGGGCCGCCAGCACCTGCTCGGCCAGCGCGCCGGTGCCCGCGCCGAACTCCAGGATGGTGTTCGTGCCGGTCTGGCGCAATACCTGCGCCGCCTGCATCGCCAGGGTCTGGCCGAAAAGCGGCGTCAGCTCAGGCGCGGTGACGAAATCGCCCGCCGGCGGCGCGCCGGATCCGGATCCGGTCCCGGCTTCGGCCAGCTTGACGCTGCCCGCCGCGTAATAGCCCAGCCCGGGCGCGTACAGCGCTTCCGCCATCCAGTGCTCGAAGGACAGCCAGCCGCCCGCCTGCGCGATCGCGGCGCGCAGATGCGCGGCCATGCGGGCGGTATGGGCTTGCGATGCGTCATCCAAGGGGGGCGGGAAAGTCTGGGGCATGAACCACGGCTGCGGAAGGTGAGCGATACCCGCATTGTTTCAGGAAATCCCGTCCGCCGCGCCACGCGGCTCATCCTGGCGGACCGGAAATGAAAAACGGCGCGGTGGGCGCCGCGCCGTTTTTCTCTTCAGATGCGGGTGATGTTGTCACCCGCCCTGCCGATGACGATCAGTCCCGGCGGCCGGCGTAGGCCGGCTTGAAGGGCTTGCCTGAACGGCTGGCGCCCTTGTCGAAGGCCGGCCTGCCGGTGGGGCGGGCATAGCCTTCCGTGGTGCGGCCCGCATGATTGCCTTCGCGGGCGGCCTTGTCGGCGCGCATGCCGGCTTCCGACCGCGGGGCGGAGCGGAAAGCGCCTTCGGGACGCTGGGGACGGTCGCCTTGGCGGAAGCCGCGCTCGGCGCGGAAACCGCCTTCGTCACCGCTGCGTTCGGTCTTGCGGGCAGCGCCTTCGCCGCGGTAACCCTGGTCATTGCGCTGGAAGCCGCGGTCGGCGGGACGCCGATCGCCTTCGGCACGGAAAGGACGGGCTTCGCCTTCCGCACGGAAGGGGCGCGCTTCGCCTTCGGGGCGGACGGGACGGGGCCCGTCGCGCCAGGCGCGCTGCGGACGATCGCCGGACAGCTCACGTTGCGGGCCCGCGCCTTCGCGGAACTCGCGGCGGGGACCATCGAAGGGCCGGGCGCCAAAACCGCCGCGGCTGTCGCGATTGAACGGACGCTTGCCGAAGCCCGGTTTGCCGGTACCGGAACGCTCGTACGCAGGACGCGCCGTGCGCTTGGGTTCCAGGCCGGCGATGATCTGCGGCGTCAGCGTCTGGCCGATGAAGTGCTCGATGCGGCGCACCTTGTGGCGTTCCGCATGCGTGGCCAGCGTAAAGGCCAGGCCGTCGCGGCCCGCGCGGCCGGTGCGGCCGATGCGGTGCACATAGTCTTCCGCCTGCATGGGCAGGTCGAAGTTCACGGCGTGGCTGATGCCCTGCACGTCGATGCCGCGCGCGGCCACGTCGGTGGCGACCAGCACCTTCAATTGGCGCTTCTGCAGCATGCTCAGGGTGCGGGTGCGCTGGCGCTGGTTCATGTCGCCATGCAGCGCCGCCGCCGCGAAACCCTGGTCGGACAGGCGGTCGGCCAGATCGTCCGCGCCGCGCTTGGTGGCGGTGAAAACGATGGCCTGGTCCAGCGCCGTGTCGCGCAGGACGTGGTCCAGCAGCTGCATCTTGTGCGCGGCGTCGTCCGCGTACAGCAGGCTCTGGGTGATGTTGGAATGCTTTTCCTTGGCGCCGGCGATCTCGATGCGCTGCGGTTCGCGCATCATCTTGGCCGCCAGCTTGGCGACCGTGCCGTCCAGCGTGGCCGAGAACAGCAGCGTCTGGCGATCGGCCGGCAGGCGGCCGACGATGGTCTCGATGTCCTCGATGAAGCCCATGTCCAGCATGCGGTCGGCTTCGTCCAGCACCAGGGTGTGCACGGTGTTCAGCTTGACGCGGCCGGCCTGCAGGTGGTCCAGCAGGCGGCCCGGGGTGGCGACCAGCACGTCGACGCGGCGCGACAGCGCCTTCAACTGCGCGCCGTAGGGCATGCCGCCCACCACGGTCGCGGTGCGCAGGTCGCGCAGGTTCTTGCCGTACTGGCGCGTGGCGTCATTGACCTGCAGCGCCAGTTCGCGCGTGGGGGTCAGCACCAGCACCTGCACGCCGGTGCCCTTGTTGGCGGGCATCTTGGCGATGCGGTTCAGGGCCGGCAGCATGAAGGCCGCGGTCTTGCCGCTGCCGGTCTGCGACGACACCATCAGGTCCTGGCCGGCGATGGCCTGAGGAATGGCGGCGGCCTGGACGGAAGTGGGGGTATCGAAGCCCGCTTCTTGAACGGCGGACAACAGGGTGGGCTCGAGTCCCAGGGATTCGAAAGACATGACTTATCCTTGCCGCTTTTGGCGGCACGTATCAGGCCGGGCCGGGGTGTGTGTGCCGGATCCAGCGCAGGTTGATGGAGCATCGACGCCGACCGGATCAACCATGCGCATGTCGCGT
Organism: Bordetella genomosp. 9; assembly: GCF_002261425.1. Lineage (NCBI taxonomy): Bacteria > Pseudomonadati > Pseudomonadota > Betaproteobacteria > Burkholderiales > Alcaligenaceae > Bordetella > Bordetella genomosp. 9. The sequence goes on along the minus strand of NZ_NEVJ01000003.1, from coordinate 3,177,597 downwards.
CCAGATGGGGACGCTGGCGTAAGGAAAGGGGTCAGGAAGCGATGAAGAGCGGCATGGGCCAGGTCCGGGCGGTTACCCTGTTACCTGGCGAAGCTGCATACACCGTGACTTGTTTCGAGGCCGTCGGCGTGCCGGCGGCGGACTAGCAATGCGGAAAAATGCCGTTCTTTTGTGCAGCGCGAAAATCATAACCTGAATGCCTGCTGTGACGCCAGTGTTTTCTCGGGCAAACCCCAATCGACAATTTCCTGCTCATGCGTCAGAAGCCACTCGTTGGCGCGGCGGAAATGGCCGCAACCCAGGAAAGGCACGGGCGGCCGAGACGCCGAAAGCGGTGACGGATGGTTCGCCATCAGTACCAGGGTGTTGTGGTTCGCCGGCAACAGTGCCTGCTTGGACTGCGCGTGCGCGCCCCACAGCATGAACACCTTGGGCTGCGGCTGCCGGGCCACCAGTTCGATCAGGGCATCGGTGATCGCTTCCCAACCGCGTTTGGCGTGCGAGGCCGGCTGGCCGTCTTCCACCGTCAGCGACGTGTTCAGCAGCAGTACGCCCTGTTCGACCCAGGGCGTCAGGTCATTGCCCGCCGGTATGCCCTTGTCGGGATACTCGGCGGCGATTTCCTTGAAGATATTGCGCAGGCTGGGCGGCCGCTTGCAGGCGTCCGGCACGGAAAACGCGAGCCCCTGCGCCTGTCCGGGCCCGTGGTAGGGGTCCTGGCCCAGGATCACGACCTTGACGTCGCGCGGGCGCAGCAGCTCCAGGACGCGGAAGGGCGCGTGCGGATAAACCGTGACGCCCGCGTCCACGCGGCTGTCGACGTGTCCGCAGAGCTCCGGCAGGACGCGCGCCGCGGCGGGCGTCGCCAAAGCGGGGGCCCAATCCGGCGGCAGTTGGGCAAGCAATCGCGAAAGAGGTGTGCGCAGGCGGTTTTCCATTCAGTAGCACACCACTTCCACGGCACCGCCCGGACGGCGGCGGTCGGCCAGGTATTGCATCATGTCGCATTGGCTGATGTTGTCCGCCAGCTTGCGCACCGCTAGCAGATTGGTATCGGTGTAGCTGCAGCCTATCCAGTAGCCCTGTTCGTCCGGATGGAAATGCCAGGTGGATGCGTAGCCGCGCGTCGATCGTTTTTCGGTATCGGGCGCCAGCGCCACCATATTGCGCGGATCGCCGGCGAAAAAGGTGATGCCCTGCAGGCGGTGGTCCGTGTCGCGGCGCGGATCGGGCATGACCGACCAGCCCCCCGGCGTGTTGACCGGCGTCTGCGTCAGCTCCAGGGTGCCGGGGCAGGGCGTGTTGATGGGCCGCGCGGCCAGGCACGCCGGCGCGGCGGCCATCAGTCCCAGCGCGGCCAGCAGCGTAGGAAGAGAGAAGGCGGAAAGGCGAGTGTTCATGGCATTTGCGCGGTCATGAAAATCCAGGGCGCCGGGTACGCCGGCGTCGGGTCAGTGGCGCGGCAGTGCATTCAGGGTTTCCAGCAGGCGGTCCTGGTAGCGGCGCATCACGGACCGGATGGCCTGCATGCGCGGCGTCCATTCGGGCGGTTCCTGGCCCGGCGCGATACGCGGCGCCGCCCACACGGCGTCGGGAAAATGCCGGTCGCCGCGCCAGCGCGGGATCACGTGCCAGTGCAGATGCGGCACCATATTGCCCAGCGACGCCACGTTGATCTTGTCCGGGCGCAGGATTTCGCGCTGCGTTTCCTCTATGCGCCAGACCGCTTCCATCATCAGTTCGCGGCCATGGCGCGACAGGCTGGTCATCTCCGGAATGTGCGAATTCCAGATGACCCGGGTATAGCCGGGATAATCGGCGTCGTCGACCTCCACCACGCGCATGTGGGTGCCTTGCCACAGCAGCGTGCCGCCGTGCTGCTGGCATAGCGGACAGTCGGGAAGCAGAGTCGTCATCTCGTTCGGGCCTGGGCGCGTATGTGCTTGGAAGGATCATGATAGTAGGACGTTTTGACGGCTCTTGTGTAGGGGCCGCGGGCCGGTGCTATGCTTTCCCGGCTTTCCTGGAGACTCGCATGACCCTAGACGCTAGCGCCGGCGTGCAGCCGCGCCTGCAGCCGCGCCTGACTTCGCTTTCGCATGGCGGCGGCTGCGGCTGCAAGATCGCCCCGGGTGTGCTGGCGGACCTGCTGGCGCGCTTCGCCCCCACCCAGGCTTTCCCCGGCCTGATGGTCGGCACGGAAACCGCGGACGACGCGGCGGTGTATCGCCTGAACGACGAGCAGGCGCTGATCGCCACCACCGACTTCTTCATGCCCATCGTCGACGACCCCTACGATTTCGGGCGCATCGCGGCGACCAACGCCCTGTCGGATGTCTACGCCATGGGCGGCACGCCCATCATGGCGCTGGCCATCGTCGGCATGCCGATCAATGTGCTGCCGCGCGAAGTCATCGCTGAAATCCTGCGCGGCGGACAGGACGTCTGCGCCCAGGCCGGCATCCCCGTGGCAGGCGGCCACACCATCGATTCCGTCGAACCCATCTATGGCCTGGCCGCCATGGGCCTGGTCCATCCGGACCGTGTCCGGCGCAACGCCGACGCCCGCGAAGGCGACGTGCTGATACTGAGCAAGCCGCTGGGCGTGGGCATATTGTCGGCCGCGCTCAAGAAGAACCAGCTGGACGCGGCGGGCTATCAGGCCATGATCGCCAGCACGACGCGCCTGAATACGCCGGGGCCGGCGCTGGCCGCGCTGCCCGGCGTGCACGCCCTGACGGACGTCACCGGTTTCGGCCTGCTGGGCCATGCGCTGGAGATGAGCCGCGGCTCGGGCCTGCGCGCGCGCCTCGATCTGGCCGCCTTGCCCTGGCTGCCCGGAGTGCGGGACATGGCGCAGGCGGGCATGATCACCGGCGCGTCCGGGCGCAACTGGGCGTCGTATGGCGCCGCGATCGCGCTGGCGCCGGGGGTGGACGAGGTCGCGCGCGCCTTGCTGACCGATCCGCAGACGTCCGGCGGGCTGCTGGTGGCCTGCGACGCCGCGACCGCCCCGCGAGTGCTGGACGTGCTGCGGGAACAAGGCTTCGGCCAGGCCGCCGTGGTCGGGCGGATGACCCGCGGGGAACCGGGGGTCGAGGTCGGCTGACGGGTTGCCCGGCCACGCTCGACGACACGCCTGACGACGCGCCCGACGACACGCCCAACAACACGCCCAACAATATAGAGAGAGGCGACATGACGCGGATGGAGACCCCGCCGGCGGCATCAGGTGCCGCGGCCGCGCAAGGGCAGCTGCAGTTCTGGTTCGATTTCGCCAGCCCCTATAGCTTTCTGGCGATCGAGCGCATCGAGCCGATCGCCGCGGCGCAGGGCGTCACGGTGAACTACCAGCCCTTCCTGCTGGGGCCGATATTCAAGGCGCGCGGCTGGGACGACAGCCCGTTCCGCCTATTCCCCGACAAGGGCGAATACATGATGCGGGAAGTCCAGCGGCTGGCGGCCAGGTATGGCGTCACCTATCGGCGCCCGACCGAGTTCCCGCGGGTCGGCGTGCTGCCGTCGCGGGTGGCCTATATCGGGCTGCAGGCGGATTGGGGCAAGGCGTTCTGCCTGTCGATGTTCCGGGCCAATTTCGTCGACGACCTGGATATCCAGAAGCGGGACGTCGTCGGCGACCGCCTCGGGGCGCTGGGCGTGGATGCCGAAGCCGTGCTGGCGCGCGCCGGCAGCGACGAAATCAGGCAGGCGTTCCGCGCGCAGGTCGACCGGGCCCAGGCACTGGGGATCTTCGGCGCGCCCATGATGTTCGCCGGGCGGGAAATGTTCTGGGGCAACGACCGGGTCGAGGACGCCGTGCGCTGGGCCCGCGAAGGCGGGCCCGTCTGAGCGGGCGGCCGCCTGGTTCAACCGGCCTCGCCGCCGCCATTCCCCCTCGCCGCCGTTCACCCTCGCGGCTCAGTCCTGTCTTTCATCCCTGCCGCGTGCCGCCCCGGCGCTGCCCGGGCCGGCGTTCCAACATGAGCGTCCGCAGCCGTTCGGCCGCGGGCGGCAGGCTCAGGCCGCGGCGCGTCACCAGGTAGATGCGGCGCACCAGCCCGGGTATCTTCAACGGCCGGCTGACCAGATCCGGCCGCTCGAACTCGTACAGCGTCAGGGCCGGCACCACAGTGATTCCGATGCCCGCCGCGATCATGCCCGTCACCGTCGCCAGCTGTTCGACTTCCATGACCGTCTTCATCGGATAAGGATGAAAAGCCCGTTCCAATTGCAGGCGCACGCTGTGGGAGCGCGCCAGATGGATGAACGGCGCCGCGGAAAGATCGGGCAGGCCGATTTCGCGCCGTCGCGCCAGCGGGTGGTCCGCCCGGCACACCAGGTGGAAACGGTCATTGCATAGCAGGCTGGCATCCAGGTCCTGCGCCGGGATTCCCGACGACGCCAACGCCAGGTCGGCGCGGCCGGCGCGCACGCGTTCCAGGCAGGGCGCCGACAACACGTCGGCCAGCTCGATTTCGATGCCCGGATGGCGCTGCCGGAATTCGGCGAACACGCCGGGCAGCCAGCCCGATGCGATGGAAGGCAGCGCGGCGACCGACACGCGGCCCTTGTCCAGCATGGCATGCCCGCGAAAATCGTCGATCATGCCGTCGAAGCCATCCAGCACCCGGCGCGCCGACGCTTCCAGCAGCCGGCCCTGCGGCGTCAATTCCACGTTGCGGGTGTCGCGGTCGAACAGCCGGTAGCCCAGCGTGTCTTCCATCGTCCGGATCAGCGAGCTGAAGGCCGACTGCGACAGATGGCACTGGCGCGCCGCCCGCGTGAAGCTGCGCTGCTCCACCAGCGCCAGGAAAGCGCGCAGGTCGCGGGTCGAGAGATTTATCTCTTTCATCGCTTAATCGATCCAAATTTTCGGCTTCTCCGATTCTAGTCGCCACGGTACATTTCTGCTGCGCGCCGGCCCGCCCGCGTGCGCCACGAATAAATACGCGCCGGCCGCACGCGCCGGCGCCGAGGAGACAGACAATGACCACGATGACCCGCCGCACCTTGCTGCGCGCCATGGCGGCCGGCCCCGCGCTGGCCCTGGGCGTCCCCCGCCTGGCCCGCGCCGGCGCGGAGTTCACTTACAAGTACGCCCACAACCTGCCCATGACGCACCCGCTGCATCTGCGCGCGCAGGAAGCCGTGGACCGCATCCGCAAGGAATCCAACGGCCGGCTGGAAATCACCATATTTCCCAACAACCAGCTGGGCGGCGACACCGACATGCTGTCGCAGGTGCGCAGCGGCGGCATCGAGCTGTTCACGCCCTCGGCCCTGGTGATTGCCACGGTGGTGCCGGTCGCGGCCATCAACGCGGTGGGCTTCGCGTTTTCCGATTACGGCCAGGTCTGGAAAGCGATGGACGGCGCGCTGGGCGCGCACGTGCGCGAGAAAATAGGCAAGGCCAATCTGTACGCCTTCGAAAAGATTTGGGACAACGGCTTTCGCCAGGTCACCACCAGCAGCAGACCGATCGCCGACGCGCACGACCTGGACGGCACCAAGATACGCGTGCCGGTCAGCCCGCTGTCCATCTCCATGTTCAAGGCCCTGTCGGCCGCGCCCGCCAGCCTGCAGTTCAGCGAGGTCTATTCCGCGCTGCAGACGCGCATCGTCGACGCGCAGGAAAATCCGCTGCCTATCATCCAGGCCGCCAAGCTGTACGAGGTGCAGAAGTATTGCTCGCTGACGAACCATATCTGGGACGGCTACTGGTTCATCGCCAATGCCCGCGCCTATCGTCGCCTGCCGCCCGACCTGCAGAAGCTGTGGGAAACCGCCTTCAACGATGCCGGCATGCTGCAGCGGGAAGACCTGCGCAAGATGAACCAGTCCATCCAGAGCGACCTGGAAGCCAAGGGCTTGAAGTTCAACCAGCCCAAGGCGGACAGCTTCCAGGCGCAATTGCGCAAGGCGGGCTTCTACCAGGAATGGCGCGGCAAGTTCGGCGACGAAGCCTGGGGCTTGCTGGAAGGCGCCGTCGGCAAGCTGGCCTGAAGCCGGGTTTGAAGCGGATTCGCGGCCGCCTTTGGCCCGGCGGCGGAACGATACGACACGCCTGAACCACAGGCGATGCGCGATGGCGCGAACGATGGCAACGGATTGCCGGGCCTGCCCGCCGCGCCGACGCCCTGGAGACATCATGCAGACACACGCCGCTTATTACGCCAAGGGCCCGCGCCCGGCTGCCGGCGCGCGCGGCGCGGCGGCCCGCTGGCTGGACGGGCTGGACCGCGTGCTGGGCCTGGCGGCGGAAATCCCGGCGGCCCTGCTGGTCCTGGCGGAAATCGCCGTCCTGCTGTCCGGCGTGATCGCCCGCTACGTGTTCCACGCCCCGCTGGTGTGGGGCGACGAGCTGGCCTCCATCCTGTTCCTGTGGTTGTCCATGCTGGGCGCGGTCGTGGCCCTGCGGCGCGGCGAGCATATGCGCATGACCGCGCTGGTGGCGCGCGCGACGCCGGCGCTGCGCGCCTGGCTGGACGTCGCCGCGATCGCGGCGTCGCTGTGCTTCATGCTGATGGTGCTGCCGCACGCCTGGGAATATGCCAGCGAGGAATCCGTGGTCACCACCCCGGCGCTGGAAATCTCCAATGCGTGGCGCGCGGCGGCGCTGCCGGTGGGTTTCGTCCTGATGACGCTGTTCGCGCTGCTGCGCCTGGCGCGGGTCGGTTCATGGCGGCAGGTGGGGGGCGCGGTGGCCGCCATCGCGGTCATCGCCGGGCTGTTCCTGCTGGCGCAGCCGCTGCTTGTGACGCTGGGCAAGGCCAACCTGCTGGTGTTTTTCGTCGGCCTGGTGGCGGCCAACGTATTCCTCGGGGTGCCGATCGCGTTTTCCTTCGCGCTGGCCACCTTCGGCTACCTGGCGCTGACCACGCAAACGCCGCTGATGGTCATGGTGGGGCGCATGGACGAAGGCATGTCGCACCTGATCCTGCTGGCCGTGCCGATGTTCATCCTGCTGGGCCTGCTGATCGAAATGACCGGCATGGCGCGCGCCATGATCGGTTTCCTGGCCAGCCTGCTGGGCCACGTGCGCGGCGGCCTGTCCTATGTGCTGATAGGCGCCATGTACCTGGTGTCCGGCATATCGGGCTCCAAGGTGGCCGACATGGCGGCCGTCGCGCCCGCGCTCTTTCCCGAGATGAAGCAGCGCGGCGCGCGGCCGGGCAATCTGGCGGCGCTCCTGTCGTGCACCGGCGCCCAGACGGAAACCATACCGCCGAGCATCGTGCTGATCACCATCGGCTCGGTCACCGGCGTATCGATCGCGGCGCTGTTCACCGGCGGCATGCTGCCGGGCGCCGCGCTCGGGCTCGCGCTGGCGGTGATCGTATGGCGCCGCAGCCGGGGCGAAGACCTGTCAGGCGTGCGCCGCGCGCCGGGACGCGAGATCGCGCGGCTGTTCTGCGTCGCCGTGCCGGCATTGTTGCTGCCTTTCCTGATCCGCGCCGCGGTGGTGGAAGGCGTGGCCACCGCCACGGAAGTCTCCACCATCGGCATCGCCTACTCCGTGCTGGCCGGCCTGTTCCTGTACCGCCGCTTCGATTGGCGCCGCATACCGTCCATGCTGCTGGATACCGCGGCCTTGTCCGGCGCCATCATTTTCATCGTCGGCGCCGCGACCGCGATGGCCTGGGGCCTGACGCAATCGGGCTTCTCCCAGGACCTGGCCGAATTCATGCGTCGCATGCCCGGCGGCACCGCCGGTTTCCTGCTGGTGTCCATCGTCGCCTTCGTGGTGCTGGGCAGCGTGCTGGAGGGCATCCCCGCCATCGTGCTGTTCGGACCGCTGCTGTTCCCCATCGCGCGTGCCGTCGGCGTGAACGAAGTGCACTACGCGATGGTGGTGATTCTTTCCATGGGGCTGGGCCTGTTCGCGCCACCCTTCGGCGTCGGCTACTACGGCGCCTGCGCGATCAGCAAGGTCAGCCCGGACGAGGCCATGCCCTATATGTGGGGCTACCTGGTCGCGCTGGTGGCCGGCGTGTTGCTGGTGGCATTCATTCCGTGGATCTCCACGGGTTTTCTGTGATCGAGGTGTAGCCATGAGTCGGTTGTTCGGCGAAGTGCGCCAGGCAGGTTATGTCGTGCGCGATATCCACAAGGAAATGCGGCATTGGAGCGAGACCCTGGGTATCGGTCCCTGGTTCTATGCCGACCGCGTGCCCGTCAGGAATTTCATGTATCGCGGCCAGCCCTCTCCCATCGAGGTATCGGTGGCGCTGGCGAATTCCGGTCCGCTGCAGATCGAGCTGATCCAGCAGCGCAACGACGCGCCGTCCATGTACAAGGCCTTCCTGGATGCCGGCCACACCGGCCTGCAGCACCTGGCCTATTGGACGGAGAACTTCGACGAGGACGTGCGCCGGCTGGCCGAGCATGGCTTGAAGGTCGGCATGAGCGGCGAAGTCGGGGAACGCGGCCGCTACGTTTACTACGAAACCGAAACCCATCCCGGCACCGTGATCGAGCTGTCCGAGATCGCCGGCCCCAAGGGCCGCCTGTTCCGCCTGATCCGCGAAGCCTCGATCGGCTGGGACGGCAGCGATCCCGTGCGCCCCTTTCCCGATCTCTCCACGCTGTAGACCCGCCATGACGGACACCAATCGGCGCGATTTCCGCGCCCGGTATTTCATCGAGACGCCTTTCCCGCTGGAGCAGGCCGCCGAAGTGCTGGCCGGCGAACAATCCAGCGGCACCTTCGTCAGGGTGGCCGGCGAAACCGACGACCTGCGCCGGCGTTCGCGCGCCATCGTGCAGTCGATCGAGCAGGTCGGCACGATCGCCACGCCCAGCCTGCCCAACGCCTTCCTGCAGCGGCGCGATATCCAGGGACCGTACCGGCAAGCCATCATCACCGTGTCCTTCCCAGTGGACAACGTCGGCGCCAACCTGCCGACCCTGGCGGCCACGGTGGGCGGCAACATCTACGACCTGGGCGAGATGACCGGCGTCAAGCTGCTGTCGCTGGACCTGCCCGCCGAATACGTGAAACTGTTCGACGCGCCACGCCACGGCGTGGCCGGCACGCGGGCGTTGACGGGCCGCGGGGAAGGGCCCATCCTGGGCACCATCATCAAGCCCAACGTCGGCATGACGCCGGAGCAGACCGCGCGTGTGGTCGCCAGCCTGTGCGAAGCCGGCGTCGATTTCATCAAGGATGACGAATGCATGGCCAATCCGCCGCATTCGCCCCTGGCGCGCCGGGTGGAAGCCGTCATGCGGGTGATCAAGGACCATGCCCAACGCACCGGCCGCAAGGTCATGTATGCGTTCAATATCTCGGATGACCTGGACGCCATGCGCGGCCATGCCGCCCGCGTGGAAGCCGCCGGCGGCACCTGTGTCATGGCCAGCCTGAACTGGTGCGGCTTCAGCGCCATCCAGGCCTTGCGCCGCACCAGCCCGCTGGCGATACACGGCCACCGCAACGGCATGGCCATGATGTCGCGCCATCCGGCGCTGGGCATCGCTTTCCCGGCCTACCAGGCCTTGTGGCGCCTGGCCGGCGTCGACCAGCTGCACGTGAACGGACTGGGCGGCAAGTTCTACGAAAGCGACGCCAGCGTCATCGAATCGGCGCGCGCCTGCCTGACGCCCATGGCGGGCGACGACGCGGTCATGCCGGTGTTTTCGTCGGGGCAATGGGCCGGCACGGTGCCGGCCACCTTCCAGGGGCTGGAAAGCGAGAACCTGATCTTCCTGTCGGGCGGCGGCATCCTCGGGCATCCGGACGGCGCGGCCGCCGGCGTGCAGAGCATCCGCGACGCCTGGGACGCGGCACGCGCCGGCGTGCCCCTGGCCGACTTCGCGCGCGACCGGCCGGCGCTGGCGCACGCGCTGGATTTCTATGGCTGAACCACGCGGCGGGCGGCCGCGCCTGGCGTACTACGGCGACGACTTCACCGGATCCACCGATACGCTGGCCACGGTGGTGTCCGCCGGCCTGCGCGCCGCCTTGTTCCTGGATGTGCCCACGGCCGACGAACTGGCGCGCTTCGGTCCGCTGGACTGCGTGGGCGTGGCCGGGACCGCGCGGGCGATGTCGCCGGCGGAAATGGACGCCACCCTGCCGCGGATATTCCGTGGGCTGGCGGCCACCGGCGCGGACGTCCTGCACTACAAATGCTGTTCCACCTTCGACAGCGCGCCGCACGTCGGCAGCATCGGCCACGCGGTGCGGCTGGCCTGGGGCGAACTCGGGTCGCGACCGGCCTATATCGTCGGCGGCCAGCCCAACCTGGGCCGCTACTGCAGCTTCGGCCACTTGTACGCGCGCGCCGGCCAGGATGGCCCGGTGTACCGCCTGGACCGCCACCCCACGATGAGCCGGCATCCCGTCACGCCCATGGACGAGTCGGACCTCAGGATGCATCTCGCGCGCCAGGGACTGGATGGCATCGCATCCTTCGACCTGGCGATGCTGGACGCCACGCCGGACGCCGCCGCCGCGCGGCTGGACGCATTGCTGGCGGATGGCGCGGCCGGGGTATTGTTCGACGCCGCCCGCGCCGCCGACCTGGCGCGCATCGGCGCGCTGCTCCGGCATCGCCTGGCCGTGGAACGCAGACCGTTGCTGACCGTCGGGCCCACGGGCGCGCTGCAGGCCTTGCTGGCGGCCGATACCGACCGTGCCGCGCCGCCTTCCGCCGCCGCGCGGGCGCGCAAGGTCAGCCAGACTTTCATCGTCGCCGGCAGCCGCTCGCCGATCACGGCCGCGCAGATCGCCGCCGCCGAGCAGGCCGGTTTCGATTCCATCGCGCTCGACGCGGCCGCCATGGCGGCCGGCGACGCGGAGTATCGCGCCTCGTTGGACGGCCGCATCGTGCAGGCCTTGCGCGCCGGCCGCAGCGTGGTCGCGCACAGCACGCTGAGCGACGACAGCGGCGCGCGGCGTCCCGGATACACCCGCGCGCTGGCGCTGGCCTGCGGCGGCCTGATGGCCGACGTCCTGGCCGCGCATCCGCTTGCCCGTGCCGGTTTCGCGGGCGGCGATACGTCCAGCCTGGCGGTGCAATCATGGGGCGCGCGGGCGCTGACGTTTTCCTACAGCCCCAGCCCGGGCGTCGCCGTCTGCCGCGTGCATGCGCCGGGCCATCCCGCCGATGGGGTGGAATTGATGCTGAAGGGCGGCCAGATGGGCGCGCCCGCCTTGTTCACCGACCTGCTGGCCGGCGCGAGCGCGCCTACGTCGGCACGGTAATGGTCGTGGGTTCGCCCGCCGCGCAGGCCTGCAGGGCCTGGCGCAGGCGCACGATGCCGGTGCGGATCTGCGCTTCGTTCATGGTGGCGAAGGACAGCCGCATGGCCTGCAGGTCCGCCTGCGCGGGGTCGCCGTAGAAGGCCTTGCCGGGCACATAGACCACTTCATGCTCGATGGCGTATGGCAGCAGCCGGGTGCTGTCGATATCGCCGGTCAGCCGCGCCCAGCAGAACATGCCGCCCTGCGGCTTGCGGAAGTCCACCTGGCTGCCCATCTCCTCGGCCAGGGCGCGGGCCAGCGCATCGGCGCGCGCCGCGTAGGCCGCGCGGATGCGCGGCACATGCTCGTGGTAACGGCCGTCCTCGATGTACTGCGCGACGATCTCCTGGATCCACGCCGACGACGCCATATCGTCGGCGGCCTTGGCGCTGACGCAGCGGCGGCGGATTTCGTCGGGGGCGATCAGCCAGCCCATGCGCAACGCGGGCGCCATGGTCTTGGACATGCTGGCGATATAGGCGACCCACTTGCGTTGTTCGCCTTCGGCCAGCGCCAGCAGCGGCGGAATCGGTTCGCCTTCGAAACGCAGTTCGCCGTAAGGATCGTCTTCCACCAGCAGGAAGCGGTAGCGCGCGGCCAGCTCGACCAGGCGACGGCGGCGCTCCAGGTTCAGCGTGGCGCCGCAGGGATTGGAAAAGGTGGCCACCACGCTGACCAGCTTGGGGCGGACCCGTTCCACCAGCAGGGCCAGCGCGTCGACGTCCACGCCATCGGGACCGGACGGCGCCGTGTGCAGCGTCGCGCCGGTGTAATGCAGCGCCTGCCGCGAATTCGGAAAGCCCGGGCTTTCGATGATGGCCGCGTCGCCGGGTTGCAGCAGCACCCGGCCCAGCAGCGCCAGCGATTGCTGCGATCCGCCGGTGACCGCGAGTTCGGTGTCGGGATCGCAGCGTATGCCGCGTTCGGCGGAAAGCCGGGCCAGCTGCATGCGCAGCCCGGCCTGGCCGTCGATATTGGAGTACTGCAGGCAGGACGCCAGCCGGCCGCCTACCTTGGCTGCCGCCGCGTTCAGGCCGTCGACGTCGAAGAGCTCCGTCGCGGGATAACCGCCGGCCATGCTGATCGTTCCGGGACGATTGGCGTATGGCGCCAGGGAGCGGATGGGGGAGGGCGCCGGAATCTGGAAGGGTGCCGCGAACGAGTAGCCGGACACGGAGTGGGAGGACATGATGGATCCCGAAACAGGAACTGGGTGCCGCGCGGAGCGGGCCGGAACGCGGCGGACATTCTAAACCCGCGGCGATGGCCGCGGGAGGCTTTCCGGTTTTTCCCGGGGCGCCGTTTCGGTTTAGACTCCTGGCTGTCCACCGCCGCATGACCATGTCTTCCACCGATACCTTCGCCGCCCGCCTGGCGGACCTGCAGGCCCGCATCGCCGCCGCCTGCGTTCGTGCCGGCCGCGATCCGGCCGAAGTCGCCTTGCTGCCGGTCAGCAAGACCTTTCCCGCCGAGCAGATACGCGCGGCCATGGCGTTGGGCCTGCGCCGCTTCGGCGAAAGCAAAATGCAGGAAGTCCGCGACAAGGCGGCCGCATTGGCCGACTGCGCGGTCGAGTGGGTGGTGATCGGCCATCTGCAGACCAACAAGGCCAAGGACGCCGCGCGCCTGGCGGCCGAAGTGCAGTCGCTTGACCGCCTCGACCTGGCGCAGGCGCTGGACCGTCGCCTGCGCCAGGAAGGGCGCGTGCTGGATGTGCTGGTGCAGGTCAAGACTTCCGACGAACCCAGCAAGTACGGACTGGACCCCGCCGAACTGCCGGACTTCGTGCGCACCGTGGCGCGCGATCATTCCGCGCTGCGCGTGCGCGGCCTGATGACGCTGGCGGTCAATTCGGAAGACGACGAAGCCGTCCGCGCGTGCTTTCGTCTCCTGCGCACCTGGCGTGACCGGCTGCGCGACGAGGCCATAGCCGGCGTCGACATGCAACGCCTGTCCATGGGCATGAGCGGCGACTTCGAACTGGCCATCCAGGAAGGCTCGACGGAACTTCGCATCGGCAGCGCGCTGTTCGGCGCGCGCGATTATGGCGCGCCGGCCTGACTTGTCGGCATAATGTGCGCCGACCCCGCGCGCATCGACGCGGGCGCCACGGAGACAACCATGTTCGCTTTCGTCAGGCGCGCGGCCATCGGCGCCGCGCTGGCCGCCGCCGCCGTCACGTCCGCCCACGCGCAGAACTGGCCGACGCAGCCCATACGCTGGATCGTGCCTTATCCCGCCGGCGGCGGATCGGACGTGGTGGCGCGCAACGTCGGCGCCGCGCTGGAAAAGTCGTTGGGCCAGACCATCGTCGTCGAAAACCGTCCCGGCGCGGCTACCATCATCGGCGCCACCGCCATCGCGCAAGCCGTGCCCAACGGCGACACGGTGGGCACGGCCGACTCGGGCACGCTGGCCTACAACCCGTCGCTGTACGCCAAGCTTTCCTACGATCCCGACAAGTTCACCTATATCGGCGGCCTGGCCAAGCTGCCGCTGCTGCTGGCCGTCAATACCCATTCGCCCTACAAGACCGTGGCCGACGTGCTGGCGGCCGCCAAGGCCACGCCGGGCAAGCTGACCGTGGCGTCGGCCGGCTCCGGATCGCCGCATCACCTGGCGCTGGAGCTCTTCAAGCAGCGCACGGGTGTCGATATGCTTCACGTTCCATACAAAGGCGCCGCGCCCGCCATCACGGATCTGCTGGGCGGCCAGGTGGACCTGATGTTCATCGACCTGGCGGCCGGGCTGCCCAACGTCAAGGCCGGCAAGCTGCGCGTGCTGGCGGCCGCCACGCCGCAGCGCCTGCCGGTGCTGCCCGACGTTCCCACCATGGCGGAGCAGGGCGTGGCCGACTTCACGGCCTACGCCTGGCAGGGCGTGGTCGGTCCCGCCGGCCTGCCCGATGCCGTGGTGAAAAAGCTCAGCGCCGATCTGCAGAAAACGCTGGCGCAGCCCGACGTCGCGGCCAAGCTGCAGGAGATGGGCGTCATTCCCATGCCCATGCCGCCGGTGGAATTCAAGGCCTACGCCGAGCAGGAACGCGCCATGTGGGCGGGGGTGATCAAGAAGGCCAATATCAGGCTGGAATAGCAGGTCAGTAGTCAGCCTGGAACCGCAGCCTGGAACAGCAGCCTGGAGCAGAGCGGGCCGGTCGGCGGCAGGACCCGATCGCCCCGCTACTAGCGCCTAGCGCCCGGCAGGGGCTGGCGTGCCCTGGCCCTGCATGCCGCCCATGCTCCCCATGTTCCCCATATGGTGCATATGGCCCATGTCGCCGCCCTGCATGTTCGCGCCCGCGCCGGGCGCCTTGTACGTCAGCGGCTTGACCTCGAACTTGACCTGCACGTCGCCGGCGTGGCGGAAGGTCAGGGTGGCTGGGATTTCCATGCCTTCCTTGAACGGCGCCTTCAGCTTTTCGAACATGACGTGGTAGCCGCCGGGCGTGAACTTGACTTCGCCCTTGGCGGGCACCGTCACGCCGCCGTCGACTTCCCGCATCGTGGACACGCCGTTGCTGGTCACAGTCTGGTGCAGGCTGACGCTGCTGGCCGCATCCGACTTGATGCCGATCAGCTGGTCTTCCGTGGCGCCGTCGTTCTCGATTTCCATATAGCCCCCGCCCGCCGTCTGGCCGGGCGCGGTGGCGCGTACCCAGGGATCTTCGATCTCGATGTCGCGGATCTTGTAGTCATGCGCCTGCGCGGTGCCGTAAAGGGCAAGGGCGACGGCGGCGATGGCCAGGCGGGAAAACGGCATAAGTAGTCTCCAAGGATGATGGGGCTAGTTTACTCAGCCCCCGCGCCGGCGTATCAGCCCGCGCGCGGCGGCCAGCACGGCGTCCGTCAACGCCGCCATGGTGTCGGACGCCACCCGCCAGTGCTGCCAGTACAGCGGCGTGTCTTCGAAGGCGCGCGCCCGCAGCAGCACCAGCCGTCCCGCGTCGAGGTCAGCCTGCACCAGCGCCAGGGGATTCATGGTCCAGCCCAATCCCGCCAGCGAGGCGCGCACGAAGGCGCGCGCCGAAGGCAGCCACCACACCGGCGGCTGCCAGGCCGCGCCGCGCAGGATGCGCCGGGCGAAGCGCCCCTGCAGCGCGTCCTTGCGGTTGTAGACCAGCACCGGGGCCTGGCTGAGCGAACGGGCATCGACGCCGTCGGCGAAATGGCGTCCGTGGAAGTCGGGGCTGCACGTCGCCGCGTAGCGCATGCTGCCCAGTGCATGCAGGCGGCAGCCCTGCACCGGTTCGGCCAGGGTGGTGACCGCGCCCATCACGGCGCCGCCGCGCAGGAGTTCGGCGGTGTGGTCCTGGTCTTCCGCCCGCAGGTCCAGCGTGGCGCGCGTGCGGGCGGCGAAGTTCACCGCCGCGTCCATGAACCAGGTTTCCAGGCTGTCGTGGTTGACCGCGACCGGCAGCGTGGCCTGCGGCGCGTCTTCGGCCACGCCCAGCCGGTTCAGGGCGTCGTGCTCCAGCAGCGTCGCCTGCTCCGCCAGCTGGACGAGGACCCGCCCGTCCGGCGTCGCCGTCGTCGGCGTCGTCCGTTGCACCAGCAGGCGGCCGACCCGGTCTTCCAGCGCCTTGATCCGCTGGGAAACGGCCGACGGCGTCACATGCAGGGCGGCCGCGGCGCGCTCGAAACTGCCTTCGCGCACGACGGCGGCCAAGGCGCGCAGCTGAGCATGATCCAGGTTCATATGCATTAGCGTTGCTAAATATGGATTAGGAAATTTAGCTGTTCTTCATGGCCACGGCAAGCCAGAATGGCCGCCATCATGAACGCTTCCATTTTTCTTCCGTGGCTATCCGGGCTGGGCACCGGCCTGGGCCTGTTCGCGGCCGTGGGCGCGCAAAGCGCCTTCATCCTGCGGCAGGGCCTGCAGCGCGCCCACATCGGCAGCGTGCTGGCCGTGTGCGCCGCCGCCGACGCGCTGTGCATCGCGCTCAGCGTGATGGCCTGGCGCACGCTGTCTGGCCAGGCGCCCTGGATCATGCCGGCGGTGGCCTGGGCCGGCGCCGTCTTCCTGGCCCTGTATGCGGCGCGCGCGGCGCGGCGCGCCTGGTCCGCCGGGGGCGGGCTCGCGCCCGCGCGCCAGGCCGCCGGAACGCGGCGCGCCGCCATGCTGGGCGCGCTGGGCTTCACGGTGATCAATCCGCACTTCTGGATGGACGTCATCCTGGTCGGCTCGCTGGCCCAGGGTTTCGGCCACAACGCCGCGGCCTACGCGGCGGGGGCCATGACCGCCAGCCTGCTATGGCTGCTGGCGCTGGGCGGCGGCGCGCGGCTGCTGCGGCCGCTGTTCCGCGATCCGCGCGCCTGGCGCCTGCTGGATGGCGGCATGGCCATCGTCATGGCCGCGCTCGCGTGCCGGCTCTTGGCGCGCGTGCTGTAGCTTGGCGCGCGTGCTGTAGGGAGCGGCCGTGCCGCCGCCTTCGCTTTGTCGACAGTTTCGCTCGCGCCACGACATAAAACCCCGGTGACGGCCCGGTTCGCGCGCGGTAAGGCAGTGGAACTTACGCGAAACTTTCGGCGCGCGGGCAATCCCTAATGAAAGCAGCATTGAGCCCGCGCTGCGCGCTCACTATCATTGAGCGCGAGGAGACAGCGGCTGCGTCGACACGCGCCACATAATGCACGCACCCGCCTCGCACGGCCCCGGCCGCATAAAAGAAGATCGAGGGAGAAGGCATGGTTTCCGCCGCCGCGGAATACGGACACACGAGCGTCGCCCCTGCCGCGACGCCCCTGCCTCATGACCTTTGCACTCCGCATCGGCCATCTTTTTCCAGCTTCGTCGCACCCCTGCCGCGCATCGTCGCGGCGGCGCGCGCGGGCGACCCCGTCAGGAGCCTCGCCACCGCAATCCTCTGATCGCACAGAACGGTTTTCCAACGCAGCATCGATATCGACAACGGAGACAACGATGAACCATCGTTTAAAACTGCTGGTAGGAACCCTTGCAATTGCACTGACCGGCGGCGCCTATGCCGCCGACCCCATCAAGATCGGCGTGTCCGGCCCCTATACCGGCGGCTCGTCCTCCATGGGCGTCAGCATGCGCGACGGCGTGCGGCTGGCAGCGGAGGAAATCAACAAGAACGGCGGCGTGCTGGGCCGGCAGCTGGTGCTGATCGAACGCGATGATGAAGCCAAGAACGAGCGCGGCGTGCAGATCGCCCAGGAACTGATCAACAAGGAACAGGTGGTCGCCACGGTCGGCTTCATCAACACCGGCGTGGCGCTGGCGTCGCAGCGTTTCTACCAGGACGCCAAGATCCCCGTCTTCAACAACGTGGCGACGGGCAGCGTGATCACTCACCAGTTCACCGACGCCGACAACTACGTGTTCCGCAATGCCGCGCACGACAGCATCCAGGCGCCGATGATCGTGGAAGAAGCGGTGGTGCGCGACGGCTACAAAAAGGTGGCGATCCTGGCCGACTCCACCAACTACGGCCAGCTGGGCCGCGAGGACCTGGAAAAGGCGCTGGCGGCCAAGGGCGTCAAGGCGGTCGCCGTGGAAAAATTCAACATCAAGGACGTCGACATGACGGCGCAGCTGCTGAAGTCCAAGCAGGCTGGCGCCGAGGCCATCCTGACCTACGGCATCGGCCCGGAACTGGCGCAGATCGCCAACGGCATGGCCAAGCTGGGCTGGAAGGTGCCCATGATAGGCAGCTGGACGCTGTCGATGGCCAACTACATCGACAACGCCGGACCCAACGGCTCGGGCGCGCGGATGCCGCAGACCTTCATCCAGGAACCCAATACGCCCAAGCGCAAGGCCTTCATCGACGCCTACCTGGCCAAGTTCAAGCCCAAGAACAACCGCATCGATTCCCCGGTGTCGGCGGCGCAGGGCTACGACTCGATCTATCTGCTGGCCGCGGCCATCAAGCAGGCCAACTCCACCGATGGGCCGAAGATCCGCGCCGCCCTGGAAAACCTGCAGACGCCGGTGGAAGGCGTGGTCATGACCTACGACCATCCGTTCACGCATGACGACCACGACGCCATCACGGCGAACCTGGTGGTGTTCGGCGAGGTCAAGGATGGCCGCGTGGTCTATGCCTATCCGGACGACATCAAGGCCACGGCGCAGCCGCGCAAGAAGGACGCCAGCGCCAAGGTTGCATCGGCCCAGGCCAAGTAGCCGTCCGCGACGCCTGTCTTGCGGTAACTCCCGCTGCCGCCCGCGCCGCCTGGGCGCGGGGCGGCGGTTCCTTGACGTGGATGTCCCATGATTCTTCTACAGCTTATCTATAGCGGCATCGCGCTGGGCATGATCTACGCGGTGATCGCGTTCGGCTACCAGCTGACGTTCGCCACCTCGGGCACGCTGAACTTCGGCCAGGGCGAAGCGCTGATGCTGGGCGCGCTGGTGGGCCTGTCCCTGGTGGGCGAGGGCGTGAACTACTGGGTCATGATTCCGCTGGTCTGCCTGTTCGGTTTCCTGCAGGGCGCGGTGGTGGAGCGGGTCGGCGTGCGGCCGGCCATCAAGACGCGCTCGGAGTTCGGCTGGATCATGGCGACGATCGCGCTGGGCATCATCTTTCGCAATGTCGCGGAAAACGTATGGGGCCGCGACGACCTGCCGTTTCCTTCGCCGCTGCCGATGTCGCCGATCCAGGTGGCGGGAGCCAACGTGCTGCCGATGGAGCTGCTGGTCGTGGTGGGCGCGCTGGCGATGATGCTGCTGGTGGAGCTGTTCAATCGCAAGTCCATCTACGGCAAGGCCTTCGTGGCGACGTCGGCCGATCGTGCCGCGGCGGGACTGATGGGCATCAATACCAATCTGGTCATCACCTTGTCCTACGCGCTGTCGTCGCTGACGACGGCGTTCGCTGGCGTGCTGATCGCGCCGCTGACCTTGACGGGCGCGACCATGGGCGCGGTGCTGGGATTGAAGGCCTTCGCCGTCGCCATCATCGGCGGCCTGTCCAGCGGCACCGGCGTGATCGTCGGCGGGCTGATCCTGGGCATCGCGGAAACGACCACGGGTTTCTATATTTCGACCGGCTACAAGGATGTCCCCGGGCTGGTGCTGCTGCTCCTGGTGCTGGCCGTCAAGCCGGCGGGCCTCTTCGGAAAAACCGCTATAAAAAAGGTGTGAGGCCCCAGACATGAGATCGCTGACCTTCATCGCTTCGGTAGTGGGCATCGTCGTGCTGGCGGGCTTGCCCCTGGCCGTCACGAATCCGTATTACCTGCACCTGATCGAGACCATCATGATCTACGCCATCCTGTTGTTCGGGCTGGATATCGTGGTGGGCTATACGGGGCAGGTATCGCTGGGCCACGCCGGCCTGTTCGGCATCGGCTCGTATGTCGCGGGCGTGATGGTGTTCCACCTGCAGATGCCCATCGGCATCATCCTGCCGGCCGCCATCCTGATCGCCGCCCTGTTCGGCGCGGTGCTGGCGCTG
Source organism: Bordetella genomosp. 9 (assembly GCF_002261425.1). Taxonomy (NCBI): domain Bacteria; kingdom Pseudomonadati; phylum Pseudomonadota; class Betaproteobacteria; order Burkholderiales; family Alcaligenaceae; genus Bordetella; species Bordetella genomosp. 9. Next base: position 3,157,924 of record NZ_NEVJ01000003.1, on the reverse strand, counting down.
CCCGCGCTGCGGGTGACCGGCCCCTACCTGGCCATGGTCACGCTGGCCTTCGGCACCATCATCCAGATCCTGATCAACGAAATGACCTTCCTGACCGAAGGGCCGCTGGGCATCAAGATCAACAAGCCATCCTTCAACGGCCACGTGTTGACCAAGGCCGAATACTTCTGGCTGGTGGCGGTGCTGCTGGTCCTGGCGCTGCTGGTCGTGCACCGCATCCTGAAATCGCACATCGGCCGCACCTTCGAAGCCCTGCGCGACAGCCCCATCGCCGCCGACTGCATGGGTGTTTCCGTCTACCGCTACAAGGTGGTGGCCTTCGTGATCAGCGCCGGTTTCGCCGGCCTCGCGGGTGCGTTGTACTCCTATTCGGAGCAGTACATCTCGCCCAACACCTACAACTTTGAGCTCACCATCCTGTTCCTGCTGGCGATCATCATGGGCGGGCGCAAATCGCGGGTCGGCGCGCTGCTGGGCGCCGCGATCGTCGTGCTGCTGCCCAAGATGCTGGACGACATCGGCACCTTCCGCGCGATTGCCCTGACGCTGGCCATCCTGATGGCGGTGGGCGCGGCGATCGCCATCGCAAAGGGTCGCGCGACGCCGAACCGGATGGCGGTGCCGGTGGCCGGCACCATCCTGCTGGCGGTGTTTTCCTTCTGGGTCGAGGCCCTGACCGATTGGCGCCTGACCATCTTCGGCGCCATGATCCTGTTCGTGGTGTATTACCTGCCCGACGGCATCGTCGGCTTCGTGCGCAACCTGTTCTTCCAGACCGGCCGCAAGGCCCTGGCGGTCAGCACCGAGCTGGCGCATCGCATCGAGGCCGTCCCGCAGGCCGCGGGCGCGGACGGCGGCGACGTCCTGCTCAACGCCAAGGGCGTGGTGATGCAGTTCGGCGGGCTGAAGGCGCTGAACCAGGTCGACCTGGTGGTCCGGCGTGGCACCATCCATGGCCTGATCGGCCCCAACGGCTCCGGCAAGAGCACGATGATGAACGTGCTGACCGGCATCTATGTACCCACCGGCGGCACCGTGGAGTTCAATGGCCGATCGCTGGCCGGCATGGTGCCGGCGCAGATCGCCGGCGCAGGCATCGCGCGCACCTTCCAGAACGTCGCCCTGTTCGGCGAAATGACGGCCCTGGAAAACGTGCTGGTCGGCCTGCACCACAGCTTCCGGACCGGACTGACCAACATCGCGCTGCGCACCCCCCGCTGGAAGGGCGAGGAAACCGCCGCGCGCGCCCGCGCGCTGGCCCTGCTGGATTTCGTCGGGCTGGAGTCGTACGCGGCCGAAGAAGCCCGCAACCTGCCTTACGGCAAGCAGCGCCTGCTGGAAATCGCCCGCGCCCTGGCGCTGGACCCGCAACTGTTGCTGCTGGACGAGCCGGCAGCCGGCCTGACCGCGCCGGACATCGCGGAACTGCTGCAGATCATCCGCAAGGTGCGCGACCACGGCATCACGCTGATCCTGATCGAACACCACATGGACGTGGTGATGAGCGTCTGCGACACCGTGTCGGTGCTGGACTTCGGCCAGAAGATCTCCGAAGGCCAGCCTGCCCAGGTGCAGGCCGACAGCCGCGTCGTGGAAGCCTACCTGGGCGGCGCGGTGACGGCCTAAGCCGGCCAGGCGTGGTGCAACAGCCGGACACAAGGAGAACAACCGTCATGTTATCGATCAGCAACCTGGAAGCCGGCTACGGCAAGGTCAAGGTATTGCACGGGATCAGCATGGAAGTGCCGCAAGCCAAGGTGGTGACCCTGATCGGCTCCAACGGCGCCGGCAAGACCACCACCATGCGCGCCCTGTCCGGCATGATCAAGCCCAGCGCGGGCGAGATCACGCTGGAAGGCCGCCGCATCGACGGCCTGGAGTCGCACCGCATCGCCCGGCTGGGGCTGGCCCATTCGCCGGAAGGACGGCGCGTCTTTCCCACTTTGTCCGTGACGGACAACCTGCTGCTGGGCGCCTATCCCCGGCTGACCGGCAGCCGCCCGCGCGGCGATGTCCGGGCCGACCTGGACCGCGCCATGGACCTGTTTCCCCGCCTGAAGGAAAGGCGCGAGCAGCTGGCGGGCACCTTGTCGGGCGGCGAGCAGCAGATGCTGGCGATGGCGCGCGCGGTCATGCTGAATCCCCAGCTGGTCCTGCTGGACGAGCCGTCCATGGGCCTGGCGCCCATCCTGGTGGAGGAAGTGTTCCGCATCATCGGCCGCTTGAAGGAGCAGGGCGTGACCATGCTGCTGGTGGAGCAGTTCGCCGCCGCCGCGTTGAACGTCGCCGACTACGGCTATGTGCTGGAAAACGGCCGTATTTCCGTGCATGGCACGCCGCAGAAACTGAAGGGCGATCCGGCGGTGGTCGCCGCCTACCTGGGCACCAGCCATTAGCGCGCCGCTTGCCGATCCGCCGGCAACAACGCCATGATGACGGGGTCCGAGCGCAAGGCGACGTAGGCGAACGCCGCGTCCGCATGGCCCCCCTTCACGGCCAGCATCAGGCCCGCCCTGCCGTCGCCGTCCACCGCGTCGAGCATATCGGGCAGGCGCGGGCTGATCCAGGGCGCCGTGCCGGCGTCGCCCAGGAATTTGACGATGATGTCGTGGAAGGCCTTGATCACCGCCGCATGGCCGTTCGCCAGGGCATAGGCCAATCCCGAGTCGCCCGCCTCCGCGGTTGCCGTCAGCAAGTCCGGCAATGCGCCCCGCAGCGCCGGCCCGATCGCCGCGTGGACCGGCTCGGCGAGCAATCCGCTGACGCCGTCGTAGTAGGCCTGCACCGCCGCGGTATGGCCGCTGGCCATGGCGAGGGAAAGCGTGGGCGCGCCCAGGAAGTCCATGGCGCGCAGCAGTTCGGGCAGCCCATGCTGGAGGTGCGAGCGGATGTGCTCGTCCTTCAGCAGTTCCCTCAACAGCATGAAGAATGCATCCACCGGCGCGGCGCGGCCGGAACGCAAGGCGGTCGATAGCACGGGTGAGCCCATGTACAGGGCGTTCAGCAGGCGGCCGATCCTGGGCGCGATGAAATCCAGCAACCCCGGCGTCCGCCACGCCGCGAGCCATGCCATGACCGCCGCGGCGGCATCGTCGGCCAGCAGGGCGTCGCGCAACTCGGGGATGGCGTGGCAGCGCAGCAGGTCATGGACGATATCCACCCGTACCGCCAGACTGGCGGACCAGTGCCGCGTCACGGCCGGAATGGACCGCCGCATGTTCGCGCGCAGCAGGCCGGTGAGCAGCCTGTCGCGTTCGTACGGCGCCAACGTGCCCAGGGTGCGCGCGTGGGCATCCAGGTATTGCGTCGTGCCATCCTCGCCCAGCCTTGCCAGGAAGGGCTCGGCGCAGTCGGGGTCGTTCACCCACTGTATCGGCATCCGCGCCAGCCGGGCCGCGTCGGTGTTCCGGATGGATTGCAGCAATGCCGGCCTGGGCGGGAGGGGACGGTCGTCGCCGAGCGATGTGTCCCGCCACCGCAGCAGGTCGCGCAAGGTGGACAGCTCGATGTCCACGGCGGTGGCGTCCCACAGCGGTGGGGCGAAAGCCGCGCTGGCGTCGGCACGCGCGATCCATGCCAACTGGCCGTAGGCGAACAGCGCGCCCCGGGTGCCGTCCGCCTCGATCCATTCGCCGTAGTTTTTCGGCTGATTGCCTGCTGGCAATAGCCGCAGTGCCGCCATGGCGCGCAGGATGTCCAGCGCGATCAGCGATGCATCGGTGCGCGGCAGGTAGGTGCAGGCATCGTCCCGTTGCCGCAGCTTGACGAAGCTGCGCAGGCGCAGGTCGCTTTCGCGGTGCCGCCAGGTTTGCGTGTCGGCGTCCAGGCGCTCGCCATCTTCCCAGGTCAGGCCGCAGTCGCCGCCGATCTGGCGCAACTTGTCCATGAAGGCTTCCTGCACGGCGGGCGTCCAGGAAGCCGCGGGCGGGTCCCGATGCGTGGGGAGGCTTTCGTTGAACCGGGCCAGGCAGGTTTCCGCCAGCGTCAGGGCGAGCCGGTCCGGCGTCAGCGCCAAGCCGAGACGTTGGCCGCAGATGTGCAGGAACTTGCAGTCCTGCGCGTCGGGCATCCTCGTGCCATCGGGGTCCGGGTCGAATCCGAAGCCTCCGGCCAGGCTGTTCCACGCGGTCGTGACGTAGTGGATTTCGTTGCCGGGGTGATAGCCCGGTTGCCGGGCGAAATATTCCTGCACCGCGCCCAACAGCGTATCGCGCGCGGCCTGCTCCTTGATTTCCCAGAGCGTGCCGCGCACGCCGCCGGCGGCCAGGGCCAGCTTGCGCGCCGCCGAGACGAGATTCGACACCGCGCCGTCGGCGCATTCCGTGATGCCCATCGCCAGATCGCGGACGGCGGCTTTCTTCACGTCCAGGTCCATCGTGTCGTGGCGGATCATCCAGCAGAACTCATCCAGCGATTGTTTGCCGCGCGAATCGACGATGCCGGCGCGGGTGCTGAAATAGTGCGGGTCGTCGAAGCGATGGCGAAAGAAGGTGTCAAGGTTGGCCGCGATGCCTTCCGCGTCGGGCAGGCGATGCCGCCGGCAGAAGTCGGCCAGGAACGCGAGGCCGGTACGCATTTCCTCCTTGTAGGCAGGGAAGTCGGGCCCGTCGCGGAACGCGGCATGCGGGCCGTGCCGCGCTTCCGAATAGCTCAGCGGCGCGGCGTCGTCCGCCGGCCGGTCGCCGCCGCGTTCGGCTTGGCGGGAGGGCGGGGTATAGGGGCTCCAGAATGCGGTGTCGAAACGGGGCTGGACGTGAAGGTACATGGGATGGCGACGGGCGGGGGCGCGGTGGCGGGGTGGGTCGGCAAGCTTGCGCCGTGTGTCCTGCGGCACCCCGCCGAGTTCCATGCGCCCGATCGGGCCACGTATCCCGCGCCGCGTGGTCGGCGGTGCGCGGCTAGCGGCGCGCGGCTAGCGGCGCGCGGCTAGCGCCGCTTGGCGGCTTCGTAGTCCTTCAGGCCGTTCAGGTCCAGCACCCGCACGCCGCGATACTCCACCTTCAGCAGGCCGGCTTCCTGCAGATTGCAGAGCGCGCGATTGGCGCGCTGCCGCGATACGCGGGCCAGGTAGCCGACTTCCTCCTGCGTGATGCTCAGGCGCAGCCCCATGCCGGGATACAGGATGGGATTGAACAACTCCGCCAGGCAGCGCGCCACGCGCGCGTCCGCATCCAGCAGGCGGTCGTTCTCGGCCTTGCCGATGAACTGCGCCACGCGCTCGTTCAGCAGGTGCAGCAGGTAGCGGTTGAAGGGAATGCTGCTGTCCAGCAGCGATTCGAACGTGGCCGCCGGCAGGCGCGCGATCACCGAGTCGCGCAACGCGACCACGTCGTACTTGCGCGCTTCGCGCTTCAACAGCGAGCCTTCGCCGAACCAGCCGCCGGCGGGCACGCCGGTCAGGGACGCCATGCGCCCTTCGGCGTTGCCGACCGACACCTTGACCAGGCCCGCCAAAACGCCGATCCACGCCTGCGCCATCTGGCCCTTGCGCTCGATGATGGTGCCGGCCGGCACTTGCTGCACCGTCAGGTCTTTTTCCACACGGGCTTGTTCGTCCGCTGTCAGCAAACGAAACCACGCAGCAGCCAATTGCAAGGAGTCGATGACTTGCATCGGGATATACCCTAGATCGTCCCTGAATCGCCCAGAATTGTCGCGAATGCGACAGTTGGGTCCGATGCAAGCTTATACCTTAACCACACATTGCAGCGCAGCTTTGCATCACAACATGCGCGGTCCGCGATGACCGGCAACGCCGTGGCGGCACGATCGCCCGGCAGGCCGGCATGGCGGAACCATACAGGAGACAACGTGGCGCCATCCCAGCCCGTAGCCCCGCCGGGGCCGGCGGCGGATACCTTCCCCGCCCTGCTGCTTATGCATGCGCGACTGCGCGGGCAGCGTCCCGCCATACGCGAAAAAGACCTGGGAATCTGGCAGGCCCTGACCTGGGCCCAGGTGGCCGGCCTGGCCGACCGCGTCGCCCACGGACTGGCGGCGCTCGGCGTGCAACCCGGGCAGCACGTGGCCGTCGTCGGCGAAAACCGGCCGCGGCTGTACATCGCCATGATGGCGGCGCAGGCGCTGGGCGCGATACCCGTGCCGCTGTACCAGGATGCCGTCGCGCAGGAAATGGCTTATGTGCTGCGCGACGCGGAGGTCGGCGTCGCGATCGCCGAAGACCAGGAACAGGTCGACAAGATGCTGGAGGCGCGGGAAATCTGCCCGGCGCTGCGGCATATCGTCTATGACGATCCGCGCGGCTTGCGCCACTACGGCGATGCCGCGCTCATGTCCTTCGACGAACTGCTGCGCCTGGGCGCCGAGCGCGCCCAGGCCGATCCGGCCTTCTTCGAGCGCAGCGCCGCCGCGGTGCGGCCGGACCACACCGCGGCGATGTTCTACACGTCCGGCACCACCGGCAAGCCCAAGGGCGTGGTGCTGACGCATGCGGCGCTGATCGACCGGGCGCGCGCGGTCGAAGCCATGGAACACCTGACCGACCGCGAAGACGTACTGGCCTATCTGCCGCCGGCATGGATCGGCCAGAACATGTTCTCGTATACGCAGCTGCTGGTCACGGGCTTTACCGTGAACCATCCCGAATCGCCGGCCACCGTGGCGATCGACATGCGCGACATCGGGCCCACGTACTACTTCGCGCCGCCCCGCATCCTGGAAGACCTGCTTACCCACGTGCTAATACGCATGGAAGACGCCGGCTTCATCAAGCGCCGCCTGTTCAAGTCCTGCATGGCGCTGGCCCGCCGCGTGGGCGTGCGCCTGCTGGACGGCGAATCCGTCGGCGTCGTCGATCGGCTGCGCTATGCGCTGGGCGACCTGCTGGTGTACGGCCCGCTGCGCAACGCGCTGGGCATGAGCCGCGTGCGCGTGGCCTACACGGCGGGCGAGGCCATCGGCCCGGACCTGTTCACCTTCTACCGTTCGATCGGCATCAACCTGAAGCAGCTGTACGGCTCGACCGAAACATCGGTGTTCGTCTGCGTGCAGCCCGATGGCCAGGTGCGTGCCGACACGGTCGGGCCGCCGGTGCGCGGCGTGCGCATCCAGGTGGCGGAAAACGGCGAGATCCTGGTGCAGAGTCCCGGCCTGTTCAAGGAGTACTACCGAAACGACGAGGCGACCCGCGCGGCGCGCGACGAAGAGGGCTGGTTCCACACCGGCGACGCCGGCTTCCTGGATGCGGACGGTCACCTGAAGATCATCGATCGCGCCAAGGACGTGGGCAAGCTGGCGGATGGCAGCCTGTTCGCGCCCAAGTACATCGAGAACAAGCTCAAGTTCTTTCCCTACATCAAGGAAGCCGTGGCCTTCGGCGCCGGGCGCGACGCGGTCTGCGCCTTCATCAACGTCGACCTGGAAGCCGTGGGCAACTGGGCGGAGCGGCGCGGGCTGCCGTATGCCGGATACACCGATCTGGCGGGCAAGGACGTGGTCTATGCGCTGATCGCCGGTTGCGTGGAACAGGCCAATGCCGAACTGGCGCGCGACGAACGCCTGGCCGCGTCGCAGGTGCGGCGCTTCCTGATCCTGCACAAGGAGCTCGACCCGGACGACGACGAACTGACGCGCACGCGCAAGGTGCGCCGCGCCTTCATCGCGCAGAAGTACGCGGTGCTGGTGGATGCGCTGTACGACGGCAGCGCGTCGCGCCACATCGAAACCGAGGTCAAGTTCGAAGACGGGCGGACAGGACGCATCGCCGCCGACCTCGCGATTCGCGATGTGCGAACATATTCCGCCGTCGCCGGCAAGGCAGCCTGAGATGGCATACAGCGCGGCTATGCCGCTTCCTACCGCAAACGTCGCCGACGCCGCCCAGGCGGCGTCGGCGCAGGCCGCGCGCAGCGACCATCCGGACCGCGCGCGCCGGATCGGCGGCGTGATCCTGGACATGCAGAACATCTCGCTGCGCTTCGGCGGGGTGAAGGCGCTGACGGATATTTCCTTCGACGTGCGGGAACATGAAATCCGCGCCATCATCGGTCCCAATGGCGCCGGCAAGAGCTCCATGCTGAACGTGATCAACGGCGTCTACACGCCGCAGCAGGGGGCCATCGTATTCCAGGGCCAGCACTATGCGCGCATGACCCCGCGCCGTGCCGCGGAAATGGGCATCGCCCGCACCTTCCAGAACCTGGCGCTGTTCAAGGGCATGAGCGTGCTGGACAACATCATGACCGGCCGCAACCTGCGCATGAAATGCGGCCTGCTGGCGCAGGCCCTGCGCATCGGCCCCGCCGCCCGCGAGGAAGTGCGGCACCGCGAGTTCGTCGAGAACATCATCGATTTCCTGGAAATCCAGGCCTATCGCAAAACGCCGGTCGGCCGTCTGCCGTACGGCCTGCAGAAGCGGGTGGACCTGGGCCGCGCCCTGGCCATGGAGCCTCGCATGCTGCTGCTGGACGAGCCGATGGCCGGCATGAACATCGAGGAAAAGCAGGACATGTGCCGCTTCATCCTCGACGTCAACGATGAGTTCGGCACCACCATCGTGTTGATCGAACACGATATGGGGGTGGTCATGGACATCTCCGACCGCGTCGTCGTGCTGGACTACGGCCGCAAGATCGGCGACGGCGATCCGGACCAGGTGCGCGCCAACGAGGAAGTCGTGCGCGCCTACCTGGGCGTATCGCACTGACGCGACAAGGAGCGCGCGATGGGATTTTTCCTGGAAACCCTGTTCGGCGGACTGATGAGCGGGATGCTCTATGCGCTGATCGGCCTGGGCTTCGTGCTGATCTTCAAGGCGTCGGGAGTGTTCAACTTCGCCCAGGGCGCGATGGTGCTGGTGGCCGCGCTGGCGATGGCGCGGTTTTCCGAATGGATCCCGCGCTGGCTGGGTTTCGACTCGCCCCTGCTGGCCAACACGCTGGCATTCATCGTCAGCGCGGCGCTGATGATGGCGCTGGCGCGCGTGGTGGAAGCGCTGGTGTTGCGGCATCTGGTCAACCAGGAGGCCACCACGCTGCTGATGGCGACGCTGGGCATCAGCTACTTCCTGGATGGCGCCGGCCAGATCGCCTTCGGCAGTTCGGTCTACTCCATCAACGTCGGCATGCCCAAGGAGCCCGCGCTGATCCTGGACAAGATGTTCGAAGGCGGGCTGCTGCTCAACCTGGAGGACCTGACCGCGGCCGTGATCGCCGCCTTGATGGTGGCGCTGCTGGCGTTGTTCTTCCAGTACACCGGCACCGGGCGGGCGCTGCGCGCCGTGGCCGACGATCATCAGGCCGCGCAATCCGTCGGCATTCCGCTGAACCGCATCTGGGTGGTGGTGTGGAGCGTGGCCGGCCTGGTCGCGCTGGTGGCCGGGGTGATCTGGGGTTCGAAGTTCGGCGTGCAGTTCACCTTGTCGACAGCCGCGCTGCGCGCCTTGCCGGTAGTGATCCTGGGCGGCCTGACGTCGATTCCGGGCGCCATCCTGGGCGGGCTGATCATCGGCGTCGGCGAAAAGCTGTCGGAGGTGTATCTGGGTCCGATGGTGGGCGGCGGCATCGAAATCTGGTTCGCCTACGTGCTGGCGCTGGCCTTCCTGCTGTTCCGGCCGCAGGGCCTGTTCGGCGAAAAAATCATCGATCGGGTTTAGGGCGACGGTCGCCAAGGGACTAGGAAAGCGCCATGCTCTATCGCGAGAACGGACAATTCAAGACCAGCTACCTGGCCGACCAGCAGATCTTCCCGATCCTGCAGGACAAGGTTTTCGTGGCGGTGCTGCTGGCGATCGCCTTCATCGGCGTGCCCCTGCTGGCCAGCGACTATTTCCTGCGCGCCATCCTGATCCCGTTCCTGATCCTGTCGCTGGCCGCCGTCGGCCTGAACGTGCTGGTGGGCTATTGCGGGCAGATATCCCTGGGAACCGGCGCCTTCATGGCCGTGGGCGCATACGCGGCCTGGAATTTCGGCGTGCGCATCCCCGCGATGCCCTTGCTGCTGCAGATGGTGCTGGGCGGCCTGTGCGCCACCGCCGTCGGGGTGGTATTCGGCATCCCCAGCCTGCGCATCCGCGGCCTGTACCTGGCGGTGGCGACGCTGGCTGCCCAGTTCTTCGTCGATTGGGCGTTCCTGCGCATCCCGTTCTTCACCAACTACTCGCCGTCGGGCAGCGTATCGGTGCCGCCGCTGGAAGTGTTCGGCGTGCCGCTGCAGAGCTCGGTGCAGAAATACCTGTTCGTCCTGGCCGTCGTGGCGGTGTTCACCCTGCTTGCCAAGAACCTGGTGCGCGGCGCCATGGGCCGGCAATGGATGGCGATCCGCGATATGGACGTGGCCGCCGCCGTCATCGGGATCCGGCCCATGTACGCCAAGCTGACCGCCTTCGCCGTCAGTTCCTTCATCGTCGGCGTGGCGGGCGTGCTGTGGGGCTTCATCCACCTGGGCGCATGGGAACCGCTGGCCTTCGACCTGGGGCGTTCCTTCCAGCTGCTGTTCATGGTGATCATCGGCGGCCTGGGATCGATCCTGGGCAGCTTCTTCGGCGCCGCCTTCATCGTGCTGCTGCCGGTGCTGCTGACGAATATTCCGCGCGTGCTCGGGCTGCCGCTGGCCGTCGATATCGCATCGCATATCGAGCACATGGTGTTCGGCGCGTTGATCGTGTTCTTCCTGATCGCCGAGCCGCATGGACTGGCGCGCCTGTGGAGCATAGGCAAGGAGAAACTGCGCATCTGGCCGTTCCCGCATTGACAGGCATATCCATAACGTTCCGGGCCGGCGCCGAGCGCCGGACCCGGGCACAAACAGGTGTCACGCACACCACCCTGGAGGACATGGAGATGAAACGCTTGAATATTCGATACGCGGCGGTCGCCGCCGGGCTCGCCGCCGTGCTCGGTTCGGCCAGCCTGCCGGCCTGGGCGGACGAGCAGTTCGTCCCGCTGCTGGTCTATCGCACCGGGTCCTTCGCACCGCTGGGCATCCCCTGGGCCGACGGCAAGCTGGACTACCTGAAGCTGGTCAACGCGCGCGACGGCGGCATCAACGGCGTGAAGATCACCTTCGAAGAGTGTGAGACCGCCTACGCCACCGACCGCGGCGTGGAGTGCTACGAGCGCCTGAAGGCCCATGCGCCGACCGGCGCCTCCGGCTTCGACACGCAGTCCACCGGCATCACTTTCGCGGTCAGCGACAAGGCGCCGCAGGACAAGGTGCCGGTGGAAACGGTGGGCTATGGCCTGTCGCAGGCTGTCGACGGTTCGGTCTTCCAGTGGAACTTTCCGCTGCTGGGCACCTACTGGACGGCGGCCGACACCATGATCCAGGACATCACCAAGAAAGAGGGCGGCAGCCTGAAGGGCAAGAAGATCGCCCTGGTCTATCACGACTCGCCCTACGGCAAGGAACCCATTCCGCTACTGCAGCGGCGCGCCGCCAAGGACGGCTTCGAACTGCTGCTCTATCCGGTCACCGCGCCCGGCGTGGAACAGAAATCCACCTGGCTGCAGATCCGCCAGTCGCGGCCGAACTACGTGCTGCTGTGGAGCGCCGGCATCATGACGCCGACCGCCATCCGCGAAGCCCAGGCCAGCGGCTATCCGCGCGAAAAAATGTATGCCATCTGGTGGGCCGGTTCCGAAGGCGACGTCAAGGACCTGGGCGCCGTGGCGAAGGGCTACAACGCCATCACCATCCACAACAGCGGCGAGCCCGGCAAGGTGTCGGAAGACCTGAAGAAGTTCGTCTACGACAAGGGTGACGGCAGCGACAAGACCGGCAATTCCGTGGGCACCATTGCCCATATGCGCGGCATGATCATCTCCATGCTGCAGGTCGAGGCCATCCGCACCGCGCAGGAGAAATACGGCAAGGGCAAGTCCATGACGCCGGAACAGGTGCGCTGGGGCTTCGAGAACCTGAACCTGACGCAGGAACGGTTGAATCAGCTGGGCTTCGGCAACATCGTGCGGCCGTTCAAGACATCCTGCGCCAACCACCTGGGCGCGGACTGGTCGCGCATCGTGCAATGGGATGGGTCCAAGTTCAAGGTGGTCTCCGACTGGTACCAGGCCGACAAGAGCATGGTCGATCCCCTGGTCAAGGAAACCGCGGCCAAGTACGCCAAGGAGAAGAACATCACCCCGGTCAATTGCGGGGCCCAGGGGTGAGCGCCGCCGCGGAGCCCGCGCCGCTGTTGGACGTCAACGGCATCGAGGTCATCTACAACCACGTGATCCTGGTGCTGAAGGGCGTGTCGCTGCGCGTGCCGGAAGGGCGCATCGTGGCGCTGCTGGGGGCCAACGGCGCGGGCAAGACGACCACCTTGCGCGCGGTGTCCAACCTGCTGCGGGGCGAGCGCGGCGAGGTCACCAAGGGCAGCATCCGCTACCGCGGCGAACGGGTCGACCGCCTGTCGCCGGCCGACCTGGTGCGACGCGGCGTGGTGCAGGTGATGGAAGGGCGCCATTGCTTCGCCCACCTGACCGTGGAAGACAACCTGCGCACCGGCGCCTACACGCGCCGGCTGGGCCGCGCCGATACCGAAGCCGCGCTGGAAAGGGTGTACCAGTATTTTCCGCGGCTCAAGCAGCGGCGCGGCAGCCAGGCGGGTTATACGTCGGGCGGCGAACAGCAGATGACGGCCATCGGGCGCGCCCTGATGGCCAGTCCCGCCATGATCCTGCTGGACGAGCCGTCCATGGGCCTGGCGCCGCAGATCGTCGAGGAAATCTTCCAGATCGTGCGCGACCTGAACCAGCGCGAAGGCGTCAGTTTCCTGCTGGCGGAACAGAACACCAATATCGCGCTGCGTTACGCCGACTACGGCTACATCCTGGAGAACGGCCGCGTGATGATGGACGGCGACGCCGCCGCGCTGGGCAGCAACGAGGACGTCAAGGAGTTCTACCTGGGCATTTCCAGCGGCGCGCGGCGCAGTTTCCGCGACACCAAGTTCTATCGCCGCCGCAAGCGCTGGCTGGCCTGAGGCCGGCCGGCATACCCACCAAGCCACGCATCGCCGGAGCCGATCCCATGCGCCACGCCGCTTACTTCGATACGCTGGAAACGCGGCCGCCGGAGGCGCGCGAAGAAGAACTGATGGCGGCCCTGCCGCAGGCCATCGCCCAGGCCATGGCGCGCGCGCCCGCGATCGCCGCGCAGCTTGGCGGCGTCGACCCGCATGCCGTCGTATCGCGCCAGGCCCTGGCCGGCCTGCCGGTGCTGCGCAAGTCCGAACTGCTGGCGCGGCAGCAGGCCAGCCGCGATGGCGCCGCGGCTGGCGGCGACCCGGGGCCGGACGGCGCCGCCCGGGCCATGGGCGGATTCGCCGCGATCGGCTGGGGACAGGCGCTGCGCGTCTTCGCCTCGCCCGGCCCCATCTACGAACCGGAGAGCGCGCGCCGCGATTACTGGCGCTTCGGCCGTGCCCTGTACGCGGCCGGTATCCGCCCGGGCCAACTGGTCTACAACTGCTTTTCCTATCACTTCACCCCCGCCGGTTCGATGATGGAAACCGCCGCGCATGCGATCGGCTGCACGGTATTCCCCGGCGGCACCGGCCAGAGCGAGCAGCAGGTGCGCGCCATCCGCGACCTGGCGCCGGCCGCCTATACCGGCACGCCCAGCTTCCTGAAGATCATCCTGGACAAGGCGGACGAACTTGGCCTTGCCTTGCCGACGCTGCGCCACGCGCTGGTATCGGGCGAGGCCTTTCCCGCCGCGTTGCGCGACAGCCTGTCGGCGCGCGGCGTCGATGCCTACCAGGCCTACGGCAGCGCCGACCTGGGCCTGATCGCCTACGAAACGCCGGCCCGCGAAGGCCTGGTGCTGGGCGAGGAGATCATCGTCGAGATCGTGCGTCCGGGCACCGGCGACCCCGTCCCGGAAGGCGAAGTCGGCGAAGTCGTGGTGACCACGCTGAATCCGGATTACCCGCTGGTGCGCTTCGGCACCGGCGACCTGTCCGCCGTGCTGCCCGGCACGTCGCCCTGCGGCCGGACCAATACGCGCATCCGCGGCTGGCTGGGGCGGGCCGACCAGGCCACCAAGGTCCGCGGCCTGTTCGTGCATCCGTCGCAGGTCGCCGATATCCTGCGCCGCCATCCCGAGGCATTGCGCGCTCGCCTGGTGATCGGCGGCGAGATCGGCGCCGATACGATGACCCTGCGGGTAGAGGCCGACGCCGCGCCCGCCGGCCTGGCCGAGGCCATCGCGCGCTCGGTGCGCGACGTCGCCAAGCTGCGCGCCGAGGTCATCCTGTGCGCGCCGGACAGCCTGCCCAATGACGGCAAGGTCATCGACGACACGCGTAACCACGCTTGAGCTTATAAGCTTCAGGTTCACCGATCGATGCCGGCGCGTTAAGCTTGGCGCCTGGCGGCCCCATCCACGGGCGCCGCGCATCATCCAGGCTGTTAGCAAGAAGGAAACTCATGCGTATCGGACTCCCCTCCCGTTTGTTCAAACTGCCGGCCATCGTCGGCGCCGTCCTGCTGGCGCTGATGGCCCAGGCCGCCCATGGCGCGACGCTGGACACCGTGCGCCAGCGCGGCATGGTGCTGTGCGGCACCACCACCGGCTTTGCCGGCTTTTCGGCGCCGGACGCCAAGGGCGTGTGGCATGGGCTGGATGTGGACCTGTGCCGCGCCGTGGCCGCGGCGGTCCTGGGCGATGCCAACAAGACCAAGATCGTGCCGCTGGACGCGCAACAGCGCTTCACCGCGCTGCAATCCGGCGAAATCGACCTGCTGGCCCGCAACACCACGGTCACGCAGCAGCGCGACACCGCGCTGGGCATCATCCACGCCGGCGTCAACTTCTATGACGGCCAGGGCTTCATGGTGCCCAAGTCGCTGGGCGTGAAGAGCGCCAAGGAATTGAACGGCGCGACGGTGTGCCTGCAGGCCGGGACGTCCAATGAAAACACGCTGGCGGACTGGGCGCGCGCCAACCGCATCGAATACAAGCCGGTCGTCATCGAGCAGTTCAACGAAGTGGTCAATGCCTTCGCCGCCGGCCGCTGCGACGTGTTCAGCACGGACGCCTCGGGCCTGGCGTCGATACGCATTTCCAAGCTGCACAATCCGGACGACTACGTCGTCCTGCCCGAGATCATTTCCAAGGAGCCGCTCGGCCCCTTCGTGCGCAAGGGCGACGACAACTGGCTGAACATCGTGTCCTGGTCCCTGTCGGCGATGATCGAAGCCGAGGAATACGGCATCACCTCGGCCAATGTGGACCAGTTGAAGGGCAGCACCGAAAACCCCAACATCAAGCGCATCCTGGGCGTGACCGCGGGCGCCGGCAAGAACATGGGGCTGGGCGAAGACTGGGCCTACAACATCGTCAAGCAGGTCGGCAACTACGGCGAAAGCTTCGAGCGCAATGTCGGCCAGGGCAGCCCGCTGAAACTGCAGCGCGGCCTGAACGCGCAGTGGAACCAGGGCGGGCTGATGTACGCGCTGCCCATCCGCTGATATCAGCGGGCCGCCGGCGGCCTGCCCTGGTAGGTCGCAGCGATCTGCATGAAGGCCTTTTCCAGGTCGCGCGTGCCGCCCTGGAAAGTCAGCGTCCTGCCCGCGCGGCTGACGATCATCAGCCGCTTGGAAAAGATCATCGGCACGAAGCGCGCGCTGCCGATGTCGTCCCAGGCGATCTCGCGTTTCGTCAGCCAGGTCTGCCGCAAGCCCTGGCTGTCTATCGTGGTGATGGAGGTCTGCATGGACCACGCCACCACGCCCAAGGCCAGGAAGCACACCAGCACCCCGCCGAGCAGCAGCGGATTCAAGGTGCCGCTGTACAGCCGGATGATGGTAGTGACGATCTCCCATCCCAACGCCGCCAGCAGTATCCAGGCGAGGATCTTCACCCAG
Source organism: Bordetella genomosp. 9 (assembly GCF_002261425.1). Taxonomy (NCBI): domain Bacteria; kingdom Pseudomonadati; phylum Pseudomonadota; class Betaproteobacteria; order Burkholderiales; family Alcaligenaceae; genus Bordetella; species Bordetella genomosp. 9. The sequence continues at coordinate 3,142,091 of NZ_NEVJ01000003.1, read as the reverse complement.
TCTGGCCAGGCCTGGCCGTTGAGCGGCAAAGGGCCGATCTCTTGCAGCAATGCGGCAAGCGGAATGTATGAAGGCGGCTCGGCGGGGCGGTTCATGGTTTGCGCGTCGGCGCCTCCAGCGGGTGGCTGATGGTTAGGCGGCGGGCTGTCAGGCCGCCCGCTTGGCCGCGACGGCGTTGCCCGCGCGGCTGGAAGACTTGCGATGCAGGTTCGCCGACATCCATTGCCCGATGTCGACGACCGCGTCGAAATCGATGCCGGTCTCGATGTCCATGCCGCGCAGCAGATACAGCACGTCTTCCGTGGCCACGTTGCCCGTGGCGCCCTTGGCATAGGGACAGCCGCCCAGTCCCGCCACCGAGGCATGGAAGATGGCAATGCCGCTATCCAGCGCCGCCGCGATGTTGCCCACGGCCTGGCCGTAGGTGTCGTGGAAATGGCCCGAGATACGCGCCGGATCGACCACGGCGGTGACCGCGTCCATCACCTGGCGCACGCGCCGGGGCGTGCCCACGCCTATGGTGTCGGCGACGTCGATCTCATCGCAGCCCAGCGCCAGGTAGCGTTGCGCCACGTCGACCACCGCGGCCACCGGCACGTCGCCCTGGTAGGGACATCCCAGCGCGCAGCTGATGGATCCGCGCAGCCGCAGCCCCGCCGCCTTGGCGGCGGCCGCGACCGGCTCGAAGCGCGCGATGGACTCGGCGATCGAGCAGTTGATGTTCTTCTGCGAAAAGGCTTCGCTGGCCGCGCCGAAGATCACGACTTCATCGGCGCCGGCGTCGCGGGCGGCTTCGAAGCCCTTCATGTTGGGCGTCAATACGGAATAGATGATGCCCGGCTTGCGGTCTATGCCCGCCATCACCTGCGCGGCGTCGGCCATCTGGGGGACCCACTTGGGCGACACGAAGGACGTGGCTTCGATGTTGGGAAAGCCCGCCGCGGCGAGCCGGTTCACGAGTTCGATCTTGACGTCGGTCGGAACGAAATCCTTTTCGTTCTGCAGGCCGTCGCGCGGGGAGACTTCGACGATTTTGACGCGGGAGGGAGCAGGCATGGCGTATTCCTGGCTGAATGCGGCGATATAGCGCGATATTAGCCTTTGGCGGCGCGCCGCGCGCCGGCCAAACGCTGGAAACGGCCGCCATCCAGGCGGGCAATCGTGCCGGCGAGTTCGAGCTCCAGCAAACGCGCGGACAGTGTGGCGAGGTCCAGGCCGGTGCGTCCCAGCAGGGTGTCCAGATGGACCGGATCGTGACCCAGGGCGTCGATGACGGCCGCCGCGCCGGCGCTGGTTTCCTCGCCGGCCGGGGCGGGGACGTCTTCGTCGCGGGCCCGCCGGGCCGTGGCGCCGCCTCGGGCGGTCGCACCTGAGCCGGCCGCACCTGAGCCGGCCGCACCTGAGCCGGCCGCACCTGTACGGCCCGCGCCTGCACGGCCCGCGCCTGCACGGGCAACGCCCGAGCCGCCGGCACCCCCCAATTCGTCGGTGATGTCGCGCGCCGTTTCCACCAGCTTGGCGCCTTGCCGTATCAGCGCATGGCAGCCGCGCGACAGCGGCGAATGGATGGACCCGGGGATGGCGAAAACCTCGCGGCCGTTCTCGGCCGCCAGCCGCGCCGTGATCAAGGAACCGCTCTGGCGCGCGGCTTCCACCACCAGCACGCCTTGCGCGAGCCCGGCCACCAGCCGGTTGCGCCGCGGGAAATGGTTGGCGATCGCCGGGCTGCCCAGGGGCAATTCCGACACCAGCGCCCCCTGCGCCGCGATCCGTTCCGCCAGCCCCGCGTTGCGCGGCGGATAGACCTGGTCGATCCCGGTGCCCATGACGGCGACCGTGCCGGCGCCCGCGGGCCCGGCGTCCAGGGCGCCTTCGTGGGCGGCCGCGTCTATGCCCAGCGCCAGGCCGCTGACGATGCACCAGCCGTGCTGCGCCAGATGACGCGAGAAGGCGCGCGCGTTTTCCGCGCCGCCCGCCGTCGCGCTGCGCGAGCCCACGACGGCCAGGGCCTGCCCGGCCATGCGGGCGGGGTCGCCGCGCACGTAAAGCAGCAATGGGGGATCCGGCGTGGTCAGGAGCGCGCGCGGGTAGCGCGGATCGGCGAGCGTGACGATGTGATGGCCGGCGCCTTCGGCCCAGCGGAGCGTGTCGTCGATCAGGCTGGCCATGGCGGACGGCGGCGGCGCCGCCAGTTGGCGGGCGAGTTCCTGGGGCAGGTGGCGGGACAGGGCGGGGGCCCCCAAGGCATAGATCTGCTCCGGCATGCCGATGGCGCTGAGCAGGCCGATGGCGCCCATCACGCCCAGGTCGGGTTCCAGGGAAAGCCGCAGCCAGGCGGCGAGTTCGTCGCGTGTGGTGTCCGAAAGCATGGGGCGCAGTGTCGCACGATCATGGCCGCCGGAGCAGCGGGAAGAGACCGGAATGTCCCATCCGTCCCGCTATACGTTCATTAGCCGGAAACTATTAGAAATCAAGCCCTTAATGAATTATTATTACGATATTCCAATCATCCTCTCCTGTTTCCCGCCCGCAGCATCCGCGGCCGCGGGATACGGCGCTTTCCATGGCTTTGCTCAACATCCTTCACTACCCCAGTCCGCGCTTGCACATCAAGGCCAAGCCCGTGGCGGAGGTGGACGACCGCATCCGCAAACTTGTCCGCGATATGGCGGACACCATGTATGAAGCCCCCGGTGTCGGGCTGGCGGCCACGCAGGTGGACGTGCACCTGCGCGTGGTCGTCATCGACGTGTCCGAGGACGGCAGCCAGCTGCTGACGCTCATCAACCCGGAAATCACCTGGAAGAGCGAAGAAAAGCAGACCTACGAAGAAGGCTGCCTGTCCGTGCCCGGCATCTACGACGAAGTGGAACGCGCGGCGCGCATCCGCTTCAAGGCGCTGAACGCGGAAGGCCAGCCCTACGAGATGGAAGCCGAAGGCCTGCTGGCGGTCTGCGTGCAGCACGAACTCGACCACCTGGACGGCAAGGTGTTCGTCGAATATCTGTCTCCGCTCAAGCAGAACCGCATCAAGACCAAGATGCGCAAAGCCGAAAAAGTAGGGTAACGATGCGGGTTGTATTCGCGGGGACACCCGATTTCGCCCGCCTGGCGCTGGAAGCGATCCTGGCGGCGGGCCATACCGTGCCCCTGGTGCTTACGCAGCCGGACCGCCCCGCCGGGCGCGGGCTGAAACTGACGCCCAGTCCCGTCAAGCAGGCGGCGCTGGCCGCCGGCATTCCCGTCGATCAGCCGCGCAGCCTGCGCCTGGACGGCCGTTATCCCGAGGAAGCCGCGCAGGCCCGCGACCAACTGCTGGCCGCCGCGCCCGACGTCATGGTGGTCGCGGCCTACGGTTTGATCCTGCCGCAATGGGTGCTGGACCTTCCGCCCCATGGCTGCCTGAACATCCACGCCAGCCTGTTGCCGCGCTGGCGCGGCGCCGCGCCCATCCAGCGGGCCATCGAAGCGGGCGATACGGAAACCGGCGTCACCATCATGCAGATGGACGCCGGCCTGGATACCGGCGACATGCTGCTGGTGCGCCGCGTACCCATCGGTCCCGAGCAGAATGCGGCGTCGCTGCATGATGCCCTGGCGGCGGCGGGCGCCGCCGCGATCGTGGAAGCCCTGGCTGCCCTGGCCGCCGGCGGCATGACGCCGACGCCGCAGCCGGAACAGGGCGTGACCTACGCGGCCAAGCTGGACAAGGCCGAAGCGGCGCTGGATTTTTCGCTGTCGGCGGAAACCCTGGCCAGGCGGGTGCGCGCCTTCGACCCGGTGCCCGGGGCCACCGTGCGCCTGCCGGGTCTGGACGAGCCGGTCAAGGTATGGCGCGCCCAGGCCTTGCCCGGGGAGTCGGCCACCGTGCCCGGCACGGTGTTGCGCGTATTGCCCACCGGCATCGATATCGCCGCCGCGGATGGCATCCTGCGCTTGCTGGAACTGCAGAAAGCCGGCGGCAAGCGCCAGCCGGTCGAGATCTTCGCGCGCGGCTGGCAGGCGAAGGCGTAGGCCCCCGAACAGCCTCTCAGTAAAGCGTCTTCTTCACACGATCCGGCAATTCGCGGTCGTATTGATCGCCGTCGAAACCGCCGCCGATCAGATCGCGCAGGATGCGTCCCGCGCTGGGCAGCGCATCCCTGTGCAGCTGCGTGGCCGGGTCCCATAGCCGCGACCGCACCACCGCCCGCGAGCACTGGAAGAACACTGTCTCCACGTTGACGACCATGACCGAGCGCGGCGGCTTGCCGTCCATCGACAGCTTTTCCAGCAGCGCGGGATCCACCGTGATCTGCGCGCGTCCGTTGACGCGCAGCGCTTCGCCGATACCCGGGATCAGGAACAGCAGCGCCACGCGCGGATCGGCGATCACATTGCGCAGGCTGTCGACGCGATTGTTGCCGCGGCGGTCCGGCAGCAGCAGCGTCCGTTCGTCGTGGATCTCCACGAAGCCCGGCGTGTCGCCGCGGGGCGAGACGTCCAGGCCGCCGGGACCGCTGGTCGCCAGCGCGACAAACGGCGCGGCGCGTATGAACGCGCAGTAGTTCGGATGCAGGGTGGCGCTTTCTTTCAGCAGCGAGGTGTCCTTGGGCTGCCCGTACAGCGCGGTCAGGGCATCCAGGTCGGCAATCCGGTGCGCGTCGTCGATCGTCATTGCGTGGTTTGTCATCGATGGCAGGGTCCGGCTCCCGGGCGTGCCTGGGAGCCAGCGCTGCCATGGTAGCCCAGATGCCGCGCCGGATGTCCCCGCTCGCGCCATCGGACTCCGCCGCAAATATGCGCCCGCCCGTGGGCCCGAGTGTCCGGACCCCATACGATGCGCGGCTGCCTTGCGCGGGCGTGCGCATGCAGGGGACAGGAGAGCGTGATGGCGGTGGATGGACTGGGGGTTGCCGGCGGCCTGGCCTATCCCATGGATGGCACGACGGACAACCTGACGGCGGCGTCCGCCGGGGACGGCGCCCGCGCCGCTTTCCGTGCGCGTCCCGGCCGCCGCCAAAGGCTGAAAACCCTGATCGGCGACATGCGCCAGATGCACGGCCTGCGCGGCAAGCTCTCCCTGGTGTACGCCAGGGCCGGCAGCGCCGATCGGGTGCGGGCCATGGTGAAGTGGTCGCGCACCCACGCCGGCGGCGCGGTTTGCCAGGACGATATGCAGCGCCTGTACGACCGCGTCACGCGCCGCTGCGCGGGTCAGGCGCATGCCCAGGTGTTTCATCGCATCGCCGAAAACTATCTCGCCGGCGCCGATACCGGCCAACTCGCGGCCTTGCGGCAATCGCTGGGTAGCGCCACGCCGGGTCCGGTCCCGTGGGTCATGCGCGCGCCCAAGGCGGACCCCGCGCGCGAGTCCTGGGCGGCATTTTCGACGATGCTGGATGGCGAGCTGGCGCGCCGCGCGCTGCTGCCGGCATTGAAGCAGGTCATCCAGGCCTTGCCGGTACCGCCCCGAGCCGACGGCCATGCGCTGGACCTGGCGTGCGCCCGCCTTGCCACCGCCTTGTGCCGCGCCGGCGGGGCGGACGCGGATGCAAGCCTGCTGGCCGTCGCGTTGGGGCAGCTGTCGCATGTCGAACTGAAAACCTTGGCCACGCAGCTCGCGCCCCCGCCCGGCGCGGCCGGGGTTGACGCGCTTGCACGGTGCCCGCTCGGGCGGGCGCTGCGGCACTTGCACGCATCGCCGGACACATCGCCGGACCTTTGGCAACAGCGGCTCGGGCTGATGGGCAAGCTCCGGGCGGCCGCCAACCGCACGGTCTGCGATCGGCTGGATTACTTCGTCCACACGACGTCGCGCCTGATCGACGTCCAGCTCGCGCAGGGTCGTCCGCCGCAGGCCGTGTACGACCTGGCCGCCGGGTCGCTGACGAAAAGCCTGGCCGTCATGGGCTACGCCGACGTCCTGGCGCCGGGCGGCGCGCCCGTGCTCGCGCCCCGGCTGATCGCCGCCGCCTTGCTGGGCAAACCCTTGAAGGACGTCCTGGCCTACACCCATGGCCTGGATGTACGGACGTTGACGCAACTGGTGCGGGCCATGCAAAGCGCCGCACCCGACTACGCGGGCGCGGCCGCGCTGCTATGCAGCGTGCGCGACCATCACGCGCAAGGCTATCTGGACAGGCTGGCCGCCAGCCTGCGCGATCTTGAAACGCAGGCTGGCGGCGCGCGGCGATGGCCCATCGCGCAAGGCCTCAAAACGCTGGCCCAGGCGGTCCAAGCCTGGGAAAGCCATTGCCTGCCCGCGGGCCTGACCCTGCCGACGGACGTCCAACAGGATCTGCGAGCCGCCGTGCAATGGGCCCTCGATGGCTTGTGTCCCCGCCCTGGCGGATCCCCCGGCCTGCCGGCCGATTCTCGCGCGTCTGCCGGCCGCGCCCCGGCCGTGCGAGTCCTGGCCGTGCGAGTCCTGGATAAGGCCGCGATCAAGACCCTGTGCAACCGCGAAGTCGAGTGCCTGCGCATCGCTCAACCCCTGCTGCGGCCTTACGGGCTGTCACTGGACAAGGATGCCCTGGCGGCGATCGCCCTCGAACGCGCCGCCCCGCATGTGGAAACCGCCGCCGATCACCTGGCCGATGTCGCGCAGGCCCTGGCACGTGGCGCCTCCGATCCGGAACACGCCATGCGTGCCTTGCGCGAAGGCGCCGAATCCGCCGCGTCGGCCTGCGCGGAATGCGCCAGCTTCACCGACATGGCGGCCGACGACGTCATGCGCGTATGCACGCGGATCGCCAGCCTCGCCTGGCGCCGCTTCATCGCGCATCACGCGGGCAGCCGCCGGAACGCCGAAGCCGCCCTGCTGCGCTCGGGCTATATCCTGCATGACGGCTTGAACGACGCGGCCTCCGCCCTGGTACAGGATCTGGACGCCGATCCGCCATCCGACGGCGATTGGCGCGATCGGCTCGAGTCGCATGCGGTCAGCCGCCTGCGGCTCGCTTCCCAGCTGATGGAGGCCCTGCAGGCCGTGTGCATTCCGGACGACGATGCCGACGACCATTCCGGATCGCGTTCGGCGGGGTCCGAAGCGTTCATCGACGGCTGGACGCCCGACCTGCGCAGGGCGGTCGCCGATCACTTCGGAGTGAAGTACGACCCGGCGCGCGGGCGCTGCGCCTTGCTGATGAGCCGCGCGCAGCACGAACGCTTCGCCGCCGAGCTGCTGAACGGCGACCTGGCGCCCCGGACGCTCACGCAGTACGAGATCGCCGGTCCCGCCGGCCCCACCGTGGTGGAGATCGACGAGCAATTGCGGGTGGACGGGATCATGCGCGTCTCCGCGCAGTTCTCCGTCACGGGCGTCGATCGCCTGGGCAACTACATTCCCTACACCACTTCAAGTGCCCACGCCGGGGAAGACTCGCACGTCCCGGGCGTCGAGCGCGGCCTGCTGGCGCTGCGCAGGCTGGCCGGTCCGGACACGGCGGCGCTGACGACCTATCTCACGCAAACCGCCGCGGCCGGCTTCATCTGTGGGCTCCACGCGCTGGGGGAATCAGGACCGGTCAGGATGGACGATGGGGTCGCGGTCCTGCCCGGGGGCATGGCCTACATGCGTACCGACATCAAGCGCATGGCGGATGGCAGCTATACCGTACGCATCAATCCCTATTGGTACCGGCTCGATACCGCAACGGCCTTCGACGGTTCCGCGATCAGGCTGGATCCGGTGCGCAGCTTCGCGTCGATGGCCAGCGACGTGCGGCTGACGCCGGCCGCGCAGGGAGCATGGCGCCAGGAAGTGATCGGTCCGTTGATGATCCGCCACCACCTGGTGCGGCGGGACGCGTGAGCTTGTCCTTTCAGCCCAGTCCTTTCAGCGCCGTGCGTTCAGCGCTGTGCTGTCAGCGCGTCAGCCAGCGCAGGTCTTCCAATCCCGGCACCGCCGGCATGCTGTCCAGCGCGCCGCGCGCCAGCCAGGGGTAGGGCAGTGCGGTGATCCAGCCGAACACCGCCGGCATGGTGTCGGCGGGCAGCGTCGCCATCGATTCGATGGTGATGGTCAGGTGCTTGACCCGATGCGGTTCGGCCTGGAAGCGCCAGTCGTAGCGGCCGCAGCCCACACGTACCTTGCCGCTGGCCTTTTCCGTCATCGCCACCATCCAGTCGCAGCTGAATTCACCCAGCACCGCGTCCGGCGCGGGACGGTCCAGGTAGAAGGTGTAGACGTTGTCGTAGGTCTGGCCGAAGGCGCGCGACAGCGTATCGGCGATGGCGGGTTCGCCGGCGACTTCGGAAGGGAAGGCGATCGCCTGCGTCTTGAGCACCATGTTCAGGCGCGCATCCGGGGCGAAGGCGCGGGCCATGTACCAGGGGCGGTTTTCGTCCTTGGCGTGGAAGTAATCGCGCAGCAGCTGTTCGGTGGTGGTTTTCATGAGTCTGTCCTGGTCGCGTCGCCTGCGTGGCGTTGATCCGTCGCCTGGATGTGGATGCCTGCCGTCGCCATCATTTGGCGGGTGCTATCCATTTCGACACGGTGGGCGGCGTGTAGGCGGCGAATTGCTCCAGCAGCCGGCCCGGATCGCTTTCCACCGCCAGCATGGCGCGATGCTGCGGCCGCATGAAGGCTTCTTCCACGGTGTGGTCCAGGAATTCGGTCAGCTTGTCGAAATAGCCGGCGATGTTCAGCAGGCCGCAAGGCTTGGCGTGAAAGCCCAGCTGCGCCCAGGTCCAGGTTTCGAAAATTTCTTCGAGCGTGCCGACGCCGCCGGGAAGCGCCACGAAGCCATCGGCCTTTTCCGCCATCAGCGTCTTGCGCTCGTGCATGGACGTCACGATGTGCTGCTCGGTCAGTCCGCGGTGGGCCAGTTCTTTCTTGACCAGGGCTTCGGGGATCACGCCGATGGCGCGGCCGCCGCTTTCCAGCACCGCGTCGGCCAGGATGCCCATGATGCCGTTGCTGGACCCGCCGTACACCAGCCCCAGGCCGCGCCGCGCCAGCTCGCGGCCGAAGGCGCGGGCGGCTTCGGCATAGACAGGTTGCCGGCCGGCATTCGAGCCGCAGTACACACAGATGTTTTCGAGTTTCATGCTTGCATCGCTTGTAATCGTGACGGCCTGGGGCTGCGTCCCGCATTCCGGATTTCGGAATTTGGATTCCACATCCCGCATGCGCCAGGCCCGGCGCGGTGGCGCGAAAAAGCCGGGCGCAAGGCCAGGGGCGAGGCCGGGCGCGAAACTTGCGTAGCCCCCCAAACCAAGCCCGAAGCCCGGTAGTTTACGCATATTTCGGCGCGCAACCGCCGGGGCGGCGATACAACGCCCTAGACAAGGAGAGTCTTATATGGATATGTCCACCCAATCGAAGAAGGCCGATTTCCACGTCGACGTGCAGGCGATGCGCGAGCGCGCCCGCAAGGGGCTGGAAGACGGCGCGGTCACCGAAACCTACCGTGCCGATCGAGAGACCGTGCTGCGCCTGCTGAACGACGCCCTGGCCACCGAGCTGGTCTGTGTCCTGCGCTACAAGCGCCACTTTTTCATGGCGCGCGGCATGAACGCCGAGCCGGTGGCGGCGGAATTCGCCGAGCACGCCACGGAAGAGCAGCAGCACGCCGACCGCATCGCCGAACGGATCGTTCAATTGGGCGGCGAGCCGGACATGAACCCGGCCAACCTCGCCAAGCGCAGCCATTCCGAATATGTCGAAGCGTCCACGCTGGAAGACATGATCAAGGAAAACCTGGTGGCCGAGCGGATCGCCATCGATAGCTACAAGCAGATCGTGGACTATATCGGCGAAGACGATCCCACCACGCGCCGCCTGATGGAAGAAATCCTGGCCGTGGAAGAAGAACACGCCGACGACCTGTCGGACTTCCTGGACTGACCGGCGCGCCGCCCGGGCGATCAGGCCCGGGCGGCGGCGCGGCCGTCTCCGGCTTGCTGCGGTATCAACGCTCGATCGCGTCGGCCCACAGATCGTATTCATCCGCGTCCGTCACCGTGGCGCGGATCAGGTCGCCCGGCTTGAGCGGCTGTTCCGACGCCACGTAGACGCTGCCGTCGATTTCCGGCGCATCGGCGCTGCTGCGGCCGATGGCGCCGTCTTCGTCGACCTCGTCGATCAACACCTCGATCTCGCGGCCCACGCGCGCCTGCAGGCGCTCCGCCGAAATCTGCTGCTGGTGCGCCATGAAGCGCTCCCAGCGGTCCTGCTTGACCTCATCCGGCACGGCATCGCCCAGCGCATTGGCGGGCGCGCCTTCCACCGGCGAATACTGGAAACAGCCGACCCGGTCCAGCTGGGCTTCGCTCATCCAGTCCAGCAGGTATTGGAAGTCTTCCTCGGTTTCGCCGGGGAATCCGACGATGAAGGTGGACCGCAGCGTCAGGTCCGGACAGACCTCGCGCCATTGCTTGATGCGCGCCATGGTCTTGTCTTCGAACGCCGGCCGCTTCATCGCCTTGAGAATGCGCGGGCTGGCGTGCTGGAAGGGAATATCCAGGTAAGGCAGTATCTTGCCTTCCGCCATCAGCGGGATCACTTCGTCGACGTGCGGGTAGGGATAGACGTAGTGCAGGCGGGTCCAGACGCCCAGTTCCGACAGCGCCGAACAGAGTTCGGTCATGCGAGTCTTCACCGGCCGGCCGTTCCAGAAACCGCTGCGGTATTTCAGGTCGACGCCGTAGGCGCTGGTGTCCTGCGAAATCACCAGCAGTTCCTTGACGCCGGCCTTCACCAGCCGCTCGGCTTCGTTCAGGACGTCGCCCACCGGCCGGCTGACCAGGTCGCCGCGCATCGACGGGATGATGCAGAAGCTGCAGCGATGGTTGCAGCCTTCCGAAATCTTCAGGTAGGCATAGTGGCGCGGCGTCAGCTTGACGCCTTGCGGCGGCACCAGGTCCAGGTAGGGGTTGTGCGTCGCGCTGGGCGGCGCGGCCTGATGCACGGCGCGAACCACCTGCTCGTACTGCTGCGGGCCGGTCACCGCCAGCACGCTGGGATGCACGTCGCGGATGGCGGATTCCTCGACGCCCATGCAGCCCGTCACGATCACCTTGCCGTTCTCGGCCAGCGCTTCGCCGATCGCTTCCAGCGATTCGGCCTTGGCGCTGTCGATGAAGCCACAGGTGTTCACCACCACCACGTCGGCGTCGTCATAAGACGGCGTGACGTCGTAGCCTTCGGTGCGCAGCTGGGTCAGGATGCGTTCGGAATCGACCAACGCCTTGGGACAGCCCAGCGAAACGAAGCCGACGCGCGGCGCGCGGCCGTTGCCGCCACCGCCGCTATTGGCGGTCGCGCCGTTGCCGGTGCCGCCGTTCATGCCGGCGGGCGCCGCCTTGCTGGCGGCCGTATTGCTGGAGCCATTGGCGGCTCGCGATTTTTCCAGGATTTCCAATCTAGTTCACCGTGGTTACGCGCACGGGTCCAGGCCGTGCGGCGGGATAGTCGTTTCGATTCAGGCGGGCGGCAGGCCGGACTCGTCCGCATGCCAGCGCGGCAGGTCGCGCAGGGTTTCCGGGTGCAGCATCGCCACCTGCAGCAGGGTTTTGGCCGCGCCGGACGGATTGCGCCGGCCCTGCTCCCAATCCTGCAAGGTGCGCACGCTGACGCCCAGCAGTTCCGCGAAGTCCGCCTGGGGCAGGCCGACGCGGCTGCGCGCTTCGCTGATGCGCGACGGCTGCCGCCGGGCGGCGCGCGCCGGCGGGGTGGTTTTTTCCATGATTGATCGATGCGTGGGTGGAGCGGCTGCGCGCCGCCACCCTGGTTCTAGCCGCCGTGCCTCGGCGGCACGGGGATGAGCGCGGGATTATACGGCATTGCCGTATTCCCGTGATGGGAGGATGCGCAGGGGACCTTGGACCTCAGGAGCCGTAGCGGCCGCAGGGGCCAAAGGGCAGCAGGGGCAGCAGGGGCAGCAGGGCCCCCGACCCGCCTGCTATGCGCCGCGACTCCTGGCGACGCGCGCGGACACTTCGCGCCGGCGCTCGAGCATGTCGCGCGCGGACGCCCGCACCTGCTCGACCAGCTCGGGCGCCGCGACCCGCGGATGGCCGCTCTGGAACGGCGGCGCGGGATCGTATTCCAGCATCAGCTGCAGCGCCTTGGCGGGGCCTTCGCCGCGCAGCCTGGCCAGCACCGTGAATGCGAAATCCAGGCCGGACGTCACGCCCCCGCCGGTGATCCGGTCCCCGTCCACCACCACGCGATCCGGCAGCGCCTCGACGCCGAACAACGCCAACTGGTCGATCGACAGCCAATGGCAGGTGGCCTTCCGTCCGTCCAGCAGTCCCGCGGCCGCCAGCAACAGCGACCCGGTGCAGACCGAGGTGACCAGCTCCGCGCCGGCCGCCTGCCGCCGCAGGAAGCCGATGACCTCGTCATCCTCCATCAACGGCGTCTGTCCCGGTCCGCCCGGCACCACGATCACGTCGTACTGCGGCGCGTCGTCGAAGCTCCTGTCGGGCGTGAGCACCAGGCCGGTGTCGCCCCTGACGGGCTCGCGGCTTTTCCAGACCAGCTCGGCCTGGCAATCCGGCGCGCGCGCCAGGACTTCGAAGGGTCCCAGGATGTCCAGCGACGTCACCAGCGGGAAGACCAGCATCCCGATGCGGGTCTTGCGGGTCTTGCGGGACTGGTCCTTGGCGTCCGGGCTTTGCGCGGCGCGGCTTTCGGTATCGGTTTTCATGATGTCACCCTGCCAGCATGGCGGCGTCCGTGCCGGACATTTATGTGCCATTTGAAGACATCGCCGCGATTCGCGGAACGGGAATGTCCTGAAATGGCATGCAAATGTCCAGTCGCCATGGCCGCGGACGGCGACACTCGCAGCTAGGGGAACCGCCCGTCGGCGGTCTATATAAAGGTCAATCATGAATCGCAGACGCATAGCCCTGCAGATGCTGGGCGGCCTGGCGTTGATACGCCCGGCACTTTCGATCGCCGCCGACGCCCATCCGGGCGTGGTGCGCGTACTGGTGGGATTTCCGCCCGGCGCGACGGGCGACAGGATCGCCAGGGTGGTGGCGCCGGTCCTGGCGGCCGCGTTGCAGGCCAACGTCGTGGTGGAGAATCGTTCCGGCGCGGGCGGACAGGTCGCCGTGGGCTTCGCGAAGACCGGGCCGGCCGACGGCAGCGTGCTGCTGCAGACCATAGGTTCGTCGATGGTGATCTACCCCCACACCTACCGGAACCTGCCCTACGACCCGTTCCAGGACTTCGTGCCCGTCGGCACCGTGGCCACGGCGCCGATCGCCTTCGCCTGCGCGCCGACGGTGCCGGCCAAGACCTTGAGGGAAGCGATCGCCCTGATCCGCCAGAACCCCGAGTTCGGCTTCTACGGTTCGCCGGCTTCCGGCAGCGTCTTCCACTTTTCAGGCGTGCTGCTCCAGCGCGAGATGGACTGCAAGTTCACGCACGTGGCCTATCGCGGTTCAGCGCCGGCGCTGGCCGACGTGATGTCCGGGCAAATCCCGTTCGCCTTCCTGGCGACCAGTGATATCCTCGATCATCATCGCGCGGGCAAGCTCAAGATACTGGCCGTGACCGGAGACTCGCGCACCTCGCAGCTGCGCGACGTGCCGACGTTTCCCGAAGAAGGCTACAAGGCGCTGGTCAGCCGGGAGTGGTTTTCCTATTTCCTGGCGCGCAACGTCGACGCCGCCACCGTGGCTCGCTATCGAAGCGCCTTGCTTGCCCTCGTGAAGGATGAAAAAGTCCGCGCCCCGCTGCTGGCGGCGGGGCTGGAGATCGGCGATGGGGACGCCGCCACGCTGGCCGACACCATGAAGAGGGAATATGCCCAGTGGAAGCAGGTTGTCCAGGAAATCGGTTTCGCCGCGGACTGACGCGGTCGTGGCGCGCCTGCCCGCCGTGGGCACTCGGGAAGTCGGGATCGTCGTTTTCAACGACGTCCTGCTGCTCGACGCGACCGGCCCCGCCGACGTGTTCAGCCGGGCCAATCATCACCAGCGCCGTGCCGACGAACCGGATCGTTACCGCGTCACGGCGATTTCCTCGTTCGGCGGCGAGATCGCCACGTCCTCCGGCCTGCGCCTGCAGAGCGCCGCGTTGCCGCCGCCCGACATCTGCGCCTTCGACACGCTGATCGTCGCTGGCGGACCCGGCGTGATGAATGCGAAGCACGACCTGCAGCTCAGGAACTGGCTCCTGGCGGTGGCGCCCCGCGTGCGGCGCGTGGGCTCGGTCTGCACGGGCGCGTTCGTGCTGGCCGAGTCGGGCCTGCTGGATGGCGGGCCGGCGACGACGCATTGGGGATATATCCAACGCTTCGCCCATCTTTATCCGGCGGTGCGCGTGCATGAAGACACGCTGTTCACGCGCCAGGGCAAGATGTTCACGTCGGCCGGCGCTTCCGCCGGCATCGATCTTGCCCTGAGCCTGGTCGACGAGGATTTCGGCAGGGAGCTGGCCCTGGCGATCGCGCGCGATCTGGTGGTGTTCCGCGTGCGAGCGCCGGGACAAGGCCAGCAAAGCACGGCGCTGGCCGCCTACGGCGGTTCCACCGATCGCCTGCGGCGGGCCACCGATTTCATCCTCGCGCGGCTGGAGCATGGCGTGACGGTGGACGAAGTGGCCGAGCACGTCTGCCTGGGCACGCGCCAGCTGGCGCGCACGTTCAAGGACGTATTCGACCTGTCGCCCAACCAATACATCCGGGCGGCCCAGGTGGACCTGGCGCGGGAACTGCTGTCCGGCACGAACCAGTCGCTGGACAAGATCGCGCTGCGCTGCGGCTTTTCCGGGCGGCAGCAAATGGCGCGCGCCTTCGAACGCCGGCTGGGCGTGTCGCCCATGTCGTTCAGGACGGAAGCCGCGTGAGACGGCGACCCCTGTGCGATCAGGAAACCTTCAACGCGCCATCAATGCGCGCCGGGAATCGCACGGTCAGATGGAATCCGCGTACCACCGGCATTTCCACCAGCTCGGCAGCGTGCAGCCGCGCGATGCGCGCGACCAGCGACAGGCCGATGCCGGTGCCGCCTTCGGTCCTGCCGGGCACACGGAAGAAGCGGTCGTAAACGCGGCGGCGATAGGCGGAGGGTATGCCCGGACCGTCGTCGGCGATCGCCAGCACGGGCGCACCGTGGTCCAGGCCGCAGGACACCTTGATGTGCCCCTGTTCCGGCGTATAGCGCACGGCGTTATCCACCAGATTCCCCAAGAGGATGCCCAGGGCGTCGATGTTCCCCCGCACCGGGCAGCTTTCCGCGGCGATCGCGATCTTCTGCGACTTGTGCGCGGCCTTGCCCTCGAAATCGCGCACCACCAGGTCGACGATATCCGCCAGGTCGACATCTTCCATGGGCAGGGCCTCGTCCGAATCCAGGCGGGCCTGGTCCAGCAATTGCTCGACGATGCGCGCGGCGCGCGCGGCGGCGGCCTGCAGCTTGGCGGCCTCGGCGCGCGTGGTGTCGATGTCGTGCGACGACGTCGCGCGCTGGGCCTGCGCCTGGATCGCGGCCAGCGGCGTGCGCAGTTCATGCGCGGCATCCGCGATCAACTGGCGTTCGCGCGCCAGCGCGGCCTCCTGGCGTTCCAGCAATTGGTTGATGGCGACGACGAACGGGCGGATCTCGCTGGGCAAACCGTCCTGCCGCAAGGGCGAGTTGTCGAACGGCGAGCGGCGCGCGATCACGTCGCGGGCCTGGTCCAGCGCGCGCAGGCTCAGGTGGACCGCCGTCCACATGATGATCGCCAGCAGCAGGAAGATCCCGATCGCGGCGAACACGCCTTCCCTGACCCAGGCCTTGTAGGTCGCCGCCAGCTCCGACTGGCCTTTGGCGGTCTGCACCTGTATCGTCCCGGTGCGGTCCGACAGCGCATACACGCGCCGGGTCTCATTGTCCGCGTCGATGGAGCTGAAGCCTTCGGAAAAGCTGGGCTTCATGGGCAGGTCAGGCGCTCGGGGCGAGCGCAGGATGAGCTTGCCCGAAGGCATGTGCCAGACCTGGAAAAGCATGTCTCCTTTCGGATCCGCCTCGCTGTCCGGCAGGCTGTAGGCGGCGATGGAGTCATGGGGCGACAAGGTGCGCGGGATGGACTCGACGATTTGCCTGGCGATGTCGCGCAGCCGCTCGTCCAGGTAGCCCGTTTCGGGCCGCTTCATATCCCAGGCCCGCAGCGAATACCAGGCGCCGCCGAAGGCGACGATGCCGATCAGCATGGCGCAAAGCAGCCGGACACGCAGGCTGTCGTGCTGCGCGGCCAGGGCGCGCCAGGCCCTCATGGCTGCGCCTCGCCTATGCGGTAGCCGAAGCCGTGCACCGTGGCGATCAGATCGTTGCCCAGCTTGCGGCGCAACTGGTGGACATAGACCGCGACGGTATTGCTTTCGATGGTGCCATGGCGGCCGTATACCGCGTCCTCGAGCTGTTCGCGGGTCACCACATGGCCCTGGCGTTCGAGCAGCGCGACCAGCGTGCGGTACTCGTGGATGCTGAGCTTGACCGGCTGGCCCGCCAGCCTGACGTGGCGGCGCGCGGGGTCGACCTGCACGTCGCCAATGCGCATCAGCGGCACCACGCGGTGGCTGGCGCGCCGGGTCACGGCGCGCAGCCGAGCCAGCAGTTCTTCGACGGGGAAGGGCTTGACCAGGTAGTCGTCCGCGCCTTCGTCCAGCCCCTTGATCCTGTCGCTGAGCCGGTCGCGCGCCGACAGGATGACGACGGGCGTGGCGTCGTAGCGTTCGCGCACGCTTTTCAGGATGCCCAGGCCGGAACCGTGCGGCAGTTGCAGGTCCAGCAGGATCGCGCCGTAGTCGTGGTCGGTGACCGCGGCGCGCGCCTGCGCCGCGTCGGTCATCCAGTCGACCGCATAGCCCGCTTCCCGCAGACCGCCGCATAGGGCGTCCCCCAGCATGGGGTCGTCCTCGATAAGCAGGATGTGCAAGGCGTGGTCTCCGGTTCGGGAATGACGCGCAGATTACGGGTCCGGAATTAAAAAACTTTTAAAACGCCTTGCCGAGAATCCCAGCCCGGAAGGCCGCCCCGTCGCGCGGCCATGGGCGAGGGTAAATCAATGGCAATCAGATCAAGGGTGCTGCGTTCCCGCGGCGCATCGTTCGCAGGGCGCCGGCTGCACGCCGCCTGGGCGGGGCTGGGCGTGTGGGCCATGCTGGCCGGCGGCGCCGTCCGCGCCGAAAACAGCGTGGGCCTGGGCGTGGGGATCGTACCCGAATACGCCGGCGCCAAGGATTATCGCGCCAGGCCTGTGCCGCAGCTTTCCTACGAGCGCGGCGCATTCTTCGTCGGCACCAACGATGGCCTGCCGTCCCTGGGCCTGCAGACCAGGCTGGCGCCGGACTGGCAGGCCGGCGTGTTCGCGGGTCTGCGGCTGGGGCGGGACGCGGACGATTACGACCGCCTGGAAGGCCTGGACGATATCGACACCCATGCCACCGCGGGCGCTTTCGTGCGCTGGCAGCCGGGCCGCTGGCGCGTGACCGCCACCGCGATCCAGGCCTTGCGGTCGGGCTATGGCACCCGCGTGGAGCTGAACGGATCCTATGCCGTCTGGCAGTCCGGGCCCCACGCCGTGCGGCTGGGCGCGGAGACGACCTGGGGCAGCCATGACGACATGTCGACGTGGTTCGGCGTCAGCAGCGCGGAGTCCGCGCGCAGCGAGGCCGGGCTGGGAAGCTATTCGGCGGGCGCGGGTTTTCGTTCCGCCACGCTGTACGCCAACTGGCGCTACGCCCTGGATACGCAATGGAGCCTGTCCACCACGCTGGGCGTGCGCAGTCTGCTGGGCGACGCGCGCGACAGTCCCATCGTCGAGCGCCGCACCTCGGCCTTTGGCATCGTGGGAATCAGCTATCGGTTCTGAACGCCGGTTCCGCCGCCCGCGAGCAGGTACCATTACGGGGTTACCCACCCCGCCTTATCGCTTCCCCATGCCAGACCCGACGTCATCCCCCGCGGCCGCGGCGCCGTTGCGCGATCTCCTTGCGGAAAGCGCCGCGGTCGCGCGGGCGGTATTGGCGGGCCGTTCCATGACCGACGCCATCGCCGAGGTCCCGGCGCCCTTGCGCGCCGGCACGCAGGCGCTTTCCTTCCATGCCATGCGCCGGCTGGGAGAAGCGCGCGCCCTGCGCCGCATCCTGGCGCCGCGCACGCCTCCGGAGCCGCTGGCCGAAGCGCTGTTGCTGGTCAGCCTGACGCTGCTGCTGCCGGATACCGCGCCTTCCGGGACCTCGGCGCCGGTGTACGCGCCTTACACCGTCGTCGACCAGGCCGTGCAGGCCGCCGCCGGCATGCCCCGCGTCGAGCCGCTGAAAGGCTTGGTGAACGGCGTGCTGCGCTCCTTCCTGCGCGACCGGGACACCCTGCTGCCGCAGCTCGCGCGCCAGATCGAGGCGCGCTGGAACCACCCGCAATGGTGGGTGGACAAGCTGCGATCGGCTTACCCGGAACACTGGGAATCCATACTGGCGGGCGCCAACATCCCATCCCCGCTGACCTTGCGGGTCAATCGCCGCCGCGCCACGCGGCAGCAGGTGCTGGACGCATTCCAGGCGGCCGGCATCGGCGCGCAACCGGTGGCCGACATGGGCATCATGCTGGACCAGCCCCGTCCGGTGCAG
The DNA here is from genome assembly GCF_002261425.1 of Bordetella genomosp. 9. Lineage (NCBI taxonomy): Bacteria > Pseudomonadati > Pseudomonadota > Betaproteobacteria > Burkholderiales > Alcaligenaceae > Bordetella > Bordetella genomosp. 9. The sequence continues at coordinate 3,123,537 of NZ_NEVJ01000003.1, read as the reverse complement.
CGCCTGCCGGGTTTCGACGACGGCTGGTGGTCGGTCCAGGACGCCGGGGCGCAGCTGGCCGCGCCGCTCCTGGGTGCAGCCGATGGCATGCGTGTGCTGGACGCCTGCGCCGCGCCCGGCGGCAAGACGGCCCACCTGCTCGAGCTGGCCGATATCGACCTGCTGGCCCTGGACGCCGACGCGGGCCGCCTGCAGCGCGTGGGCGACAACCTGCGCCGGCTGGGCCTGGACGCGCCGCGCGTCGCGCTGCGCGCCGCCGATGCCGCCGACCTGGGCGCCTGGTGGGACGGCAAGCCTTTCGATGCCGTGCTGGCGGACGTCCCATGCACCGCGTCGGGCATCGTCCGGCGGCACCCGGACATCCGCTGGCTGCGGCGGCCCGACGACGTCGCGCGCACCGTCAAGCTGCAGGCCCGTATCGTCGATGCGCTATGGCGCACCGTGGCGCCGGGCGGCCGGCTGCTGTACGTGACCTGCTCGGTATTTCCCGATGAAGGCGAGCGCCAGGCCACGGCCTTCGCCGCCCGCCACGCCGACGCGCGGCGTCTGGAAGCGCCCGGGCAGTTGCTGCCCGTCGCGTCCGGCGCAACAGACACGACACAACATGACGGCTTTTTCTATGCCTTGTTTGCCAAGGCCAGCTGAATCGCCAAGAATAAAGGGGTTGCAGCGCTGATTCATCGTATGCCCATATCCACGCGCCTGTTCGTGCTCTTGCTGGCCACCGCGCTATCGCTGCCGTGGGCGGGGATCGCGCACGCCGCCGATCCCAAGGTCGTCAACGTCGATCCTGTCATCCGCAATGGCAAGGTGGAAATCGACGCCGACATCCGCGTCGAACTGAACGACCAGCTGCGCGAGGCGGCCGAACGCGGCGTGCCGCTGTATTTCACCGCCGACGTCGTCATCACGCGTTCGCGCTGGTGGTGGCTGGACACCACGGTGGCCGACACCAACATGACCTGGCGCATCGTCTACAACGCCTTGACGCGCCAATGGCGCGCCGGCGTCGGCGAACTGAATCTGCCGGTGCAGTCGCTGGACGCCGCCATGGACATGGTGCGCCACATACGCGGCTGGGCCGTGGCCGACGCCGCCGACCTGGCGACCGGCGTGCGCTACGACGGCCGCCTGCGCCTGCGCCTGGATACGTCGATGCTGGCGCGGCCCTTCCAGGTCAACGCCCTGAACAGTAGTTCCTGGTCCGTGGCCACGCCGTGGAAGGACTTCGACTTCGCCCTCGCCGATCCCGCGGGAGACAAGCGATGAGGCTGCTCCTGCGCATCGCCCTGGTCGCGGGTGCGCTGGCCGGCATGCTGCTGCTGGGCCTGCTGGCCTGGTCCACCGGCAATGCCTCGCGCCTGGCGCGCTACTACGACGCGCTGCTGCTGCTGAACGGCGTGGTCGCGCTGGCGCTGTTCGCCTGGGTGGTGGCGCTGACCGTCAAGCTCGTGCGCCAGATCCGGCGGCGCCAGTTCGGCGCACGGCTCACGGCGCGCTTCGCCCTGGCCTTCACGCTGATCGGCGTGGTGCCGGGCGCCCTGATCTACACCTTGTCGGTGCAGTTCATGTCGCGGTCCATCGAGTCCTGGTTCAACGTGCGGGTCGACAGCGCCCTGGAATCCGGCCTGAACCTGGGCCGCGCCGCGCTGGACTCGCTGCTGGCCGACCTGGATGCGCGGGCGCGTTCCATGGCCACGGAACTGAACCGCTCCAGCGAAGCCAACATCGCCTTGACGCTGACCCGCCTGCGCGAAGCCAACGGTGTGCAGGAAGCCCTGGTATTCACGGGCGGCGGCCGCATGATCGCCTTTTCCACCAGCCAGTACGGCCAGTTGCTGCCGGAACTGCCGCCCGCCACGGTGCTGAACCAGTTGCGCCTGTCGCGCGGCTATTCCGCGGCCGAAGCCGACGATCCGCTGGACCGGGGGCAGGGCGGCCTGCACCTGCGGGTGGTGATCCCGCTGATCTCGCCCGACCGCTTCGACACCCTGGGCAGCGCCGGCGGCGAACCCCGCTGGCTGCAACTGGTGCAGCCGGTACCCGACCAGATCGCGCACAACGCCAACCGCGTGCAGCAGGGGTTCCGCGACTACCAGGAGCTGGCGCTGTCGCGGCTGGGCCTGCGCAAGCTCTATGGCATCACCTTGACGCTGGCCCTGCTGGTGTCGGTCTTCACCGCCATCGCCGTCGCGCTGTCGCTGTCCAAGCGGCTGGTGCGTCCGCTGCTGCGCCTGGCCGCCGGCACGCAGGCGGTGGGCATCGGCGATTACCGGCCCCTGCCCGAACCCCCGGAACGTGACGAAGTCGGCCAGCTGACGCGCTCCTTCAATGCCATGACGCGCCAGCTGGACGAAGCGCGCCGCATGGTCGAAAGCAACCGCCAGCAGCTGGAGCGCTCCAACGTCTACCTGGAAAGCGTGCTGTCGAACCTGTCCTCCGGCGTGCTGGTATTCGACGAAGGATTCCGTGTCACCACGGTGAACCAGGGCGCGCAGACCATCCTGCAGGCCGACCTGCGCTCGGTCATCGGCCGGCCCCTGGAAACCGTCGAGGGCATGCTGCCCTTCGCGCAAATCGTCCGGCAGGCCTTTGCCGCGCACACCGCCGTGGGGTCGGAGCGCCTGCACTGGCAGCAGCAGTTCGAAATCCAGCTGAGTCCCGCCGCCAGCCACCCCGCGGCCCAGCAGGCCGCCACGTTGCTGGCGCGCGGCACCCATCTGCGCGTGGATGGCCGGGGCAACGGCTATCTGGTGGTGTTCGACGACATCACCGAACTGATGTCGGCCAACCGCGCCGTCGCCTGGGGCGAAGTCGCGCGCCGACTGGCGCACGAGATCAAGAACCCCCTGACCCCCATCCAGCTGTCGGCGGAACGCCTCGCCATGAAGCTCGCCGACCGCCTGGAGCCCAAGGACAGGAGCATGCTGGAGCGCTCCACCAACACCATCGTCAACCAGGTCGCCTCGCTCAAGCACATGGTCGACGATTTCCGTGAATTCGCGCGTACGCCGCCGGCCGTCATGAAGCGCATCGACTTCAATGAACTGGTCTCCGACGTCCTGACCCTGTACGGCTGGGATCCGGTCGAAGGTCTCATGCGCGATCATGTCAATTCGCTCAATCTGGAAGTCGCCCTGGAGCCCGGCCTGCCGCCCATCGAAGGCGATCCCACGCAATTGCGGCAGGTCATACACAACCTGCTGGCCAATGCGCGCGATGCCATTACCGGCCAGCAGGAGGGCAAGGTCCGCGTGTCCACGCAGCTGACCCGCGCGCGCCAGGGCGATGGCGAAGAGCAATTGGCCCTGCGTTTCACGGTGGCCGATACCGGCCCGGGCTTCTCGCCGCAGGTCATGCAAAGGGCCTTCGAGCCCTACGTGACCACCAAGGCGCACGGGACTGGGTTAGGATTGGCGATCGTCCGCAAGATCGTGGAAGAGCATGGCGGGCGCATCGATCTGGCGAACCGGCGCGAAGGCGGGGCGCGCATTTCGATACTGTTGACCCGCCTGGCGGGCGGGGTCGATACTCTGGACGCAACCGCACAACAACAGGATAATGCGGCTACGCAATAGGTGGACGGGTTTATGGCCAGAATTCTGGTGGTTGATGACGAAGTTGGCATTCGCGAGCTTCTGTCAGAAATCTTGTACGACGAAGGACACACGGTCGAACTGGCCGAAAATGCGGCCCAGGCCCGTGCCGCTCGCCTACGTTCGCGTCCCGACCTCGTCCTGCTGGACATCTGGATGCCCGATACCGACGGCGTGAGCCTGCTCAAGGAATGGGGCTCGCAAGGCCTGCTGGACATGCCGGTCATCATGATGAGCGGCCACGCCACCATCGATACCGCGGTCGAGGCCACCCGCATCGGGGCGCTCGATTTTCTCGAAAAGCCCATTACGCTGCAGCGGTTGTTAAAAACTATTTCGGCAGCGCTGGCGCGTGGCCGCGTGCCGCAACCCGCGCCCGCGGCCGCCCTGTCGGCCGTGCCGCTGGAAGACGAACTGGACGTGCCCTCCCTGCCGTCCGCCGCCGCCGAAACGCCCGCCGGGTCCAACGGCTTGCTGGGCAGCATCTCGCTGGACCAGCCCTTGCGCGAAGCGCGCGACGCCTTCGAACGCATCTACTTCGAATACCACCTGGTGCGCGAAAGCCATAGCATGACCCGGGTCTCGGAAAAGACCGGCCTGGAGCGCACCCACCTTTACCGCAAGCTCAAGCAGCTGGGCATCGAGTCGGCGCGCAAGCGCAGTACATGAAGATCCTGATCGTCGGCGCGGGACGGGTGGGCACGAGCGTGGCCGAAAACCTGGTGTCCGAGCAGAACGACATCACCGTCATCGATACCGACGCGCGCAACCTGCAGGACCTGCAGGAACGTTGCGACCTGCGCGGCCTGCGCGGCGACGGCGCGCAGGTGTCCGTCCTGCGTGAGGCGGGCGCGGAGGACGCCGATCTCTTCATCGCCTGCGCCGCCTCGGATACCGTCAATCTGGTGGCATGCCGCATCGCGCGGCAGGTGTTCAACATTCCGCGCCGCATTGCGCGCGTCCGGTCGTCGGATGTCGCCGAACACCCTGAACTGCTCGGCGACGACGGCTTCTGCATCGACGCCCTGATCAGTCCGGAACGCAGCGTCACCACCTATCTGCACAGCCTGATCGAATTTCCCGAAGCCCTGCAGGTCGTCGAGTTCGCGGGCGGCCGCGTCAGCGTGGTGACGGCCCGCGTCGGTCGCGGCAGCGCCATGGCCAACCGGCCGCTGGAGGCGCTGCCGGAGGTCTGGCCCGACGTCTCGGCGCGCATCGTCGACATCATGCGGGATGGCCGGCCGCTGCAGGCGGGCCGCGGCACCGTCATCCAGCCCGGCGATGAAGTCGTGGTCGTGGCCGACACGCGGCATGCGCGCCGCGCGGTGCGCCAGCTGCGCTCGGCGGAAAAGACCGCGCGCCGCATCATGATCGCCGGCGGCGGCAACATCGGCCTGCGCCTGGCGCAGGAACTGGCCGAGGAAAACTACAGCGTGCGCATCATCGAGCACGGCGCCGCCCGTTGCCAGTACCTGGCGGAAAAGCTGCCCTCCAACGTCCTGGTGCTGCATGGCAACGCCACCGACGAAGGCCTGCTGGAACGCGAGAACATCGAGGACATGGATACCTGGCTGGCGCTGACCAGCGACGACGAGGACAACATCATGTCGTCGCTGCTGGCCAAGCGCCTCGGGGCGCGCCGCGTCATCGCGCTGATCAATCGCCAGGCCTATGGGGAATTGATGCAGGGCAGCCATATCGACGTGGCCGTCTCGCCTTCCCATGCCACCATGAGCGAACTGCTGCGCCACGTGCGGCGCGGCGACGTGGTCGCGGTGCACCGGCTGCGGCAGGGCGTGATCGAAGCCCTGGAAGCTGTCGCCCATGGCGACCAGAAAACCTCGCGGGTGGTCGGCCGCCAGGTCTGCCAGGTGCGCCTGCCCAAGGGCGCGGTCATCGGCGCCCTGGTCCGGGAAGACGAAATCATCATGCCGGACCCCGATACCGTCATCCAGCAGGACGACCATGTCATCGTCTTCGTGCCGGGCCGCAACCAGATGGCCCGCGTGGAAAAGCTGTTCCAGGTGTCCGCGTCCTTCTTCTGAACCCTACGGCGCCCATGCCAGCCCTTCGTATCCTTGATGGCCGCCTGGCGGCCGTGTTCAACCTGCTGGGCCTGATCATGGCGCTGTTCTCGCTGACCATGATCCTGCCGCTGGGCCTGGCGGTCTATACCGGCGACGCGGCGCTGGCCGCCTTCGTCGACGCCGCCCTGATCTCCATGGCGGCGGGCGGCCTCCTGTGGGCGGCGACCCACCGCCATCGCACGGAGCTTCGTCCCCGCGACGGTTTCGTGCTGGTCTCCATGGTCTGGACCGTGCTGCCGGCGCTGGCCGCCATGCCGCTGTTGATCTACTTCCACCGCGCGGGCACGCCGCTGTCGTTCACCGATGCCTATTTCGAGGCGATGTCCGGCCTGACGACCACCGGCGCCACCGCGCTGACCGGGCTGGATCGCCTGCCGGCTTCGATCAACCTGTGGCGCGCGACGCTGGTCTGGCTGGGCGGCATGGGCATCCTGGTGCTGGCGGTGGCCATCCTGCCGCTGCTGGGGGTGGGCGGGCATCAGGTGTTCCGCGCCGAGACGCCGGGACCGATCAAGGACGAAAAGCTCACCCCCCGCATCGCCAGCACGGCCAAGGCCCTTTACGCCATCTACTTCGGCTTGTCCCTGCTGTGCCTGGTGGCCTACCGCGTGGCGGGGCTGCCCTGGTTCGAGGCCTGGTGCCACATGGCCACTACCATGGGCCTGGGCGGTTTTTCCACCTGGGACGACGGCTTCGCGCATTTCGATTCGGTGCCGGTGGAAATCGTCGCGATCGTCTTCATGCTGATCGCCGGCGTGAACTTCGCCACCCACTTCAGCGCGTGGCAGGCGCGCAGCGCGCGGCCCTACCTGACCTGTCCGCAGACCATCCCTTACCTGGCCGTGACCCTGGGCGCCGCGCTGGCGATCTCGGTGTTCCTGTATGTCGATGGCGTCTACGGAACGCCCGGCGAAGCCCTGCGCTACGGCGTCTTCAACGCGGTGTCCGTCATCACCACGACCGGGTACGCGAACGTGGACTACACGCAGTGGCCCTTGTTCGCCCCGCTGCTGATGCTGCTGCTGTCGGGCGTGGCCACCTCCGCCGGATCCACCGGCGGCGGCATCAAGATGATCCGCGCCATCCTGCTGGCCAAGCAGGCGCGCACCGAGCTGGTGACCATGCTGCATCCGCACGCGGTCAGCCCGGTGCGCCTGCGGGGCAGGGTGGTGGACAACCGCGTGATGACTTCCGTCCTGGCCTTCATGCTGTTCTACGGCATGTCCATTGCCGTGCTGACCATACTGATGCTGATCTCCGGCCTGGATCCGGTGGTCGCCTTCAGCGCGGTGGTGGCCAGCGTCAACAATACCGGTCCGGGGCTGGGGCCGATAGGCCCCATGGGAAGCTTCGCCATCCTGACCGACTTCCAGACCTGGCTCTGCACCTTCGGCATGCTGATAGGCCGGCTGGAGCTTTTCACGGTGCTACTGCTTTTTACGCCTGCCTTCTGGCGCCGCTGACCGTCTCCGGAGATACCCTCGCTTGTGAGTGCTTGCTTACGAGATAAGGGGGAGAAGCCATCGGGTTACGCGTTGTTGCGCATTAATGTCACGATTTTCACCGTTTATGACCGCAACGGGCGGCTAAACTGCGGCTTCGCGTGACCCACCAGACACCGCTCGGCACCGCCCCGGACCTCAGGTTCCGCCGGGCCGGGCCCAGGATGCGCCTGGCGCCGTCCCCCACCATAAGATACATAGGAGCAGGAAATGGAACAGATCCCCTTCGTCCCTTCCGCCCCCAATACGCTGGGCATAGAACTCGAACTGCAACTGATCGATCCGCGGACATTTGACCTGACTGCTGCTTCGGACGAATTGCTGGCCCAGATGGCCGACCATCCCATCGCCGACCGGGTCAAGCCGGAGATCACCCGGTCCATGATCGAACTGAATTCCTCGGTGCACGAACATCCCGTGGGCCTGTTGGCCGAAATGCGCGAAATGCGCGCCGCGCTGTGCGAAGCGGCGGACGCCGTGGGCGTTTCCGTCGCCGGTGGCGGCGCCCACCCCTTCATGCGGTGGCAGGAGCGCTCGATTTCCGATACGCCGCGATTCCAGTACCTGGCCGAGATGTACGGCTACCTGGCGCGGCAGTTCACCGTCTTCGGCCAGCATATCCACCTGGGCGTCAAAAGCGGCGACCAGGCCATCAAGCTGACGCGGCAATTGTCGGCCTACGTGCCGCACTTCATCGCCTTGTCGGCTTCCTCGCCCTATTACGAAGGCGTGGATACGCTGTTCTCGTGCTGCCGCCTGAACGCGGTCAACAGTTTTCCCCTGGCGGGCCATATGCCGCCCGAGGTCACGGACTGGTACCAGTTCGAGGCCCATCTGGCGCAGTTGCGCAACCTGGGGCTGGCGGAAAGCATCAAGGACCTGTACTGGGACATCCGTCCCAAGCCGGATTTCGGCACCGTGGAAATCCGCGTGTGCGACACGCCGCTGACCGTCGAGCGCGCCTGCCAGCTGGCGGCGTTCGCCCAGGCGCTGGCGGTGCTGCTGCAGCGCGACCCCGCGCCGGAAGGCGGCTTGTGGCTGGCCTATCGCAGCAATCATTTCCAGGCCTGCCGCTTCGGTTTGCAGGGCAGCTACGTCACGGGCGAAGGCCAGCGCCTGCGGCTGATCGACCATCTGCGCGGGCTGTTCGGCCGCCTGATGCCGGTGGCCGACGAGCTCGGCACCGCCGATATGCTGACGTCGCTGCGCGACGACGCGCTGCGTGCCGGCAACGACGCGCGATGGCTGCGCGCCCAGTTCCACCGACTGCGCGACCTGCCGTCGGTGGTCGAATCCATGACGGGCGCCTTCCGTGGCGACAGCGGCCTGGTCGGCATGGCCGGCACCGATCCGACGTCGGTGCTGCGCCGGCGCGTCCGCGCCAATTCAGAACCGCTGGGCGGGGTGGGCGTGCAGACGCTTGCCGAGCCCGGGGTGGTGCCGCGGCGCCTGCACTGAGCCCCCCCAGGCCGATGTCAGGTATGTCAGGGGCCAGGCTGCCGCCGGCCCCCGATCGCGCTGACGGACAAGCGGGTTTCTCCCGGCGCGGCCTGCCGCGCCGCCGCTCGCCAGGCGTGGCCGTAGGCGACTTCTATCGTCAACGCGATCGTGCCGTCCGCGCGGCGCTGGGCTTCCAGCGCCTTGCATAGCCGGTCGCGCCAGGCCCGGGTGGCCAGCGACGCCTTGCGTCCCGCGATCGGATTGCCGCCCAGCGCGCGCACGTCTTCCAGCAGCCTGTCCGTCGTCCGATAGGTGAGCGTCAGGGTTTCCTGGTCCATGACGGGATCGGCAAAACCGTTTTCCACCAGCAAGTCGCCGAAATCGTGCATGTCCACGAAAGACGGCGTGGCCGTGGCCAGGCCCGCGTCGGCGACCGCCTGGCGCAGCTCGCGCAGCGTGCCGGGGCCCAGGCAGGAAAACATCGCCAGCCCGTTCACCTTGAGCACGCGCCGCCATTCGGCCAGGGCCGCATGGGGACGCGGATGCCAATGCAGGGCCAGGTTGGACCAGACCAGGTCCAGTGATTCCGGCGCCAGGCCGGTGTCGGACAGGTCGGCCTGGACGAAGCGGGGCGCGGCCGCCTTGTCGCCGCGCCCGACCAATTGGGCGGCCAGGCCGAGCAGCCCGCCGCGGCGGGGCGCGTTCCGCTGGCGCGCGATGTCGAGCAAGGGCCCGCAGCTATCCAGCCCGATGTAGGCGGCATCCGGATAGCGTTCCTGCAGCAGTGGCAGGCTGGCGGCGGCGCCGCAGCCCGCGTCCAGCAGCAAGGCGGGTTGTGCCCGGATGTAGCGCAGGCGGTCCAGCATGCGCCGGCCGATTTCGCCATACAGGAACTGGGCATTTTCCAGATCCCCGCGGCGGGCAAACTGGCGCGCCACGTGGGCGCTGACGATGGGGAGATCGGGCGGGGTCTGGGACATTTCGGTCGCGTCGGAGCCCGGGGCCCCGCGCGGATGTGATGAGATAAGCCCCTCATTATTGCGCACCGCCGCGCCCGCGCCCGCCAAGGGCCATGCGGCGTCGCGGGAATTGTCCGTGGGGGATCGACATGGATGGGTTCGCGGCCGGCGCGTCCAGGCTGGTTCGCGGGTGGCGCGCCGCCCGGGACCGCATGGTCTCGCGCATCGCCACGGACTGCCCCATGTGCGGCGGGCCGGCGGCGGCCGGACGGCCGTGTCCGCCTTGCGTGGGCGACGTCATCGCCACCATGCGCGACGGCCAGCCGCGCTGCCGGCGATGCGCCCTGCGCCTGCGGCCGGGGCGGACGTCTTGCCCGGATTGCGCCCGGCGGCCGTCGCCGCTGGCGGCCGTGTACGCCGGATTCGACTACGAATCGCCGGGGGACATGCTGATCACCCGCTACAAGATCGAATTGCGCTACGCCCTGGCCGAACCGCTGGCCGACCTGATCCTGCGCAACTTCTCCAGCGCACCGGCCGCGCTGGCGCCGGGCACGGTCCTCGTTCCCATTCCTTCGTCGCGGACCTCGCTCCGGCGCCGGGGATTCAACCCGGCCGCCGAACTTGCGCGCGCGCTGGCACGACGGACGGGCCTGCCGCTGCGCCCGCATTGGCTGGCGCGCGGGCGCGACGGCCCCAAGCAGAGCACGCTGTCGCGCGAGGCCCGTTCGCACGTCGCGCGCGATGCCTACGTCTGCCCGACGGCCGTTCCGCCCTGCACCGTCGCGGTGGTGGACGACGTGATGACCACCGGCAGCACCCTGCACGCCGCCGCGCTGGCGCTGCGCGCGGCCGGCGCCGCCAGTGTCATCGGGCTGGTCGCCGCGCGGGCGCCCGCGGATGCGGGCGGTGTACTGGCACAATATCACCTGCCCTAGGCTCCGCCGCGCCCGGCGCGGCATGTCCCCAGTCATGTATCACGTCATCCTTGTCGAACCCGAAATCCCGCCCAATACCGGCAACGCGATCCGCCTGTGCGCCAATACGGGCGCCCAGCTGCATCTCGTGCAGCCGCTGGGATTCGAACTGGATGATGCGCGCCTGCGCCGTGCCGGCCTCGACTATCACGAGTGGCGGCCGGTGCGCCTGCATGCATCGCTGCCCGCCGCCATCGCCGCGACCGGCGCTGCGCCGGATCGCGTGTTCGCCTTCACCACGCGTACCGAGCATTCCTTCGCCGGCGCCGCCTTCCAGCCGGGCGACGTGTTCGTCTTCGGACGCGAAACCGCGGGCCTGTCGGAGGCGCAACTGGCCCTGTTTGGGCCCGCCCAGCGCCTGCGCCTGCCGATGCGTCCGGGCCAGCGCAGCCTGAACCTGTCCAACGCGGTGGCGGTGGTCGTGTTCGAAGCCTGGCGGCAGGCCGGCTATACCGGCGGCATCTAGCGCGCCGCGACCGGCAACACGCCGGCGGTAAATAAAACTTCAACGCTTGCGTGGAATATCGCGACGATCCGCATCGCATTCCGCCGGTGCGTCGAACGCGCGCGCGCTGTTCCGCGGAACCGTGCATATGCGGTGTGTACCCATCACACGACCATCGCGATACAGATGGCCGCGGCAACGACCGGAACAGATCGGAAAGTGCCGTCGGCGGCCGCGTCGTGTCCAACCGCAGCAGAAGGATCGCATCATGCCCGTCTATCCCACTTCCGGCGCTGGCTCGCTCGTCCAGGACGACCGCACCCAATCCCACGCACGCGGCCGCCTGAACTCCGCCTCGTCGCTTGCCGGCACGGCACCGGAGGACGGCAGGCAATTCGTGGCCAGGTCCGCCAAGCGCAGGCCTCGTCACGACGGGCACGACGGGCACGACGGGCGCGTCGGCCACGCCGGCACGCCGGCGGTGAACAGCTGCGTGGTCGCCGTGAAAACGGCCGAAAGCCGGCTGCAAAAACATATCGGCAAGGCGGTTGCCAAGGTGGAGCACGCATGCATCCACGCCGGCATGCGCGTCCTGAAAAAGCTGGCGCCCGGTAGCACCGGCGCCATGCGCCGGCTCGCGATCAAGGCGGCGATGGATCCCGCGCAGGAACTGGCGCGGCGCCAGCTCGACGGCGATATCGCGGACCTGCGCACGCACAAAAAGGCGTTCAAGAAAGCGCGGCCCACCGTCAAGGCCACGCTCAAGAAGCTCGGCCGCATCGAAGCCGCCGTCATCAAATGCCGCAAGGACGTACGCCGCCAGCTTGAAAAGGACAGCACCCACCTGTGCGGCGGCCTGCCGACGCTTTCCGTGGCGCAGGCGCGTGTGGATAGCGGCCACGGGCCGGGCCTGCTCGAAAGCCTGCTGCAGAAGGGCAGGGAAGTCACCGGGCTGTCCTCCAGGCCGACCCTGGAAGAAGCCGCGCAGCTCATCGATCGCCTGTGGACGCATGGCCAGGAAGAAGCCAACGCCGACCGCCTCGCGCACGAACTGGCCAGGCTGCGCGGCAAGGTCCCCACCAGCGAGTCCCTGGAAAGCACCATAGACCAATGCCGCACCCTGATCGAAAGCGGCGAGTCCCTGCGCCGGAAGCGTCCATCGGAACTTGGCCAGTGGGACCAGGCCCTGGCGGATTTCCAAAGCGAAAAAGCCCGACCCTGCGCGGGCATGCTCGACCGGATCGACGGGGTCAAGCGCCTGCCCAATCCCGGCCGCGACGACTGGATGCGCCAGTTGGCGCGCGACCTGGACCTGCTGCCGCCCACGACCGCCGAAACCCAGCACTTCATCAAGCGCCATGTGGGCCGGGCCCTGCGCGGCCTTTCCGACAACGCCTTCGACGAGGTCTGCCGCGCCGCGTCGCCCGGCGGGTACATGGGCGCCATCCTGATCCAGGCCGATCGCATCAAGTCCGCGGGCGTGTTCGAAGCCTGGCGCGAGGCCGTCAACGACGAACGCATGCGCCGCTATGAAATCGAGCCGCTGCGCGAACTGGCCGCGCTGGCCCGGCGCATCGAATCGAATGCGATCCAGGGCATGAGCGATCGCGGCTGCGCCGATGACGAAGTGCCCCTGCCCGATCAGCTGGATCTGTACCTGCAAGGCAAGAATGCCGTGCATGCCCTGTTGCGCGGCATGTGCCTGTCCATGCGCGGCGACGACCAGCGCACCGCCTATCTGTCGCGCCTGATCATGGAGCGCGCCCCGGCGGACGTGCGCGCCACACTGCTGGAAACGACGACCTGGCGAAAGGACGCCGTATTGGACGCGTTGATGGCGGGCATCGGCCGCATCACCGCGAACGGCGACCTGATGGTGCCGCAGTATCGCCGCCTGTTGCAGGAAATGCATGTGATCCTGAAAGGCGACGCGCTGCCCCCCAGCGAAGGCAGCAGGACGCGCTGGCGCGACCTGACGGACTTCGACGCCGTGGAAGGCGCGCTATTGGTAAAGAAGCGCGGTCCGTTGCGGAAGGTGTGGGACAAGGTCTCGTTCTGGGCCGGCTACCTGGTGATCGGCAGCAGCGCCAGGATGGAGCATGCGCGCTTTTCGTATCACACGGGCCACCTGTACCAGCGCATACAGGACGCGTTCAAGCCCCTGGAGCGCTATCCCGCCGATGCGCAGGAAGTGCGGCGCACGTTCCGCGATATGCTGATCGCGGCGGACGACCTGCGCGCCCACTTCGCGGCCAGCCAGTTTCCCGCCAAAGCCTGCGACCGCTACCTGCGCATGGAATTCTCCCGTGCGGTGGCGACGCTGGGGCCGGATGCGCTCAAGAACCTGTACCGGAATCTGCAGGAGCCTTGCCCGGATATGCGGTTCAAGGCGCCGCGCTTCGCCTGGGTCACCACCGTGCAGGACTGGTGGCGCAACAAATTCGTCGACATCGGGCGCCAGATGCCGCGCGCTTCCATGGAATGGCAACAGACGGCCTATCGTGGCTGGGCGGCGCTGCGCGAGGCGGTTGAGCAGGAGCCGGAAGCGCGCAGCCACGCCTATCTGCTCGTGCGTCTGTCGGACAAGTTCGACCGTGATTCCAAGAAGGACTATGAAGGCATCAAGCAGTCCCTGGACAGCCTGATCAAAAGAGACGGGGGCATGTGGTCCGGCCCGGATACCGGCGACTTCACCACTTACGACGCCGCGTGGGCGCGCCTGAACCAGACGCACATGCACAAGATGCTGGCCCGGCTGGGCCGGTACGAAGGCCACATGGACGACTTCCTCAAGACCGACGCCGTCACCAGCACGATCGGCGAGGAAAACCGCTTTATCTACCGGTACTACCAGCAGGCCCTGTTGAATTCCGGCAGGTCGTTCGACGCGAACAATCCGATGAATCGCTATGCGGAACGTTCGTCGCCGGTGGAAGCCGTGCCGGACACCCAGGCGGACCCGGCGTCGGCTCCGGCTTCGGTGTCTCCGGCGGCGCCCGCCGTGCCGCCGGCGCCCGCGGCCGCCTGATCGCGGACCCGCCGCGATCAACCCGGCGCGATCAATCCAGCGACAGGTTCAGCTTCTCGATCACGGCATCCCAGCGCGCCTTCTCGTCCCGCATGCGGGTGGACAATTGCTCGGGCGACGAAGGCGCGGGCGTGAAGTACTGCACCGCCATCTGCTCGCGCACCTTGTCGCTGCTGATGATGCGCGCCAGCTCGCTGTTGAGCCTTTCCACCACGCCGCTGGGCGTGCCGGCCGGCACCAGGATCGCATCCCACGAGATCGCCTCGAAGCCTGGATAGCCCTGCTCGGCCATGGTGGGCACGTCCGGCAGCGTCTCGGTGCGTTCCAGGCTGGTGACGGCCAGCACCGTCGCCTTGCCGTTGCGGGCTTGCGGCATCGCGATGGCCGGCACCATGAAGGACGACTGGATGTCGCCCGCGATGATCGCGCTGATCACCTGCGGAAAGCCGGGATAGGGAATGTGGGCGATATCCAGGCCGGCCTGGCCCTTGAACATTTCCATGGCCAGTTGGGACGCGCTGCCGGGGCCGACCGAGCCGTAATTCAGGGCGCCCGGCCTTTCCTTGGCCAGCTTGACGAACTGTTCCACGGTCTTGATGCCCAGGCTGCTGGGCACCACCAGTACGTTCGGGCTGGTCGCCACCAGCGTGACCGGCGCCAGATCGGTGAAGGGATCGTAGCCCAGCGTCTTGCGATACAGCGTCGGCGCCGTCGTCAACGGGCCGTTGATGGTGAACAGCATCGTGTAGCCATCGGGCTTGGCCTCGGCGGCCAGGCGGGTGCCGATGTTGCCGCCGGCGCCCGGCTTGTTCTGCACGATGATGGGCTTGCCCAGGGCCTGCGAAAGCGGTTCGGACACGATGCGCGCCAGCAGGTCCGGAGACGACCCCGCGGGGAAGGGGACGATCATGTCGATGGGGCGCTCCGGCCATTCCGCATGCGCGGGCGCGCCCAGCGTCAGCGCCGTGGCGATACTGGCCAGGGCCAGCCACAGCCGTGGCAGGCGTGCGCCATGGGGGCCGGGATTGAACAGGAACATCGATTTCTCCTTTGGCTTGGATGGCCGATCGCGTCGGGCGATCGTGCGCTGTTTTGGGGTGAACGGCCTGCCGGGGGCAGGCGCTTAGTCGGGCACGCGCAGGTCTCCGCTTTCCGGTCGGGCGTCGCGCGCCAGCAGGGTGGACACGGCCGTCATGGGAGACACGCCGTCGAAAAGCACCGCGCAGACCGCGGCGGTAATGGGCAGGTCGACATTCAGGGCGCGCGCGCGCGCCAGGGCCGAGCGGGCCGCGCGCACGCCTTCGGCGGTCATGCCCCCGGCCAGGATGTCGGCCAGCTTGCGGCCGGCGCCGATGTCCAGGCCTACCCGGCGGTTGCGCGAAAGTTCGCCGGTCGCGCTCAGCACGAGATCGCCCAGGCCGGTCAGCCCGGAAAACGTATCCGCGCGGGCGCCCAGCGCCACGCCCAGGCGGGTCATCTCGGCCAGGCCCCGGGTGATCAGCGCGGCACGCGCGTTGGTGCCCAGCATCAGGCCGTCGGAGATACCGCAGGCGATGGAAATGATGTTCTTCATCGCGCCGCCGACTTCCACCCCGGCGACGTCGGAACCGGCATACACCCGCACCGCGCCGCCATGCAGCGCGGCCGTGGTGGCCGCGCACAGGGCGGCGTCGCCGCTGGCGACCGTCAACGCGACAGGCAGGCCTTGCGCGACTTCACGCGCGAAGCTCGGTCCCGACAGCACGCCGACGCGGACGCCCGGGGTGTCGGCCAGCGTCGCCAGCGCGATTTCATGCGGTAGCCGGCCCTGGGATTCGTCGAAGCCCTTGCAGGTCCAGACCACGTGCCAGCCGGCGCAGCCCAGCGCGGGCAGGCGCCGCGCCAGGTCCTGGCACATGGCTTCCAGCCCCGCCACCGGCACGCCAAGGATGAGCAGCGGCACACCGCCATCGGCGGCCGTCATGGAAAGCGCGCGATCGAAGTCGCTGCCGATTTCCAGCGAGGCAGGCAAAGAAACGCCCGGAAGATACCGGGCGTTTTCGTGTGTGGCGCTCATGGCGTCGGCCTGCGCGGCCTGGCGCGCCCACAGCAAGGTGGGACGACGGCGCGCGGCCACGGCCGCCAGCGCCGTTCCCCAGCTGCCGGCGCCCAGCACCGCCACCCGCGGCGGCACCTGGGTGCCGGCGGGCGGACGGGGCATGTCCGCGGGATTACTGGCGCGTGACATTGGGCGGCAGGATGATGCCGGAGTCATTGCCGGATTGCTGCTGCTGTTGCTGCATCTCGGCGATGCGTTGTTCGTACAGCGCCTGGAAGTTGACCTCCGCCAGATGCAGCGCGGGCAGCGAGGTGCGGGTGATCGCATCCGCCACGTTGGCGCGCAGATAGGGGTAGATCATGGTGGGGCAGACGATGCCCAGCAGCGGGTCCAGCTGTTCGCCCGGGATGTTGGCCAGCTCGAAAATGCCGGCCTGGGTGCCTTCGACCAGATACAGCACCTTGTCGGTGACGCGCGTGGTGACGGTGACGGTGACGGTGGACTCGAACAGCGTTTCGGTCAGCCGCTGGCCGCCGACGTTGATGCTGACCTCAACCTGCGGCGTGTCCTGTTCCAGGAATACGTGGGGCGCGTTGGGCATTTCCAGCGACAGGTCCTTCAGGTAGACGCGCTGCAGATTGAACGACGGAGCGTCGTCGCCCGCCTGGTTGGTTTGATCGGCCATGAAGAATTCCGGAAAGGGTGGGAGTAAAGCCTGAGGCAGGCAAAGGAGGCGCCGTCCGCCGGACGGCGCCGGAAATCAGGCCAGCAAATCAGGCCAGCAAATCAGGCCAGCATGGGGACCAGCTTGTCGGCGCGGTCCAGCGCGGCCAGGTCGTCGTAGCCGCCCACGTGCGTGTCGCCGATATAGATCTGCGGCACGGTGCGGCGGCCGGTTCGCTCCATCATCGTGGCGCGCTGGGCCGGGTCGAGGTCGATGCGGACCTTCTCGATCTCGCTGACGCCGCGCTGCTTGAGCAGGGCTTCGGCACGGATGCAATAGGGACAGACAGCGGAGCTGTACATCAGGACTTTTTTCATCGTCGTTTCTCTACGTTGAAAAGCGGAAGGGGCGACAGTCGGCGCCGGCGCCCGCCCTGGCGGGATACGCGTCAGGCTTTCTGCGTGACGGGCAGGCCGGCCTGGCTCCAGGCCTTCATGCCGCCTTGCAGGGCCACCACTTCGGCGAACCCCTGGGCTTTCAGCCTGGACACGGCGCGGCTGGCGTCGCGTCCCTGCTCACACACCACGACCAGGGGCTTGTTCTTGGGCAGGCCGGCGGATTTCTTGTCGATGTCCGCTGCCGGCACGCTGCGTGCCTGCGCGATGTGCCCAGCCTGGTATTGTTCGGCCGGACGTACGTCCACCCATACCGCCTGCCGCTGGTTCACCATCTGTATGGCTTCGGCCGTTCCGATGGCGGATCCGCCGCCGGTCTTGCGCAGCGCGGGAATGGCCAGCATGATGCCGGACACGACCGCCGCGGCGACGATGAAAATATTGTTCTGACCTAGCAGAAAATGCACAAAATCCACGGAACGTCCTGAAGTATGACGGTTAATGGGCGATCAAGGCCCACCGGGCGCCGCATCCCGGCGGGCGGCGGCGCGGGACCGTCCGGAAGGGGCATAACCGGGCAATTATAAAATGATGCCAATCCGGCATCTTTCAACTCTGTTTCAAGCGACCGCACTATGCACAAACTCGTTCTGATGCGTCACGGCGAAAGCCAGTGGAATCTGGAAAACCGTTTCACCGGCTGGACCGACGTCGACCTGACCGATACCGGCCGCGAACAGGCGCGCGCCGCCGGCGAACTGCTCAAGCGCGAGGGCTACGCGTTCGACCTGGCCTACACCTCCGTCCTGAAGCGCGCCATCCGCACGCTCTGGATCGCGCTGGACGCCATGGACGCGATGTACACCCCCATCGGCAACAGCTGGCGGCTGAACGAGCGGCATTACGGCGCCCTGCAGGGCCTGAACAAGGCCGAGACCGCCGCCAAGTTCGGCGACGAACAGGTATTGATCTGGCGTCGTGCCTACGCCATCGCGCCCGATCCCATTCCCGTGGACGACGAGCGCCATCCGCGCTTCGACAGCCGCTACGCGCGCATACCGGCGGCTCAACTGCCCGCCACCGAGTGCCTGAAGGATACCGTGGCCCGCGTCCTGCCTTTCTGGAACGAGTCGATCGCGCCCGCCATCCGCGCCGGCCGCCGCGTGCTGATTTCGGCGCATGGCAACAGCCTGCGCGCCCTGATCAAGCACCTGGACGGCATCTCGGACGACGATATCGTGGGGCTGAACATCCCCACCGGGCAGCCGCTGGTCTACGAACTCGACGACGATCTGCGCCCCCTGCGCCATTACTACCTGGGCGATCCGGCCGAAATCGAAGCCGCCATGGCCGCCGTGGCTGCGCAAGGCAAGGCGAAAAAGGCCTGACCGATGCGCCTGGCTGGCAGTGGATGGACGGCCGCCGCGCTGACGATGGCGCTGGCGGCGGGCGCGGCGTGGGCCGCGCCCGCGGACCTGGCGGAGAAACAGACCGAGGCGCAACGCCAGCAGTCGGCATTGCGCGAACGCATCCAGTCACTGCAGAAAACCATCGACGAACGCGAATCGGCGCGCAAGGAAGCCGCTGACTCGCTGCGCCAGTCGGAAACCGCGATCTCGCAGATCAACCGCCGCCTGGCCGAGCTGGCCGCGCAGAGCAAGCAGGCGGAAGCCGACCTGGCCGGCCTGGAACGCCAGATGACGGCGCAGCAGGCGGTGCTGGCGCAGCGCCGCGAGGAGCTCGCGAGGCAACTGCGCGCCCAGTACACCAGCGGCCTGTCGCCCTGGACGGCGCTGCTGTCCGGCGACGACCCCCAGCAGCTGGGCCGCAATCTGGCCTATCTGGGCTATGTCTCCCAGGCCCGGGCCGAAGCGGTGCAGGCGCTGCGCCGCGACCTGGACGAACTGGCGCGCCTGCAGGGCCAGGCCGACGCGCGGCGCCAGGAAATCGCCCAGGTGGTCAAGGAAACCGCCGATCAGAAAACCCAGCTGGTCGCGCAGCAGAAGGAGCGCGCCAGCGTCCTGGCGCGCCTTGAAGGCCAGATCACCGCGCAGCGCGAAGAGGCCGTCAAGCTGGGCCGCGACGATCAGCGCATGTCGCGCCTGATCGACGACCTGCAGGTGGCCATCGAAAAGCAGGCCGAGGAAGCGCGCAAGGCCGAAGAGGCCCGCCGCAAGGCCGAGGAAGCGCGCAGGCAGGCGGAGGCCGAGGCCGCCCGCAAGGCCGAAGAGGCGCGGCGCCTGGCGCTGGAGGAAGCCCGGCGCAAGGCGGAAGACGCCCGCAAGCGCGCCGACGATGCCCGCAAGGCCGCCGACGCCGCCCGCCGCGCGCAGGAAGCGCGCGAGGCCTCGCAGGCGCGCGAGCAGGTCGAAGCCGCCGCGCGCCGCGACGCCGACGCCGCCGCGGCCGCCGATCGCCAGGCGGCCGCCGCCGCCAGGCAGGCGGAAGACGCCGAAGCGGCCGCGCGCCGGGCGGCGCAAGCCAGCCTGCCGGTGGCGCGCGGCAATATAGAAGGCTTAAAGCCAGCTGAACCGAAGTCGGCCGAACCGAAGACGGCGGAGACCGCGGACGCCCAGTCCGCCTCCTCCGCCCCATCGTCCGCTTCCTCGGCGTCTTCAACGCCCGCCCGGCCGCTCCCCCCGGCGGGCCGCGGCCTGCGGCCTGGCCTGCCGGTGCCCGTCTCGGGCGCCACCGTGCAGGGGCGCTTCGGCCTCGGCCGCCCGGACGGCGGCGTCTGGCGGGGCATCGTGCTGCGCGTGCCCGAAGGCACGCCGGTACGCGCCGTGGCGCCCGGCACCGTGGTTTACGCCAATTGGCTGCGGGGCTTCGGTAACCTCATCATCGTGGATCACGGCCAGCAGTACTTGACGGTCTACGGGTATAACCAGTCCCTGTTGAAACAGGTGGGCGATCGGGTCGCCGCCGGGGACACCATCGCCTCGGCCGGCGCGACGGGCGGGCAGGTGGAATCGGGCCTATACTTTGAAATTCGTCATGGCGGCGCGCCGGTGGACCCAGCCCAATGGTTGGCCCAGTAGAAGCGTTTGGCTAAACCAATTCAGGAAGTGTGCATGAGCACTCGCAAGTTTCGCAGTTTCGGCCTGGTGTCGCTCGGTGTTGTCGCCGGTGTTTTGCTAAGCGTCGGCGTGACCGCGGTCGCACAGCGCGGCGGCAGCCCCTTGCCGTTGGAGGAACTGCGCCAGTTCACCAACGTCTTCGGCGCCATCAAGAACAACTACGTCGAACCGACGGACGACAAGACGCTGATCGACAATGCCATCTCCGGCATGGTGTCCGGCCTCGATCCGCACTCCGCCTATCTGGACGCCGATGCCTATCGCGACATGCAGACCGCCACGCAAGGCGAGTTCGGCGGCCTGGGCATCGAAGTCGGCGCCGAAGACGGCTACGTGAAGGTCATTTCGCCCATCGAAGACACGCCGGCCGCGCGCGCCGGTGTCATGGCGGGCGATCTCATCACCAAGATCAACGATACGCCCACCAAGGGCATGTCGCTGAACGACGCCGTCAAGCTGATGCGCGGCGCGCCCAAGACGCCGATCACGCTGACCATCATGCGTGCCGATCATCCGCAGCCCATCGTGCTGAAGATCATGCGCGACGTCATCAAGGTGCGCAGCGTGCGCAGCAAGATGCTGGACGGCAACGTGGCCTATGTGCGCATTGCCCAGTTCCAGGAAAAGACGGGCGCCGACATGGCCCGCCAGCTTGCCGAGCTCGGCGCCAAGCAGCCGCCGCGCGCGCTGGTGCTGGACCTGCGCAATGACCCGGGCGGCCTGTTGACCAGCGCCATCGGCGTGGCGTCGGCCTTCCTGCCGGCGGATTCGCTGGTGGTATCCACCGATGGCCGCACGCCCGACGCGCGCCACAAGTATCTGGCCACCCCGGCCGAATATGCGCGCGGCGAAGGCAATTATCTCTCGGGCCTGCCGGGTTGGGTCAAGACCGTGCCCATGGTGGTGCTGGTGAACGTGGGCTCCGCGTCCGCCTCGGAAATCGTCGCCGGCGCGCTGCAGGATCACAAGCGCGCCAAGGTGATGGGCAACCGTACCTTCGGCAAGGGCTCCGTGCAGGTGATCCTGCCGCTCAGCGAAGACACCGCCATCAAGCTGACGACGTCGCGCTATTTCACGCCCAGCGGCCGTTCCATCCAGGCGACCGGCATCGAACCGGATTACGTGGTGGCCGATACGGCGACCGGCGACCTGTTCCGCCTGCCGCGCGAAGCCGATCTGCAGCGCCACCTGGCCAACCAGCAAGCGCCCAACGGCGAGATCAAGTCCGCCAATGACCCGGCCAATATCGAGCTGCCCAAGACGTTCGAGTTCGGCGGCAAGGAAGACTTCCAGCTCAAGCAGGCGCTGAACCTGCTGGACGGCAAGCCGATCCAGAAGGCCGTGCCCAAGACCGCGTCCAATGACAAGGCCGGCGCGCCGCAGCAGACCGCCGGCGCCGCGCAGGCGCCGACGGAACGCATGACGATCACGCCGTCCGGAGTCGAGCCCGCCAAGGCAAAATGAACGACCAGCAGTTGCTGCGCTATGCCCGCCACATCCTGCTCGACGAACTCGGTATCGAAGGACAGGAAAAAATCCTGGCGGGGCGTGCGCTGATCATCGGGGCAGGGGGGCTGGGCTCTCCGGCCGCGATGTATCTTGCCAGCGCGGGGGTCGGCCATATCACGCTGGTCGACGACGACGTCGTCGAACTCAGCAACCTGCAGCGGCAGTTGCTGCACGCCACGGAAAGCCTGGGACAGGCCAAGGTGGAATCAGGGCGCCGCGCCTTGCTGTCGCTCAATCCGGAGATCGTCGTCGACACCATTGCCCAGCGCCTGCAGGGCGATGCCCTGCTCGCCGCCGTGGCGCGCGCGGACGTGGTGCTCGATTGTTCCGACAACTTCACCACCCGGCACGCGATCAACCGCGCGTGCGTGCATCACCGCAAGCCGCTGGTGTCGGGCGCGGCCATCCGCTTCGATGGGCAGGTCAGCGTATTCGACCTGCGTGGCGAGACCTCGCCGTGCTATCACTGCCTGTTCCCGGAAGCGGACGACGTCGAAGAAGCCAACTGCGCGACCATGGGCGTGCTGGCGCCGCTGGTGGGCATCATCGGCAGCGTGCAGGCGGCGGAAGCCTTGAAGCTGCTGGCCGGTATCGGCGAAACGCTCGCCGGCCGCATGCTGTGCCTGGACGGCCTGGCCATGCAATGGCGCAGCCTGAACGTCCCGCGCGACGAGGAATGCGCTATTTGCGCGGAAAGAAGGCCACTACCGAAGCGCTGACGCTGGCGTCAGCCCAAGGCCAGGCGAAGCTGTTCGTCCAGGTGCACGGTCGGCGGCACGCGCCAACCGCTTTGCGCATACCGCAGCCAGCGTCCCAGCACGAAATGCGTCAACAGGCTGGCATGCGCGCTGACATCGGCATTCGCCGGCAAGGCCCCGTCGTGCACCGCCGTGCGCAAGGCCTGGCGGAACGAGGCTTCGATGCGATCGTTGATGTGGTTGATCCGTTCCTGCAGACGGTTGTCTTCCGTCACCAGCGCGTCGCCCGTGAGCACGCGCGTCATGCCCTTGTTGCGTTCGGAAAATGTCAGCAGCATGTTGACCATGCGCCGTGCCTGGCCGACGCCATCGGGCTCCGCCGAACCGATCTGATTGACCAGCGTGAATATCGTCTGCTCGATGAACTCGATCAGGCCTTCGAACATCTGCGCCTTGCTGGCGAAATGCCGGTACAGGGCCGCTTCCGAAACCTGCATGCGCGCCGCCAGGGCCGCTGTCGTGATTCGAGCCGCGTGAGGCTGCTCCAGCATTTCCGCCAGGGTCTGCAGGATCTGCGTTTTCTTTTCGCCGGGTCTGCTTGCCATGGGTGTGGCCGTCCGCGAGGCGGCCGGTAATTGAGTTCAGGAAACAAAAACTGAAAAGGACCGCGCTAGCGCCGCAAGGGGCGGCGTTGCAGTAGCAGCTCGCTGACCGAGTGTACTCGCAAGTCGACATAGCCCGGCCGGTTGCGGCCGCCCTTGCTGAAGGGTGTGCCCGGATGGTGTATGTGCACCGTGCGCAGGCCCGCGCGGCGCGCGCCGCGCAGGTTTTCCAGGGTGTCCTCGACCAGCACGGTATGCGCGGCCGACGCGCCTTCGCGCGCGAGCACGCGCTTGAGCAGGATGGCAGAAGGCTTGGGGCGGAAGTTGCCGTGCCAGTTCATGTGCTCGATCGCCCACAGGCTGTCGAAATGCGACAGCAGGCCCAGGTGCCGCAGCACCGTGCGGGCGTAATGCAGCGGCGCATTGGTGAGCAGCACCTTGCGCCCCGGCAACCGGCGCAGCTTGGCCGGCAGGCCGCTTTCCGACTTGAGCAAGGGGAGCACGTCGAAATCGTGGCTCATGCGCAGGAAGGTTTCGGCATTCACGCCATGATGGCGCACCATGCCGATCACCGTCGCGCCGTAGCGTTTCCAGTACTTCGTGCGCAGCGCGTTGGCGGTGTCCAGGTCCACCCCCAGGGTTTCCGCCACGGCGCGCGCCATGCCCGCGTCGATCCGCGGG
The DNA here is from genome assembly GCF_002261425.1 of Bordetella genomosp. 9. NCBI lineage: Bacteria > Pseudomonadati > Pseudomonadota > Betaproteobacteria > Burkholderiales > Alcaligenaceae > Bordetella > Bordetella genomosp. 9. The sequence continues at coordinate 3,099,839 of NZ_NEVJ01000003.1, read as the reverse complement.
AAGATGGCATGCGAGGTGTTGTGCAGCGTATTGTCCAGATCGAACAGCCACAGGCGCTGGGGTGAGGCCGTGGCCGTGCGGCGCGAGCGGCGCAGGCGCGCCGCCGGCCGCAGCAAATGCCGGCGGATCTGCATCAGCGCGACGTGATCATCGTGCCCACGCCCTGGTCCGTCAGCAGTTCCAGCAGCAGGCAGTGGGGCACGCGCCCGTCGATGATGTGTACCGAATTCACGCCGCTGCGCGCGGCGTCCAGCGACGAGGAAATCTTGGGCAGCATGCCGCCGGAAATCGTGCCGTCGGCGAAGAGTTCGTCGATCGCGCGCGCCGACAGGCTGCGCAGCAGCTTGCCATCCTTGTCCAGCACGCCGGGCGTGTTGGTCATCATCAGCAGTTTTTCCGCACCGAGCACTTCGGCCATCTTGCCCGCCACCACGTCGGCGTTGATGTTGTACGCCTTGCCGTCCTGGCCATAGCCGATGGGCGAGATCACGGGAATGAACTGATCGTCCTGCAGCGCCTTCACCACCGCCGGATCGACCTGGGTGATGTCGCCGACGAAGCCGATATCCAGCGGCTGGTCGGGATTTTCCTTGTTTTCCATCAGCTTCTTGCGAGCGCGGATCAGGCCGCCGTCCTTGCCGGTCAGGCCCACGGCCTTGCCGCCGGCTTCATTGATCATCAGGACGATGTCCTGCTGCACCTGGCCGCCAAGTACCCATTCGACGACTTCCATGGTTTCGGCGTCGGTCACGCGCATGCCCTGGACGAAGGTGCCGCTCTTGCCGACGCGGCGCAGGGCGTCGTCGATCTGCGGCCCGCCGCCGTGGACGACCACGGGGTTGAGGCCCACCAGCTTGAGCAGCACGACATCGTGCGCGAAGCTTTCCTGCAGCCGTTCTTCGACCATGGCGTTGCCGCCGTACTTCACGACGATGGTCTTGCCGTGGAAGCGCCGCAGATAGGGCAAGGCTTCGGACAGAACGCTGGCCTTCAGCGCGGGAGACAGGGCGGCGGTATCGGAATTGGCAGTCATGGCGGCTGGAAAACGCGATGATGGATAGGGGCGCGAAAGACGAGCGCGACGGGCGCATGCGGCGCGGTCGCCGCCGCTGAACGGCATTGTATTACCCGTTGAGTCTTATGCCAGCGCGTAATAAACAGATGGAGTACAAAAAAGCCGGGTTCATGTAGATTTGATCCCTTTCGTATTAAACGGTCCAAGCGGGAACCCCGACAAGGAGGAAAAAAAATGAATCGATCATTGCCGCGCGCGCGTGCCGCGCAGCTCCTGGCCGACGCTGGCCGGCGCGCGTCCGCAACCGACGCGCCCGCGCACCCCGCGCGCCGCGCCTGGATGGCCGGCATGGCGCTGCTGGCGGCCGGGGTGTCGGCCGCCCTGGTGGCTTGGCCCGCCGCCGCGGCCGACAAGCTGGTCGTCGCCGCGACCCAGGTGCCGCACGCCGAGATCCTGGCGTTCGTGAAGCCCACCCTGGCCAAGGAAGGCGTGGACCTGGACATCAAGGTGTTCAGCGACTACGTCCAGCCGAACGTGCAGCTGGTCGACAAGCAGGTGGACCTGAATTTCTTCCAGCATCAGCCATATCTGGACACCTTCAACCAGGATCGCAAGAGCAACCTGGTGGCGATCGCCAAGGTGCACGTCGAGCCGTTCGGCGCCTATTCGCGCAAGATCAAGCGCGTGTCGGATCTGAAGAGCGGGGCGACGGTGGCGATCCCCAACGATCCCACCAACGGCGGCCGCGCCCTGCTGCTGCTGCAGAAGCAGGGCCTGATCAAGCTCAAGGACGCCGGCAATATCCGCGCGACGCCGCTGGATATCACCGACAACCCCAGGAAACTGAAATTCCAGGAACTGGAAGCCGCCATGCTGCCGCGTTCGCTGGACGACGTCGACCTGGCGTTGATCAATACCAACTACGCGCTGGAAGCCGGCCTGGTGCCGACCAAGGACGCGCTGTTCATCGAAGGCGCGGACTCGCCCTACGCCAACGTGCTGGTGGCCCGGCCCGACGACAAGGACCGGCCCGCCGTGCGGAAGCTGGTGCAGGCCCTGCATACGCCCGCGGTGAAGCAGTTCATCCTGGAAAAGTACAAGGGCGCGGTGGTGCCGGCGTTCTGACGCCGGATCGGCGGACCGGCATGGGGCCTGCCTGGCGGGCCAGCTAGCGTCCCGTATCGCGTTCCTTATCGCGCGACGCCCCGCCCAGGCGGCGCCGCAGCGATTCGAAGAACAGCGTCGACTGCAGCCGCTCGCCCTGCATCTGCATCGCCACGTGGCGCGCCATGGTTTCCGGCACCGGCTCCAGCGGCGCGCCGGTGGACAGCGCCAGCACTTCGGCCTGGCAGGCGCGTTCCAGGAAGTACAGATCGTCGTAGGCGTAATCGACGCGTTCGCCGCACACCACCACGCCATGGTTGCCCAGGAACACCACGTCGGCGCCGTGCATGGCGCGCGCGATGCGTTCGCCTTCGGCCGTATCCAGCGCCAGGCCGTCGTAGCGCGCATCGATGGCCACCCGGCCGTGGAAGCGCATGGCGTTCTGCGACAGCCGCGTATCCAGGCCGCGCCGGGCCGTCAGGGTCAAGGCCGTGGCGTAGGGCATGTGCGTATGCAGCACACAGGTTTTGCGGGCGATGCGATGTATCGCCGCGTGGATGAACATGGCGGTGGCTTCGACGTTGTGCCGGCCGGCCAGCCTGGCCCCCCGGCCGTCCACCATCACGATGTCGTCAGCTTCGACCTCGCTCCAGTGCAGGCCGTGGGGATTGATCAGGAAACGGTCGCTGCCGTCGTCGAGCGCGACGCTGAAGTGGTTGCAGACGCCTTCTTCCAGCCCGTGGTAGGCGGCGGCGCGCAGCGCCAGCGCCAGGTCGGCCCGCAGGGTCAGGGTGTCGGAACTGTGGGGTACGTTTTCGGATTGCACGGGCATGGTGTCGATAGGCTGGGGGCGCGCTGGCCGGAACCCCGGATTTAAACCGAATCGCGACGCGCGGGACAGCGGATTCGGTCCGGGCTTGGCGCCCGGTTCAGTCCTTCGTCAGCGGGATCGGCGATATAATAACGTACGTTATTAGTTGCGCCGGATGCGCTGAGCCGCGATGCCCCCGTCTTCCTTCGATCCCTTCGAGCAGGCCATGGACGAACTGTCCCTGCGCCTGGCATCGCGCCATCAATTGCGCGAATCGGTGATCAGCCGGCTATTCATGCATGTGGCCGCGCGGCTGGGGGATCACATGGATGCGCCGCTGCGCGAACATGGCTTGAATTCTACGCTGTGGACTTCCCTGGTCGTCATCTATGCCAGCGAACAGCACCGCCTCAAGCCGTCCGACCTGAGTGTATTCATGAATTCCTCGCGCACCAACAGCACGCGGGTGGCGCGCGAGCTGGAAAGGCAAGGCTATGTGACCCGGCTGGCCGGGGAAAGCGACCGCCGGCAGGTGTTCCTGCAACTGACGCCGAAGGCGCAGACGTTCGTGCGGCAATACCTGCCGCGCCGGCGCACGCAGCTGAAGTCGCTATTCGCCAGCTTCGACGCGGCGGAAGTCGATGCGTTGGAGCGCTTGCTGCGCAAGCTGTTGACCCAGGTGGAGTAGGGCGAGCGGGGGCGGAAGCGCTCCCTTTTTTTCTTCAAATAGTAACGTAGGTTATTAAATCCATGTCCCCCGCCGGCCATCCGGGCGCCGTCCCGCACAAGTCGATGATCACCGTCTCCATCATGCTGGCGACGATCATGCAGACCCTGGACAGCACCATCGCCAACGTCGCCCTGCCGCACATGGCGGGCGGACTGTCGGCGTCGCAGGACCAGATCACCTGGGTATTGACCTCGTACATCGTCGCCGCGGCGATCGCGACGCCGGTCACCGGCTGGCTGACGGGACGCTACGGGCTCAAGTCGGTCTTCCTGGTGTCCATTGCCGGGTTCACCGTCATGTCCCTGGCCTGCGGGGCGGCGGGCAACCTGGCGCAGATCGTGCTGGCCCGACTGCTGCAGGGCGCCTTCGGCGCCGCGCTTGTGCCCTTGTCGCAGGCGGTGATGCTGGACGTCAACGAACCCAAGGACCACGCCAAGGCCATGGCGGTGTGGGGCATGGGTGTGATGCTGGGACCGATCCTGGGGCCGACCCTGGGCGGCTGGCTGACCGACAACATGAACTGGCGCTGGGTCTTCCTGATCAACCTGCCGGTGGGGCTGATGTCCTTCTACGGGGTCGCGCGCTTCATCCACGACGACGGCGCGCGGCGCGACAACCGTTTCGACGTCTTCGGTTTCGCCACCCTGGCGATCGCCATCGGCCTGCTGCAGCTGATGCTGGACCGCGGCGAGCAGGCCGACTGGTTCGATTCGATCGAGATCCGGATCTACGCCGTCTGCGCCTTCGTGTCGTTCACGTTCTTCATCCTGCATACGGCGACCAGCGGCGAACACTCCTTCTTCAAGGTCGCGCTGCTGCGCGACCGCAACTTCGCCATGGGCCTGGCCTTCTATTTCCTGCTGGGCCTGCTGCTCTACGCGACGCGCGCGCTGCTGCCGCCGCTGCTGCAGACGATATTGGGCTACCCGGTCGTGACCACCGGCCTGGTCACGGCGCCCAGCGGCCTCGGCACCATGGTGTCCATGCTGGTGGCCGGGCGCATCGTGGGCAAGATCGATGGCCGCCTGGTCATTGCGCTGGGGTTCGGGCTCACCACGCTGTCGTTGTGGCAGATGTCCGGCTATACGCCGCAGATCACCGAGTGGGACGTGATCGTGCCGGGATTCATCCAGGGCCTGGGCCTGGGATTCACGTCGGTGCCGCTGACCACCATGACGTTCTCGACCCTGGACCGGTCGCTGCGATCCGATGGCACCGCGATCTACAGCCTGTCGCGCAACATCGGCAGCAGCATCGGGATCTCCGCCATGCAAACGCTGCTGGTGCGCAATACCGCGATCCTGCATGCGTCCCTGGGCGCCTATATCACGGCGGGCGCCATGATGATCCATCCGGATGCGCTGTCGCGCATGTTCGACATGAGCACGCCCGCCGGCATGGCGGGCATGAACGAGATCCTCAACAACCAGGCGGCCTTCATCGCCTATCTGGACGACTTCCGCTTCATGATGTGGCTGACGCTGGCGGCCATCCCGTGCCTGATCTTCATGCGCACCCGGCGGCCGGCGTCGGGGCAGCCATCGGCGCAACAGGCCGCCGATGACGCGGAACTGCAGCACGTGGCGGCGGATTAGCCCCTGTGACCAGTCCCGCTATCGCGGCGGGGGGCCGCCGGCCGCGGGCTGCTCGCTGGCCGAATGCGCGGTCGCGGCATGCGCGTCGGCCGCCTCCGTCGCAGCGGCCGCCGACTGCGATTCCTTGTGCGCGCCCGACCCGTTGTGCGGCGCCGCGCTGCGCGAGCGCTGCCGTGCCGGCCCTTGCGCCTGCAGCAGGTTGTAGGCGGTGTTGACCAGCCCGATATGCGAAAACGCCTGCGGGAAATTGCCCACCATCCGTTGCCGCACCGGATCGTATTCTTCCGCCAGCAGGCCCAGGTCGTTGCGCAGCGACAGCAGCCGCTCGAACAGCTCGGCGCCTTCGTCCAGCCTGCCCTGCATGACGTAGCTGTCCGCCAGCCAGAAGCTGCATGCCAGGAACACGCCTTCGTCCTGCGCCAGGCCGTCGTCCGACTGTTCCGGCACATAGCGCATCACCAGCCCATCGCGCAGCAGGCCTTTTTCTATCGCCTGCACGGTGCCGGCCACGCGCGGATCGTCGATGGGCAGGAATCCCACCTGCGGGATCAGCAGCAGGCTGGCGTCCAGCCCCTTGCCCCCGTAGTACTGCACGAAGCTGTTCAGTCCGCTGTCGAAGCCGTTCTGCAGAATGTCCGCGCGTATCGTGTCGCGGATATGGCGCCAGCGCTGCACGGGGCCTTGCAGGCCGAAGCGTTCCGCCGACTTGATCGCGCGGTCGAAGCCCACCCAGCACATCAGGCGCGAATGCGTGAACGCCCGCCGCGCGCCGCGTACTTCCCAGATGCCATGATCGTCCGTATTCCAGCCGTGCTCCAGCGGCGTAAGCAGGATGCGCTGCAGCCGCCATGCCTGTTCCAGCGGCGCCAGTTCGGCTTCGCGCGCCGCATGCAGCGTATCGATCAGCTCGCCGTAGATATCCATCTGGATCTGCCCCGACGCGGCGTTGCCGATGCGCACCGGCGTGCTGCCTTCATAGCCTGGCAGCCAGGGGATCTCCATTTCGGGCAGGCTGCGCTCGCCGGCGATCCCGTACATGATCTGCAGCTGGTTGGGATGGCCGGCCGACGCGCGCATCAGCCACATGCGCCAGGCTTCGGCTTCTTCCCGATAGCCGGCGTTCAAGAGGGCGTACAAGGTCAGCGCGGAGTCGCGCAGCCAGCAATAGCGGTAGTCCCAGTTGCGCGTGCCGCCGATGTTCTCGGGCAGCGACGTGGTGGGCGCGGCGACGATGCCGCCGGTGGGCCGGAACGTCAGCAGCTTCAGCGTGATCAGCGAACGTACGATGGCGTCGTGCCATTCGGGAAAGCGGTGGTCGGAGCGGCAGCGCTTGGACCATTCCTTCCACCATGCCACCGTGCGATCCAGGCTTTCCAGGCGGTCGGGAACGAAATGCGGCACCTTGTGCGACGGATGATAGGAAAGCGTGAAAGGCACGTGTTCGCCGGCCCGCACCGTGAACCGCGAAACGGTGCGCAGGTCCTTGCCTTCCAGGGGCGCCTGGGTATGCAGCTCGACGGCGTCGGGCCCCGCCACGGCGCTGATGCCATAGTCGCGCCGGCGCACCCACGGTACGGCCTGGCCATAGTTGAACCGCAGCACCAGGTCCATATCCATGTCGACCTGGCCCTGGTCGCCGCGCACGATGCGCACGACGTCCACGCGTTCTTCGTCATCGCTCAAAGGCATGAAATCGAATAGCGTGACCGCGCCGGTGGCGGTTTCGAATCGCGTTTCCAGCACCGCGGTGCCGCTGATATAGCGCCGGTGGGACTTGAACACGCCGCGCGGCCGCAGCCGCCAGCAGCCATGCTCTTCAGTGCCCAGCAGGGCGGCGAAGCAGGCGGCGGAGTTGAAATGCGGCAGGCACAGCCAGTCTATGGAGCCGTCGCGCGACACCAGCGCGGCGGACAGCATATTGCCGATGATTCCGTAGTCTTCCAGCGGTTTCGACATGAAGCGCAGTTCTCCCAAGGCGTCATGGATGGGCCAAAGCCTATCATGTACGCAAACTCGTAATGGAATGCTTAGGCATGCTCCGCAGAGAAAATATCCCGCACCCGCTGCAACACGGCGTAACAGCCACCCCTTCGCGGGAGCTGATGTAATGGGTCATCGAAGAACAACGGGAGCTACGGTGGACAATGCCATGCAAGTATTGGTGCTGGCCCCGCATGGCGATGACGGGCGGATCATAGGCAGGGCGCTGAACGCGGTGGGCGGACAAGGCCTGGCTTGCGCTGACGCGGCGCAGCTGCTGGCCGCGTTGCGCACGGGCGCTGCCTGCGCCATCGTCGCACAAGAATCGTTGAATGCGTCGGTGCTGGATGAGTTGGCCGATTGGGTGGCCCGGCAGGAACCGTGGTCCGACTTCTCTTTTTTGGTGATGGAGCCCGCCTCGCCGCCAGCGCGGGCGGCGAACGGCGCCGCCGGTGCCGATCCGGTTGACGCCTGCGATCGGCTCGGCAACGTGACCCTGCTGCAGCGGCCCTTGCGCGAAGACGTCCTGCACCGCGCCGTCACCACCGCCTTGCGCGGACGTGGCCGGCAATACGAGGCGCGCGCGGCGCTGCATCGCCAGGGGCAGAGCGAAGAGTCGCTGCGCCTGTTCAACGAGACGCTGGAAACCCGCATCGCCGAGCGCACCCATGCCCTGGCCCGCGCCAACGACAGGCTGATGAAGGAGATCCGCGAACGCGAACGCACGCAGAGCGCGCTGGTGCAATCGCAGAAGATGGAAGCCATCGGCCAACTGACCGGCGGGCTGGCCCATGACTTCAACAACCTGCTGAACGTCATCATGGGCAGCGTGGAGCTGATACAGCGTACGTCATCGGACGATCGGCTGCGGCGGCTCGCGCTCAACGCCAAGCATGCCGTCGAACGCGGCGCCAAGCTGACGTCCCAGCTGCTGGCGTTTTCACGCAGCCAGAACCTGGATCTGCGTCCCACCGACATCAACGCCTTGCTGGCCGGGATGCGCGAACTGCTGGGCCTGTCCCTGGGGCCCACGGTACGCGTGCTGACGGATTTCTCGCCCGACCTGCCGCTGGCCACGGCGGACGCGAACCAGCTCGAGCTGGCGGTGCTGAACCTGTGCCTGAACGCGCGCGACGCCATGCCGGCGGGCGGCGAAGTCAGCCTGGCGACCGCCGTGCGCGACAGCGGGGATGGCGACCTGCCGGCGGGCCGCTACATCGTCGTCGCGGTGAAGGACACGGGCACCGGCATCCCGCCCCACGTATTGAACAAGGTGTTCGACCCCTTCTTCACGACCAAGCCCGTGGGCAAGGGGACGGGCCTGGGCCTGAGCCAGGTCTACGGCATTGCCCGCCAGTCCGGGGGCACGGCCCGCGTCTCCAGCGTGGAGGGCCACGGCGCGGTGGTGGAAATCTGGCTCGCGCTGGCCGATCACGCCGCCGTGGACGGCATGCCATCCACCGACGTCAGCGCGCCGGCGAAGGCGCGCGCCGCCAGCGTCCTGGTGATCGACGACGACGCATCGGTGCGTCACCTGATCGTCGAGTGCCTGCAGATACTGGGCTATGAGGTGCGGCAGGCCGCCGATGGCGAAGAAGGCCTGGCGATGCTGGAAGAACAGCCGCCCGACCTGCTGATGGTGGACTTCGTCATGCCCAAGCTGAACGGCGCGGAGGTGATCGAGCGCGCGCGCAGCCTGTTTCCGGACCTGCCCGTCATCCTCGCGACCGGCTACGCCGACGCGCAGGTCGGCGGCACGGTGCTGGAGCACGAACGCGTGCTGCAGAAGCCCTTCAATCTGGATCAGCTGGCCGCGATGGTCAGCGAGGCTCTGCAGCGGTGATTCCGCTGTCCGCGACGTTGCGCTTGATGGCGACGTGGCGGCGCTGCATTTCCTGGCGCAGCGCGCGGCGCTGGTCGGCGGCTTCGAAGCGCTGGCGCTCTTCTTCGTTGCGCGGCTCCAGCGGCGGCACCGGCGTGGGATTGCCCAGTTCGTCCACCGCCACCATGGTGAAGTAGCAGCTGTTGGTGTGGCGCACCAGCTTCTGCCGGATGTCCTCGGTGACCACCTTGATGCCGATCTCCATGGAGGTGCGGCCGGTGTAATTGACCGAGGCCAGGAAGGTCACCAGTTCGCCCACGTGGATGGGTTCGCGGAACACCACCTGGTCCACCGACAGCGTGACCACGTACTGGCCGGCGTAGCGGCTGGCGCAGGCATAGGCGACCTGGTCCAGGTACTTCAGGATGTGGCCGCCATGGACATTGCCGGAAAAATTGGCCATGTCCGGGGTCATCAGGATGGTCATCGACAACTGGTGGCTGAAAGCTTCGTCCATGCTCTGTATCCCGTCCTGCTTCAGGCGATCAGCCTGGCCAGTTCCGCGCCGGGATCCGGCGCGCGCATGAAGGCTTCGCCCACCAGGAAGGCGTCGACCTTGCTTTCGCGCATCATGCGGATGTCTTCCGGGCGCAGGATGCCGCTTTCGGTGACGACGCGGCGGCCGGCGGGCACCCGCGGCAGCAGGTCCAGCGTGGTCTGCAAGGTGGTTTCGAACGTGCGCAGGTTGCGGTTGTTGATGCCGATCAGCGGCGTGCGCAGCTGCGTGGCCAATTCCAGCTCGGCGGCGTCGTGCACTTCCACCAGCACGTCCATGCCCAGGTCCATGGCGCAGGCTTCCAGGTCCTTCAGCTGCGTGGGCGCCAGCGCGGCCGCGATCAGCAGTACGCAGTCCGCGCCCAGCGCGCGCGAAAACACCACCTGGTAGGGATCGATGATGAAATCCTTGCGCAGCACCGGCAGCGGGCAGGCGGCGCGCGCCTGGCGCAGATGGTCGTGCGAGCCCTGGAAAAATTGCACGTCGGTCAGCACCGACAGGCAGGCCGCGCCATGCACCGCATAGGACGCGGCGATCTCGGACGGGCTGAAGTTTTCACGCAGGACGCCGCGCGACGGCGAGGCTTTTTTGATTTCGGCGATCACGCCGGGTTTGCCCGCCGCGATCTTGTCTTCGATCGCCTGGGCGAAGCCGCGCACGTCCTGGCGGGCTTGCGCTTCGCGCAGCAGCTCGGCTTCGCTGCGCATCTGGCGGGCGGTGGCGACTTCCTCGGCCTTGACGGCGAGGATCTTCGCAAGAATGTCGTTCATTTCAAAACTTCCGGGTGTAGGCGCAAAATTCTTCCAGCTTGCCGCGAGCGGCACCAGAGGCAATCGTATCAGCCGCCAGTTTCAGGCCGGCTTCAATCGATGGAGCGACGTTGCCCGCATAGATGGCGAGGGCGGCGTTCAGGGCAACGATATCGCGTGCCGGGCCCGGTTTGTCGTTCAGCGCTTCCAGGATGAGGTCGCGCGATTCTTCACGATTGGACACCTTGATCCCCCGGTTGGACATCATGGATAGCCCGTAGTCTTCCGGATGGATTTCATATTCCAGGATCTTGCCGTCTTTCAGCTCGCCCACGAGGGTGCCCGCGCCCAGGGACGCTTCATCCATCCCGTCGCGTCCATGTACCACCAGCACGTGGCGCGAGCCCAGGCGTTCCAGCACGCGGACCTGTATGCCCACCAGATCGGGATGGAAGACGCCCATCAGCTGATTCTGCGCGCCGGCGGGGTTGGTCAGCGGGCCCAGGATGTTGAAAATCGTGCGCACGCCCAGTTCCTTGCGGACCGCGGCGACATTCTTCATGGCGCCATGGTGGGCGGGCGCGAACATGAAGCCGATGCCCACGTTGGCGATGCATTCGGCGACCTGTTCCGGATTGATCTGCAGGTTCGCGCCCAGCGCCTCCAGGACGTCGGCGCTGCCCGAGGACGACGATGCGCTGCGGCCGCCGTGCTTGGCGACCTTGGCGCCCGCGGCGGCGGCGACGAACATGGCGGCGGTGGAGATGTTGAAGGTCTGGCTGCCGTCGCCGCCGGTGCCGCACATGTCCAGCAATTGCTCGGGATAGGGCGTATGGACGGGGGTGGCGAACTCGCGCATGACCTGCGCGGCGGCGGTGATTTCGCCTATGGTTTCCTTCTTGACCCGCAGGCCCATCAGCAAGGCCGTGGCGATCTGCGGGGACATTTCACCGCTCATCAGCATGCGCATCAGGTGCAGCATCTCGTCGTGAAAGATCTCGCGGTGCTCGATGCAGCGGGTCAGCGCCTCGGTCGCGGTGATGGTCATATGGACTCCCTCCTGGTGGACCGGCTTCCCGGTTCTTTATCGGATGTTCAGGAAATTGCGCATCAAGGCATGCCCGTGTTCGCTCAGCACCGATTCGGGATGGAACTGTACCCCGTATATGGGCAGCCTTTTGTGACGCACGCCCATGATGTCGCCGTCCTCGGCGGTGGCGGTGGCTTCCAGGCAATCGGGCAGCGTGTCGGGCGCGATGGTCAGCGAGTTGTACCGGATCACCGTGTACGGGGTGGGCAGGCCAGTGAAGATGTCCGTGCCCGTGTGGCTGATCCGCACCGTCTTGCCATGCATGATGGTCGGCGCGCGCACGATATCGCCGCCGAAGGCCGTGCCGATGGCCTGGTGGCCCAGGCACACGCCCAGGATGGGAATCCGCCCGCCGAATTCCTGGATCACCGGCACCGAGATGCCCGCCTCGGTGGGCGAGCAGGGGCCGGGCGACACGCAGATGCGGTCGGGCTTCATCGCGGCGATTTCTTCCAGGGTGATCTGGTCGTTGCGCGCGACGCGCACGTCTTCGCCCAGTTCGCCGAAATACTGCACCAGGTTGTAGGTGAAGGAGTCGTAGTTGTCGATCATCAGGAGGCTCATGGCTCTACCCTTGTTCCAGTTCTCGGGGTGTCCGGCGGTTCAGAACGGCTGGTCCAGGCCGTTCTGAACCTGCTCGGCGGCGCGCAGCACCGCGCGGGCCTTGGCTTCGGTTTCCGCCCATTCGGATTCCGGATTGGAATCGGCGACGATGCCGGCGGCGGCCTGCACGAACAGGGTGCCGTCCTTGATCACCCCGGTGCGGATGGCGATGGCCACGTCCATTTCGCCGCCGTAGCTCAGGTAGCCCGCCGCGCCGCCGTAGATGCCGCGGCGCACGGGTTCCAGTTCGTCGATGATTTCCATGGCGCGCACCTTGGGCGCGCCGGTCAGCGTGCCGGCGGGGAAGGCCGCGCGCAGCACGTCCATGCTGGTCATGGCGGGGTCCAGGTTGCCCGCCACGTTGGACACCAGGTGCATCACGTGGGAATAGCGTTCGATGGCCATGGTGTCGGTGACTTTCACCGATCCGGTCTCGGCCACGCGGCCCACGTCGTTGCGGGCGAGGTCGATCAGCATGACGTGTTCGGCGATTTCCTTGGGGTCCGCCTGCAGTTCGGCGGCCAGGGCGGCGTCTTCTTCCGGCGTCGTGCCGCGCTTGCGGGTGCCGGCCAGCGGCCGGATGGTGATGCGCGACTTGGGCTCGCCGTCTTCCACGACGCGCTCCTGGCGGACCAGGATCTCGGGCGACGAGCCGACCACGTGGAAATCGCCGAAATTCCAGAAGTACATATACGGCGACGGGTTCAGCGAGCGCAGCGACCGGTACAGCGACAGGGGCGAATCGCGGAAGGGCTTGGTGATGACCTGGCCCACCTGCACCTGCATCAGGTCGCCGGCGGCGATGTATTCCTTGGCGCGCCTGACGGCGGCCAGGTAGTCTTCCTTCTTGAAGTCGCGCCTTTCCTCCGTCTGCATGCTGGCGTGGCTGTAGGGGATGTCCACGGGCTTGCGCAGCTTCTGGCGCAGTTCGCGCAGCCGCTGCTGCGCGCGGGCATAGGCCTCCGGCTGCGCCGGATCCGCGTAGACCATCAGGTAGATGCGGCCGGCCAGGTTATCGACGATGACCAGTTCGTCCACGTGCAGCAGCATGATGTCCGGCGTGCCTTCGTCCATGCCGGGCGGGAAGGGCTTGACCGCCGGGCCCAGGCGCGGCTCGATGTGCCGTACCGTGTCGTAGCCGAAATAGCCCGCCAGGCCGCCGGCGAAGCGCGGCATGCCCGGACGCAGCGCGACCTTGAAACGGGACTGGTACTGTTCGATGAAGGCCAGGGGATCGCCATGATGCGTTTCCACGACCTTGCCCTCGCGCACGACTTCCGTCACCGTGCCGCGCGCCTGGATGACGGTGTGGGCCGGCAGGCCGATGAAGGAATAGCGGCCGAAGCGCTCGCCTCCGACCACGGATTCCAGCAGGCAGCTGTTGCGGCCGTTTTCCGGGCCTGAATGGGCCAGCTTCAGGTAGATCGCCAGCGGCGTGTCCAGGTCGGCGTAGGTGTCGGCCACCAGCGGGATACGGTTGTAGCCTTGGTTGGCGAGGGCTTTGAATTCCAGTTCTGTCATATCGGTCTCGTTCGGGTTCTTTCTGCTGTCGAGCCGGGCGAAAGACGAAAAACAAAAAGCCCGGCCAGTATGCTGGTTCCGGGCTTTGGGGATTCTGCTGCGGCGCCTGGTTCGTGAACGTCGGACGCCGGGACTAGCTCGCTTATCGCTTCATCGCCACCCGGAAGACAAACGCCACCAACGCCACGAGGCGCCGAGCATTTGGATGGGGGTGGAGACGTTCATTTCGTTCGCGGGTCTGCTTGGGTATCTGTCAGTTTTAGCTGTCAGTCGAATTTTTCAGCGTGGGTGCCGGTAGAAAGCACGCCTCGGCCGGGGGCGATCCCCGACTGGGCGCCGCCCCGCGCGATCCACTGCGCGGCTTCGACCAGCGACGATACTATACCATCGACGTCCAGCGTGCGCACATCGACGCCTTCGTTGTACCCGTAGGGCACGACCAGCACGGACGTGCCGGCTTCCCGCCCGGCCTGCGCGTCGTTGATGGAATCGCCGATGGTCACGGCGCGGTCCGGGCGCACGCCCAGCAGCGAGCAGGCGTGCAGCACCGGCTGCGGGTCGGGTTTCTTGCGGGCGCAGGTGTCGCCGCAGACGACCGCCGCGAAGAAACCGGCCAGGCCGGTGCGCTGCAGCAGCGGTATCGTGAATTCCGTCGCCTTGTTGGTCACGACCGCCAGCTTGAGCCCCTGCTCGCGCATCGCCTTCAGCCCGTCCAGCACGCCGTCGAAGACCGCGGCCTTGTCGCCGTTCACCAAGTGATAGTGGCGGTAGAAAGAGGTGCGCCCGCGGGCGTACAGCTCCGCATCCAGCGTATCGTGGTCCTGCGAGCCGGCCAGCGCGCGCTCCACGAGCCGGTCCACCCCTTTGCCGACGAACGTGGCGATGACGTCTTCGCGCAGCGGCGGCATCCCCAGTTCGACGCGCATGGCGTTGGCCGCCGTGGCCAGGTCCGGCACGGAATCCAGCAGGGTGCCATCCAGGTCGAGCAGGGCGGCTTGGAAGGGTTTCATAGCGGATTTCCTTCAGGCCCGGAAACAGGCCAAGATGCGGGACGCCGGTTCAGGCGGACAACGTGCCGGCCCGGGCGATCTGCTCGCGCATGTCGCCGATGATCCGGGCATAGTCGGGGTGGCCGAAGATGGCCGATCCCGCGACGAAGGTGTCGGCGCCCGCCGCGCGGATTTCCGCGATGTTGTCGACCTTGACGCCGCCGTCGACTTCCAGGGCGATGTGCTGGCCGCCTTCCAGGGCCCAGCGGTCGATGCGCGCGCGCGCTTCGCGCAGCTTGTGCAGCGCCGAAGGCAGGAAGCTCTGGCCGCCGAAGCCGGGGTTCACGGACATGATCAGGACGACGTCCAGCTTGTCCATCACGTAGTCCATGTGGTCCAGGGACGTGGCCGGGTTGAACACCATCCCCGCCTTGCAGCCATGGTCGCGGATCAGCGACAGCGTGCGGTCGACGTGGCGCGTGGCTTCGGGATGGAAGGAAATAATGTTGGCCCCCGCCTTGGCGAACTGGGGCACGAGTTCGTCCACCGGTTCGACCATCAGGTGCACGTCGATGGGCACTTCCACGTGCGGCCGGATCGCCGCGCACACCATGGGGCCTATCGTCAGGTTCGGCACGTAATGGTTGTCCATGACGTCGAAGTGGATCCAGTCGGCGCCCGCCGCGACGACGTTGCGCACTTCTTCGCCCAGGCGGGCGAAGTCGGCGGACAGGATGCTGGGCGCGATGCGGGTGGCCGGGGATAGGAAGGACATGGTCGGCGGCATTCAAGGGATAATGTGCCAATATTGTAGTTCGCCGGGATCGACGCCCGCTGTCCAATCGACCGACCCACCCCTAAAGGCCGGAAAGCCAGTGAAACCCTACGACCTAACCGTTGCTGTCGAGCCGCGCTACGTGGCGGAGCAGTCCAATCCGGGCGAACAGGAATATGTGTTCGCCTATACCGTGCGCATCACCAATACCGGCGAGCATCCGGCCCAGGTGATCAGCCGGCATTGGATCATCACGGACGGCAACCAGCGCGTCAGGGAAGTGCGCGGCCTGGGCGTGGTCGGCCAGCAACCGCTGCTCGCGCCTGGCGAAACCTTCGAATACACCAGCGGCTGTCCGCTGCCCACGCCCGTGGGCACCATGCGGGGCAGCTACCATTGCGTCGGCGAAAATGGCATTCCCTTCGAGGTGCAGATAGAGGAATTCCTGCTGGCCATGCCGCGCACCCTGCATTGACACTCCGCCCGCGCATCCGTCGCGGGCACGCCCAGATACCGCCCCCTTTTAGATGAAGCATTCCCTGTATCGCCTGGCCCCGCTTGCCCTGCTGGGCCTCATCCTGGCCGGCTGTTCCACCGTCGAAAACGGCATTCCTCCGGAAGAGGCCGCCACCACGCCCGGCGCGGGCGCGGCCGCCAGCCCCGCCGCGGAAACGCCCCTGGTGGTGCCGCCCCTGGCCAGCCTGCCCGACTCGCCGACCCGGCCGTTGGCGGGCCGCTTCCAGCGCGTCAATTTCAGCGACATTCCCGCCTGGCGCGACGACGACCTGGCCCAGTTCTGGCAGGTGTTCCTGCGCAATTGCAAGGGCCTGATGCGGCCGACGTCCGGCAACCTGACCCTGCCGGCGCGGGCCACGCCGCGCGCCTGGCAGCCCGTGTGCGCCGCGGCGATAGACGCCTCGCGCCGGCCCGTCGCCACCGACGCGGAAAGCGTGCGGCGCTTCCTGCAGACGTATCTGCAGCCCTGGCGCCTGCTGGCCCCGGACGGCAAGCCGGCGTCGAACATGGTCACGGGCTACTACGAACCCCTGGTGCGCGGTTCGCGCGTGCAGGGCGGGCTGAACCAATGGCCGCTCTACGCCCCGCCCAAGGATCTGCTGACCATCGACCTCGGGTCCATCTACCCCGAGCTGGCGGGCAAGCGGGTGCGTGGCAAGCTGGACGGCAAGCGCGTCGTGCCTTATGACACCCGCGCCGAGCTCGAGAACAATCCCGCGCGGCGTCCGCCGGCGCTGGTCTACGTGGACGATCCGGTCGACAACTTCTTCCTGCAGGTGCAGGGCTCCGGCCGCGTGCTCCTGACGGACGGCCCGGATGCCGGCAAGACGATACGCGTGGCCTACGCCGACCACAACGGACAGCCCTACGTCTCCATCGGCCGCTGGCTGGTCGACAAAGGCGAATTGACGGCGGACCAGGCTTCGATGCAGAACATCCGCGCCTGGGCGCAGCGCAATCCCCAGCGGGTGCGCGAGATGCTGAACGCCAATCCGGCGGTGGTTTTCTTCAAGGAAGAGGCAGTCACCGATCCGGAGGCGGGTCCGCGCGGCGCGTATGGCCTGAGCCTGACGGCGCGCCGGTCGATCGCCGTGGATACCTCGTTCGTGCCGCTCGGCACGCCGGTTTTCCTGGGCACCAGCTGGCCCGGAACGGACCGTCCGCTGGACCGGCTGGTCTTCGCGCAGGACACCGGCACCGCCATCCGCGGCGCCGCGCGCGCTGATTTCTATTGGGGCTACGGCGATGCCGCCGGCCAGATGGCGGGCCGCATGAAGCAGCGCGGCCAGATGTGGATTTTGTGGCCCAAGCAGGCCGGGGAGCCCAGCGCGCGATGAAACAGGGAATTCTTGTCTGCGGCGCCGGCATCGTCGGCCTGGCGACCGCCCTGGCGCTGGCGCGCCGGAAGCAGCCGGTCACGGTACTGGCGCCCGCCGCGGCCGTGCCGCCGGCCCAGGCAGAGCACTACGCGCCCCGCGTGTATGCGCTGTCGCCGGCCAGCCAGCGTTTCCTGGCCGCCCTCGGGATCTGGGATGCCCTGCCGGCGGCGCGCATCGCACCGGTCGACACCATGGAAATTCATGGCGACGCGGACGGCTCCGTCACCCTGGACGCCTGGCAGGCCGCCCAGCCGCACCTGGCCTGGATCGTGGAGGCCGCCGAAATCGAGCGGGTGCTGGCCCAGGCGGTACGCCTGTCCGGCATTCCGTGGATCGCCGACCGCTGCGCCGGCTTCCAGGCCGGCGCCGTGCTCACGGAAAACGGCGCCCAGCTGCGTACGGACCTGGCGATAGGCGCTGACGGCGCCGGGTCGCCGCTGCGTACGGCGGCCGGCCTGAAGCAGCATTCCACGCCCTACGGCCAGGTTGGCCTGGTGAGCAACCTGGACGCGGCGCTGCCGCACCACGGCGCCGCCATGCAGTGGTTCCACGACGAAGGCGTGCTGGCCCTGCTGCCCTTGCCCGACACGGCGCGTGGTCCTCAGGTGTCCATGGTGTGGTCGGCGCCTTCCGCGCGCGCGCAGGCCTTGCAGGCGCTGCCCGCCGACGCGCAGGCGGCCGCCGTGGCCGCGCACCTGGCGGCGGTGACGCAAGGGCGTCTCGGTGCGCTGCGCATGAATATCGGCCTGCACGGTTTTCCGCTGTTCCTGGAGCACGGCCCCATGACCGCGCCCGGCGTGGCCCTGGTGGGGGACGCGGCGCATCGCGTGCATCCCCTGGCGGGACAGGGCCTGAACCTGGGACTGGGGGACGCCGAAACCCTGGCGACCATCGTCGCGGGGCGTGAACCTTATCGCAGCGCGGGCGATCCAAGGGTCCTGCGGCGCTACCAGCGTGCCCGCGCCGAACCGGTGCTGGCCATGCGCCTGGCGACGGACGGCCTGCACAAGCTCTTCACCAGCCGGGCCGCCCCCGCTGCCTGGCTGCGCAATACGGGCATGCGCTGGGTGGATGCCGTCCCTCTTTTCAAACGGCTGCTGATCGAGCAAGCTTCTGGGCGTTGAACGCGCCGGTGAGTGTCAAGGAGTCTCCCACATGAACAACCCAGCCTGGCTTTCCGCCATTCGCGCTGCCGCCGCCGCGGCCACCATCGTGGCGGCGGTCGTCGCGCCGGCTTCAGCCAGCGCGGCGGACAAGGTGATTTCCACCCAGTCGGCGGGGCAGCCCCAGCCGGGGGAAACGGTCACCAGTACGTCGGGCGGCGGTCCCGCCGCCAAGGTCACCAGCACCGCTGGCGCCAACCCCGGTGAGAAAGTGACCAGCACCGCGACCGGCCAGGGCGGCTCCGCCGACACCGATCAGGTGGGCGCGCTGTTCAGCCAGCGCTTCCCGGACCTGACCGTCACCGCCGTGCACCGTACGCCCTACGGCCTGTACGAAGTGCAGGTCGGCATGGACCTGATCTACACCGACGCGAAAGTGGGCTGGGTGATGGAAGGCCCGCTGATCGACGCGGCCACCCGCCAGGACGTGACGCGTGAACGGCAGGAGCAGATCGGCGCGATCTCGTTCGACCAGTTGCCCTTGAAGCTGGCCGTCAAGCGGGTGACCGGGGACGGCTCGCGCGCCGTCGCGATCTTCGAGGATCCCAACTGCGGTTACTGCAAGCAGCTGCGCCATACGCTGGAAGGCATCCCCAACCTGACCGTCTACACCTTCATCTACCCCATCCTGGCGCCCGACTCGCGCACCAAGGCCCGTGATATCTGGTGCGCGCAGAAGCCCGGACAGGCCTGGGATGACTGGATGGTGCGCGGCAAGATGCCGCCGGCCGGCGCCGCGACCGCCAACTGCAACGCGCCGATCGACCAGGTGCTGGCGTTGGGACAACGATTGATGGTGCGTGGAACCCCCACGCTGTTTTTCCCGGACGGCAGCCGGGTCAGCGGCGCGCTGCCGCAGGACGAACTGCTCGCGCATCTGGACAAATCATCGAAGAAGGGCGGCTGAGCGGGCACGCTGCTCCGGAATTCCCCATCCATCCACCAGGAGACGGCATTGAAGATTGCCATTCTTGACGACTACCACGGCGTGTCGCAGGACTACGCTGACTGGGCATCGCTCGGGCCGCAGGCCGACGTGCAAGTGTTCCGCGAGCATCTGCCCGAGTCCCAGCGCGTTTCCGCGCTGCAGCCTTTCGACGTCATCGTGATCATGCGCGAACGCATGCCGTTCCCGGCGGAACTGGTCAATGCCCTCCCGAACCTGCGCCTGCTGGTCACGACCGGCCTGCGCAACAACGCCGTCGACCTGGCGGCCTGCAAGGCGCGGGGCATCGTCGTGTCCGGCGCCCCGGGCTCGGAAAACGGCTTGAATGCCACCGCCGAGCTCAGCTGGGCGCTGATCCTGGCGCTGTTCAAGAATATCTGCACGGAAGACGCCAACATGCGCCGCGGCCTGTGGCAGACCGGCATGCCGGTCTCGCTGAAGGGCCTGCGCCTGGGCGTCGTCGGCCTGGGCAAGCTGGGCAGCGCGCTGGCCCGCGTCGGCCGCGCCTTCGACATGGACGTCGTGGCCTGGAGCCCGAACCTGACGCCGGAGCGTGCCGAGCAGGGCGGCGCGCGCTACGTCGACAAGCAGGAGCTTTTCGCGACCGCCGACGTCATCAGCGTGCATTTGATCCTGTCGGCGTCCACGCGCGGCGTGGTGGATGCGGCCAGCATCGCCGCCATGAAGCCCACCGCCTTCCTGGTCAATACCTCGCGCGCCGGGCTGGTGGATCAGGACGCGCTCATGGATGCGTTGCGCAACCGGCGCATCGGTGGTGCGGGCCTGGACGTCTTCCCGGTCGAACCGCTGCCGGCGGACGACCCCGTGCGCCAATTGAAGAACGTCGTGCTGACGCCCCATCTGGGCTATGTCAGCGCCGACAACTTCAAGGCCTTCTATCGGAATGTGCTGGAGGCCATCAAGGCCTGGGCCGCCGGGGCGCCCATCCGCACCCTGTGACAAGCGCGGCCGGCGGCCCGGCTGACGCCGGCCGCCGGTGGCGACTCAAAGCGCCGGCGCCGTTTCGACGGATTCCAGCGTCGCGGCGGGTGTTTCGCGCGGAGCGGTGCGTTCGCGCAGTTGCACCGCGTGTTCTTCCCGGCTGCGCCAGATTGCCTCGTGGACATGGCTCAACACCACGGGATCGTCCAGCAGCTTGATCTTCTGCGGCTCGGACAGGGCATCCACCCCATATTCCATCACGTGCTCGACCTGCTGGCGGCGGAACGCTTCGTTCAGCGGATTGGGCTTGTGCCGCGCGGTCGCCATCGCGCAGGCCAGCGCGTTGACGCCCGGATCCACGACGGCATCCTCGAAGTCCGGCGCATGCTGCCCGCTGCGGTTCTGCGCGGTATAGCGGCGCGTCGCCTGCAATTCGGTCGGCGGCTGGGTTTCCTCCGGAATCCGGAAGAACCGCGCCAGGTAGGCGCGCCGGCCCAGGTCGACCCGGCTCGAATAGACCGACAGCGGAATGATCAGCAGCAGCGCCGCCAGGATGGGCGCCATCCAGAGCAGGAAAACCGGGTTCAGCCACGCCACCAGCCCGGCCCAGCATATGCCCAGCAAGGTCTGCGAACCGTGGCGCCTGAAAGCGTCGCCCCAGGTGGTTCGGTCGTTGTCCCGCGCGGGCGAGATCCACTTGGCCGAAAGTCCCAGGAATGCCGCCACCACGAAACGCGTGTGGAACAGCATCCGCACCGGTGCCAGCAACATGGAGAACAGCACTTCCATCAGCATGCTGGCCAAGGCCTTCTGGCGACCGCCGAACAGGCGCGCGCCACGCGCCCACACCAGCACCACACCCAGCACCTTGGGCAGGAACAGCAGCACGAAGGTGGTCGAGAACAGCGCGATGGCCTTGTCGGGATGCCATTGCGGCCAGATCGGGAACAACTGGCGCGGTTCGACGAAGTACTGCGGCTCCGTCAGGGTATGCACCGCCAGCAGGGCCGTGGACAGCAGCAGGAACAGGAACCAGAGCGGCGCCGACAGATACGACATCACGCCCGTCAGGAACACCGCGCGGTGCACGGGATGGAAGCCCTGGATGAAGAACAGCCGGAAGTTCATCAGGTTGCCGTGGCACCATCGCTGGTCGCGCTGCACCTCTTCCAGCAGATTGGGCGGCAATTCCTCGTAGCTGCCCGGCAGGTCGTAGGCGATCCACACGCCCCAGCCCGCGCGCCGCATCAGCGCCGCTTCGACGAAATCGTGCGACAGGATGGCGCCCGCGAAGGCGCCCTTGCCCGGCAGCGGGGCCAGTACGCAATGCCGCATGAACGGCGCCAGCCGGATGATGGCGTTATGGCCCCAGTAGTGCGATTCGCCCAGCTGCCAGTAATGCATGCCGGCCGTGAACAGGGGCCCGTAGACCCGCGTGGCGAACTGCTGGATGCGCGCATACAGGCTGTCCATGCCGCTGGCCTGCGGCGCGCTCTGGATAATGCCGGCGTCCGGGCTGGCTTCCATCAGCTGGACCAGCCGCTTCAGGCACTCGCCGGTCATGACGCTGTCCGCGTCCAGCACGATCATGTAGCGATAGTTGCCGCCCCAGCGGCGGCAGAAATCGTCGATGTTGCCGCTCTTGCGCTTGACCCGCCGCCGGCGGCGCCGATAGAAGATGCGCCCGAAGCCCTTGACCGCCTTGCACAGGTCCACCCAGGCACGCTGTTCCGCCACGCAGATATCGGCCTTGTAGCTGTCGCTCAGGACGAAGATATCGAAGTGGTCCATCGCGTCGGTCTGGGCCAGCGATTCATAGGTCGCGCGCAGGCCCGCGAATACCCGCGAGACGTCCTCGTTGCAGATCGGCATGACGATCGCCGTGCGCGCCGACGGGTCGATGGGGGCGTCTTCCGTGCCGCGCGCCGAAATGCTGTAGCGGTCGCGGCCGATCAGCAGCTGCAGGAAGCCCATCATGGCCGTCCAGAAGCCGGCCGACACCCAACAGAACAGCAGGGCGAACAGGAACAGGATGCCGACTTCCAGGATCTGCTTGCCCTGATAGGGCAGCACGCCCTTCATGTAATACGTGGCGATCACGGTCTGCAGCGCCACCATGGTCACCAGGCACATCCGGCGCCGGCTGCCGGCCTGGCGCCAGCGCGGATCCATGCGCGGCGCGGTCGCCATATAGTCGTCGGACATATGCGGGCCCTGTCCGCGCAGGCGACGCCAGAAACGCGCAATGGGATTGGGTACCCAGGGTTCCGGCGACATCGCCGTGCGGTTCAGCGGCGGCGCTGATGCCAGGCAGACGCCCGAATCAGGCAGCTGCCGGGCCATGCCGGCGATATCGGGATCGTTGCCTTCGGCGACCCGCAAGCGTTCCATGCCCGACGCCAGCACCGGATCGCCGCCCAGCGTATCGTCGCCGGCCAGGGATCGGTGGATCGCGTCCAGGGCGGACCGGCCTTCTTCCGCCGCCGCCGCCGCGCGTTCCTGCGTGGCGGCTCGGGTTTCGGGCGGAAGCGCCAGACGCGCGAGGTAGTCTTCGACCGCGTCGGCGCCGGGCAGGCTGTTATTTGGCTTCAGGTTCATTCGGAATGCGATAAGTCCAGGTTTCCGACAGGGGCGCTTGACCGTTCGTCAGAAAAGCCCGCATTTCCACCGGCTTGGTGGGATCCTTGACGTTCACGCGCAGCGTCAGGCGGCGCCCGCCCGTCACGGGGTTGGGCCGCACGCTGTTTTCCACGATCTGTCCATTGCCATCCACCCAGGTATCCGCCGTGATGGTGGCATCGGCCGGCAGCGACTGCAGGGACGGCCCGACGAAGTCGATGATGTAGGCGATGCTGCCGTCGGAGCGGCGGATAAGATCCGGGCCTTTCACTTCATCGCGCGAACGGCGCGTCTGCATCACCCAGGCCAGCGGGGTGTCGTGCACTTTCTTTTCGTCCAACGTCCAGACCATCCGGTAGGTCAGATCCAGCGGGTCGCCCTTGGCCGGCTGCTTGTCCGGCACCCAGAAGGCCACGATGTTGTCGTTGGTTTCATCTTTTGTGGGAATTTCCACGAGCTGGACGCTGCCCTTGCCCCAATCGCCCTGCGGCTCTATCCACAGGCTGGGGCGCTTGTCGTAGCGGTCGTCCAGGTCTTCATAGCGGCTGAAATCGCGGCCGCGCTGCAGCAGGCCGAAACCGCGCGGGTTTTCCACGCTGAAGGCGCTGACGGCGAGACGGCGCGGGTTGACCAGGGGGCGCCACAGCCATTCGTCGTTGCCGGTGTGTATGGCCAGGCCATCGGAGTCGTGCATTTCCGGGCGGTAATTCACCACCTGGGACGGCTGGTTCGAGCCAAAGAGGAACATGCTGGTCAGCGGCGCGATACCCAGGCGGCCGACCTGATCGCGCAGGAAGATGCGCGACTTCACATCGACGATGGTATTCGCGTCATTGGGACGCAACAGGAAACGAAAGGCGCCCGTCGCGCGCGGCGAATCCAGCAAGGCGTAGATGGTCAGCGTGGTGTCTTCCGGCGACGGCCGGGCGATCCAGTATTCGCGGAAGCGGGGGAATTCCTCTCCCGACGGCAGCGCGGTATCGATGGCCAGGCCGCGGGCGGACAGGCCATAGTTCTGGCCCTTGCCGATCACGCGGAAATAGCTGGCGCCCAGGAACGAGGCCAGTTCGTCGTCCTTCTTGTCCTTGCTATTGACCGGATACAGCACGCGGAATCCCGCGAAGCCCAGGTTTTTCAGCGCCGCGGCATCGAGCTTCAGATTGCCATAATCGAAGTCGTCGGGATTGAACTTGATTTCATGCACGCCGGCCGCGTCGATCTCATTGATCTTGACCGGCGTATTGAAATGCATGCCCTCGTGATAGAAACCCAGCGTGAATTTGGTCCCCGCGTTTCCCCAGTACAGGTGGTCATTCTTGAACCGCACCTGCTGATAACCGGCGAATTTCAATTCCTGCAGGGAATCGGGAAGATTGGGTTCCGGCGCCTTGTAGCTTTGGTCCGCCAGGTCGCGGGCCTGCTTCATGACATCGAAGAAGGAAAACGCGTGGGCGGATTGGCCGATGCCCATGCCGGCAAAGGCGGCCATCGACACGCAAAGCGCGGACAGTGCGCCGGTCAACCGGCGGGAAGAATACGCAAACACGTGGGATTGCCTCTGGCTCCAAGGGTGGGGCGGAATGCGATGTGACAGCGCGATTTTTGCACAATGTCCCCTCCGATTGGGTCGGCGTCCTGTCAAACCTGAAATAATTTTTTGCGCGGCATCATGCGTTCGCGGGCCGATTTTCTCCGGTTTCCTGCGCCGCTCTCGCCGTCAAAATACGGTCACGTATTGTTATTGTGGCCGGGATCGGTGGCGGTTATTTGGCGCCCCGCCGCGCCTGTCGGGTATTTCGCCAGGCGCGGCAGGCAGGTCCGGTGCGTTCAATTGTCGAAATCGCCGGTACCCAGCGTGGTCACGCCATCTGTCGGGGTGTTGAACGCGGCCTCGGCGACAGACTGGATTTTGTCGCAGCCGCGTTCGAACGCGCGCAACAATGCGCTGCCGGAGTTATCTTCCGCGCCGAAATATTCACGCAGCGCGTCTCCGGAAATCTCGAACTGGCGTTCTTCCCCATTCAGGGACAGGGAAAAGACGATGACGTCGTCTTCGACCCGGGCGTGGGTCTTGTGCGCAAACGTCCCCATGCTTGCCCTCCTGCACGTTACGCGCACCGCTGCCAGGCAAGTGGCCTTGCCCGGCTTTGCGTAGCGGTGGCGAAAATGAAGAGCCGGCCGGAATCGGCCGGCCGGTGGCCTGCGAGGCCGGGCGGAATTACTTGCCCGAGCCCGTCGCGGGGACCGACTTCGACGGTTGAGCCGAACCCGAGGTCGACGTATCGCCGCTCATGGAGCTGGAGTTGCCGGTGGAATTCCGCGTGCCGGAGTGATGCGTGGTGCCACTCTTGCTCTTGGTGTGGGAACCATTGTGCATGCCGTTCTTCTTGGTGCTGGTGCCCATGCCCGTGTTCGACTGCGGCGTGGCGGTCGAATTTACCGGGGGCGACGCCGTGCCCGGGGGAACCTTGGGGTTGTTCGGCGGGGTCGCGGTTGAGTCGTTCGGCGTCGTGGAAGGCGTAGTCGGAGCCGACGACTGGGCGTAAGCACCACCAGCGGCGAGCAGGGCTGCCAGAGTCAAGGCGGGCGTGAGACGGCGTAGCTTCATGTGAATCTCCTTGCCGGTTGTTGGAACCGACGAAGGAGCAAGCGCCGTGCCCCGCCAGCCGGCGGGGCGAGCCTGCACTCTATATTCAGTCGCGATATCAGCGGGCGTGCGGCGCCAGCTTTCCTTCCGGCGCGCCCGCCTTGCCCGAGTCGCCACCCGCGGGACGGCGCCACAGGGCGAACAGTTCCGCCCAACGGCGCGGCAGCAGCGGGACCGCGCGGCGAATGGCTGCCCGGCGTTCCAGGTGCACACGCATTTGTTCACCGATGCGTACGGATTGGTATTGCTCCGAAGGAGTCTGGCGGGGGGTGTCGAGGTTACTCATGGTAAATACTAATTGCGTTCAAGTTGCTGTCATTATAGCCCGCGCCTCCTGGTTCGGGGTGCTTCTGCTACGCGTTTCCCCTAGGTGTTGCCTAAAGAATACGGTATACAATGTTCCGTAATGGATCCACACCCCGGTGGGCCAGCCCAACGCCGAATCAGGAGCCTGCCATGGCCGAACTCATGAGCCGAGACGCATTCCGAACTGCCCTGGAAAACGCCATCAAGGGAAAGAGCGCGAACGCGTCGCCCTTCAGCATCGCCTGGGCGAGCGGCAAGCTCACCCGCGAGCATCTCTGCCGCTGGGCCGAGAACCACTACCACTACGTCGGTCCCTTCGCCGATTATCTGGGATACCTGTATGCCAGGACGCCGGACGGCTATACCGAGGCCAAGGACTTCCTGCTCGCCAATATGTACGAAGAGGAAATCGGCGGGGATCGCCATACCGATCTGTTGATTCGTTTCGCCGAAGCCTGCGGCACCACGCGTGAACGGGTCACCAACCCCGACAATATGTCGCCGACCACGCGGGCGCTGCAAAGCTGGTGTTATGCCGTCGCCATGCGCGAGGACCCCATCGTGGCCGTGGCGGGCCTGGTCGTCGGCCTGGAGTCGCAGGTGCCGTCGATCTATCGCAAGCAGACGCCCACGCTGCGGGACAAATACGGCTTCAGCGACGAAGAAGTCGAGTTCTTCGACCTGCACATCGTGTCGGACGAGATCCACGGCGAACGGGGTTACCAGATCGTCCTGGAGCACGCCAATACGGTGGAGCTGCAGCAGCGTTGCCTGAAGATCTGTGAAATCGGCGCGCAGATGCGCCTGCTGTACACCACGGCGCTGTACACCGACTACGTCCAGCAGGATATCCCGCTGCCTGAGTTGCAGATGGCCGCCTGAGCCGCGGATCAGCCATGCCCACCGTCGTATTCCATAAAGCCGGCCGCAGCTATACGGACGTCGTCCAGGACAACGCCAACCTGGTCGTGCGCGCGGGTATCAAGCGCTTTCCCTATCCGCATCTGCGCTATGAGTGCGGCATGGGCAAGTGCGCCAAGTGCGCCTGCCGGGTGCTGACGGGCGCCGAACATCTGCCGCCGCCGAACTGGAAGGAGAAAAAACAGCTGGGCGAGCGGCTGGACCAGGGCTACCGCCTGGCCTGCCAGCTCTGGCTGACGGCCGACATCGAGCTGGCCCAGGACGACGGCGAAGCATGATGGGTACGTCGACGGGCGGGGACGCCGATGGCTACGTGGTCCTGACCAGCAGGCCGGGGGTCTATCGCAGCGAGCCGCCGGCCGAAGCCGGCATCGCTGAAACCTATGACTACCTGTTCTACGGCAAACCCAAGGCCGTCTTCCAGATCGTCAGCCTGATCGCGGGTGGGCGGGTCAGGATCGTCGAAGACGCTCCGCCCCACACCGTGAACCTGGTCCCGATGCGCATCATGGAGCGCTACGCGTCGCTCGACGATGCGCGTACCGCGATCCGTCAGCTCGCCAACTTCGGCACGCTGCAGGCAACGCTGGTCAGGCGCTGACCGCGTTCATCGCGCTCATCGCGTTCATCGCGGTTATCCGGCGTTCGACATCCGCGTTCAACCATCCCGTGTTCAACCGGGGCTTATTCTCATCATGGTCGAAATCACATTCATAACCAATGGCGGCAAGGTGGTGACCGCGGCGCCCAATAGCAATCTGCTGCGTGTATCCCTGAAAGAGAAGGGGGGCATACCGTTCAAGTGCGGTGGCGGATTGTGCGGCACCTGCAAATGCCTGATCGAAGAAGGCCTGGAAAACACCGACGCGGTCAAGCCGAAGGAGCGCCGGCACCTGAAGCCGGAGGACTTCGAAAAAGGCTACAGGATGGCGTGCCAGACCTTCGTCAACGGCGACATCAAGGTCTCGTGGGCCGGACGCCCGGAATAGCGGGGCCGCTCGGCGCCGTACGCGCCTAGGCGCCCGTGCGGGATTGCTGGGCCTCGACGTAGGCCTTGGCCGCGTTGTGGACATGCTGGCTGGCCAGCAGCGCGGCCAGATCGCCGTTGCCCGCGATCACCGCGTTCAGGATCTGTGCATGTTCGTCCCAGTTCTGCCTGGCGCGCCGCATGTTGCTGGGCGCGAACAGCAGGGCGGTGCGATCGCGCAGCGAGCGCATCAGGTCGGTCAGCACTACGTTGCCGGCGATGGTCGCCAGCATTTCATGAAACTCGGAATTCAAGGCCAGGAAGCGTTCCAGCGTATCGGCACGCGCGGCCATGTTGCCTTCGTCCAGGAAGTTCTGCAGCCGCGCCACCGTACCCTGGTCCCGGCGCTGCGCCGCCAGTTTCGCGTTCAGGCCTTCGAGCGTGGCGCGAACCTCGATCATGTCGTTGGCCATGTCGTCCGACAATATGGATACGGACGCGCCCCGCCGCGGTTCGATCGTGACCAGGCCTTCGGCGGCCAGGGCACGCAATGCCTCGCGGACGGGAATGCGCGACACGCCCATTTCGTCGGACAGCCGGCCTTCGACCAGGCGGTCGCCGGGCGTGAATTCGCCGCTGAGTATGCGTGCCCGCAATTGATCGCGAACCACGGCGAACAGTTGCGGATGCTGTTCGCCTATCTTGAGCGGACGGGCGGCTGCCGCCGCGGGGTTGTTCGTTGCCGGTGATGGATTCTGTATGGACATGGCGGCGGGTGCGAGCAAGCGTATGGGTGTCGGGTTGATTGTATTACCCCAGGGCGGTGTCTCCGGGCGGCGAGGGCGATAGGCGCGGCGAGAATGTATATGGTATCCCAGTTCTGTCCCTGCAAATCGAGATGCTTCCCAGGGGCCGGCCCAGCCCGCCCTGCATATCGTATTCCCTAGTAGAGCAAGAATGCCGTTGGCGGCGTCGAGTTCGCCATATAGTATACAGTTCGTCGCGACTATGAACTGCCGGCATGGCAGCAAGGGGAAAGTGATGCATACCGACGTGGTGCTCAATGCTTCGCATTGGGTGTATTTGATAAGCGTGGCCGCGATCATCCTGACGATGATCCTGCGCGCCAATGTCGTGGTGCCGTCCGTGATCGGCACCTTTCTGGTGGTCCTGGCCATTACCGGGAGCCCCATCAGCGCGTTGATCGGCATCTTCAACGCCAGCTTCGTGGCCGCCAAGGAGCTGTTCAACATCTTCCTGGTGATCACCTTCATGACGGCGCTGCTGAATGCGCTGAAGTCCATACAGGCCGATGTGCGCATGGTGCAGCCCATGCGTCGCATCATGCGGGGCGGCCACGTTTCCTACTTCATCATCGCCGCGTGTACGTACGTTATCTCGCTGTTCTTCTGGCCGACGCCCGCGGTGCCGCTGGTATCGGCCATCCTGCTGCCCGCGGCGATCGCCGCGGGACTGCCGCCGCTGGCGGGCGCCATGGCCATCGCCATCGCGGGCCAGGGCATGGCGCTGTCCTCGGATTACGTCATCGGCGTCGCGCCCGGCATCAGCGCGAAGGCCGCTGGCGCGGCGGTGAGCGCCGCCACGGTGGCGGATCGCGCGCTGGTCCTGTCCCTGATCACTGGCGGGATCGCGCTGCTGGTCACCTACTTCATGATTCGCCGCCATATCGTTCCCGGCAACGCCGCGTTGCTGAGCGCGTGGCAGGCACGCGCGCAGGACGGCACGCTGGCGCAGATCGAATCCGAGGGCAGCTTCGACAAGGCGGAACTGGCGCGCGGCACGAGCTATGACGAGCCCCCTGGCACGCCGCCGCGCCGCGCCGCCACCCCGGAGGAAGCCCGCCGCATCAAATGGTCGCGCGCCTTCGCGGTGATCACGCCGGTGGCGTTCCTGGGCGTCATCGCGATCATGGTGCTGCCGCGCATCGTGCCTGGCCTGCCGGCGCTGCGCGGCGGCGACGCGGCCGCGCTGGTCGGGGGAGTCGCCGTCGCGCTGATGATGCTGGTCACGCTGGCAGCGGAAGGCCCGCGCCGCATGCTGGACGTCTGTCCGGACCACATCACCGACGGATTCGTGTTCGCCTTCAAGGCCATGGGGTCGGTGCTGCCGATCGCGGGCTTCTTCTTCATCGGCGCGCACGATACCGCGGCCCAGATCCTGGGCATGGACAGCGCGCAGGCTCCAGGGTTGCTTTTCGAGATCATCGCGTCCGCGCAGCACCTGATCCCGTCGAATCATTTCCTGGTGGCGTTCGGCGTGCTGCTGGTCGGCATGGTGACCGGCATCGACGGTTCGGGTTTCGCCGGCCTGCCGCTGACAGGAACATTGTCGGGCGCGCTGGGGCCCGTGGTGGGTATCGATCCCGCCACCCTGGCGGCCGTGGGCCAGATGGGCGCGGTGTGGACGGGCGGTGGGACGTTGATCGCGTGGTCATCGTTGATCGCCGTCGCCGGATTCGCGCGCGTGCACGTGCTGGAGATGGTGCGCGCGCTGCTGCTGCCCGTGGTGCTGGCGCTGTTCGTGTCGACCATCTGCGCCATCCTGATCTGGCAGTGACGAAAAAGGCGGCGAAGCGCCGCCTTTTTAATCACTGTTGACGGTATACAATATTCACTCAAAACCATCGGGCGCTGGCCTGGTGAATTCGGAGCGAGCATGGAAGACCTGAAAAACACCGAATTTATGAATTACGTGGCGGGCAAATGGTCGCCCTGCGCCAGCGGCAAGACGGTGCCCAACATCAACCCCGCCAATACCGACGACATCGTCGGCCATTTCCAGGCGTCCGCCGCCGTGGATGGCACAGCGGCCGTGGCGGCGGCGCAAGCCGCCTTCGAGAAATGGAAGGCAACGCCCATCTCCAAAAGGGCGCAGATCCTGTTCCGTGCGGCCGACTATCTGGAAGCCCACGCCAGCCAGTTCGCCGAAGAACTTACGCGCGAGGAGGGCAAGGCGGTCGGACTCAGCCGCGACGAGATCCTGCGGTCCGCCCAGACCCTGCGTTTCTATGCGGCGGAAGGCCAGTCCTTCACCGGCGAGACGTTTCCCAATGACGATCCGGACATGGTCGTCTACAGCCAGCTGGAGCCATTGGGCGTGGTGACCGTGATTTCACCCTGGAATTTCCCCGTGTCCATCCCGGCTCGCAAGATCGCGCCGGCGTTGATCATGGGCAATACGGTGGTGTTCAAGCCGTCATCCGATGCGCCACTCAGCGGCTACCGCCTGACGGAAGCTTTCGTCGAAGCGGGCATACCGGACGGCGTATTGAACTTCCTGACCGGGCCCGCCGCGGCGGTGGGGCCGGCGATCACCGAGTCGCCGTACGTCAAGGCCATTTCCTTCACCGGGTCCACCCAGGCGGGCGAACAGATCCATCGCTCGGTCGGGCTGACCACGCGCACGCAGATGGAGCTGGGCGGCAAGAACCCCCTGATCGTGCTGGCGGATGCCGACCTGGACAAGGCGGTGGACCTGACCGTCAAAGGGGGATTTTCCCTGACCGGGCAGGCTTGCACCGGCACCAGCCGGGTGCTGGTCGATCGCGGCGTGAAGGCCGCCTATACGGAAAAGCTGTTGGCCAAGGTAAAGACGATGAAGATCGGCAGCGGGCTGGAGCCCGGCTGCGAGCTTGGACCGCTGGCCACCGCGCGCCAGCTGGACAATGTGCTGTCCTATATCGCGTTGGGAAAAAGCGAGGCGACTCACCTGTATGGCGGCGATCGCCTGATGGAAGGCGGCCTGGCCAAGGGGTACTACGTGTCACCCGCCATTTTCACCGACGTCACGCAGCAGATGCGCATCGCGCGCGAAGAGATCTTCGGGCCGGTCATCGCCATCATCGAGGTCGACGGCTACGAGGACGCGATCGCCAAGGCCAACGACACCGAATACGGGCTGTCGGCGGCGATCGCCACCACGAATGCCGCCTACGCGCATCGATTCGCCAAGGACATCCAGGCCGGGACAGTCAAGATCAATCGAACGACGACCGGCAACCTGATCAACGCCCCATTCGGTGGGTTGAAACGCTCCAGCACGTCGACCTTCCGCGAGTCCGGCAGGATAGGGCTGGAGTTCTATACGCAGATCAAGACGGTGTACCGGGCCGCCTAGGCGGGGCCGCCTAGGCGCGGCACACACGCGCTTGAACGACCGCAACACAGCAGGAGCATCCCATGAAGCAGGTATACAGGCTGGAACTCGAGGAAGCACGCGCCATGATCGCCGCGGCCATCGCCAGGTCGCGCGAAATCGGCGTGCTTGAAACCGTATGCGTGGTGGACGATGGCGGCTATCCGATCGCCATGGAGCGCATGAACGGCGCACGGATCACGGGCCCGCAGATCGCGTGGAACAAGGCATTCACGGCGGCCGGCCACAAGCGATCCACGCATCTGTTCAACACGGCGCCGAATGGTCCCGCGCTGCCCGGCAACGAAGCCTTCGGCATCCAGTGGAGCTTCGACGGCAAGTTCGCCGTCTTCGTCGGCGGCTTTCCCATCGTGGTCGACGACGAAGTCATCGGCGGCGTGGGCCTGAGCGGCGGCAACGGCGAACAGGATACGGCGGCCGGCCTGGCGGCGCTGCAGGCGCTCGCCGACCTTCTGGCGGAGAAGGGCATGAAAGTGCTGGTCGCCGCCGACATCAAGAAGTGATACCCCAGGGAGGCCTGCCATGACCTACCGCGTGGTGATACTGGAACCTGCCGCCACCTTCACGGCGGAAGACGACGAATCCATCCTGGACGCGGCGGGACGTGCCGGCGTGGCGATGCCCCACGAATGCACCTTCGGCGCGTGCGGCAGTTGCCGGGTCAGGATCCAGGAGGGCGCCGTCGCGTATGAAGAGATACCCCCGGCCCTGACCGAAGCGGAGCATGCCCAGGGATACGCCCTGGCTTGCCAGGCCAGGGCGGTTTCCGATCTCGTCCTGAGCCTGCCCGCGCGTGGCCCCATCCTGGCCGAGCCGATGACCACCAGCGCGTCGCTGCTGCAGGTACGCAGTGCCTGCGACGGCGTGCTGCACGTCACGCTTGCGGTGCCGGAGGACGGCCTGCCGGAATACCGGCCGGGCCAGCATATGAATATCCTGTTGCCCGATGGCAGCAAGCGCAGCTTTTCGATGGCGTCGCCGGCGCGCGGCCGTGGCGGGGAGATCGACCTGCATATCCGGCGCATACCCGGCGGCCGCTTCACGGATACGTTCCTGGCCCAGGCGGCGCCAGGCATGCCGCTGCGGATAGAGGCGCCGCTCGGTGGCTTCTGTTATCACGAAGAAGACTACCGGCCGCTGTTGATGGTCGCGACCGGCACCGGACTGGCGCCCATCAAGGCGATCCTGGAGTCGCTGCTGGACGACGCCGATTGTCCTCCCATCAAGTTGTACTGGGGCGTCCGCACCGAGGCCGACCTGTATATGCGCGACGTCATCGAAAGCTGGAAGGACAGGCTGTACGAGTTCGAGTTCGTGCCCGTGCTATCGCGTCCCGACCCGTCCTGGCAGGGCCGGCGTGGCCATGTCCAGGACGTGGTGGCCGAAGACCATGACGACCTGTCCGAATACGCGATATACCTGTGCGGATCGCCTGCCATGGTGACGGAGGCGAAAGCGGTCTTCGCCATGCTGGGCGCCAGCATGGCGCACGTGTATGCGGACAGCTTTACGTTCCAGGAATCCGCATCGGCCGCATGCGGGTAGCCCGGCCTGCCGGAATCTGGCGGCCTCCCCGCCTGGCTAGCCTCTTCCGGGTGCGAGGCGGGAGAGGATTTCCAACTGGCTCTGGCGGTACTGCTGCCATACCTTGGGCATATAGCTGATCTGGCCGCGCAGGCGGTCCCTATGGCGGCGGACGTCGTCGCGTCCGCTCAGCAGCTTGTGCAGGGCCTTGCGTGCCGGCGCACCCAGGCGGTCGAGCGCTTCTTCGTGGAAATCCATCTCGCTCTGGTGTTTGAGGGACTGGCATTGGGCGTCGGCCAGCGTGTCCAGGGCATCGAGCAGCGCCTCGGCCTGTTTTTTCCCGGGCAGCGCAGCGATGACGCCTGCCAGCGCCACGGCGCCTTTCCTGACGCCGGCTTCCTTTTCCAGGCGCAGGTGCAGCGCGCGGTAGAGCGCCACCAGGCCTGCGTCCGGCGCCACGGCCGACTGCAGTTCATGGCGGGCCGTCGCCAGGTTGTCGTGCAGCCGGGCCAATCTGGCGGGGTCCAGTTTGGCGATGCGCTCGCGCACCAGTGCGTTCAAGGAAACGCTGGTGGCAACGGCGCGGCCTTTGCCGTCCAGGCGTTGCGTCAGGTCCTGCAGCGCCTGCAGCTGCTTGTGGCTCAGCCGGTCGCCGGCGATCAACGCGTTCACCGCGTCCTTGATCAGCGCCTTGGCGGCGTCTTGTGGCGTCGGCGTCCAGCGCAGCTTTGCCGCGATGCTGTGGCGGGCGTTGCGGAAGGACATGCGCAGCGTCGTGTACGGCGTGACCACTGGCGGATATCCCTGCCGTTCGGCCCGCACATCCATGGCGGACGCGCTGCCGCTGGCGGCATACGGCGGCAGGGCAGCGCCGGGGATGGCCCGGATGTTCGCGCC
Source organism: Bordetella genomosp. 9 (assembly GCF_002261425.1). Classification (NCBI taxonomy): domain Bacteria; kingdom Pseudomonadati; phylum Pseudomonadota; class Betaproteobacteria; order Burkholderiales; family Alcaligenaceae; genus Bordetella; species Bordetella genomosp. 9. Next base: position 3,065,496 of record NZ_NEVJ01000003.1, on the reverse strand, counting down.
GCGGGTACGGAAGGCAGGTGCCCGCGCGGCGCCCGCCAACAGGCCGCGGCAGGCGGTACGCAGGTCGTCGACGAAGCGGGCCATCTGATCGCGTATGGCCGCATCACGTTCGAAATCGCCCAGTTGTTCGGCCATGAACCTGTCGAACGTGCGAGTATCCGCATTCCTTTCCGGCGTTTCGCCGAGCATGGTTGCCATGGCGTACTGCTGCCTGGGGGAAAGCCGGCTCATCAAGTCCATCAGGCGTTCCACGCGAGGCAGGTCTACTTCGCCCGACAGGAGGTCGCCGTAGACCATTTCCCGGATGCTGGCATCGATCTGCTGGGCTTGCCCGTTGGCGGCTGCTTGCAGTATGGCGGCGCCCGGCCGATCCCAGGATGCCGCGCGTATGTGTTCCCGCGCCAGTTCCGCGACCGTGCCCAGCAGGAGCGAGGCAGCGTTGTGCTCGCGGGCGGCTTGCCGCGCCTTGGGCGTGCCGGCTTTTCGGTCCGACGGCGCACGTACGGCGAGCAGCTTGCCCGCCTCGCGCAGGATGTCGTCGCCCATGTCGTCGGTGCGATCGTTCAAGCGCGCCACGCCGCTGAGCGTTTCCAGCGGCAGGCTATGCATCAGCGGGTCGAGGATGCGTTTTACGAACTGCCTGTCGACGGCGTCGTAGCCTTCGGCATGGCCACGTTGCGCCAGGGCGGCCACCATCAGCGCGACGCGGCGGACGGCTTTCGGGTTGCCATCGGTTTCGGTCAGCGCGATCAAGGATTTGTAGAAGTCCAGGGCGCGATAGTGCAGGGCGTCCGGCATGCGGCGTTCCGTGCGCGCGATGCGGCGCAGTATGGACGCGCCCGCGGGCTTGAACTTTGTCCGGGCGGCGGGGGTGGCGAACGCATCGTCCGTCGACGGGGTGGGCGTCAAGGCTTGCCGCAGCTTGGCGATGACCAGGTCGACGTCCGGATGATGCCTGGCATTCGCCGTCAGCGTGGATGCCAGGGGCAAGCCGGCCTCTCTATCCGTTTGCGTGGCGATGTCGGCGATGTCGGCGGTGTCGGTGGTGTTGGCGGTGCTTCGCGGGTTGTCCGGCGCCTGGATGCTGGTCCGAGGACGCGTGACAGGGGCTGCCAGGGCTTCGCGCGGATCACGCGTATCACGTGTCTCGCGCGCATCGAGCGCATCGAGCGCATCGAGGGCGTCGAGGGTGTCGAGGGCGTCGAGGCCGTCGAGCCCGCTGAAGAGCGAATCCGATGATCCGATGCCATTGGACAGGGTGCGGGGCAGGCCCGAATCCGGCGTATGGGTCGATGCGAGGGAAACGGTGTCGGCATTGCCGCTGCCGTCGCGCGTCGTGGCGCGCGGCATTTCGGTCTGTGCGACGCCCCCGGCGACCAGCCTGAGCTTGCGAACTGCCGGGACCGGCTTTTCACCGGGCGTGTGCCGGTGGCTGGCCCGGCCTGTCTCGCCGAGCGGGCCGGGTTCGAAGGAGTGGCCGCCCAATCTGCCGGAGCGGGCCTGCGTGTCGAACGCGTGCGGGTCTGTGTGGGTGTAGGTTGCCTGGACGGCTGCTGTGCCTGCTGTCATGGTGCATCACTCTGCTTGGTATTGAAGAGCCGGAACCGCCGCCGCGGTGGCCGGGGTGCTGCCGTATCGGCATTTACCGGCAGATCGGTGACTGGTCCCGCCCAGTCGGTTCGAGCTTATGCGTCTCGGATATGGATGATTCAAGTGATGGCTTGCAACTTACGATGGCATGTCGGCCACTTGCTCGTCCGCGCGCCGCGCTGGACGGCGATGACCGCCGGTCAACATCCGGCGGTATATTCGTCGCGACCACGTTCAGCCGAGAGCTTCGATGCCGCACGACCACGACCATCATGACCATGACCACGCCGCCCCTGCCGGCCGCGGCGGGCACAGCCACGGTCCCGGCGGCCATGCTCATTCGAGCCACGGCGCCGCCGATGAACGCCGGCTGGCCTGGGCCCTGGCCATCATCACCGTATTCATGGTCGTGGAAATCGTCGGGGGCGTCCTATCGGGATCGCTGGCGCTGCTGGCGGACGCCGGCCATATGGTCAGCGACGCGGCAGCCCTCGCATTCAGCCTGGTGGCCCTGCGCGTGGGCCGCCGCTCCGCGACACCGCGCATGTCGTACGGCTATCGACGCCTGGAAATACTGGCGGCTTTCGTGAACGGCCTGGCCTTGTTCGCCATCGCGATCTGGATCGCGGTCGAGGCCATCCAGCGATTCTGGCAGCCGGTACAGGTCATGGCGGGCACCATGCTGGCCATCGCCGTCGCCGGCCTGCTGGCCAATATCGTCGGTTTCCTGATCCTGACCGGCGGCAGCCAGGAAAACCTGAACATGCGCAGCGCGCTGCTGCATGTCATGGGCGATCTGCTGGGCTCCGTGGCGGCCATCGTGGCGGCGGTGGTGATCATCTGGACGGGCTGGACGCCGATCGATCCCCTCCTGTCGGTGCTGGTCGCCGCCATCGTGCTGAAAGGCGCGTGGCGCCTGGTGCGATCATCCGGCCACATCCTGCTGGAGGGCACGCCGGGCGGCCTGGAGCCGCATGCGATCAAGGCCGATCTGGAGGAGAACGTCGCCCTGGTGCGCGTCGCACACCATATCCACGCCTGGTCCATCACCGCGGAGCAGCACATGCTGACGCTGCACGTCGTGCCGCGTGAAGGCGCGGCCGTGCGCGACGTCATCGACGCGGTGCGCAAGCGCGTCGCGGAGCGATTCAACATCTCGCATGTGACGGTGCAGGTAGAAGATTCCGAGCACCACGACGCGGAGACCTGAGCGGCCCGGGCGGCGCTACGCCGCCTTATGCGCCGGGGACCAGATGCCGGAGCAGCCGCGTCGATGGCTGCCCAGCAGGTGCGTATCGATCATGCCGGTGGCCTCCATCAGCGCGTGCATGGTGGTGGGACCGACGAAGCCGAAGCCGCGGGCACGCAAGGCCTTGCTCAAGGCGATCGAGGCGGCCGATATCGTGGGGATTTCCGCGAGCGTACGCGGCGCCGGCGTTTCCACCGGCTGAAACGACCAGATGAAGTCCGCCAGTCCGCCGTCCTCGCGCAGCCGGAGCGTGGCGGCGGCGTTGTTGATCGTGGCCAGGATCTTGGCCCGGTTGCGCACGATGCCCGCGTCGGCCATCAGGCGCTGGACGTCGTCATCCGTGTAGGTCGCGACGGTGTCCGGATCGAAGCCATGAAAGGCGGCCCGGAAGGCCTCCCGCTTGCGCAGGATGGTGGCCCAGGACAGGCCTGACTGGAAGCCTTCCAGCACCAGGCGTTCGAACATGCCGCGCTCGTCTCGCACGGGCATGCCCCATTCGGTGTCGTAGTAGGCCTGCAGCAGCGGATCGACCGCCGCCCAGGGCGGGCGCGCCAGTCCGTCGGCGCCGACGATCAGGCCGCTGTCGGCGACGTCCGGCGACGTTGATGCTGTCGCCGGTGCACGGGGTTTGCCACGGGTAGCCAACGGCGCCGTCCGCTTACATCGGGCGCGCGTCGGCGTTGGCGTAGTTGCGTTGCAGACTGGGCACGGGGAAGGTGTTGTTCAACATGGCGGTGCGCAGATGCTCGGCGTCCATGAAATCCGCGTGGCGCCGGCTGGAGTTCAGCAGCACCATGACCACCGGGCGGCCTTCCACGGTGGTCTGCATCACCAGGCATATCCCCGATTCATTGATGAAGCCGGTCTTCTGCAGGCCGATGTCCCAGTCCGGCTTGCCCACCAGGATGTTGGTGCTGCGATAGTCCAGCACGCCCTTGCCGGTGTTCACCGTATAGGCCTGATCTGTCGAGTACAGGCGGATCAGGGGGTAATGCGCGGCCGCCTGCACCATCCGTACCAGATCGCGCGCCGTCGACACGTTGTACTTGGACAGGCCGGCGACGTTCTCGAAACGCGTGTGCGTCATGCCCAGCGCCTGCGCCTTCGCATTCATCGCGGCGATGAAGGCCGGACGTCCGCCGGGGTAGTAGCGCGATAGCGCCGCCGCCGCGCGGTTTTCGGATGCCATCAGGGCGATGTGCAGCATGTCCTCGCGCGACAGCACCGAGCCTATGCGCAGGCGCGATCCCGTATGTTTCTCGAAGTCCTGGTCTTCTTCGGTGACGCGGATCGGTTCGGCCAGCGAGGCGCCGGAATCCAGCACCACCATCGCCATCATCAACTTGGTGATCGACGCGATGGGGACGACGGCGTCGGCGTCCTTGTCGACCAGCGTCTGGCCGGTGCTTTCGTCGACCATGTAGGCGACTTCTGAGTGCAGCGTGCTGCCGTCCGGCGCGAAGGGCAGCTTGGCGTAGCGATCGAGCTCGAGCGCCGTGCGGGTGGCCACGGCTTTATGCGTCACGGCGCGGCCGTGAACGGTCGTGGCTTCGCGCGAGCGGGATCGGTAGACGATCTTGCTGGTTTTCTTCTTGGTCGCGACCGGCTTGGCGGCCGGTTTCTTGGCGGCGGGCTTTTTGGCCGTCGACGTCTTGTCCGTTTGCGGCGCGTCGGCCGCGTTGGCATGGGAGGCGAACGGCAGCGCCAGGAAGGTTGCCGCGGCGGTCCGTAGTATCAGGCCGGTTGAGACGCGGCGCGCCAGGACGCGCAAGGGGGGCAGGAAATCAGGCATGGGAAAGCGAATGGAGCCATGGTGGGACGATGGCCTGCGCGGGCGCGGAGCTCGCGGCCGGGGACATCGTCGTGTTCGTCTGGAATGCGGGGACGGCGAGCAGGCCGCGTGCGGTCATGGCTGCTGCCCCTGCAGGAATTCTTCGATTTCGGCGCGTTCTTCACGCGTGACGTGGCCGCTCAGGGCCGCCAGCACCAGGGCCTTGCCGGATCCCGAGAAGACCTTCTGGATCAGGTCTTTCAGCAGCCTGCTTTGCAGTGCGTTCTGCGTGTGGGCGGGCGCATACACATGCGACCGTTCGCTTTCGTCGCGCGTCAGCAGTCCCTTCGCGTGCATGATCTGCATCTGGCGCAGGACCGCGGCATAGGTCAGGTCCGGACGTTCCGCCTGCATGGCCAGGTGGGCCTGCTTGACCGTCGCGGGGCCGAGCGTCCACAGGGCGCGCAGGACCTGGAGCTCGGCTGCGGTGGGCTTGGCGGAAAGGGCGGCGAGGGTCACGGAACGCGGGCTTGAAGAACAAAATTGCCGCGTAGAATACTTTTTCTAGAAAGATCCGTCTACTTCAGGGTTTGCCCTGAGCGCTCCGATCAGCGCCGCCATCGCACCTGGCCGCCCAGCCAGCAGCCGGCCTGCGCGCCGCGGGCCCGCAGATGGATGGCGGACGGCGCGCCCATCGCCACGCCTTGCCGCACGGTGTAGATCCGGGTTGCCGGTATCCGGTCCTCTGCTCGCAGATAGCCCCACAGGGCCGCGGCGGCGATGCCCGTGGCGGCGTCCTCGGGATAACCGGATGCCTTGGGGAATTGCCTGGCGCAGGCGCCGCCTTCCTGCAAGGCATAGGGATAGAGGCCCGTGGAGCCTATCGCTTCGCACAGCGTCGCCATGGCGCTGAAGTCAGGGGCCAGCGCGTCCAGCGCCTGGACGTCGGGCAGGCGCACCAGCGTCTTTACGCGGCTGGTGCTGGCGTTGACGGCATGCAGGCCCGGCGTCGCGGGATCGATGCGCAGGACGCGGGCGATGTGCTCGATCTGCGCCGTCGACAAGGCCTGCAGGGACACGCCGGGTTGCGAGACCCAGGCCCACTGCCGCGCGTCATCCCATTCGATGTCGACGCTGCCGCTCAGGGTTTGAACGCGGGCGGTCGGCGCGGACCACAGCCCCCATTGCCGCAGCGCCCACAGCGTGCCCACGGTCGCGTGGCCGCACATTTCCATTTCATGGTCGGGCACGAAGAAGCGCAGCCGCCAATCATGGGTCGCGGGATCGTCCGGCGGCAGCACGAAGGCGGACTCGTGGCCGTGCGCGCCCGCCAGCGCCTGCATCCGGCCCGCCGACATGCCGCGGGCATCGAGGACCAGCGGCACGGGGTTGCCGCCACGAGCGCCCGCGTCCGGATCGACGAACACGTCCAGCATCGCGGCCGTGCCTGGCGCCGGGCGCGCATTCGAAGCATCAATCAAGCCGGGCTCCCACGGCGCGCACGATGTCGCCCCAGAAAGGCGTGTCGCGGGCCACCGCCTGGCCCAGGGCGGCGGGCGTGTCGGGGCGAACGTCCACGCCCTTGGATGCCAGATCCGCCGCCAGGGCGGGATCGCGCAGCACCTCATTCAGCGCGGCATTCATGCGCGTGACGATGGCGGGCGGCGTGCCCTTGGGAAAGGCCAGTCCGTACCACAGCTGCTGCGTGTACGACGGCATGCCCTGCTGCGCGAACGTCGGGACATCGGGCAGGATGGGGGTGGCCGCCGTCGTGGCGACGGCGATGAGCTTGCCGGCGCGGACGAAGGGCGCGAGCCCCACGGGGTTGTCGAACATGATGTCCACCTGTCCGCCGATCAGATCGGTATAGGCGGGCGCCGCGCCGCGATAGGGCACGTGGGTCAGGTTCAGGCCCTGGTCCTTGCGGAACATCTCGCCCAGCAGGTGCGATACGGTGCCGACGCCGACGGATGCGAACGTGCTCGGACCGCGCGTTTTCAAAGCCTGGGTCAGCGCCGCAAGGGAGTCCGCCTTCAGCGCCGGATTGGCGGCCAGCACATAGGGCGACGTGCCGATGAAGCCGGCATAGGCGAAGTCGCGCGCCGGATCGTAGGGCAGGTTCTTGTACAGGCTGGGGCTGACCGCATGGGTACTGGTGGTGACCGCCAGCGCCGTATAGCCGTCCGCCGGCGCGCGGGCGGCCTGCCCCGATCCGATGGTGCCGCCGGCGCCGCCGACGTTGTTGATGATCACGGTCTGCCCCAGCTTGCTGGAGAGCATGGGCTGCAGCGCGCGGACGACGAGGTCGGTGCCGCCGCCGGGCGGGAAGGGGACGACGATGGTCACCGGCTTCTGCGGCCAGGCGGGTTGCGCGGACGCGGCCGGCGCGGCGATCGCCAGCGCGATTGCGCCGGCAAGGCGATACCAGGTGCTTGGGGACATGGCGACTCCTGTTGGAAGCGCCCATCCTAGGGGCCCGTGCCGCTGCCGGCGAACCGGCATGCGACATGGCGCGATCCGATTCGCGACAGCGGCGCCTGCTTGCGGGAAAACGCCTACGGCGCGCCAGGCCGTCGCCGACGCAGGCGCGAGTTAGCATAGTCGCAGGATCGGAGTAATCGCATGGTTCGGCATGTCCCGCTATCTTCCAAGCTAGACCTGATTGCGCGCGACGGCTACGCGCTGGCCGCCAGCCGCCAACCCGGCTATACCTTCCATTGGCACGCCCACGATTGCGCCATGTTGCTGTGGCCGCGCGCGGGCGCGCTGGACAGCGCGTGGGAAATGGCGGGCGGCGGTCGTCGCGGCCGGCTGGTGCGCGGCCAGGCGCTGCTGTTGCCGGCCTATGTGTCGCACAGCACGCGTTCGGGCGTGGGCACGCATCAGCATGGAGAACTCTATCTGGCGCCGGAACTGGTGCGGTGCCTGCCCGGCGCGCTGGGCCGTGGCGGTGCTCTGCAACTGGATGGCGCGGCGCAAGCGATGCTGGACGCGTTATGGATGCCCGCGTTGACGCCCGGTGCCATGCCGGGCCTGGTGCGCGCGCTGATCGAACAATTGGGCGCCAGCCACTCCGCCGCGAGTTCGCCGGAGCCGGCGGGGCAGTTGGCGCGCCGCTGGTTGGGCCACATACAGGCGAGCCTGCAGGGTGGCGGGGCATCGCCGTCGATCGCCCAGTCCGCCAGTCGGCTCGGTGTATCCGTGCGCGCCCTGCAGCGCGCCTGCATGCAGGAATACGGTCTCGCCCCGATAGCGCTGCGGCGCCTGGCGCTGGCCGAAGCCGCCCGAGCCAGGCTGGCCGCCGGCGAACCATTGGCGCGCGTCAGCGTGGAGCTGGGCTTTGCCAACAGCGGCCACCTCGGCCGTCTGCTGAGGGAAGTGCCCGCGCCGCTGCCAGCCACCCCGCCGGCCGCATGAGCGGACCGGTTAAACTTCGCGGCGGAATTGGCATGAGGACGCAGCGATGGCATTGGACAAGATCGAAAAACAGTCGGCCGAGCAGCTGGCCGCTGACGCCATACGCGAATACATCCTCAGCGGCCAGATTTCGCCCGGGTCCAAGCTGACCGAGGCTTTCCTGGCGGAACGTTTCGGCTTGTCCAGGGCGACGGTGCGCGGCGCCCTGCAGCGCATGTCGCAGGAAGGCCTGGTGCAGCTCGTGCCGTACACGGGATGGGAAACGATCAGGATCACGTCCCATGACGCATGGGAGCTCTACACCTTGCGCGCCAGCATGGAGTCGCTGGCGGCGCGGCTGGCCTGCGCCAGCCTGGATGATAAGGGCAGGGGATCGTTGGAGGCGGCGTACAAGCGCCTGGTGGACGCCTGTGCCGCCGAGGACAACCGCGCGGTCTCGCGCGCCGACTTCGGCCTGCACCAGACCATCATCGAGTTGAGCGGCCACGCGCGGCTGGCCCAGTGGTACAAGGTGGTCGAACAGCAGATCTCGCTGTACATCACGTGGAGCGACTTCATACCGAAGAATGTCTATGCCACCGTGCCCAAGCATCACGGCCCCATCGTGAAGGCCATATTGGCCGGCGACGCGGAGACCGCGGCGCGGCTGTCGGCCGAGCACAACGTCGCCGCGGGCGAAAAGCTGGTGGCGCATCTGCGCGCGCTGGAAACGCGCCAAGTTGCTGGCGCCGAGCCGAAAGCTGGTTCCGCGGACGGCAAGCTGGGCATCCTTTCTTCTTGACGCGACCAGAATCACGTTTCATACTTCGCCGTATATGGTCGACCATCGACTATCGCCCATCGACTATCAAGCGCCGGCTGCAAGGCGCGCGTTCCATGGGCGCCCCTAACTTTTCAAGGTTCAGCCAATGAAGGTCCGTGAGGTACGCGTCTACGTCATCCATACCGCCCGCCTGCACCCGGTGGTGGTCGAAGTCGAAACCGACGAGGGAATAATCGGCATAGGCGAAGCCGGCATCGCCTACGGGCTGGGACAGACGGCGGCGGCCGGCATGGTGAAGGACATCGCGGAGCGCATCCTCATCGGCAAGGACCCTTTCCGCATCGAAGCGCTGTGGTCCGAGATGTACGACCACACGTTCTGGGCCAAGGGCAATGGCGGGGCCATCGTCTACGGCGCCATCAGCGCGATCGAAACGGCCCTGTGGGACATCAAGGGCAAGGCCCTGAACGTTCCGGTGTACGAGATGCTGGGCGGCAAGATGCGCGAAGACGTGCGCCTGTATTCCAATGGCTGGGGGCAGCCCCATCGAGAGGTGAAGCCGTTCGCCGATGCCGCGGAAAAGGCCGTCAGCGAAGGCTTCGACGCGCTCAAGTGCTATCCCTTTGCCTATCGCGACCCCGATCCGCGCGCGACGTCCCGCCATCCGTCGATGCGCAGCCTGGACAAGGACATCCTCAACCTTGCCTATGACAAGCTGAAAGCGGCGCGGCAGGCCGTGGGGCCGAACGTCGACATCATGCTGGACCTGAGCGGCGGCCTGAGCTGCGACGAGACCATACGCTTCTGCCGCCGGGCCGAGGAGCTGGACATCTTCTTCATCGAAGAACCCTGCGATCCGTTCGACGTCGGCGCGTTGAAGAAAATTTCCGACCACGTCCGCATCCCCGTCGCGGCGGGGGAGCGGGTCTACACCCGCTATGGCTTCCGGCCCATGCTGGAGGCCCATGCCGTGGACGTCATCCAGCCGGATATCGCGCTGACGGGCGGCATCATGGAAGCGAAGAAAATCGCCGCGATGGCCGAAGCCTACGACGTCCGCGTGCAGCCGCATGTGTGCGGCAGTCCGCTGTCGACCGCCATCGCGCTGCACCTGGATGCCTGCATTCCCAACTTCGCCATCCAGGAAATCTACCCGTACTGGCAAACCATGCCCGGCTACATCGAGATCCTGGACGAACCTCCGGAAGCTCGCATCAAGGGCGGCCGCCTGGCCATTTCGGACAAGCCCGGTTGGGGCGTGAACCTGAGGACGGATGCAATCAAGTCCTTCCTGGCGCACACCGTCACCGCCGCCTGAGCCTTCGTTCCAGATTCATTCGTGCACGCCCGTCGCGAAGCGCGGCGGTGCCTGATCAGTTGCTCACTCCAAAGAAAAAGGGGAAAACATGAAACGCATCGATCTGAAAAAACTCGCCGGCATGCTGGCCGTGACCGCCGCGGGATTGGGCGTGACGGCGACGAGCCTGGCGGCCGACACGTCGCCAGCCCTGGACAAGGATACGTTGACGGTCGGCATCGCCAACAACAAGCCCTGGGCTTATCGGGACACGGATGGCGCCTATAAAGGCGTCAACATCGACATCCTGCGCGCCGTGTTCGAACCGCTGGGCGTCAAGCAATTCAACTTCACCATCGGTGATTTCGGCTCGCTCATCCCGGGGCTGGCATCCCGGCGCTTCGACGTGGTCGACTCCGGCGTGGTGATCACGCCGCAGCGCTGCGAACTGGTGTTGTTCGGCGATCCCGAGCTGACCAGCCTGGACGCCTTGCTGGTGCTCAAGGGCAACCCGCGCAACATCCACAGCTTCGACGACGTGGTCAAGAATCCCGCGCTGAAGATCGGCGGCAGCCGCGGCGGCCAGCAGACGAAGAACGCCGCATCGGCGGGCGTGACCGGCGACCAGCTGCAGCAGTTCCAGAATACCGAGTCGACCGTCTCCGCCTTGCTGGCGAATCGGGTCGACGGCATCGTGTTCACCTCCGGGACCGCCAACGCGCTGCTCGACGGCCCGAACGTGGGCGACAAGATCGAACGCGCCAAGCCGTTCACCGGCCTGATGGATCCCAAGACCGGCAAGGTCGTGCAGTCCTATATCGGCGCGGCCTTCCGCAAGGACAGCCAGCCGCTGCGCGACGCCTACAACCAGCAGTTGGCGAAGCTGAAGGCCAGCGGCGCCATCAACAAGATCGCCGAGAAATACGGCTTCAGCATCGAAGAGAAGGCTCCTGACGGGCTGACCAGCAGCCAGATCTGCGCCGCCGGTTGAACCCCCGGGGACCAGGATCTCGTGCCATGGATTTCTTCGCTATTCTCGGCAATGTCTGGAGCGGCTTCGGCATCACGGCCAGCGTAGTGGCGCTGGCGCTGCTGTACGGGATTCCGTTCGCCCTGGTGTTCGGCACCTTGCAGCACGAGCTGACGGGCTGGAAGCGGTTCGTCGTCACCTCGATCATCGAGTTCTGGCGCAGCTCGCCGATCATCGTGCTGCTGTTTGTTTTCTACTATGCGCTGCCCATGATCCACATCGAGCTCAGCGCCCTGGCGGTGGGCTGCATGGTGCTGGGCCTGAACATCGGCGGCTACGGGACCCAGGCGGTGCGCGCCGGATTGCAGGCGCTGGATCCGGGGCAGAAGGAAGCCGGAATATCGCTGGGATTGTCGCCGCTGGAAAACCTGCTGCTGATACAGCTGCCCCAGGCCCTGCGCGCCGGCATCCCCACCTACATCAACCTGCTGATACAGCTGATCAAGGGTACGGTGCTGGTCTCGCTGTTGAGCCTGGCGGACATGACCTTCCGGGCGAAGGAAATCGCGCAAGTCACCTTCATGCCCACCACGGCATACACGGCCTTGCTGCTGTCGTACTTCGTCCTTTGTTATCCATTGACGATCCTGGGCCGCTACCTGGAAAGGCACCATGGCATGCGGGAGCGCAAGCAGGATGTTTGACGCCCAATTCCTGATCAAGGCGTTCCCGGTCATCCTGGAATCGCTGGGAACGACGTTGTGGATCACGGTCGCTTCCTGCATCCTCGCCACGGTGCTGGGCTTCGCGCTGGAGCTCCTGCGTCGCGCCAACAAGTGGTTCGGCTTCATCACGGACTTCATCCGGTCCACGCCCATCCTGGTGCAGATCTATTTCTTCTATTTCGTTCTGCCCAGGTTCGGCATTACCTTGCCCGCGCTGGTCATCGGCGTATTCGCACTGGGTCTGTACTACTCGGCTTATCTGGCGGAAGTCTTCAAGGCGGGCATCGATGCGATACCGCGCGGCCAGACCGAGGCGGCGCAGAGCCTGGGCCTGTCCTGGGCGGACCAGGTGATCCGCATCATCATGCCGCAGATGCTGCGGCACGTGGCCGCGCCCATGGGCAACTACTTCGTGTCGCTGCTGAAGGCCACGCCCTATCTGGCCGTGATCGCCGTGCCGGAAATGCTGGGGGCGGCGCTGGAGCTGGGTTCCGACAGCTTCCGCTACGCGGAACCCATGGTCGCCACTGAGGTCATTTTCCTGGTGCTGGCGATCGCTATCGCGCAGTTGGTGCGCCTGCTCGAACTTCACATGATGCGCTCGGCAAAGCGCTGAGGGGAACTCCATGACACAAGATCAGCGCGTGGCAGCCTCCGGCCCCGCCGTACAAATCGACGGTTTGAACAAGTGGTACGGCAAGTACCACGCATTGCGCGACGTCAACCTGACGGTGGCGCCCGGCGAGACCATCGTCATCTGCGGGCCTTCGGGGTCCGGCAAGTCGACGCTGATACGGTGCATCAATGGGCTGGAACGGCATCACCAGGGCACCATCCTGGCCAACGGGCTGGCGGTCGGCGAAGACGCCAGGACGATGCGCGAGATACGCAAGAACACCGGCATGGTGTTCCAGCATTTCAATCTTTTCCCGCACCTGACCGTGCTGCAGAACTGCACGCTGGCGCTGACGCGGGTGCGACGCATTGCGCGCGCCGAAGCCGAGGATATCGCCAACGCTTTGCTGGAACGGGTGCGCATGGGCGATCACACGCACAAATACCCCAGCCAGCTTTCGGGCGGCCAGCAACAGCGGGTCGCCATCGCGCGATCGCTATGCATGAAACCCCGCATCATGCTGTTCGACGAACCGACTTCCGCCCTGGATCCGGAAATGATCAAGGAAGTCCTGGACGTCATGCGGACACTGGCCAACGATGGCATGACGATGATCTGCGTCACGCATGAAATGGGCTTCGCCCGCGAGGTGGCCGACCGCGTCGTCTTCATGGACGGCGGCGCGATCGTCGAAGAGGACACGCCGGAATCCTTCTTCGGTTCGCCCAAGCACGAACGCAGCCAGCGCTTCCTGGCCCAGCTGCTGCACTGACCGCGGTCGCCGCGGCGTCAATAGCCGCGGGCCATATCGATGTGGCCGGATAGCGGAAGTGCACCTGAGTCTGCGTAGCTGGCAAGACCGCGGCAACGGTTGGCCAACGCGCGTGACATCAAAGGTCCGGCCGTCGATAGCCGGGTCTTTACGGAATTCGGTCCGAGTGCCCCGTCGCCATCTCTGGCCATGACTGCGAGTGTCGATGTTGGCGATCAAGCATGGATAAGCGTCAGGTGCCCGACCGCCGCCCGCGTGGGGTGGACTCGAATCTCGATGTCATAGCCCAGTCTGTTCAGGCAATCCATCAGCTTGCGTTCGGAAAAGTTGGAGAACTCGCCACGCAGGAGCGCGGACACCTTCGGTTGGGTCAGGCCCATGCGGTGCGCAGCCTCAACTTGCGTCAATCCACGCTCCCGGATGGCCCTGGTGATTTCGATGGTCAGGCCAGACTTTATCTTCAGCTTTTCAGCGTCGGCCAGTTCGAGATCGGCAAACACATTACCGGTGCCGGTCTCGACCTCGATCCCTTCAACGATGTGCTTTATCATCTTTCAACTCCTGTGCCAAGATCGCGGCCACCTTGAACCGCTGCCGAATGATTTCCATATCTGCCTGAGGGGTTGCAATGCCCCGTTTGCTCCTTTTCTGGAAGACGTGAAGCACGAACACCGCTACTCGGAAGCGCACGGTGTACACCGCACGATAGGTGCCGTCAGCGTCGTCCTCGACCACTTCCAGCACGCCCGCGCTGCCGAAACCCTTCAGGACCTTTGCTGCATCGTGCTGCTTCCTACCCAAAGCAGCGGCCGTTCACGATCATCAGTCATGCAGTTTATACCATTTCAAGTATATCGGTGCCCATAGCTTTCGCAGGCGTCTGCGATGACGCGGTTCCGTCTCGGGCATTCCGGGTTTGTTGGGCGGCCGCTATACGCAGGCTATGGATCAGCCGAGATGCAGCGGCTATCGAGTTCGCCGTGGGACGAGTGTGCCAAGTGACGCTTGACCGGTGATGGTTCCTGGCAGGATGACAAGGAGGCAGATGGATGGTGCGTGACAGCAAACAGGCTCGTCGCCAGCACCCCACGGCGCGCGGCCGCGCAAATGAAAAATGCCCAGCTGCATACGCAACTGGGCATTCCATTTATATTCTTGGTGGCCTGGGGCGGAATCGAACCACCGACACAAGGATTTTCAATCCTCTGCTCTACCGACTGAGCTACCAGGCCAACGTGAGCCCGCTACTATACACACTTTTTCGAGGCCGTGCTCAGCTTGGGTACCGTTCGGTAGCAAAGCGCTATAATTCAACGCGTTCCAGCCTCGGCGAGCCTGCTTCAGCGCCCCCGGGACTGCCCTCACTATCCCGGCCCTGCGGCGCGACGCAGGCAATGGCAAATGTCGGTCGACGTTCTTACTTTCGGCTTGAATCACACTTCCGCGCCCGTGTCGGTGCGCGAACGCGTGTCCATGCCTGTCGATCTGCTGCGTCCGGCCCTGGAAGGATTGCGGAGCGCCTTCGGCGGCTCCGTGCGCGAAGCGGCCATCCTGTCCACCTGTAATCGCACCGAAGTCTATTGCGCGGCCGAGCCCCATGTGGCCGAGCATCTGCCGGCCTGGCTGGCGGACGTCAATCAGGTACAGGCCATCGATCTGCGGCCGCATCTTTATCAGCACCAGCAGGACGGCGCGGTGCGCCACGCTTTCCGCGTGGCCAGCGGCCTGGATTCCATGGTGCTGGGCGAACCGCAGATCCTGGGCCAGATGAAAGACGCCGTGCGCGCCGCCGATGAGGCCGGTTCGCTGGGCACCTTGCTGCATCAGCTGTTCCAGCGCACGTTCTCCGTCGCCAAGGAAGTGCGGTCGACCACCGAAATCGGCGCGCATTCGGTTTCCATGGCCGCCGCCGCGGTGCGCCTGGCCGAGCGGGTGTTCGGCGATATGGCCGACGCGCGCACGCTGTTCATCGGCGCGGGTGAAATGATCGAGTTGTGCGCCACCCACTTCGCGGCCCAGCGGCCGCGCGAAATGGTGGTGGCCAACCGTACCGTCGAGCGCGCCGAAACGCTGGCCGGCCGTTTTTCGGCGGGCACCATGCGCCTGGCCGACCTGACGGAACGGCTGCACGAATTCGACGTCATCGTCTCCTGTACGGCCAGTTCCCTGCCCATCCTCGGGCTGGGGATGGTCGAGCGTGCCACCAAGCAGCGCCGCCACCGCCCCATGGTCATGATCGACCTGGCCGTGCCGCGCGATATCGAACCCGAAGTCGGCCGCCTGGACGACGTCTATCTGTATTCCGTGGACGACCTGGGCCGGCTGGTGCAAAGCGGGACCGACGCGCGCCGTGCGGCGATGGTGCAGGCCGAAGCCATCATCGACGCCCGCGTGCGCAATTTCATGCAGTGGATGGCGTCGCGCGCCATCGTGCCGGTGGTGCAGGAGCTGCAGCAGGGCGCCGACGCGATCCGTACCGCGGAACTCGAACGTGCGCGCCGCATGTTGGCGCGGGGCGAGTCGCCGGAAGCCGTACTGGAACAGCTGGCCCACGGCCTGACACAAAAATACCTGCACGGCCCCATGGCCGCGCTCAATCGCAGCGAAGGCGCCGATCGCGACCAGCTGCTGGCCATGGTCCCGCGCCTGTTCCCCGGCCGCGATTCGCGGCGTTAGCGACGCTTCCTCGATACCGCCATGCCGCGCCGACGCGCCGGCCCTGGCTTGCAGCGCCCGCGCCCGTCCCACTTTCTCATTCCCATCGTTTATGAAATCTTCCATGCGTGACCGGCTGGAGCAATTGTCCCGCCGCCTGGTCGAAGTGGATGCCATGCTGGCCGAGCCCGATACGGCCTCCGACATGGACCGCTTCCGCAAACTGTCGCGCGAGCGCGCCGAGGTCGAGCCCGTCGTCACCGCCTTCGCCTCCTATTGCGGCGCGGAAGACGACCTGGCGACCGCCCAGGAAATGCTGTCCGATCCGGACATGAAGAGCATGGCGGAAGACGAAATCAAGATCTCCAAGGCCAAGCTGGAAGAACTGGACGCTGCCTTGCAGCGCCTGCTGCTGCCGCGCGATCCCGATGACGGCCGCAGCGTTTTCCTGGAAATCCGCGCCGGCACGGGGGGCGACGAAAGCGCGCTGTTCTCCGGCGACCTGCTGCGCATGTATTCGCGCTATGCCGAACGCCAGGGCTGGCGGGTGGAGTTGATGTCCGAAAGCCCGTCCGAGCTGGGCGGGTACAAGGAAGTCATCGTCCGCATCGAAGGCGAAGGCGTGTACGGCCGGCTGAAGTTCGAATCCGGCGCGCACCGGGTGCAGCGCGTGCCCGCCACCGAGGCGCAAGGCCGCATCCACACGTCCGCCTGCACGGTGGCCGTCATGCCGGAAGCCGACGCGGTGAGCGAGATCGTCATCAACCCGGCCGACCTGCGCATCGACACCTTCCGGGCCAGCGGCGCCGGCGGGCAGCACATCAACAAAACCGATTCGGCGGTGCGGATCACGCACATCCCGACCGGGCTGGTGGTGGAATGCCAGGACGATCGTTCGCAGCACCGCAACAAGGACAAGGCCATGCAGGTGCTGGCTGCGCGGCTGAAGGACAAGCAGCAGCGCGAAAGGCAGAGCAAGGAAGCGGCCGAACGCAAGAGCCTGGTGGGCACCGGCGACCGTTCGGAACGCATCCGCACCTACAACTTCCCGCAGGGCCGCCTGACCGACCATCGCATCAACCTGACGCTGTACAAGCTGCAGCAGATCATGGAAGGCGACCTGGACGAACTGACGGGCGCCCTGATCGCCGAACACCAGGCCGAGCAATTGGCCGCCTTGGGCGAAGAGGTCTGAGTTGGCCTGCGCCAAGGACATCCTGTTCGCGTCGGGCCTGCCCCGGCTGGAAGCCCGCATGCTGCTGGAGCACGTGCTGGAGAAGCCGCGCGCCTGGATCCTGGCGCACGATACCGACCCCCTGCCGCCGCAGGCCGTGCGCGCCTTCACCGTGCTGGCGGCCCGTCGCGCCGCCGGGGAGCCCATGGCCTACCTGGTGGGCGAGCGCGAATTCATGGGCCGCATGTTCAAGGTCACGCCCGACGTGCTGATCCCGCGGCCCGAGACGGAACTGCTGGTCGAGGCGGCCCTGGAATGGCTGGCGGGCTTCGAGTCGCTATCCGTGCTGGACCTGGGCACCGGCAGCGGGGCGATCGCGATCTCCATCGCCCTGGCGCGGCCGGACGTCGCGGTGCTGGCCACCGATCGCAGCATGAAGGCCCTGAAGGTGGCGGCCGAAAACGCCATTCGCTTGGAGGCCCACCTGCATTTCGCCGAGGGCGACTGGTACGGCGCGCTGAGCGCCGCGCAGAAATTCGACGTGATCGTGTCCAATCCCCCTTACATCCGCGCGCAGGATCCCCATCTTGAGCAGGGCGACCTGCGGTTCGAGCCGCGCCAGGCGCTGACCGATGACGCCGACGGCCTGAAGGCGCTGCGCGCCATCATCGGCGGCGCCCCGGCCCACCTGAAGCCCGGCGGGATGCTGTGGGTGGAGCATGGCTGGGACCAGGCCGAGGCGGTACGCGGCCTGCTGGCCGCGGCGGGCCTGCGCGGGGTGGACAGCCGGCGCGACCTGGCCGGCATAGAGAGGATTTCTGGGGGGTATCTGTGAAATGCTGGCGGATACCTATAATGGAAGAATCACTTCCTTGATCGGAAGAATCACTTTTGTGAGTACACCATGAGCGACGTTCAAGAATTCATCCGCGAGACCGTGACGCAACATCCGGTCGTGCTTTTCATGAAGGGCACGGCGCAGTTTCCGCAATGCGGCTTCTCGGGCAAGGCCATCCAGCTGCTGAAGAGCTGTGGCGTCAAGAAGCTGGTCACCGTCAATGTGCTGGACGACGACGAAGTCCGCCAGGGCATCAAGGAGTTCTCCAACTGGCCGACCATCCCGCAGCTGTACGTGGGCGGTGAGTTCGTCGGCGGTTCGGACATCCTGGGCCAGATGCATGAAAGCGGCGAATTGAAGTCGCTGCTGGATGGCGTCGGAGCCACTGCATGACGATGGCCGTGCGCCGGCTGGTTGTCGGCGTGACGGGGGCGACCGGATCCTTGTACGCGATCCGGCTGCTGCAGGCGCTGCGCGACGTGCCGGATGTGGAAACGCATCTGGTCGTCTCGGCGGCCGGCATTCTGAATATCAAGCACGAGCTCGACATGACCCGGGCGCAGGTGCAGACGCTGGCGGATCAGGTATATAGCGTGCGCGACGTGGGCGCCGCCCTGGCCAGCGGCGCGTTTCCGACCGCCGGCATGGTGATCGTTCCGTGCTCCATACGCACGCTGGCGGCGGTGGCCCATGGCCTGTCCGACAACCTGATCACGCGGGCGGCCGACGTCACGTTGAAAGAGCGCCGACGGCTGGTGATGATGGTGCGCGAGGCCCCTTACAACCTGGCCCACCTGCGCAATATGACCGCGGTGACGGAGATGGGCGGGATCATCTTCCCGCCATTGCCGGCCTTCTATTTCCGGCCGGGGTCCATCCAGGAAATGGTGGACCAGAGCATCGTCCGGGTGCTGGGCCTGTTCGGCATCGACGTTCCCGGGCCGACCTGGGAAGGCGCCCGCTGAAGGCTGGCTGATCGACGCGTGCCGTCGTGGCGGCACGGCCGCGCGCCGCCGGTCCCGCTTCTGGCCCCAACTCTGGTCCCGCTACTATTCGAAGCGGACGAAGCTCAAACTCTGTTCGCGGCCGGCCCCGGCGCCAGTAGCGCCCGAGGGGTCGCCGCAAGCGGTTTCCGGGCTGCCCGGATCTTCGTGGTCGAAGGCCGTGTCGCCGTTGGCGTCGGCCAGTCCGGTCGGCCGCAACCCCACGAAATCGAACAGCTGGCGGTCCATCAGGTGCGACGGCACCACGTTGGCCAGCGCATTGAACACATTCCACGCCCGGCCCGGATGCTTGCGATCCCATTCCTGGATCATGCGGCCGACTTCCTTGCGCTTGAGGTTTTCCTGCGAACCGCACAGGTTGCAGGGGATGATGGGAAAGCCGCGCTGTTCGGCGTAGGCGGCCATGTCGGCTTCCGGTATGTAGGCCAGCGGACGGATTACCGTGTGCCTGCCGTCATCCGACACCAGCTTGGGCGGCATGGCCTTGATCTTGCCGCCGTAGAACAGGTTCAGGAAAAACGTGCCCAGTATGTCGTCGCGGTGATGCCCCAGCGCGATCTTGGTGGCGCCCAGCTCGCCCGCCACCCGATACAGGATGCCGCGCCGCAGGCGCGAGCACAGCGAGCACATCGTCTTGCCTTCCGGAATGACGCGCGTGACGACCGAATACGTGTCCTGCGTCTCGATATGGAAGGGCACGCCCAGGCCGCGCAGGTATTCGGGCAGGATGTGGTCCGGGAAGCCGGGTTGCTTCTGGTCCAGGTTGACCGCGATCAGTTCGAAAGGAAAGGGCGCGCGTTCGCGCAGCCGCATCAGGATGTCCAGCAGCCCGTAGGAATCCTTGCCGCCGGACATGCAGACCATCACGCGGTCGCCGGCTTCGATCATGTTGTAGTCCGAGATGGCGCGCGTGGTTTCGCGGGCCAGCCGCTTGGCCAGCTTGTTGGCATCCACGCGGGCCTTGTCCCGCGCGGCGCGCGTGCCTGGCGGGGTGCCGGTTTCCGGGTCTGCGGTCTGGAAGCGTAGGGCGGAGGTATCGGGAGCGTTCATGATGGAATGCGGTCGGCGAGAGCCTCAACGGCTCGTGTAGATCTCCACGCCGACGGCGGCGCAGTCGGAAAATGCCATGGGCTTGCTGATGCGGATGCGCACCGCCCGGATGTCCTTGAAGTCCGCCATCAGCCGCTCCGCCACGCGCTCGGTCAGCGTTTCGATCAGGTTGACGTGCGCGTGGGTGCATTCTTCGACGATGGCCTCGCGCAGGGCGCGGTAGTCCAGCACGCTATGGATATCGTGGTCGTCCACGTTGCGCGTGATGTCCACGTCGATTTCGGCGTCCACGTGCAGCGGCTGCGTGGCGCGGCGTTCGTGCTCCAGGATGCCGATGCGGGCATCCAGGGCGAGGCGCGAAAAAATGATACGGCGAGTAGGCATGGTCGGAAGGCACGCGTCCGCGGCAGGCGGGTCCGGCGTCGAGTTCAGGATGTGAGCCGCATTGTATGCCGCGTACCGTTCCACACTGCGCGGCCGAACCTGTCGCTACAATCGTTGCGAAACGGCGCGATCGGCGCGTGCTAACCGGAACGGAAATCGCTAGGGAATGCGGGATACATCGGATGCCATCATTGTAGGCGGCGGCCCGGCTGGCGCCTCCTGCGCGATCTGGCTGGCGCGGCTGGGCCTTGCGCCCGTGCTGGTGGAGGCCGGGGTGCGCCTGGGCGGCCTGGAAAACGACAATCCTTTCCGGGACGACTGGATCGCCGTGCTGCCCGGCGTGACCGGGCAGCAGGTCGCCGCCAATATCGCGCAAAGCGTGGCTGCCGCTCGCGTGCCGGCATTGACCCGGCATCGCGCGCGGCGGGTCGCCCGCGCCGGCCGCGGCTTCGACGTCATGCTCGAGACGGCGGACGGGACGCCCGCGCAGCTGCATGGCCGTTTCCTGGTCATCGCTACCGGGGTGCGGGCGCGCGGGCTGCCGGGCGCGGAGCCGGGCCAGCAATGGCCGGGCGTGCTGGTCGGTCCGGGCGTGGCGATCCACGAACAGGATTACCGCGGCCTGTCGGTGGCGATCCTGGGCGGCGGCGACAACGGCTTCGAGAACTACGCCTACGTGCGCGGGCGCGGCGCGCGGGAAGTGCATCTGTATTCGCGCACGGTGCGCGCGCGGTCGCAACTGGTCGCGGCGGCCGCGACGCCGGATCTGCACGTGGGGGACTACGTGGTGGAGCCGAACGCGCGCAGCGTCAATGGCCGCCGTTACGATTTGATCCTGGTGTTTTATGGCTGGGAGCCGCAGGCCGCTTTCGCCGACGGCCTGCAGCTGGAGCGCGACGCGCGCGGCTACATCACCACCGAACCGGCGACCGCGCGCACCAGCGCCGCCGGCGTCTATGCCATCGGCGAGGTCGCCAATCGCATGCATCCCTGCGTCGTGACGTCCATGGCGGACGGCGTGGTCGCCGCCAAGGCCATACAGGCGGAGCTGGAGCGCGCGGGCTGACCCTGCCGGAGATCCTTCGGGAACCCTATCGGGAACCCTATCGGGAACCCTATCGGCGTGCGCGCGCCGCCTGTTCGCGCAGGTAGCCGGCGACTTCCACGGCATCGCCCCGGAAGACGATGCGCGCCGCCTTTTCCTCCATGCGCCTGGCGTACATGGGGTCGTAGTATTCGCTCAGCAGCCCTTGTATCCACGCCCGATGCGCGTCGCACTCGCCGGTCGCCATCTGGCGCGTCAGGGCGTCGCGCATCAGCGCGATCAGCCGGGCATGCCGTTCGCCGCCCAGCCGGCGCGAGATGCCCGTCAGGCTGTCCTGCAGGCGTTGGCCGAACAGGGCGTCGCCGGCCTCGCCATGCCGGGCCACGAATTCAGCGCGCAGGTCCACGACATAATCCCGCAGGATGCGTTCGACGCGATCTTCCAGGCTGGCGTCCAGCCAGACCAGCGGGGCGGATCCTATCGCCTGCAGGAGCTCCGGCGGCAGGGCGTTGACGCCGATCAGCCGGCTTTCGTCTTCCAGCACCACGGTTTGCCAGCCGGCCGCCTGCTTGTGCAGCAGGTCGATCGCCACGCGATGTTCGAAATCGATCTGCGAAGGTTGCGGCGTGACGCGCTTGCCGAAGCCCGAACCGCGATGGTTGGCATGGCGTTCCAGGTCGATGGCGTTGTCGATTTCCCGCAGCACGTCGGTCTTGCCGGTGCCCGTCAGGCCGCCCAGCACCAGGTGGCCGGGCGTCGCGGCCGCCGCGCGTATGGCGTCCGCCAGATAGGTGCGCATCGCCTTGTAGCCGCCCAACACGCGCGGATAGGCGATGCCGGCTTCCGACCGCAGCCATTGCTGGGTGATCTGCGAACGCAGGCCGCCGCGGAAGCAATACAGATAGCCTTCAGGATGGGCCCGCGCGAAGTCGGCCCAGGCCTGGATGCGGCGCTGCTTGATATCGCCCGAGACCAGTTGCGTGCCCAGGGCGATGGCGGCCTGCTGGCCTTGTTCCTTGTAGCGCAGGCCCACCTGTTCGCGTTCGCCGTCGTCCATCAGCGGGATATTCACCGCTGTCGGAAAGGCGCCCCGGCCGAATTCGACCGGCGCCCGGACATCCATCAGCGGCACGCCGGACAGGAACAGGTCGCGGAAGGAACGGGCGTCCTCGCGGACGTCGGAATCGGACATCGAGTCGGGCATTAAATCGGAAATCAAACGGCGCTCAAGACGCAATCCAGGGCGGGTTGGGCGGCCAGCCGCACGCGGAATGCCCGCAGTTCGTCGCGCCGGAACACATGGACCGTGACGGCGTCGCCGGGCCGGTATTGGGCCAGCAGCACCTCCATGCCGGCGGGCGCGTCCACCCGCAGGCCGTCGATGGCCACGAGTACGTCGCCGGCGGACAGCCCGCCCTTGTGCGCCGCGCCGCCTTCCAGCACGCTGGCCAGCGCCACGCCGTCACCCTGTTTGCGCGTGCGCACGTCCAGGCTGGGCAAGTGGGAGGAAGGCTTCCATTGCAGGGTGATGCCGTGCTCGGCCAGGAGTTCGGCCAGCGGCGGATCGGCGCGGCCGTCCGCGTAGCGCGCCAGGTAGGCGCGCGCATCCACGCCGGTGGCTTCGCGTACCAGCGTCGGCAGGGCGTCTTCCGGGATGCCCGCGGGCGACCCGCGATAGAAGTCGCGGCCATAGCGCCGCCACATCAGCCGCATGACGTCGTCCAGCGTGTGGCGGCCGCCGCTCCTGCGCCGGATGGTCAGGTCCAGGCCCAGCGCCACCAGCGCGCCCTTGGTGTAATAGCTGACGATGGCGTTGGGCGAGTTCTCGTCCTGCTTGTAATACCGCGTCCAGGCGTCGAAGGAGCTTTCCGCCACGGACTGCTTGGCGCGGCCGGGCGCCCGCGCCACGGATGTGATGGTCTTGCCCAGCAGGCGCAGGTAGTCGGTACGCGTGATGGTGCCGGCGCGCAGCAGGAACAGGTCGTCGTAGTAAGAGGTGAAGCCTTCGAAGACCCACAATAGCCGGGTCAGGGCCGGGCGCGCCAGGTCATACGGCACGAAGGCGGCCGGCTTGATGCGCTTGACGTTCCAGGTATGGAAATACTCGTGGCTGACCAGGCCCAGGAATCCCCGGTAGCCTTCGCCCTGGCCCGTCTGGCCCTTGACCGGGAGGTCCTTGCGGGCGGCCATGAGCGCCGTGGAGGCCCGATGTTCCAGGCCGCCATAGCCGTCGCCCGTCACCATCGTCATGAACACGTAGCGGTCGCTGCTGTCCAGGAAGGGCGCGCGCCGCGACTGCGGCTCGAAGAAGGCGATCTGCGTTTCGCAGATGCGCTGGACGTCCCGCGTGATGCGCGCCAGGTCCAGGCGCGGGATGACGCCGGTGAACACCAGCTCATGCTCGGCCCCATGCGCGGTGAAGCGCGCGACCTGGGGCGTGCCCATTTCCACCGGGTGGTCGATCAGCGCGTCGTAGTCGGGCGCGCGGTACAGGCCGTAGCCATGGCGCCGGGCGGCGCCCTTGATCCCGCGCGCTTCCGGCAGGCTGGTATAGACCTTCCAGTGGTCGATGCCGGGCGGCGGCTGCAGGTCCACCAGGCAGGGCAGGTGGGATTGCCCGTCCACGCAAAGGAACACGCTGGTGCCGTTGAAAAAACCGTGGGTTTCGTCCAGGTGCGCGCCGCGCACGGAGAGGTCCCAGGCATAAACCGTGTATTCCACGGTCAACGGTCCCCCCACGGGCGCCGCTTTCCAGGTATGGTTGTCGGTCTTGGCCACCGGGACCGCGCGGCCGCCCGCGTGGGCCCGCAGCGTCTCGATCTGGCGGGAGAAATCGCGGATCAGGTAGCTGCCGGGAATCCAGGCCGGCAGGCTCAGAGACTGGCCGTTCGGGTCGGGCGACTCGATCGTAAGCACGATATGGAAGCGATGACCCGCCAGGTCACGGGGTTGCAGGCGGTAAATTACGGGGTGCGGGTCCATTGTTCCGATAGCGCGTCATCAAATGGGCGCATTCTAATGGTTAGACCCGTTCCAGGCCCGAGGCGCGGCGCTCGCCCTGCCGTCCGGCCCTGGTTGGCCTGAGCATTTTTGACCACAGGAGACATCCATGAGTGAATCGCTGGTTCTGATCGAGACGCGCGGCCGCGTCGGTTTATTGACGTTGAACCGGCCCAAGGCCCTGAACGCCTTGAACGATGCCTTGATGGATGAATTGGGCCAGGCGCTCCTGGCCTTCGAACAGGATGCCACGATAGGCGCCATCGTCATCACCGGCAGCGACAAGGCCTTTGCGGCGGGCGCGGATATCGGCGCGATGAAGGACTGGTCGTATGTGGACGTGTATGGCACCGACTACATCACGCGCAACTGGGAAACCCTGAAACGCATCCGCAAGCCGGTGATCGCCGCCGTGGCGGGTTATGCGCTGGGTGGCGGCTGCGAACTGGCCATGATGTGCGACATCCTGGTCGCCGCTGACACCGCCAAGTTCGGCCAGCCGGAAATCAAGCTGGGCGTCATTCCCGGCGCGGGCGGCACCCAGCGCCTGCCGCGGGCGGTAGGCAAGGCCAAGGCCATGGACATGGTGCTGACCGGCCGCATGATGGGCGCCGAAGAAGCCGAGCGCGCAGGCCTGGTGGCGCGCGTCGTCCCCGCGGACAAGCTGCTGGAAGAAACCATCGAGGTCGCCACCGTCATCGCTTCCATGCCGCTGCAGGCCGCCATGATGGCCAAGGAATGCGTGAACCGCGCCTTCGAAGCGCCGTTGAACGAGGGTATGCTGTTCGAACGCCGCTCCTTCCATTCCCTGTTCGGCACGCCGGACCAGAAAGAGGGTATGGCGGCCTTCGTGGAAAAGCGCAAGCCGAACTTCCACCACCGCTGAACGTACGGTTACGCCCTGATACGATCTTGCGTGGGATGTATCAGGGCACACGCCTATTCTTGGGGTTCCTACGAACGAAGGCGGGGCCTTTGGCCTGGTGCGGATGAGCAGGCGCGCCGGTTGCTGACGGGGCCCGTCCGGCAACAACAAAGGAGCCCTCCCATGCGCACTGCCCCCCATTCCGCCAAATGGCGGCTGGCCGCCCTGGCCTGCATCTTCGGCGTCAGCGGCATCGCGTCCGCGCAGTCGCCCCAGCCCACCCTGCGGATGGTGTCGCAGACCCCCGTCAGCGCGCCGGCGCCGCTCGCGCCGATGACCGCGCAGGAGCTGCATGACACCGCTGTCGATGCCTACGTCTACGCCTATCCGATGGTGTTGATGGAGCTGACCCGCCGCAACACCACCAACGTGGCTTCGCCGGCGGATGGCAAGGCGCCCATGAACCAGTTCGGGCACAAGACATCGTTTCCCGACGCCGGCACGCCCAACGCGCGCTGGCCCAACACCGATACGCTGTACTCCAGCATGTGGTACGACGTCAGCAACGGCCCGCTGATCGTCCGGGTGCCGGACGCGGGCCAGCGTTTCTACGTTCTGTCCCTGCTTGATATGTGGACGGACGTCTTCGCCTCGCGGGGTACCCGCACCAACGGCGGCGGCGCGCAGACCTTCGCCATCGTCGGACCGTACTGGAACGGCACCTTGCCGCCGGGCGTCGACGTGGTGCGCAGCCCCACGTCGATGGGCTGGGTGGTCGGCCATGTGCAGTCCATGGGCCAGCAGGATTATCCGGCCGTCAACCAATGGCAGGCCAATATCGCGGTGACGCCCTTCGTGGCCCCGCCCCCGGCGCCGGTGGCGGGCCGCCCGGCGGCACCCGGATCGTTGACGCCCATGTACCCCAACCGCGCGGGTCCGCAGCCGATCGTGCCGATGCCCATGCCGCCGGCCTACACGCCGACCACCCAGGTGCCGCCCAGCTCCGCGCCGCCGGTGGAGCAGGTCGCCGCCATGGACGCCGCCACGTTCTTCGGCGTGTTCGCCGATGCCGTGCGCAACAATCCCCCGCACGCCAATGACTACCCCATGCTGGACCGCCTGCGCCGCATCGGCCTGGGCACCAACGCGCCGATGGTGTTCTCGCAGCTGGATCCCGCCGTGCAGCAGGCCCTGACCCAGGCTGCCCCGGAAGCCGGCCGCCGCATCGCCGACTACGTCAGTCACCTGGGGACGGGTATCAACGGCTGGAACACCGTGTTCGGCGGCATCGGCACCTACGGCACCAACTACCTGCGCCGCGCGGCGGTGGCCTACGCGGGGCTGGGTGCGGGCCTGCCGGAGGACATCCTGTATCCGGTGACGCTGATCGACTCCGACGGCGACATGCTGACCGGCGACGACGACTACGTGCTGCACTTCGACAAGGGGCAGTTGCCGCCTGTGAATGCGTTCTGGTCGATCAACCTGTACGGTCCCAACCAGACCTTCGTGGAGAACCAGGCCCGCCGTTACGCGATCCGCAGCACCGACAAGCTGCACTACAACGCGGACGGCTCGCTGGATATCTACATCCAGCGGCGCGCGCCCAGCCGCGACCGCCAGGCCAACTGGCTGCCGACGCCGGAGAGCGGTCCCTTCATGTTGAACATGCGCCTGTACTGGCCGCGCGACATCGCGTTGGACCAGCAATGGGCGCCGCCGCCGGTGCGTGACTGACGGTGGAGCAGGCCGGAATGGGGGCGGGCAACCGCCCCCATTTTTTTGCCCGCCGCTCAGGGACTTGTCAGCCTGGTCTATTTGCGAGCCAAGCTGAATTCCAGCTATACTCCAATAGTTTGACGCTTGCGGGATAGCATCGTGACCGGGTCGTCCGAGGACGGGTTCGAAACTGAGCCGACCAGGCTGGTGCTCAGTGCGGAACAGCAGGCCGCGTTGCGTGCGAGAACAAGTCGAGGGCTGGGCAGGGCCGTGTTGGCGCAGTGCGTCATGGCGGTCTTGGCAACGGCCATCGCGTGGGGAGTAGCGGGGACGGCGGCGGGTATTTCGGCGCTGGTGGGGGCGGGGGCGTATCTAGTGCCAAACACTTTGTTTGCGCTACGGTTGCTGCTGGATACTCACCGGCCGGGCCAAACCAATCCGTTCACCTTCTTCCTGGGCGAAGCGTTCAAGCTTGTCGCAACGGTATTGCTGTTGTGGCTGGCGGTGCGCCTTGGGGGCGACAGGATAGTCTGGCCGGCCATGCTGGTCGGCCTGATCTGTACGCTGAAGGGGTACGTACTGCTCTTGATGTTCGGCAAGTTGTCGTAGCGACGCTACTAATCGTTCAAAATGGCTGGCGTGACGCGCCAGCGACAGCAAACAGGGTAGGGAATAATGGCTGCTGCCAGCGGCGTGTCGCCTCAGTCCGAATACATCCAGCACCATCTGGTGCACTTCAACAATATTGGCGAAAAGCAGACCGCGATCGCCAATTTCGGTGTCATCAACTACGACTCCCTGTTCTGGTCCATCCTGATGGGCCTGGTCGTGGTGTTCTTCCTGTGGCGCGCCGCCCGCCGCGCGACCACCGGGGTGCCTGGCCGTTTCCAGATGTTCGTGGAGTCGCTGGTCGACATGGTCGAAGAGCAGGCCAAGTCCATCGTCCCGAACGAGGTCTCGCGCCGCTTCGTCTCGCCGCTGGCGCTGACGGTGTTCCTGTGGATCGTGATGATGAACGCGCTCGACCTGATTCCGGTCGACCTGCTGGCCACGGTCCTGCGCTGGACCGGCTGGGGCGCCCATCACGGCGACCTGCTGTACTACCACCGCATCCTGCCCACCGCCGACCTGAACGTGCCCATGGGCATGTCGTTGGGCGTGCTGCTGCTGATGTTCTATTACGGGCTGAAGATCAAGCACCCGGGCGGCTTCTTCAAGGATCTGGTCAGCGCGCCGTTCCATGCGCATGGTTTTGCCGCCGTGCTGCTGTTCCCCTTCAACCTGCTGCTGAACATCATCGAATACGCCGCCAAGTCCGTATCGCTGGGCATGCGGTTGTTCGGCAACATGTTCGCCGGCGAACTGATTTTCATGCTGATCGCCCTGCTGGGCGGCGCATGGACGGGCCTGAACGGCACCAGCATCGGCTTGGGTATCGGCCAACTGCTGGCCGGCTCGATCTGGGCGATCTTCCACATCCTGATCGTGCTGCTGCAGGGCTTTATCTTCATGATGCTGACGCTGGTGTACATCGGCCAGGCTCACGAAGGACATTGACCGGTTTTTCGGCGTGGGTTCCGGCCCGCGCCGGGACGCAAGATCTTCTTGCATTGCG
This sequence comes from Bordetella genomosp. 9, assembly GCF_002261425.1. Lineage (NCBI taxonomy): Bacteria > Pseudomonadati > Pseudomonadota > Betaproteobacteria > Burkholderiales > Alcaligenaceae > Bordetella > Bordetella genomosp. 9. Next base: position 3,036,977 of record NZ_NEVJ01000003.1, on the reverse strand, counting down.
CTGTACCACTTCCAATCTCTAGACATTCAGATTTCTCAACAAGGAGTTGTCATGACCAACGTAGCTTTCGTTGCTCTCGCCTGCGGTCTCATCATCGGTCTGGGCGCTATCGGCGCTTGCATCGGTATCGCGCTGATGGGGGGCAAATACCTGGAAGCTTCGGCTCGTCAGCCTGAACTGATGAACGCCCTGCAAACCAAGATGTTCCTGCTGGCTGGCCTGATCGACGCGGCATTCCTGATCGGCGTCGGTATCGCGATGCTGTTCGCGTTCGCCAACCCGTTCGTCGGTTAATTCGGCTAAGTCGTCAGTTGATGGCGCATGCCCGCCGGTGTCCGGCGGGTCGAAGAAGCCGGGGTTGGGCCTGATCCGATGCTGCCGCATGCCGCACACAGGCCTTGCCTCCGGCAAGTATCGAGTGCTCGTCGGCGTTTCCATGGAAACGCCCGAGCCTTAAGGTGTTAAAGGGAAACGACCGTGAATCTGAACGCGACGATCTTTTTCCAGATGCTCGTGTTCTTCGTTCTGGGCTGGTTCACGATGAAATTCGTGTGGCCGCCCCTGACGAAGGCGATGGATGAGCGCCGCCAGAAAATCGCCGACGGCCTGGCCGCGGCTGAAAAGGGCAAGGCCGACCTCGCCCAGGCACAGGCGCGCATCAGTCTGATCGAGGCTTCTGCCAAGTCCGAAAACCACGCCCGCATGGTGGAAGCTGAAAAGCAGGCCGCCCTGCTGCTCGATCAGGCTCGCCGTGAAGCGGAAGCCGAGCGTGCCCGCATCCTGGCGCAAGCCAAGCAGGACGCCGAGCTGGAAGTGCAGCGTGCACGCGACAGCCTGCGCGACGAAGTCGCCGCGCTGGCCGTCAAGGGTGCCGAGCAGATCCTGCGGCGCGAGATCGACGCGCGCGCCCATGCCGAGCTGCTGACCCAGCTCAAGGCCCAGCTTTAATCCGGAAACGTCATGGCTGAACTATCGACTGTCGCCCGGCCTTATGCCGAAGCCTTGTTCGCCGCCGCCTGCGACGACAAGGCCGGGCTGGACCTCTGGGCCGGCCTGGTGAATCAAATGGCCCAGGTCGCCGCCAACGCGGACGTCCGTGAGGCCATGGCGGACCCGCGCCTCGGGGACGCCGAGCGCGCGCAGGCCTTCGCCGGTCTGCTGCAAGGTGACGTACCGCAAGCCGCCCGCAATTTCGTCGACCTGCTGGTCGAAAACGGCCGCCTGCTGTTGCTGCCGGAAATCGCCGAGCAATTCATGGCGCTGAAGAACCGCCACGAAGGCACGGCGCAGGCCAACATCACCAGCGCCTTCGAGATGACCCCCGAACAGGTCAAGGACCTGCTCAGCGCGCTGGAATTGAAGTTCGGCCTCAAGCTGAAGCCTCAAGTCACGGTCGACTCTTCCCTGATCGGGGGCGTCCGCGTGGCCGTCGGGGACCAGGTACTCGATACATCCGTGCAAGCCCAATTGGCCCGCATGCGCGACACGCTGGCGGCATAAGCCCATCGCCAGGCGACTAACAGGATTCCAGGAGTCTGAACATGCAACTCAATCCCTCCGAGATCAGCGAACTGCTCAAGAGCCGCATCGAGGGCCTGGGCGCTTCGACCGATATTCGCACCCAGGGCACGGTCGTTTCCGTGACTGACGGTATTACCCGCATCCACGGCCTGTCCGACGTGATGCAGGGCGAAATGCTCGAATTTCCCAACAACACTTTCGGCCTGGCCCTGAACCTCGAGCGCGACTCCGTCGGCGCCGTGATTCTGGGCGACTACACCGGCGTGTCGGAAGGCGACCAGGTCAAGACGACCGGCCGCATTCTGGAAGTGCCGGTCGGCCCCGAACTGAAGGGCCGCGTGGTCAACACGCTGGGTGAGCCCATCGACGGCCGTGGTCCGGTCAACACCAAGGAAACCGACGTGATCGAAAAGGTCGCGCCGGGCGTGATCGCGCGTCGTTCCGTGTCGCAACCGGTGCAGACCGGCATCAAGGCCATCGACTCCATGGTGCCCATCGGCCGTGGCCAGCGCGAGCTGATCATCGGCGACCGCCAGACCGGCAAGACCGCCGTCGCCGTCGACACCATCATCAGCCAGAAGGGCAAGGGCGTCACCTGCGTGTACGTCGCCATCGGCCAGAAGGCGTCGACGATCAACAACGTGGTGCGCAAGCTGGAAGAGCACGGCGCGATGGAATACACCATCGTCGTCGCCGCCTCGGCGTCGGATTCCGCGGCCATGCAGTACCTGGCCCCGTACGCCGGCTGCACGATGGGCGAATACTTCCGCGACCGCGGCGAAGACGCCCTGATCATTTATGACGATCTGACCAAGCAGGCCTGGGCCTATCGCCAGGTGTCGCTGCTGCTGCGCCGCCCGCCGGGCCGCGAAGCCTACCCCGGCGACGTGTTCTACCTGCACTCGCGCCTGCTGGAGCGTGCCGCGCGCGTCAACGAAGAGTACGTCGAGAAGTTCACCAACGGCGCCGTGAAAGGCAAGACCGGTTCGCTGACCGCGCTGCCCATCATCGAAACGCAGGCGGGCGACGTGTCGGCCTTCGTGCCGACCAACGTGATCTCGATTACCGACGGCCAGATCTTCCTGGAAACCGACCTGTTCAACGCCGGTGTGCGTCCCGCAATCAACGCGGGTATCTCGGTGTCGCGCGTCGGTGGCGCCGCGCAGACCAAGGTGGTCAAGAAGCTGTCCGGCGGTATCCGTACCGACCTGGCGCAGTACCGTGAACTGGCGGCCTTCGCGCAATTCGCCTCCGACCTGGACGACGCGACCCGTCGCCAGCTGGAGCGCGGCAAGCGCGTGGTGGAACTGCTCAAGCAGCCCCAGTACCAGCCGCTGCAGGTCTGGGAACTGGCGGTCAGCCTGTACGCCGTGAACAATGGCTACCTGGATGACGTCGAAGTGGCGCAGGTGCTGGGCTTCGAAAAGGCGCTGAAGGATCACCTGAAGGCCAAGATGCCCGAGCTGATCCAGCGCATCGAAGATACCAAGGAACTCTCCAAGGATGACGAAGCCGTCTTGGCCGCGGAAATCCAGGAGTTCAAGAAGCACGGTGCTTTTTAAGACATTTTGACTGTGACGAGGCCGGCGGGCGCCTAGCGCCGCGGCCGGCCGACCAGGCGAGGGCAGCGGATGCCGCCCACGCCGACCGTCTCACCAGGAAAGCGCAATGCCCGGAATCAAGGAAATCCGTACCAAGATCAAGAGCGTGCAGAACACGCGCAAGATCACCAAGGCGATGGAAATGGTCGCCGCGTCCAAGATGCGCAAGGCGCAGGAACGGATGCGCGCCGGCCGTCCCTACGCCACCAAGGTGCGCGCCATCGCGTCGCACCTGATGCAGGCCAATCCGGAATACAGCCACCCTTACCTGGTCGAGCGCGAACAGGTCAAGGCGGTGGGCGTCGTGCTGGTCACGACCGACAAGGGCCTGTGTGGCGGCCTGAACACCAACGTGTCGCGCGTCACGCTGGCCAAGCTGAAGGAATTCCAGGAACGCGGCGTCAAGGTGCAGTTCACGGCGCTGGGCAATAAAGGCCTGGGCCTGCTGACCCGTATCAGCGCCAACCTGGTGTCGCAGGAAGTCGGCCTGGGCGACCAGCCGCATCTGGACCGCCTGCTGGGCGCGATCAAGGTGCAGCTGGATGCCTATCTGGATGGTCACATCGACGAGCTGTATGTCGCGACCACCCGCTTCGTCAACACGATGAAGCAGGAACCCATCTTCATGCGCCTGCTGCCGCTGCCCGGCGGCGACCTGGAAGATCCCTTCCATGCCGGCGAGCGCACGGCGGCGCTGAAGTCCGAGTACAGCTGGGACTACATCTACGAGCCGGATGCCCACACGGTCATCGACGATCTGCTGCAACGTTATGTCGAAGGCGTGCTGTTCCAGGCGGTCGCGGAAAACATGGCTTCGGAACAATCCGCCCGCATGGTGGCCATGAAGGCCGCTTCGGACAACGCCAAGAAAGTGATCGGCGATCTGCAACTGGTCTACAACAAGACCCGCCAGGCCGCGATCACCAAGGAAATTTCGGAAATCGTGGGGGGCGCCGCCGCCGTTTGACGCCCGGTTCGACATCGTCACCGGCGTCCGCGGACGCGACATCCTGACAGGACATAGAGTTATCAAAGGAATCGACATGAGCAACGGAACCATCGTTCAGTGCATCGGCGCCGTGGTGGACATTCAGTTCCCCCGCGATCAAATGCCCAAGATCTACGAAGCGCTCTCGCTGACCGAAGAAGGCAACGCCTTCGCGGAAAAAGGGCTGACCTTCGAAGTCCAGCAACAGCTGGGTGACGGCGTGGTCCGCACGATCGCGCTGGGTTCCAGCGACGGCCTGCGTCGGGGCATGGTCGTGGCCGCCACCGGCGCGCCCATTTCCGTGCCGGTCGGCACGGGCACGCTGGGCCGCATCATGGACGTGCTGGGTCGTCCGATCGACGAAGCCGGCCCCGTCCAGCACGAAGAAAAGCGCGCCATTCACCAGAACGCGCCGCGCTTCGACGAGCTGTCGCCTTCGGTGGAACTGCTCGAAACCGGCATCAAGGTTATCGATCTGGTCTGCCCGTTCGCCAAGGGCGGCAAGGTCGGCCTGTTCGGCGGCGCCGGCGTGGGCAAGACCGTCAACATGATGGAACTCATCAACAACATCGCCAAGCAGCACAGCGGTCTGTCGGTATTCGCCGGCGTGGGCGAACGTACCCGCGAAGGCAACGACTTCTACCATGAAATGGAAGAGTCCAACGTGCTGGACAAGGTCGCCATGGTGTTCGGCCAGATGAACGAGCCCCCGGGCAACCGCCTGCGCGTCGCGCTGACCGGCCTGACCATGGCCGAGAAGTTCCGTGACGAAGGCCGCGACATCCTGTTCTTCGTCGACAACATCTACCGCTACACGCTGGCCGGTACCGAAGTGTCGGCGCTGCTGGGCCGTATGCCTTCCGCCGTGGGCTACCAGCCCACGCTGGCTGAAGAAATGGGCAAGCTGCAGGAACGCATCACGTCCACCAAGACCGGTTCCATCACGTCCATCCAGGCCGTGTACGTGCCGGCGGATGACTTGACCGATCCGTCGCCCGCCACGACCTTCCAGCACTTGGATTCCACCGTCGTGCTGTCGCGTGACATCGCCGCGCTGGGTATCTACCCCGCCGTGGATCCCCTGGATTCCACCAGCCGCCAGCTCGATCCCCAGGTGGTGGGCGAAGAGCACTACGCGGTCGCGCGTGGCGTGCAGCAGACGCTGCAGCGCTACAAGGAACTGCGGGACATCATCGCGATTCTGGGCATGGATGAACTGTCGCCGGAAGATAAGCTCGCTGTGTCGCGCGCCCGGAAGATCCAGCGCTTCCTGTCGCAGCCGTTCCACGTGGCCGAAGTGTTCACCGGCTCGCCGGGCAAGTATGTGCCGCTGGCCGAAACCATCCGCGGTTTCAAGATGATCGTGGACGGCGAATGCGATGCGCTGCCGGAACAGTCGTTCTACATGGTCGGCACCATCGACGAGGCCTTCGAGAAGGCCAAGAAACTGCAATAAGGATCCGGTATGGCTACCCTGCATGTCGATGTGGTCAGCGCGCAATCGGCGATCTTCACCGGCGAGGCGAAGTTCGTGGTTCTGCCTGGCGAATCGGGCGAATTGGGCATCCTGCCCGGCCACACCCCGCTGATCTCGCGTATCCGCCCGGGTACGCTGAAGATCGTCCGCGAGGACAACAGCGAAGAAAACGTCTTTGTCGCCGGCGGCATTCTGGAAGTGCAGCCGGGCAGCGTCACGGTGCTGGCCGACACGGCCATCCGTGCCGCCGACCTGGACGAAGCCAAGGCTGAAGCCGCCCGTCAAAAGGCGCAAGAAGCCCTGCGCAACGCCAAGGACAAGGCCGATATCGCCGTCGTGGAAGCCGAGCTCGCCATGCTGGCGGCCCAGGCCGTCGCGGCGCGTCGTTTGAAGACGCCCCACCGCGGGCATTGATCCGCGCCGGCGCGTCGGGCAGTTCCCGGCCCCGGGGCGATAGTGTTGCTCAAAAAAAGCCAGGCTTTGCCTGGCTTTTTTGCGTCCAGGTCCGTCACGCGTCGCGCATTCCCAAATGGGTACAATAGTGAGATAGATTCTTATTATTAACGACGCATACACGGCGCGCGGGAGCCGTACTGGAGTTCGACAGATGGGGAAGCTGTCCATCAAGACCTGGTTCGAGATACACAAATGGAGCAGCCTGGTCTGCACCGTTTTCCTGCTGCTGCTGTGCCTGACCGGCCTGCCGCTGATCTTCGCGCATGAAATCGATCATTGGCTGGATGATGCCAAGCCCTATGCCCAGGTCGAACCCGGTACGCCGCGCGCCAGCCTGGATGGCATGATCGCCCACGGCAAACGCCTGTTTCCGAACGAGGGCATCGAGTATCTGTGGATCGACGACGACGATCCGCAGGTGGTCATCGGCATGAATCCGCAGCCCGGCAACCAGGATCTGGCGCACCGGCTGCGCTTCGATGCCCATACGGGCGAGATGCTCAAGCACTTCCCTCCCGCGGAGCAGGAAGGCCATGGCTTCATGGAGATCATGCTGCATCTGCACGTGGACCTGTTCGCGGGCCTGGCGGGCGAGCTCTTCCTCGGTTTCATGGGCTTGCTGTTCTGCGTGGCGGTCGTGTCAGGCGTGGTCCTGTACGGACCCTATATGAAGAAAATCCCGTTCGGCAGCGTGCGTGGTGAACGCTCGACGCGCATCAAGTGGCTGGACCTGCACAACCTGCTGGGCGTCGTGACCCTGGCGTGGGCGTTCGTCGTCGGCTTCACCGGCGTGATCAACGAGCTGTCGACGCCGATGTTCAAGTATTGGCAAGGCACGGCGATGCAGGCGCTGCTGGCGCCCTACAAGGGCAAGGCGACGCCGCAACTGGCCGAACTGAGTTCGGTCGACGCCGCCTACGAGACGGCCCGCAAGGCGCAGCCCGGCATGACCGTCAATACCGTCACGTTTCCCGGCAATCCGTATGGCAGTCCTTACCACTACGTGGTGTGGCTGAATGGCGATACGGCGCTGACGTCGCGGCTGTTCAGTCCCGTACTGCTGGATGCCCGCACCGGCGCCCTGGGCACCCAGGTCGAAATGCCTTGGTATCTGCGCGCGCTGGAAGTGTCGCGGCCGCTGCACTTCGGCGATTACGCCGGCATTCCCTTGAAAGTCATCTGGGCCGTGCTGGACCTGATCACCATCATCGTGCTGGGCAGCGGCCTGTATCTGTGGATCGCGCGACGCAAGTCGGCCGCCGCGCGCATCGCGGAACTGGAGGCGCGGCACAAGGCCTGGGCGCAGGGCGCCAAGGCGTAAGGGCAGGCAGTTGATGTGCGCAACGGATCCGCGCTACTGATCCGCGCAACGCATATCCGCTCGGCGCGCGGGTAAGCCCCTACGTATAAGCCGCAGTGTGGACTTTGCGAATTGCCGGGGCGCCACGCGCTATTTAGCCTTGCTGCTTCGATGGATACGAAGGAGTGGCAATGCGCGAGACGCTAGATTGCGGCGTGCTCATGGTGCCGGCGCACGCCGGCTGGATGGATGCCTGGATGCAGCGGCATGCGGGCCAGGCGACACGCGTGCGCTTGCATGCCGTCACGCTGGACGACGGTACGCTGGTGGTCGGTGCCGACGGTATAGCCACGGCTTGCCACGGCGCGCAGGCGGCGGGGCACGTTCTGGCGCGGCTGGCCCTGTCCCTGCGCCGCTTCGATGCCTGCCTGTTGCCGATCACGCCCGATACGCTGGGATGGACGCGCATGGCGCTGTCCTGCGCCGGCGGCGGGCTGCTCACGCCGCTGATCGGCCTGGCGCGCGGGCTGAAGGCGGCCGCCGTGCAGGACCTGCTGATGCTGGGCATGAAGGACTTCGTGCGCGATCCGCTTTGCCCTGAAGAGCTGCGCGTGCGGGTGGACCGGGTGGCCGGGGATCGCGCCATCCCGAACGCCGCCCCGTACGTAGCGCCCAACGCAGCCCCCAACGCAGCCCCATACTCGGCTCCGTACGCGGTCCAGGGCGCCACCCCGACCGCCGACGCGTGGCCGCCCACGCCCACCGCCCCCAGGGCGGTGCGGGAGCCCATGGCGCCGTACTACGAAACCGGTCCCGTCCCGCCCGCGATCGCGCGGGCCGCGCGCGCCGCGACCATGGCCATGGGCCTGGGGGACGCACGGCCGCGCCTGCCCCGGGAAGCGCTGGACAGCGGTTTGCTGGCCATCCAGGCGGCGCCCCGCGTGCATCCCGACGAGCCCTTCCGTATCGCCAAGTCGCGGGTGGTGGACAGCTTCGAGCGCGATTACGTGCGCACGGCCTTGTCGCGCCATGCCGGCAATGTCGCGCGCGCCGCGCGCGCCTCGGCCAAGCACCGGCGCGCCTTCTGGGCACTCATGCGCAAACACCATATCGATGCCGCGCCGTACCGCTCCCGCCAGGCCGGAAATGAGCAGTCGGACTGAGGGAAGCCCGCCGGGTAAAATCGGCAGCTTGGATTTTTCGAGGAAAGCCGTGTCCGCCGTCGCTTTGCAAAACGATGTATTCCTGCGCGCGTTGCTGCGCCAGCCCGTGCCGTACACGCCTGTGTGGCTGATGCGCCAGGCGGGACGCTATCTGCCCGAATACAACGCCACGCGCGCGCGGGCGGGTTCGTTCCTGGGGCTGGCGCAGAACCCCGCGTACGCCGCCGAAGTAACCCTGCAGCCGCTGGAACGCTTTCCCCTGGACGCGGCGATCCTGTTCTCCGACATCCTGACCGTGCCCGACGCGATGGGCCTGGGCCTGGATTTCCGCGCCGGCGAAGGACCGCATTTCGAGCGTCCGGTTCGCACGGAAGCCGACGTCGATGCCCTGGCGCCGCCGGACATGGACAAATTGCGCTACGTGTTCGACGCCGTCAGCCTCATCCGCCGCGAGCTGCAAGGACGGGTGCCCCTGATCGGCTTCGCCGGCAGCCCCTGGACCATCGCCTGTTATATGGTCGAGGGCAAGGGCAGCGACGATTACCGGCTGATCAAGAGCCTGGCGTACGGGCGCCCGGACCTGATGCACCGCATCCTGGCCATCAACGCGCGCGCCACCACCGAGTATCTGAACGCGCAGATCGCCGCCGGGGTGCAGGCGGTGATGCTGTTCGACAGCTGGGGCGGCGTGCTGGCCGACGGCTTGTTCCAGGAGTATTCGCTGGCCTATACCCGGCAGGTCATGGCGGGGCTGACCCGGCAGCAGGACGGGCAGCCGGTTCCGGCCATCGTGTTCACCAAGGGCGGCGGCCTGTGGCTGGAGGACATCGCCGGCTGCGGGGCGGACGCCGTGGGCGTGGACTGGACCGTCAACCTGCGCCGCGCGCGGGCGCGCGTCGGCGACGCCGTGGCGCTGCAGGGCAACCTGGATCCGATGGCGCTCTTTGCCGGCGGGCCGGCGATACGTGCCCAGGTTCGCCGCATCATCGACGATTTCGGGCCGGTGGGCGCGGGCGGTCACGTGTTCAACCTGGGCCATGGCATTTCCCAGTTCACTCCGCCGGACGCCGTAGCCGAACTGGTGGATGAGGTGCATGCCTACAGCCGCGCTTTCCATGCCGTTTGAAACAGGGTTTTTCCCAGGCGGGCGACTCCTTGAGAAGGCTCCCCGCAGCGCCCCGGCATGGCTTTTTTCCCCTGGCGGCGCGCGAGCCGTGCCCCCATTTAGCCCACTTGTGCACAGCAACGAAGCAAAGACGCTTGACAGCGCAGGGTTGTCTGTGCTCTGGCGCGTTCTCCGCCAAGTCATTGATTTTATGGCGAAAAACTATTTGATCTCGCCCCTTACAAGATGGGTGCGGTTGTGGTAAGCCGGGGTAATTCCAAAATCAACGGTTTTTTCCCCAAAGTTATCCACAGAGCGCTTCGCCCGCATTTTCATTTGCAGGCGCCACAGGCGCTTAGCGGGAACTTCGAGAATTCACTTTAAATAGGATGGGCGGGCAGCTCATACTTTTGACGGATGGTAATGACCGAAACCCGTGCTGAAACGCCGGCCAGTTCCCCCGCGTCGCAGGCCCCGGCCTGGGTGCGCGTCGCGCTGGACGTGCCGCTGCAGGGCCCCTTCGATTACCGCCATGGCGCCCCTCTGGATCCCGGCACGCGCGTGATCGTGCCCTTCGGTCGCCGGCGGCTGGTGGGCGTCGTGACGGAGTCGCTGGAACAGCCTTCCATCGATCCGGCGTTCATCAAGCCCGTGGAACGCGTGCTGGACGACCTGCCGCCCTTCGGCGATGACTGGTTGCGGCTGGCACGCTTCGCCGCCGCGTATTACCAGCGGCCCCTGGGCGAGGTCATGCTGCCCGCCTTGCCGCCACCGCTGCGCAAGCCGTCCGCGTATGAAGGCAAACGTTCGGGCGCCGGACCGGTGGCGCGGCTGGACGCCAAGCTCGCGAAAGCGGCCGCCAAGGCGGCACCGCCGGCCGGCGACGCCCTGGCGCCGGCCGAGCCGACCCTGAACGCCGAACAGGAAGCCGCCGTCGATGCCGTCCGTGCCCTGCGCGGCTTCAAGCCCGTGCTGCTGCACGGGGTCACCGGCAGCGGCAAGACCGAGGTCTACCTGCGCGCCGCGCGCGACGTCCTGATGCAGGGCCGGCAGGTCCTGCTGATGGTGCCGGAAATCAATCTGACGCCGCAGCTGGAAGCCGTGCTGCGCGCCCGCCTGGACGCCGTCGCGGGCCCCGGGGCGCTGGCGGTGCTGCACAGCGGCCTGTCGGACGGCGAACGGCTGGAATCCTGGATACGCGCCCAGCGCGGCCAGGCGCGCGTGCTGCTGGGCACGCGCATGTCCATCTTCGCGCCCTTGCCGGACCTGGGCCTGATCGTGGTGGACGAAGAACATGACGCGTCATACAAGCAGCAGGACGGCCTGCGCTATTCGGCGCGCGATCTGGCCGTATGGCGTGCCCGCGATCGGGACATCCCGGTGCTGCTCGGTTCCGCCACGCCGTCGCTGGAGACCTGGCAGCAGGCCGAACGCGGCCGCTATCTGCGCCTGACCCTGTCGGCGCGCGCCAAGGCCAGCGAACTGCCCAAGGTGCGGCTGGTGGATACGCGCCGCCTGCCGATGAAGCAGGGCATGTCGCCGCAACTGATCGACGCGATCGGCAAGCGGCTGGAGCGCGGCGAGCAGTCGCTGGTGTTCCTGAACCGCCGCGGCTATGCGCCCGTGCTGCATTGCGCCTCATGCGCCTGGGTCAGCCATTGTCCGCGCTGCACGGCGTTTACCGTGCTGCATCGGGGCCCGGGGCCGGGCGGCCACGTCCTGCAGTGTCATCATTGCGGCTACCAGGCACGGGTGCCGCGCGCCTGCCCGGAGTGCGGCGACCAGGATCTGCAGCCCATGGGGCGTGGCACGCAGCGGGTCGAGGAACACCTGTCCGAGCTGTTTCCCCAAGCCCGGATACTGCGGATCGATGCGGACAGCACGCGCCGCAAGGGCAGCGCGCAGACGCTGTTCGCCAGCGTCCATGCCGGCGAGGTCGACATCCTGGTGGGCACGCAGATGGTGGCCAAGGGCCATGACTTCGCGCGGCTGGGACTGGTGGGCGTGCTGAACGCCGACGCCATGCTCTTCGCCCATGACTTTCGCGCGCCGGAACGACTGTTCGCGCAGCTCATGCAGGTGGCCGGCCGTGCCGGCCGCCATACCGAAGGCGGCGAGGTCCTGGTCCAGACCGGCTATCCGGAACAGCCGGTCTACCAGGCGCTGCTGCGCCACGATTACGTCGGTTTCGCCGGCCCGGCGCTGGCCGAGCGCGAAAGCACGGGCCTGCCGCCTTTCGCGCACCAGGCGCTGCTGACCGCCGAAGCGCGCGAACTGGCCCAGGCCCTGGAGTTCCTGCAGTCGGCGCGCGATCTGCCGGACGGCGAGCTGGCCGATTGTTTTCCCACGTCGGACGCCGTTACGCGCTACGATCCGGTTCCGTTGCGAGTGGTGCGCATCGCCAATATGGAGCGCGCGCAACTGCTGGTGGAAAGCGCCAGCCGGCCCGCGCTGCAGGGTTTCCTGGCGGCCTGGTCCGCGATGCTGCCGCAATTGCCCGCCGCGTCCCGCGTGCGCTGGCAGCTGGAAGTCGATCCCCTGGAAATCTGACGTCCCATGTCCGAGACCCTGCCCGCCGGGCTGAATCCCCCGCAACGCGAAGCCATCCTGTACCTGGGCGGGCCCTGCCTGGTGCTGGCCGGCGCGGGCAGCGGCAAGACGCGCGTCATCACGCAGAAGATCGCTTACCTGCTGCGCGAATGCGGCTACATGGGCCGCAACATCGTCGCGCTGACCTTCACCAACAAGGCGGCGCGCGAGATGGAAGAGCGCGTCAAGGCGCTGGTGGACCGCAAGCTCGCCAAGGGGCTGACCATCAGCACCTTCCACGCGCTGGGCGTGCGTTTCCTGCGCGAGGAAGCGCGCCACGCGGGCCTGAAGCCGCAATTCTCCATCCTGGATGCCGACGATGCCATGGCCATCATCCAGGACCTGCTGGCCACGACCGATCGCGGCTGGCTGCGCACCGTGCAGACGACGATTTCGCTGTGGAAGAACGCCCTGCTGGACCCCGACGGCGCCGCCGCCATCGCGTCCACCAAGGCCGAGGTCGAGTCCGCCCGCGTCTACCGCAGCTACGCCGCCACCCTGGCCGCCTACCAGGCGGTGGACTTCGACGACCTGATCCGCATCCCCGCGCTGCTGATGGAGCAGAACGAAGAAGTGCGGACGCGCTGGCAGAACCGCGTCCGTTACCTGCTGGTAGACGAATACCAGGACACCAACGTGTGCCAGTACCGCCTGGTGCAGTTGCTGACCGGCGACCGCGCCATGTTCACCGCGGTGGGCGACGACGACCAGGCCATCTATGCCTGGCGCGGCGCCACCATCGAGAACCTGGCCAAGCTGACCACCGACTATCCCAACCTGAAGTTGATCAAGCTGGAGCAGAACTACCGCTCCGTGCAGCGCATCCTGGCCGCCGCCAACAAGGTCATCGAGAAGAATCCCAAGCTGTTCGAGAAGAAGCTCTGGTCGGACCTGGGCGTGGGCGAGCCCATCGTCATCACGCCGATGGACGGCGAGGAAGCCGAAGCCGAATCCATCGCCATGCGGATATCCGCGGCGCGCTTCGAGCGCCAGGGGCAGTGGAAGGACTACGCCATTCTCTATCGCAGCAATCATCAGTCGCGCATCCTGGAACAGGCGCTGCGCAACCTGAAGATCCCATACACCATCGCCGGCGGGCAGAGCTTTTTCGACAAGGCGGAAGTGCGCGACGTGCTGGCCTACCTGCGGCTGATCGCCAATGACGAAGACGATCCCGCCTTCATCCGCGCGGCGACCACGCCCAAGCGCGGCATCGGGCAGGGCAGCCTGCAGACGCTGGGCCAATACGCGGCGGAGCGGCAGATCCCGCTGTTCGCCGCGGTCTTCGAGCATGGCGTGGATACGCTGCTGCAGCAGCGCCAGCTCGATTCGCTGCGCACGTTCGCGGAATTCATCCAGCGCATGCAGTGGCGGGCCGGGCGCGGCGCGCCCGATGGCAGCAAGCCCGCGTCCGCGGAACCGGCCGGCGTACTCCTGGACGACCTGCTGGGCGCCATCCAGTACGAACGCTATCTGTACGACATGTTCGACGAAAAGCCGGCGCAGACCCGTTGGCAGAACGTGCTGGAACTGACTGGCTGGCTCAAGCGCAAGGCCGAGGAAGACGGCATGACCTTGTTCGAGCTGGTCCAGCACGTGGCCCTGGTCACCATGCTGGAACGCGGCGAAGAAGAAGAACCCGACGCGGTCAAGCTGTCCACCTTGCATGCCTCCAAGGGCCTGGAGTATCCGCACGTCTACATGGTCGGCGTTGAAGAAGGCCTGCTGCCCCATCTGGGCAAGGATGAAGAGGACGGCGACCCGGCGCGCGCCGCGGAATCGCTGGCCACGCGTATCGAGGAAGAACGCCGCCTGATGTATGTCGGCATCACGCGCGCGCAACGCAGCCTGACCCTGAGCTGGTGCAGGAAGCGGCGCCGTGCTCGCGAGGACCTGGTGCGCGAACCGTCGCGCTTCATCGAGGAAATGGGCCTGGGCGATGCGCGTTTCCCGGAAGACGAGGCGACCCGCGCGCTGAGTCCCAAGGAACGCCTGGGCATGCTGAAAGCCTTGTTGAACAAGGGCGGGGCTTAGGCGAGCCGCCCGGGCGGCCGGTGTATCGATCGCCGCATTGAATGCGTCGAGATGCGCCTTCGGCGGGTGGGCTTCCCGCATTGCTGGCGGAATCGGCGCGCCGCCGATGCGGACGGATTCCCCCATCGACGGGACAATGATTACGCCGCCGCCGGCCATCGCGCGAAATCACCGGCGCCGTGCGTCCGGACAGGGCCCCGCGAGGTGAGGTTTTTCTGGTTAGGGCGGCGTGGGGCTAGCCACTACGCTGCGGCGTTTTGAATGTCGCAGTGAGACCCCAATGACAGTATTTACGGTTTTCAACCACGGGACCAGCGCAAGCCGGGATGGCAAGGGAGAAATCGTCGCGGAATTCGGCCGCCTGGCCGCCGGCGTCGAATACCGGGATTACCTGATATGCGACGGCCCTGGCAGCGCGCCGGCCACCACCGTCATGCCCGGCCGGTTCAATCCCTTTACGCGCGACAAGCAGAAGAAATCCCTTTTCGGCAACCGGGAACTGGGCAATACGACCGGCAATTGCCAATTCATGGGCATGGCGACCGGCGCGGGCTGGGACGACAACGTCATGCACGCCGTCGCCACCATCGCCGGATTGAATCCCCTGCCGCGCACGGTGAACATGCTGGGATGGAGCCGGGGCGCGGTGACCTGCACGAAACTGGCATACAAGCTGCGCGAGTTCTTTCCGCAGATTGCCGTCAATATCTTCGCCGTCGATCCGGTGGCCGGTATCGGCAATAAAAGCGCGGTCGACGCCAGCACCCTGCGTGGCAACGTGAAGAATTACTGCGCGGTCCTGTCCATGCACGAGACCCGTGGTTTCTTCAAGCCCCAGGACGCCAAGCGGGTCAAGTTCACGAACCACGGCACCAATGCCATCTTCATGCCGTTTCCCGGCAACCATTCCGGCCAGGTCGGCCTGGACCGCAACGTGACCAGGGACCTGGGCGAAGCCGCGCAGATGACGTGGTTCCTGGCCTGGAAATTCCTGCAAAAATTCGGTACCCGCTTCACCGCGCCGCCGTCGCCCGATTATGACGGGCTGACGCAATGCAATCTGTACGCCAGGATGCGCATCAAGATGGCGGATTACCGGAAGACCAGTCCGGGCTTCGGCTCCGCCCTGTTGATGGGGGGCGGTTACACCCGCGACTTCCTGGCCCATCGTATCGATCAATACGTGAAGTACGCGGACTTCTTCATCAACGAGCATCATCGTCGGGTATTCAAGCGCACCTTGCCCTATCTTTACAACTGGGTATTCGAAGGCCGTGACACCGACGCCGCCGCGGTGATCCGCGACTTCAAGAAGACGGAGTTCTATACGGGCCTGCATCGCACGCTGCTGGATATGGGCTTCCGGCCGGAGAAGGCGGACAAGGCGGGCAATGCGCCACCTCTTACGCGCGGCGCGGGAAGGCAGCCGGTGGGGATCACGCATGACCAGCTGGCGGCCAGCATGTCGCGGATGGGTTTCTATATCTGAAAAGGGCCTTCAAGCCGCGGCCTAGGGGGAACACCCTGGCGTGCCGCCGGCATCCCTGGTAAGGTGCGGGGCGCGCGTTTTGTATCCAAGCGGATACCAAGCCTATTTGCTCGATCGCTTCCGTGCCCACCGACGTTTCCGCCAGTTTGCCTATCCGTAATGGGGCCGTGCAGGACCCCATCATCGTGTTCGACCGCGTGGACGTCGCACTGGGTGGGCAACGCATCTACGACAAACTCGGTTTCCAGGTCAGCCGCGGCGAGTTCGTGTGCATCCTGGGCCCGTCGGGCTGCGGCAAATCGACTTCCCTGCGGGTCATGGGCGGCCTGCTGCCCATCGCCGGCGGCGACGTCCGCGTGGCCGGCCTGCCGCCCAGCCAGGCATGGGCGGAGATCGCCTTCGTGTTCCAGTCGCCGCGGCTGGTGTCCTGGCGCGATGCGCTGGACAACATCCTGCTGGCGTTGGAGCTGCGCTTCGGCAAGGCCGACAAGCCGGAAAAAATCCGCCGCCGCGAACGCGCCATGGCGCTGCTGGCCATGGTGGGCCTGGCGGCGGACGCCCACAAGTATCCGTCGGCGCTGTCCGGCGGCGAACGGCAGCGCGTGGCGATCGCCCGCGCACTGGCGGTGGACCCGCAGATCATATTCATGGACGAGCCGTTTTCCGCGCTCGATCCCAATACCCGCCAGCGCATGCGCGCCGAGATCGAACAAATCTGGCAGCGCACCGGCAAGACCGTCGTGTTCGTGACGCACGACATCGACGAAGCCTTGCAGCTGGCCGACCGCATCGTGCTGTTTTCCGGCAAGCCGACCACCGTGCTGGAAACCGTCACGATCGCCACGCCGCGGCCACGCCGCCTGGATGACGCCGTGCTGGCAGGGCACCGCGATCACTTGGTGAGCCTGTTCCGCGCCATGGAATCGACGCCGGCCGGCGACCCGGCCGCGGTGTCCTAGGAGCCTACTCATGCATCGTCGCAGTGTCCTGAAGCTGGCCGCGCTCCCCGCGCTTTACGGCATCGCCGCGCCCGTCCTGGCGCAGCAGCGCGCCGTCATCACCTATGCCTACCTGCTCGATCCCGCCTATGACGTGGTCACCTGGGCGATGCGCAACGGCAAGGTGGCGTCTTCCACCATCGACGTGCAGGCGCGCGCGCTGGCCATTCCGCAATTGATCCAGGCCACCTCGGCCAAGCAGTATGACGTGATCATGGCGGCGGTGGTCAGCCTGCCGGCCGCCGTGCAGCGCGGCCTGTCGGTCAGCGTGCTGGCCACGTCGCTGCGGGCGGCGCCGGCCGGCGAAGGCGCCGGCGTGTGGGTGCCGCGCGATAGCGCGCTGAAGAAGCCGCAGGACCTGAAGGGCAAGACCCTGGGTTCCTATGGCCTGCGGTCCACCGGCTATACGCAGATCCGCATCGCGCTGACGAAGAAGTACGGCCTGAACATGGCGCTGGAAGGCGGCGATGTCAGCCAGGTGGAAATCCAGGCGCCCAACCTGCCCGGCGCGCTGGCCTCCGGCAAGCTGGACGCCGCCACCCTGATCCACAGCCAGGCCTATCGCGCGATGAAGTCGGGCGACTATCGCCTGATCGCCGAGACCGCGCGCGACAACAACGAGATCTTCAAGACGCGCTTCGTCAGCGCCGTCAATATCGGCTATCCGGAACGCCTGTCCAAGCAGCCGGAAGCCTACGTCGAGTTCTGCCGCGTATTCCGCGAATCGCTGAAGTACGCCATGGCGAACAAGGCCGAGGTGTTCGGCGCCGTCGGGAAGGAAAGCGGCCTGGAGCCGGACTTCTTCGAATGGTGGTTCACCCGGAACTCCGAGGTACCGGGTTATTTCAGCGACGAGCACGCGCAGGCGATCACGCTGTTCTACGAGCAGGCGCGCGACCTGGGCGTGCTCAAGTCCTTCCCGGACATCCGCACGCTGGTGTGGGACAAGGCGCCGCGCGCCTGAGGCCTGGCCGATGTCGTCGACCATCAGCGCGCGTGCCGTGGCGCCGGCGCCGCGGCGGCGCTGGGCCGCGCATGTTTTCACGCTGGCCTTCCTGGCCGTGTGGGAGGCCGCTTCCTGGGTCCTGCCGCCTTTCCTGCTGCCGGGACCCGGCGAAGTGGCGGTGGGGCTGTACCGCTTCCTGGCCAATCCCCACCAGCTATGGCACCTGGCGGTATCGATCGGCCACGTGCTGGGCGCGATCGCGCTGTCCTTCGTCATCGGCGCGCTGCTGGCGCTGCTGCCGTACTACTTTCCGGTCTGGCGGTTCGCGATCCAGCACAGGCTGGCGCCGCTGCTGAACGCGTTTCCGGGCGTGGGCTGGACGCTCCTGGCGGTGATGTGGTTCGGCATCAATTCGGGCGCGGTGATTTTCGCCATCAGTGCGGTGCTGGTGCCGTTCGCGCTGGTCAATCTCTGGGCGGGGCTGAACAATCTGGACGGCGAACTGCTGGAAATGTCGCGCAGCTATACACGCGAACGCGGGCGCCAGTTCCGCCTGGTCATCGTGCCGCTGCTGTATCCCTTCGTGTTCGCCACGCTGCGCATCATGTTCGGCGTGGCCTGGAAGGTGACGCTGACCGCCGAGCTGTTCGGCGGCAATTCCGGCCTGGGTTACGTCATCAATATGGCGCGGCAGGATTTCGATACCTCCACCATCTTCGTGGCCATCGTGCTGATCGTGCTGTTCGTCTACGGCACGGACCGCCTGGTGTTTTCGCCGCTGCAGAACCGCTTGTCCCGACACTATGCGCAATAGCTCCTGGACCGCGCACGGCACCGATGTGTCCGGCGGAAAGCCCGGCTGGAAGGCGCGCCTGCTGGGCGAAGGCCTGATCGTGGCCCTGTTGGCCGGATGGTGGCTGATGGCGCGCGGCCTGCCGGAATTCGTGTTGCCCGGACCGCTGGCGGTGGGGCGCCGGCTGGTGGACCTGTTCATCAATCCGGAGTTCCTGGGCCATACCGGGATATCCACGCTGAGGGTGGTGGCGTCCGTGCTGATCGCCAGCGTCATCGGCAGCGCGCTGGCCTTTCTTTCCTATGGCGTGCCGGCGTGGGACGGCATCGTCCAGGAACGGATCAAGCCGGTCCTGAATTCCTTTCCTTCCATAGGCTGGGCCATCCTGGCGGCCGTCTGGTTCGATGCGGGTAACTTCAGCGTCATCTTCGTGGAAGTGGCGATCCTGATTCCCTTCTGCCTGGTCAACGTCAGCGAAGGCCTGCGCGCCATCGATCGCGAGCTGATGGAAATGGGGCGCAGCTTCACGCGCCACCGGCTGCGGGTGTGGTGGCGTATCACGCTGCCGCTGCTGGCGCCTTACCTGCTGTCCGCCATCCGCATCGCCTACGGCATAGGCTGGAAGATCGCGCTGGTGTCGGAACTGGTGGGCGCGCCCAGCGGCCTCGGGTACCTGATGTTGCGGGCGCAGACCACGGCGGATAGCGTGACTTTCCTGGCGACCTGCTTCGCCATCGTATTGCTTTTCGTCGCGGGGGAACGGCTGGTGATACTGCCGCTGGAACGCCGCTTTGCCGCGCGCTAGGCGCGGCGCCGGATCGGGAGACCTTGATGAACGATGCAAGCCAGGCCATGCCGGAAGTCGCCACTCGCGCCGGCAAGCTGCGCGGCCGCGTGGAAAACGGCGTCGCGGTGTTTCGCGGCATTCCCTACGCGGCGCCGCCGGTGGGCGAGCTGCGGTTCGAGCCGCCGCGCGATCATGCCGCCTGGAGCGGCGTGCGCGACGCGCTGGAAGATGGTCCCATCGCGCCGCAGGGGCGTTCGCGGCTGGCGCATATCATGGGCGATTTCGAGCGCCCGCAAAGCGAGGACTGCCTGACGCTGACGCTGTGGACGCCCAACCCGGACGCGCGTGGCCGGCCGGTGATGGTGTGGCTGCATGGCGGCGCCTATTCCAGCGGCGCGGGTTCGGTGGACTGGTACGCGGGCGATCGATTTGCCGCCCATGGCGACGTGGTGTTCGTGTCGGTGAACTATCGCCTGGGCGCGCTGGGTTTCCTCTATCTGCCGGGTACCAGCGAAGGCAATATGGGCCTGCTGGACCAGATGCAGGCCTTGCGCTGGATACGCGACAACATCGCGGCGTTCGGCGGCGATCCGGACAATGTCACCGTGGTGGGGCAGTCGGCGGGCGGTGGGTCGATCGCGGCCATGATGACCATGCCGCATGCCAAGGGGCTGTTCCGGCGCGCCATCCTGCAGAGTCCCGGCATGGGACGGCCGTCGCGCGGTGCGGCGGAAGCCGCGGAACTGGGCGCGCGCTATGCGCACTTCGTCGGCGTCGAGCCGGGCGACGAGGCCGCGCTGAAACAGGCGCCGGTGCAGAAGCTGCTGGCCGCGCAGGGCGAGCTGGCGCGCAGCCTGGCGGGTTTCGCCGTGCTGTCGCTGCCGTTTTCGCCGGTGCGCGACGGGCGCATCATCGAGGGCAATATCGTCGAACGCCTGCAGGCCGGCGCCGGCGCGCACGTCGACGTGATGGTCGGCACCACGCGCGAGGAAATGGCCGCCTTCCATTGCGTCGACCAGGCTGTACTGAATGCCGACGAAGCCACGGCCCGGCAGGTGTTCGAGCGTCTCTGCGGCCCGCATTACGGCGAATATTTCGACGAGTTCCGCCGCATGCGCGCGGTACCGACGCCCGCCGCCATGCTGGGCGACCTGACGACCGACCAGGTGTTCCGCATGGGCAGCCTGCGCCTGGCGGAAGGCCAGGCCAGGGCGGGCCATCCGGCCTACGTCTATCAATTCGACTGGCAATCGCCGGCGCCGGGATTCAAGTCCTGCCATTGCCTGGAGATTCCCTTCGTCTTCAACAACCGCGACAACTGGCGCGACTCGCCGATGTTGAAAGGCTGCGACGAAGCGGAGTTCCAAGGCATCGCCAATGCGATGCACGAGGCCTGGATCTCGTTCGCGCGCAGCGGCAACCCCAACCACGCGGGCCTGCCATGCTGGGCCCCGTATGACGAAGCCCAACGAACGACGATGCGCTTCGACACCGTGATCGGCCCGGTCAACGACCTGGCGGGATTGTCCTACCGGCTGCCCTGGCCGGGGCTCTGATGTTCGACATACGGCCCGCTCTTGGAGCGGGCCGCTTCATTTGAAGTGGCCGAAGTCGGCTACTCCAGATCCTTCAACAGCAAATACCAGAACTGCGTCCTCGCGCCCAGCGTGCTGACCAGGATGTGCTCGTGCAGGGTGTGCGCGCCGTCGCCGTCCGCGCCCAGGCCGTCGAGCGTGGGGACGCCCATGGCGGAGGTGAAATTGGCGTCGCTGCCGCCGCCCGTCATGGGTGCGTCTTCCAGCGTGAAGCCGGCGGCGGTGGCGAACAGGCGGGCCTTGCCCAGCAGTTGCGAGGTGGCTTCCGTCTTCACCATCGGCGGGCGGTTGAGTTCGACGTCGACGTCCAGGCTGACGTCCTGGCCGACCGGCTGCAGGCCGCGCAGGCGCTTGAGCGTGTCTTCGGCCGCGGGCATGTCGGGCACGCGGAAGTCGACGACGCAGCGGCACAGGGCGGGGACGGTGTTGGTGGCGGTGCCGCCTTCGATGGTGCCCACGCTGACGGTCACGCCGCGTTCGTAGTCGGTGATGCTTTCCAGCGCCAGGATCTGGTGGGCCATCTCGCGGATGGCGCTGCGGCCTTTCTCGTGGGAGACGCCGGCATGGGCAGCCTGGCCCTTGACGCTCAGGCGCACCATGCCCGTGCCCTTGCGCGCCGTCACGCATTTGCCGCCGTTGGCGCGCGCCGGTTCGCACACCAGGCCATAGCGCGCGTTGCGGGCATAGGCCTCGATGGAAGCGCGCGAGGCATGGCTGCCGGTTTCTTCGTCCGGCACCAGCACCATGTCGATGGGCAGGCGCGTCGAGCCGGGCGCCGCCAGGCGGCCCATGGCGAGCAGCGCCATGTAGATGCCGGCCTTCATGTCGTAGCAGCCGGGGCCGTACAGCTTGTCGCCTTCGATGCGATAGGGCGTTTCCTTGAGCGTCCCGATCGGATGCACGGTATCCATGTGGGCCAGGATCAGGATGCCGGGCCGCGTGTCGTCCGCCGCGCGGTTGGTGACGACCAGCAGCGGCCCGGTGCGGTCGCCCAGCGGCTTCAGTTCGGTGCGCAGGCCGGCGGCCTGGGCTTCGGCCTGCACCAGGCGCGCCATGGCCGCGACGCCTTCCGGCGAGCTGGTGGGCGATTCGCATTCGATCCACGGGCGCAGGCCGGCGGCGATGGCGGCCGATGCCGGCAGGGCGGATGCTTGGGGTTGAGCTGACATGATGATTCCTTGTTGCTGATAACGATTACGCGACGGTCTTGCCGGCCAGCCTGGCCATTTCCGCATCGCCAGGCATGCAGCCTTCGAACCACAGGCTGGCGCAGACGGCGGACATCGCCTTGCCGTCGTGGCCGATGCCGGGCACGGATTGCAGGGTCCAGTTGAAGGGCACGCCCAGGCGCGTGGCCTCGCGCTTGCCGGCTTCGAAATAGTGGTGCGCGCGCGCATAGCGATGCGGCCCCTGGCGCTTCGCCGCCGGTTCTGACGGCAGGTTGGGGTCGGCGGTGGCGATATCCTGGTCGCCCGCCAGGATCGTCATGGGATAGCCCAGCAGGCGCACCAGATGTTCCTGTGTCAGGCCGACGCCGTCCAGGCCTTCCGGATAGCGATGATCGAAGGTCGGCAGCGTGTACCAGCCCGGATTGCCTATCGTCACCGCCTTGAAGGGCGCGTGCGACTGGCTGCTCATGAGCCGGTGCACGAACTGCCCGCCGGCCGAGTGGCCGAACAGGTAGGCCTGTTCGGTTTCGGTGACGCCCGCCGCGCGCAGGTCGTTGAAGATGCGTTCCACCAGCACGTAGGTCCACGCCGATACCGGCCGCACATTGCCGCTGGGCGTGAACACCCGGCCGTTGTTATAGCTTTCCACGCCTGGCCAGATTTCGTTGGAGAAGGTCGGCGCGACGATCAGCAGCTTGTGCCTGTCGGCGGCCGGCACCCAGAAATCGCGGTAGTCGTCGCCATTGCGCAGCACGCCGTGCTGCACGAACACCACCGGCCGGTCGGGCGTGTAGCCATAGGGCCGGTAAGTATTCAGCGTGAAGGGGCGATCGCTGTTGCGGTCTTCGTCGATGTACGGGATGGCGTTGCGGCCCGCGTGGTTCAGGTCCAGGCTGATGCGTTCGGCGTTGGAGGTTTCCATGATGTTCCGCGTAGTCGGTATCGGTAGGCGTGCGTGCCCGGGCGTCAGGCGGCGCCCGCGCCCGTGTCGTTCAGGTGGCAGGCCGACCAGTGCCCCGGCGCGATCTCCGCCAGCGGCGGCACCTGCTCCCGGCAGCGCGGCATGGCATGCGGGCAGCGCGGATGGAAGGCGCAGCCCGGCGGCGGCGCCAGCGGCGAAGGGATCTCGCCCTGGATGGGCGTGAACTGGCGTCCGCGCCGCTTCACGTCGGGCACTTCCGCCAGCAAGGCCTGCGTATAGGGATGGTTGGCGCGCGCGAAGATCTCCGCGGCCGGCGCGGTTTCGACGATGCGGCCCAGGTACATGATGGCGACGCGGTCGGAGATATGCCGCACCACGCCAAGGTCATGGCTGATGAAAAGGTAGGTGAAGTTGTTGCGCTCGCGCAGGTCCATGAACAGGTTGATGACCTGCGCCTGGATGGATACGTCCAGCGCCGCCACGGGTTCGTCGCAGACCAGGAAGGAAGGCTGCACCATCAGCGCGCGGGCGATGCCGATGCGCTGGCGCTGCCCGCCGGAAATCTGGTGCGGGAAACGGTCGCGGTAGTCGCTGCCCAGGCCGACATCGGCCAGGGCGCTGTCCACGCGCGCCGGGATGTCGGCCACGGGGGCGAGCTTGTGGACCTTGAGGGCCTCGCCCAATATCTGGCGCACGCGATGGCGCGGATTCAGCGACGCCTGCGGATCCTGGAACACCATCTGCACGCCCAGCACGTAGTCCAGCCGCTCGCGGCCGCGCAGTTCGCTCACCGGCCGGCCCTGGTAGCGCAATTCGCCCTGGCTGGGTTCGTAGAGTCCCGCCACCACGCGGCCCAGCGTGGACTTGCCGCAGCCCGATTCGCCCACCAGGCCGACGACTTCGCCCGCCGCGATCGTCAGGTTCACGCCGTTGACCGCGTGCACCACGGCACGGTCGATGCGGCGGCCGGTCAGCGCCAGCAGGCGCTGCGCCAGGTCCGGCCGCTGTTCGAAGCGCTTGTGGACGTCGCGGAGTTCGATCACCGGCTTATTCATGTTTCGACCCCGCGGCATTCACCGGCACATAGCAATGGAAGCTGCGCCCCGCCAGCCCCGGGGGGCCTTCGCGGGTGACGCCCGGGAATTGTTCCGTACAGCGCGTGACGGCGTTGCCGCAGCGCGGACGGAAGGGACAGCCCGACGGCCGTGCCGCCAGGCTGGGCGCCATGCCGTCGATCTGCCGCAATCGCGTCCCGGGTTGGGCGGTGCCCGGCATGGAGCGCAGCAGGCCTTGCGTATAAGGATGGCGCGGCGCATCCAGGACCTGGTCCACCGGCCCGGTTTCGACGATGCGGCCGGCGTACATCACCGCGATCCGATCGGCCAGTTCGGCCACCACGCCCAGGTCATGGGTGATCCAGATCAGCGCCGTATTGCGCGTGCGGCAGATCTCCTGCATGCGGTAGAGGATTTGCCCCTGGATCGTGACGTCCAGCGCGGTCGTCGGCTCGTCGGCGATGATCAGGTCGGGGTTGTTCAACAATGCGATGGCGATCGCGACACGCTGCCGCATGCCGCCGGAAAACTCGTGCGGGAAACTGCGCAGCCGTGCCTGCGGCGATGGAATCCCCACCATGGCCAGGGCTTCCGCGCAGCGCGCCATGGCCTGCGCACGGCTGACGTTTTCGTGGGTGAGTATGGTCTCCGCCATCTGTTCGCCGATGCGCAGCACGGGATTGAGCGTCATCAGCGGATCCTGGAAGATCATCGCGATGCGATTGCCGCGCAGCCTGCGCATGCTTTCCTCGTTCAGCTTGCGCAGGTCCTCGCCCTTGAAGCGGACTTCGCCGGCGACGATCTCGCCGGGCGGATCGATCAGGCCCATCAGGGAGAAGCCGGTCACCGATTTGCCGGAACCGGACTCGCCCACCAGCCCCAGGATTTCGCCGCGGCGCAGCGTCAGGTCCACGCCGTCGACGGCCGGCCAGGCGCCGGCGGTGGTATGAAATGCGGTGCGCAATCCGCGCACGTCCAACAGAAGCTCGCTCATCGACGCGGGTCCAGGCTTTCCCGAAGGCGATCGCCCAGGATATTGATGGTCAGGATAAGAAACAGCAGGGCCAGCCCGGGGAACAGGCTGATCCAGTAATCGCCCGACAGCAGGTACTGGAAGCCATTGGCGATCAGCAATCCCAGCGACGGTTCGGTAATGGGCACGCCCACGCCCAGGAAGGACAGCGTGGCCTCCAGGGCGATCGCGTGGGCGATCTGCACCGTGGCGTACACCAGCACCGGGCTGATGCAATTGGGCAGCAGGTGGACCAGCATGATGCGCCAGGCCGGAAAGCCCAGGTTGATGGCCGCTTCGACATATTCCTTGCGCCTTTCCTGCAAGGCGCGGCCGCGCATGATGCGCGCGTAGTTCGCCCATTGCACCAGCACCAGCGCCAGGATGACCTTGTCGACGCCGCGTCCGAGCACGGCCAGCAGCACCAGAGCCACCAGGATGGAAGGAAATCCGAGGACGAAATCGACCAGGCGCATCAGCATCGCGTCGACGCGGCCGCCCGCGTAGGCGGCCAGCAGGCCGACCGCGCTGCCCAGCGCCGTGGCGATGGCCACGGCCGACAGGCCGACCAGCAGGCTGATGCGTACGCCGTACAGGATGGCGCTGAGCATGTCGCGGCCCTGGTCGTCCGTGCCCAGCCAGTACATGTGCCCATCCATGGACGCGGACCGTGGCGGCAGGCGGCCGTCCATGATGCTCAGGTTGGCCAGGTCGTAGGGATTCTGCGGCGCGAAGAAGGGCGCGATCAGGATGACCAGCGCCAGCACGGCCAGCACGATCAGCGTGCCGCGCGCGGTGGGCCGGCCGTGCAGCTTGCGCAGGATGGCCGCGCGGCGGGGCGTATCGGCCAGTGGCTGGACGGTGCGCGTGCGGCCGGAAGAAGCGGAGTCGGGCATGGCGTGGGTGTGCGAAAAAAGCGTATGCGAAAGATGCGTGTGCGAAAAATGCGTGTGCGGGTCAGGCGGCGGGCCGTGTCCTAATGCGCCGGCGCCGTCAGCTGCACGCGCGGATCCAACGCGGCATACAGGATATCGACGATCAGGTTGATCAGGACGAACAGGAAGGTGACGAACATCACGTAGGCCACCACCACCGGCCGGTCCAGCTGGTACACGCTATCGATCAGCAGCTTGCCCATGCCGGGCCAGGCGAACACGGTTTCCGTGATGGTGGAGTAGGCGATCAGGTGGCCGAATTCCATGCCCACCACGGTCACCACCGGGATCAGGATGTTGCGCAGGATGTGCCGGCCGACGATACGCCCCGGGCGTATGCCCTTGGCGCGCGCGAACTTCACGTATTCCTGGCTTTCCGCTTCGGCCACGCCCGAGGCGGTCATGCGCAGCACCAGCGCCACGTTGGCCAGCGCCAGGTTCAGGGCCGGCATCGCCATATGCGCCAGGCCGTCGCGCGTCAGGAAGGAAAATGGAATGCCGAACACGCTGACGGTGTCCCCGCGGCCGGAGGCGGGCAGCCATCCCAGCCAGACGGCGAACATCAGGATCAGCATCATGCCCAGCCAGAAGGCCGGCAGCGAAAAACCCAGTACCGACGTCGCCAGGATGCCCCTTCCCAGCGCCGTGTCGCGGCGCAGCCCGGCCAGCAGGCCCAGGGGGATACCGAGCAGACAGGTCAGCAGCATGGCGGCCACGACCAGCTCGAAGGTGGCGGGCAGGCGTTGCAGGATCAGCGTGATTGCCGGCACGCCCTGGACGAAAGAGGTGCCCATATCGCCGTGGAGCGCGCGCCACACGAAGCCCAGGTACTGCTGCCATACCGGCAGATCCAGGCCCAGGCGCGCGATCATCTGCTGGCGGTCGGCCAGGCTGGCCTCGGGGCTGACCAGAAGCTCGATGGGGTCGCCAATCGCATAGACGGCGAAGAAAACGACGATGGATACCGCGATGAGTACGAACAGGCTCTGGATGAGCCGGCGCAGGATGAACAATGCCACGCGGCAATTCCCCGGATGATGTCTTTTGGATGTCGCGCAAGCGCGTGGCCGCTACTTTACTGCGGCCCGCGCGCGCGGGGTAGCCGGGAATCGCGCGGTTACGGACGCCGGCGCGGCGCCCTCAGGCCTGCTGGGACAGCGGCCTGGCCAGGCGCACCACTGTTACGCCGGCCCGCACGTTGGCCAGCGACGGCATGATGAGCACGCAGTCGTCATAGGGCGTGACCACCGGCTCGCCTTCCGACCAGCCGATGACGGTGCCTGCCTTCGCCAGCTTTTCCAGCCCTTTCCAAGGCTGAGCAAAACGGAAGTCCGCGCTTTTCGCGGCGATCGCATGGGTCACCCGCAAGGCTTCCTGGCTGGGCGCGGTGGGCGCGAACCAGGTGCCGGGCAGGTCGGTGGATTCGACGATGCCGGATGCAACCAGGAAACGCGCGGTCTGGTCGATGGCGACTTCGCGCGCCGCCAGCGCGCCGTGGAAGCCGCATTCGATCAACAGGGATCGTGTGCCGTTGTCCTGCTCTTCGCCGAACTTGCCGTAATCACGCATGCGCACGCCGGCGGCGTGGCCGGCGTCCGAGATGATCTTGGCGGGATTGCCCAGCGTCAGCGCCAGATCGATGTTGCGCTGCTGCATGCCGGCCATCTGCAGGGGCACGGTGGCATTGCTCATGGAGTGGATGTCCAGCAGCCAGTCCGCCTTTTTCAGCCAGGGCAGAATGACCGCCGCGCGGCGTCGTTCCTGCGTGCTGTCGTCGGCCAGCTTGTCATCGGTCCACACACGATTCAGGTCCTCGTCAACGTAGCGCGACGCGACGTAGTTCTTCGCGTCGAAGCGGTCGAAGGCGGCCAGATTGCAGAATGCCAGCGTCAGGGAACCGGTGCGCGGCCGGACGCCATGCGCCAGCACCGCCTTCAGGGCCCAGGCGCCGCACAGTTCATTGCCATGTATCAGGGCGGTCAGCATGACCGACGGACCCGGCAGGCCGGAATCGAAATGCCAGATGCCTTCCGTGCCCGTATTGCCCGCCCGCTCCACGTTCAAGTCGGGACAAGGCAGTTCGAAGGGACGGATCGGCAGGGTCGTTTTCTCGGGCAGCGAGGCGCCAGGCGCGCGGTTCAGGTTCGGCAGCATGGGGAATACGAGGGGCGGGCGACGCCTTCCGGAGTCGGACGGCGGGTCGGATGGAGGATTCTGTGACGCCATGATCCAAAAGCAAAGCAGAAGCGGACGACGCAATCAACCGGCAACAGGTAACCGGGAAGTCATTCGGCAATGATAGGGGCGATGCAATGTAACGGCATCGCCCCGGGGGCCGGACGGCTCGCGCGATCGCGTGGGTCCCCGCGTGGGGTCCCTTGAGCGCCTGGCAAGGCGTGCGGTTCCCGTCCTGCCGGCTTTTTTGTGAGGATTCTAGGGGCAGGTACGGCCAAGGGCTATTAGAATATTTCGTCCTTGTATTGCCGAAAAGGCAAATGTCCCGCTGCCGCCGAGGTGGACCATGCACGGTGTCGCCCTTAAATATTTCGCCGAAGTTGCCGCCACCGGCAGCCTGAGCGCCGCGTCGGAACGCCTGTACGTGGCGGTTTCGGCCATCAGCCGCCAGATCGCCAAGCTGGAAGCCGAAGTCGGCGCGCCCCTGTTCAAACGCGTGGCGCGCGGCATGGTGCTGAGCGAGGCCGGCGAATTGCTATTGACCCACGCACGCCGTACGCTGCTGGAAGCCGACGCCGTGCTGCAGGATATCAACCACCTGAAGGGCGCGCCCAGCGGCACGATACGGGTGGTGGCGACGGATGGGCCATCCCATCATTTCCTGCCGGAATTGATGTCCGCTTTCTGCGCGCGTCATCCGCATGCCCGCTTCAGCCTGTACGTCTGTTCGCAAGCCGAGGCGGTGCGGCGCGTCGCGGAAGGCCACGCCGATCTGGCCCTGACGTGCGCCGCCGAAACCGACGCGGGCACGGTGACGCGTCATTCCGCGGCGGTGCCGTTATATGCGGTGATGGGCGAGTCGCACCCGCTGACGCGCCATGCTCGTATCTCCCCGCATCAGCTGCTGCCGTATCCGCTGGCCAGCGCGGATCCGGCCTCCGGCTCGCGCAAACTGCTGGAGCGCTGCTGGCAGCTGGACGGTTTGCGGTTCGAGCCCGCTTTCACCAGCAATCTGTCGGCCGCGCTGATGTCCTTCGTGCGCAACTCGGATCGTGTGATGCTGGGCGCCTATCTGCCCGCGGCGTCGGCGCTGCAGCGCGGCGGCCTGGTCGCGCGGCCGCTGGCGCACCCGGAGATGGCGACGCGGCGCCTGCAGGTGCAGACCATGGAAGGCCGCCTGCTGCCCGGCATGGTAGAGGAGTTCATCAACCATATCGCGGCCTCGCTGGCGAGTGTCGTGGATGGCCCGGCCGGTCCCCATGGGGCGGAAAGCGCGCTCGGCAAGCCGCGCCGGCGGTTGGGAGCCTCCATGCGCAAGACCCCGGCGTTGGCTTGATACCCCCTGCGCGGGTTATAGTTTTGGCCCACACTCCCCACGGCGGACGCCATCATGCAAACCGACTATGCCGAACTCGTCCGGCGCACCATACGCGGCGTGCCCGACTGGCCCCGGCCAGGAGTGGTTTTCCGCGACATCACGCCGGTGCTGCAGGATCCGCGCACCTTCCGTGTCCTGATCGATCTTTTCGTCTACCGCTATATGCGGCAGCGGCTGGACCTGGTGGCCGGCGTCGACGCGCGCGGCTTCATCATAGGCAGCGTGCTGGCCTATGAGCTCAATCTGGGCTTCGTCCCGGTACGCAAGCAGGGCAAGCTGCCGTACCGCACAGTGGCGGAATCCTATTCGATGGAATATGCCAACGCGACAGTGGAAATGCACGCGGACGCGGTGCGTCCAGGCCAGCGCGTGCTGCTCGTCGACGACCTGATCGCCACCGGCGGCACCATGATCGCCGCCATCAAGCTGTTGCAGCGCCTGGGCGCCAACGTGGTCGAAGCGGCCACCATCATCGACCTGCCTTTCCTGCACGGCGCGGCGGCGGTGGCCGAGACCGGCACGCCGCTGTACTCCGTTTGCCGGTTCGAGAACGAAGCCGACTAAGTGAGCGTCAAGACGGCCCTGCGGGTCATCGAAATCATCGAAGTCTATGCGCGCGAAAAGCGTCCGCTGGCGCTTTCGGAACTGGCGCGCCTGCTGCAGGTGCCGGTTTCCAGCTGCCTGGCGCTGATCCGCACATTGGCCGAGCTCGGCTATCTGTACGAGGTCGGCCGCCGCAACGGCTACTACCCGACCAGCCGGCTGCTGGCGATGGCGCAGCAGATCGCCCGCAACGATCCGGTGCGCGACCGCGTCTATCCCAGCCTGCTGGAATTGCGCGAGGCCACGCAGGAAACCGTGGTGTTCGCCAAGCTCACGCCGGAGCACCGCGTCGTCTACCTGGAAGTCCTGGATTCGCCGCACACCATCCGCTACGCACCGGTGGCCGGGGAATTCCGCGAGTTGCATGCCAATTCGCTGGGCAAGGCGCTGCTGTCCACGCTGCCGCCCGCCAAGCAGCTGGAGCTGCTGCGGCGCGGACCGCTGACCCGCTACAACGACAGGACGCTGGTGGAGCCGGAAGCGGTCATCGCTGAAATCGCCGCGTCGCGCCAGCGCGGCTGGTTTCGCAACCTGGGTGAATCGCTGGCGGAGGTCGGCGCCATCGCCTGGCCGCTGTCGCTGGGCGGCGAACACTATGCCATTTCCGTGGGCGCGCCGGTGTATCGCATCGAGCCCAACCAGGATGCGTATGCGCGCATCCTGCGCGCCGCCTGCGCGGCGCTGGAACAGAACGCGATCTGAATCAGTAGGACTTCGGCAGCCCCAGCACCTTTTCGGCGATGAAGCACAGGATCAACTGCGGGCTGACCGGCGCGATGCGCGGGATATAGCTTTCGCGCAGCAGGCGTTCGACGTGATATTCCTTGGCGTAGCCCATCCCGCCCAACGTCAGTATCGCCGTCTGGCAGGCGTTGTGGCCCGCTTCCGCGGCCAGGTATTTGGCCGAGTTGGCGTACGGCGCGCAGGGCTGTCCGGCGTCATACAGCGACGCGGCCTTGAACACCATCAGGTCGGCGGCCTCCAGCTGCATCCAGGCTTGCGCCAGCGGGTGCTGCACGCCCTGGTTCTGGCCGATGGGCCGGCCGAATACCGTCCGTTCGTTGGCATACCGCACCGCGCGCGACAAGGCGGCGCGGCCGATGCCGATCGCCTCGGCCGCGATGAGGATGCGTTCGGGATTCAAGCCATGCAGGATGTATTCGAAGCCACGGCCTTCCTCGCCGATCCGGTCGGCCACGGGAATGCGCAGCCCGTCGATGAACAGCATGTTGGAATCGACCGCCTTGCGGCCCATCTTGTCGATCTCGCGCACTTCCACGCGCTCGCGATCCAGGTCGGTGTAGAACAGCGACAGGCCTTGCGTGGGCTTCGCCACGTCCGACAAAGGCGTGGTGCGAGCCAGCAGCAGCATCTTGTGGGCGACCTGCGCGGTGGAAATCCAGATCTTGCGGCCGTGCACCACGTAGTGATCGCCTTCGCGCACGGCACGCGTTTTCAGGCGCGTGGTGTCCAGGCCGGCGTCGGGTTCCGTGACCGCGAAACAGGCCTTGTGGCGGCCGGCGATCAGGTCCGGCAGCCAGCGCGCGCGCTGGGCGTCGTCGCCGAACACGACGACCGGGTTCAGGCCGAAGATGTTCATGTGGACGGCCGACGCGCCGGCGAAACCCGCGCCCGACGCGGCGATCGTCTGCATCATCAGCGCGGCTTCGGTCATGCCCAGTCCGGCGCCGCCGTGCTCGGGCGGCATGGCGATGCCCAGCCAGCCGTCGCGCGCCAGGTAGGCATGGAAATCGTGCGGAAAGCCGCCTTCGCGGTCGCGCTCCAGCCAATAGTC
Source organism: Bordetella genomosp. 9 (assembly GCF_002261425.1). Taxonomy (NCBI): domain Bacteria; kingdom Pseudomonadati; phylum Pseudomonadota; class Betaproteobacteria; order Burkholderiales; family Alcaligenaceae; genus Bordetella; species Bordetella genomosp. 9. The sequence goes on along the minus strand of NZ_NEVJ01000003.1, from coordinate 3,005,091 downwards.
GTCGGGATAGCGCGCGCAGATCTGTTCGACCGCGTCGCGGATGGCCAGTTGTTCGGGTGTGAAGCTAAAGTCCATCAGCGTGTTCCGTCGTGGGTGGCCTGGGCGTCGAGCAAGGCCTGGATGGCCGATTCGGTGTAGCCTGCCTCGCGCAGGACTTCGAGGCTGTGTTCGCCCAGGCGGGGGGCCGCCCGGCGCAGATCCGTCGGGGTGCGGTCGAAACGGCCCAGCGGCGCGGGCGTGCGCAGCCGGCCTTCGGTGGGGTGTTCGATGGTGCGGATGAAACCCGTGGCCTGCAGGTGCGGGTCGGCGACCAGGTCTTCGATGCCGTACAGGCGCGAAGCCGGTATGTCGGCGGCCGCCAGCAGCGCCAGCCAGTCCGCCGTGTCGCGCGTCAGCATGACCTGGGCGACGTAGGCATAGACCTCGCTGATATGCGCGGCGCGCGCGGTATGGGTGGCGAAGCGCGGGTCGGCGGCCATCTCCGGCTGTCCGATCGCGTCGAAGAAATTGCGCCAGTGCTTGTCGTTGTAGATCAGCAGGCAGACGTGGCCGTCGCGCGTGGCGTAGGGCTTGCGGTGCGGCGCCAGCAATCGCGCATAGCCGGTGTCGCCCAGCGGCGGATCGAAGGTCCAGCCGCCCAGGTGGTCGCCCAGCACCATGTGCGCCATGCCTTCGAACATCGGTATTTCCACGCTTTGTCCTTGGCCGGACGCGCGCGCGTGCACCACCGCCGCCAGCAGCGCGATGGCCACGTGCAGGCCGACGGCGCGGTCCGCCAGCGTCAGCGGCGCATAGCGCGGTTCGTCCTGGCTCTGGCGGCGGAACAGGTCGGCGATGCCGGTCTGCCCCTGGATCAGGTCGTCGTACGCCGGTCGCCCCGCATAGGGGCCCGCCTCGGCGTACCCGTAGGCGCCGGCGTAGACGATGCGCGGCTGGCGCGCCGCGAAGGCGGCATGGTCCAGCCCCAGGCGGGCCATGGCCTTGGGGCGGATGTTGTAGAGCACCGCGTCGCAATCCGCCGCCAGCGCCAGGCAGGCATCGCGCGCCGCCGGCTGTTTCAGGTCCAGCACCACGGATCGCTTGTTGCGGTTCAGGTGCAGGTACAGGTGGCCCATGCCGGGGTTGCGCATGGGACCGACCGCGCGCATGGTGTCGCCCGCCGGGGATTCCACCTTGATCACGTCGGCGCCCAGGTCGGCCAGGATCTGCGTGGCGTAGGGGCCCATGACCACCGCGGTCAGGTCCAGGATGCGCACGCCCGCCAGCGGGCCGGTGCGCGCGGTTGCTTGCTGTGTCATTCCTGCTGTATCCCCGCGTCCTTGATCAGCTTGCCCCACAGCTGCAACTGCTGGGCGACGAACGCCGCGAAGTCCTCGGGCGTGCCGCTGAAGGCGTCGAAGCCCAGCCCGGCCAGTTGCTTGCGCGCCTGCGGGTCGGCGACGATCTTGTTGATGGCCGCGTTCAGCGTATGCACCACGTCGGGCGGCATGCCGGCCGGGCCGAAGTAGCCGTTCCAGGAGTTGATGTCGAAGTCGGGAACGCCGGAATCCTCCATCGACGGAATGTCGGGCACCACGCTGCTGCGCACGGCGGTGGAAACGGCCAGGGCGCGCATCTTGCCCGATTGCACGAACGGCAGTCCGGACGCCACGTCGGTGAACATCATGTCGACCTGGCCGCCCACCACGTCGGTGATGGCCTGGGGCGTGCCCTTGTAGGGGATGTGCACGATGTCGATGCCGGCGCGGCTGGCCAGGGTGGCGCCCGCCACGATGCCCGTGCTGTTGCCGCTGGCGTAGGTGAGCTTGCCGGGGTGGGCCTTGGCATAGGTCACCAGCTCGCGCACCGATTTGACGGGCAGCTTGGGGTTGACCACCAGGATGAATGGCAGGTTGCCGCCGCGTGCGATGGGTGTGAAGTCCTTCACCGGGTCGTAGGGGACGTTCTTCATCAGGTAGGGCGCGGCCGAATGGGACGTGTTGGTGGTGACGAAAAGCGTGTATCCGTCCGGCTTGGCGCGCGCGACATAGGACGCGGCGATCGTGGCGTTGCCGCCCGGCTTGTTTTCCACCACGACCTGGCCGTTCAGGATGCGGCCCAGTTCCATGGCGAAGATGCGGCCCACGGCGTCGGTGCCGGAGCCGGCGGGGAAGGGGACGACCAGGGTGATGGGCCGGTCGGGATAGGCCGCCGCGGCCTGGCCCTGGGCGAGCAGGCTGGCGCCGGCCAGGCATAGCGCGGCGGCCGCGGTGGCGAGACCGCGTCGCGCCGCCCGCGGCGCTCCGGCCGGTCGTTTCAGGGGCGGTATGGGGGACGCATTGTGCGTCGGGATGAAGGTCGGGCGTGTCATGGTGCTTGTCTCCTGGTTCTGTTTTATCTGCCGGATGGCCAGCGCGCGGGGCGTGCCGGCCGGATTCAGCGGCCACTGCAATGGCGGACGCCGTCAGCGGATGACGCGGTCCGGGTTCTCTTCGTAGGGCGGCGTATAGATCACCAGCAGCCGGGCGGGCTCGTCGCTGGTGACGGTGAACACGTGGGGAATATCGGGCGGGAAGTAGCAGCAGTCGCCCGCCTGCATATCGGCCGCCACGCCGTCCACCTCGGCGCGCGCGGTGCCGGACAACAGGTAGCAGACCTGTTCGATCCCGGGGTGGGCGTGCGGGAGCGCGCCCTTGCCTTTGTCGATCACGCCCAGGATGACCTCGACGTGGCGGGCCCCGACGTTCTGCGCGCCGATCAGGCGGCGGTTGGTGGTGCCCAGGTGGTTGGCCGGGTGGTAACCCGGGACATCGGCTTCGCGGACCAGCCAGGAGGGGGTAGAGGACGCCATCGTTGTCTCCGTTTTTTTGTATGTGAATCTATTTTCACAACCATGAAAATTGGAGTCAAGGCAAAAAAGCGCCCCTGGCCGCAAAGCGGCCTGTCCTTGGGTAGCGGAGGCGGATCAGCTGCGGTATTGCAGCCGCGGCTGGATGAAATCCAGGAAGGCGCGCGTCTTTGCCGGAACGGTGCGCGACGGCAGTAGCGCGAACAGCGGCAGGGGCGTCAGGCTCCAGTCGGGCAGGACCCGAACCAGCCCGATATTGGCGACCGCCTTTTCCATGGCATGGAAGACCGGCAGCGGCACGATGCCCATGCCGCGCGCGGCCAGCCGGCCCAGCATGCCCGCATTATTGGCGACCAGCCGCCCGAACACCGATACGCGTTCGACGCGGTTGCCGGAATGCAGCATCCAGGTCGACGCATTGCCGTCGCCGGCGGGAAAGCGCAGGCAATCGTGGTGGCTGAGGTCCGCCGGCGTCAGCGGCTGCCCGTGCCGCTCCAGATAGGCGCGCGACGCGTAGAGCTGATGTTCCATCAGCATGAGCTGGCGGGAAATCAGGCTGGAATCCGGCTGCGGACCCATCCGCAGCACCAGGTCGAAGGGGTTGCTGATCGGGTCGAGCTGGCGCTCCGTCACGTCGAATTCGCATTCGATGTCGGGATACTGATCGTTGAACTCGCGCATGACCACGGGCAGGACCAGCGCCGCCAGGCTGGGAAACATGGACACGCGCAGCCGGCCCCGCGGCAGGGCCGCCATATCCTGCAGCTGTTCGTGCGCGACCCGGGCTTCCTCGATGATGTGGCGGCAGCGCTCGAAGTACAGCGCGCCGGCTTCCGTCAGGTCGATGCGGCGGGTCGTGCGCGTCAGCAGCTGCAAGCCGATGCGGTGCTCCAGTTCGGTCACCCGCTTGGACAGCGTCGCCGACGGGATGCTTAATGCTTCGGCCGCATGGCTGAAGTTCTTGCGCTTGGCCACTTCGACGAACAAGGCGATGTCATTGAGCTGGATGTCCATCCGGCGTCTTCCGCTGCTGTTTTCGCGATTCGAGCCCAGACCAGGCGTCAGGGGCGTCCGGCGTGGCCGGGCCGCCACGGCTGGGCAGTCAGAGTATCAGTTTATATGCCGGATTTTCAGTCTCGTTCCAGCACGGATATGCCAGTTCGGCGATGAAGTCCTTGAACTGCTTTTTATCCGACGGCGGCACCTGGATGCCGACCAGGATGCGCCCATAGTCGGCGCCCTGGTTGCGATAGTGGAACAGGCTGATGTTCCAGTTGGGATTCATGGCGCTCAGGAAACGCATCAGCGCGCCGGGGCGTTCGGGAAACTCGAAGCGATACAGCAATTCGTCGTGCGCCAGCGCCGAGCGGCCGCCCACCATATGGCGCAGGTGGGTCTTGGCCATTTCGTCGTGGGTGAGGTCCAGCGTGTCGAAACCGTGGCGGCGGAAATTGTTGGCCAGTTTTTCCGGCTCGGCGGGGGACGTCACCTGCACGCCGACGAACACGTGGGCGCGCACGGCGTCGGAAATGCGGTAATTGAACTCCGTGACGCTGCGGTCGCCCACCAGTTCGCAGAACTTGCGGAAGCTGCCGCGCTGTTCCGGCATGGACACCACGAATACCGCTTCGCGCATTTCGCCGACTTCGGCGCGCTCGGCGACGAAGCGCAGGCGGTCGAAGTTCATGTTGGCGCCGCAGGCGATCGCCGCCACGGTCTTGTTCTTCCATTTGTGCTGGGCCAGGTATTGCTTGGCCCCGGCCACGGCCATGGCGCCGGCCGGCTCCAGTACGCTGCGCGTGTCCTGGAACACGTCCTTGATGGCGGCGCAGATCGCGTCCGTATCGACGACGACGAAGTCGTCGACATACTTGCGCACCAGCTTGAAGGTCTCGGCGCCCACCTGCTTGACCGCCGTGCCGTCGGAAAACAGCCCGACGTCGTTCAGCACCACGCGGCGGCCGGCGCGCACGCTGCGCAGCATGGCGTCGGAGTCCTCGGTCTGCACGCCGATGATCTTCACGTCCGGGCGCAACTGCTTGATGTAGGCGCCGACGCCGGATATCAGGCCGCCGCCACCGATGGCGACGAACACCGCATCGAGCTGGCCGGGGTGCTGGCGCAGGATTTCCATGCCCACCGTGCCCTGGCCGGCGATGACGTCAGGGTCGTCGAAGGGGTGGACGAAGGTCAGCTTCTGCTTGCGTTCCAGTTCCTGGGCGTGGGCGTAGGCGTCGGAAAAGCTTTCGCCCGCCAGCACGACTTCGCCACCCAGGCGGCGCACCGCGTCGACCTTGACGTCGGGCGTGGTGGTCGGCATGACGATGACGGCACGGCAGCCCAGCCGGCGCGCCGACAGGGCCACGCCCTGCGCATGGTTGCCGGCCGACGCGGCGATCACGCCGCGCGCCAGCGCCGCCGGCGCCATATTCGCCATCTTGTTGTACGCGCCGCGCAGCTTGAAGCTGAAGACCGGCTGCGTGTCCTCGCGCTTGAGCAGCACCGTGTTCGAAATTCGCTGGGACAGCAAAGTCGCTGGTTCCAGCGGAGACTCGACGGCGACGTCGTAGACTTTCGAAGTCAGGATGCGTTTCAGATAGTCGGTGGACATGGACTGCGGGGCGCGGGATGGAAAGCGTCGGGCAGATTACCACGGACGCCGCCCCCGGCTACACTGCGCGGGATGGAAGCTGCCCTGACGTCCGCCGTGAATTGGCTTTTGGCCACGCTGGCCTTGCCCAATGTGGGGCTGAGCGCCATTTTCATCGTGAGCCTGGTGTCCGCGACCTTGCTGCCGCTGGGTTCGGAACCGGCGGTCTTCGGCTACGTCAAGCTGATGCCCGACATGTTCTGGCCGGCCGTCCTGGTGGCCACCGCCGGCAACACCGTGGGCGGGGCGATCAGCTACGCCATGGGCTGGGGCGCCTGGCGGGCCGCTGAGCGCTGGAAGGAAAAGCATCCGCATCGCGCCCACGAGGCGCGCGCCCATGCCGGCGATGGACGCTGGCACCGCAAGGCCCAGGACTGGCTGCATCGCATGGGGCCGCCGGCCCTGCTGCTGTCCTGGGTGCCCGCGGTCGGCGATCCGCTGTGCGCGGTGGCGGGCTGGCTGCGCCTGTCCTTCTGGCCTTGCGCGATCTATATGGCCATCGGAAAATTCCTGCGCTATCTCGTCATGACGGGCGGCCTGATCTGGATGTTCCCCCACGTCTGACGCCGGCCCGTCGCGCCTTGCCCCGGCCATCTGCCGGCCATGTGCCAGCCATGTGCCCGGGCATTTTTCAGCTCTCCGTCAGCCAGGCGCCGCGTCGGCGCACTCCTGGGGTTATTTCCAGGCGGTTCCCGGCCATGGCGTAAAATATTTTTTTAAGGGCAACCCTTCGCTTCCATGAACGCCCCCCTCGCCAGCCAGCTACTGACCGCGGCGGTTCCGCCGGCACCAGGCACCCGCCTGCGTGAAATCCCCTACAACTACACATCGTTTTCCGACCGCGAAGTCGTGGGCAGGTTGTTGGGCGACGACGCCTGGCAACTGTTGACCGATCTGCGCGGGGAGCGCCGCACGGGCCGATCCGCGCGCATGCTGTACGAGGTGCTGGGCGATATCTGGGTCGTTCGCCGCAATCCCTATCTGCAGGACGACCTGCTGGACAATCCCAAGCGCCGCCGCCTGCTGATCGAGGCGCTGCATCATCGCCTGGGCGAAATCGACAGGCGCCGCGAGCCCGGCCGCATCGATTTCCAGGAAGGGCATGACCTGTACCGCGACGAAAAGGTGCTGCAGCTGATCGAACGCGCCCGCGCGGCCGTGGCCAGCTTCGAAGCCCAATTCGACGAAACCGCCCAGCTGCGCCGCCAGACGCAGAAGGTGCTGGGCCGCATCACGGGCCGCGACAACATCAAGTTCGACGGCCTGTCGCGGGTGTCCCATGTGACCGACGCCACCGACTGGCGCGTCGAGTATCCCTTCGTCGTGCTCACGCCGGACAGCGAGGACGAAATCGCCGCCCTGGTGCGCGGCTGTTTCGAGCTGGGCCTGACCATCATCCCGCGTGGGGGCGGCACCGGCTACACGGGCGGCGCCATTCCGCTGACCTGGAAGTCGGCCGTCATCAACACCGAAAAATTCGAAACGCTGGGCACGGTCGAGCTGACCGAGCTGCCCGGCGTCGCCGAACCCGTAGCCACCGTGTTCACGGGCGCCGGCGTCGTCACCAAGCGCGTGGCCGACGCCGCCGCGCAGGCCGGCTACGTGTTCGCCGTCGACCCGACGTCGGCGGAAGCGTCCTGTGTGGGCGGCAACATCGCCATGAACGCCGGCGGCAAGAAAGCCGTGCTGTGGGGCACCGCGCTGGACAACCTGGCCTGGTGGCGCATGGTGGACGCCGAAGGCAACTGGCTGGAGGTCACCCGCCTGGAGCACAACCGCGGCAAGATCCACGACGTCGACGTGGCGCGCTTCGAACTGAAGTGGTTCGACGGCCGCGGCAAGCCCGGCGAAACGCCGCTGCGTAGCGAAACCCTGGAAATCGAAGGCCGCCGTTTCCGCAAGGAAGGCCTGGGCAAGGACGTCACGGACAAATTCCTGGCGGGCCTGCCGGGCGTGCAGAAGGAAGGCTGCGACGGCCTGATCACGTCCGCGCGCTGGGTCTTGCACCGCATGCCGGCGCATACGCGCACGGTCTGCATGGAATTCTTCGGCCAGGCGCGCGACGCGATCCCGTCGATCATCGAGGTCAAGCACTACCTGGATCACGACGGCAAGCAGCGCGGCGCCATCCTGGCCGGCCTGGAACACCTGGACGAACGCTATCTGCGCGCGGTCGGCTACGCCACCAAGAGCAAGCGCGGCGTATTGCCCAAGATGGTGCTGATCGGCGACATCGTCGGCGACGACGAAGCCGCGGTCGCCACCGCCGCCAGCGAAGTCGTGCGCCTGGCGAATACCCGCCATGGCGAAGGCTTCGTGGCCGTCAGCGCGGAAGCCCGCAAGAAGTTCTGGGCCGACCGCTCGCGCACCGCCGCCATCGCGCGCCATACCAACGCCTTCAAGATCAACGAAGACGTGGTGATCCCGCTCGGCCGCATGGGCGAATACACCGACCATATCGAGCGCATCAACATCGAGCTGTCCACGCGCAACAAGCTGCGGCTGCTGGACGAACTGCAGGCTTTCCTGGACCAGCCGCTGCCGCTGGGCAAGGCGGAAGACGCCGAGGACGCCGAAATCACCCGCGCCGAAGTGCTGGCCGAACGGACGCGCCAGGCGCATGAGCTGCTCGCCGTGACGCGCGCGCGCTGGCATTACCTGCTGAACGAACTGGACAAGCCCCTGACGCAGGCGCTGCCGGATCTGCCGGGCCTGGGCATGGGCCATATGCAGTCGACGCTGGCCGACCGCATCGCCGCGCAACCCGGCGCGCGCGTGTTCGACGTCGTGCAGGATCGCACCGTGCGGGTGTCCTGGAAGACCGAAATCCTGGCGCAGCTGCAGGGCATTTTTTCCGGCTCGGCGTGCAAGAAGGTGCTGGACGAGATGTGCGCCATCCACGCGCGGGTGCTGAAGAGCCGCGTGTTCGTCGCGCTGCACATGCACGCCGGCGACGGCAACGTGCACACCAATATCCCGGTCAACTCGGACGACTACGGCATGCTGCGCGAAGCGCATGAAGCCGTGGCGCGCATCATGCAGATCGCCCGCGATCTGGATGGCGTGATTTCCGGCGAGCACGGCATCGGCCTGACCAAGTACGAGTTCCTGACGCAGGAAGAGCTGCAGCCCTTCCAGGACTACAAGCGCCGCGTCGATCCGCATGGGCGTTTCAATGCCGGCAAGCTGATGCCGGGCGCCGATCTCACGCATGCGTGGACGCCCAGCTTCAACTTGATGGGCCATGAATCGCTGATCATGCAGCAGAGCGATATCGGCGCCATCTCGTCGTCGATCAAGGATTGCCTGCGCTGCGGCAAATGCAAGCCGGTGTGCGCCACCCACGTGCCGCGCGCCAACCTGCTGTATTCGCCTCGCAACAAGATCCTGGCGACGTCGCTGCTGGTCGAAGCCTTCCTGTACGAAGAACAGACCCGCCGCGGCGTCAGCCTGAAGCACTGGGAAGAGTTCGAGGACGTGGCCGACCACTGCACCGTCTGCCACAAGTGCTACAACCCCTGTCCGGTCGACATCGATTTCGGCGACGTGTCGATGAATATGCGGGCGCTGCTGCGCCGCATGGGGCGCAAGTCCTTCAATCCCGGCACCGCGGCGGCGATGTTCTTCCTGAACGCCAAGGATCCGGCCACCATCAATGCCACGCGCAAGGCCATGGTGGGTGTCGGATACAAGGTGCAGCGCGCGGCCAACGACCTGCTGTCGGGCCTGGCCCGCAAGCAGACGCGGCATCCGCCGGCCACCGTGGGCAAGGCGCCGATGCGCGAACAGGTGGTGCACTTCATCAACAAGAAGATGCCCGGCGGGCTGCCCAAGCAGACCGCGCGCAAGCTGCTCGACATCGAGGACGCCAACTACGTTCCCATCATCCGGAACCCGCGTTCGACGTCGGCCGATACCGAGGCCGTGTTCTATTTCCCGGGCTGTGGCTCCGAACGCCTGTTCTCGCAGGTGGGCCTGGCCACCCAGGCCATGCTGTGGCATGCGGGCGTGCAGACGGTGCTGCCGCCGGGCTATCTGTGCTGCGGCTATCCCCAGCGCGGCAACGGCATGAACGACAAGGCCGAGCAGATCATCACGGACAACCGGGTGCTGTTCCACCGCGTCGCCAATACGCTGAACTACCTGGACATCAAGACGGTCGTGGTCAGCTGCGGCACCTGCTACGACCAATTGTCCGGCTACGAATTCGACAAGATATTCCCCGGCTGCCGGCTGGTGGACATCCACGAATACCTGCTGGAAAAAGGCATCAAGCTGGACGGTGTGCAGGGCGTGCGCTACATGTACCACGACCCCTGCCATACGCCGATGAAGCTGCAGGACCCGATGAAGACGGTCAAGTCGCTGGTCGGCGACGCGACCATCAAGAGCGAGCGTTGCTGCGGCGAGTCCGGCACGCTGGCCGTCACGCGGCCGGACATCTCGACGCAGGTGCGCTTCCGCAAGGAAGAAGAGTTGCGCAAGGGCAGCACGGCGGTGCGCGCCGACGGCTTCGACGGCGACGTCAAGGTGCTGACCTCGTGCCCGTCCTGCCTGCAGGGCCTGTCGCGCTACAAGGGCGATACCGCGATGGAAGCGGACTACATCGTCGTTGAAATGGCGCGCCATATCCTGGGGGCGGATTGGATGGAGAACTACGTCAAGCTGGCCAACTCGGGCGGCATCGAACGGGTCCTGGTGTAGCGCCGTCGCGAAACATCGCGGCAGGTGCCGCGATGTTTTGAATAATGACAAGGGCGCCGTTTCGTTTCCTGTCCGGTTGTATCATTGTGTTATGCGCCACAAGCGTGCAACATGATCGCCCTTCAGGAAACAGCGAATGGAAATCAAGGCGCCTGCCACCATCCCGTACATGCTGTACGAGCAACTCCGTCAGATGATCATCGACGGGACCCTGGCGCCGGGACAACCGCTGCGCGAACAGGAGCTCGAACGGCGTTTCGGCACCAGCCGCAGTCCCATACGCGAAGCGCTGCGGCTGCTGGAACTGAGCGGTCTTGCCACCCATGCGCAGCGGCGCGGTTTCCGGGTGGTGCTGTACACCGAACGCGAGATCCGCCAGCTGTATCTGCTGCGGGCCGAACTGGAGGCCTACGCGATCAATGGCCTGGCCGACCAGCAGGATCTCGAACCGCTGCTGGCGCGCCTGCGCGATGCGCACGAAAGGCTGCGCCGCTGCGATCCGGGCCGCGCCGTGCTCAGTTATCTGTCGACGGTGCGCGGCGCCTTCCTGGCCATCGTCGATGCCATCTGCAACCAGCCGGTGAGCGAGGCCGTGCATCGCCTGAACGAGCGCTGCGAGCCGCTGCGCTACAACCTGTACCGCCGGGGGTTCTACGACGTCGGCGCGTCGGCCTGTTATCTCGGCCGCGTGGTCGATGCCCTGGCGCGGCGGGACTTCGGCGCCGCCGCCGAAGTGCGGCGCGAATGCGCCGAATGGATATTGCCGCTGGTGCTGCGCGCCTATGCGGAGGAAGTCGAAACGCGCGGCACGGCCGACGCGTCCGCCTGATCAAGTAAGGGGCAGGACATGCCTCGCGCGGCCGGCTGATGTGTGGCCGGCTAGGCGCGGCCGGCTAGGCGCGGCCGGCTTAGGCGCGGCCGGCTCAGGCGCGGTCAGGCCGGGTGGCTCAGGCGGTGGCGCCCGACGCGGCCACCGTCTTCACGACGACGCCGGCGGTCTCGAGCGCGCGACGGATGCCGCTGGCGAACACCACCGCGTTCGGCTGGTCGCCGTGTATGCACAGCGTATCCGCGCGCACCGGCACGTCCTTGCCATTGACGGAGCGCACCTTGCCATCCCGCACCATGCGCAGCACCTGCTCGATCGCCTTGTCGACGTCGGTGATCATGGCCCCGGGATGGCTGCGCGGCGTCAGCGAACCGTCGTCCTGGTAGGAACGGTCGGCGAACACCTCCTGCGCCACGGGAACGCCCAGCGCTTCGGCCGCGCGGATGTGTTCGCTGCCGGCCAGGCCATACAGCACCAGGTTCTTGTCCACGTCGCGCATCGCGCGGCACAGGGCTTCGGACAGCGCACGATCCTTGGCCGCCATGTTGTACAGCGCCCCGTGCACCTTCACATGGTGCAGTTGCGCGCCCTGGGACGCCGCCACGCCGGCCAGCGCGCCGATCTGGTAGACCATGAAGTCGTAGGCCTCGGCCGGGCTCACCTGCATGACGCGGCGTCCGAAGCCGGCCAGGTCGGGCAGGCTGGGATGGGCGCCCAACGCCACGCCGCGCGCCAGCGCCGCCGCCACCGTGCGCCGCATGGTGCCCGGATCGCCGCCGTGGAAGCCACAGGCGATATTGGCCGACGACACGTACTCCAGCACGTCTTCGTCGTTGCCCATTTTCCAGGCGCCATAGCTTTCGCCCATGTCGCAGTTCAGATCGATGGATAAACCCATGGCCATGCTCCGTCAGTTCAATTCGGCTGTGTGGCGCGCGTAGAGCGCGCGCAGAGGCGCCAGCGCCGTGGCCAGGCGATCGAAGGCGGTTTCCCGCTCGCCGTCCAGCCGCTGCGCGTCCTCCAGGGTGATCATTGCAAACCGTATGGTGCTACCCGGGGCCGTCTGTGCCAAGAGCGGGAGATCGATGCTGGCGACCTGGGCGATCTTCGGGTAGCCGCCGGTGGTCTGGCGGTCCGCCATCAATACGATGGGCGCGCCGTCGGCGGGCACCTGCACGGTGCCGAAACAGGTGGCTTCCGACAGCATCTGGCGGGGCGCGGTCATGGCCAGGGCAGGGCCGCTGAGCCGGTATCCCATGCGCTCGGACTGCGGCGTCACCAGGAAGGCGTCGCCGGCGAAGGCGTCGCGCGCGGCGGCCGTGAAGTCCGCCCATTGGCGTCCGGGCATCGCGCGCACGCTGCCGCGGGATTGCGCGGCCAGCGTCGACGGCAGGTACACGCGCGTGTCCCACAGCGCGTCTTCAAGCGCGTCCAGGTGGCCGGTCTTCAGGCATGCGCGCAGCGCGACCGTATCGCCCCTGGCCAGCGCGCGGCCCTGATAGCCGCCGAAACCGCTGCGCAGGTAGGCGCTTTCGCTGCCCATCACGCGTGGCAGGTCGAAGCCGCCGTGGACCGCCAGGTAGGCGCGCAGGCCCGGCGCGGCGCCCGCCGGCAGCGCGTCGCCGGCGCTCGTTTCGAAAGACAGGATATCGCCGGCGCGGGCGAGCAGGGGCCGGTTCGTCGGCAGGGGCTTGCCGTTCAACGCCGCGCCCAGCGACGCGCCGCCCAGCGCGAAACAGGCGGCGCGGTCGAAGCGCAGCGTCGGCCCGCGCAGGGTGATTTCCAGCGAGGCCGTGCGCGCGGGGTCGTTGCCGGCCAGCAGGCTGGCCAGCCGATGGGCGCGCGGATCCATGGCGCCCGCCGCGGGTATGCCTTGATGCTGGTAGCCCAGGCGCCCCAGGTCCTGGAACGAGGACAGCAGGCCCGGTTTCAGTACGGACACGGTCACCGCCCGGGCTCCTGTCGCGGCGCGGCCATGATCATGATTGCTCCGCTTGCATGCGCGCGAAGGTGGCGGCGTCGATGGGCACGAAATGGACGCGATCGCCCGGCTGCAATAGCGAAGCGGGCTCGCGCGCCGGATCGAACAGCTTCAAGGGGGTGGCGCCGATGATGTTCCAGCCGCCGGGCAGCCGGCTGGGATAGATGACGGTCTGCCGGTTCGCGATGGCCACCGATCCCTGCGGCACGGCGGTGCGCGGCGACGCGCGGCGGGGCAGGTCCAGCCGGGCGTCGTGGACGCCGATGTACGGGTGGCCGGGCGCGAAGCCCAGCATGAACACCATGCTGCCCGGGCGCGTATGCAGGGCGACGACTTTTTCCGGCGTCATCCCGGCGGCGCGGGCGACGTCCTGCAGGTCGGGGCCATGTTCGCCGCCGTAGCAGACGGGGATATCGACGTCGCGCGCGGCGCTGTCGTCTTCGGGAATGCCTTGCGAGAGCAATTGCTCGATCGCCCCGGCCAGCGAACTGAAGGTGGGGCCGCCCTGGACGGGGCTGCCCTGCGTGGGACCGCCCTGGGTGAACCCACCCTGGCCGACGCCGGCATGCGCCGGCAGCGGCGCATAGTGCACCGCCACCGCCGCGAACGACGGCACGACGTCGGTGACGCCGGGCAAGGCGGCATCGCGCAGCAACCGCGCCACAGCCAGGCAGCGGCGTCCGATCGACGCATCGATGGCGTCGCCCAGGACGATCAACAGGCAGCGATCGCCCTGCGCATGGATGCGCCAGGGCGCCGGGTGATCGGGCGCTGCGTCCACGTGCCGCCGCGCCTTACTTGGCGAACAGCGAATCCATGTTCTTGAAGGCCTTGAACTCCAGGGCATTGCCCGACGGGTCCATGAAGAACATCGTGGCCTGTTCGCCGACTTCGCCCTTGAAACGGATATAGGGCTCGATCACGAACTTGGTGCCGGCGGCGGTCAGCTTGTCCGCCATGGCCTGCCATTGCTCCATGGACAGCACGGCGCCGAAGTGGCGCACCGGCACGTCGTGGTCATCCACCGAGCTGGTCTGCTTGTGGCCGCATTCGTCCGGCGCCAGGTGGGCGACGACCTGGTGGCCGTAGAAATTGAAGTCCACCCATTCCGGCGCGCTGCGCCCTTCCGAACAGCCCAGCAGCTCGCCGTAGAAGCGGCGCGCTTCGGCGATGTCCCGAACCGGGAAAGCCAGATGGAAAGGGGGCATGGCTGCTTGGGCACTCATACGGATCACTCCAGGAATCGGAAAAACGAAAACGCTAGTGTATGAATTGTTTTTTTGATTGAAAAACGATATTTTTTGGGACTTAGCATCAATTTTATAAATGCTGCCGTAACGTGCTGCCTACTCGTCATGCTCACTGAATTCCAAACCTTCGTCGCCGTGGCCCGCGACGGTACCTTTACCGGGGCGGGGCGCAAGCTCGGCCTGACGCAGTCGGCGGTCAGCGCGCAGATCCGCCGGCTGGAGGAATTCCTGGGCGTGTCGCTGTTCGATCGCACCGCGCGGTCGGCCCAGCTGAACGACGCCGGCCGCGAAATACTGGCGCAGGCCGAGGAAATACTGGGCTTGGTGAACCGCATGGTGGCGCAGGCGGGCGGCGGGCACGTCACCGGATCCCTGCGGGTGGCCGCCATCGCCTCGGTGCAGCAGGACCTGCTGGTGCGCGCCCTGGGCCTGTTTCGAGCCGATTTCCCCGACGTCAGCGTGCGCATCGTGCCGGGTGTCTCGCTGTCCCTGCTGGGACAGGTGGATGCCGCGGAAGTCGATCTGGCGGTGCTGATCCGCCCGCCCTTCAACCTGCCGCACGAGCTGGCGTGGCATCCCCTGATGAGCGAACCCATGGTGCTGGCGGTGCCGGATTCCCTGCCGGACATCCCATGGCGCGAGGCCCTGGCCAGCCAACCTTTCATCCGCTATGACCGGACGTCTTTCGGCGGCCGGCTCGTCGATGCCTTTCTGCGGCGCCATCGCCTGACGGTGCATGAAGCCGTGGAGCTGGACGAGATCGACGCCATCGCGAATCTGGTCCGCGCCGGCCTGGGCGTGGCGGTGATGCCGCGCACGCGCCAGATGGACGCCACGGGCCTGCGGCTGCTGGACCTGGGCGCGGCGGGCTTCGACCGGGAGATCGGTATCGTCATCCGCCGTTCCGCCGATGCGAACGGCGTCGCCGCCCGCATGGTGGCCTGCCTTAAGGCGGCCTTGTCCGCCTAGATGCGCTGGCAGCGTATCGTCACGGGGTGGCCGCACAGGGTCTGCATGATGTCGTCGCTGACGACACCGTCCACGTCCGTCACCACATAGCCGATATCGCCGCGGGTCTGCAGGTTCTGGCTGACGATGTTCAGCCCATGCTGCGCCAGCAGGTTGTCCAGCGTGCCGAGCGCCCCGGGCACGTTGCGATGGATGTGCAGGATGCGCGCGCTGCCGGTCCGTTCGGTGAAGGGCAGTTCCGGGAAATTGACCGCCCACTTCGTCGTGCCGGCCTGCAGGTAGCGCACCAGTTTTTCCGCCACTTCGCGGCCGATGTTTTCCTGGGATTCCTGCGTGCTGCCGGCGATGTGCGGGGTCAGGATCACGTTGGGCAAGCCGATCAGCGGATTGGCCAGCGGTTCGTCCACGCTCTTGGGCTCGACCGGGAAGACGTCCAGCGCGGCGCCCGCCAGGTGCTGCGAGGCCAGGGCGCCATGCAGCGCGTCGATGTCCACCACCGTCCCGCGCGACGCGTTGATCAGTATCGCGCCGCGCTTCATCTGCGCCAGCGTCTCGGCGTTCATGATGTTTTCCGTGCTGCGGCCGCCCGGGACGTGCAGCGTGACCACGTCGCTCTGCGCGAGCAATTCGCCCAGGGTGGTGACCGCATGCGCATTGCCCAGCGGCAGCTTGGCTTCCACGTCGTGATAGACGACGCGCATGCCGACGCTTTCGGCCAGCGTGCCCACCTGCGAACCGATGTTGCCGTAGCCGATCACGCCCAGCGTCTTGCCGCGCGCCTCGAAGGCGCCGGACGCCGTCTTGTCCCAGTGGCCCTGGTGCACGCGGGCGTTTTTTTCCGGGATCCGGCGCAGCAGCATGATGGCTTCCGCCAGCACCAGTTCGGCCACCGAACGCGTATTGGAAAACGGCGCATTGAACACGGGTATGCCGTGGTTCATGGCGCTTTCCGTGTCCACCTGGTTGGTGCCGATGCAGAAGCAGCCCACCACCCGCAGATCGCGCAGCTGTTCGAACAGGGCGGCGTCCAGATGGGTGCGCGAGCGGATGCCCACGACTTCGGCGCCTTCCAGCGCGGCGCGCAATTCGGCCGGCGGCAGGGACGACGCGTACGTCTGTATATCGGTGTAGCCCGCGTCGCGGAAAACCGCGACGCCGCTGGGATGGATATTTTCGAACAGGACGATACGCGTCATGCTGCAGGCTCCCTGCTTGAGTTGCTCGATGTGCCCGATCCGGGATCGCCTGGCCGGACGGGCCGTGCGATCCCCGTGGGGCGAGACGGAGATGAAAATCTCGCAACCATCATGCCAGGGAGCGGCGCCGACCTCCGGGTAAACCCCACCCGCGTCAGGGCGAATCGGGGCGCGGCGCTCAGGCGTCGCTGTCGACCACGCGGTCCGGCGGGAAGATCAGCGAAAACGTGCTGCCCTTGCCGACTTCGCTGGCGATGCTCAGTTCGGCATCGTGGCGCATGGCGATGTGCTTGGTGATCGCCAGGCCCAGGCCGGTGCCGCCCACCGCGCGCGAACGGCCGCGATCCACGCGGTAGAAGCGTTCGGTCAGCCGCGGAATGTGGCGCGCGGCGATGCCGATGCCGGTGTCCTGCACGCTGTAGCGCGCGCCGCCTTCCGGCAGGCGCTCCCAGCGTACGGTGATCGTGCCGGCCTCCGGCGTATACCGCACGGCGTTGGTCAGCAGATTGGAGATCGCCGAAGACAGCTCGCTTTCGGCGCCCAGCAGGTCCACGCCTTCGTCCAGCTGCCAGGTCAGCGCATGCCGTCCGGCCGACAGCGCCTCGGTCTGCTGGCGCGCCGTCTGCAGCAGCGTCGTCATGCGCACGCGATGCGGTTCGGCGTTGGGCGAGGATTCCAGCGTCGACAGCGTGAGCAGGTCGGCGACGATGGCCTGCATGCGTTGCGCCTGCTCGTGCATCATCGTCAGGTATTGCTCGCGCTGGTCGCGGCTCAGGGCCTCGTCCGGCATCTCGCGCATGGTTTCCAGGAAACCCGCCAGTACCGTCAGCGGCGTGCGCAGTTCGTGCGAGACGTTGGCGACGAAATCGCGCCGCGTGGTTTCCAGCTTTTCGATCTGGGTGACGTCGCGGGTGATCAGCAGCCGCTGATCGCGCGCGTAGGCCGTCAGCTGCATCATCAGCAGGCGCTCCTGGCTGCCCACGGCCATGCGCACCAGGATGGGCTCGGGCCAGTCATCCTGGCGGCTGTATTCGATGAACTCGGGCGCGCGCACCAGATTCAGCAGGTTGCTGCCGCGATCGGCCGGCAGCCGCAGCCCGAGGTGCTGGCGCGCCACGCGGTTGCACCAGTCGATCTGCAGATCCTGGTTCAGCGTGACGGCGCCATCGGGCAGCGCCTGGGCCGCCGCCAGCATGCCCTGCATGGCGTCGCGGCTTTCCATCAACTGGCGCGCCTGGCCGCGCAGGTAGCGGTACAGCGGGGCCAGGATGTCGTCCCAGGGACCCACGGCGGCGGGCGGCGCCGATTCGGGGTTGCGCGCCCATAGCGATACGCGCTGCAGGCGCGCGCTGCGGGCCAGCAGCGTGACCGCCAGTCCGGCGCACATCAACGCCCAGCCCAAGGGATTGCCCAACAGCCATTGGGCCAGTACCGCCAGGATCGCCCAGGCGGCGATCACCAATATCGTGCGCAACAAAATCATTGTGCGGTGGTTTTACCGGCCGGCAGCTGCGCTGTAAAGCGGTAGCCGCTGCCGCGCACGGTTTCCACATGCATATCGTGGCCGGTGGGCTCCAGCGCCTTGCGCAGGCGGCGGATATGGACGTCGACGGTGCGCTCTTCCACGAAGACGTGGTCGCCCCACACCTGGTCCAGCAGCTGCGAACGGGAAAACACCCGCTCGGGATGAGTCATGAAGAAATGCAGCAGGCGAAACTCGGTCGGGCCGATCTGCAGGGGATGGCCGGCGCCGTTCAGGCGATGGGTGACCGGATCCAGCTTCAGGCCGGCCACGTCGATGACGTCGTCTGTCAGCTGCGGCGCGCGCCGGCGCAGCACGGCCTTGATGCGCGCCATCAGTTCTTTCGGCGAAAAGGGCTTGGTGATGTAGTCGTCCGCGCCCGCTTCCAGGCCGTCCACCTTGTCCTGTTCCGAGCCCTTGGCCGTCAGCATGATGACGGGCACCGTGCGGGTGCGCTCTTCCGCGCGCAGCTTGCGCGCCAGCGACAGGCCGGAGGTACCGGGCAGCATCCAGTCCAGCAGGATCAGGTCGGGCAGTTCCGCGCGTATCAGCGTCTGCGCCTGGTCGGCGTCGAAGGCCCGCAGCACTTTGTGGCCAGCGAACGACAGATTGACGGCGATCAGTTCCTGGATGGCGGGTTCGTCTTCGACAACTAGTATGGTGCTGGACATGGTGATTGCGACGTAGCGTGGCGGGCTCGGGTTGAGCGGGGGGCAGCGAACGTTGCGATAGTATGGCCGTAATATTTCAGGTATGTGACGCGCGCCATCCGCCGGCCCGGCCGGCGTGTCCGCTTTGGCCGCATCCGCCGATTGCCCCGGCCCCGACCGGCGATCCCCAATCGGCTACCATAACTGGTTGTTTCGGGAATCCACTATGCAAAACCCCCATTCCGCGCCGGGCGAGGCCACCTCGGGGTCCGCCTCGTCGCAGGGCACCACCCATTTCGGTTTCAAGACAGTCCAGGAAACGGAAAAGGCGGGCAAGGTCGCCGAAGTCTTCCATTCCGTGGCGTCGCGCTACGACGTCATGAACGACCTGATGTCGGCGGGGCTGCACCGCGTGTGGAAGGCCTTTACCATCGGCCGCGCCGCCGTGCGCCCCGGCATGAAGGTGCTGGACATCGCCGGCGGCACGGGCGATCTGGCGCGCGCCTTCGCCCGCCGCGCCGGCCCGGAAGGCCAGGTGTGGCTGACCGATATCAACGGCTCCATGCTGCGGGTCGGCCGCGACCGCCTCGCGGATGACGGCCTGCTGCTGCCCTTGGCCGTCTGCGACGCCGAGCGCCTGCCGTTTCCCTCGGCGTATTTCGACCGCGTCAGCGTCGCCTTCGGCCTGCGCAATATGACCCACAAGGACCGCGCCCTGGCTGAAATGGCGCGCGTGCTCAAGCCGGGCGGCAAGCTGCTGGTGCTGGAGTTCTCGCGGGTGGCCAAGCCGCTGGCGCCGGTCTATGACTGGTATTCCTTCAACGTGCTGCCCTGGCTGGGCCGCAAGGTCGCCAACGACGAAGCCAGCTACCGCTACCTGGCCGAATCCATACGCATGCATCCGGACCAGGAAACGCTGGCGGGCATGCTGCGCACCGCAGGCCTGGAGCGGGTGCAGTATTTCAATCTGAGCGCCGGCGTCGTCGCGCTGCACGAGGGCGTGCGCCTGGCCTGAGCGGCCCCGGCGCCGCTCGCTTGTTACTCAGGCAAAAGTCGGATATCCTGTAGTTGTTCAGGTTTCTGTAAGAAAGCCCGATCCCCAAGCTTTTCGGGGAATTCGCCGGTGATTTGTCCGGCGGTTCGCCGACAGCCTGGCGGTCATCCCCCGGTCTTTCCGGCCCCGCTTCCAGCGCGGGCCGCGCCGCGGGCAGGGCGACGCGGAAACCGCCATAGACATTACAGGAGCACACCATGTCAGGCTGTTCTTACCGCCGATTCCTGGCCGCGGCGCTCATCGCCGTGACCGGTACGGCCATGATCGCCGCTTCCTTCGACGCCGAAGCCCGCCGCGCGGGCGGCGGCGCCAGCGTCGGACGCCAATCCCCCAACGTGACCATGCAGCGCCAGGCCACCACGCCGCCTGCGTCCGGCGCCAATTCCGCGGCGTCCGCCGCGGCGCCGGCAGCGGGCGCCGCGACGGCGGGTGCCGCCGCTGGCGCGGCCAGCCGCAGCGGCGCCTCGCGCTGGCTGGGGCCCATCGCCGGCATCGCCGCCGGCCTGGGCCTGGCGGCGTTGCTGTCGCACATGGGCCTGTCGGGCGCGTTCGCCGAAATGCTGTCCAGCCTGTTGCTGATCGGCCTGGTGGTCTTCGCGGTGCTGTTCATCATCCGCCGCCTGCGCGGCGCCGGCCCGCGGCCGGCCATGCAGGGCGCCTACGGCGGCATGGCGCGCCAGGGTGATACCGCGGCCACGCAGGCGCCGGCCTGGCGCCAGGCCTTGCCGGCCGCCGGCGCGGCTGGCGCCGCCAGCACGCCCGCGCCCCAGCCCGTCGCCGCGGCGCCCGCCGCCGTGCCGCGCGCCGACGCGGACGGCAACTGGTTCGTGCCGGGCGATTTCGACACCCAGGGTTTCCTGAAGCAGGCCAAGGAACAGTTCGTTCGCATCCAGGGCGTATGGGACAGCGGCGACACCGACCGCCTGCGCGAGTACCTGACCGACGACCTGATCGTCGAACTCAAGCCGCAATTGCTGGAACGCCAGGGCGCCGCCAACCAGACCGAAGTGGTGCTGCTCAACGCCGAGCTGCTGGGCATCGAAGCCGTATCGGATGGCCATCTTGCCAGCGTGCGCTTCTCCGGCATGCTGCGCGAAGAACCCGGCGCCGAAGCCTTCCGCTTCGAAGAAGTGTGGAACCTCTTTAAACCGACGCAGGGCGGATGGTTGCTGGCCGGTATCCAGCAGATTCCTGTCCAGTACGCCAGCTGATCCGGTTTTTCCCGTGCTTCCGCGGTTCGCCTTGCTCGGGCAACCGCCCTCACGCCGGCTCCATTGGGGCCGGCTTTTTTTCGCCGCCGGGCCGCCCCAAGGCGAAAAAGCCCCCTCGGGGGGCAGCGAGCCGGTTTACCGGCGCAGCGTGGGGGTTTTATGCGCCGCCGGGCCGCCCCAAGGCGAAAAGGCCCCCTCGGGGGGCAGCGAGCCGGTTTACCGGCGCAGCGTGGGGGTATTTTCTCGCCCTACTGAGTGGCGCTGGCTGCCGGTTAAACTTGTGGTCTGATCACCCATGGCGCGCTGGCGCCACGTCGTATATTCATGCTGCCTATCCCTGCCTTGCCCGACCCCGGTCGCCCGGCCGTCAGCGCGCTGAACGCTCTGCTACGGCGGGAAGACTGGGCGCGCGCGCGCCTGGCCCGCCACGCCGGCAAGACGGTACGCCTGGCCGTGGGCGCCTTCAAGCTTTCCCTGACGATCGATAGCGAAGGCCATGCGGATCTGGCCGACCCGGCGGTGGTTCCGGACGTCACCCTGACGGCGGATCCCGCGCGGTTCAGTTTCGCGCGCCTGTTTCAGCCCGATGCCGCCGATGCCAGCCCCGGTGACGCCGCCGCGGCCGCCCGCGCACGCGCCGATGCCGTCGCCGACATGATGCATATCTCCGGCGACGCGGGCCTGGCGCAGGTAGTGGCCGAACTGGCCGCGCAGTTGCGCTGGGACGTGGAAGACGACCTGGCCCGCTGGTTCGGCGATATCCCGGCTGGGCGCATGGTCGCCGGCGCGCGCGCGCTGTCCGCCGGGCTGCGCGGCGCTGCGACGCGGCTGCGCAACAACCTGGTGGAGTACCTGGGGCACGAACAGCCCGTGCTGACGCCGCGCCCGCTGCTGCAGGCCTTGCCGGCCGATATCGGCCGGGCGACCGCGGCGCTGGACGCCGTCCAGGCGCGCGTTGCCGCATTGCAGGCCCGCCTGGGCAAGATCGAGGACAGACACCATGCCGCGGTCCAGCGTCAAGGCGGCGCCTGAACGATGCTGACCATCCTTCGCTTTATCCGCATCGTTGTCGTGGCCATGCGCTACGGCCTGGATGACCTGGTGCTGTCCAGCCTGAACCACCCGCTGGCGACGCTGTTGTTGCGCATCACGCGCTTCGGCCGGCGCAAGCCGACCGCGCCGCGCGGCGTCCGGCTGCGCCGCGCGCTGGAATCGCTGGGGCCCATCTTCGTCAAGTTCGGCCAGGTGCTGTCGACGCGGCGCGACCTGATTCCCGCAGACATCGCGGCGGAACTCGCGCTCCTGCAGGACCGCGTTCCGCCGTTCCCGTCGGAACAGGCGGCGCAGTGCATACAGGCCGCGCTGGGCGCGCCGCCGGCCACGCTGTTCAAGCATTTCGAAGTCGATCCGGTGGCCTCGGCTTCCATCGCGCAGGTGCACTTCGCGGTGCTGCACGATGGCCGCGAAGTCGCGGTCAAGGTGCTGCGTCCCGGCATGCTCGACATCATCGAAAAAGACCTGACGCTGCTGCGCACCCTGGCGTCGGTCATCGAGCGCCTGGGCCCGGACGGCCGCCGGCTCAAGCCGCGCGAGGTCGTGGCGGAGTTCGACAAGTATCTGCACGATGAACTGGACCTGGTGCGCGAGGCGTCGAACTGCAGCCAGCTGCGGCGCAACTTCGGCCCGGAAAGCGGCCGCGGCAGCATGCTGATCGTGCCGGAGGTGATCTGGGAATTCACCGCCAACACGGTCTTCACCATGGAGCGCATGTACGGCATTCCGGTGGGCCAGATCGAACGCCTGCGCGACGCCGGCATCGACATCCAGAAGCTGGCGCGCACCGGCGTGGAGATCTTCTTCACGCAGGTTTTCAGCGACGGGTTTTTCCACGCCGACATGCATCCCGGCAACATCTACGTGTCGGATCGGGCCGATACGCTGGGCCACTATATCGCGCTGGATTTCGGCATCGTCGGTTCCCTGTCCGAGTTCGACAAGAACTACCTGGCGCAGAATTTCCTGGCCTTTTTCCGTCGCGATTACCGGCGCGTCGCCCAGTTGCACATCGAATCCGGCTGGGTGCCGTCCGACACGCGCGAAGAAGAGCTGGAAGGCGCCGTGCGCGCGGTATGCGAACCTTATTTCGACCGGCCGCTCTCCGAGATCTCGCTGGGCCAGGTGTTGCTGCGCCTGTTCCAGACGTCGCGGCGCTTCAATGTGGAGATCCAGCCGCAACTGGTCCTGCTGCAGAAGACGCTGCTGAACGTGGAAGGGCTGGGCCGCGAACTGGATCCGGACCTGGATCTATGGAAGACCGCCAAACCGTACCTGGAGCGCTGGATGCGCGAACGGATCGGCATGGCCGGGCTGAAAAAACAGATGGAGAAGGAAGCCGCGCAATGGTCGCAGATCCTGCCGGCCATTCCACGGCTGGTGCATGACCGCCTGAACCGGCCCAATGTGGAGCCGGCCGTGCTGCTGGAGCTGGCCCAGCTGCGCAAGGCGCAACAGCATACGAACCGGCTGCTGTCGGTCGTCGCGGCCGTGCTGGCTGTCGGGGTGGCCCTGATCATCTGGCTGTCCACGCGCTGAGCGCGCCTCCATGTGGGGTGCGCGTCATGGTTCTGCCATGAATCTGTCATCACGCCTTCGCATGCAACGGCGATAAAGGAAACCCGCGTATGGGCTTTCGCGCCGTCGCCTTGTGCACGTCCTAGTCTCGCGTGCGCATGCCAAATCTAAAAACGGGGCGCGCTCGTGCCGCCAGCCTAAATCTGGCGGCACGAGCGCGGGGGATACTTAAATTAATTTCGGACCAAGACCATGCTTTATCCGCAACTTTTCAAATCCATGGAAGCCGTGCGCTGGAATATGTCTACCGACATTCCGTGGGATGACTTCGATGGCGCCAAGCTGTCCGATGAGCAGGCGCGGACGATCAAAATGAACGCCATCACGGAATGGGCGGCCCTGCCGGCCACGGAAATGTTCCTGCGCGACAATCACGGCGACAGCGATTTTTCCGCTTTCATGTCGGTGTGGTTTTTCGAGGAACAGAAGCATTCCCTGGTATTGATCGAATACCTGCGCCGCTTCCGTCCCGACCTGATGCCGACCGAGGAAGAGCTGCACAAGGTGCGCTTCGAATTCGATCCGGCGCCGCCGCTGGAAACCCTGATGCTGCACTTCTGCGGCGAAATACGCCTGAACCACTGGTACCGCTGCGCCGCCAGCTGGCACACCGAACCCGTCATCCAGGCCATCTACAAGACCATCTCGCAGGACGAGGCGCGCCATGCCGGCGCCTACCTGCAGTACATGCGCCGCGCGTTGTTCGAACGTGGCGCGACGACGCAGGCGCAGGCGCGGCTGGCCTTTTCCAAGATCGGCATGCTGATGGCGTCTGCCAGCCGCACGTCGCAGGCCATGCACCCGACCAACCTGCACGTGAACAAGGGCCTGTTCCCCAACGATACGGTGCAATCGCGCCTGCCCGAACCGGGCTGGCTGGAGCGCTGGCTGGATACGCAGATCCGCTTCGACGGCGTGTGGGAAAAGAAGGTCGGCGACCGCATCCTGCATATCCTTTCCAGGCTGCTGGACCGCAGCTTCGAATCGGTGAAGGATCTGAACCGCTATCGCAAGGAAGTCGTGGCGCTGGTGGAGCGGGGCGGCGATGCGGTGATGGACCGTGCTGCCGACGCGCGCGGCATGTCCTCGCTGGTACTCGGCTGAGGACGGCCGCCGCCGGCTGCGCCGTCGGGTGGGTGACGACCGGCGGCGCCGACCGATCTAAAATGCGGGCATGACAGCCCGCTTCGAATCGAAAATCCTGACCCCTCGGCAATGCCTGGACGCGCTTGCCGACGGCCGCCTGCCGCGCCCGCTGGTGTTCACCAACGGCGTGTTCGACATCCTGCATCGCGGCCACGTCACCTATCTGGACGAAAGCGCCCAGCTGGGCGCGTCCCTGATCGTGGCGGTGAATACGGATGCATCGGCGCGCCGCCTGGCCAAGGGGCCCGAGCGGCCGCTGAACAGCCAGGACGATCGCGCCGCCTTGCTGGCGGCGCTGGCCTGCGTGGACGCGGTCACGTGCTTTGACGAAGACACGCCCGTGGCGCTGATCGCGCAGCTGCGGCCCGACATCATCGTCAAGGGCGGCGACTACGATATGGAGACGCTGCCGGAAACCGCGCTGGTCCGGAGCTGGGGCGGCCGCGCGGTGGCGGTGCCCTTCGAATTCCAGCGATCGACCACGTCGCTAGTGCGCAAGATACAGGGCGCTTAGCAGGCCGCCTGGAGGGGCGCCTGGGGGGCGCCCGCAAGGCCGCTTAGAACTTGAACTGCGACACGGTCGCGCCGCGCAGCGGCTTGATGACCGTTTCGAACAGGTTCACCGTTTCGAAGCTGGCGGCCGTCGTGCGCGTGATGCGACAGGCGGTCATGACCGGGGCCGTGCCGACCACCACCACCAGGCGGCCGCCGATGCGCAACTGGTATTTCAGCCCGTCCGGCACCACCGGAACCGAGCCTGTCAGCAGGATGGCGTCGTATTCGGTCGTTCCCCAGCCGTTGCGCCCGTCGCCGGTTTCGATCTTGACGTTGGCGATGTTGTTCAACTGCAGGTTCTGCTGGGCGAAGGCCGCCAGGCGGCTGTCGATTTCGACCGTGGTCACCTGCTGCGCCAGTTCGGCCAGCAGGGCCGCCTGGTAGCCCGAGCCCGTACCGATTTCCAGCACCGCATCGGTGGGCGCCAGCAGCAGCTCCTGGGCCAGGCGCGCTTCGACCTTGGGCGCCAGCATGCTTTCACGGGTGTCCACCGCGTTGATCTGCAGGGGAATTTCAAGGTCCGAGAACGCCAGCGATCGCAGGGCGGGCGGCACGAACAGCTCGCGGCGCACCTTGAACAGGGCGTCCAGCACGGTTTCGTCCAGCACGTCCCAGGGACGGATCTGCTGTTCCACCATATTGAAGCGGGCTTTTTCGACGTCGGGCAGAGTGGAAGCGTTCATGACAGCGGGAATGAAGAGTTCGGAGGCTGGGCAATTGTACCGATTTGCGTCGCCGGCCTACCACCACGCATGGAAATGATGGACCGGGCCGTGGCCCTTGCCCACGTCCAGGCGATCGGCGTGGCGGATGGCTTCGGTCAGATACGCCTTGGCGCGGCGGGCGGCTTCCGGCACGTCGCCGGTCTGCGGAATCAGCGCCGCCAGGGCGGCGGACAGCGTGCACCCGGTGCCGTGGGTGTTGCGGGTGGCGATGCGGCCGCCGGGCAGTTCGAGCATGCGGTCGCCGTCGTGCAGCAGGTCGATGGTTTCCTCGCCGGGCAGGTGCCCGCCCTTGAGCATGACCCAGCGCTGGCCGTCGTAGGCCATCCTGTTGCGCAGGCGCTCGGCGACGCGGCGCATTTCCTTGACGGTTTCCACCGGGCGTTCGTCCAGCAGCACGCCGGCTTCGGGCAGGTTGGGCGTCAGCACCGTCGCCTGGGGCAACAGAGCTTCGCGCAGCGTGCCCACCGCCGCCTTTTCGAGCAGCAGGTCGCCGCTCTTGGCGACCATGACAGGGTCCAGGATCACGTGCGGCGGATGCCAGCGGGCCAGTTTCTCCGCCACCACCTGGATGACGGCCTGCTGGCCAAGCATGCCGATCTTGACCGCATCGATGCGGACGTCCGCGAACAGCGTGTCGATCTGCCGCCCCACGAAGGCCGGCGGGACCGGCGCGACTTCGCTCACGCCTTCGGTGTTCTGCGCCGTCAGTGCGGCGATCACCGCGCAGCCGTAGGCGCCCAGCGCGCTCATGGCCTTGACGTCGGCCAGCACGCCCGCGCCGCCGGAAGGATCGACGCCGGCGATGGAGAGCGCGTTGGGGATCATTTCAGCAGGCCTTCCGTCGGCGAAGACGGCGCGGCGCTGTAGAGCTTGCGCGGCACGCGTCCGGCCAGGAAGGCTTCGCGGCCGGCTTCCACGGCTTTCTTCATGGCGCTGGCCATCAGAATGGGATCCTGGGCGCCGGCGATGGCGGTGTTCATCAGCACGCCGTGGCAACCCAGCTCCATGGCGATGGCGGCGTCCGATGCTGTGCCGACGCCGGCGTCGACCAGCACCGGCACGCGGGCCTGGTCCAGGATCAGGCGCAGGTTCCACGGGTTCAGGATGCCCATGCCGGAGCCGATCAGCGACGCCAGCGGCATGACGGCGACGGCGCCCAGATCTTCCAGCATGCGGGCCTGGATGGGATCGTCGGTGCAGTAGACCATGACCTTGAAGCCATCCTTGACCAGGGCTTCCGTGGCCTTCAGCGTTTCCGGCATGTTGGGGAAAAGGGTGTGCGGATCGCCCAGCACTTCCAGCTTGACCAGGTCGTGGCCGTCCAGCAGTTCACGCGCCAGGCGCAGCGTGCGCACGGCTTCATCCGCCGTGTAGCAGCCGGCGGTGTTGGGCAGGTAGGTGAAGCGCGACGGCGGCACGAAATCCAGCAGGCTGGGCTCGTTGGCGTTCTGGCCCAGGTTCACGCGGCGGATGGCCACCGTGACGATGTCGCAGCCGCTGGCGTCCAGCGCCTGGCGGGTCTGCTCGAAATCCTTGTACTTGCCCGTGCCGACGAGCAGGCGGGACCGGAAGGTGCGGCCGGCGACAGTGAAGGTGTCTTGTGATGGCATGGCGGATGAGGAAAAACTGCCGGTCGCCCGGATGGCGCGGCATACACCGCCATGATAAAGCAGCTCAGTCCGTGGCTACGGGCGGTGAGACACGCAGCCAAAATACGAGACAGTTGGGAGGCTCGGGGTACCGGCAGGCCAAGGAAGCCCGTGGCGCAGGTGTTGGCCGACCAACCGGACGCGGCAACCTGTGTGTGGGCGCAGTCCGCAGCAACGCTGACAATTTGTCGAACTCTCAACAGTGGCGGCGTGATATATCCGCATGCTCAACCACAAAGATAAGTCACCATGAGCAGCCCGATTTTTCGCCGCCGTTCCAGGCGGGACTTGGCTCCAATACGCCGCGCGGGCCGTTGCGCCCAGCTGGTGCTGTTGGCCGCCGCCATGCTGGCACTGCCGGCCGCGCATGCACAGGCCCAGGGCGCGGCGGCTCACGCCTATGTGCCGGCTCCAGCCTCGCCCACCGGTCCGACCACGGCGCCGGCTGCTGCTCCTCCCGTCGTTCCGGCCGCGACGACGACCATGCCCACATCGCCGGCTGTCGAATTCCCTGCCTGGTCGGCGTCTTATCAGGGCGCGATCTCCGGTCGCGAGATCCGCGTCGAATTCAAGCGTGTCGCCGATCACGTGTCCGGCAACTACTGCTACGAGCCTTGCGATTCGAACAAGATATTGAAGCTGCGGCTCGATGGCAGCTGGCAAGCCAATGGCGTGGGCATGCAGGAATACGACCAGACCGCCGCCGGCAAGGACGAGCCCGTGACCGGGCGTTGGGAGATGCGTCCCGATGGCGCCGGCTGGACGGGAACCTGGGCCAGCCCCGATGGCAAGCGCAGTCTGCCCTTAACCTTGGGCCCCGCGCCGGGCGCGCATGCCTTCCCTTATGAAATCCGCCTGGCCGCGGACCGCATGCCCGACTCTGGCGGCGGCTGCGCCACCGACGTGCCGCATGTGACCCAGGTCCGCTTGTACAAGGACGGCAGGCTGGTGCAGGCGCTGCCCACCGATTCGGTTGGCACGTGCCGCATCTTCGTGCCGGAAACCCCGGACATCAATTTCGATGGCTGGCCGGATCTGACGCTGGCCCAGTTCCTGCCCGCCGGTCCCAATATTCCCACTAGCGCATGGATCTACGAGCCCGCGACGGGCAAGTTCGACGACGTCAGCGCCACCATGGAAAACATGACGTCGCCGAACTTCGATGCCGCCAACAAACTGGTGTGGGATTTTCAACGCGACGGTTGCTGCGATCACTATGTGACCATCGCGAAATGGAAGGGCAAGGAACTGGTCCAGGTGGAGCAGGGCGAGAGCTTTTTCCAGCCTGTGCGGACCAACGGCAAGATCCGTTATTGCTACGTGATGCCGACCTATCGCAATGGTCACGTCGAATATCCGGACGTCACCTGGAACGCGGGTGACCGGTTGCTGCCGCGCAACCCGTCTGAATGCGAGGCCGATCCGCCCGAATCCTGGGAACGTGTGCATATGGAGGTCTACCTGCGCGATACCCGCAACGGAGACATATCCCACGAGTATTCCGAGAAAGTGCAGATGGAGACCGTCGAGATCAAGGGCAAGCGCATGGAATGCCCCTACGTCCCGCTGTTGGACAACGGCCGTGTCGCCGCCGTCACGCTCAAGGATCCGGACTACTGCACGGCGTCGAAGTAAGGCTGGGGCCGGCCGGGTGGCCGAAGGTGAGGGCCCACGCAAGGATCGCGGGGCACCACAGCCAACGGTGACCGTCCCTGGCCGGAGCGGTCAATGCCGCGCCCGATCCAGGGCCGCGCACAGCGTTTCCGCAGCCTCGATCAGGCGCGGGCCCGGGCGATACAGCACGTCCGCGTCGATACCGACGACATTGCCCGACAGCGCCGCCGGCAGCCCCAGCGCGCGCCAGGCCTGCTCGGTGGCCGCCAGGCTGGCCGCGTCGGCCATGCCGGTCACCACCACGTCGGGGCGCGCCGCCAGCACGGCTTCGCGGGTGACCTGCGGCGCAGTGACGGGCGCGTTGGCGAACACATTCAGGCCGCCGCAGACGCGCAGGGCGTCGCTGACGATGCTGCTGTCGTTCAGGGTGTAGACAGGATCGCGGCCGGCCTGGATGAAGACCCGGACCGGCGGGCGCCCGGCATAGCGCGCGGCCAGCGCGTCGATGCGCGCCTGCAGGGCCGCGGCGGCGGGGGCGGCGACCGCCTGCGTGCCGAAGAGCACGCCCATGCGTTCGACGGCGCGCGGGATGTCGCGCAGCGTGCGCGGGTCGCTGTAGTACACCGGGACGTCCAGCGCGCGCAGGACAGGCAGCAGGGGCGCCGCGCCGCCCGGCAGCCAGCCCAGCACCAGATCGGGCCGCAGCGCCGCCACCCGTTCGGCATCGGGCGCCAGGCCGTCGCCGACGGAAGCCAGCGCGCGGGCCTGCGGCGGATAGTCGCTGCCACGCGCCACGCCGACCAGCCTGTCGCCGGCGCCCGCCGCGTAGGCCAGCTCGGTGGCGTGCGGCGCCAGCGAGATGGCGCGCCGGGCCGGATGCGGCAGATCGACGGCACGGCCGTCATCGTCCTTGAGCGCGATGGGGCCGGCCGTGGCAACCGCGCATGCCAGTAGCAGGGCGGCGATCGCGATCACGCGGCCGTGCGCACGCATCGCCGTCCTACATCCGCCAGGTCAGGTTCACGAAGGCGTTCGAACCCGGCGTGTTGTAGCCCTTGACCAAGGTGTACTCCTTGTCGAACACATTGTTCCAGCGTACCTGGACCTGCAGGTTGCGCGTCAGGTCGTAGGAGGCCAACAGGTTGTACAGCGTATAGCCGCCCAGGCGATCGCCGGTCAGCGCATCGATGCGATCGCCGCTGGCATACATTTCCGCGCCCAGCAGGAAGTCGCCGAAGCGATGGTCCGCCGACACGCGCAACACCTTGCGCGCGCGCTGCGGCAGGCGGGTGTCCTCATCCGTATTGCGCGGGTCGCTCAGGTCCACGCTGGCGCGCAGGCGGGTGGCGCCGAACTTCTTCATGCCGGTCAGGCTGACGCCTTCCAGCAGGGCGTGCGACACGTTGAAAGGCTGGAACACGCTGAAGGGATCGTTCGGGTCGATGGCCTGGTTGATGATCAGGTTCTTGACCTTGTTGTGATAGTAGGTCGCGCCCAGTTCGCTATCGTCGTCACGGTAACGCAGGCTGGCCTCGATATTGCGCGAGGTCTCCGGCTTCAGGTCCGGATTGCCGACGAAGCCGCCGTCGTTGGGCCAGTAGAGTTCGTTGAAGTTCGGCGCGCGAAAGCCGGTGTTGGCGCCTACCGTGGCGCGGATCCGGTTGGTGATGTCGTAGCCGTAGGTCAGGCCGCCGGTGGTGCGGTTGCCGAACTGCGAATTGTCGTCATTGCGCAGGCTGGCCTGCAGGTGATGCGCGCCGAAATCGCCCAGGTAGACGCCGGTGAACGAATTCACGTGCCGGCGGGTTTCCGCATAGTCGCCGAAGGTGACCGGAAAGTTGTTGAAGTTGCCGATGTCGCCTTCGACACGCTGCTCCAGGTGCTCGTAGGCCAGGGTCAGCTTCTGGTCCTTCGTCAGCTGCAGGTCGTTCTGCCACAGGTACTGATTCTGCCGCGTGCGGAAGGTGCTCTTGCCGTCGGGCGTATTGAACGGATTTTCGTCGCCGGGGACGTTTTCGTTGCGGTTGCGGTCCAGCGTGCTGCCGACGCGCAGGGTGCTGGTCCAGATGTCCGTCAGGCGGTTGGTGCTGGTCAGCGAATAGCCCTGCAGGTCCTGGATCGAGCGGTCGTTGAAATACGGCGTGCCGTTGTCGTAGCCGCCGTTCACGTGGGTCTGGTAGAACTGCGCGGTCAGCGTCTGGCCGCGCATCCATTCATAGCCCAGCGAGCCGGCCACGTTGTTCTCGTAGTAGCTGTCCCGGTCCGGGTTGTGCAGGAAGTTCTTGTCGTTGGTCGCGTCGAAGCCGCGGCTCTGCTGGTAGCTGCTGGACAGGCTGTAGGTCCAGCCCTGGGCCGCGCCGGACAGCCCGGCGCTGTAGCTGCTCGTGCCATAGGTGCCGCCGCCCACCGATGCATAGGCCGACAGCGGACGATCCGCTTCGCGCTTGGTGATGATGTTGATCACCCCGCCCAGCGCGTCGGCGCCGTACAGGCTGCTGGCCGCGCCGCGCACGATTTCCACGCGGTCTATGCTGTTGGTCGGAATGGCGTTCAGCGCCGCCAGGCCGTTGGTGGCGTTGTTCACGCGCTGGCCGTCGACCAGCACCAGCGTCTGGTTGCTGTTGGCGCCGCGCATGAACAGGCTGGTGACCGTCTGCGGGCCGCCATTGTTGGCGTACTCGATGCCATGGGTGCGCGACAGGACTTCGGCCAGGCTGCTCTGTCCGGCGCTTTCCAGGGTGGCACGGTCGATGACGCTGACGTCGCCCAGCACGTCTTTCAACGGCTCGGGCGACCGCGTGGCGGTGACGACCACGGTGTCGAGCTGGGCGACGGGCGGCTGGGCAGCCGGATTCTGTTGAGCAGCGGCCCACATCGGGGCCAACCCCATGGGGGCCAGACAGGCGAGCAGCCCGGCGCTGCGCCGGGTAAAGAGGGGCTTCATAGCGAGACCTGGTGATGACGCGCGACCCCGCACGTCGTTCAAGGAAGCGGAAGACGGCTGGCGGCCGGCGCCGCAGGCACGGCAAGGCTGGCGTCACTTGTCGTCTTCCCCGGACGAACCGGCCGGTATCGGGCTGTCCCACCCGGTTCCAGGCGCCGTGGCGCGGCCTGGAATAATGGGGCGGGATGACCGTTGCGGGGGCAGCACAGGCCTGGCGCCGTCGCGGGCCGTCTCATGGACGGTCCGGCGGCGCGTTCCTGTTTCCCGTTTACCTTTCACCACGCGGCGCGCTTGCGCGCGTTTGCGTTGAAAGCACCGGTTCGAGGGCCCGGAATGTATCACGGCCCCAGGATTTCGCGGGCTTTGTTACCATTCCAGGTTGCTTCTTTGCAATCCATCCGCCTTCCCTGCAGGAACGCCCGTGCCGTCCTATCCCGCGCTGCCTTATCCCATCGATTCCTATACCCATGGCGCCGCCTTCGTGCGCGCGCTCGACTCGCGGATCATGATCCTGGACGGCGCGATGGGCACCATGATCCAGCGCTACAAGCTGACAGAGGCCGATTTCCGTGGCGAGCGCTTCGCCGGCCACGGCAAGGACCTGAAGGGCGACAACGAGCTGCTGTCGTTGACGCGCCCCGACGTGATTGCCGAAATCCACCGCCAGTACCTGGAGGCGGGCGCCGACGTCATCGAAACCAACACCTTCGGCGCGACGTCCATCGCGCAGGGCGACTACGACCTGCCGGAACTCGCCTACGAAATGAACCTGGCGTCGGCCAGGCTGGCGCGCGAAGCCTGCGACGCCTACAGCACGCCCGAACGGCCGCGCTTCGTCGCCGGCGCGCTGGGGCCGCAGCCCAAGACCGCGTCGATCTCCCCGGACGTCAACGACCCCGGCGCGCGCAACGTCACGTTCGACGAGCTGCGCGCCGCCTATGTCGAGCAGATGAACGGCCTGCTGGACGGCGGCATCGACGTCGTCCTGATAGAAACCATCTTCGACACGCTGAATGCCAAGGCCGCCATTTTCGCGGTCGAGGAAGTCTTCGAGCAGCGCGGCGTGCGGCTGCCGGTGATGATCTCCGGCACGGTGACCGACGCTTCCGGCCGCATCCTGTCCGGCCAGACCGTCGAGGCATTCTGGAATTCCGTGCGCCATGCCCGGCCGGTGACGATAGGGCTGAACTGCGCGCTGGGCGCCGCGCTGATGCGTCCCTATGTCGCCGAGCTGTCGAAGATCTGCGATACCTACGTCTGCGTCTATCCGAACGCCGGCCTGCCCAATCCCATGAGCGACACCGGGTTCGACGAATCGCCGGCGGATACCTCGAGCCTGCTGGAAGAGTTCGCGCGCGCCGGGCTGGTGAACATGGCCGGCGGCTGCTGCGGCACCACGCCCGACCACATCCGCGCCATCGCCGAAAAAGTCGTCCGGCTGACGCCGCGGGTGGTGCCCGACGTGCCGGTCAAGACGCGGCTGTCGGGCCTGGAGCCGCTGAATATCGACGAGGACACGCTGTTCGTGAACGTCGGCGAACGTACCAACGTGACCGGCAGCAAGATGTTCGCGCGCCTGATCCGCGAGGAAAAATACGACGAGGCCCTGGCCGTGGCACGCCAGCAGGTGGAAAACGGCGCGCAGATCATCGACGTCAACATGGACGAGGCCATGCTGGATTCGGTGGCCTGCATGACGCGCTTCCTGAACCTGATCGCGTCGGAGCCCGACATCGCCCGCGTGCCGGTGATGATAGACAGCTCCAAATGGGAAGTCATCGAAGCCGGCCTGAAGTGCGTGCAGGGCAAGCCGGTGGTGAACTCGATTTCCATGAAGGAAGGCATCGAGCCCTTCCTGCACCATGCCCGCCTGTGCCGCCGCTATGGCGCGGCCATGGTGGTGATGGCTTTCGACGAGCAGGGCCAGGCCGATACGCTGGAGCGCCGCAAGGAAATCTGCGGCCGTGCCTACGATCTGCTGGTCAATCAGGAAGGCTTCAATCCCGAGGACATCATCTTCGATCCCAACGTCTTTGCCGTGGCCACGGGGATCGAGGAGCACAACCGCTATGCGCTCGACTTCATCGAAGGCGTGACGTGGATACGCCAGAACCTGCCGCACGCGCGCCTGTCCGGCGGTATTTCGAATGTGAGCTTCTCGTTCCGCGGCAATGAGCCGATGCGCGAGGCCATCCACACCGTCTTCCTGTACTACGCCATCCGCGAAGGCCTGACCATGGGCATCGTGAATGCCGGCCAGCTGGGGGTGTACGCGGACCTGGATCCCAAGCTGCGCGACCTGGTCGAGGACGTGGTGTTGGATCGCGCCGAGCCCGTCGGCAAGACCGAAGCCGACGACGAGCGCACGCCCACCGAACGGCTGGTGCAGTTCGCCGATACCGTCAAGGGCAGCGGCGCCAAGAAGGAAGAAGACCTGGCCTGGCGCGCGCAGCCGGTGGAACAGCGCCTGGCGCATGCGCTGGTGCATGGGATCACGAACTTCATCGTCGACGATACCGAGGAAGTGCGCCAGCAGATCGAGGCGCGCGGCGGCCGGCCTATCGAGGTCATCGAAGGCCCGCTGATGGACGGCATGAACATCGTGGGCGACCTGTTCGGCGAAGGCAAGATGTTCCTGCCGCAGGTGGTGAAGTCGGCGCGCGTCATGAAGCAGGCCGTGGCGCATCTGGTGCCCTTCATCGAGGAAGAAAAGCGCCAGATCGCGGCGGCGGGCGGCGACGTGCGCGCCAAGGGCAAGATGGTGATCGCCACGGTGAAGGGAGACGTGCACGATATCGGCAAGAACATCGTGTCCGTGGTCCTGCAATGCAACAACTTCGAAGTCGTGAACATGGGCGTGATGGTGCCCTGCGCGCAGATCCTGGAAAAGGCGAAGGAAGAAAACGCGGATATCGTGGGCCTGTCGGGACTGATCACGCCCAGCCTGGAAGAAATGGCCTACGTGGCCAGCGAAATGCAGCGCGACGAGTATTTCCGCGAGCGGAAGATCCCGCTGATGATCGGCGGCGCCACCACCAGCCGCGTGCATACCGCGGTGAAGATCGCTCCCCATTACGAAGGGCCGGTGGTGTACACCCCGGACGCCAGCCGCGCCGTGGGCGTGGCGACCAATCTGGTGTCCGAGCAGGCGGACGCCTTCATCGCCGACCTGAAGCGCGAATACGACGACGTGCGCCGCCGCCACGCCAATCGCAAGGCGACGCCGCTGGTGTCCCTGGCGGAGGCGCGGGCGGCGCGGCCGGCGATCGATTGGTCGGGCTACGTTCCGCCGCGGCCCAAGTACATCGGCCGCCGCACCTTCAAGCATTACGATCTGGCGGAGATCGCCACCTATATCGACTGGACGCCGTTCTTCCAGACTTGGAGCCTGTTCGGCCAGTTTCCGGCGATCCTGGACGACAAGGTGGTGGGCGAGCAGGCGCGCAAGGTGTACGCCGACGCGCAGGCCATGCTCAAGCGCATCGTCGAAGGGCGCTGGCTGACGGCCAACGGCGTGGTCGCGTTCTATCCGGCCAATCGGGTGAACGACGAGGATATCGAGGTCTATGCCGACGAAAGCCGCACGCGCGTGCTGTTCACGTGGCGCAACCTGCGGCAGCAGGGGGCCAAGCGGGAAGGCGTGGCGAACAAGTGCCTGGCGGACTACATCGCGCCCAAGGACAGCGGCGTGGCCGACTATATCGGCCTGTTCGCGGTGACGGCCGGGCTGGGCATCGAGAAGAAGGAAGCCGAGTTCGCGGCGGCGCATGACGACTATTCGAGCATCATGCTGAAGGCGCTGGCGGACCGCTTCGCGGAAGCCTACGCCGAATGCCTGCATGCGCGGGTTCGGCGGGATTTGTGGGGCTATGCGGCGGATGAGACCCTGGACAATGCCGCGCTGATCGCCGAGAAGTACGTCGGCATACGGCCGGCGCCCGGCTATCCGGCCTGCCCGGAGCACGTGGTCAAGCGCGAGATGTTCGAGGTGCTGGATGCGGCGGAGGTCGGCATCGACCTGACCGAGAGCTATGCGATGTTCCCGGCGTCCAGCGTGTGCGGGTTCTATCTCAGCCATCCCGACTCGCAGTATTTCAACGTCGGGACGATAGGGGAAGACCAGCTGCGCGATTACATCGCCCGCAGCGGGCGCAGCGAGGACGACGTCAAGCGCACGCTGGGGCCGGTGCTGGGCTGAGTTTTCGCTGACCGTTGGGTTTGGCGTTGGTGGCTGGCTGGTCTTTAGCCGGCGGTGGTAATGGCGCTCTTGCCGGTCATGGTGCTGGTGCCGTCCGTCGGTGCAGTCACCCTGTCGTGTCCATCCCGATCGGCCGGTCCGGCGCGCGGGCGCCGGACTCCCGCGTCGTCTGCCTCGTCCGGCGGCCGAACGTCGTCAGCGTTCTTGCGTCTTTTTTGCCCGGCCGTCCTCCCTTCGTCAGCCCTCGCGCGGCCTCAACGGGCTGGACCCAACAGGGTGACCGCCCCGCCGGACTCTGGTTTGCCTTATTCACGGATGCTGCGAACGGTGGTTTTCTTGGCCCTTCGTGGCTGAGTGATCTGACTCAAGAAGGATCGTGCAGTGCCCGGCGCTGCGTGGCCGCGCTGGGCGGCCACGCAACGCCGGGCCGCAGCAAATCCTTCTCTACTCAAACTACAGAGCCACGAAGCGCCAAGCACTCAGATGGTTGCGGCGTCCGTGAATAAGGCAAACCGGAGTCTGGCGGGATGGACACGACAGGGTGACCGCCCCGACGGACGGCACAAACACAAGCACTACCAGCACCACCACCAGCACCGCCTTACCTTCCCATCTCCCAAGCCCGCGCCAGCAAGCAGAGGCACTCATACATCAAGGTCGCGCCCAGCAGCGCCGTATTCCCGCTCGGGTCATACGGCGGCGCGACTTCCACCACGTCGGCGCCGCGCAGGTCCAGGCCTTCCAGGCCGCGCAGCAGCGTGAGGGTCTCGCGCGTGGACAGGCCGCCTATCTCGGGCGTCCCGGTCCCCGGCGCGTATACGGGGTCCAGCCCGTCGACGTCCACGGACAGGTAACTCGGACCGCCGCCGACAACGCGCCGCGCCTCGGCGATGACGGCCTCGACGCCCATGCGATCGAATTCCTCGATGAAGATCACTCTCATGCCGGATTCGAGAGAATAACGCCAGCCTTCGTCGGAGTTCTGCGCCCCGCGGATGCCGATCTGCACGGTCCGTTTCGGATCCAGCATCCCGGCTTCCACCGCACGGCGAAAGGGCGAGCCGTGGCTGAACTTGGAGCCGATGAAATCATCCCAGGTGTCCGTATGCGCATCGATATGCACCATGCCCAGCGGCTCGCGCGGCGCCATGGCCTGGAAGATGGGAAAGGTGATCGAATGATCGCCGCCCGCGACCAGGGTCCGTTTGCCGGCCGCGTAGATCGGCTCAAGAAAGCGCCGGATATCCGCGTGCGAATTCTCCAGGTGGAACACGTCGGTGAACGGCACGTCGCCCACGTCGGCCACCCGGCAGGCGGCGAACGGGTTGAAGCGGGTCACGTGATGGATCGCGCGCGTCATCGACGACATATTGCGGATTTCCCGGGGACCGTAGCGGGCGCCGGGCCGCGCCGTGACGCCGCCATCGAACGGCACGCCGACGATGCCGATATCGAAATCCTCCAGCCGCGTCGTGTACGGGACGCGCATGAAGGTCGGGATGCCGCTGTAGCGCGGCTGCGCCTGCGCGCGGGTGTCCGTGGCGGAATGCATGGGGGCGTTCAGAAGGTGGTGGGCGTGTTCACCCACAGCACCCGCGTCACCGTCTTGCCCGGATTGCGATAGCTATGCGGAACATCGCTGGAGAAATAGAAGGAGTCGCCAGCGTCGAGCAGGTGGATTTCCTCGCCCAGGCGCAGCTCGAAGCGGCCTTCGATCACGTAGCCCATTTCCTCGCCGGCGTGCGCGATCTGTTCCAGGCTTTCCGCCAGCGGCTCCAGCACGTGGATGTCCGCCTGCAGCAACTGGCCGCGCATCGGCACGATGACGCGCTCCAGCTTGACGCCGCCCTTGCGTCCGCGCGCCTGGCTGAACGCCAGGACGGGGCGGTCGGCCGCCCGTGTCACGGGCGAGGCCGGCGGGGCGTCGGCGGCGGTCAGCTCGGCCACGTTGGTGTCCAGCGCATGGGCCAGGCGGTGCAGGGTGTTCAACGATGGCATCGTCTGGCCGCGTTCGATGCGTGACAGCAGGCTTTCCGAGCACTCGGCGGCCTCCGCCAGCGCCTTCAGCGTCAGGTTGTGCACCATGCGGGCATGCTTGACGCGCGGTCCCAGCGCGGCAAGCCCGCGCTCGGGAGTCGAAGGGGAAGGTCTGCGGGTAGCCATGGCGGAATTCTATGCCTGGTCGAGCACCTGGAAGTGCACTTCGACGGGACGGTTGTCGTTGATCGGAATGATGTCCTGCGGGCAGGCCGACATCACGACCACGCAGTCCATTTCCGCGCGCAGGTCCACGTAGTCGCCCGCCTTCGATACGGGGGCCAGCCATTGCACGCCGCCTTCCGCGTTCACGGGGATGTTCATCCACAGGTTCAGCGGCTGCGGGACTTCGCGCGCGCGCAGGCCGATGGCTTTCAGCGCCATGCGCATGTTGTCGGCGCAGTTGTCGTGGTAGTGCTCGACGCCCAGGTTGCGGTAGCGATAGGCGTCGCAGGCCGCCATCAGGGTGTCGTGCACGCCCGGCGAGGTATCGGCCGTCAGGGTCATGATGGGGCGGCGGCGGTTGCTGCCCAGCGGGTCTCCCACTTTCGGGATGATGCGGTCGATCATGGCGCGCGCATGTTCCATGGACATGAACTCGCTGAGGTCGTCGGCCTTGAAAGCCCAGGTGTCGCATACCTGGCTGCCATGGGTGTTGATGATGCGGATGACCTGGCCCTTGGACAGGCGGACGGCGCGGCCGTTGCGGGCGGGGACTTCGTACACCTTGCCCGGCTCGGCGCGGCCATCGGCCGAGATGGGTTCCAGATGGGTGTTGTTCAGGCCGACCGGTTCGCCGTTGTCGGCCACCTGCGGGATGCTGGTTGCGGTTTGCATCGTGTTGATTCCTAGCGGGTGGGGGTGGATAAATCGGGGGTAGGGATAGCGGGCGATCCGGCGTCGGCTCCATCGGCGGCGCCGACATTGCCGTCCTGCGCGAGTTCGGCCAGGCACCAGGCCAGCGCCCGCGTGCACGCGGCCAGGTCCTCGATGCCGGTGTGCTCGTCGGGGTGATGGCTGACGCCGCCGATGCTGGGCGCGAACAGCATGGCCGTGGGGCAGAAGCCGGCCAGCGGCATGGCGTCGTGGAAGGCGCCGGACAGCATGTCCGCGTGCGGCAGCGCCAGCGACCGGCAGGCCTGCCTTGCGAGTTCGACCAGGCCCAGGTCGAAGGCCACCGTCGGCTTGTGCTGCAGGACCTCGATCGCGGCGCCGGCGGGCAGCAGGGCCTGCAGCCGGGCGTGCAGCGCGTCCAGTACCGATGCGTCGGGATGGCGCGCGTCGATGGTGAACACGACCTGGTCGGCGATGGTGTTGATCGAGTCCGGCCGGCATTGCCAGCGGCCTATGGTCAGGCGCAGGGCGGCGTCGTCCTGGGCGCGGCCGTATTCCAGCAGCGCGTGCGCCAGCGCGATCGCCTTGGCCTGCGCGTCGTCGCGCGCGGCATCCGGCGTGGTGCCGGCGTGCGCGCTGCGGCCCGGCACCGTGACGCGGTACCAGCGCACGCCTTGTATGGCCGTGACGCAGCCGACCTGCAGGCCGCGCGCTTCCAGGATGGGGCCTTGTTCGATGTGGGCTTCGATATAGGCGTGCAGCGGGCGCGCCAGCGGTGCGTCGAACCAGCGCCAGCCGGCCTCGCGCGCGGCCATGGAGAAGTCCTCGCGGGCGTCGTTGCAGGCCTGCAGGAAGGTCACGCCCTGGGCGTCGGCGGTATCGCGGAATGTGGCCAGGCGCGCCGGGTCGGTATAGGAGGCCGAGCCCATCAGGCCGGGCGCGAAGCGCGAGCCTTCCTCGTTGGTCCACATGACGGTGTCGATGGGACGGTGGGTGCGCAGGCCGGCGGCGTCCAGCGCGGCGAAGACTTCCAGGCCGGCGGCCACGCCGAAGGCGCCGTCCAGCCAGCCGCCCAGCGGCTGCGTGTCGACGTGGCTGCCGGTCAGGACCGGCGCGGCGTTGGCGTTCTCGCCATGGCGCC
The DNA here is from genome assembly GCF_002261425.1 of Bordetella genomosp. 9. Classification (NCBI taxonomy): domain Bacteria; kingdom Pseudomonadati; phylum Pseudomonadota; class Betaproteobacteria; order Burkholderiales; family Alcaligenaceae; genus Bordetella; species Bordetella genomosp. 9. The sequence continues at coordinate 2,964,774 of NZ_NEVJ01000003.1, read as the reverse complement.
GGATGTAGACATTGGCCGCGGCATCGATGCCCACGGAGTATCCCGGGCGGCAGGCGAATTCGGTGGCCAGCCAGCGGCGCGCCAGCAACTCCTGCGGCGTGAGCGCCTGGCGCGCGACACCGCCATGGATGTCGCCGGGACGGGCGGCGCCAAAGGACGCCAACCCCCGCAAGCGCGCCTGCAGGCGCTCGGGGTCGACGGCTTGGGCCGCGCGCATGGCCAGGCTGGCGATGCGCGTGCCATCCTGGCGCTGCGTGACTCCCTCCCCGGGGGGCGATTCGCGCTTGGGGTGGCCCGGATCGCTCATCGTTCGGCCCCCGCCGGCGCCAGGCTGCGCCGTATCCAGGGTTGCAGGAAGGCGCGGATGCGCGGATGGGTGGGCCGGCGGATGATGTCGTCGGCCCCGCCGGTCGCCAGGATGCGTCCCTGCTCCATGAACACGATGCGATCCGACACTTCCGCGGCAAAACTCATTTCGTGCGTCACCATGACCATCGTCATGCCCTCGCGCGACAGCGATTTGATGACTTCCAGCACTTCGTCCACCAGCTCCGGATCCAGCGCCGACGTCGGCTCGTCCAGCAGCATGGCCTCGGGTGACACCGCCAGCGCGCGGGCGATGCCGACGCGCTGCTGCTGCCCGCCGCTCAATCTGGCCGGCATGGCGTCGGCCTTGTCGGCCAGGCCGACCCGTTCCAGCGCCTGCAGGGCGATCTGGCGCGCCTGGCTGGCCGGCTTGGCGCGCGCCAGGGTCAGCGGCGCCATCACATTGGCCAGCGCCGTCATATGCGGCCACAGGTTGAAGTGCTGGAACACCATCGCCAGCGGCGCGCGCACTTCGGCGACGGCGCGATCGCTGTCGCGCACCAGCGTGCCGTCGGCGGCGCGGCGGTAGCCCAGCAGCGCGCCGCGGATATCGACTTCGCCCTCGTCATAGACTTCCAGGAAATTCATGCATCGCAACAGCGAGGTCTTGCCCGAGCCGGACGGGCCGATCAGGGTGACGACTTCGCCGCGGGCGATGTCCAGGTCGATGCCGGACAGCACGCGATGGTCGCCGAAGGATTTGCCGACGCCGCGCAGCGAGATCATCGGCAGGGCGGCGCCGGTGGGAGTGGTGTCGGTCATGGATAGATCCGGGTGGATGAAGCGTGCATGGATGGGATGGGCGCCTTCATGCCAGCCCCCGCGCCAGCCGTCGCGACAGCAGCCTGCCGATGCGGCCGATGGCCAGGGCCAGCAGCCAGTAGCAGCCCGCCAGCAGGATGTATGGTTCGACGTAGACGAATTGCGCGGACACGATGCGCGACGCCGTCAGCGTCAGTTCGGGATAGGTGATCACCGAGGCCAGCGCCGATTCCTTCACCAGCAGCACGGTCTGGTGCGCGACCAGCGGCACGGCCGCGCGCAGCGCCTGCGGCAGCTGGATATGGCGGAAGATCCGGCGGCGATCGATGCCCATCACCTGCGCGGCCTCGATCTGCCCGGGCGGGATGGATTCCCAGCAGGCGCGGAAGATCTCGGCGAAATAGGCGCCGCTGTAGATCGACAGCGTGATGGCGGCCGCCGCATAGGGATCCAGCGAGACCCCGATACTGGGCAGGCCGAAATAGACGATGAACAGATGGATCAGGAAGGGCACCCCGCGCCACACCACCGTGTAGGCCCAGTACAGCCAGACGAAGGGCCGCCGTCCCGTTTCGCGCAGCATGTGCGCGATAAACCCGCACGCCAGGCCGCCCGCCAGCGCGGCGATCACCAGGCCCATGGTGTGCAGGACGCCCGCGCCGAAGTCCGGCAGCAGCGATAGCATCAGGTCGATATCCATCATGTCTTCCGGATGGCGTTGCGGCGGATGATGGCGCGGCTGGCGTGGCCGCTACCCGCCATGCGGTGCGCCAGCCAGGTTCCCAGCAAGAACACGGCGGTCGTCAGGGCCAGGTACACCACGCCGGTAGTCACGTAGACTTCCAGCGGCCGGTAGTTGCCGGCCACGATCTGCCGCGCGCCGCGCGCCAGGTCGGCGACGGCGATCACCGATACGATGGCGGAGTTCTTGATCACGTCGATGGCTTCGGACACCACCGCGGGCCAGACCGCGCGGGCCATCTGCGGCAGCTGGATATGGCGGAAAACCTGGCGCGGCGTCAGCCCGAACACCGCGCCCGCTTCCAGTTGGCCGCGGCTCACCGCCGCCAGCCCGCTGCGCAGGATCTCGCACTGGAATGCCGCGGAATTCATCGCCATCGCGGCCATGGCCGCGAGCAGCGGCGGCAGGTCCACGCCCAGCGCGCTGGGCAGGTAGAACAGCATCAACATCTGCACCAGCATGGGCGTGCCGCGGAAGAAGCTGATATAGGCGATGACCGCCAGGCGCAGGGGGCTGCGCTTGCCGCCCGTCAGCGTGCACCCCAACAGCAGGGCGCCCAGCAGGAAGCCCCCGACGATCGCCACCACCGCGACCAGCAGGGTGGTGGCGGCGCCGTGGCCCAGGATGGGCGCATAGGCGGCCAGGCGCTCGAGCAGGGTGGGACCGTTCATCGCCGCGTGCTCACATCTCGGGCGTGGGAACCTTGTCGGTGGGCACGTCCATGGTGAAGCCGAACCACTTCATCTGCAGCTTCTGCAGTTCGCCGCTCTGCTGCGCGCGGGCGATGCCGTCGCTGAAGAACTTCACCAGGCTGGCGCTGTCGGCGTCCTTGCGGCCGACCCAGCCGAAGTAGGTCTTGGGACCGATGGGGCCGTCCATCACCGCATAGACGTCACCGCGCGTCTTGACCAGCGTGGCCAGGTTGGCGAGGGATTGCGCCACCGCATCCAGGCGGCCCGCCGCCAGGTCGGCGTAGGCTTCGTCGAAGCTGACGTATTCGCGGATGTTCACCGCCGGCTTGCCGGCCGCCTTCAGCTTCTCGGCGTAGGCCTGCAATGCCTTCAATTGCGCCGAGCCGGTCTGCGAGCCCACCGTCTTGCCGGCGATGCCATCGGTGCTGGTCAGCCCGGTATCGGCCTTGCGCTTGACCAGGGCGGTGGTGGCATCGGCGATCGGCACGGTGAAGGCGAATTTGTCGGCGCGTTCCTTCGTCATCGTCACCGAGGTCACGATGAAATCGAACTTGCGCGTGGCCAGGCCGGGCAGGATGCCCTGGAAGGGCACGTCCAGTTGCTTGACCTTGACGCCGGGCAGGCCGGCCATGATGGTATTCATCAGATCGGGGCCGTAGCCGACGATCTTGCCGTCCTGCAGATACTCGAAGGGCGCGAATTGCGCTTCGGTGCCTATGACGATTTCCTTCTTCTGCTTGACGGTGTCCAGCAGGTCCGCGTGCGCGGCACCGGCCGCGACGAAAGCCAGCATGGCCAGGATCGAACGACTGCGCAGCATGAGTAACCCCTTGATAGCGATGCCCGCCGACGGGCGGGAGACGTTAGTTGGTGCAAGTGGCATGTTTTCCATGCAAGTCACTTGCATGCATAGCAAGCAACATGCATGCCAACTTTGCGCCTTTGGGGGAAGGGGCGGGGATGATCCGGCGATGCCCCGCGGTGGGCGGGGGATGCGCCGAGACGGTGCGTCGTGCACCATCCTGGGCGCGGCGGCGCGTCCGGCTACTCGGCCGGCGATGCCGCGGCCGATGCGGGCTTCGCGGCGCGCGGCCGTGCCAGGAAGATCCCGGCCAGGATCAGCACCAGCCCCACGGCATGGTAGGGCTGCGGCGCCACGCCCAGCATCAGCACCGACAACAGCACGGTGAAAATCGGCGTCAGGTTCATGAAGAAGATCGGCAGCTGCGGATTGGTGCGCGCCACCGCCGTCTGCCAGCAGAAGAACGCCACCAGCGACGGAAAAATGCCGATGTAGCAGACGATGGCGGCCGTCTTCCAATCGAACACGATAGGCGCGTAGGCGCCCCACGCCTGTTCGGCCAGCACGAAGGGCAGGCTCCAGGCCAGCCCCGCGACTATATGGACGCACATCAGCACATCGGTCGGCAGCCGCGATGGACGCCGTTTCAGCAGCCAGGTGTACAGGCTCCACGCGAAGGTGCCGGCCAGCATGAAGAGGTCGCCGCGCACGAAATGGATGGCGTCCAGGCCGCCCAGCCGGCCGCCCAGCATCACCCAGGCGACGCCGATCACCGACAGCGCGGCGCCGCAGGCACTGCGCACGCCGATGGGCGCGCCGAACAGCAGGCGGCCCAGCAGCAGGATGAAGACCGGCGCGGACGAGCCGATCAGCGACGTATTGATGGGGTTGGAGGTCGTCAGGGCCAGGTATTGCAGCGCGTTGTAGCAGGTGATGCCCCAGAAGCCCGCCACCATGATGTCCCGCCACTCCGCGCGCAGCACCTCGCGATGGCGCGCCACGCGGCGCGCGACGAAGGGCAGCAGCACAAACAGCGCCATCGTCCAGCGCAAGGTATTCAGCGTGACCGGCGGGATATGGCCGGCCGCCATCTTGCCCACGATGGCGTTGCTGCCCCACAGGAAAGGCGGGATCAGCAGGGCCAGGAACAGGCGCGCGTTCATGGGCGGGGGCCCGGCCCCAGCACCAGATCGGCGTAGGCCTTGCCCTTGCCTATGATGTGATCCCGCATCGCCTGCGCGGCGGCCTCGCCGTCGCCCGCGCGTATCGCCCGCACGACGGCTTCGTGCTCGGCGCAGGACACGCGCAGCCGGCCCGGCTGGTCGAAGACGTTGCGGCGGAAGTTCGCCAGCCGCAGGCGCGCGTCCTCGATTTCATCGCGCACGATGGTATTGCCGCTGCCGGCGTAGATCAGCTGATGCAAGGCCAGGTTGGTCTCCTCATAGCCCGGCCGGTCATTGTCGCCAGCCTGGGCGGACGCGCGCTCGTGCAGCGCGCCCAATTCATCACGCTGCGCCGCGCTCATGCGTTGCGCGGCCAGCCGCGCCGCCACCCCTTCCAGTTCGCCCAGGTATTCCAGCCGCGCGATCAGTTCGGCGGCGTCCGGCTTGTAGACGAAGGTCCCGGCGCGCGGAACGATGGCTACCAGTTTACGCGCGGCCAGCATCAGCAGGGCTTCCCGGATCGGGGTGCGGGACACCTCGAACCGGGCGGCCAGGGCTTTTTCGTCCAGCGGCATGCCCGGCGGCAGAACGCCTTCGGCGATATCGCGCTCGATCAGCGCACGGATGCGCTCGGGGGTGTTGACCGCGGGACCGTGGGTTTGCTCCATGTTGATAATTTTAGACCCCGACTTCATAATTATGAAAAACACATAAATTATTACCAAACGAGGAGACAAGATGAGACGCGCCCTGACCACGGCCGTGGCGGCCGTTGCTGCCTTACTGGGCAGCCTGCCGCCCACCGCCGCCTACGCGGCCTTTCCCGAGCGGCCGATCCGCATCGTCGTGCCAGTGCCCCCGGGCGGCATTATCGACCAGGTCGTCCGCATCATTACGCCACCCATGGCGGAAATGCTGAAACAACCCATCGTCGTCGAAAACCGCCCGGGCGCCAGCGGCAATATCGCGGCGTCCTTCGTGGCCCGCTCCACGCCCGACGGCTACACCATGCTGGCGGGCTACTCCATGTTCCACGTCGGCAACCCGGTCATGTTCCACAAGCTGGACTGGGACCCCGTCAAGGATTTCGCGCCGGTCGCCATGCTGGTGTCTTCGCCGCACGTCATCGCGGTCAATCCCAAGCTGCCGGTCAAGACCCTGCAGGAACTGGTCGACTATGCCAAGGCCCATCCCAATGAGCTGAACTACGCGACATCGGGCAATGGATCGGTACCCCACATCGGGATGGAGCTGTTCAAGCAGCGCACCGGCGTGCAGATCACGCACGTCCCCTACAAGGGAGCGGGCCCGGCCATCCAGGACGTCCTGAGCGGAAACGTGCAAATGACCGTGGCCACGCCGCCGTCGCTGGCCGGTTTCGTCACGAACGGCCGCCTGCGTCCGCTGGCCATCGCCGCGAAGTCCCGCATCCCCATGCTGCCCGATGTGCCGACCACCGCGGAGGCCGGCTTCCCGGGGTTCGAGCTGGAAGCGTGGGTCGCGCTGTTCGCCCCTGCCGGCACGCCGCAGGACGTGGTCGCGGCCCTGAGCGACGCCGCCCGCAAGTCGCTGCAGACCGACAAGGTCAAGGATGCGCTGGCCGCCGCCGGCGTCTCGGCCTGGTACCTGAACCCTCCTGGGCTGGACCAGCAGGTCCGCAAGGACATCGATTACTGGCAGCCGGTCATCCGTAAAGCCAACATCACCATTGAATAGCGGGCGAGACGCCCAGGGAGTCATGCATGAATATCGATACCAACGACGCCAATGTCGTACGGGCCTCCAGGCTGGACTGCGGCGCCTTGAGCGATGCGCTGGATCGCCTGGGCATCGTGGGGCAGTGCTACAAGATCAAGCCGTGCGATCCGTCGTTCCGGCTGGCCGGCCGCGCCTACACGGTGCTGTATGAGCCCACCACCATCGAAACCGGCAACGTCGGCGAGTACATGGACGACGTGCCGCCCGGGCGCGTCATCGTGATCGACAACCGCGGCCGCGACGAGATGGGTACGTGGGGCAACATCCTGACCGAGCTGGCGCACCATCGCGGCATGGCCGGCACGGTGATCGACGGCAACAACCGCGACGTCGCCCTGTGCCGCGAACTGGGCTATCCGATCTTCAGCCACGACACCTGGATGCGCACCGGCAAGGGCCGCATCCAGCTCAAGGCGCTGGAAGTCCCCGTCATCATCGGCGGCGTGGTGGTCAATCCGGGCGACATCCTGCGCGGCGACGCCGACGGCGTGGTGGTCCTGCCCAAGGTGCGCGAAAACGAGCTGCTGGACGTGGCCGAGCACATCGCCAGCCAGGAAAAGCAGCTGCGCGATGCCATCCGCGGCGGCATGCGCATGGACGAGGCGCGCAAGAAGTACCGGTATCACGACCTGCAGAGCCCGAAGTACTGAACCGACCGGGCAGGCACCCGGGTAAGATAGGGCGTTCGATACAGGTACCCGCCCTTACTTATCCTGGTATGACGCCTGCCACCCTTGCTCACTCCGTCACGGCCGCCGAAGGCGCCACGCTGCGGCGCCGCACCCTGGGCGATTTCGTCCGCAACGCGCGCGCGCGCATTACGCCGCAGATGGCCGGCCTGCCCGCCGGCCTGCGTCGCCGCACGCCCGGCCTGCGGCGGGAAGAGGTCGCCCAGCTCTGCGGCATCAGCGTGACCTGGTACACCTGGATAGAACAGGGCCGCGAGGTCTCGGTGTCGCCCGCCGTGTGGGCGCGTATCGCCAGCGTCCTGCAGCTGGCGCGCGCGGAACGCGCCTACCTGTTCGAGCTGGCGGAATGCGCCGATCCGCAGCATCCCCGCGATGAACCGTCCGGCGTGTCCGGCATCCTGGCGGCCTGTGTGGACGCCATCGATGCGCCGGCCTATGTGCTGGACCGCGCCTGGAACGTCATGGCCTACAACGAAGCCATGCGCGACCTGTTCGACAACTGGCCCGTGGTCGACCCGGCGCCCAATCTGTTGCGCTATATCTTCCTGGACCCGGCGGCCCGCGGACTGGTGGTGGACTGGGAGCAGCGCGCGCGCCGCGCCGTCGCCGAATTCCGCCACGACGCCGGCCCGCACCTGGATGAACAGGACGTGCGCGACCTGCTGGACCCGCTGTTGCGGGACAGCTCCGCCTTCGAGCATTGGTGGACACGCCACGCGGTGGTCGAGCGCGAAGGCGGCCTGCGCGAATTCCAGCATCCGCGCCAGGGGCTGCTGCGCTTCCAGCAAGTGACCTTCAGGCTGGCGACGCACGCCGACCTGAAGCTGATCATGTTGCTGGCCGAGCCGCCCGGTCAGTCATCGTAACGGGTCAGCACGCCGTCGCGCCAGACGTAGAGCAACGCCGACAAGCCATAGGGCGAGCGCGCCATGATGTGGGCGGCGATGTTGCGGATACGGTTCTGGCCGTGGCGATCGTTCGACCCGCACACCAGCAGTTCCTCGCGCGCCGGTATCGCCACCACCGGTTCGCCGTCGATCCGCACGCGGTCGCGCCAGTCCTCGGTCAGGAATACCAGGCTGGCGTCGTAGTTGCCGTCCAGGCGCACGCCGTAGCAGCCTTCGTCGCCTTCGATGGTCAGCTGCGGCAGCAGGCGGCGCAGGTTCTCCCGGGCCAGCGGCATCAGCGCGTCGCGCGCCACTTCCAGGTCCGCCAGGTGATCCGGCGCGACGTAGCTCATCGCGTCGGGACGGTCTTCCACGTAGACCGTCATCAATTCGTCCGTCAAGGGTTCGGCGACGAAACGATCGCCGTCTCCAGCGCCGGCTGCCTGAAGCTGGCGCGTGCTGGCGGTCAGCCACATCCTGGTCTTGACCACCGGCAGGATGGCGGCGCGGCGGCTCGCGGCATCCGGCTTGGCGGCCGCCGGCGCGGCGTCCAGGTGCGCCGCCAGGATGGCATCCAGATCGGCCGGCGCCTTGGTATAGGCCGTGTAGGCATTCCCCAGCGACTGCGTCACCTGCGCGCCCCCGGGCAGCGACCAGCGCACCTGGACGGCATCGCCGGCCACGTCAGGCTCGACGCTGACGCCGTCCTTGGGAAAGCGCGCGCGTGCCGCCTCGGCATAGGCCTGGGCGAACTGTGCGGCGTCCAGCGTGCGCGAGGTGCGCGGGGTCAACAGGCGTTTCAATAAGCTCATCGCATCGTCCATCGACGGCCGGCGCGGCGGCCGGGCGGCCAGGCCAGGCCGCCGGTGCATAAAAGACGCGCCGGTCCATGTCCGGCGCGCCGATGTCCAGGCAAGCGGCCGGTCTCCGCGCGACCGGCCACCGCGTCAGGTCTGATGATAGATCTCGGCGCCCTTGCGCACGAACTCCACCGCCTTTTCCTGCATGCCCTTTTTCAGCGCTTCCTGTTCGGCCACGCCCTGGCTGGCGGCGTAGTCGCGCACGTCCTGCGTGATCTTCATGCTGCAGAAATGCGGGCCGCACATGGAGCAGAAGTGCGCCACCTTCATCGAATCCTTGGGCAAGGTTTCGTCGTGGAAGTCCTTGGCGGTGTCCGGATCCAGGCCCAGGTTGAATTGGTCGTCCCAGCGGAACTCGAAGCGCGCCTTCGACAGGGCGTTATCGCGGATGGCCGCGCCCGGATGGCCCTTGGCAAGATCCGCCGCATGCGCGGCGATCTTGTAGGTGATGATGCCGTCCTTCACGTCCTTCTTGTTCGGCAGGCCCAGGTGTTCCTTGGGCGTCACGTAGCACAGCATCGCCGTGCCGTACCAGCCGATCAGCGCGGCGCCGATACCCGAGGTGATGTGGTCGTAGCCGGGCGCGATGTCGGTGGTCAGCGGCCCGAGCGTATAGAAGGGCGCTTCGTGACAGTGCTCCAGCTGCAGATCCATGTTTTCCTTGATCATCTGCATCGGGACATGGCCCGGGCCTTCGATCATCACCTGCACGTCGTGCTTCCAGGCCACCTGGGTCAGTTCGCCCAGCGTCTTCAATTCGGCGAACTGGGCTTCGTCATTGGCGTCGTAGGCGGAACCCGGACGCAGGCCGTCGCCCAGCGAGAAGCTGACGTCGTAGGCCTTCATGATTTCGCAGATTTCCTCGAAGCGCTCGTACAGGAAGCTTTCGCGGTGATGGGCCAGACACCATTTCGCCATGATGGAACCGCCGCGCGACACGATGCCGGTCATGCGATCCGCGGTCATGGGAATGAAGGGCAGCCGCACGCCGGCGTGGATGGTGAAATAGTCCACCCCTTGTTCCGCCTGCTCGATCAGGGTGTCGCGGAAAATTTCCCACGTCAGTTCCTCGGCCTTGCCGTCGACTTTTTCCAGCGCCTGGTAGATGGGCACGGTGCCGATGGGAACCGGGGAATTGCGCACGATCCATTCGCGCGTTTCGTGTATGTGCTTGCCGGTGGACAGGTCCATGACCGTGTCGCCGCCCCAGCGGATGGACCAGGTCATTTTCTCGACTTCTTCGCCGATGCCCGAACTGACCGCCGAGTTGCCGATATTGGCATTGATCTTGACCAGGAAGTTGCGGCCGATGGCCATCGGCTCCAGTTCCGGGTGATTGATGTTGGCCGGAATGATGGCCCGGCCGCGCGCGATTTCGTCACGCACGAATTCCGGCGTGATGGAAGACGGAATGGCGGCGCCGAAGGATTGCCCCGGATGCTGGCGCAGCATGCGCTTGACCAGCTTTTCGCCTTCCGGACCGCTGGCGCGCAGCGATTCCAGGTATTGCTCGCGGCGCAGGTTTTCACGGATGGCGACGAATTCCATTTCCGGCGTGACGATGCCGCGGCGCGCGTAGTGCATCTGCGTCACGTTGGCGCCCGCCTTGGCGCGGCGCGGCGGCCGTTGCAGGTCGAAGCGCATGGCGGTCAGCTTGGGGTCTTCCAACCGCTCGCGGCCGTAGGCGCTGGACGGTCCGGACAGCAGTTCGGTATCGCCGCGTTCCTCGATCCAGCCGCGGCGCAGTTCGGGCAGGCCACGGCGGATATCGATCTTCACCGACGGGTCGGTGTAGGGACCGCTGGTGTCGTACACCGTGAGCGGCGGATTCTTTTCGCCGCCGAACATGGTGGGCGTATCCTGCTGCTCGATTTCGCGGAACGGCACGCGGATGTCCGGGCGCGATCCCTGCTGATAGACTTTGCGGGATTTGGGCAGCGGGGCGACCGCGGCGGCGTCGACTTCGGCCGTGGCGGCCAGGAATTTCGGATTGGCGTTCATGAAAGCTCCAAGCGAGGGTTTGGAGCCGAATAGGGTCGAATTCCGGCGGCTTCCACCGGAACGCTCCCAGCATCGGCATTATCCGTACTGGTACGAAGGGACTCTCTCAACCTCTGGTGCGGCCGCCGCCAGTTCGTTCGAATTGGCGGAACGCTGGCTGGACCGTGAAGTACCCCTGCGTGCATGCGACAGTATAGAAGACGGAGACAGGATGACTCCATTACATCTGGAAGCAGTCTGCGTTGTGCCCCGCCTTGCGCGCCCTGTACACTTTTTTTGCAACCTCCACCAATAGGAACACCTGTTATGCACATCAGCTTCCGTTCGATCGCACCAGTGGTATTGATGGCTACGATCCTCCTGGCGGGGTGCCAGACGCCTGGCAACAAGGGCGGTACAGGATCCACGCCCGCCAATGGCGCCGGCACCGCCGCGCCCGCCGCCACGCCTGGCACGCCGGCGCCGTCGGCTACGCCCGCGGCGTCCTCCGTCGGCTTCTATATCGCGCAGACCGAGTCCGCCCCGGACCTGATGGAAGTCAAGCTCAGCGACGCCACCGTCTACGTGCAGCGCCAGCCCGTCCTGTCGCGCGCCGACCTGACCGAAGCCGCCGCCCTGGTGGATCGCCAGGGCCAGAACTTCGTCGGCCTGCGCTTCAGCCCGGAAGGCGCGCGCAAGCTGGCGCAGGTCAGCTCGCAGAACGTCGGCAAGCTGCTCGTGCTGGTCATCAACGGACAACTGGTGGCGGCGCCGCGTATCGCCGAGCCCTTGAACCGCGGCGTGCTCGCCTTCGGCGTGGATTCGGCGCAGACCGCGACCGAGATCGCCGCCCGCGTGCGCGGCGACGCGCCCGCGGCTGGCGCGCGTCCGCCCGCTTCTCCGGCCAATGGCGCGCCGGCCGTGCCGCCCGCTTCGGATCGCGCGGCGCCGGCTTCCGGCACCGCGGCGCCGGCGCGCTGATCGCTGGCAGTGTTGAAAAGCAAAGCGCCCCAGACGGGGCGCTTTGCTTTTGCCTAGCCGCGGGTCGGGCCGCGCGGCGGGATCAGTCGCCGCGTCGCGTCCGCGGCTTGGGCTTGGACAGCGTGTAGTTGCTGTGGCAGGCGTCGATGAACGCCGCGACCATGTTTTCGAGATGCCGCTTGTCGCGCGTGGCCAGGCCTTCGTAGCGGCCGCGCGGAATGTTGGGGAAGGGCCAGTCCAGGTCCTTGCCGGACAGCCCGAACGACGCTTGCGCGCCGTCTTCCATCAAGGCGTAGCGCTGGCCGGCCATGGCGTTGGCGTAGAGGTCCGCGGGGCGCTCCATCGGGCCCTTGCCGGTATCCAGCCACTGCGCTTCTATCCGCAGCGCCGCCGCCAGCTTGAACAGGCCCCGGCTGGATTTGCGCTCACCGCTCTCGTAGCTGGCCACCGCGCTTTGCGACAAACCCGCCAGGCGCGCCAATTCGGCCTGGGTGTAGCCGCGCAGGGCGCGGGCGTGCCTCAAACGGTCTGAAAATTTCTTCACGAGACGATTGAAGCTTGCACGGATGCCACGTTGGTGTTTATATGAATCACATTCGTGGTTTTGTCGTTTGCAGGAGGAAAAACATGATCGATTACCTGGACGTCATCGTGCTGCAGGATGCGCGCGCGGTAAGAGACAACCTGGCGGAAGAACTCGCCAAGCGGGATTTCGCGGTGCGCTCTTGCGGCAGCCTGGCGGGGTTGCGGCATCTGTATGCCACCCAGCCGGCGCCGCTGCTGGTATTGACCGGCGACTCCGACGACCTGGCCTGCGATGCGCAGAGCGCACGCCTGGCCGCGCCGTCGGCCATCATCATCGCGCTGGGCACGTCGGCCGATACGGCGTGGCGCACGCACGTCATGGCGGCGGGCGCGGATGCCTGCCACTCGGCATCCATCGACATCGCCGAGCTGATGGCCATCCTGTTGGCCTGGGGCCGCCAGGCGGTGCGTGGATTCAGCGTTGAATTGCCTGTCCATGCGCGTGCCCTCGGCGGTGTGCTCGGCAGTGGCTTCGATGCCCGTGCCGAACATGGCTTCTCTCCAGCACCCGCTCTGCCGGACGCACCTGCTGAACTTGCGGACGATGCGGGGGACCATGATCGCGACGATGACGACGACGGAGATGATCTCGATCGTCGCCATGACAGCGACTTCGGCCGCGCTGCCAGCGACCAAGCCTTCGACGTGCTGCGCCGGGCCCGGGCCGCCTCGCAGTCGGCACCGTCCTCGCTCTCCATTGTCCAGCCGCCGCCTCCCTGCATTCCACGCACCGCACGTCTTGGTAGCGGATGGCGCCTGGATGCGAACTGCCGTGTGCTGGTCTGCCCCCACGACCGCACCCTGTTCGTAACGGCAGCCGAAAACAGCTTTCTCATGCGCATCGCCGCCTGCGAAGGCCAACTGCTGCGCCGCCAGCGCGGTCTAGCGTCACCAACATCACCCACGCCTGCCGCGCCATCCGCAGAAGGCGAAGATCATGGCACGCAGCCCATGGACATCCGCAGCATGGACGTCCTGGTCTCGCGCCTGCGCCGCAAGGCCCGGCGCGCCGGAATCGAACTGCCCTTGCTGGCGGTGCGGGGCTGCGGCTATCTGTTCTCGGAATGCCTGACGGTAACCCCATCAGCCCCCGCCCCCCGCGCCGCCGGCAACCTGAAACCGCATGCCGCAGCGAAACCCGTCACCTTGCCGCCCATCCAGCGTCCGCCTTACAAGCTGGAGGACAGCGGGCGCATGCATCGCCCGTATTGTCGCGATGCTGACCTGCAATGCGATCTCAGCGTTCACGAGGTCGTATACCAGTTGCTTGCTGCCTGATCAGCGCCGTCAGCACCGTCCTCGGCCTCGCCCGTCTTATTGCCGTTTTCCAGTGTTGCCCCCTCTTTCCTTCCTGCCTGCCCGTTTCCCCACCCGCCTACCGCTAGCCCGCCGCCTCATCGGCCCATTGCCGCACGCATTACCGCACGCGCGAGCAGCTGTTTAACCACGATCGTGATCATAAGTCCTCTGGCGGTCCGTCCGCTTTTCTTCGTTGCCTATTCCCGAGCCCAAAAATACAAATCCCTACCGGGCGACTACGCCGGGTAGGGATCGGTAAGCTTGCGCGAGTCAACGGCTCGTTTGTGGCTTGCAATCGCCGCTGATGATTGCCGCCAATGACTGCCGCCTGCCAGTGCCTTACTTGGCGGCCTGCACCATATATTCCACGGCAGCCCGGATATCGGCTTCGGACGCGTTCGCCGCGCCACCCTTGGGCGGCATCGCGCCCTTGCCCGTGATGGCCGTCTTGACCATGGTATCCATGCCGGTCTGGATGTACTTGTCCCAATCCGCCTTGCTGCCGAACTTGGGCGCGCCAGCCACGCCCGCGGCATGGCAGGCGAAGCAGGTGGTCTTGTAAAGCTTTTCGCCCGCCGGATTCACGGCCGCCTGCTGGGCGGGTGCGGCAGCGGCGGGGGCTTGAGCTTGGGCCTGGGCTTGCGGCGCCGGCGCGGCAGGCTGTGCAGCCGCCTGGGCTTGCGCGGGCGCGGCAGCCGCCGCAGCCGGCGCTGCGCCAGCCTGGGCCTGATTGCCGGCCGGCTGGGCGGGGGCTTCGGGTTCCTTGAAGTTGCCGCCGGACTTGTTCGCCATGAACACGACCGCGCGTTCCACTTCGTAATCGCTCAACGAAGGATTGCCACCCTTGGGCGGCATCGCGCCCTTGCCGTGAAGGGCGATGTTGAACATCGTTTCCAGGCCTTCCTTGATGCGCGGCGCCCAGGCGGCCGTATCGCCGACCTTGGGGGCGCCGGCCACGCCCGCCGTATGGCAGGACGTACAGACGGAACTAAAAACCTGTTCGCCGGTCTTGAATACCTTGGGTGCGTTGGCGTCGACCAGTTCGAACCCGGCGACCGGGGCGATCCGCTTGTCGATGGATTCCGGCGTCAGGGCGTTGGACCCGACGCCGGCACGGCCGTACGAGGCCACCATATTGACCAGCATCAGGATGATGATGATCGGTACTAGAAATGCCAGAACGACCGTGACGATCAACTGCTTCGGGGTCTTGATGAGTGAGGCGTGTTCTTGTACGTATTCCTGCTCTTTGCTCATAACCTAATCCTGCTGTCGGGTACCGGGGCGCCTGGGGCGGATAAAGTACTACGGCGGGCGGAGACCTCCTCAGCTCTCCACCTGCGCGCGTGCAAACGCTGGATTATATAACGTAGGGGTGCGGGCCTTTATCACGATGGCCCTGCCCACGGTCGGCGCGTCCCTTCGCAGCGCAACAATCGGGCGGCGAGACGAGCCCAGAGCAGCGCCAAGCGGGGATTCCTGTTTTAGGTACAATACCGCCTCTTCGCGCCCGTAGTTCAATGGATAGAATGAGAGTTTCCGAAGCTCTTGATACAGGTTCGATTCCTGTCGGGCGCGCCAGAATATCAGCAGGTTAGGTGTTGTCGGTACCCACGCGGTGCCGGCGATCCACGTCAGACGCTACCGCAGCGTGCCGCCCAACTTCACGCAATCGATAGTGACACCCTCGTCGAGGCGATAGCTGTCTCCGGTAGCGACCGGGCGTGCCCATGCCAATGTTCCAATACGATGGCCGGACTTCACATTCGCAACCACATCAGCGCCGGAATGCCGCGCTTCGTTGGCTGCTGCCTGTAGCACTTCCGTGGTACCGCCGTACCAGCGCTACCCGGGATGGCTTATTGCAATCGCCGAACCCCTTTTTCGATTTCCACGCGCATGTCCGCCCAGATTGCTCCCGGGTCCGCCGCCGGACGATATTCGATCGCAGCCGTCACGATCTGATCGATGATTTCAGCGGGATGATCCAGCTGGCAATGTGCCTTTCCGAATGCAACTAGTTCATCGCGAGTTGGCCAGGCCTTCGTCTTGTTCAACTTGAGGGCTAGGGTGTCCTTCGGAATGTATGTGGTCGTGCACACGATGTCATACAACGGAGAAAGCCGGACGTCGTCGGATTGCGGCGTCGTGTACAGGAGCCCGAAGTTCTTCAGGTGTGCGTCGCCATTGCCTACAGCCACGGAAAGCGCCAGCGCCTTGAAGAATGCTGCCAGCGACGCGGACTTCCGTCTCGGGCTGGCCATCAGGCTGATCGCCTTGGCGACGTTCTCGTAGCTCGAATCGTACTTCTCCTGGTTCTGCCTCCCAGTCAGGGCCGTCATGTCTTCGAAGCCCAGGTACTGGCCTGTCGTTTGGTCGATATCGAACCGCTCGACGATGAACAGCTCCTTGTTGTCGGAAATCCAGAAGCGCGGAACTTGCAGCCCCGCCTGTCTGGCAATGGTCATGCAATGGAACTCGTTTTCCGCGAGCCCTTCATATTCGGCGCCGCCGGCCTTGATGATCAGATTGCGGTCCTTCAAATGACCGCGTTCGACCGTGTCCTTGTCCTTGGCGCCCTCATCCACCGTGGCCGGGACGAGCACCTTCGGCTGGACACCGGAAATGCCCGAAGAAGACGCATACCTTTCCGCCAGGTGGTCGAACAGGCTCTCGCTGCCTTTCCAGGCGAGAAGCGCACCAAGGTCTTCCGGCTTGACCGGCTCGACCTGCTTCTCCTGGACGCTTACGTTCACACGCCCAATGGTGTCCGCGCCCGTGAGCGCCAACAAGTTGAAGTCGTCGATCTTCATCGTCTTGCCGAAATGGTCGTGCATCCAACTCAGCAAATACCCTTCGGGCAAGTTCTGCCGGAATACACCCGGCAAGATGTTGGACGAGTATGTCTGCGCGCGCAGTGGCAAGACGAGGCTGATTTCGCATGCGGGGTCGTCGGTGCGGTAGCCGAAGACTATCTGTGATTCTCGCGAGAGGATGCCAGCGAAGCCTTGAGACGTATGGACGTAAAGATGCTTGAGCCGCGCCAAGGATTTTTGCTGCGCTCGGCGCTCAGTCGACATCGCTATCCTCGTCGTCGAAGATCTTGCGCAGTTCGTCTTCGGTTGGGCGGCGATGCGCTTCCGTGACTGCCAGGGTCAGGCCTAACGCGTTGAGGATACGCTCAAATTTACGAAAGCCGATGTCGGTGGTTCCAGAACCGCTTTCCAGCTCGATCAGCGTCCGGCGTCCCACGCCGGCGCGGGCGGCGAGGTCGGTCTGGGTGAGTCGCAGCGCGCGGCGCCGCTCAGCGATGAGATGGCCGATTTCGTCTGGAGTCATGTGCGTAATTTAGCACTTTCTGAGTGGAATGGCGCGAGTATGAGCAATATCCTGCACTTTTCGGGCCGCCCGTCGGCTCTGGGTTTTCCCTTTGTGGGCGGCTCTACCTTCCCCCCGCAACGTCGATGAAGCCGCCGGTCGTATAGGCAGCTTCGTCCGACAGCAGCCAAAGTATCGCAGCCGCGACTTCTTCCGCCGTGCCGCCACGTTTCAGCGGAACAAACTGCTTGACGCGATCCACGCGTCCGGGCTCGCCGCCGCTGGCGTGCATGTCGGTGTAGATGAACCCGGGACGAACGCCGTTCACGCGTATGCCGTCCGCCGCGACCTCATGCGCCAGTCCTATCGTCATGGTGTCCAGCGCACCCTTCGAGGCCGCGTAGTCCACGTACTCACCTGGCGATCCCGTCCGGGCGGCCGCCGAGGATACGTTGACGATCGCGCCACCTGAGCCGCCATGACGGCTGGACATGCGGCGCACCGCTTCACGCGCGCACAGGAATGCGCCGACGACGTTCGTGTCCAGCATCCGCCGCAGGCGTTCCGCGTCCATGTCCTCCAGGCGCATCTGCTGTTGCAGCATGCCGGCGTTGTTCACCAGGGCCGAGAGCGGGCCGAGCCTGCGGTCCGACTCCTGGAACATCGCCACCACGTCCGCTTCCACCGCGACGTTCGCCTGCAAGGCGACCGCCTCGCCACCGGCATCTCTTATCGCCGCCACCACTGACGACGCGGCCGCCTCGTCGCTCAGGTAGTTGACGCCCACCGCGTAGCCGCGCTGCGCCGCCAGCCTGGCCGTCGCCGCGCCTATGCCGCGCCCGCCGCCGGTAACGATCATGACTTTTTTCATATGAACTCCCGGAGGCCCGGATGCGGGCCGTTGAGCGTTATACCCCACGCCGTGATCGCTGCCGCGCAAGCCACACCAGCGGCACCAGCACCGAGGACACCAGCAACGCGGCGCCCGCCAAGCCGACGCATCGATAATGAATTGCTATCAGTGAAGGCTAAATCCCTATTGGACGGCGATCAACATCCTCGGCATAGTGCGTCTCATCGTTTTTGCCTGTGAG
Source organism: Bordetella genomosp. 9 (assembly GCF_002261425.1). Lineage (NCBI taxonomy): Bacteria > Pseudomonadati > Pseudomonadota > Betaproteobacteria > Burkholderiales > Alcaligenaceae > Bordetella > Bordetella genomosp. 9. The sequence goes on along the minus strand of NZ_NEVJ01000003.1, from coordinate 2,946,796 downwards.
ACAAGCATGTGCTGCGGGTTTCTATTCCGCCAAAGGATGCATGACGTCCTGCAACCTCTTGATCGTTGGGTTGCCGAAGCCACGAGCCACTACGAGCGACAAGTGCAGGGCGTCCCGAGCGTGTCGGTCGGCCAGGTCGATGAAGCGCACGTGGGGATTAGGGTACGCGCGAGCCGCGCCAGGCACCAGGGCGATCCCCATGCCGCTTGCCACGACGCTAATGATGGTTTGAACCTGGATTGCTTGCTGACCTGTTCGAGGCGTGAATCCGGCTTGCTCACACGTTCTCCTTGCAAGGTGATACAGGCCCGGAACTTCCTCTTCGGAGTGCATGATGAAGCACTCATCCCTCAGGTCGATGAGCCGTACCCGCCTCCGACGCGAAAGCGGATGAGATGCGGGCACCGACAGAACGAGGTTGTCGGTCTCGACGATGTTCGATTCGAACTCCGGGTGCTGGGAGAGAGTGCCTCGTACCAGCGCTGCGTCGAGTTCGTTCGTGTTCAGCATGCGCAGTAAACCCAGGCTGGTCTCTTCGCGTAAAGAGATTCGTACGTCCGGGTAGCGCGACCGGAATCGCGGCAACCTCTGTGGCAGAACGGAATAGGTCGCCGAACCGACGAAACCGAGACGCAGGGTGCCCATTTCTCCCAAGGCTATCCGCCGGGCTGAAATGCGCGCTTGATCCGCATGGAAAACGCTTCGCCTGGCATCGACGAGCAATGCCTGGCCAGCAGCCGTGGGCCTTACTCCCCTTGGAAGTCGCTCGAGCAACGTGACGCCTACCGCGAGCTCCAACTTCCGTATGGATACGGATAAGGCCGGCTGCGCGATATGGAGCGCCTGCGCCGCGCGACCGAAGCCGCCCAGCTCGACGATAGTGACGAATTGGCGTAACTGACGAAGGTCCAGATGCATGGGATCACGATCAAAGGACTTGCCGGTATGTGGCAAGGATCAACCAGGAGACGACATCATGAGCGCAGATGAACTTCCCACCTTGGGTCGCGGGTTTTACTGGCAGGAACTCAAGCTCGGTCAACGGTTCCAGACGTTCCGCCGTACGATCACCGAAGCCGACATCATCAATTTCATCAATACCACCGGCATGCTGGAAACGATCTTTACCGACACGACGTTCCGTGGCGGCGCCATCAAAGGTCGACCGGTTCCCGGCGGACTCACCTATGGGCTGATAGAGGGCATCTTGATGCAGTCCATGGTGCAAGGCACCGGGCTGGCCCTGCTGGAAGTCCACAAAAAGATAGTGGGGCCTGTCGTTGCCGGAGACACCATCGGCGCGGAAGTTGAAGTCGTGGGGATACGGCGCACCGCCAAGAGCGGCCGGGCCGTCGTGACGTCGGCGGTCAGCGTCAATAACCAGCGCGGCGCGGAGGTGATGCGTTATATCGCCGTTCGATTGTTGGCGGGCAAACCGGACAGCCGCCAGTAGCGGCGTCGGATAACAAAGGAGTCCGTATCTCATGGGGAATCATCGGCGCAAGGTCTTCATTGCGGCGCTCGCAGGCGCGGCGGCAATGACATGTCCGTGGGATGGCCATGCCGCGGCCGGCGCGGAATGGCCAACTGGACCGATCACCATGGTCGTGCCGTTCCCAGCGGGTGGACCGACCGATATGGTGGCGCGGATGCTGGCCCATCGCCTTGCTGGCTTCCTTGGGCAGGCGGTGGTGGTGCAGAACCTGGCAGGCGCCAGCGGGATCGTCGGCATGCGAGGCGTGGCCGCCGCGACGGCGGATGGGTACACCATTCTCTACAACACCTCGTCTCTGGTCCTGGCTCCCCACCTGTACCTGGATCCTGGTTTTGAAGCCGGCAGGGATTTCGATGCGGTGACTTCCACCGTGGCGATGCCCTTGGTGTTGCTCGTGCGTTCCGACGTACCCGTGACGGATCTTCACGCCTTCGTGGCGTATGGCAGGCAGATGTCGGGGAACCTGGCGTACGCCTCAGCCGGGGGTGGCAATGTGACGCACCTGGCCGCGGTTCTGCTCCTGCAAGCGCTGGACGTCCGGGCCATGCACGTACCGTATCGGGGAAGCGCGCCTGCCTTGGCCGGCTTGAACGGCGGGCAGACTCACTTCATGGTCAACCCGGTCGGTGATGCGCTGCCGCATATCCGTGCCGGCCGGTTGCGGGCACTGGCGGTGACCTCTCGGGAACGAGTCGTCGCCTTGCCAGATGTACCCACTATCGCGGAGTACGGCATCCCGGCATTTCAGGTGCAGGCCTGGCAAGGCGTGATGGTTCCGCGGGGCACGCCCGCTGCCGTCGTCCAACGCCTGAATACCGCAATCCTGCAGGCATTGATGCTGCCGGATATGCAAGAGCAGTTGGCCGCGCGCGGCGCACACGTGCTTGGATCGACGCCGGACGAATACGCGCGATACATCCATCAGGAATATCTGCGTTGGGGTGAGGTGATCCGGGAGGCCGCCATCCGGCCGGATTGACCCCTGGTGTTCTCGTAAACGGGACGCCGGATCACAGCAGCAGCCGCGACTCCATCTCTTCCGCTTCCTTCGCGATCCATTCTTCAAACGCCTGCACGCGCTCCGGCTTGGGCCGGTCGCTGCGGTACGCCAGGTAGTACGCGCCGCCGGTGTCGGTGCGCTGGGGCAGGGGGGCGACCAGGCGGCCGGCGAGCAGGTCGTCGCTGACGAAAGCCAGTTGCGCGACCATGACGCCGAGCTGGTCGATGGCGGCCTGGTAGGCCAGCGCGGCGTTTTCGAATTTCAGTCCGCTGTTGCCGTCGATATGCCCGACGCCGGCTGCCGCCAGCCAGGTAGGCCAGTCCTTGGGCCGGTTCAACGAACACAGCAGCACGTGGTTGGCCAGGTCATCAGGCGTTTCCAGGCGGGGCTCCTTGTTCAGCAGGCCCGGCGCGCAGACCGGCAGCAGGATTTCGCCGAACAGCCGCCGATAGCCGGGGCCGGTGGGCGGCTGGCTTTCCGAATGGATGCTGATGTCCACGTCTTCACGGTCGAAATCGGCGCGCAGGTGCGATGTGGTGATCTGCACGTCGATGTCGCGGCGCGCGGCGTGGAAGCGCGCCAGGCGCGGCACCAGCCATTTGATGGCGAAGGTCGGCGGCAGCTTGATGCGCAGGCAGCGTTCGTCGGGCTGCTGCTGCAACTGGCGGGTGGCTTGTTCGATCTGGTCGAGCGCGGCCTTGATGGTGCGGAAGTAGGCCTGGCCCGGTCCGGTCAGCTCGATGCCGTGGCGCCCGCGCACGAACAGCCGCGCCTTGGTCCAGTCTTCCAGCGTGGCCACGTGGCGGCTGACGGCGCCCTGGGTGACGCAGAGCTCCTCGGCCGCGCGGGTAAAGCTGGCGTTGCGCGCGGACGCTTCGAAAGCGCGCAGCGCGTTCAATGGTGGCAGTCGACGAGTCATTTGCTGCTCCTGATCGGCTTGGGCGCAGGCGCCGGGGCGCGGCGGGCTGGGGCCGCGCCCGTGCCGGCCGCGCCTGCTGCACCGGACGCCAGAAGAGAATCGCGGAAACGCCGGCTGGCCCAAGGCATGACTATTAATCATAGCTGACATGCCTTAATTTGCCTTGCCCGCGGAGAGCGGCGAGCCAAGAATAGCGCCGTATTCAAAACCAAAAATACGGAGACATTCATGAAAAAACTGCATGTCTGGGTGGCCGCCATGATGCTGGCCGCCTGCGGCGTGGCCCAGGCCGAGTATCCCGACCACCCCATCAAGATGATCGTGCCGTGGCCTCCCGGCGGCGGCGTGGACACCATGGGCAGGCTGGTCGCGCAGGGCCTGTCGCAGGAGCTCGGCCAGCCCGTCATCGTCGACAACCGTTCGGGCGCGGGCGGCAACATCGGCACCGAACTGGCCATGCGCCAGCCCGCCGACGGCTACAACCTGCTGATGGGGTCGATCAGCCCCAACGCGATCAACGTCTATCTGTACTCGCATCTGGGTTTCGACCCGGTCAAGGATTTCACGCCCATCACCTACGTGTCGGCCGTGCCCAACATCCTGGTGGTGCCGGCATCGTCGCCCTTCAAGACCATGCAGGAACTGGTCGCCTACGCCAAGGCGAATCCCGGCAAGCTGAACTACGGCTCGGCGGGCGTGGGCTCGTCGCAGCACCTGGCGGCGGTGCAGTTCATGGATGCCACCAAGATCAACATCGTCCACGTTCCGTACAAGGGCACGTCGCCGGCGGAAGCCGACCTGATGGCGGGCCACGTGTCGCTGATGCTGGACACGACGACCTGTCTGCCGCTGGTCAAGGCCGGCAAGCTGCGCGCGCTGGCCGTGGCGTCGCGCCAGCGGAACGACCAGTTGCCCGACGTGCCGACCCTGGACGAATTGGGCGTGAAGAACGTCTACGCATCGTCGTGGTACGGCCTGATGGGTCCCAAGGGCATGCCGCAGGACGTCGTCGACAAGCTCAACAAGGCCACCAATGCGGTGCTGAAGAATGCCGAGATCCGCCAGCGCATGCTGGACTACGGCGCCGAGATCGGCGGCGGTACGCCAGCCGATTTCACGAAGTTCATCAACGACGAGATCGTTCGCTACAAGCCCATCGTGGAGCTGTCCGGCGCCAAGCTGGATTGAGCGCCAAGGCCATCCCGACAAAAGGCAGCAGACAGCGTTCGAAGCCACCCACCACTCAACTTACCCGCCGACATCCATGTCCAATGCCTCCGCGCCTCGCACGCTGTTCGACAAGATCTGGTCCAGGCACCAGATCCTGCAGCGCGACGACGGCACCAGCCTGCTTTACGTCGACCGCCATCTGGTCCAGGACGGTTCGGCGCCCGCCTTCGCCATGCTGCGCGACCGCGGCCTGAAGGTGCGCAGTCCGCAGCGCAGCTTCGCCACGCCCGACCATTACGTGCCCACCGATACGCGTGAACTGTCGACCATCGCCGATCCCGAGAAACGCGCCATGGCGAATGCCTTGCAGCAGGACGCCAAGGAAGCCGGCATGCAGTTCTTCGGCCTGGACGATCCCCGCCAGGGCATCATCCACGTGGTCGGTCCCGAACAGGGACTCAGCCTGCCGGGCATGCTGATCGTGTGCGGCGACAGCCATACGGCGACGCACGGCGCCATGGGCGCGTTCGCCTTCGGCATCGGCGCGTCCGAAGTCGCCCATGTGCTGGCCACCCAATCCATCTGGCAACGCAAGCCGCCGACGATGCGGGTCGTCGTGGAAGGTCGCCTGCAGCCCGGCGTGGCCGCCAAGGACATCATCCTGGGCATCATTGCCAGGATAGGCGCGGCCGGCGCCACGGGGCATGTCATCGAATATGCGGGGCCGGCCATCACGGCGCTGTCGATGGAAGGCCGCATGACGGTGTGCAATATGTCCATCGAAGCCGGCGCGCGCGCCGGCATGGTGGCGCCGGACGATACGACCTTCGCCTGGCTGCACGGACGGCCCTACGCGCCGTCCGGCGCCGCGTGGGACGAGGCGGTGGCGCAGTGGCGCACGCTGCCCACCGACGCCGGCGCCAGCTTCGATCGTGAAGTGGTGCTGGACGGATCGGCGCTGCAACCCATGGTCACCTGGGGCAACAGCCCCGAGGATGCGTTGCCGATCTCCGGCCGCGTGCCCGATCCGGACAGCGCCGCCGATGCGGGTCGGCGCGCCGCGATGACGCGCACGCTGGACTATATGGGCCTGAAACCGGGCATGCCGCTGACCGACGTGACGGTGGATCGCGTGTTCATCGGTTCCTGCACCAACGGCCGCATCGAGGACCTGCGCCAGGCCGCGGCGGTGGCGCGCGGCAAGCGCGTCGCGCCCGGCGTGCAGGCCTGGGTCGTGCCGGGTTCTCAGCAGGTCAAGCTGCAGGCCGAGCAGGAAGGACTGGATCGCGTTTTCCGTGACGCGGGTTTCGAATGGCGCTTCGCGGGCTGTTCGATGTGCCTGGGCACCAACGGCGACCAGGTCGCCCCGGGACAGCGCTGCGCGTCCACCTCGAACCGCAATTTCGTGGGCCGCCAGGGGCCGGGGTCTCGCACCCACCTGATGAGCCCCGCCATGGCGGCCGCCGCCGCCGTCAGCGGGCATCTGGCAGACCCGCGCCCCTTGCTGGACAGGAGCTGATCCATGGAAGCCTTCCAACGACTCGACGCCGTGGCGCTGCCGGTGCTGCGCAGCAATGTCGATACGGACCAGGTCGTGCCGGCGCGCTATCTGCAGAAGCCGCGCAGCGACGATTTCGGCGCGTACCTGTTCAGCAATATGCGCTTCAACAAGGATGGTTCGGAGAACCCGGATTTCGTGCTGAACCAGCCGCCCTACAGGGCGTCGCGCATCGTGGTCGCGCAGCGCAATTTCGGCTGCGGTTCCTCGCGCGAACATGCGGTGTGGGCCTTGTACGACTATGGCGTACGGGCAGTCATCGCGCCCAGCTTCGGCGACATCTTCTATTCCAATTCGCTGAAGAACGGCCTGCTGCCCATCGTGCTGCCCGACACGACGGTCGCGTCGCTGCTGCAGCAGATCCAGGATCAGCCCGGCGTACACATCGTCGTCGATCTGGTGGCGCAGACCGTGACCGCGCCGGACGGCGGCATCTACTCGTTCCAGATCGATGCCTTCCCCAAGCAGTGCCTGCTGGAAGGCATGGACGAACTCGACTACACCCTGACGCTGGGCGATCGCATCGCCGATTTCGAACGCCGGCTCGCCACGCCCGCCGCGCAGGGCTGACACGCTTACCACTGAAGGAAAATCCATGAAAATCGCAGTCATGCCGGGCGACGGCATCGGCCAGGAAGTCACCGCGCAGGCGGTCAAGGTACTGCATGCCGTGCTGGGCTCCAGCGCCAGTCTCGAATTGACCGAAGCCGCGATCGGCGGCGCCGGCGTGGAGGCCGCCGGCGATCCCTTGCCGGCGAAGACGTCGGAAATCGCGCGCAAGGCCGATGCGATCCTGTTCGGCGCCGCCGGCATCCCCGGTGACGAAGCCATCCCTTATGCGATGCGGCCCGGCGCCAGCCTGCTGCGCCTGCGCAAGGAGCTGGAAATCTTCGCCAATTTCCGCCCCGTATTCCTGTTCCCCGAACTGATCGACGCGTCGACGCTGAAGCCGGAAGTGATCCAAGGCCTGGACATGCTGATCCTGCGCGAGCTGAATGGCGACGCGTATTTCGGCGAGCCGCGCGGCATCCGCGTGAACGAGAAGGGCGAGCGCGAAGGCTACAACACCATGCGCTACAGCGAGTCGGAAGTCGAGCGCATCGCCCACGTCGCCTTCAAGGCGGCGCGCGGCCGGCGCCGCAAGGTCTGCTCGGTCGAAAAGGCCAATGTGCTGGAGGTCGGCCAGCTGTGGCGCGAGGTAGTGATCAAGGTGGGCCAGCAGTACCCCGACGTCGAACTGACGCATCTGTTCGTCGACGCGGCGGCGATGATGCTGATGCGCAATCCCAGGCAGTTCGATGTGATGGTCACCGGCAATATCTTCGGCGACATCCTGTCGGACGCGGCGGCGATGCTGACCGGCTCGATCGGCATGCTGCCGTCGGCGTCGCTGAGCTATGGCCAGAAGGGGCTGTACGAGCCGGTGCACGGCACGGCGCCGGACATCGCCGGCAAGAACCTGGCCAATCCGATTGCATCGATCCTGTCCATGGCCATGATGCTGCGCTACAGCTTCGACCAGGCCGCCAACGCGGAGCGTGTCGAGGCCGCCGTGCGCAAGGTGCTGGCCGATGGCCTGCGCACCCCCGACATCATGCAGCCCGGCTGCCAGCGCGTCGGCACGGAGGAGATGGGCGATGCCGTGGCAATGGCGGTGAAGAAGTCGGGCTGATACGCGCGATGACGGGTGTCACGGCGACGGGTGGCGTGGCGGCGGAAGCGGCACTACAGGAAGCCGATCCAGCGGCCGGCCACCACGGCGCCCAGCCACAAGGCCAGGGATGCCGCGGCATGCGCGCGCAGCCTGCGCGGGACACCCGCGCCTTGCAGCGCGGCGCGCCAGTGCGGTCCGGCGTGGACCCACAGCGCATTCAGGATGCCCGCGGCGATCACTGCAAGCTTGATCAGGAAAGCCCGATTGCCCAGGTACTCGTCGGGCTTCACCGAGAACAGCAGCAGCCCCGTCAGGGCCGCACCGGCCAGCCCGCCAGCCGCCAGGTGCGACAGGTAAGGGCCGGCCTCGCGCAGCGGCGGTGTTGCGCGCGATCGCAGCAGGCGCAGGTCCAGCGCCGTGATGGCGCCGATCAGCACTCCCAGGGCTGCGATGTGCGCGGCATTCACCAGCAGATAGCCGAGCGCCGATTCGCGCAGGAAGAGCGCGGGCGGCAGGCCGGCCAGCCACGACGCCAGGTCGTCCGGCGTCATCGCCCGATGCGTTCGGGATAGATGTCGTAGGTCTTGCCGCCCACGGATATCTGCACGGCCTTCATGCGCTTTTCCGCGTGGTCCCTGGCACGGTTGCCGACGGCCTTGATGGTTTGTCCGGCCTTGGCGGACTGGTCATTGAAGCCGGATTCGCGCGTCTGCGTGGGGTTGCCCAGTTCGACCCGCCACACGCCGTCATTCTGCGTCTGCACGTCCAGATAGGGATGCGGCGGCGCGACGACCACCTTCTGCACGACGCCGGTCAGGGTCATCTGCTCCGTATCGGCCCACGACCAGCCGTGATGGGCGTGCGCCGAAGCGGAAAACACGAGCGGCAATGCGAGCGCCGTGATGCCGGTGGCGATGGATGAATAGCGGTTCATGGGGCTGACTCCTCTGCTTTTTATGGTGGCCGGCCACGCCCGCGACGTGGCGGCCGCTGGGGACGCGCCGCTTACCGGGCGTTCAGCCTGGCGTCGCTTTGCGTGGTGTAGACCAGTTCATCAACCGGATAGCCTTCGGCGCGGGCGATCGACCTGGCCTTGTCCAGCGCCGCCGTGGGAAGCTGCGGCGTAGGCAGTCGGGCGATTTCGTACCACTTGCCCAGGATGCAGGCGCGCCAGGACGAAACGTCCGGCGCCGGTTCCGATCATACGCGCGGAATGTCGCTGCCCGCGCGGGTCACTTGGGCGGCTTCAGGGCCTGGTGGTAGCGTGCGACGTATGTATCGAAATCCATCGTGTCGCCGGCCTCGATCGCGGCCTGGTCGGCCAGCGAGGCGCGCGCCGTTTCGGCGTACCGCGCCGCCTTGCCGGATTCCAGCGGCGAGGCCAGCAGGGTATCGGCATGCTGGCGGCTCTGCCGCAAGGTGTATTCCAGGAAGCTGGCGCCGCTGCGCTTGAGCTCATCCAGCAGGCGCGCCGACGGCGTGGACTGCGGTTCGTCCAGCTTGCCGGCTTGCGCGGCCACCGCCTGCCGGTAGGCCGTCCCGCCATACGCGGCGTCCAGCAATTCGGCATACGGCAGGATGCGGTCGAGCAGTTCCTTGCCCCAGATGCGCAGGGACACGGACGCGCCTTCGCGCACCAGTTCCAGTCCGGGCCGGCGGCCTTCGTTGACGACACGGTTGAAGTTGCCCGCGCTGGTGCTACAGAAGCCGGCGTCGTCGAAATACGGGCTGTCGCTGGTGGCGCAGAACAGCAGGAAGGCATCGGCGAACCGCGCCGTGTCGGCGGCGATGCCGACGGGCTCGAAGGGATCGATGTCCAGGCAGCGGACTTCCACGTACTGGACGCCACGCTCGGCCAGCGCGGTGATGGGGCGCTCGCAGCGGCCGGTGGCGCGCTTGGGCCGGATGCTCGAGTAGTACTCGTTTTCGATCTGCAGGACGTTGGTGTTCAGCTGGATCCACTCGCCGTCGCGCTTGGTGCCGATGGCCTCGTAGGCGGGCCAGGGCATCGTCACCGCCGCGTACAGGCGTTGCAGGAAGGTCGACAGATCGTTGTAGCAGGGCTTGAGCTGGGACTGCGCCGGATTGTGATAGCCCAGGTCGCCCATGCGCAGGCTGGTGGCGTAGGGCAGGTACAGGGTATCGGCGTCCAGCGATTGCAAGGGGTGTTCGCGGCCGCGCAGGAAGTCCTTGGACAGGGCCGGCGCGGCGCCGAACAGGTACATCAACAGCCAGGAATAGCGCGTGAAATTGCGGATCAGGCCGATGTAGCCGGCCGAGCGGCGTTCCTGCTCGCTGGCGCCCGGCGGCTCCAGCAAGGTCCAGATGCCGTCGTCCAGCGAAAAGTTGTAGTGCACGCCGGCGATGCACTGCATGGTCTTGCCGTAGCGATGCGCCAGCCCGCGGCGGTAGACATGCTTGAGCATGCCGGTATTGGACTTGCCGTACCAGGCGATGGGAATGTCCGCCTCGGACGGCAGGGCCGCCGGCATGGACTGGTTCCAGATCAGTTCGCCGCCCAGGTTGGCGTTGACGAAACGATGAATGTCCGCCAGTTCGCCCAACAGGCTGCCGATGTCGCGGTGGGTGCCGGTGATCAGCTCCAGCAGCGCTTCGGAATAGTCGGTGGTGATGTGTTCGTTGGTCAGCGCCGAACCCAGCGCGACCGGATGCGGCGTACGCGCCAGATGCCCGTGGTCGTCGACCCGCAGGCCCTCTTTTTCGATGCCGCGCAGGGTACGGGTAAGCAGATCCCGGTTGGCGTCCAGGCGGGCGTATCGACGGGCGGAAATATCGGTCACGGCAGGCTTCTTTCTTATGATCCAGGTTGATGGAGGCTGATTTTACGGGTTGCGTCCATGGGTGCGTCGAGTAACCCGTGCCGGCCAGGGCCTATCCTGGCGCCCGCTGGCGGCGGCCCGGTCCCGGGCTTGGGCGACAATGACGCATGACCGTTATACGCCGATCGGTCGGGGGAGCGATACAACGATGCCGCGAGGACGATACAACAGGCGCCACTTTCCGGCCGGGCAGGGCTGCTGGTCCGTGGCGTTGGTGGCGCTGTGCCTGACGCTGCTCGGCGCCTGCACGCCGACCTACAACTGGCGCGAAGTGCAGATCGCCGACGGCGCGGCCCGCGCCAATTTTCCCGCGCGTCCCGACACGGATACGCGCAGCATCGGCCTGGGCGGCCGCATGCTGCGCTTTTCCCTGACGTCGGCCAGGGTGGACGACGCGGTGTTCGCCGTGGGATACGCCCCCTTGCCGCCGGACCTGGCCGGCGACCCGGCCGGCCAGCGCGCGCTGGCGGCGGACCTGGTGAGATCCCTGCATGAGAACCTGCACGCCACGCCGCCGGCCGTGGCGCCGGACTATGGCGTGGACGTGACGGTCCGCGGCCAGGTGGGCGGCCACCCCGTATGGGCATTGGCGCGGGTGTGGGTCCACGACGGGATGCTGGTGGAAGCGGTCGCCACCGGGTCGGAACGGGGACTGCCGGAGGCGCAGGCGCGCGAGTTCGTCGGCTCGCTGCGTTTCAATGGCCGTTGAACGGCCGGGCGCCCGCTCAGTGCTCGCCGCCGTCGACGCGGCAGGCGGCCAGCAGGCCGCAGGTCAGCGCCGTGGCCACGGCGGCGCGGCGGTTGCGCGCGCACAGCTTGCGGCAGGCGTTCTGCAGGTGGAAATTCACGGTCCGCTCGGTAACGCCGAGGATCATGGCGGTTTCCCGGCTGGTCTTGCCGGCTGCCGCCCATTGCAGGCAGGCAGCCTCGCGTTCTGACAACTTCTTTTCTGGCATCGGTGCATCGTTGCCGTGACGGCGGGATGAAGCGGGAAGGCGGGAATGCCGGCGATGGTGCGATAGCCGTCGGCCGCGGCCCAGCGATGACCCGAATGGGAATTGCGGCGGCGATTCCGCTCCGGCGGGACCGTGGCGGCAGGTCCGAGGGCGCGGCCCGCGGCCGACCGGGGCCCCTTGGGTCTGCAGGGTTCCGGCCGAGTGCTAGAATCAGCCCTTCATTTCGGTGGCGCCGATTTGCCTGATCCGCTTGCGGGCGCCTGATAAATCCAGCTAAAGAGGTCTGCATGACTGCAACCATCGAGCAATCCGCTGGCGCGGGCGTATCCGCGCAACCTGCCGGTCAACGCGCTGCCGCCCCCGTATCCACGTCGGCCGTAGCCGCCGGCGTCCCGCCCGCCGCGCCGCCCCCGGCGTCCCATTCCGTCGGAGTGGTGGCGCCCGTCTTCCTGAAATTCACCGAGCCCCTGCTGCTGGCCAACGGCCAGTCCCTGCCCAGCTACGAACTGGCGGTGGAAACCTACGGCACCTTGAACGCCGAGCGCAGCAATGCGGTGCTGGTATGCCACGCGCTGAACGCCTCGCACCACGTGGCCGGCATCTCGGCGGACGACCCCAAGGATATCGGCTGGTGGGACAACATGGTCGGTCCGGGCAAGCCCGTCGATACCGAGCGCTTCTTCGTGATCGGCATCAACAACCTGGGCTCCTGCTTCGGTTCGACCGGGCCGGCCAGCATCAATCCGGAAACCGGCAAGCCCTGGGGCGCCGCCTTCCCGGTGCTCACGGTCGAAGACTGGGTGCACGCCCAGGCGCGCGTGGCCGACCATTTCGGCATCGGCCGGTTCGCCGCCGTCATGGGCGGTTCGCTGGGCGGCATGCAGGCCCTGAGCTGGGCCACCGCATGTCCCGACCGCGTGGCGCATTGCGTGGTCATCGCCAGCACGCCGCGCCTGTCGGCGCAGAACATCGGGTTCAACGAAGTGGCGCGCCGCGCCATCATCACGGACCCCGATTTCCATGGCGGCGATTATTACGCCCATGGCACGGTGCCGCATCGGGGCCTGGCGGTCGCGCGCATGCTCGGGCACATCACCTATCTGTCGCAGGACGACATGGCGGAGAAGTTCGGCCGCACGCAGCGCGAACCCGGCGCCAATGGCGAGTACCGCTACGGTTACGACGTCGAATTCGAAGTCGAATCCTATCTGCGCTACCAGGGCGAAAAATTCTCGCGCTATTTCGACGCCAACACCTATCTGCTGATTACGCGCGCCCTGGATTACTTCGATCCGTCGCGCACGCATGGCGGCGACCTGGCGCGTTCGCTGGCGGCGGCGAGCGCGGGCTTCCTGCTGGTGTCCTTCAGCACGGACTGGCGTTTCCCGCCGGAGCGATCGCGCGAGATCGTGCGGGCCCTGCTGAAGAACAACCGCCCGGTCACCTATGCGGAGATCGACGCGCCGCACGGCCACGATGCCTTCCTGCTGGACGACGCGCGCTATCACGCGGTGGTGCGCGCCTATTACGACCGGATCGCGCATGAGCTGGGCTTGCCGCCCCGCGCGCTCGAACCCAGGGGGGCCGAATGATAGCGGGTGCCCGCACGGAACTGCGCGCCGACCTGGCGCGCATCGCCAGTTGGATCAACCCGGGTTCGCGCGTGCTGGACCTGGGATGCGGAGACGGCGAATTGCTGGCGTGGCTGCGCGATCAGCGCCAGGTGCGCGGCGCCGGTGTCGAAATCGACGACCATTACGTGATCGCATGCGTGCGCCGCGGGGTGGACGTGATCCAGCAAAACCTGGAAGATGGCCTGGCGCTGTTCGACGCCGGCCAGTTCGATACGGTGGTCCTGTCGCAGACCCTGCAGTCCATGCATCGCAGCGAGCATATCCTGCGGGAAATGGCGCGCGTGGCGAAGTACGGCGTCGTATCCTTCCCCAACTTCGGTTATTGGCCGCACGGCTGGTCCATCCTGCGCGGGCGCATGCCGGTGACGGGACAGATGCCTTACGAGTGGTACAACACGCCCAACATTCATTTGTGCACGCTGCGCGATTTCGAGGACCTGGCCGCCAAGCTGGGGCTGCGCATTCTGCAGCGGGCCACGTTCAACGACGACCGCGAAGTCAAGCTGTTGCCCGGATGGCGCAGCACGCTGGCGGTCTATCGCTTCGCCGCCGGTTGAATGCCGGCCGGCAGGCCCGCTGTCACGGAGACCAGGTATTTCGTCCGCCGCCCGCCTTTACACAAGCCGCCGTGTCGCGCCCATGCTGGCGCTGGGTTTTTCCAGCGGACTGCCGCTGGCGCTGACCAGCGGGACGCTGCAGGCCTGGGCCACGGTGGCCGGCGTATCGCTGCAGGACATCGGTTTCCTGACGCTGGTGGGCACGGCCTACACTCTCAAGTTCCTGTGGGCGCCCCTGATCGATCGTTATGCCGTACCCATCCTGGGACGCCGGCGCGGCTGGATGCTTGCGACGCAATTGGCCCTGGCGGTGGGCATCGCCGCCATGGGCATGCTGTCGCCGGACAGCGCGCTGATGCCGCTGGCCCTGCTGGCGGTGGTGGTCGCCTTTCTGTCGGCGACGCAGGACATTGCCTTCGACGCCTACAGCACCGACGTCCTGCATAAGGACGAGCGGGGCGGCGGCGCGGCCGTCAAGGTGCTGGGGTACCGCATCGCCATGCTGGTATCGGGCGGCCTGGCCCTGATCCTGGCCGATGGCTGGCTGGGCTGGGGCAATACCTATGTGCTGATGGGCGGCCTGATGGCGATCGGCGTGCTGGCCACGCTATGGGCGCCGGAGCCCGAGCGTCCCGCGCCGTCGCCGCCCTCGCTGCTGGAGGCGGTGGTGGAGCCCCTGCGGGAGTTCTTCTCGCGCCGCGGCGCCATCAGCCTGTTGGTCCTGATCGTGCTGTACAAGCTGGGCGATGCGTTCGCCGGCGCCCTGTCCACCACCTTCCTGCTGCGCGGGGGCGGCTTCACGCCGACCGAAGTCGGCACGGTGAACAAGCTGCTGGGTCTGGCGGCCACCATCGTGGGCGCGCTGGCTGGCGGATCCATCATGGCCCGCATGGGCCTCTACCGGTCGCTGATGCTGTTCGGCGTGCTGCAGGCGGTGTCCAACCTGGGCTACTGGCTGGTCGCGCTCAAGCCCGGCAGCCTGCCCCTGATGGCGGCCGCCGTGGGCCTGGAAAACCTGTGCGGCGGGCTGGGCACGGCGTCCTTCGTGGCGCTGGTCATGGCGTTGTGCAAGCAGGAATTTTCGGCCACGCAGTTCGCGCTGCTGTCGGCGATGGCGGCGGTGGGCCGCACCTATCTGGCCGGACCGCTGACGCCGGTCCTGGTCGACCGGATGGGCTGGGCGCCGTTCTTCCTGGTCACGGTGCTGATCGCGCTGCCCGGGCTGGTGCTGCTGTACCTGCGCCGGCGTGAAATCCAGGCGCTGGACCAGGCCTAGCCTCCCTATCGGTTTTTCGCGCACCCCGATTCCTTCGGCGCATTGTCGTTTTGATTCCTGCGCGGTCATAATGGCTTCGTTGCTCACGGAGGCCATTCATGTCGACGTATGCGCATTCCCAGCCCGCCGCCCCCATCCTGGTGGCTACCGACCTCAGCGCCCAGGGCGATCGTGCCCTGGATCGCGCCGTGGCGCTGGCCCGGATACAGGGCGCCCGCCTGATCGCCGTGCACGTGATGGAGCCCGGCATGCCAGCTGGCGCCGGCGGCGCGCCGGCCTGGCATCGGCTGAGCGAAGACCATCGGGCATGGGCACGCTATCGCCTGGGCCTGGACCTGGATGCCGCCGGCATCGACTGCGATATCCGCGTGGAAAGCGGCGATGCCGCGGAACAGATACTGGCGGCGGCGCAGGCATCGTCCTGCGGCCTGGTCGTCACCGGCGTCGGGCGCAACGAATCGCTGGGCAAGCTGCTGCTCGGCTCCACCGTGCGCAAGCTGGTGCGCCAATCGGCCGCGCCGGTGCTGGTGGTGAAGAACCGTCCGCACGGACCGTATCCGAAGGGCATCGTCGCCACCGACTTTTCGCCCGAATCGGGCCATGCGCTGCGGCTGGCGGCGGGGCTGCTGCCCGGCACGCCGCTCACGCTGTTCCACGCCTGCGACACGGTGCTGGGCATGCCCGGCGACGCCGCCCATGCGCCGGAGGCGCTGCAGCGGGACCTGGACAACGAGATGCACCGGTTTCTCGAGGCCCATGGCGATCTGCCGCCCGGCGTGCCGGCCGACACCGTGGTGCAGTACGGAGAGCCCGAAACCGTCTTGTCGGAGTATGTTTTCCAGCAGCGCTGCGATCTGGTGGTCGCCGGGGCGCAGCGCATGAAGGGCATCATGGGCGCGATGGTGGGTAGCGTGGCGGAACGCCTGCTGGAGTCGCTGCCTAGCGATGTCATGCTGGTGCGTGGCCAGACGGCACCCTAGCAGGCGTGCCGGGCGCGCGGCGTGCTCACGGCAGGCGCCGCGCGACAAAAAACGAGAATGGACGCGGGGGCGGGGATTATTCCATTCCGGGAGACAATCATGCACACCTTTGCGGGGCCTATCCTGCTTGCCACGGACCTGAGCGCGCGTGGCGACCGCGCCCTGGATCGCGCGATATTGCTGGCGCGCCAGTTCGAAACGTCCGTCATCGCCTTGCACGTCATCGAGTCGCAGTCCCGCGCGCGGCTGACGTCGCAGCCTTCCGTCACCCAGCGTGAATCTCAGGCGCGTCGCGCCCTGCTCAGGGATATGGAAGACGTCGATGTCGACGTCGACGTCGTGGTGCGCTGCGGCGAACCGGTCCGGCTGCTGCGACAGGCCGCGGAAGAAAACGCCTGCTCCCTGATCGTCGCGGGCGTGGCGCGCGACGAAACCCTGGGCCGCATCCTGCTGGGGACCACGGTCGAACGGCTGGTGCGGGAATCGCCGACCCCGGTGCTGGTGGTCAGGCGGCGCGCGCGGCGGCCGTATCGCGACGCGGTGGTCGCGAGTGATTTTTCCGAGGCCTCGCGGCCGGCCCTGCGCGCGGCCCTGTCGCTGTTGCCGGTGTCGGGGCTGACCCTGTTCCATGCCTTCGATCTGCCGGGGAATCGCAGGGACGACCTGAATTCCAAGGGCTTCCAGCGGACGGCGGAGGAGGCGGCGGCCCAGTTCCTGGAAGACACGCCGGAGCTGCATGGCGCCGAAAAGCCGAAGATCCAGGTCGCGGCCGGCTTGGCGGAGCGGGTCCTGATCGCCTATGCCGAGCAGACGGATTGCGATCTGCTGGTCACCGGCACGCACGGCAGCACCGGCCTGATCCGCACGGCGATCGGCAGCGTGGCGGATGCACTGATGGAGAAGGCGCCGTGCGACGTCCTGGTGGTGCGGCAGCCCGCGCGCTAGGCCTCGGTCCGCGTACCCGCCACGGATCCCGGCAGCGCCCGGCGCCCGGCACAGCGCCCGACAGCGGGCCGCGGCAGGCGAACCCCGCGCCGTGACCCGCTCCCGGGCCGGCCTGAATTACTACATTCTGTAAATTCGCCTTAATTCTTCATGATTCCATCCGATATCCCGTAAACGGTAATCCCCGCCAAGCGTGCGGAGGGCGCGCCCCGGGACGCTGCAAGCCGTTTCTCAAAGGGATCGGAAATGTACGTGGGCAGCTATAACACCGCGCTGGTGCTATGTTCGCTGGTGGTGGCGGTCCTTGCCTCCTACGCGGCACTGGACATGACCGCCCGCATCGCGTCGGCACGCGGCGCGGCCGCGCGCTGGTGGCTGGCGGGCGGCGCCGTCGCGATCGGCGTCGGCATCTGGTCCATGCATTTCGTCGGCATGCTGGCCTTCAGCCTGCCCATCCCCCTGGACTACGCGCCCGGCCTGACGGCGCTGTCGCTGCTTATCGCGATCGTGTCGGCTGCCTTTGCCCTGTGGCAGATCTGCCAGGCCACGCTGTCCTGGGGGCGCCTGGCCGGCGGCGCGCTGTTGATGGGGGCGGGCGTGGCGGGCATGCATTACACCGGCATGGCCGCGTTGCACATGTCGCCGGGTATCGACTACCAGCCCTTGCTGGTGATCGCTTCCGTGCTGATCGCGGTCGTGGCATCGGGCTGCGCCATGTGGATCGGCTTCCGGCTGCGCCATGACCGACGCCACCCGCACCTGCTGCGGACGGGCGCGTCGCTGGTGATGGGCGGCGCGATCGTCGGCATGCACTATACGGGCATGGCGGCCGCCCGATTCCCCTTGGGCAGCATCTGCCTGGCCGCCGGCGGCGCCGAACGCGGCCTGGACAACAACTGGCTGGCCATCGTAATCATCGTCGTCACGCTGGCCGTGATCGCCATCGCCCTGATCACGTCCGTGCTGGACCTGCGCATGGAGGCCCGCACGTCCGTGCTGGCGTCGTCGCTGGCGGAAGCCAACGAGGAACTGACCTATCTGGCGCTGCACGACAACCTGACCAAGCTGCCCAACCGCCTGCTTCTGGAGGACCGGCTGCAGCAGGCCATCCACACCGCGACGCGCGAACGCGGGTATTTCGCCGTGATGTTCATGGACCTGGATGGATTCAAGGCGGTCAACGACGCCTATGGGCATCACACCGGCGACCGCCTGCTGATCGAAGTCGCGGCGCGCATCCGCGCCAACGTGCGGGCCCAGGATACGGTGGCGCGGCTGGGCGGCGACGAATTCGTGCTGATCGCCCAGATCGACGAGCCCGCCGATGCGTCGACGGTGGCGGCCAAGCTGGTCAGGATCATGGAGAACGACTTCGATATCGACGGCCACCAGTTGCATGTGTCCGCGAGCATGGGCATCGCGGTCTACCCCGGCGACGGCGACAACCAGCAGCAGTTGCTGGCCAACGCCGACGCGGCGATGTACTTCGCCAAATCGTCGGGGCGCAACACGTATTGCTATTTTGAAGCATCGATGAACCGCGACGTGCAGAACCAGGTCGAGCTGCTGCGCGACCTGCGCCATGCCCTGGCCCGTGACGAGTTGCTGCTGCAGTACCAGCCCAAGTTCGATGCCGGCACGGGCGCTGTGATTGGCGCCGAAGCGCTGCTGCGCTGGAAGCATCCGGCGCGTGGCCTGGTGCAGCCGGCGGTGTTCATCCCCTTGGCGGAAAAGACCGGCCTGATCATCCAGATCGGCGACTGGGTGCTCGATGAAGCCTGCCGGCAGATGAAGATCTGGTACGACGAAGGCCATACCGAATGGTCCGTCGCGGTGAACCTGTCCCTGCAGCAGTTCAATCACGCCGGGCTGGTGCAGGCGGTGGCCGGCGCCCTGGCCCGGCATGGCCTGGCGGCGAGCAGCCTGACGCTGGAGATCACCGAGTCCACCGCGATGCGCGATGTGGAAAGCACGCTGGTCACGCTGCGCCAGCTGCACGAGATGGGCGTGCGGATATCGATCGACGATTTCGGCACGGGCTATTCCAGCCTGATGTACCTGAAGCGCCTGCCCGCCACCGAGCTGAAGATCGACCGCGGCTTCGTCCGCGAACTGCAGAACGATACGGAAGACGCCGCCATCGTGTCGGCCATCGTCGCGCTGGGGCAGACGCTGAACCTGCAGATCGTCGCCGAAGGCGTCGAAACCCGCGAACAGCAGGAGTTCCTGACGCGCCTGGGCTGCAACTCGCTGCAGGGCTTCCTGCTGGGCCGGCCGGTGTCGCCCGATCGCTTCATGGAAACCGTCGGGGTGCAGCAGGGCCTGCGCCTGGCTTAGGACAGGACGCCGGCAAGGCGGGCAGGATGGGGCTTGGACGGGGGAGGACGGGGCAGGAGGCGCGCGGCGCCTACAGCGTGGTGTCGTAGTCGATCGTCAGCGGCGCGTGGTCGCTGAATCGTTCGTCCTTGTAGATGGACGCGGCCCTGGCGGTGCCGGCAATGTCCGGCGTGGCGATCTGGTAATCGATGCGCCAGCCGACGTTCTTGGCCCAGGCCTGGCCGCGGTTGCTCCACCAGGTATAGGCCTCGCCCGTGGTCTCGGGATGCAGGCCGCGATAGACGTCGGTCCAGCCCAGGTCGGCGAACACCTTGGTCAGCCAGGCGCGTTCTTCCGGCAGGAAGCCGCTGTTCTTCATGTTGCCTTTCCAGTTCTTCAGGTCGATCTCGTTGTGCGCGATGTTCCAGTCGCCGCACAGCACGACCTGCCGGCCGCACTTCACGAGCGAGGCCAGGTGGCTGTAGAAATGCTCCATGAAGGCGAACTTGGCGGTCTGCCGGTGTTCGCCGCTGGACCCGGATGGCAGGTAGACCGAGATGATCGAGAGCCGGTCGTAGACCAGTTCCAGGTAGCGTCCTTCGCTGTCGATTTCCGGCACGCCCAGGCCTTCTATCACCTGCAGCGGCTGCGTGCGGGCGTAGACGCCCACGCCGCTATAGCCTTTTTTCTCGGCGTAGTGGAAGTACCCGTACAGCCCCGGCGGATTGAGCATTTCCAGGGTCATGTCGGCGGCCTGCGCCTTGAGTTCCTGCAGGCAGATGAAATCGGCGTTCTGCTTGGCGATCCAGGGAAAGAAGCCCTTGTTGGCGGCGGACCGGATACCGTTCAGGTTGGCGGAAATGATGCGGAGCATGGCTGCCTGTCGATCTGGGGATGGCCGCTAGGGTACTAGAAATGGGGGCGGACGTGCTCGGCGGCGCCGGCGGGGAGCAGGCATAATTCCGGTTTGCCCCGTTATCCCTTTGCTTCCCGGTGACCGTATGACCGCTACTGCCGCTCCGTCCGTCGAATTCGTCCGTTTCGCCCTGGATCAGGGCGTGTTGCGCTTCGGCAGCTTCAAGGTCAAGTCGGGACGCATGAGTCCTTATTTCTTCAATGCCGGCCTGTTCAGCGACGGTGCGTCGATGAACCGGCTGGGGGCGTTCTACGCCGGCGCCTTGCTGGATTCCGGACTGTCCTTCGACATGCTGTTCGGGCCCGCGTACAAGGGCATCCCCCTGGCCACCGGGACGGCCATGGCGCTGGCGGCCGACCCGCGCGGCGGCGGCCGCGCCATTCCCTTTGCCTACAACCGCAAGGAAGCCAAGGACCACGGCGAAGGCGGCACGCTGGTCGGCGCGCCGCTCAAGGGCAAGGTCGTCATCATCGATGATGTGATCACCGCGGGTACGTCGGTTCGTGAATCCGTGGACATCATCCGCGCCGCCGGCGCCGAGCCCGCGGCGGTGCTGATCGCGCTGGATCGCATGGAACGCGCGGGGCCGGACGACGCCCTGTCCACGCATTCGGCGGTGCAGGACGTGGCGCGCACCTACGGCATCCCCGTGGTCAGCATCGCGTCGCTGACCGATATCCTGGCCCTGCTCGAAAACGCGCCGGAATTCGCCGAACACCGGCAGGCCGTGCTGGCATACCGGCAGAAGTACGGCGTGACGGGCTGAGCCCGGCGCCGCGGGATGGCGGCGCAAGACGGCGCCCGCCCGCTATCCCAGCTTCTGCTTCAGCAGGTCGTTGACCTGCTGCGGATTGGCCTTGCCCTTGGCGGCTTTCATGATCTGCCCCACCAGGGAATTGAAGGCCTTCTGCTTGCCCGCCCGATACTCGTCGACCACGGCCGGGTTGGCCGCCAGGACCTCGTCGATCATGGCGCCGATGGCGCCCGTATCGCTGATCTGCTTGAGTCCGCGCGCCTCGATGATCGCGTCGGCCTGGCCGCCTTGTTCGCCCGCCCACATTCCCGCGAACACGTCACGGGCGATCTTGTTGGAGATCGTGCCGTCCAGGATGCGCGCGATCAGCGCCGCCAGCGCGGGCGCGGCGACGGGCGACGCGGCGACGTCGATTTCCGAGCGGTTCAGTGCCGCGGCCAGTTCGCCCATCACCCAGTTGGCCGCCTGCTTGGCCTGGCCTTCCGGCAGCGCGCGGGCGACCGCCTCGAAATAGTCCGCCATGTCGCGGCTGGTGGTCAATTGCGCCGCATCGTAGGCCGACAGCCCATACTGCGTTTCGAAGCGGGCGCGCTTGTCGGCCGGCAGTTCGGGCATGGTGGCGCGTACTTCTTCGACCCAGGCCGATGCGATCACCAGCGGCGGCAGGTCCGGATCGGGGAAGTAGCGGTAGTCGTGCGCGTCTTCCTTGCTGCGCATGCTGCGGGTTTCGTCGCGGTCGGCGTCGTACAGGCGGGTTTCCTGCACCACCGTGCCGCCGTCCTCGATCAGTTCGATCTGGCGGCGCGCTTCGTAGACGATGGCGCGTTCCAGGAAGCGGAAAGAGTTGACGTTCTTGATCTCCGCGCGGGTGCCGAATTCCTTCTGCCCGACCGGGCGCACCGACACGTTGGCGTCGCAGCGGAACGAGCCTTCCTGCATGTTGCCGTCGCAGATCCCCAGCCAGACCACCAGGCTGTGCAGGGCGCGGGCATAGGCCACGGCTTCCGCGGCCGAGCGCATTTCCGGTTCGCTGACGATTTCCAGGAGAGGCGTGCCGGCGCGGTTCAGGTCGATGCCGCTGGCCGGCGCGCCGTTGGCCAGGTGGAACTCGTCGTGCAGCGACTTGCCGGCGTCTTCTTCCAGATGCGCGCGCGTCAACTGCACGGTCTTGGCCGTTTCACCGACGAAGAACGAGATCGAGCCGCCGCTGACCACCGGGATTTCGTACTGGCTGATCTGGTAGCCCTTGGGCAGGTCGGGGTAGAAATAATTCTTGCGGGCGAAGATCGAGCGCGGCGCGATGCGCCCGCCCACGGCGAGCCCGAAGCGGATCGCCCGCTCCGCGGCCGCGCGGTTCATCACCGGCAGGCTGCCCGGCAAGGCCAGGTCGACCAGGTTGGCCTGCGTGTTCGGCGCCGCGCCGAAGCGCGTGCTGCTGCCGGAGAAGATTTTCGATTCGGTGGAAAGCTGCGTATGCGTTTCCAGTCCGATGACGATTTCCCAGTTCATGTCAGTTGTGCTCCACCGTGCTGCCGGCGCGCTGATCGCCGGGGGACCGGCGGTGCCAGTCGCTTGCCTGCTGATAGCGATCGGCGATCGCCAGCAGGCGGCCTTCGTCGAAGTAGTTGCCGATGATCTGCAGGCCCACCGGCCGGCTGGCGTGCACGCCGGCGCCGAAGCCGCAAGGCACCGACATCGCGGGCAGTCCGGCCAGGCTGACACCCAGGGTGTAAACGTCCGCCAGCCAGTCCGCCGTGGGATCGTCGCGGTTGTCGCCAATGTTCTTCGCCACCGTGGGTGCCACCGGGCCCATGATGACGTCGCACTGCGTCAGTGCGCGCTGGAAGTCCTGCGCGATCAGGCGGCGCAGGCGCTGGGCCTGCAGGTAATAGGCGTCGTAATAGCCGTGCGACAGCACATAGGTGCCGATCAGGATGCGGCGCCGCACTTCGTCGCCGAAGCCTTCGGCGCGCGAACGGCTGATCATTTCCGTCAGGTCGCCGTACTGCGCGGCGCGATGGCCATAGCGCACGCCGTCGTAGCGCGCCAGGTTGCTGGACGCTTCGGCCGGCGCGATGACGTAATAGGCGGGAATCGCCAGTTCGGTGCGCGGCAGCGAAATATCCACGCGCTGCGCGCCCAACGCGACGAACTGCGCCAGGGCCGCTTCCACGGCGGCGCGGACGTCGTCGGCCAGGCCGTCGCCCAGGTATTCCGCCGGCACGCCGATACGCAAGCCGGCCAAGGGCCGGGCGCCGGCGGCGTCATAGGCCGTCTGGGCCGTATCGAAGTCGCGCCGCACGCGGCCCGGTTCGTTGGTGTCCTTGCCGCAGCGTTCGACGCTGGTGGCATCGCGCGGATCGAAGCCCGCCATAACGTCCAGCAGGGCCAGGGCGTCGCGGCTGCTGGCTGCCAGCGGACCGGCCTGGTCTAGGCTGGAGCCGAAGGCCACGATGCCGAAGCGCGATACCGTGCCGTAGGTGGGCTTGATGCCGGTGACGCCGCACAGCGCGGCGGGCTGCCGCACCGAGCCGCCGGTATCGGTGCCGGTGGCCGCGGCCACCAGGCGCGCCGCCACCGCGGCCGCCGATCCGCCCGACGAACCGCCGGGCACGGCATCCGTGTCCCAGGGATTGCGTACCGGGCCGTAGGCGGAGTTCTCGTTGCCGGACCCCATGGCGAATTCGTCGCAGTTCAGCTTGCCGATGGACACCGCGCCGGCCTGTTGCAGGCGCTCGACCACGGTGGCGTCGAAGGGGCTGACGTAGCCGTCCAGCATGCGGCTGCCGGCGGTCGTGCGCCAGCCGCGCGTCACGAAGGCATCCTTGTGCGCGATGGGCACGCCCGTCAGGGGCCCGGCCGTGCCCGACGCCAGGGCGGCATCGGCGGCGCGCGCCTGGTCCAGGGTGAGTTCCGCGTCGATGTGCAGGAAGGCATTGAGGCTGGCGGCCGACTGGGCGGCGTCCAGCGCGCTGGACGCCAGTTCGACGGCGCTGACGTCGCGCCGGTCCAGCGCCTGGCGCAGGGCCGCGATGTCGGCGAATTGTGTGTGCAAGGCGGATTTGCTCATGGTTACTCCAACACCTTGGGGACCAGGAACAGGCCGGCCTGCGCTTCCGGCGCGTTGCTCATCAGGGCCACGCGCTCGGCTTCGGAGCCGGATTCCGTCACTTTGTCTTCACGCAGGCGCAATTCGACCTCGTCCAGCGCGGACAGGGGATGCGCCATGGGCTCGACACCCGCGGTGTCTTCCTGCTGCAGGCGCTCGATGATGTGGAGCATGCCGTTGAGCTCCTGCAGCGCATGCGCGCGGCGTTCCGGGGTGAGCTCGATTCGGGCCAGCCGGGCAATGCGGGCCACGTCTTCTTCGTTTAGCGCCATGGGAGTGTAAAAAATGTGGAGCTGCTGGTGATGCCGTTACATGACAGGCCAGCAGTGGTTACAAAGCCTGGAATAGCCGGGAATTGGGGTCTATTTCCCCTGAAATTATAAGTTATCATTCACGGTTTAATCGCTGCACCCGCAGGCGCGCCGTTCTTGGCTGGCGTCCGGTCGCAGTCATGTCCCAAATTCTCTGATCTAGCTGAGCCTATATCCATGTTCGGATTCCTGCGTAGTTATTTTTCCAGCGATATGGCGATCGATCTCGGCACGGCCAATACGCTGATCTACGTTCGCGGCAAAGGCATCGTGCTGGATGAGCCATCGGTAGTCGCGATCCGCCATGAAGGCGGCCCGAACGGCAAGAAAATCATCCAGGCCGTTGGCCATGAAGCGAAACAGATGCTGGGCCGGGTGCCCGGCAACATCGAAGCCATACGTCCCATGAAGGACGGCGTGATCGCCGACTTCACCGTCACCGAGCAGATGCTCAAGCAGTTCATCCGCATGGTGCACCCCCGCAACATGCTGGCGCCCAGCCCGCGTATCATCGTTTGCGTGCCCTGCGGTTCGACCCAGGTGGAACGGCGCGCGATCCGCGAATCCGCGCTGGGGGCGGGCGCCTCGCATGTCTACCTGATCGAAGAACCCATGGCCGCCGCCATCGGCGCCGGCCTGGCGGTTTCCGACGCCAGCGGCTCCATGGTGGTGGACATCGGCGGCGGCACGACCGAAGTCGCGGTCATCTCGCTGGGCGGCATGGTGTACAAGGGTTCGGTCCGTGTCGGCGGCGACAAGTTCGACGAAGCCATCGTCAACTACATCCGCCGCAACTACGGCATGCTGATCGGCGAACCGACGGCCGAACTGATCAAGAAGCAGATCGGTTCCGCCTTCCCCGGTTCGGAAGTCCGTGAAATCGAAGTCAAGGGCCGCAACCTGGCCGAAGGCGTGCCGCGCAGTTTCACGGTATCGTCCAATGAAATCCTGGAGTCGCTGACCGATCCGTTGAACCAGATCGTGTCGGCGGTGAAGATAGCCCTGGAACAAACCCCGCCCGAACTGGGCGCGGATATTACCGACAAGGGCATTGCGCTGACCGGGGGCGGTGCGCTGTTGCGCGATCTGGACCGCCTGCTGCAAGAGGAAACCGGTCTGCCCGTAGTGGTGGCGGATGACCCGCTGACCTGCGTGGTGCGGGGCTGCGGCGAAGCGCTCGAGCATCTGGAAAAGCTCGGCGCCATTTTCATCAACGACTGATTCCTACGCCTGGCCGCGGCCGCCGCATCATGGTGGCTACGGGTGGGCGGCCGGCACCGGGCGCCTTACGCCCGTGAGTATCCATGCCTCAACTTAACGCCACCACACCGCGGCTGTTCCGACACGGCCTGCCCGCCGAGGCGAAGCTGGCGATCCTGGTCGTTCTGGCCCTGGCGCTATTGGTGGGCGATTCGCAGTGGCGCGTGCTGGAGCCCGTGCGGCGCTACGTTTCCGTCGCCCTGTATCCCTTCCAGCGCGCCGTCCTGCTGCCGCGCGACATGGTCCAGCAGGTCAACGAGTGGTACAACGCCGCCAACCTGGTGCGCACGGAAAACGAAGCGCTGCAGCGCCAGCGCATCGAACTGGCGCAGGTGGCCACGCATGCGGCCCAGATGGCTGCCGAAAACGCGCAGCTGCGCCGCCTGCTGGGCGTGACGGATACCCTGTCGCAACAGGCGGTGGTGGTGGAGGTGCTGTACGAGCCGCCCAATGCCTTCAACCAGCGCCTGGTCTTCAACAAGGGCAGCAGCCAGGGCCTGGCCCCCGGCATGCCGGTCATCGACGAAGGCGGCGTGGTCGGGCAGATCGTGCGCACGACGCCCATGACGGCGGAGGCCGCGCTGGTCACCGACGAGCAGGTCTCCATCCCCGTGCAGATCCTGCGCAATGGCCTGCGCCTGATTGCCTTCGGCGGTAATCAGCCGGGCAAGATGGAAGTGCGCTACCTTGCCGCCAACGCCGACATCAAAGAGGGCGATACTATTATCACCAGCGGTGTGGGCGGTCTGTTCCCCGCGGGCCTGCCGGTGGCGAAAGTAACCAAGGTGGAGCGCGATACCGCCTCGGGCTTCGCCCGCGCGCTGTGCGAACCGCTGGCCCACCCCGAGCGGTATCGCCATTTCCTCGTTCTGCAGGTCGACGTCAAGCGCGCCGAAGTCAACCGCCAGGAGGCAGACTCCAGTGAGTCCGATAAACCGGAGTGAACCCCAAAGCGGGGTGCTGCGCCCGCGCAGGACGGTGGAGCCCGAACGGGTCGCGCGTCCGGCGCACGCCGTCATGGTGTGGGGCTCGGTGCTGCTGGTCTGGCTGATTTCCCTGCTGCCCTGGCGGCTGTGGGGGCAGGCGCCCGACATCCTGATCCTGGTCATCGCGTTCTGGTGCGTGCACGAACCGCGCCGCATCGGGATGGTGACGGCGTTCGTGTTCGGCCTGTTGATGGACGTGCATGACGCCGGCGTGCTGGGCGGCAATGCGCTTTCCTATACCCTGGTTGCCTATGGCGCCGTCATTCTCCATCGCCGGCTGCAGCGCTTCGACCTGCTGAGCCAGGCCATGCACATGCTGCCCATCTTCCTGATCGCGCGTCTCGTGACCGTTCTGATCAAAGCCTGGATAGCCGGCAAATGGCCGGGCTGGGACTGGGCCGTGGGCGCGGCCATTACCGCGGCCCTGTGGCCCGTCGCGGGCTGGCTGCTGCACCTGCCGACGCGCGGTGCCGACGATGCCGAGTCGGCATCGGTCTGATCGTTTTTTTTCGACATGTTTGAATTCAAAAAAACCGGCGCTCAGCAGAAACAGCGCTTCAGGTTGCGGGCATGGGTGGGCGGCGCGGCCGCCATCCTGTGCTTCGGCCTGCTGGTCGGCCGTTTCTGGATGCTGCAGGTGGACCGCTACGAAGGTCTGTCCGAGCGCGCCGACCGCAACCGCATCGCGGTGGTGCCCATCCCGCCGCGCCGCGGCGAGATCCTGGATCGCAACGGCGTCGTGCTGGCGCGCAACTACCGCACCTATACGCTGGACATCGTGCCCGCGCAGGTGGGCAATATCGATGCGCTGTTCAAGGCCCTGACGCCGGTGGTGTACCTGAGCCCGACCGACCAGCGCCGGCTCAAGCGGCGCATCGCGGAAAACAGCCGGTACGCCACGCTGACGCTGCGCGACAACCTGAACGACACCGAAGCCGCCTGGTTCGCCGCGCACGCATTCCAGTTTCCCGGCGTGGAGCTGCGCGCCCGCTGGGTGCGCGAATACCCCGAAGGCAAGGCGGCGGCGCACGTCGTCGGCTATATCGGCCGGATTTCCGATGGCGATATCGAGGAATTGGAGGCCAGCGGCCAGCTGGGCAATTACCGCGGCACCGACGTCATCGGCAAGAAAGGCATAGAGAAAAGCTGGGAAACGCAGCTGCACGGCCGCACCGGGCTGGAGGAAGTGGAAGTCACCGCCGGCGGGCGCCCCGTGCGCACCTTGCGCCGCATCGATCCCGTGCCGGGTTCGGACATCAAGCTGTCCATCGACATGCGGCTGGAGAAGGTGGCCGAGGAAGCCTTCGGCGACCAGCGCGGCGCATTGGTGGCGATCGACCCGGACACCGGGGAAGTGCTGGCCTTCGTGTCGCAGCCTTCCTACGATCCCAATCTCTTCGTCGACGGCATCGACGTCGACAACTGGCGCATGCTGAACGAATCGCCGGATCATCCCTTGATCAACCGGCCCATCTACGGCACCTATCCCATCGGGTCCACCTACAAGCCCTTCGTCGCCATGGCCGCGCTGGAGCTGGGCAAGCGCCGCGCCACCGATCGCATTCCGGATCCCGGCTATTTCGAATTCGGCGGACAGAAATTCCGCAACGCGGCGGGCGCGGTCTTCGGTCCCACCGACATGCACAAGGCACTGGTGGTGTCGTCGGATACCTATTTCTTTTCGCTCGGGCCTGAAATCGGCGTGGACGCGCTGCACGACTTCACCAAGCAGTTCGGGTTCGGCCAGATCACCGGCATCGACCTGGACGGCGAAAAGCGCGGCGTGCTGCCGTCCACGGCCTGGAAACGCAGCGCGTACAAGGACAAGGACAAGCAGCGCTGGTATGCCGGCGAATCCGTGTCGGTGGCGGTGGGTCAGGGCTACAACGCCTTTACCATCCTGCAGCTGGCGCAAGCCACGTCGACGCTGGCGAACAACGGGCTGTACCGCAAGCCGCACCTGGTGCACTCGGTGGAAGATCCGCGCACGGGCCTGTTCGTCACCACGCCCAGCACGCCGAACTACCAGATACCGTTGCACCAGGCCAACCTGGACGTGGTGAAGGGCGCCATGGCCGACGTGGTGCGTGTGGGCACGGCGCGGCAGCCTTTTCGCGGCGCGGCCTACCAGGCCGCCGGCAAGACCGGCACCGCGCAGGTCTACAGCCTGCGTGGCGCGCGCTATCACGCCAGCGCCGTGGACGAGCGGCTGCGCGACCACGCCCTGTTCATGGGCTTCGCGCCGGCCGATCATCCACGCATCGCGGTCGCCCTGATCGTGGAAAACGCCGGCTGGGGCGCCAGCGCCGCCGCACCGATCGCACGCAAGGTATTCGATGCGTGGCTGCTTCAGGATCAACCCGACATGCCCCCGAAACAGCCCAGCGTCGCGGCGAATGAGACCGGCGCGCCGGCCCTCGCGCCTCTCGCCAAACCATCCGCCGCGGCTCCCGCCAAGCCGCTCGCCACGCCTCCCGTCACGCCTCCCGCCACATCCCGCGTCGCCGGCAGGCAGCCCGACACGCCGCCGCGCCGGCCGGACGCCTCGCGCAACCAGGCGGACGCGCCGCCGCGCCAACCGGTGGTCGCGGTCCGCACGGAAGCCACGCCGACCACGGGGACCGATCGATGAAGCGCCTGGCCCTGATCCTCCTGCGCGTCGTGACGGCGTTCGACTGGCCCCTGCTGTGCATCCTGGTCCTGTTGACGGCCCTGGGGCTGACGGTGATGCACTCGGCGGTGGGCAGCACCGACTGGCGCTTCGCGGACCAGTCGCGCAACTTCGTCATCGCGTTCTTCGCCATGTGGGCGGTGGCGCTGATGCCTCCCAAGTGGCTGATGAAGCTGGCGCCGCCGGCCTACGTGCTGGGCGTGGCGCTGCTGCTGGCCGTCGAGCTTTTCGGCGAAACCAGCAAGGGCGCGACGCGCTGGCTGAACCTGGGCGTGACGCGCATCCAGCCTTCGGAAATGATGAAGATCGCGCTGCCCCTGATGCTGGCCTGGTACTTCCAGCGCCACGAAGGCCAGGTCCGCATACGCGATTTCCTGTTCGCCGGCCTGCTGCTGGGCGTGCCCTTCCTGCTGATCGTGCGCCAGCCCGACCTGGGCACCGCGCTGCTGGTGTTCGGCGCGGGTTTCTGCGTCATCTATTTCGCCGGCCTGTCGTTCAAGCTGCTGATACCGGTGGTGCTGGCGGCCGTCATCGGCATCGGAACGCTGGTCAGTTATGAAGACCAGCTGTGCCAGCCGGAAGTCGACTGGGTCGTCCTGCACGACTACCAGAAGCACCGCGTGTGCACCCTGCTGGATCCCAGTACCGATCCCCTGGGCAAGGGCTTCCATACAATCCAGTCCATGATCGCGGTGGGTTCCGGCGGTTTGTACGGCAAGGGTTATATGAAGGGGACACAGACCCACCTGGACTTCATTCCCGAACGCACGACGGACTTCATCTTCGCCGTCTATGCGGAGGAATTCGGGCTCTACGGCGGGGTGTTGATCCTGGTGCTGTATGGCCTGCTGATCGCCCGCGGCCTGACCATCGCGACCCGCGCCACCTCGCAGTTCGGGCGATTGTTGAGCGGTTCGCTGACGATGATGTTCTTCATCTACGTGTTCGTGAACATCGGCATGGTGACCGGCATCCTGCCCGTGGTGGGGGTGCCGCTACCCTTCATGAGCTATGGCGGCACCGCGCTGCTGACCGTGGGCATCGCCTGCGGGATGCTGATGAGCATCAACCGCCATCGCTCGGTCAAGACCTAGGCGCCAGCGCCGCCAGGTCGGCCGCGAACAGACCGTCGACCAGTTTGCGCACCGGCGCCGGCAGGGCCACCGCGGCCAGGCCGGCCGCGTCGACCCACTGCCAAGGCTTGCCGTCCAGATCGGGCGCTTGCGCCACGACGACGTACCAGGGCCGCACGTGCAGCCGGAAGTGCGTGAAGGTATGCGCGAACGCCGCCAGTTCGTAGACCGTGGCCGGCGTCGCGCCCAGCTCGCGGCAGGCCGCCGCCGCGTTCAGCGCGGGATCGAATTCCGGCAGGCTCCACAATCCGCCCCAGATGCCCGGCGACGGGCGCTGTTGCAGCAGGATGCGATCGCGGTGTTGCAGCACAAGCATGCCCGTGCTGCGCTCCGGCGACGCCTTGCGCGCCCTGGGCGTGGGAAGCTCGGCCTGGCGCCCTTCGCGGCGCGCGATACAGGTCTCGCTGACGGGGCAGCGGTCGCACAAGGGCTTGCCGCGCACGCATAGCGTCGCGCCCAGGTCCATCAGGCCCTGGGTATAGGCGCCCATGTCGACCTCATGCCCCGCGCCGTCCGCCAGTTGCGCGTCCGCCAGGTTCCACAGGCGGATCTCGGTCTCGCGGCGGGTGGGGTCTCCGTCGATGCCGAAATGGCGCGCGAACACCCGTTTGACGTTGCCGTCCATGATCGGCGAGCGTTCGCCGTAGGCGAAGGCCGCGATGGCGGCCGCGGTGGAGCGGCCGATGCCGGGCAGCGTCGCGATGGCCGCCGCATCGGGCGGGAAGCGCCCGCCCCAGTCGCGCACGATCTCCTGCGCGCAGCGATGCAGGTTGCGGGCGCGCGCGTAGTAGCCCAGGCCCGCCCAATAGGGCATGACGTCTTCCTGTTCGGCGCCGGCCAGCGCTTGCAGGTCGGGAAAGCGTTCCAGGAAGCGCTGGTAGTAGGGGATGACCGTGCTCACCTGGGTCTGCTGCAACATGATTTCCGACAGCCAGATGCGGTACGGATCGCGGGTGTTCTGCCAGGGCAGGTCGTGGCGTCCATGGCGCTGTTGCCAGGTCGCAATACGGGTTGCAAAGTCCATGCGCGATTATTGCATTCCGCCCTGGGTAAACGTCCGAATGCGAGCCCGCGGGCGGAACCTGGGCCGGATCTCGGCGGGAACACCAATTGCGCCGCCGCGGCGCCAGGAGTAAAAGACCGGTACAGGCAAGGATGAAAAAGCCTGGTTCACTGTTTATGCCGGCAGGCACGCCTTCACAAGAGGCAAACGCCCAGCCGGCGTGAGCCATCCAAGACAAACGGAGACTGCATGAACGCCCCCCTGACGCCGGCGCAGCGCGCCGCGCTCCAATCCGTCCAGCTGGACGACAAATACTCCCTGGAAACCGGCCGTGCCTGGATGAGTGGCATCCACGCCCTGGTGCGCCTGCCCATGATGCAGCGCACGCGGGACATGCGGGTCGGACTGAACACGGCGGGCTTCATCTCCGGCTATCGCGGTTCGCCCTTGGGCGGGGTGGACCTGAACATGTGGAAGGCTGCCAAGTACCTGGAAGCCCACCACGTCGTCTTCCAGCCCGGCTTGAACGAAGACCTGGCCGCCACCGCTGTGTGGGGCAGCCAGCAGGTGAATCTGTTCCCCGGCGCCCGCTACGATGGCGTGTTCGGCATGTGGTACGGCAAGGGCCCGGGCGTGGATCGCTGCGGCGATGTCTTCAAGCATGCGAATGGCGCGGGCACCTCGCGCCACGGCGGCGTGCTGGTCGTGGCCGGCGACGATCACCCGGCCAAGTCGTCGACGCTGCCGCATCAAAGCGACCATCTGCTCAAGGCCTGCCTGATTCCCGTGCTGTTCCCGTCCACCGTCCAGGAAGTCCTGGATTACGGCCTGCATGGCTGGGCCATGAGCCGCTACGCGGGGGTATGGGTCGGCATGAAATGCATCACCGACATCGTGGAAGTCTCCGCGTCGGTGGAGGTCGACCCCGAGCGCGTCCGTATCCTCCTGCCGGAAGATTTCAGGATGCCGGCGGACGGCCTGAACATCCGCATGCCCGATACGCCCCTGGAACAGGAGGCGCGCCTGCTGGACTACAAACTGTATGCCGCCCTGGCCTATGCGCGGGCCAACGGCCTGAATCGCGAGCTATGGCACGTGCCGGCGGAAGCCGCGCGCTTCGGCATCATGACGTCCGGCAAGGCCTACCTGGACACCCGCCAGGCGCTTTCCGACCTGGGGCTGGACGACGACACCTGCCGCCGCATCGGCGTGCGGCTGTTCAAGGTGGGCATGGTATGGCCGCTGGAGGCCACCGGCATGCAGCGCTTCGCCGAGGGCCTGGACGAAATCCTGGTGGTGGAAGAAAAGCGGCAGGTCCTGGAATACCAGTTGAAGGAAGAACTGTTCGGCTGGATAGGCAGCGGCAAGAAGATCCCGCGCGTGGTCGGCAAGTTCGACGACAAGGACGGCGGCGAGTGGGCAGTGCCTCAGGGCAACTGGCTGCTGCCGGCGCACTACGAGTTTTCGCCGGCCATCGTCGCCAAGGCCATCGGCGCGCGCCTGCTGAAGTTCGATCTGCCCGCCGACGTGCGCGCCGGCATCGAAGCCCGCCTGGCCTTCATCGAGGCGCGCGAGCGCGCGCTGTCGCGGCCGCGCGTCGTGGCCGAGCGCAAACCGTGGTTCTGTTCCGGCTGTCCGCACAACACGTCCACGCGGGTGCCCGACGGGTCGCGCGGCATGGCGGGCATCGGCTGCCATTACATGGTGCGCTGGATGGGCCGCCAGACGGACCTGTTCACCCACATGGGCGGCGAAGGCGTGCCCTGGATCGGGCATGCGCCGTTCACCGACGAAAAGCATGTGTTCGCCAACCTGGGTGACGGCACCTACTACCATTCGGGACTGCTGGCGATCCGCGCCGCGGTCGCGGCCAAAACGCCCATCACCTACAAGATCCTGTTCAACGACGCCGTGGCCATGACCGGCGGCCAGCCGGTGGACGGCCCGATCAGCGTGCCGATGATCACCCGGCAACTGGCGGCCGAAGGCATCGAGAAAATCGTCGTGGTGACCGACGAACCGCACAAGTACAAGGACGTGCGGGACCTGGCCCCCGGCGTGCCGGTCGTCCATCGCGACGAGCTGGACCGGGTGCAGCGCGAACTGCGCGAGTATCCCGGCGTTTCCATCCTGATCTACGACCAGACCTGCGCCACCGAAAAACGCCGCCGCCGCAAGCACAACGCGTATCCGGACCCCGCGCGGCGCGTCGTCATCAACGAACGCGTGTGCGAAGGCTGCGGCGATTGCTCCGACAAGTCGAACTGCCTTTCGGTCGAGCCGCTGGAAACGGAGTTCGGCCGCAAGCGCGCGATCAATCAATCCAGCTGCAACAAGGACTTCTCCTGCCTGAACGGGTTCTGCCCCAGCTTCGTCACGGTCGAAGGCGGCAAGCTGCGCAAGCCCAAGGGCATCGGCAGCCAGGAAGCCATCGACGCGACCCTGCCCGAACCGGATCTGCCGGCGCTGGAACGGCCTTATGGCGTGTTCATCGCGGGCGTGGGCGGAACCGGCGTCGTCACCATCGGCCAGCTCCTGGGCATGGCGGCGCACATCGAAGGCAAGGGCTGTTCGGTGCTCGACATGGCGGGCCTGGCGCAGAAGGGCGGCGCGGTGCATTCGCACGTGATCCTGGCCCGATCGCCAGGGCATCTCCTGAACACGCGCGTGGCGATGGCCGAGGCGGACCTGGTGCTGGCCGGCGACCTGGTGGTGGCCAGCAGCCCCGACGCCGTCGCCCGCATGAGTCCGGACCGCACACGCCTGTTGCTCAATAGCGATGTGGCGCCTACCGCGGCCTTTATTTCCAATCCGGACTGGCGCCTGCCGGCCGGCAATCTGCAGCGTGACATCGACACCGCCTGCATGCCGGGGCAGGTCGATGCCATCGACGCCGCCGAACTGGCCGTGGGCCTGCTCGGCGACGCCATCTACGCCAATCCCCTGATGATGGGCTACGCCTACCAGAAGGGCTGGATTCCCCTGGGGCGCGAGGCCTTGTTGCGGGCCATCGAATTGAATGGCACCCAGGTCGACAACAACAAGGCCGCGTTCGCCTGGGGCCGCCGCGCGGCGCGGGACCTGGCGTCGGTCCAGCAGCTGATCGCGCCGGCCGGCAAGGCGGCCGCGCCGGGGACAGCCGCGGCGCTGGAGGCGACCGAGCTCGCCGGCAATGCGGGCGGCGCCATCGGCAGCGGCGCGGAAATCATCGAGCTGCGCCGGGGCGCGCCGCAGCGCGGCGCCGATGGCGCGGCGTCGGGGCGAATGTCCGGCCTTTCCGGCCTTTCCGGCCTCTCCGCCGACCTGGCGACGCTGGTGGAGCGGCGGGTACGCTTCCTGACGGATTACCAGAGCCCGGCCTATGCGCGCCGCTATGCCGACTTCGTCGACCAGGTGGCGGTCGCGGAACAGGCGGCCACCGGGTCCACACGCCTGGCGCAGGCGGTGGCGAAGAACTACTTCAAGCTGCTGGCGTACAAGGACGAATACGAAGTCGCGCGCCTGTACAGCGATGGCGAATTCATGCGCCGCGTGGCCGAGCAGTTCGAGGGCGACTGGAAGCTCAACTTCCACCTGGCCCCGCCGGCGTTCTCTCGGCGCAATGCGGAAGGACACCTGGTCAAGCGCGCCTACGGGCCGTGGATGATGAAGGCGTTCGGCGTGCTGGCCAGGCTGCGCCGCCTGCGCGGCACGCCGCTCGATGTCTTCGGCTATACCCAGGAGCGGCGTACGGAGCGCGCGCTGATCCGGGAGTATCGCGACACCGTGGCCGCCTTGCTGCCTGGCCTGAACCGGGGCAGCCTGGATATCGCGGTGGCCCTGGCCAGCCTGCCGGAAGACATACGCGGCTATGGCCATATCAAGGACGCCTCGATCGAGCGCGCCCACGCCAGGCGGCGCGAACTGCTGCAACGACTGGAAGGCGGCGCGCGCGTCGAAGCGCGGGACAGCGCCCGCGCGGCGTAACCGGGGCCGACCCTGTCAGGTCGCCGTCGCGCGCCGCGCGCGCGGCGGCATATTGAACAGCTCCACGCGCGGCTTGGAAACGGTCTTTTCCTTGAGCGTCTCCACCACCGCGACTTCGCGCTTGGCGATGATTTCCGTCGCACGGGTCTTGGTGGTCATCTTGCGCACCATGACCCGCCCGTCGCGCGGAAAGAAACTGATGCGGCGGGCATAGACGTCGCCCAGGTCGCGTGCCAGCACCGGGATGTTTTCCATCGCCAGGTAATTCAGCACGAACTGGCCGTTGCGCTCGCCGATGTTCATCTGCTGCATGGCTTCCAGCACCGCGCCGCCGCCGAAGACCTTGGCCTGCAGGCGTTCGCGCGCGGCGCCCGCCTTCAGCACTTCGTTGATCAGCACTTCCATGGCGAAGGCGCCGTAGCGCATCGTGGCCGATGCCGGCGACTGGCTGTCGCCTTCCGGCAGCATGAAGTGGTTCATGCCGCCCACGCCGGTCTGCGGGTCGCGGATACAGGCGGCCACGCACGAGCCCAGCACGGTCGTGATCATCAGGTCGTCGCCCGTGACGTAGTACTCGTTGGGCAGCACTTTGACTGCCTGATAGTTGAAGGCGCTATCAAAATAGTGGCGCGTCGCGCGGGCGTCACGGGCAGACATGGTGGGTCGCGGGCTTCCAGGGCAGGGGCGAAACGGGAGAGTGGGCAGGATTGTGAGCGATATTACTAAATTTATCTGAAATTTCTATTTATTTCTGCTCTGCCATGGTCGAAGGCCCTGGAACGGGGAAATGGCGCCCCCGGTCCCGGCGAATTCGATCGGCATCGCAGCCACGTTTCCACTATCCCATGGAACGCGCGGCGCGATTTGCCCGATTAAGCGGACTAAAAACGGGTACTGCGGGTGACTGACCAGCGCGCCGACAGGGCCGCCAGCACCGCGGCGGCCGCGACCGCCACCGCCAGCCAGGAGGCTTCCGGCAGGTGCAGGGCAAAATCGGCGCCGTAGCTGCGTGCCACGGCGGCGAGCGCGTCATTCAGCGGGGACAGCGCCCACCCCGCGATCAGGATGCCCAGCAGCGCCGATACCGCGCCGGACAGGGCGCCCAGGTACAGGAAGGGACGCCGCACGAAGGACTCCGTCGCGCCCACCAGCCGCGCCACGGCGATTTCCTCGCGCTGGGTCAGGGCCTGCATCCGTACGGTGTTGAACACGGTGGCCAGCACGACCACGGCCACGCAGGCCGCCAGGAAAACCAGGCCGATGCGGGCGAACCGCAGCATGGCTTCCATGCGCTGGACCCAGTCGCTGTCCAGCTGCACCTGTTCGACCTGGTCCAGGCCTTTCCAGGCCTGGGCCAGCTTGGCCGCGCGGCCCGCCAGGTCGTCGCCGTCGCGCAGGGTTGCCACCACCGCGTCGGGCAGCGGATTGCCTGGCAGCACCGCCAGGGCCTCCGCCCAGGTGGGATTGCGCCGCAGGGCGGCCAGCGCGCTGTCGCGGCCGATGGTGCGGACTTCGCGCACCTCGTCGCCGTAATCCTTGCGTATGCGGTCGGCCACGGCCTGCGCGGCGCCCGCCGGGGCGTCGATCTTC
Organism: Bordetella genomosp. 9; assembly: GCF_002261425.1. Lineage (NCBI taxonomy): Bacteria > Pseudomonadati > Pseudomonadota > Betaproteobacteria > Burkholderiales > Alcaligenaceae > Bordetella > Bordetella genomosp. 9. The sequence goes on along the minus strand of NZ_NEVJ01000003.1, from coordinate 2,909,797 downwards.
ATGAAGACGGTCAGTTCCGGCGTCACGGACAACTGGCGCGCCACTGGCTGGACCGACACCAGGATGGCCGCCCCGAGTATGGGCAGCGCCAGCGCCAGCGCCATCACCAGCAGGTTCGCCAGCGACGAAAAGGGTTGCGCCAGCATGCGCCGCAAGGTGATGCCCAGCGCGTAGCGGTGTTGCCGCAGCCATGCGTTCATGACTGGGCCTCCGCGGACAGGTCGGCGAATCGGCCGGGGTCGATGCGCAGCACCCGTTGGGCGTAGTGGGACATCAGTTCCTGGTCGTGGGAGGCGATCAGCGTCGTCACGCCGACACGATTGAAGTCGCGAAACACATTCATGATGCGCAGGGCGCTGTCGTGATCGAGGTTGGCGGTGGGTTCGTCGGCGATCAGGATGGCCGGCCGGTTGACGATGGCGCGGGCGATGGCCAGGCGTTGCTGTTCGCCGCCGGACAGTTCGATGGGGTTCAGGGTTTCCTTGCCGGACAGGCCGACCTTGTCGAGCGCGGCGCGCGCCCGCGCCGCGGCGGAGTCCCGGGGCTGGCCGGTCACCGCCAGGGGCAGCATGACATTTTCGAAGGCGTTGCGGTCATAGAGCAGGTGGGTGTCCTGCAGAATGACCCCGACGGCCCGGCGCAGATAGGGACGGGCTCGCTGCGGCAGTTTGTCCAGCCGCTGGCCGTTCACCTGGATCGAACCCCGGCTGGGCGGTTCCAAGCCCCCGATCAGCTTGAGCAAAGTCGACTTGCCGGCGCCCGACGGCCCCGACACAAAGACGAATTCGCCCGCCGTAATGCGGAAGTTGATATCGGCCAGGATATTGCGGCCGCGTCCGTACGATTTGAATACGTGCTGGAATTCGATCATGGCGGATAGGGGGATGAAGCCGCAATAGTACCGTGTAGCGCGCGGCCCTACGCCATTGGGGGCAGGGCGGGCGGCAGCCGTCTCGTGGCATGATATGTCCCCGGTATTCCGCGAGCATGTCGCAGGGATTTCCCCCATGTCCCTGGTTTTTGTCGGGGGCTACCATGCGCCGCATCAAAGGCGGTCCGTCCCGGCTGGCGTTGCCTGCCCTTCCGTTCCCTTACGTACCCTTCCGCAATGGAGACCACCATGAACACCTGGAAAAAGGCTGCCGTCGGCGCCGCGATGCTGACACTGTGCGGCAGCGCCTTCGCCGGCGCGACTTTCGACAATGTCAAAAAGAAGGGCTTCGTCCAATGCGGCGTGTCGACCGGCGTGCCCGGTTTTTCCGCCGCCGACAGCAAGGGCGAATGGAAGGGGCTGGACGTCGACATGTGCCGCGCGATCGCCGCCACCATGTTCAATGACGCCAGCAAGTTCAAGGTGACCCCCTTGAACACGCAGCAGCGCTTCACCGCGCTGCAGTCGGGCGAAGTCGACGTGCTGACCCGCAATACGACCGAAACCCTGACGCGCGACACCACCCTGGGGCTGATCGGCACCGGCGTGAACTACTACGACAGCCAGGGCGTCATGGTGTCCAAGGAACTGGGCGTCAAGAGCGCCAAGGAATTGAACGGGGCCACCGTCTGTGTGCAGCCCGGTACCACCACCGAACTGAACCTGGCGGACTGGTTCCGCGCCAACAAGATCGAGTTCAAGCCGGTCGTGATCGAAAAGTACGACGAGATCGTGCGGGCCTTCTCGGCGGGACGCTGCGACGCCTTCACCACCGACAAGTCCCAGCTGGCATCCACGCGGACCACGCTGGAGAATCCGGACAAGTACATCATCCTGCCGGAAGATTTCTCCAAGGAGCCGCTGGGGCCGATGGTGCGCCAGGACGACGTGCAGTGGTTCAACGTCGTGCGCTGGGCCTTGAACGCCATGCTGGAAGCCGAGGAATACGGCGTCACGACGGAGAACGTCGAAGCCATGCTGAAAAGCACCAATCCCAGTGTGCAGCGCATCCTGGGCGTGACGCCGGGCATGGGCAAGAACCTGGGCGTGGACGACAAGTGGGCCTACAACATCGTCAAGCAGGTAGGGAATTACGGCGAAAGCTTCGAGCGCAACCTGGGCAGCGGCAGCCCCATGAAACTGCCGCGCGGCCTGAACGCGCAATGGAAGCAGGGCGGCTTGATGTACGGCTGGCCGATTCGTTGATGGTTCGTGAGCCGGCCGCGCGCGCCCGCGGGCGCGACGCCGCGGCCGCTTGGATTGCATGGTGTATGGTGGTGACATGACGCCCGACTCCAAAGCGCCGCCGGCGGCGGCGCCTGTCCGCAAGCTATCCTGGAACGATCCAGGCGTAAGAGCCATCGTCTATCAGGTCGTCGCCGTGGCGGCGGTGGCCTGGGTGGCGTGGTTCCTGGTTTCGAACACGCTGCACAACCTGGCGTCGCGCAATATTTCCACCGGCTTCGGCTTCCTGAGCCGCGAGGCGGGTTTCGCGATCGGCGAAACGCCGATCAGCTATACGCCGGCGGATACCTATGGACGGGCCATCGTCGTCGGGCTGCTGAATACGCTGCGCGCGGCGGTCATCGGCATCGTGCTGGCCACTCTGCTCGGAACCTTGATCGGTATCGCGCGCCTGTCGCGCAATTGGCTGATCGCCAAGCTGGCGTCGGTCTATGTCGAGGTCATGCGGAATGTCCCGCTGCTCCTGCAGCTGTTCTTCTGGTACGCCTTGATCACCGAGAACATGCCGGGGCCGCGGCAAGCGCACCAACCCTTGCCGGACGTTTTCATTTCGAATCGCGGCCTGAAGCTGCCGAGCCTGCAGGGCGGCGCGGTGGACTGGATGCTGGGCGGCCTGGCGCTGGCCATCGTCGCCATCCTGGCCCTGGCCCATTGGGGCAACAAGCGGCGCGAAGCCACCGGGCGCATCTTTCCGCTGGCCCGCTGGGCGCTGCTCCTGATCGTCGCATTGCCGCTGCTGGGCTGGCTGGTCAGCGGCGCGCCGCTGAAGGTGGACGTGCCGGTGCTGCGCGGCTTCAACTTTTCCGGCGGCATGACGCTGACGCCGGAATTCGCGGCGCTGCTGGCGGGGCTGGTGAGCTACACCGCCGCCTTCATCGCCGAAGTCGTCCGTTCCGGCGTGCAGGCGGTCAATATCGGGCAGTGGGAGGCCGCCGGTTCCCTGGGGCTGCGGCGCGGCCTGGTGCTGAGGCTGGTCGTGCTGCCGCAGGCGCTGCGCGTGATCATTCCGCCGATGACCAGCCAGTACCTGAACCTGACCAAGAACAGCTCGCTGGCCGTGGCCATCGGTTTTCCCGACATCGTGTCGGTGGTCAACACGACCTTGAACCAGACCGGTCAGGCCATCGAAGGCATCCTCATCATCATGGCCGCCTACCTGACGGTCAGCCTGTCGATCTCGGTGCTGATGAACTGGTACAACAAGCGCATAGCGCTGGTAGAGCGCTAGGATGAATACTCCCGAACCGCCGCGCGCGGGTTCCGCCGATCTTCCCGTCGCACCGACGCCGGACGGCTTGCCGATCACGCAGCCGGGCGGTCCGGCCGGCGCGGCGTCGGCCGCCGTGGACGGCCTGCCGCCGCCGGGCAGCCAGACCGGCCTGTGGGGATGGCTGCGCCTGCGCCTGTTTTCGTCGCCGCTGAACATCCTGCTGACGGTGCTGATCGCGTGGCTGCTGCTGCTGGCCATTCCCGCGCTGGTGGAGTGGCTGCTGATCAAGGCGAACTTCTCGGCCACCACCGCGCAGGAGTGCCGCGCGTCAGGCGGCGCCTGCTGGGCCTTCATCCGGGAGAAGCACAGGCTGATCCTGTTCGGCACCTATCCCTACGATGAACAATGGCGCCCGCTGCTGGCGACCATCGTCCTGATCGCGGTCATCGTCTGCAGCGGCATCCGCCGGTTCTGGACGCCCAGGCTCGCCTTGTTGTGGCTGTTCGGGCTGGCCGCGGTGGCGGTGCTGATGTGGGGCGGCGTGTTCGGCATGACCTATGTCGAGAACGAACGCTGGGGCGGCCTGCCGCTGACCCTGATACTGGCGACCTTCGGCATCGCCTTCGCCTTTCCCATCGGCGTGCTGCTGGCGCTGGGACGGCGGTCGCGGCTGCCGGCGATCAAGGCGCTGTGCGTGGTGTACATCGAACTGATACGCGGCGTGCCGCTGATCAGCCTGTTGTTCATGTCGTCGGTCATGCTGCCGCTGTTCCTGCCCGAAGGCTTCACCATCGACAAGCTGCTGCGTGCGCAGATCGCCATCATCATGTTCGCCGCGGCCTATATCGCGGAAACCGTGCGCGGCGGCCTGCAGGCGATTCCCAAGGGGCAGTACGAAGGCGCGGCCTCGCTGGGCCTGACGTACTGGCAGCAGATGCGCAAGATCATCCTGCCGCAGGCCTTGCGCATCGTGATCCCGCCGCTGGTCAGCATTTTCATTTCGCTGTTCAAGGACACGTCGCTGGTGGTCATCATCGGCATTTTCGACCTGACCCTGGCGGCCAAGGCGGCGCTATCGGATGCGGCGTGGCGCGGCTTCGGGGTCGAAGCCTATCTGTTCATCGCATTCATCTACTTTATTTTCTGCTTCTCGATGTCCAAGTACAGCCAGGCGCTGGAGCGCCGGCTGGCCAAGGGCTATCGACGATAGGACGGCGATCAAGGGAGCGCCCGCATGGCCGACGCAATTATTCGTATGCAGGACGTGAACAAGTGGTATGGCCAGTTCCACGTGCTGCGCAATATCGACCTGGATGTCGCGACCGGCGAACGTATCGTCATCTGCGGTCCTTCCGGATCGGGCAAGTCCACGCTGATCCGCTGCATCAACCGGCTGGAAGAACACCAGCAGGGCCAGATCGTCGTCAACGGCACGGAGCTGACCAACGATCTCAAGCATATCGAGATGATCCGCCGCGACGTCGGCATGGTGTTCCAGCACTTCAATCTTTTCCCGCATCTGACGGTGCTGGAGAACCTGACGCTGGGACCCATGTGGGTGCTGAAGAAGCCGCGCGCCGAAGCCGAGGCGACGGCGCTGAAGTACCTGGAGCGGGTGCGCATCCCCGAGCAGGCCAACAAGTTTCCCGGCCAGCTGTCGGGCGGCCAGCAGCAGCGCGTGGCGATCGCGCGCTCGCTGTGCATGAGCCCCAAGATCATGCTGTTCGACGAACCGACGTCCGCCCTGGACCCGGAAATGGTCAAGGAAGTGCTGGACGTGATGGTCAAGCTCGCGGAAGAAAGCGGCGTCACCATGCTGTGCGTCACCCATGAAATGGGCTTCGCCCGCAAGGTCGCCGACCGCGTCATCTTCATGGACCGCGGCGAGATCATCGAACAGAACACGCCCGACGAATTCTTCGATCATCCGCAGAACGAGCGCACCAGGCTGTTCCTTAGCCAGATATTGCATTGAGGTCGGGCCAGTGCTGGGTCAGCCTGCCTGACGCCGATCATCCGGCTCCGCGATCGGAGGCCGCCGACACCGTTACCGTTACCGCCTACCTGGCGGCGGCTTGCCTGGCCCGCTCGCGATGCGCGGCGACCTTGGCGCGGTTTCCGCATACGGCGGTGCTGCACCATCTGCGGCGATGGCCGCGGGTGTGGTCGGCGAACAGCAGCGTGCAACGCGGGCCTTCGCAGGCCTTGACGTAGGTCAGGTCTTCGCCGCTGACGAACGCCGCCAGGGTTGCGCCTATCGGCAGCAGCAGGGATTCCGGAGAGCGCCAGCGGCGCTTGGCGCGCACCTGCAAGGCGGTTCCCTCCGCGACCACCTCTTGGTAGCTTTCATCCCGCTCAAGTAACCGGTTCAATGGCTCCAGCGACCGCAAAGCGTCCGCCGTGAGCGGCTTGCCCATGTGTTGGCGGACGAAATCCCGGAACCATTCCCTGAGCGCACGGGCCTGGGCGGCGACGCCGTCCAGTTCGCCCGGCATGGCGCGCGCGCCCAGCGCGGCCAGATCCTCGCGCGGTACCAGGCCGGCCTGCTCCAGCCAGGCGAGCAGGCCGGCGCCGTCCTTGAGCCAGTCGACCGGCGTGTCGACCGGCGTCGCGATCGAATTCAGGAAATCCAGCGCCGTGGAATCGGCGATGAACATGGCGGGCGGGTGATCGTGGTCGTGCATCTGCTGTCCTTCGGCATGGCGTGGATCTCGCCATTCGGCGTAACCCGTGAAAAACAAGTTGACAGGTTACCATCACGGTAAGTAACCTCACAACCTATAAATAAAAGGTTACGCCAGAGCGGCGCGAGATCGCCGGCGCCGCCTGCCACTCCGATCCCCACGACCGAACAGGAAGACGCCATGACCAGAATTTCCTATCACCGGATCCAGGCCGCCGGCCTGAATGTGTTCTATCGCGAGGCGGGCCCACGCGGCGCCCCCAAGTTGCTGCTGCTGCATGGCTTCCCGAGCGCCAGCCATATGTTCCGGGACCTGATCCCGCTGCTGGCGCAGGATTTCCATATCGTCGCGCCGGACCTGCCCGGCTTCGGGCAGACGGACATGCCGCCGCGCGACCGGTTCGACTACACCTTCGACAACTTCGCCCGCGTCATCGAGGCGTTCACGGAAGCCGTGGGTTTCGATCGCTACGCCATGTACGTGTTCGATTACGGCGCGCCCACAGGGTTTCGCCTGGCCTTGCGCCACCCCGAACGTATCCGCGCCATCATCACGCAGAACGGCAATGCCTACGAAGAAGGCCTGAGCGAAGGCTGGAATCCCATACAGGCCTACTGGCGCGAGCCCACGCAGGCGAACCGCGACGCCCTGCGTGCCTTGCTGACGCGCGAATCGACCATCTGGCAGTACACGCACGGCGTCAGCGACACCGCTGCCGTGTCGCCCGATGGCTACGGACTCGACGACTATTACCTGGCGCGCCCCGGCGCCGACGAGGTCCAGCTGGACATCTTCGGCGATTACAAGAGCAACGTCGCCCTGTATCCGCGGTTCCAGGCCTACTTCCGGGCGCATCAACCGCCGCTGCTGGCGGTGTGGGGCAGGAACGATCCCTTCTTCCTGCCGGCGGGCGCCGAAGCGTTCAAGCGCGATATTCCGGCGGCTACGGTGCGCTTCTTCGACACCGGCCATTTCGCGCTGGAAACCCATGCCCCCGAGATCGCGCACGAGATACGCGGTTTTCTGAATTCCCTGTCCTGAATCCCCTTCCCGAGTTGGAGACAAGCAAATGCGTGCGATCGTTCTGGAGAAGTTCGGCGGGCTTGACAGCCTGGTCTACAAGGATATTCCCGAGCCCGAGCCGATGGCCGGCCATGTGGTCATCCAGGTCAAGGCCTTCGGCGTCAACCATGCCGAGATGCACATGCGGCGCGGCGAGTGGGCCGAAGCGGCGCCCGTCAGCGGGATAGAGTGCGTGGGCATCGTCAAGTCATGCCCGGGCGGCGAGTTTCCCGTGGGCGCCAAAGTGGCCGCGTTGATGGGAGGACTGGGCCGGACCATCAATGGCAGCTATGCGGAATACACCCGCGCCCCCGTCAGCAACGTGGCCCTGATCGACGCGGATCTTTCCTGGGCGGACCTTGCCGCCATACCGGAAACCTATGCCACGGCCTGGACCACTCTGTTCCGCAACCTGGATCTCCAGGCCGGGCAGACGGTGGTGATACGCGGCGCGACCTCCGCGTTCGGACAGGCGGCGGTGAAGCTCGCCGTGAATGCCGGCGCGAAGGTCATCGCGACCACGCGCAGCGCCGAGCGCTTCGACATGCTGCGTGCCCTGGGCGTGGCGCGGGCGGAGGTGGAAGGTCCCGACCTGTCCAGGCGCATCGCCGAGGCCGGGCAGCTGGATGCCGTCCTGGACCTGGTGGGCAACAGCACCATCCTCGATTCCCTGGCGATGTTGCGGCGTGGCGGCAAGGCCTGCCTGGCCGGCTGGCTCGGCGGCCTGGCGCCCATCGCCGATTTCAATCCGCTGCTGCAGATGTCCAGCGGCGTGTACCTGACGTTCTTCGGCAGCTTTGTCTTCGGCACGCCCGGCTTTCCCTTGTCGGACGTGCCCTTGCAGGCGATTGCCCGCGACGTCGCGGCCGGTCGGCTGGATGCGAAGCCCAGCCGGGTGTTCCGCTTCGAGGACATCCATGAAGCGCATCGCGTGATGGAAGCCAACGAAGCCGGCGGCAAGATGGTCGTGGTCCACGGCTGACCCGCATACAACTGGAGAAAACCATGCACAAGAAAGTCGCCATCGTCACCGGCGCGAGCCAGGGTATCGGCCGGTCCGCGGCGCTCCGCCTGGCCCGTGATTTCGATGCCATCGCGCTGGTCGCGCGCAATCGCGGGCAACTGGACGAAACCGCCGCGGCGGTGCGCGAAGCGGGCGCGGAACCGCTGGTCATCGCCGCCGATCTGGCGGACGCTTCGACGGCGGCCGACGTCGTCGACGGCACCATGACGGCATTCGGCGGCATCGACGCGCTGGTGAATATCGCCGGCGCGGTGCCGCAGATCGACCTGTTCGAGATGTCCGATATCCAGTGGGACCAGGGCATGGCGCTGAAGCTGCATGGCGCCCGCCGCCTGACCGTCGCGGCGTGGCCGCACCTGAAGTCCTCGAAAGGCGCGGTGGTGTTGATGTCCGGCAATTCGGCGGAACAGCCCAAGGCGCCCGCCGCGGCGGTGGGCGTGATCAACGCGGCCATCGTGGCGCTCGCGAAGGCCTTTGCCGACCGTGGCATCGCCGATGGCGTGCAGGTCAATAGCGTGCTGCCGGGCGCCGTCATGACGGGGCGCCGCCGGGCCTTCCTGGAACAATGGGCGGCCAGGCAGGGCATCGCCATGGACGAGGCCATGGCCCGGTTTCCCCGGGACGCGGGTATCGCGCGCTTTGGCGAGGCCGAAGAAATCGCGGAGCTGATCGCGTTCCTGCTGTCTCCCGCGGCGCAATGGATGACCGGCGCGGCCTTGCGGATGGACGGCGGAGAGGTCAAGGCGGTGTGACGCCAGCCGCGCGGGCGTGAGGACGCGACGAGGCGTCTGTCGTGGCACCCGCCGGGACAACGGTCGGGACCCCCGCGCCATGGGGCGGTGCAAGGCGTGAAGAGGGGCCTTTTTCCCCTGATAACGAAACCTTGCCTCAGTTATGCTACGGGCTGTTTCAAATCGAGGGAACGGAGGAGAACATGTCCCCTAATATCTTCGCGCGCCTGACGCGCACCGTGGCCGTCGGCGCGATCGCCCTGGCCGCCGTGGCGCCCGGCCTCGGCCACGCCGCCGACAACTATCCCAGCAAACCGCTGCGCTTCATCGTCCCGTATCCGCCCGGCGGCCCGCTGGATACGATGGCACGCATGCTGGCGGAAAAGGTGCGCGGCGACCTGGGCCAGCCGGTCATCGTGGAAAACCGCGCCGGCGCGGGCGGCAACATCGGCGCCGACCTGGCGGCCAAGGCGCCGGCCGACGGCTATACGCTGGTGATGGGCGCCGTCGCGACGCACGCCATCAACCCCTGGCTGTTCAAGAACCTGCCTTACGACCCCATCAAGGACTTCGCGCCGGTGACCATCGTCGCGTCCGTGCCCAATGTGCTGGTCATGAACGTCGATTTCGCCAAGAAGAACAACATCAACAATCTGGGCGACCTGATCGCGTATGCCAAGGCCAACCCTGGCAAGCTGAACTACGGGTCGGGCGGCAACGGCAGCGCCGGCCACCTGTCCGGCGAACTGCTGAAGGCGCGCGCGGGCGTGAATATCGAACATATCCCGTACCAGGGCGCGGCCCCCGCCCAGCTGGCCTTGCTGTCGGGGCAATCGGATTTCATGTTCGATAACCTGGCCGCCTCGGCGCCGCTGATCAAGGACGGCAAGGTCAAGGCGCTGGCCGTGACGACCAAGGAACGTTCCTCGCTGCTGCCTGACGTGCCGACCGTCGAGCAATCCGGCGTCAAGGATTTCGATCTGGGCACGTGGTTCGGCGTCTTCACGACGGGCGGCACGCCCGAAGCCGTGGTCGACAAGCTGAACAAGGCCTACAGCGCCGCGCTGATGCAGCCGGACGTGCGCCAACGCCTGCTGACCATGGGTTCGGAGATCAAGCCCATGTCGTCGGCGCAGTTCGCCAGCTTCGTGCGCCAGGAGAAGGACAAGTACAAGGAAATCGTGCAGGTCTCGGGCGCCAGCACGAATTGATTGCCTGGCGGATTCTCCGGAATCCGCTAGGCCGTGTAGTCCGGCTGCTCGGAAGGCGCGGCACGCTGGAAGGCCGCTATCGTGTTGCAATGCGCGTAGACGGCCATGGCGCGCGGATAGGCCGACATATCGCAGCCCATGCGTTGCGCGTTGGCGATCTGCGGCACCAGGCAGACGTCCGCCAGCGTTGGCGCATCGCCGAAGCAATAGGGGCCGTGGCCGTGGCGTTCCAGCAGCGCTTCCACGGCCCGCATTCCATCCCGCACCCAGTGGCGGTACCAGGCATCCTTCTGTTCGGCCGTCACGCCCAGCACTTCGGTCAGGTAGCGCAGGATGCGCAGGTTGTTGACCGGATGGATGTCGCAGGCGATGACGCCGCTCAGCTCCAGGACACGCGCCCGCTGCAGGGTGTCGCGCGGAATCAGGCGCGGCTCGGGATGGGTGGCATCCAGGTAATCGATGATGGCCATCGACTGGCCCAGTTCCATATCGCCGTCGCGCAGCATCGGAACGCTGCCGGAAGGATTGCGCGCCATGTAATCCGCGGCGCGGTGCTCCAGTTTGCGGATATTGATGCCCTGGTAATCGTGGTCCAGCCCCTTCAGGGCCAGGACGATGCGGACCCGGTAGGACGTGGAGCTGTTGAAGAAACTGTAGAGTTGCATGGTTCAATCCGCCTTGATGCCGGCGCGGGTCACGACGTCGCTCCAGCGCTTGGCGTCCTTGGCGATCAGGTCGGCGAACTCCGCCGGCGTGGATGTCGCGGGCACCATGCCCTGCGCTTCGAAGGCGGTGGCGGTGGAAGGCGCTTTCAGCGCTTCGGCGATCTGCTTGTTCATGCTGTCGACGATGGCGGCCGGCGTTCCCTTGGGCGCCAGCACGCCGTACCACATGTCTACGTCGGCGCCTTTCAGGCCGGACTCCGTCAGCGTGGGCACGTCGGGCAGTTGCGGAATGCGCTTGGGGCTGCCGGTGGCGATGGCCTTCAGCTTGCCGGCCTTGATCTGCGGCAGCGCCACGTGCACGGGCAGGAACATATAGTCCAGGCGCCCGGCCAGCATGTCGGTCACCGCGCCCGCCGTGCCCTTGTACGGCACGTGCAGCATCTGCGCCTTGGTCTGGTCCAGCAGCAGCGCCATGGCCAGGTGGTGCGGCGTTCCCACGCCCGGCGTGCCATAGGTCAGCTTGCCGGGCTGCTTGCGCGCGGCGTCCTCGAGCTGCTGGACGGTGTTGACGGGGTTGGACGGATGGGTCACCAGCAGCAGCGTGCCCCAGGACGTGAGGCTGACCGGCGCGAAATCCTTCACCGGGTCATAGTGCAGCTTTTCCTTGTACAGCGGCTGGTTCATGACGAAGGTGTTCACCGTCACCAGGAAGGTGTAGCCGTCCGGCGCGGCGCGCGCGACCTTTTCCGTGCCGATGTTGCCGCTGGCCCCGGCCAGGTTTTCCACGATGACGGATTGGCCCAGCGTCTTGGGCAGGGTCGCGGCGAGTTGGCGCGCCACCAGGTCGATGCCGGTGGCGGGCGTGAACGGCACGATCAGCGTGATCGGGCGTTCCGGCCATGCGGCCTGGCTGACGGATGCCGTCAGGGCAAGCGCCAGCGCGGCCAGGGCGCGAAACAGGGTCTGCATGTTGTTCTCCTTGCGGGCAGGTGTCTCCGCCTATGCCCGATGGTTGGATGCTGCGATGGTCAGATGAAGGAAGGGCGTGACTTCAGCGTTTCGGGGTCGAATCCGGCCACCTGCTTGTAGCGGTCCGATATGGCCTGCAGCTCGTCGCGGCTGATGACGTCCTCGATGCGCTCGAAGCGCTGGTCCTGCGAACGTTCGTAGGCCTCGCGCAGGATGGCGTCCGGCGGATTGCTGCGATTGGTCAGCACCACCTTGGTGGTGGCGGCCACGCGCACGCGGTCGTATTCCTGCAGCGCGGCCGGCGTCAGGCCCTGCTTCTTCAGCTGGCCCGCCAGGAAGCGCGCGTCGATGATGGCCTGGCCGGCGCCGTTGGAACCGCGCGGCACCATGGGGTGCGCGGCGTCGCCCAGCAGGGTCATGCGGCCCTGCGTCCAGGTGGGCAGCGGATCCTGGTCGACCATCGGATACTCCAGCACGGAGTCCGCATTCCGTATCAGCGCCGCGACGTCCAGCCAATCGAAATGCCAGTCGGCGAAGGCGGGGAAGAAATCCTCCAGGCGGCCCTGGCGCGTCCAGTCGCGCACGGCGGGCTCGGGGGATTCGATTTCGGCGACCCAATTCACGAGCTGGTTGCCTTCGCCATCGACGTTGTCGCGGATGGGATAGATCACCATCTTGCCGATCGACAGCCAGCCCGCGCGTACCATGCTGCCGCCGCTCAGGAAGGGCTTGCAGCGCGTGACGCCGCGCCACATGTTGACACCGGAATAGCGCGGCGCGCCTTCGTCGGGATAGAGCTGCTTGCGCAGCGCCGAATGGATGCCGTCGCAACCGACGACGATGGCGCCGCGCACGGACGGCAGGGGCTTGCCGGCGCCGTCCGCCATGTGCACGGTGACGCCGTCGTCATCCTGCTCGACGCGCACGGCGCGATGGTCCACGCGCACGCTGTCGTCGCCCAGGCGCTGGCGCACGGCATCCAGAAGCGCCATCTGCAGGTCGCCGCGATGGATGGAGTATTGCGGCCAGGCATAGCCGGCCGCCTTGCCGGCGGGTTCGCTGTAGATGAACTGGCCGTGGCGGGTGAAGAAGATGGATTCCTTGGTGTGGACGCCCAGCTTGTCCAGCGCCGGCAGCATGCCCAGTTCGTCCAGTTCGCGCGCGGCATGCGGGAGCAGGTTGATGCCGACACCCAGCGGCTTGATCTCAGGAACGGCTTCGTAGACGCGGCAGGCAATGCCGGCCTGATGCAGGCTCAGCGCCAGGACCAGGCCGCCGACGCCGGCGCCCACGATGATGACATCGGTATCTTTCATGGTTCAGATCACCTTCGCGCGCAGGGTACCCAGTCCATCGACCCCGCCTTCCATGAGGTCGCCCTTGACCACCGGCCCCACGCCTTCGGGCGTGCCGGTGTAGATCAGATCGCCCGGCTCCAGCCGGAAGTACCGCGAGAGATAGCTGATGGTCTCGGCCACCGACCAGATCAGCTTGGACGTATCGCTGCGCTGCCTGTCCTGGCCGTTCACCTTCAGCCAGATGGCGGCGTTATCGAAATGGCCTTTGGCGCCGACCGGGTACAACGGACCTATCGGCGCGCTGTCGTCGAAGGCCTTGCCCAGCTCCCACGGCCGCCCGGCTTCGCGCATCTTCATCTGCAGGTCGCGGCGCGTCATGTCCAGGCCGACGGCATAGCTGTGCACATGGCTCAACGCATCTTCCACCGCGATGTTCGCGCCGGCCTTGCCGATGGCGGCGACCAGCTCGATCTCGTAGTGGTAGTTGGCGGTTTCCGTGGGGTAGGGCAGGTCCAGCGTCTCACCTTCGGCCACCGGCATGACCGCGTCGGCCGGCTTGCAGAAGAAGAAGGGCGGCTCACGGTCGGGATCGAAGCCCATCTCGCGCGCATGCGCGGCGTAGTTGCGGCCGACGCAATACACGCGGCGCACGGGAAAGCTGTCACCGGTTCCGGCAACAGGCACGGCGACGGTCGCCGGCGGAGCAAAGACGTAAGGCATGACAGGGAACCTTGTTGGAAAAGTAAAGAAAACGCGGTGCGCCACATCGAAGCAACCAACCGCCCGCAAGCACCAGGCGCCCCCCGACCGGGGACGCCGCGGATCCGGGTCCCCCGGTCCGCCAGCGTCGCCCCCTGGAGGGGGAAGCGCGAAGCGCTTGGGGGTGGACCTTCCTTCCGGTCCGCAGCGTCGCCCCCCTTGAGGGGGGAAGCGCGTAGCGCTTCGGGGGGTGGGTCACCGCTCCTCGCGGAGCAGGCCCAGGGCGGCCTGCACCGGGCGATCGGAATAGCTGAACAGGATGGCGTCTTCCAAGGCGGCCAACTGCACCGGCTGCCATGACGGCGCGACGAACAGATCGCGCGGACCGAAGTGGAATTCCTGGTCGCCGACGCGGGCCGTGCCGCGCCCCTCCACCACCGAATAGACGGTGGAGTCCGTGCTGCGATACGTCTTGCCCTGGAACCCGGCCGGCAGCAACTGCATGAAGGTCGCCATCGTGGGCATGGGATAACCGCCCGTGGCCGGATTGACGTAGCGCAGCTTCACGCCATCCCAGGCGTCCAGCTCGCCGTAGCGGTAAAGCTGGTCCAGCGCCTCGCGGCTGCGGTCGTAGGGATAGTTGAAGATGGGTGAATTGCCATTGGCCGGCACATGCCGCACCGGCGCCATGTTGTTGCCGAAGCGCGCGAAGCTGTCGCCTTCCGCGCGGGTGACCGGCTGTGTGGCGGCCGGGTAGTTTTCGGCGAAGCCGGCATCCAGCATGCGTAGCAGCGGGATATCCAGGCCATCCAGCCACACCACCGGCTCACCGCCGTCGGCCGCTTCGATATTGCCGTGATCGTGGTACGTCCACGAAGGCGTGATGATGAAGTCGCCCGGATGCATGGTGGTGCGCTCGCCATTGACCGCCGTGTAGGCGCCCGATCCTTCGACGATGAAGCGCAGCGCCGATTGCGTATGGCGATGGCTGGGCGCGATCTCGCCCGGCAGGATCAGTTGCAGGCCGGCATACAGGGTCTGCGTGATGCTGGCCTGGCCGGGCAGGCCGGGATTTTCCAGGATCAGCACGCGGCGCACGGCTTCTTCCGCGGTGATCAGCGTGCCGGCTTCCAGTACGTCGGCGCGGACATCGTTGTAGCGCCACATCGCGGGTACGCAGCGCGGCTGCGGCGTGCGCGGCACCAGGTTATGCAAGGACTCCCACAACGGCGCCATGTTCTTGCGGGCGATCCGTTCGTAGTACGCGGCGCGGTCGGCGCGCGTGGAGCTTCCTTCGGCCATGGTGTTGTCTCCTTCAGGTTTTTGCTTATTATGAGAGCGCCGGTATGCCTCCTGAAATGAAATTATCTTATTATCCATACAACAAATAATATGGTTGCCCCGGCACCCAGGCACACCGACCCGGCCCCCGGGCGGCGGCGCCCTCGTGGTGGACGTGCGTGCGGCAATAACACCGAGACAACATGGACTGGACCTACCGCCTGCGCCTGCGCAACCTGAAGATGCTGTTGAGCCTGGCGCAGACCCGCAATATCAGCCATTCGGCCGCCATGCTGAACACCACCCAGCCCGGCCTGTCGAAATGGCTCAAGGACCTGGAAGACGACATCGGCCTGCCGCTATTCGAACGCCATGCGCGCGGGCTGCGGCCGACACCTTATGGCGAGGCGCTGATCGCGCATGCCCAGCGCATCGACGCGCAGCTGGAGCGCGCCAGCGGCGACATGGCCGCGCTGCGGCAGGGCGGCGGCGGCCGCGTGGTGATAGGGGCGTCGGGGGCATCGGCGTCGGACACCGTGCCGCTGGCGGTCATGCGGCTGCTGGAGCGCATGCCGCAGGCGCGCGTGAAGCTGGTCGAATCCACCATGGACCACCTGCTGACGCAGCTGGCCCAGGGCGAGCTGGACATCGTCGTCGGCCGTTCAGCGCCCGAGCATCACGATCCCGCCATCCTGTCCGAATCCCTGTACCTGGAACCCGTGCACATGGTGGCGCGGCCGCGCCATCCGGTGTTCAGCAAGTCGCGCATCACGTGGGAAGACCTGATGGCCTATCGCTGGATCGTATGGCCGAAGGGCACGCCGATACGCAACGCGCTGGACACGGCATTGACGGCCGCCGGCAAGGCCATGCCGGCCGACCATGTGGAATCGAATTCGGTCACCATCAACCTGACCCTGGTCAGCAACAGCGACCTGATCGGCGTGGCGTCGCATCGCGCGGCGCTGCGGTTCTCGCAGATGAATGCGATGCGCATACTGCCGTTGCGCCTGTCGGGCTTCGGCGCCGTCGCGATGTACTGGCGCCAGGAAACCTTCCAGCCCGCGGCGGTGGAAACCGCGCTGGACAGCCTGCGTGCGGTCGTGGCGGAACACCAGGGATAAGGCCGGCGAACGCCGCGCCGCGCGTCATAGGCGCGGCGCGAGGGTCGCGGACCCGCGTCGGCGCAGTTGCAGTGACTCAGTTGCGCCGACTCAGTTCGCCGTGATGTGTGCCTTCTCCACCACGGTCTTGTAGCGGACCAGTTCATCCTGCGTGTACTTGCCCAGCTGTTCCGGACCCATGAAGTCGGCTTCGGCGCCTTGCTCCGCGGCCTTCTTGCGGAATTCGTCGGTCTTCATGATCTTCTCGATCTCACCCGACAGCTTGCCGATCACGTCCTTGGGCGTGCCGGCGGGCGCGTACATGGCGAACCAGGATGACACGAGCAGGTCGGGGTAGCCGGCTTCCGCCGCCGTCGGGACATTGGGCAGGGATTCGAGGCGCGACTTGCCGGTCACCGCCAGCGGCTGCAGCTTGCCCGCGGCGATCTGGCCCAGCAGCGGCGGCGGCGTCGTGATGGTCATGTCGACGGAACCGCTGAGCAGATCGGCCAGCGCGGGGCCGGTGCCCTTGTACGGAATGTGGGTCGTCTTGATGCCCGCCATCTGGTTCAGCAGTTCGGTGGCGACCTGCTGCAGCGAACCGTTGCCCGACGACGCGTAGTTCAGTTCGCCGGGGTGGGCCTTGGCGTAGTCGACCAGCTCTTTCATCGACTTGATCGGCAACGTCGGCCGCACCACGACCACCTGCGGCGCCGACAGGATGTTCGCCACGGGCGCGAACGACTTGATGGGATCCCAGTTCAGGCCCTGGGTGATCAGCGGCGTGATGACCTGGTAGCCCGAATACTGCAGCAGCAGGGTGTAGCCGTCCGGCGCGGCGCGGCTGACCGCCTGCGCCGCGATGCTGCCCGAGGCGCCGGGCTTGTTTTCCACGACGACCGATTGTCCCAGGGCCTTGGCCAGCGGCTGCGCGATCAGGCGGGCCGCGATGTCGGTGGTGCCGCCGGGCGCGGCGGAAACGATCAGCGTGATCGGCCGGTCGGGATAGGCGGCGTGCGCCGCCAGCGGGGCGACGGCCAGCGCGCAGAGTCCGGCGGCGGCCAGCAGGCGGCGCAGGGGCTTGAGAGGGGTCGGGCTAGTCATGGGCATGTCTCCGTTCGTTGTTATGCGGATGGTGGGCAGGTGTTGCCTTGCCTTGATGAATGCGGGTGTTGGAAGCCGGCTCGCCTCCGCTCAGGCGATGACGCCGGCGGTGCGCAACGCGGCCAGGCGCTGGTCGTCCACGCCGATCTCGCGCAGCACCACGTCGGTGTCCTCGCCCAGCGTGGGCGCGCGCTCGCGGACTTCTCCGGGATTGCCAGAGAGCAGCGGGAACACCGCCGGCATCTCGACCGCGATACCGCTGGCGGACTCGACGGTGACGATGGCCTTGCGGGCGCGGTAATGCGGGTCTTCGGCGATATCGGCGATGCTGTAGATGCGTCCCGCCGGCACCCCCGCCTCGCGCATCGACGCCAGTACCTGATCAATGGTGCGGACCTGCGTCCACGCGCCGATGGCCTGGTCGATCTCGGCCACGCGCGCGACCCGCCCGTCGTTGCGGGCCAATGCCGGGTCGCGCGCCAGGTCCTCGCGGCCGATGCGCGACATCAATCGCGTATAGATGCCGTCGCCGTTGCCGGCGATCAGGACGTAGCCGTCCTGGCAGGGATAGGCGTTGGATGGCGCGATGCCGGGCAGCGCCGCGCCGGCGGGTTCGCGCACGGCACCGAATACCGAGTATTCGGGCAGCAGGCTTTCGGTCAGGTTGAAGATGCTTTCGTACAAGGCCGCGTCGATCACCTGTCCGGTGCCGCCGCGCGCGTCGCGTTCATACAAGGCCAGCAGCACGCCCAGCGCGCCGTGCAGGCCGGCGATGGTGTCGCCCAGCGACAGGCCGGCGCGCACGGGCGCGCGGCCCGGTTCGCCGCTCAGGTAGCGCAAGCCCGCCATGGCCTCGCCGATGGCGGCGAAGCCGGGTTCGCCCGCCTTGGGGCCGGTCTGGCCGTAGCCTGAAATGCGCAGCATGATCAGCCGGGGGTTCAGCGCATGCAGCGCTTCCCACGACAGGCCCCATTTCTCCATCGTGCCCGGGCGGAAATTCTCGATCAGCACGTCGGCTTCGGCGGCCAGCGTGCGCACCAGGTCCTGCCCCTGCGGCTGGCGCAGGTCGACGCAGACGGATTGCTTGTTGCGCGATTGTGCTTCCCACCAGACGGACGTGCCTTCATGCAGCATGCGCCATTTGCGCAGCGGGTCGCCGACGCCCGGCGGTTCGATCTTGATCACCTGCGCGCCGAAGTCGGCCAGGGTTTTCGCGGCGAAGGGGCCGGCGATCAGCTGGCCCAGTTCCAGCACGCGGATGCCCGCGAGTATTTGTCGTGTCATGTCTCCCCCTGCGGTTGGCTGCCAGGGACGGACAGTGTGCCGCAGGCCGGTCAGCGGGGGGGATGACGCATCCGGCTAAGGGGGTTTCCGGAAACGCGAAAGGCCGGCATGGGGGTCGCCAGGGCCGCGGCTAAAGCCAGCCCAGGGTCCCACCATCGGGAGGCTCAAGCCGCCGTGACCGCCAGCCCGCGCTGCACGCCCGGGCGCGCGAGTCCACGGTCCAGCCACGCCTGGACGTTCTGGAAGCGATCGAAACCGACCACCTCGCGGGCTTCATAGAACCCGACAAGGTTGCGGACCCAGCCTATCAACGAAATATCGGCGATGCTGTAGTCCGCCCCCATCACCCAGTCGCGGCCCGCGAGCCGCTGGTCCAGCACGCCCAGCAGACGCGCTGATTCGGTCGCATAGCGGTCGCGCGGCCGCTTGTCCTCATAGGCCTTGCCGGCGAACTTGTGGAAGAAGCCGAGCTGTCCGAACATGGGCCCGACGCCGCCCATCTGCCACATCAGCCACTGGATGGTTTCGTAGCGCGTGTGCGGATCGGTGGAAAGAAACTGCCCCGACTTGTCGGCAAGATAGATCAGGATGGCGCCCGATTCGAACAGGGCCAGCGGCCGCCCGCCGGGGCCGTCCGGATCGTAGATAGCCGGAATCTTGCCATTGGGATTGAGCGAGAGAAAGGCCGGATCGTGGTTGTCGTTCGCCATGATGTCGATGCGATGCGGCTCGTAGGGCAGCCCCGTTTCCTCCAGCATAATGCCGACCTTCACGCCGTTGGGCGTGGGCAGGGAAAAGAGCTGCAGCCGGTCCGGGTGCATTGCCGGCCAGCGTTTGAATATCGGATGATCGGGCATCACGGCGTTCCTCCAGGGTGTGTCGACGCACGTGCATGATATTCGCATCCGTGCAGGCCGCGTCGCGCATCGCGGCGACACCGGCAACGCCGATCTTGTGCGGCGGGCCGCATTGGTGCTAATGTCCGGACGTTCTCGATCGTGGCACGGAAGAGATCGGTCATCACGACGACGCCGACGGAGCAACCGCCCCGGAAACTCTCAGGCAAAAGGACCGTGCGACGGGGAACATCTGGAGAGAGGCGCTGATCGCGCCCACCGAAGGGGAGCCCCGCCATGAATTGCCAGGCGCGGGCGCAAACTCTCAGGTACATGGACAGATGGGGCATGGCGCCGGCCAACCGGCCGGCTATGTCGACCTCTACTGGACCATGTCATGCCACGCATCGCCATCATCGGCGCCGGAATTACCGGCGTCACGACCGCTTACGCCCTTGTCTGCCGCGGCCATGCCGTTACCGTGTTCGAGCGCGGCCGCTATGCCGCCATGGACACCTCCTTCGCCAACGGCGGCCAGCTGTCGGCCAGCAACGCGGAAGTCTGGAACAGCCGCGCCACCATCCTGAAGGGCTTGCGATGGATGTTCACGCGCGACGCGCCGCTGCTGCTCAATCCGCTGCCCAGCTGGCACAAATACACCTGGATCGCGGAATTCCTGCGGCAGATACCCAGGTACCGCGCCAATACGCTGGAAACGGTGCGGCTGGCGATCGCCGCGCGCGAGCATCTGTTCGAGATCGCCAGGCGCGAAGGCATAGATTTCGATCTGGAACGGCGCGGGATCCTGCACGTCTACGGCAGCAAAGAGGAGTTCGAGCGCGCGGCGGCGACGAACGCGCTGCTGCGGGAAGGCGGGCTGGAGCGCGATCCGGTCACGCCGGAAGAAATCCGGGCCATCGAGCCGGCGCTGCGGGGACGTTTCCATGGCGGCTTTTTCACGCCATCCGATTCCACCGGCGATATCCATAAGTTCACGCGGGGCCTGGCCGATGCCTGCGCGCGGCTGGGGGTGGCGTTCCGCTACGACACGGCCGTGAGCGCGCTCCGTCGCCTGGGCGCTGGCGACGCGGCTGGCATCGCCATGGACGTCCGCCAGGGCGAAGAGGCCGGCACGGAAACCTTCGACGCCGTCGTGGTGTGCGCCGGCGTCGCGAGCCGCCAGTTCGCCGCCATGGCCGGCGACCGAGTGAACATCTATCCGGTCAAGGGCTATTCCATCACCGTCTGCCTGGACGATGCGGAAAGCCAGGCGTCCGCGCCCTGGGTCAGCCTGCTCGACGATGCCGCCAAGATCGTCACCAGCCGGCTGGGGCGGGACCGCTTCCGTGTGGCCGGCACCGCGGAGTTGAACGGCTACAACCGGGATATCCGGGCGGATCGGATCGCGCCGTTGGTGAATTGGACACGCCGGCATTTTCCCGGGGCTTCGACGGCGCGGGTGATTCCGTGGGCGGGACTGCGGCCCATGCTGCCCAGCATGTTGCCCAGGGTCGGGCGCGGCCGATCGCCGGGCGTGTTCTACAACACGGGGCACGGCCACCTGGGATGGACCCTGAGCGCGGCAACGGCCGAGGCGGTCGCCGACGCGGTGACGCTGGCGCGCGGCTGACGATCGCGGCCGGGCGCGCGCCAGTCGCGCGTGCCTGGCGCGTCTGCTACGCGCGTCTGCGGCTTGCGTTGCGTGGGGCCGCGCTAGTCCGCCGCGCGCAGCTGCGACAGCAGCATGCGGGCGGCCTGCGTGAGCGTTTCCACGTCGCGCACGGCCAGCAGCAGCCAGCGCCGCGTCCAGTCGTCCGTCAGGGGAATCAGCTTCAACTGCATCGAGCGCGCATGCGGCTCGGCCGCGATGCGCGGCAGAACGCCGATGCCGCGCGTGGCGACCACCATGCGGCAGATCGCGTCGAAGCTGCGGACCTGGATGCGCAGCTTCATGGGCATGTCCAGCCGCGTGCATTCCTGCGCCAGCAGGCTGGCCAGCGACGTGCTGGGCGGCAGGCTGACGTAGTCGTACTCCAGCGTTTCGGCGAACGCGACGCTGGCGCGCGTGGCCAGCGGGTGGCTGTCGGGCACCACGAGCATGAGTTCGTCGCGCCGATAGGGGAAGGCCTGCAGGCCCGCTTCCGGCGTACGTTCGCCGAAGATGCCGATGTCCGCGCGGTTTTCGGCCACGGCGGCGACGATATCGCTGCTGTTCTGTTCTTCCAGGTCGATGCGGACGGCGGGATGTTCCGTCATGAACCGCGACAGGTCGTCAGGCAGGAACTGCGTGATCGACGACGTATTGGCCGCGATCCGCACCTGCCCGCGCACGCCCTGGGCGTAATCGGACAGCGTGCCCGCCATCTGGTCGACTTCCTGCAGGATGCGCGTCGCGTGCGCCAGGCACGCCTGGCCCGCATCCGTCAACTCCACGCCGGCCGCCTTGCGGAACAGCAGCGGCGATCCCAGCGCGGCTTCCAGATCCGAAATCCGCTTGCTGGCCGCGCCCACCGCCAACCGCGCCTGCCGCGCGCCCGCCGATATGCTGCCCAGCCGCGCGACCGAGACGAACAGCGCCAGCGTAACCAGATCGATACGGGCCAGGTTCATGGCGCCATCAGCCGCGGGTCCAATTTCGGGATAGCTCCACCGCCTGCCCCCAGCGCCGCAGGCGCGCTTCGCGCTGGTCGGCCGACCAGGTGGGTTCGAAGCGCCGTTCCGCCTGCCACTGGGCGGCGAAGGCGTCCATATCCTTCCAGAACCCGACCGCCAGCCCCGCCAGTCCCGCGGCGCCGCGCGCCGTCGATTCGGAGACGCGCGGCCGCACCACCGGCACGCCCAGCAGATCCGCCTGCATCTGCATCAGCAGGTCGTTGCGCGCCGCGCCGCCATCGACGCGCAGCTCGGAAAGCGCGATCCCGCTGTCCGCCGTCATCGCCGTCATCAGTTCGGCGCTTTGCAGGGCGATGGCTTCCAGCGTCGCGCGCGCCACGTGGGCGCGCGTCGTGCCGCGCGTCAGGCCCACCAGGGTGCCACGCGCATAGGGATCCCAATGCGGCGCGCCCAGCCCCGCGAATGCCGGTACCAGGAACACGTCGTCCGTATCGGCGACGCTGCCGGCCAGCGCTTCCACGTCTTCCGAGCGCTGGATGATGCCCAGCCCGTCGCGCAGCCACTGCACCGCCGCGCCGGCGACGAACACGCCGCCTTCCAGCATGAAGGTGGGCGTCCATGCCGGCCCGCCGCCGCTGAACACCTGCGCGTCGGCGGTGTCTTCTTCCGGGCGGGGCAGGCCCCAGCCCACCGTCGACAGCAACTGGTGGCGCGACACGACCGGCTTGTCGCCGACGTTCATCAGCATGAAGCAGCCCGTGCCGTAGGTATTCTTCGCCATGCCGGGCTTGAAGCAGGCCTGCCCGAAGGTCGCGGCCTGCTGATCGCCGGCGACGCCCGCGATCGGTATCGCGCCGCCGAACCATTGCGGCAGCGTCTCGGCCACTACCGCGCTGCTGGGCGCCACGCCGGGCAGCACCGAACGCGGAATATTCAGGCATTGCAGCAGCTCGTCGCTCCAATCCTGCTTGTGGATGTCGAACAGCAGCGTGCGCGACGCGTTGGTGCAATCGGTGCTGTGCACCTTGCCGCCCGTCAGCTGCCAGATCAACCACGTATCGACGGTGCCGAAGGCCACTTCGCCGCGTTCGGCGGCGGCGCGCGCGCCCGGCACGTTGTCCAGCAGCCAGGCCAGCTTGGTGCCGGCGAAATAGGCGTCCAGCACCAGCCCCGTGCGTTCCTGCAGGAAGTCGGCGCGGCCTTCCGCGCGCATGCGGTCGCAGGCGTCCGCCGTGCGGCGGTCCTGCCAGACGATGGCGTGGGCCAGCGGCCGGCCGGTCGCGCGGTCCCAGATCAGCGTGGTTTCGCGCTGGTTGGTAATGCCGATGGCCGCGATGTCGGCCGCGGTCGCCCCGGCGTTGTGCAGGGCTTCGCGGGCGACTTCCAGCTGGCTGCGCCAGATCTCGTTGGCGTCGTGCTCGACCCAGCCGGGGTGCGGGTAATACTGGCGGAATTCACGCTGGCCCACGCCGCGCGCGCGGCCTTCGCCATCGAAAACGATGGCGCGCGAACTGGTCGTGCCCTGGTCCAGGGCAAGAATGTATTCATTCTTCATCGCTGGTCTGCACCTTGCGTCCGTTCAGTTGATTGCCCGCCGCCGGATCCAGCCGCCGGAAGGAGAAGAAGGAAGCGGCGCACAGCAGCCCGATCACCAGGAAGCCGGCCACGATGTCGGTCACGGTGGCGCGCTCCGAACCGCGCAGCGCCATGCTGACGTTCAGCGTGACCGCGGCCACGCCCACCCCCAGGCTGACGCCCAGTTGCTGCGCCATGGCGGCGAAGCTGCTGGCGCGGCTCATCTTGTCGGGCCCGATGTCGGCATAGGTCAGCGTATTGACGCCGGTGAACTGCAGCGAGCGGAAAAAACCGCCGATCAGCAGCACCAGGATGATCACCCAGGACGGCGTGCTGGGCTGGAACAGCGCGCAGACGCAGATGAAGGCGCCGGTCAGCAGCGCGTTCACCGTCAGCACCTGGCGAAAGCCGAAACGGCGCACGATGGGCGTGGCCACGAATTTCATCAGCAGGGCGCCGGCCGCGCTGGCGAAGGTGATCATG
The DNA here is from genome assembly GCF_002261425.1 of Bordetella genomosp. 9. Taxonomy (NCBI): domain Bacteria; kingdom Pseudomonadati; phylum Pseudomonadota; class Betaproteobacteria; order Burkholderiales; family Alcaligenaceae; genus Bordetella; species Bordetella genomosp. 9. The sequence continues at coordinate 2,885,789 of NZ_NEVJ01000003.1, read as the reverse complement.
CCGGCCGCGAAGGGCGACAGCCCGAAGCCCACCTGCAGCAGCATGGCCAGCAGAAAGGGCGTGGCCCCCACCGAAAAGCGGCAGAGATTGCCGGCCAGCGTCGAAATGGCGAAAGTGGGGATGCGCATCAGCGACAGGTCGATGATGGGATGGGCGACCCGGCGGGAATGGTGCACGTACCAGAACCCGCTGACCAGGCCGATGGCCACCACGCCCAGCGCCTCGATCGACGCATCGCGGCCGGCGGCCTCGAAGCCGCTGACCAGCGTGGCCATGCTGATACCGCTGAGCAGGAAGCCCAGCCAGTCCAGGCGCGGCACGCCTTCTTCGCGGACTTCCTGGATATAGCGCATGATCAGCGCGATGCCCAGTATCCCCATGGGCACGTTGATCAGGAAGATCCAGTGCCAGGAGGCATAGGTCACCAGGAAACCGCCCAGCGGCGGCCCGATGACCGGGCCCAGCAGGGCGGGAATGGACAGGAAGGACATGGCCTTCAGCAGGTCTTCCTTGGGCACGGTGCGCAGCAGGATGATCCGCCCCACGGGCACCATCATGGCGCCCGCCACCCCCTGCGCCACCCGCGACAGGACCAGCTGCGTGACCGTCTGCGATACGGCGCAGGCCACCGAGCTCAGGGTGAACAGGGCGATGGCGGCGATGAAGACGCGGCGGGCGCCGAAACGGTCGGCGGCCCAGCCGCTGACCGGGACGAAGACCGCGGCGGCCAGCAGATAGGACGTGATCGCGACGTTCAGCGCGACCGGCGTTGAATCCAGGGACGCCGCCATCGCCGGCAGGGCGGTGGCGACCACGGTCGCGTCCAGCATCTGCATGAACAGGGCGCAACCAACGATGAAGGGGATCATTTTTGCCGCCCGCAGGGCGGCGGGATCGGCGAGCGGAGGGACGGAGGCCAGCGTTTTCGTGGACATGTCGGGGGGAAGCGGCGGGGTGCCGGCCCATTGTAACGCCGTGCTTTCGGCCGCCCTTGCAGTAAACTGGCGGCTGACGCAACTCCCTGACGCACGGTTCCATGGCCAACAACTACGAGTCGGAAATCACCCGTTTCCTGAAGGACTACAAAAAGCAGCATCCCGACGTGGAAAAGCGGCAGCGCGAAGGCCGTGGCCTGCTGTGGGACAAGCCCCAGGATCCGGAACTGCTCGAAGGCTTCCGCGCCGCGCGTGTCCCGCAAAGGCCATACGTCTATCAAAACGACTGAGCGGCAGCCCCTCTCTCATGTCGCAGAACGCCTCGGTACCGGGCAAGGACCTGGCCGCGCTCGTGGAGCCGCCGGTGGATAGCACGCCCGACACGGTCGATAGCGTGGCGTTCGCGCGGCTGTACGGCGAACCGCTGTTCCAGCTGCCGCAGGACCTGTACATCCCGCCCGATGCGCTGGAAATCTTCCTGGAGGCCTTCGAAGGCCCCCTGGACCTCCTGCTCTACCTGATCCGCAAGCAGAACTTCAACGTGCTGGACATCCCCATGGCGGATGTCACCCGGCAGTACCTGTCATACGTCGAACAGATACGCCTGCACAACCTGGAGCTGGCCGCCGAATATCTGCTGATGGCGGCCATGCTGATCGAGATCAAGTCGCGCATGCTGCTGCCGGTCAAGAAAAGCGATACCGGCGAAGAAGTCGAAGACCCGCGCGCCGAACTCGTGCGGCGCCTGCTGGAATACGAACAGATGAAGCTGGCCGCGCAGAAACTGGACGCGCTGCCGCAACTGGGCCGCGACTTCCAGCGCGCGCAGGCCGTCGCCGACCTCAGCGTCGAACGCGCCATGCCCGACGTGTCGCCGGGAGACCTGCGCCAGGCCTGGGCCGACATCATGAAGCGCGCGCGGCTGAACGCGCACCACCACATCACGCGCGAGCAGCTGTCCGTGCGCGATCACATGACGCACATCCTGCGCCGCCTGAGCGACGTGCGGTTCATGGAGTTCGGCGAAATGTTCATGGAGCGCATCGACGAAGGCGCGCCCGCCGCCGTGGTCGTGGTGCATTTCATCGCCATGCTCGAACTGGCGCGCGAATCCTTGCTGGAAATCACACAAGCCGAGCCGTACGCGCCCATATACGTTCGCCTGGCCTACAACAGCGTGGCGGCCGAAGCGGCCTGATACCGGCGCGCCGCGCACGGCGCAGCCATTCCCGGAGACATTCTTGAAAGTCGTACACACCATCCAGGAACTGCGCGATCACCTGCGCGGGCAGAACCGGGTGTCCTTCGTTCCCACGATGGGCAATCTGCACGAAGGCCACCTGGCCCTGATGAAGCTGGCGCGCCAGCACGGTGATCCCGTCGTGGCCAGCATTTTCGTCAATCGCCTGCAGTTCGGGCCGGCGGAAGACTTCGATCGCTATCCCCGCACGCTGGCCGAGGACGTCGAAAAGCTGGAACGCGAGCGCGATGTCTATGTGCTGTTCGCGCCTGACGAGCGCGAAATGTATCCGGAGCCGCAGAGTTACCGGGTGCGGCCGCCGGACGACCTGGGCGATATCCTGGAAGGCGAATTCCGGCCCGGCTTCTTCACCGGCGTCTGCACGGTGGTCCTGAAGCTGTTTTCCTGCGTCCAGCCGCGCGTGGCCGTGTTCGGCAAGAAAGACTACCAGCAGTTGATGATCGTGCGCGCCATGTGCCGCCAATTCCAGCTGCCCGTGGACGTCCTGGCGCACGAGACCGTGCGCGCGGCCGACGGCCTGGCGCTGTCTTCGCGCAATCGCTACCTGACCGATGCCGAGCGCGCGGAAGCCCCGGCCCTGTACCAGCAGCTGCAGCACGTGCAACGGCAACTGGCCGCCGGCCAGCACGACGCCGCCGCCCTGGAAGCGGACGCCGTGGCCGCGCTGGCCGGGCGGGGTTGGCAGGTGGATTACATCTCCGTGCGCCGCCGCCGCGATCTCAAGGCGCCGGACGCGGCCGATATGGCGGCGGGCGAACCGCTGGTGGTGCTGGCCGCGGCCAAGCTGGGCGCGACCCGCCTGATCGACAACCTGGAGCTCTAGGACGCCATCTGTACTGGTCGGGTGACAAAATCGTCACCCTGTCAGAACTGACAGCTTTCGGCCCGCGGGCATCCATGCAAGACTACCTGCCTACCCACCATCAGGGAGGCCAGCATGAATCACCCGCGGGGGTGCGCAGGGAATCGAGCGGTGGCGCTGACGCCCCGGGAGCGCGATATCGCGACGTATCTCGTCACCGGCAAATCCAACAAATACATCGCCATCGAGCTGAATATTTCTTCGCGGACGGCGGAGGCCCACCGGGCCCGCATCTTCCGCAAAATGGGCGTGCGCAATGCCATGGAACTGGCGTGCCGCATGTGCCCCTACAGCGGATGCAATGACTAGCGCGGCTGGCGCCGCGCCGCGATCACAGGCACTTGGGCGGGGTCTGCTTGGCCAGTTCGTTGATCGGATCCAGGTCCGGCTGGCGCGTCAGGGTGTAGTTCAGGTTGGGCGTGACGCCGCCGATGGCGCGCAGGCGCAGCACGTTATTGGCGGCCACGACGAATTCGGCGCGGGTATTGTTGTCCGGCCCGATCAGGAACACGCGCGGCGGCTTTTCGTCGGTCACCTGCCAGCAGCCTTGTTCGGCGATGGGTTTTTCGCTTTTGGGCGAATTGTCCAGATAGGCGGAACGGCCGCGCCAGCGGCCGTTGGGCGCCAGCGTCAGCGTGATGCGCTGGGCCTGGCATTCCATGCCCGCCGCGAAGCAGGGCAGGGTGCCCATATAGGTCTGCGGTTGCGGCACCAGGTTGCGCTCGGCGGCGTTGGGGGTGGGTACGGGGGCCGGCGCGGGGGTTGCGTCGGCCGTCGCCGTGCCGGCGGGCGGCACCGGTTGGCCGTCTTCGCTGGTGTTGCCTTCCTGGATCGCGCGGGCGCGCTGCGCTTCCTGCTGTTGTTGCTGGCTGGGCGTGGGCGCCTTCAGGTCGATCTGCAATTGCGAAGGCGCGCGCACCACCGGGCGGTAATCCGCGCCGGTGCCCATGATCTGGGCATCGGTGACGGTGCTGGCGCGTGGCGGGTCGTAATAGCCCGCCTGCCGCTGTTCGGCACAGCCCGCCACGCCGGCTGATCCCGCGAGTATCGCCGCCAGGACCGCGGCGGACCGCAGGCGCCGGGATGGCAGGGAGTGGACCGGGCGTTCTTCGATGGCGGGAAGGGCGGGCATGAAAGCGTATCCAGAGTTGCAAAACATGCGCGCAATTCTCGCATGAATGCTCTGCCGCGGCGCGCCGTCTCCCGTGTTGAATACGGGATCGGGTTCGGCATTGAACAAATTACGACATGTCGGAATAATGCCGGGCGCCCGCTGTCCGCGAACGGGCGTAACGGTCGCCGAGCATGCTGCATGCCCGGCGCGCCGCGCCCTGACGTGACTGGCCCTGACGTGACTTGCCGCGACGCGCCGTGACGCGTCCGGCGCCGGGCCGCGGGACGGCCTTTTTTTGGATACCTTTACGTGTACATCGATCCCCACCTGGCCGTCGTGCTCGCCGCCGTGTTCGGACTGGCCGTCGGCAGCTGGCTGACGACGGTGGTGCACCGGCTGCCGCATATCCTGGAATACGACTGGGACGAGACGTCCCGGGAAACGTCCCGGGATATGTCATATGACGCGGCCCATGACATTGCCAGTGATACGTTCCACGCTGCCGCCGGCCACGGCGCCGCGCGCACGCGGCCCAGCCTGTTCCGTCCCGCCTGCCAATGTCCCGCCTGCGCCGCCCCCATACGCGGCTGGCGACGCATTCCGGTGCTGGGCTGGCTGGGCCTGCGCGGTCGCTGCGGCGATTGCGGCGCGCGTATCCCGTGGCGCTATCCCGCCATCGAACTGATGACGGCCGCGTTGTATGCGCTGTGCGTCTGGCACTACGGCGCCAGCCTGGCGGCCCTGTGCGCGCTGGTGCTCGCCGCGGCACTGATCGCGCTGGCGTGGATCGATGCGCGGACGGGGCTGCTGCCGGACGTCATCACCCTGCCGCTGGTGTGGGCCGGCCTGCTGGTCAATACGCAGTCGGTTTTCACGACCCCGGTCCAGGCCATCCTGGGCGCGGCGCTCGGCTACCTGTTCCTGCGCTGCCTGCACCACGTATTCCTGTGGACGACCGGCCGAGAAGGCATGGGTTATGGCGATTTCAAGCTGCTGGCCGCGCTGGGCGCCTGGCTGGGGGTGGCCGCGCTGCCCATGGTGCTGATCGTGTCGTCGCTGACCGGCGTCGTGGTGGGCCTGGGCCTGATCCTCGCGCGGCGCGTGGGACGCCACCAACCGCAGCCGTTTGGCCCCTACCTGGCCCTGGCTGGTATCGTTGGGCTTCTGATGGCGGGACCGCCCTGGGTCTAGGGCGGCATGGGGAGAAAACATGCGCGATGTGGGGACGCCCTTGAAGATCGGGCTTACCGGCGGCATCGGCTCGGGCAAGAGCCGGGTGGCCGATCTGCTGGCGTCCTGGGGCGCCACGGTCATCGATACCGATGAGATTTCGCGGTCCCTGACGGCGGCCGGCGGGGCGGCGATGGCGGAAATCGTGCGGGCTTTCGGGCCCGAAGCCGCGGCCGCCGACGGCGCCATGGACCGCGCCTGGATGCGGGCGCGCGTGTTCGAGGATCCGCAGGCCCGCGCCCGCCTGGAAGCCATCCTGCACCCCTTGATATCGCGCACCGCGCTGGATGCCGGCGCGCGCGCGGCGGGATGCTATGTGGTCTACGTGGTGCCGCTGCTCATCGAATCGGGGCGCTGGGCCGAGCGGGTCGACCGGGTCTGCGTGGTCGATTGCGACCCCGAAACCCAGATCCGCCGCGTGCGCTCGCGCAGCGGGCTGACGGCCGACACCATAGAGCGTATTATGGCGGCACAGGCCGCGCGGGAAACCCGTCTGGCCGCCGCGCACGACGTTATATTGAATGACGGCGCCACGTCCGCTGACACGCTGTGCGCGCGGACGAAAGCACTGCACGACCGATGGTGCGCCCTGGCGTCGGCCTCGGGCCACGCCGCGTAAGCGCGGCAGGCATCCATGACAACATCGGCGCGACTTCGGTTGCGGCCGGTTCTACGACGGGTCTGTATCGAGCGTGATTCTTTACGAATATCCCTTCAATGAGCGCATCCGGGCGTATCTGCGCCTGGAATACCTCTTCGACCGGCTGTTCTTCTTCGCACGCCCGGGTGATCCCAAGAATCACCAGATCGCCGTCGGCACCATTTTTGACATTCTCGACGCCATCGAGCGCACGGACGTCAAAAGTTCGGTGCTGCAGGACATCGAGCGGCAACGCCTGCAACTGGTCCCGCTGCGCGACCATCCCGACGTTTCGCAGGAAGCGCTGGAAACGATGTTGCGGGATATGGAAAAAACCAGCACCTCGCTGGTGTCCCAGGGCAAGACCGGGCAGCCGCTGCGGGAAAACGAGTGGCTGGTCAGCCTGCGCGGCCGGCTGGCCGTGCCGGGCGGTGGCACCCAGATCGAAATGCCTTCGTACTACGCCTGGCAGCAGAAGCCGGAAGCCGTGCGTTGCGCCGATCTGAAAGCCTGGATCGACCCTTTGCTGCCCTTGCATGAGGGCCTGCAGATCGGCCTGCGCCTGCTGCGCGAATCCGGCCGCCGGGTCGAAGCCGTGGCAGAGCAGGGCACATACCAGCAGATGCTGGCCGGCAAGGCGCACCAGCTGCTGCGCGTGTGGGTGGATGGCGAAAGCGGGATTTTCCCAGAGATCAGTGCCAATAAGTACATGATCTGGATCAGGTTTTCCACCCAGGACGGCGAGCTGAAGCCACAGCAGGTCGCGCGCAACATCGCTTTCGAGATGTCGCTCTGCGCCTGAGGCGCCGAGGCCCCGGGTGGCATACCTGTTGCGGCCGATTTCAAAACACCGGCCGTCGCTATAAAACCGGACTGGTCTGGTAGACAATAGCGGTCCCGGTAGCGTCCCCCTTTGGCCCTCATGTCCGATCGTCCTCGCATCAATCCGTCCTCCCGGCCGCGCCGACGCGCCATTGCCTGGGTGGTGGCGGTTCTTGTCCTGGCAGGCATCGCCTGGCTGGTGTTCCGCCCCAAGCCCGTCGCGGAAAACGGCCACACCCGGGTGGGGGCGGCCGGGCAGCGCGCGGGCGCCGCCGCTGGGGGTGGCGGCGGACGGCATCGGCCAGGAGCGGGCGGACCGGGCGCGCCCATGGCCGAGCCGGCGGTACCGGTGCGCGTCTATGCCGCCGCGACCAAGGACGTCGACATCCTGCTGCCGGCGCTGGGCACGGTGACGGCCTACAACACGGTCACTGTACGCAGCCGGGTCGATGGCGAACTGGTGCAGGTGAATTTCAAGGAAGGCCAGCGCGTCAAGGCGGGCGATGTGCTGGCGCAGATCGACCCGCGTCCCTTCAATGTGCAATTGCAGCAGGCCCTGGGCTCCCAGCAGCAGGATCAGGCGCAGCTGGAGAACGCCCGCCGCGACCTGGCGCGCTACCAGGCGCTGTACAAGCAGGATTCCATCGCCAGGCAGCAGGTCGATACCCAGGCCGCCCTGGTGCGCCAGTTCGAAGGCACGCTGAAGACCGACCAGGCGAATGTGGACAATGCCCGGCTGCAGCTGACCTTCGCCCGCATCACCGCGCCGATCGATGGGCGCCTGGGCCTGCGCCAGGTCGACCCCGGCAACCTGGTGTCGTCGAGCGACACCAACGGCCTGGTGGTGATCACGCAGACCCAGCCTATCGCGGTGATCTTCACGCTGCCGGAAACGCAGCTGCCCGACGTGCGCGAGCAGATGCAGGCCGGCAGGACGTTGCGCGTCGATGCCTGGGATCGCACCAACACCAAGCGCCTGGCGTCCGGCGTGCTGGAAACCCTGGACAACCAGATCGACGTGACCACGGGCACGGTCAAGCTGAAGGCGCGTTTCGAAAATGCCGACGACGCGCTCTTCCCCAACCAGTTCGTCAACATCCAGTTGCTGGTGCAGACCCTCAAGGGCCAGACGGTGATCCCCAACGGCGCGGTGCAGCGCGGTTCGCAGGGGCCGTTCGTGTTCGTCGCCCAGCCGGACAATACGGTGGCCGTGCGGCAGCTGAAGCTGGGGCCGGTCAGCGGCGACCTGGTGGTGGTCACGGATGGGCTCAAGCCCGGCGACCGGGTGGTGACCGAAGGCACCGACCGGCTGCGCGCCGGCGCCAAGGTGGAAGTCGTCAGCAATCCCGCGGAAGTCACGCCGCCCACGCCGGGCGCGTCGCTGGGGGCGGGACCGGCCACCACCACGCCCGGCACGGCCCCGCGGACCACGCCGTGAGTCCGCGCCCGTGAGTTTCCGCCCATGAGCCCCTCTCGCGTCTTCATCCTGCGGCCGGTCGCCACCACATTGACGATGGTGGCGATACTGATCGCCGGCCTGATCGCCTACCGGCTGCTGCCGGTCTCCGCGCTGCCGGAAGTCGATTACCCGACCATCCAGGTGGTGACGCTGTATCCCGGCGCCAGCCCGGACGTGATGACGTCCCTGGTGACTTCGCCGCTGGAGCGGCAGTTCGGCCAGATGCCCGGCCTGAACCAGATGTCTTCCACCAGCTCGGGTGGGGCATCCGTCATCACCCTGCAGTTCACGCTGGACATCTCGCTGGACGTCGCGGAGCAGGAGGTGCAGGCCGCCATCAATGCGGCGTCCAACCTGCTGCCGACCGACCTGCCGCTGCCGCCTACCTACAACAAGGTCAACCCGGCCGACGCGCCGGTGCTGACCCTGGGCATCACGTCGCCGACCATGCCGCTGCCGCAGGTGCGCGACCTCATCGATACGCGCATGGCGCAGAAGCTGTCGCAGATTCCCGGCGTGGGACTGGTCAGCATCGCCGGCGGCCAGCGGCCGGCCGTGCGCATACAGGTGAATCCGCAGGCGCTGGCGGCCAACGGGCTGGCGATGTCGGACCTGCGCACCGCCATCGTGGCCGCCAACGTCAACCAGCCCAAGGGCAACCTGGACGGGCCGCGCCGGTCGACGACCATCAACGCCAACGACCAGTTGAAGGCGCCCACCGACTACAACGACCTGATCATCGCCTACCGCAACAATGCGCCGCTGCGGCTGTCGGACGTGGCCAAGGCGGTGCAGGGCGCGGAGGACGTGCGCCAGGCCGCCTGGGCCGGCGACAAGCCGGCGGTGCTGCTGAACGTGCAGCGGCAGCCGGGCGCCAACGTCATCGACGTGGTGAACCGCATCAATGCGCTGCTGCCGCAGTTGCGGGCGTCGCTGCCGGCCACGCTGGACGTGACCGTCGTGGCCGACCGCACCCAGACCATCCGGGATTCGATCAACGACGTGCGCTTCGAAATGCTGCTGTCGATCGGGCTGGTCGTCATGGTGACCTTCCTGTTCCTGCGCAGCCTGACGGCCACGCTGATCCCCAGCGTGGTGGTGCCGCTGTCGCTGATCGGTACGTTCGGCATCATGTACCTGGCCGGCTTCAGCATCAACAACCTGACCTTGATGGCACTGACCATCGCCACGGGCTTCGTGGTGGATGATGCCATCGTCATGATCGAGAACATCGCGCGCCATCTGGAAGAAGGCGAAACGCCCTTGCAGGCGGCCCTCAAGGGCGCGGGACAGATCGGCTTCACGCTGATCTCGCTGACGTTCTCGCTGATCGCGGTGCTGATCCCCCTGCTGTTCATGACCGAGGTGGTGGGCCGCCTGTTCCGCGAATTCGCCATCACGCTGGCGGTGTCCATCCTGATCTCGCTGCTGGTGTCGCTGACCTTGACGCCGATGATGTGCGCGCGGCTGCTCAAGCCCGAAGGCAAGCCCGCGCGCGACGCCGCGGGCCGGCCGCTGCCGGACGACGGCGTGCCCACGGCGCCGGGCCAGCCCGCGCGGCCGGTGGTTCACCATGGCCGCTTCCATCAATGGACGGGCGCGGCCATCGATCGCACGATCGCCGGCTATGACCGCATGCTGCGGGTGGTGCTGAACCACCAGCCCTTGACGCTGCTGGTGGCGCTGGCGACCTTCGCGCTGACGGTGCTGCTGTATGCCGTCGTGCCGAAAGGCTTTTTCCCGCCGCAGGACACGGGCCTGATCCAGGCCATCACGCAAGGGCCGCAGACGATTTCCTTCCAGGCCATGGCGGAACGCCAGCAGGAGGCCGCGCGTGTCATCCTGGCCGATCCGGACGTGCAGACCGTGTCGTCCTTCATCGGCGTGGACGGCAGCAACGCCACCCTGAGCGCCGGCCGCATCCAGATCTCGCTGAAGCCGCGCGAGCAGCGCGAAGGCTCCATGCCCGAAGTCCTGGCGCGCCTGCGCCAGTCGCTGGCCAAGGTGCAGGGCATGACGGTCTACATGCAGCCGGTGCAGGACCTGACCATCGAGGACCGCATCGCCCGCACGCAGTACCAGCTGACGCTGTCCAATCCCGACCTGCAGATGCTGAGCGCCTGGACGCCGCGCGTGGTCGAGCGGCTGCGCCAGCTGCCGCAACTGGCCGACGTCACCGACGACCTGCAGGACGGCGGCCTGGAGACGTATATCGATATCGACCGCGACGCGGCGTCGCGCCTGGGCATTACCGCGGCGGTGATCGACGAGGCCCTGTACAACGCCTTCGGGCAGCGCCTGATTTCCACCATCTTCACGCAATCGGCGCAGTACCGGGTCGTGCTGGAGGTGCAGCCGCAGTTCAGCCGCGGTCCCGACGCGCTGGCGCAGATCTACGTGCCCACGGCCGCCGGCACGCAGGTGCCGCTGACCAGCGTGGCGCACATCAGCGAATCCAGCACGGTGCTGGCGATCAACCGGCTGGACCAGTTCCCCATGGTGACGGTGTCGTTCAACCTGGCGCCGGGCGCATCGCTGTCGGACGCCGTGGCGGCCATCCATGACGCCGAGCAGGACATGGGCCTGCCCGCCGGCATCGAGACGCGTTTCCAGGGAGCCGCCCAGGCCTTCCAGAATTCGCTGACCAGCACGCTGTGGCTGATCCTGGCCGCGATCGTCACGATGTACATCGTGCTGGGGGTGCTGTACGAAAGCTTCATCCACCCGGTGACCATCCTGTCGACCCTGCCATCGGCCGGGGTGGGCGCGCTGCTGGCGCTGCTGCTGACGCGCACCGAGCTGGACATGATAGGCATCATCGGCATCATCCTGCTGATCGGGATCGTCAAGAAGAACGCCATCATGATGATCGACTTCGCGCTGGAAGCCGAGCGCAAGCGCGGCCTGGCGCCGCGTGAAGCCATCCACGAAGCGGCGCTGCTGCGCTTCCGGCCCATCCTGATGACGACGCTGGCCGCGCTGTTCGGCGCGGTGCCGCTGATGCTGTCGACCGGCACGGGATCGGAGCTGCGCCAGCCGCTGGGCCTGGTGATGGTGGGCGGGCTGCTGGTCAGCCAGGTGCTCACGCTCTTCACCACGCCGGTCATCTACCTGATGTTCGACCGCCTGGCGCGCCGCTGGAACAAGCGGTCGAGGACGGGCACCGCCGAGGCGCCGCGATGATCCTGTCGGCGCCCTTCATCGTGCGCCCGGTGGCGACCACGCTGCTGGCGCTGGCGGTCGTGCTGGCGGGCACGCTGGCCTTTCGCCTGCTGCCGGTGGCGCCGCTGCCCGAAGTGGATATCCCGACGATCTCCGTCACGGCCAGCCTGCCCGGCGCCAGTCCGGAAACCATGGCGTCCAGCGTGGCGACGCCGCTGGAGCGCGCGCTGGGCGCCATAGCCGGCGTGACCGAGATGACGTCCAGCAGCACGCAGGGATCGACGCGCATCACGCTGCAGTTCGACCTGAGCCGCGACATCGACGGCGCCGCGCGCGACGTGCAGGCCGCCATCAATGCGTCGCGCACGCTGCTGCCCAGCGGCCTGAAAAGCAATCCCACCTATCGCAAGGCGAACCCGTCGGCCGCGCCCATCATGACGCTGGCGCTGACGTCCAGCACGCATACGCAGGGCGAGCTGTACGACCTGGCGTCGACCATCGTGGCGCAGAAGCTGTCGCAGGTGAACGGCGTCGGGGACGTGACCGTGGGCGGCAGTTCGCTGCCGGCCGTGCGGGTCGAGGTCCTGCCCGGCGCGCTGACCAGTCGCGGCGTGTCGCTGGACGACGTGCGCACCGCGCTGTCGAATGCCAACGCCAACCGGCCCAAGGGATTCATCGAGAACGGTGAATACCAGTGGACCATCATGGCCAGCGACCAGCTGAGCAAGGCCGCGCAGTACCGGCCCCTGATCGTGGCCTGGCGCGATGGCGCGCCGGTGCGGCTGTCCGACGTCGCCACGGTCGAGGATTCGGTCGAGGACCTGTTCCAGACCGGCTTCTACAACGAGCGCAAGGCCATCCTGCTGATCGTGCGCCGCGAAGCCGCGGCCAACATCATCAAGGTCGTCGACGATCTGCGGGAAGAACTGCCGCAGCTGCAGGCGCAGATGCCCGGCGACGTGGAGATCCGGGTGGCGCAGGACCGTTCGCCCAGTATCCGCGCGTCGCTGCACGAGGCGGAGCTGACGCTGGCGATCGCCGTCGGCCTGGTGATGATCGTGGTGCTGGTATTCCTGCGGCGGGTGCGCGCGGCGCTGATCCCCAGCGTGGCGGTGCCGGTGTCGTTGATCGGCACCTTCAGCATCATGTACCTGTGCGGCTACACGCTGAACACCATTTCGCTGATGGCGCTGATCGTCGCCACCGGCTTCGTCGTCGACGATGCCATCGTGGTGCTGGAAAACATCATGCGCTACATCGAAAAAGGCATGCCGCCGGTGCGCGCCGCCATGCGCGGCGCGCGCGAGGTCGGCTTTACGGTGTTGTCGATGAGCCTGTCGCTGGTGGCCGTGTTCATTCCCATTTTGCTGATGGGCGGGGTGGTGGGGCGGTTCTTCCGCGAATTCGCCGTCACGCTGTCGGCGTCCATCCTGGTGTCGCTGGTGACGTCGCTGACGCTCACGCCCATGATGTGCGGCAAGCTGCTGCGCGCCGAACGCCCCGAAGGCGAGCGCGACGGCGCCGCCGGTGAAGACGGCGAGCGCCGTCCCGGCCGCGTCCGCGCGCTGCTGACGCGCATGGGCCAGTGGTCCGAGCGCGGCTTCCAGCGCCTGAGCGACGGCTATGCGCGCTCGCTGGGCTGGACGCTGAACCACGGGCCGCTGGTCATGGTGGTGCTGCTGCTGACTGTGTGCCTGAACGTGTACCTGTACGTCATCGTGCCCAAGGGCTTTTTCCCGAACCAGGATACGGGCCAGCTGCTGGGTTTTTTCCGGGTCGACCAGGGGACCTCGTTCCAGGCGACGGTGCCCAAGCTGGAATACATGCGCAAGGTCGTGCTGTCGGATCCCGCCGTGCAGAGCATGACCGGCTACGCCGGCGGGCGCGGCGGCAGCAACAGCAGCTTCATGCAGATCCAGCTCAAGCCGCTGTCCGAACGCGGCGTGTCGGCGGAAGTGGTGATCGAACGTTTGCGCGGGCGCTTGCAGAGCATTCCCGGCGCGCGCATGTTCCTGGTGGCGCAGCAGGATATCCGGATCGGCGGACGCGCCAGCAGTACCGGCTCGTACGACTATGCCTTGATGGCCAGCGATCTGTCGATGCTGCGCACCTGGATGCCGCGCGTGCAGCAGGCCCTGGCCACGCTGCCGGAACTGGTGGACGTGGATACGGACGTCGAGGACAAGGGCCAGCAGGTCAACCTGGTGATCGACCGCGAAGCGGCGACGCGGCTGGGGGTCAGCATGTCGGATATCTCGGCCGTGCTGAACAACTCCTTCAGCCAGCGGCAGGTGTCGGTCATGTATGGGCCGTTGAACCAGTATCACGTGATATTGGGCGTGCCGCAAAGTTTCGCGCAGGACGCGCAGTCGCTGCGCAAGGTCGACGTGGTGACCAGCACGGGCGCCCGCGTGCCGCTGGCGTCGTTCGCGTCCTTCGAGGTGGGTAGCGCGCCGCTGAGCGTGCAGCACCAGGGCTTGTTCGTGGCGGACACGATTTCGTTCAGCCTGGCCCCGGGCGTGTCGCTGGGCCAGGCCAGCGAGGCCATCGACAACGCCGTGGCGCGCATCGGCCTGCCGACGGACCAGATCCAGGCCAGCTTCCAGGGCACCGCGGCGGCGGCCCAGCAGACCCAGCAGCAGCAGCCCCTGCTGATACTGGCGGCGCTGGTCACCATGTATATCGTGCTGGGCATCCTTTACGAAAGCTTCGTGCACCCGTTCACGATCCTGTCCACCTTGCCGTCGGCCGGCATCGGCGCCTTGCTGGCGCTGATGGTGATGCGCAGCCAGTTCACGGTGATCGCGCTGATCGGCGTGTTCCTGCTGATCGGGATCGTCAAGAAGAACGCCATCATGATGGTGGACTTCGCGCTGGCCGCCGAACGCGGCCAGGGGCTGATGCCGCGCGAGGCCATCTTCCAGGCTTGCGTGACGCGTTTCCGCCCCATCATGATGACCACCCTGGCGGCCATCATGGGCGCGATTCCCCTGGTCGTGGCGACCGGCACGGGCGCCGAGATCCGCCAGCCGCTGGGCATCACCATCGTCGGCGGGCTGGTGGTCAGCCAGGTGCTGACCCTGTACACCACGCCCGTCGTTTATCTCTATCTGGATCGTTTGCGCCACTGGGCGCGGCGCCGCCGCGCCGCGCGCGCCGTCGCGCCTTCCACGGATTATTCATGAGCCGTTCGTTGACCCGTCCGTCGACCCTATCGTCGCAGCGTTCGTCGCATCGTTTCCCGGTCCGCCGCCGGCCGGGTCCATCCGGCGGCCGGCCGCCCGCCACGCTGGCGCGGCTGGTCGCGATGCTGGGCCTGTGCGGCGCCCTGGGCGCCTGCGCCGTCGGCCCCGATTACGTACGGCCGGCGCTGGACGTGGGTACGCAGTTCAAGGAAGGCCAGGAAGACACGCCAGGCTGGAGGCCCGCGCAGCCCAACGAACTGGCGGATCGCGGCGCGTGGTGGCGGGTCTATCAGGATCCCATCCTGGACGACCTGATGCGGCAGCTGGACGCGGCCAACCTGGACATCGCGCAGGCGGAGGCCAACTATCGCCAGGCCCAGGCGCTGGTGCGCGGCGCGCGCTCGGCCTTGTTCCCGACCGTGGGCGTGGGCGCGGGCGTGACCCGTTCGGGCGGCGGCGGGGGTTCGTCGGGCGCGGGCGGTGGCGGTACCGTGGGCAATACCTATTCGCTGACCGGGTCGGTCAGCTGGGAAGCCGATATCTGGGGATCGGTGCGGCGCTCCGTCGAAGCCAGCCGGGCCGGGGCGCAGGCCAGCGCCGCGGACCTGGCGGCCGCGCGGCTCAGCGCGCAAAGCACGTTGGCGCAGAACTACTTCCAGCTGCGCGTGCTGGACGAGCAGGACCGCCTGCTGCGCGAAACCGTGGAGACCAACGAGAAGTCCCTGCAGTTGACCGTGAACCGCTACAACGCCGGCGTGGCCGCCAAGTCCGACGTGGCGGTGGCCCGCACGCAGCTGGAGAACACGCGCGCGCAGTGGGTGGACCTGGAATGGCAGCGCGGGCAGTTCGAGCACGCCATCGCCGTGCTGGTCGGCCAGCCGCCGTCGAAACTGTCGCTGTCGCGCATGCCTTTCACGCAGAAGGTGCCGGCCATCCCGGTCGGCCTGCCGTCGCAGTTGCTGGAGCGCCGACCCGACGTCGCCGGCGCGGAACGCCGCACGGCGCAGGCCAATGCGCAGATCGGGGTGGCGCAGGCGGCCTGGTTCCCGGACCTGACGCTGAGTGCCGACGGCGGCTTTCGCAGCGGGCAGTTCGCGCAGTGGCTGACCGCGCCGGCGCGCTTCTGGTCGATCGGGCCGGCCCTGGCGCAGACGCTGTTCGACGCCGGCTTGCGGGCGTCGCAGGTCGAATCGGCGCGGGCGGCGTACGACGCGCAAGCGGCCGCCTACCGGCAGGTTGTGCTGGGCGCGCTGCGCGAGGTGGAAGACACCATGATCCAGCTGCGGGTCTACGACCGCGAACAGCAGGTGCAGCAACGGGCGCTGGAAGCGGCGCGCGAGTCGCTGCAGCTGACGCGGAATCAATACCAGCAAGGGCTGGTGGATTATCTGAGCGTGGCGGTGCTGGAAAACACCGCCTTGAGTTCGGAACGGCAGGCGATTTCGCTGATGGGCAACCGGCTGGTCGCCAGCGTGCAGCTGATCGCCGCGCTGGGCGGCGGCTGGGACGGCGACGTCGATGCGCCGGTGATGTCGCAGGCGTCCGCGACGACGGGGACGCCGGCGCCAACGTCAGCGCCAACGTCGCCGGCACCAGCGCCGGCGCCAACGCCAACGCCAACACCGACGCCGGCGCCGTCGCCAACGCAGGCGCCTATGCCTGCGCCGGAAAAACGGCCCTGATCGCCGCGATGCCGTGGGCGCCGTGCTCTCGCGCCGCGGCGAGGGTATCCGGTCCCTGTCCGCCGATCGCATAGGCGGGCAGGCCGGCATCCCGGTTGATGTCCATGAAGGCTTGCCAGCCCAGGCCCGCCTGTCCCGGATGGCTGGCGGTTTCGGCCACCGGGCCCACCACCGCGAAATCCGCATCCAGCGTCCGCGCCTGCGCCATCTGCGCGGCGTCATGCACCGATACGCCCACCCAGTAGCCGTCGCGCGCCAACGGCCGCTGCGCCAGCGCCGCGGCATCCGCCGCGCGCAAGTGCACGCCATCGGCCTCCGTCCACCAGGCCCGTGGATGCGCGCTGTTCACCAGCACGCGCGCCCCGGCCTGCCGGCATGCGCGCAGGACTTCCTGCAAGGCCTGGTGCAGGCTGGCGGATGCGGGGCCGTCCGGCCAAGCCGGTTCGCGCAGCTGTACCAGCCGCACCCCGCACCCCAGGGCATGGCGCAGACGCGCCATGAAGCCCGGCAGCCCCGCCGGAGCGCCGATGTTGCTGATGCCGTAGATATCCGGCAGTCGCAGCCAGCGCAATGGCGGCAAGGTCGCGGGCAGCAATTGCCCCACACTCTGCGCATGCGCCGGATCCACCCATTCCAGTTGCTGGTTTTCCAGGCCGCGCGGCTCGCCCCGCCAGCCGGTCACCCGGCAGAAGGCCAGGCGCACGGTGGTATGGGGATAGGCATGCACGTAGGTGACCCAGCGCGTCGCCGCGGTCACCTGGATGCCCAGCTCTTCATCCAGCTCGCGCGCCAGCGCCTGCAGCACGCTTTCGCCGGGCTCGAGCTTGCCGCCCGGCAATTCCCACCAGCCCGCCCAGGGCTTGCCTTCCGGCCGTTGCCCCAGCAGCAGCTTGCCATCCGGCCGCAGGATCAGGCCGGCCGCGACGTCGAGTATCTGTTCAGACATGCCGCGCCGCCCAGTCGCGCGCGAACTGGTACGCCACGCGGCCCGACCGCGAGCCGCGCTCGATGGTCCACTGCAGCGCCTCGGTGCGGGATTCCTCGATGTGCTCTTCCGGGCAACCCAGTTCGCGCAGCCAGTGGCGCACGATGTCCAGGTAGTCGTCCTGGCGGAAGGGATAGAAGGACAGCCACAGTCCGAAGCGTTCGGACAGCGAGATTTTTTCTTCCACGGTTTCGCCGGGATGGATCTCGCCGTCAGGCTGGTGCTTGGCCTGCAGGTTTTCGCTCATGTATTCCGGCATCAGGTGCCGGCGGTTGGACGTGGCGTAGATCAGCACGTTGTCGCCCGACGCCGCCACCGAGCCGTCCAGCACGGACTTGAGCGCCTTGTAGCCGGCTTCGCCTTCTTCGAAGGACAGGTCGTCGCAGAACACGATGAAGCGTTCCGGCCGCGTATCGACCAGTTCGACGATGTCCGCCAGGTCGCCCAGGTCGGATTTGTCGACCTCGATCAGGCGCAGGCCGCGCGGCGCGTACGCGGCCAGCATGGCCTTGACCAGGGAGCTCTTGCCGGTGCCGCGCGCGCCGGTCATCAGCACGTTGTTGGCGGGCTTCCTGTCCAGGAACTGCTGGGTATTGCGATCGATGATGGCCTTCTGGCGCTCGATGTGCTGCAGGTCTTCCAGATCGATGCGGGCGACGTGCCGCACGGCGTCCAGCCAGCCGCGCGAGCCGCGCTTGCGCCAGCGGAAGGCGTGCGCGTTCCAGTCGATCTCCGGCGGCGCGGGGGGAAGATAGGCTTCGAGTTGCGCCAGCACGCGCTCGGCGCGGGCGATCAGGGTGGTGAAGTCGGGAGCAGCGTTCACGAGCGTGATTCCAAGTGCTTCGATCAGGACCGGTAGTCCGCGTTGATGCTGACGTACTCGTGCGAGAAGTCGCAGGTGTACACGGTGTCGGCGACCTGGCCGCGGCCAAGCGCGATGCGCACCAGGATCTCGGCCTGCTTCATCACCCGCTGGCCGTCTTCTTCCTGGTAGTCGGGGTTGCGGCCGCCCTGCGTGGCGACCAGCACGTCGTCCAGCCACAGGCGCAGATGGCTGACGTCCAGATCGTCGATGCCGGCATAGCCCACCGCCGCCAGGATGCGGCCCAGGTTGGGATCGGATGCATAGAACGCCGTCTTGACCAGCGGCGAATGGGCCACGGAGTAGGCGACCTTCAGCGCTTCTTCGGTGGTGCCGGCTTCTTCCACGCGGATGGTGATGAACTTGGTGGCGCCTTCGGCGTCGCGCACGATCTTCTGCGCCAGTTCGGCGGCGGCGTCGCCCAGGGCCTTGGCCAGTTCCGCATAGTGCGGATCGTTTTCGCTGTCCACGCGCAGGCCCGACTGGCCGGTGGCGATCACGATGAAGGAATCGTTGGTGGAGGTATCGCCGTCGACGGTGATGCGGTTGAAGGACCGATCGGCGATCTGGCGCGTCAGCTTCTCCAGCAAGGGGCGCGCGAAGCCGGCGTCGGTCGCCAGGAAGCCCAGCATCGTCGCCATATTCGGCCGAATCATGCCGGCGCCCTTGCTGATGCCCGTGATGGTGACCGTCTTGCCGCCGATGGTCCTGCGCGAAGAGGCGATCTTGGGCAGGGTGTCGGTGGTCATGATGCCATGCGCGGCATTCATCCAGTTGTCCGGCCCCAGCGCCGCAATGGCGCGCGGCAGGCCGGCGACCAGGCGGTCGACCGGCAGGGGCTCCAGGATCACCCCGGTGGAAAAGGGCAGGACCTGGGTCGGCTTGATGTTCAGCAGGCCGGCCAGCGCCTTGCAGGTTTCGTGCGTGCGGGCGAGGCCGTCCGCCCCCGTGCCCGCATTGGCATTGCCGGTATTGATCACCAGCGCAGTGATGGCGTCGCCGCTCGCCAGATGGCTTTCGCACACCTGAACGGGCGCGGCGCGGAAGCGGTTGCGCGTGAACACCCCCGCCACGGTCGCGCCGCCGGCCAGGCGGAATACGGTCAGGTCCCGCCGTCCGGCCTTGCGGATGCCGGCTTCGGCGACGCCGATCTCGACGCCGGCCACGGGAAAAATTTCGGATTCGGAAGGGATCTTCAGGTTGACGGCCATGTATGCGGTCTCTGTGGCGGTCGCGGCGGACCGGCGGTGGACGAATCGCCGCCCCTTGCGTCGGGCGTGCATGCCCGCGACGGCGCGCGTAAGCGGCGGAAAAGTCGCCTATTATCCCAGCCTTTTGCGCCAGGACTGTTAACCCGTGCTAAGGCGTGGTGCCGATGGCCGCGACGTCCAGCACGCCGGCGGCGCGGTTGCTCATCACGCCGCGCACCGTGCCGTCCGGCGCCTGCAGCACCGATTTGCCCGACGGCACATCGTCGCCGTCGTCGCGTCCGGCGGAGCGGCCGCGCGAAGGGCTGAAGACCAGGTCGCCCGGCTTGGCGCCGGCCACCGCCGCGCCGGCCGTCGCCACCCGCGTGCCGGCGGGATAGGTCAACGGTCCCAGCACGTACTCCCGGGCCAGGCTGCCTTCGAACCACACCAGCTTGCGCGCGCGGTCCAGCCGCAGGTCCGCCTTGAGCAGCGGCATGCCGGCGATCGAGGAAGCTTCGCTGCCATCGGTACGCAGCAGCCAGCCGTCCACATGCTGGAAGTCGCTGGCCGGGCGGGCGCCCTGGCGCAGCGCGACCCAGGTGCCGGCCGGCAAGGGCTGTCCATCCAGCTGGTTGCCCGCCGCCAGGTGGCAGCTGCTGAAGCGCAGGGCGCCGTCTTCGCCCGGCTTGAATTCCACCTTGTGCCCGCGCGTGCAGCGCCAGCCGTCGGCGGCTTCGTCCACCGGCAAGGTGCCGGACGCGCCGGTGGCGCGGTATTCCCGCGCGCCGGCCTTGGCCAGGTAGCGCTGCAGGCCGATCACGGGCATGCCGGCGACGGGCACCGGGCGCGGAAAGCGCGCCATTTCGAAGGTGTCGGCTTGTCCGGCCACTCGCACCAGCAGGCGCGTGCCGGCCGGCATATCGATGCCCGCCAGCGTGCGCGGGCCGTCCAGGACCATGGTGTGGGCGGCTTCTTCCGCGGCGGCCTCGCGGCCGTCGATCCAGTGCAGCGCGAGGCGCGCCGGGAAGATGCCGCCGATCACGGCCAGGGCCAGCATCGCCACCGCGTTGCTGCGCGGCCGGGCGCGCAGGCGCAGCCGGGCCTGCCGGTTGGTGCAGAGCACGGCGATCCACGTCAGCAACGTCGCCAGGCAGACCAGCGAAACGGCCAGCATGGGATAGAAGTTGCCGCCGGGCAGCGCGACCGGAATCATCGGGGTTTTGACGGATCGTTGAGGAAGTCAGGTGGACGGCCGCGCGCGGGCGCGGCTGGCCACGACCTGGAGTTTAAGCTCTCCGAGCGTCTGAAAGAGCGCGTGGCGGCTGCTTTCCGGTAAACCCGACAATAAATCCTTGACCCAGGCCTCGTGCGCCCGCGCCATGCGGGCGAAGGTCCTGCGTCCCAGGGGGGTCAGCTTGATCAGCGAGCTGCGGCGGTCGGAGGCCACCTTGGTGCGCATGACCAGGCCTTCCTTTTCCAGCTGATCGGTGATGCCGGTGATATTGCCGTTGGTCACCATCATGTGGCGCGACAGCTCGCCCATCTTCATGCCCTTGGGCGCGCGCTGCAGTTGCGCCATCAGGTCGAAGCGCGGCAGGGTGGTGTCGAACTCGGCGCGCAGGCGGCCGCGGATTTCGCCTTCCACCAGATTGGCGCAGGTCAGCAGGCGCAGCCAGAGGCGCAGCGCGTGATGGTCGTCCGGCGCGGCGCGCGACTCCAGGTCGGGGGCCTGGGTCATGGCTGCGGCGCGGCGCCGTGGGTCGGCCGGGCCGGTTGCGCCGCCGCGTCCGGGCCTGGCGCGGACAATCCCATCTGGGCGAAGATGGCGCGGGTGATCGGCGCGTCCGGGTCGTTCAGGCGCAGCACGATGTCGAAGTGGTTGCTGCCCGGGGTCGCCACGTAACGGGCGTCGCCCCCGCGGGCGCGCAGCGCGTCCACGTAATCGCGGGTCTGCCGCTTGAACTCGTCGGTTTCGTTCGCGCCATGGCTGGCGACCAGCGGACAGGGCCTGGCCGGCAGGTGCAGCATCGGGCTGTTGCGGGCGGCGTCTTCCGGCGTCAGGCGCATCCAGTCATTGATGTGCGTATGCACCAGCGGCGTCAGGTCGAAGAGTCCGGACAGCGGCGCGGCGCCACGCACGATATCGGCGGGCACGCCATAGCGGGCCTGCCAGTCGTCGGTCAGCAGCATGCCGGTCAGGTGGCCGCCGGCCGAACTGCCGCCGACGTGGATGCGGGCGGGATCGCCGCCATGGGCGGCGACGTTGCGGTGCAGCCAGGCCATGGCGCGGCGTATCTGGTCGACGATATGGTCCAGCGTGACCGCCGGCGCCAGCGAATAGTTCACCGCCACCAGCATGGCGCCGGCGCGCGTGAAGGCGGGCGCCATGCCGCTGGAATCGTCCTTGGACAGCAGGCGCCAATAGCCGCCGTGCAGGAAGACGAAGACCGGCGTCGGGCATCCGGACGCGGTTTCACCGTTGGCGGCGTTGGCGGCGGGGAAGATATCCAGCGTTTCGTCCGGATGATCGCCATAGGCCACGTCCAGCACGCAGGGCAGCGTGGCGCGCGCCCGCGCGCTTTCTTCGGCATACTGGCGCGTGATGGCGCTGAAATCCGGTACCGTGGCGCGTGCGTTGTACTGGTCGTCCAGCGCGGCGCGATCGTAGTCGCGATAGAGAGTGGCCATGGGGGTATTGGTAAAAACCCTAGACTTGTTCCGCACATTACTTTAAACCTAAACTATGTCGGACGCCAGCGCGCAGGGGGAAATTTCGAGCGCCGGCGGTCTCTGGAATCGCATCCCACACTTTCAAGAACCGGCCGGCGCGGCTCGCGCCAGGAGCATCGCATGCGTTTCATCCCGTCTCTACTCGCGGCCATCGCGCTGCTGCCCGGCATCGCTTCCGCGGACGCCATCAAGGTCGGCATCGCCAATGACATTTCCGGCCCGTTCTCGGCCCTGGGCGCCGAAGCGCGTGATGGCTTCAACCTGGCCATCAAGCAACTGGGCGGCAAGCTGGGCGGCCAGCCCGCCGAATTCCTGCAGACCGACATGGGCGGCAATCCGGACCAGGCGCGCCAGCTGGTGACCCGCTACATCCAGCGTGAAAAGGTCGATTTCTTCACCGGGCCGATAGGCTCGAACGTGGCGCTGGCCGTCGGCCCCGCGCTGTTCGCCGCCAAGGTGCCCTATCTGTCCAACAATCCCGGTCCCAGCCAGTATGCCGGCGAGCAATGCAACGCCTACTGGTTCGGCACGGCCTACCAGAACGACGCCTTCCATGAGGTCGCCGGCAAGATGGCGGCCGATCGCGGCTACAAGAAGATGCTGATCATCGCGCCCGATTACCCCGCGGGCCGCGATGCCTTGACCGGCTTCAAGCGCGGCTACAAGGCGCCGGTGGCCGACGAGATCTACACCAAGCTGGGCCAGCTGGACTATGCCGCAGAACTGGCGCAGGTGCGCGCCGCCAAGCCGGATGCCGTCTACATCTTCCTGCCCGGCGGCATGGGCATCAACTTCATCAAGCAGTTCGTCGGCGCGGGGCTGAAGAACGGTATCGCACTGGTCGGCCCGGGGTTTTCCGCCGACGAGGACGTGATCCAGGCCGTGGGCGCCGACATGGTGGGCATGTACAACACCGCGCAATGGGCGCATGACCTGGACGTGCCGGCCAACAAGGACTTCGTCGCCGCCTTCCGCAAGGAATACAACGGCCGCTATCCCTCGCTGTACGCGGCGCAGGCCTACGACGTGATCATGGCCATGGACGCGGCGGTGCGCCAGAGCGGCGGCAAGGCGTCGGATCGCCAGGCCATCATCGCGGCGCTGGCCAAGGCGGACTTCCCGTCGGTGCGCGGCAAGTTCACCTACGGCGTCAACCACTATCCCATCCAGGCGTACTACACGCGCGTGGTGGACAAGGACGGCAGCGGCCGCGTGACCAACAAGCTGGTGGGCAAGACCGTGGATCATTACCAGGACGTCTACGTCGGCCAGTGCAAGCTCTGACGGCGCCATGGGATACACGCTGGTTCTGGAGCAGCTGCTGAACGGCCTGCAGTTCGGGTTGATGCTGTTCCTGATCGCCGCCGGACTGACGCTGGTGTTCGGGATCATGGACATCCTGAACCTGGCCCACGGTTCGCTTTACATGGCGGGCGCCTATGTCGCCGCGGAAACGATGCAGCGCACCGGCTCTTTCCTGGCCGCCGTGTGCGTGGCCGCGGTGGCCACAGGGATCATCGGCGCGCTGCTGGAACTGGTGCTGATACGCCGGCTGGCGGTGCGCGACCACCTGGCGCAGGTGCTGGGCACGTACGCGGTGATCCTGATCGCCGGCGACCTGGTCAAGATGATCTGGGGGCCCGCGCCCGTGATGCTGGCCACGCCGGCCGCGCTGAGCGGGCCGGTGCGGCTGTTGCCCGACCTGATGTATTCCTCCTACAGGCTGATGATCATCGCCGTGGGACTGCTGGTGGCGCTGGGCCTGTATGCCTTCGTCACCCGCACCCGCGCCGGCGTGCTGGTGCGCGCGGGGGCGTCCAATCGCCAGATGGCCACCTTGATGGGCGTGCGTGTGCCCCTGCTTTTCCTGGGCGTTTTCTGCCTGGGCGCCATGCTGGCCGCGGTGGCCGGCGCGCTGCTGGGGCCCCTGACGGCCGTCCAGGTGGGCATGGGCGAAGACATCCTGATCCTGGTCCTGGTGTGCATCGTGATCGGCGGCATCGGCTCCATACGCGGCGCGTTCGTCGGCGCCTTGCTGGTCGGCATGGTGGATACCGCCGGGCGCGCCTTTCTGCCGCTGCTGTTGCGGCAGGTCTTCGCGCCATCGGTGGCCGGCAGCGTCGGCCCGACGCTGGCCGCGCTGTCCATTTACCTGTTGATGGCGGTGGTCCTGGTGTTCCGGCCCGCCGGCCTGTTTCCCGCGCGCGGTTGATCATGCGGCATACATGGCTGTGGGCGGTGGCGGGTGTGGCGGTACTGGCCTTGTTCCCGCTGGTGGCGCCGATGGTGGGCCTGGACTTCTATATTTCCTTCGTCCGGCGCGTGCTGATTTTCGCGCTGGCGGTGGCGGGCTTGAATCTGGTGCTGGGCTATGGCGGCATGGTCGCCCTGGGGCATGCCGCCTTTTTCGGGGCGGGGGCCTACGCGGCCGCGATGCTGGGCGTGGCCGGCGTGCGCTCCGCCTTTGTGGTCTGGCCGGCGGCCGTCGCGCTGGCAGGCCTGCTGGCGTGGATCATAGGCGCGATCTCGCTGCGCACGCGTGGCGTGTACTTCATCATGATCACGCTGGCCTTCGCGCAGATGTTGTTCTACGTCTTCATTTCGTTGCGCCAGTATGGCGGCGAGGATGGCCTGAACCTGCCGGGGCCGGTCGCCTTGCCGGGCGTCGACCTGGGCGCCGACGTGCCGTTCTACTACACGGTGCTGCTGCTGTTCGTGGCGCTGTCGGCGCTGCTGAACCGGCTGGTGGCTTCGCGTTTCGGCGCCGCCCTGCAAGGCGTGCGCGAAAACGAGTCTCGCATGGCGGCCCTGGGCTACCCGGTCTATCGCATCAAGCTGACGGCCTTCGTCATCGGCGGCGCGGTCGCCGGCCTGGCCGGCGCCTTGCTCGCCAACAACAATCTGTTCGTATCGCCCAACCTGATGCATTGGACCCAGTCGGCCAATCTGCTGATCATGGTGCTGGTGGGGGGCATGGGGTACCGCTATGGCGGCCTGGCCGGCGCGGCGCTGATGCTGACGCTGGAAGAAGTGCTGCGGATGTGGACGGAGTACTGGCATTTGCCGCTGGGGCTGGTGCTGCTGCTGGTGGTCTTCGCCGCGCCGCGCGGCCTGGCGGGGCTGTTGGCGCCATGGTTCCGCGCGCGCGGCCATGCGCCGGATGCCGACGAGGCGCCGCCGCGGGCCGCGGCGCCGCCCACGCCCGCGACCCATGTCACGGCGGGCAGGCCGACCGCGGCGGTCCCGTCCGCCGACGCCGCGACCCCGGCGCTGCAGGCCCAGGGGCTGGTGAAGCGCTTCGGCGCCCTGGTGGCGACCGACTCCCTGTCGCTGACCCTGTTGCCGGGCGAGATACACGCGGTGATCGGCCCGAATGGCGCCGGCAAATCCACCCTGATCCATCTGCTGTCCGGCACGCTGCCGCTGGATGCCGGCGTGCTGCTGCTGAATGGCGTGGACACCACGCGCATGCCGGCGCATCGCCGCGTGGCCGCCGGCCTGTCGCGTTCCTACCAGATCACCAACGTTTTCAAGCGCTTACCGGTCCGGGACAATCTGCTGCTGGCCGTCCAGGCCCATGACGGCGGCGGCCTGGGCGGCTGGCGCCCGCGCGCGGACGACCGCGCCCTGTACGCCGCCGCGCAGGCGCTGGCGCGGGAATGCGGCCTGGAGCCGGGCCAGCTGGACCGGGTGGCCGGCACCCTGCCGCACGGCGAGCAGCGCAAGCTGGAATTCGCCTTGGCGCTGGCCGCGCGGCCCAGCGTGCTGCTGCTGGACGAGCCGATGGCCGGCATGGGGCCGGATGAAACCGCCCGGCTGACCGACCTGATCGAAACCATGCGCGGGCGCGCCGCCATGCTGCTGGTCGAACACGACATGGAAGCCGTATTCCGCCTGGCCGACCGCATTTCGGTGCTGGTCTACGGCCGCATCATCGCCACGGGAACGCCGGACCAGATCCGCAACGATCCGGCCGTGCGCCAGGCCTACCTTGGAGACGAGATGGACGCAAGCCCGCTCGCCGCGGCATGACCTCCGGCGCCGATCGCCGCCCGGCGGACGGCGCGCCGCTGCTGGAAATGCACGGCGTGCAGAGCGGCTATGGCGCCAGCCAGGTGCTGTTCGGCGTGGACCTGTCCATCGGCGCCGGCGAAGTCGTCACGCTGCTGGGGCGCAACGGCATGGGCAAGACCACGCTGCTGCGCACGCTGTACGGGCAACTGCCGCTGAAATCCGGCCGCATCGGTTTCGGCGGCCAGGAGATCGGCGGCTGGGCCACCGACCGCATCGCCCGCGCCGGCATCGCCATCGTGCCGGAAGGGCGGCAATGCTTTCCCAACCTGACCGTGCGCGAACACCTGACCGCCTTCGCTACCCGGCGCGGCCGCCTTGCCGCGCCCGCCGATGCGGCGAGCTGGACGCCCGAGCGGGTCTGCGCCATGTTTCCGCGACTGGCCGAACGCGCCGGCCACATGGGCAACCAGTTGTCCGGCGGCGAACAGCAGATGCTGGCCATCGGGCGGGCGCTGGTCACCAACCCGCGCCTGCTCATACTCGACGAGGCCACGGAGGGCCTGGCCCCCAAGGTGCGCGAGGAAATCTGGGCCTGCCTGGCGCGCCTGCGCGCGGCCGGCCAGACCATCCTGGTCATCGATAAATACGTGGACAGGTTGCTGGCCCTGGCCGACCGCCACGTCATCCTGGAGCGCGGCCGCATCGTCTGGACCGGCGATTCCGGCGCGCTGGACGCGGATCGCGGCCTGTGGACGCGTTACCTCGGGGTGTGATCCGCCTTCGCGCCTGGCCAGGTTCGCCCCCGGGCGGCGCGCAGGCGTTTTTTCCCGGCGACGTAAAGAAACGACATTAAGGCGTACACGGTCGCTCTTTTGCGCCGCCACGACACAAGTCCGCCCGCTAAGCCGCTTGGAGCGGCCATAATTGCCTTTTTTTCAGGGGTAATCCGCAAGGATCGGCCCTCTACACTTAGACTCGACCGTACGTGGCCCCGCGGGGGCGCGGCGCCGGTCGGACACCACAGCCGTGTCGATGCATCGTGCAGTAGCGGCCTGGTGGAAGGAAAAGTTCATGGCGAAGTTAGGTTTGCGAGCAAAGTCCTTGCTCGCCCTGGTGCTGGCATGCCTGCTGGCGCTGATCCCCACCGTTTTGCTGGGCTGGCACGCCATGGAGCAGGTGCGCGAGCACTTCGGCCGGGCCTATGCCGACAATTTCGCCTTGCTGAGCCGCCAGCGCATCCTGGCGCCGATCACGCGCGAGCTGGCGCTGTCGCAGCGGCTGGTCGATTCGCAGTTGACCACCGAGTGGATGCTGGACGAAGACAACGCCGCCAAGCGCGCGCGCTTCTTCAAGGAGGCCGAAGGCTATCGCGGCGCCTTGCGTTCGCATGCCTATTTCCTGATCAACGCCGCCAGCGGCAAGTACTACTTCAACGAAGCGGACAAGCCGTTTTCCGACGCGCCGCGCTATCAGCTGCGGCCCAACGATCCGGAAGACCGCTGGTTCTACGACAGCCTGAAGGCGCCGGCCGGTTACAACATCAACGTCAATCCGGACGCCAAGCTCAAGCTGACGCGGGTCTGGTTCAACGTCATCCTGCGCCATGACGGCCAGCCGCTGGCCATCGGCGGCGCCAGCCTGGACCTGAGCGAGTTCCTGCGGGAATTCGTCGGCAGCGGCGAGCCTGGCGTGACCCCGATGATCATTGATGAGCAGGGCAACATCCAGGCTCACCCCGACCCCACGCTGATCGATTTCAATTCGGGGGTGGCGGCCGGCGGCGCGGAAAAGCGTGGCCGGGTGTTCACCCTGATCCAGGATGACGCCGGCCGGGCGGCGATGGAGCAGGCGCTGCGCGACGCGCCGAAAACGCCGGATCTCGCCCAGAACATCTGGGTGCGCATGCAGGGCAAGCGCCAGCTGATGTCGGTCTCCTACGTCCCCGAATTGCACTGGTACGTGCTGGCGGCCGTCGACCTGCACGCCGCGCGTATCGTCGATACCGCCGGGCTGTGGCCCGCGGCGGCCGCGCTGGTCCTCCTGATCGGCGGCCTGCTGGCCGCCTTCGGTTACGCCGTCAACCGCCTGGTGCTGCGGCCCATCCGCAACCTGCAGCAGTCGGCGCGGGCCATCGCCGATGGACGCTACGACGTGCGCCTGCCGACGGGAGGCGCCGACGAGATCGGCGACCTCAGCCGCGCGTTCGGCGTCATGGCCGAAAAGGTCCGCACCCATACCCAGGAACTGGAAAGCAAGGTGCGCGAGCGCACCCGGGCGCTGGAAGCCGCCAACCAGGCCATGGCCAGCGCCAACAAGAAGATCGGCGATTCCATCGACTATGCCAGCCTGATCCAGCAGGCCATCCTGCCGCGGCGGCAGATGGCCCAGTCCCTGGGCGCGCGCCACTTCGTCATGTGGAAACCGCGCGACGTGGTGGGCGGGGATTTCTATGTCTTCCAGGCCGACGGCGACAACTGCCTGCTGGGCGTCATGGATTGCGCCGGCCACGGCGTGCCGGGCGCGCTCATGACCATGCTGGTGCGGGCCGCCGTGGACGTGGCGATCGCCGAAGCCGGGCCGTCCGACCCGGCCGGCATCCTGACGCGCACCGACGCCGCCATCCGGGGCATGCTGGCCGATATGCAGCTGCCCAACGCCCTGGCCACCAACACCGACGCCGGACTCGTTTATATTGACCGCGCTGCCGGCCATGTGTTGTTTTCCGGCGCCAAGATTTCGCTATACGAAAGCGACGGGGTCGAGTGCCGCGAATATCGCGGGGCGCGCCGCGCGCTGGGGGACAAGCGCCAGGGCGAATACGACAACCTGACGCTGCCCCTGCGGGCGGGAATGACGTTTTACCTGAGTACCGACGGGTTCCTGGACCAGGCGGGAGGAGAACATGGGTTTGGCTTCGGCAGTACGCGATTCACCACCATGCTGACGGAAATTGCCCGTCTGCCGCTGGGCGCGCAGGCCGAAGCGCTGGATCGCGCCCTGCATGAATACCGGGGCGACTTGCCCCAGCGCGACGACATCACCATACTTTCCTTTCGCTTCGAATAACTTCCAGACGGATAGCCATGAAAGCTTCGGATCTTTATGCGCTGCGAGAGCGGTTCAATCAGGACCGCACGCTGCTTTGTTTCAACGGGCCGATCTCGCGCAGCCTGATCGAGGAAATCGGCAACGCCCTGAAGAACTACCTGGAGACGCAGGAGGCCCGTCCGGCCGAAGCCATGGACGTGTTCTCCGCTTATATCGAGATGACGCAGAACATCCGGCAATACGCCCTGCAACAGGGCTATGGCGACACCGACGCGGCGGCCACGGTGGTGATATCGCGAGACCAGGAAGGCCGTTACACGGTCAGCGCCGGCAATCGCGTGGAGCCCGCCGACGGCGAGCGGCTGGTGGCGCGGGTGCATCAGCTGGCCGGCATGGACAAGGCTGAACTGAAGGCCGCCTACAAGACACAGCTGCGCCAGCCGCGCGACCCGGCCGCCACCACCGGCGCCGGCCTGGGCCTGATCGACCTGGCGCGGCGCGCCACGGCCGGCCTCGAGGCTTCACTCAGCAGCCATGGCGACGGCCGTGCGTTTTTCAGCCTGAGCGTCGTCATCTGATCCGAATTGCCTCGAGCAACAACGCAAATGAAAGAACTCAATATTCCCGCTTCCCAATCCACGCCGTCCATCGTGACCGACAGCGAGAACGGAAGCCTGCATCTCAGCGGTGATTCCTATCCGGAAAACTCCTTCGAGCTGTTCGGCCCGGTTATCCAATGGGTCGACGAGTATCTGGCTTCCACGCAGCGCGGGCTGGCCGTTACGCTCGAGTTGCAGTACCTGAATACCAGCAGCGTGAAGGCCGTGATGGACATCTTCGACCTGCTGGAGGCCGCGCACGACGGCGGCCACCAGGTCTCCGTCACCTGGTACTACGACAGCCGCAACGAGCGGGTGGGCGAACTGGCCGAAGAGTTCAAGGAAGATTGCTCCTTCCCCTTCACGGTGGTCGGCCGCTGATGAAGAAGCGCTACCAGGATCTGGAGGCGCGCATCCAGTCCATGCTGGATGAGCCCGCCTACGCCGATCACCCGCTACGGGGGGTGCTCGCGGATCTGTGGCAGCACACCAATGAACAACTGGACCGGATCGAACGGATCTCGTATCTGTCCGACGCCTTCCAGATGATGGCCCGCCAGCGCGAGCTGGGGCTGGTGGCGCGCTATGACCGCGAACTGAAGCGGCTGGCCAAACTGGTGCGCATTTCCGACGGCTACCAGGAAATGATGCGCGACATGAACGCCGCGCTCAAGGAATCGTCCATCCGCGATCCGCTGACCAATCTGTTGAACCGGCGCGCGCTGATGGAGCGCATGAAGGAACTGTCCCTGACGGCCGATGCGGAGCAGCCCGCCTTCGTGGTGGCCATGCTGGACGTGGATCATTTCAAGCGCATCAACGACCGTTACGGCCACGACGCCGGCGACCGGGCGCTGACCCGCCTGGCGGACATCATGCGGGCCGCGGTGCGGGACAGCGACGACGTCGCGCGCTGGGGCGGCGAGGAATTCCTGGTCTTGCTGCCCAATATCAGCCTGGAAGAAGGCGAGGCCGTCATCGACCGCATCCTGGCGGGCGTGCGCGGCAACACCATCGAAGTCGAAGGCGAACAACTGCTGCTGACGGTCAGCGTCGGCATGGCCCTGCACCGCAACGGCGAAAGCGTTTCCACCACGCTGAGCCGGGCCGATCGGGCCCTTTATCTGGCCAAGCAGGCCGGCCGCGACCGCGTCGCCCTGGAGCGCCGCCCGGCCGCCTAGCACCGGCGGATCGCGACCTTCCACCCGCGCGCGCCGCGCGCCATCTCCGCAGAAACCCGTGTTGCACGCGGCTTCGCTCCGGGTATATATTTCAAGCCTAAACTATCCAGGCTTGAAACTCTCGGCCCTCGCGGCTGACCCGATCGCAGGTGACGCAATGAAGATAGTGTGCCTGGGCGGCGGCCCAGCCGGCCTGTATTTCGGTCTGTTGATGAAACTGCGCGACCCGGCCAATGACGTCACGGTGGTCGAGCGCAACCGTCCGTACGACACCTTTGGCTGGGGCGTGGTCTTTTCCGACGCCACCATGGAAAACCTGCGCCGCGCCGATCCCGTGTCCGCGCGGCAGATCAGCGACGCCTTCAATCATTGGGATGACATCGACATCCATTTCAAGGGCCGGACGCTGCGCAGCGGCGGCCACGGCTTCATCGGCATCGGCCGCAAGAAGCTGCTGAACATCCTGCAGGCCCGTTGCGAGGAAGTCGGCGTCAAGCTGGTATTCGAGACCGTGGTGGAGGACGACCAGGCGCTGGCGCGGCAGTACGACGCGGACCTGGTGATCGCTTCGGACGGCATCAACAGCCGCGTCCGCGCCGCCTATGCCGAGACCTTCGAGCCCGACATCGACCAGCGCCTGAACCGTTTCGTGTGGCTGGGGACGGAAAAGGCCTTCGACGCCTTCACTTTCGCCTTCGTCCAGACGCCGCATGGCTGGTTCCAGGCGCATGCGTATCGCTTCGAGCCGGGCCTGTCCACCTTCATCGTCGAAACCCCCGAGGCCACCTGGCGCGCGGCCGGGCTGGACACGATGACGCAGGAAGAAGGCATCCGCTATTGCGAAACCCTGTTCGCGCCCTGGCTGGACGGCAAGCCGCTGATGAGCAATGCCGGGCACCTGCGCGGTTCGGCGATCTGGATCCGCTTTCCGCGCGTGATCTGTCACCACTGGGTGCACTGGAACCGGCTCGACACCGAGCGCGGCCAGCGTGACATACCCGTCGTGCTGATGGGCGACGCCGCGCACACCGCGCATTTCTCCATCGGCTCGGGCACCAAGCTGGCGCTGGAGGATGCCATCGAGCTGGCCGACCAGTTGACGGCGCCGGCGACGCCGGCGCTCGGCCATGCCATCGATGACTGCCACGGCGACCACAGCGACCATGGCGCCGCCGCTCATCTGCGCGTCGCGTTGCAGCGCTACGAAGACATCCGCGGCGTCGAAGTCCTGAAGATCCAGAACGCCGCGCGCAACTCCACCGAGTGGTTCGAGCACGTCGACCGTTACGCCTGCCTGGAGCCCGAGCAGTTCGCCTATTCCCTGCTGACGCGCTCGCAGCGGATTTCACACGAGAACCTGCGCCTGCGCGATCCTGCCTGGTTGCAGGACTACGAGCACTGGCTGGCGGCGCGCGTCGGCGCCGACGGCGGGGCGTCCAATCGCCCGCCGCTGCCCATGCTGACGCCGTATGAAGCGCGCGGCGTGCGGCTGAAGAACCGTATCGTGGTGTCGCCGATGGCCATGTACGCCTGCACCGATGGCGTGCCGGGCGATTTCCATCTGGTGCATCTGGGCGCCAGGGCGCTGGGTGGCGCGGGACTCGTCATGGTGGAAATGACCTGCCCGTCGGCGGATGCCCGCATCACCCCGGGTTGCCCGGGCCTGTGGAACGACGAGCAGGCACGGGCGTTCGCCCGCATCGTCGCTTTCGTGCACGGCAACAGCGATGCCCGCATCGGCATCCAGCTGGGACATGCCGGACGCAAGGGCTCCACGCAGGTGGGCTGGCAACAGATGGATCACCCTTTGCCGGAGGGCAACTGGCCGCTGCTGTCTGCGTCGGCCATGCCTTATCTGCCAGGGCTTTCGCAGGCGCCGAAAGCGATGACGCGCCAGGACATGGACCGCGTGCGCGACGATTTCGTCGCGGCGACGCGGCGCGCGGCCGCGGCTGGCTTCGACTGGCTGGAACTGCATTGCGCGCACGGCTATCTGCTGTCCAGCTTCATCTCGCCGCTCACCAACCGGCGCGACGACGAATACGGCGGCGACCTGGACGCGCGGCTGCGCTATCCGCTGGAGGTCTTTGCCGCCGTGCGCGCCGCATGGCCGGCCAAGCTGCCGATGTCGGTGCGGATTTCGGCCCATGACTGGGTGGAAGGCGGCATCACCGCGGATGACGCCGTGGAGATCGCGCGGCGCTTCAAGGCGGCCGGCGCCGATATGATCGACTGCTCCTCGGGACAGGTCAGTCCCGACCAGCATCCCGTATACGGGCGCATGTACCAGACGCCTTTCGCCGACCGCATCCGCAATGAGGCCGGCATACCCACCATCGCGGTGGGCGCGATCTTCGAGGCCGATCACGTGAACGGCATCATCGCGTCGGGGCGCGCGGACCTGTGCGCGCTGGCGCGCCCGCACCTGGCCGACCCGGCCTGGACGCTGCGGGAAGTCGCGCGCGTGGGCTATACCGGCATCGACTGGCCGGTGCATTACCTGGCCGGCAAGCGCCAGCTGGAAACCAATTTCGCCCGCGCCGCCGCCGTCGCCGCGCCGGCGGGTGACGCCAGGAGCGATGCATGAGCGCGGACCAAAACACGCACGACGAATCCGCGGCCGGCGCGGCCGCCGGCGATCCGCGGGCCGATACCTCGCTGGCCGGCCGCCATGCCCTGGTCACCGGCGGCGGCCGCGGCATCGGTCTGGCCATCGCCGAACGGCTGCTGCGCGACGGCGCCGCCGTCACGCTGCTGGGCCGCGACGCGGCGTCCCTGGAACAGGCCGCGGACGCGCTCGCGCGGCGGCATACCGCCACCGCCCGCGTCCAATGGCAGGCCGCCGACATCACCGACCCCGACGCGCTGGCCGGCGCCTTCGCATGGGCGGCCGACGCATCCGGTCCCGTCGGCATCCTGGTCAACAACGCCGGCCAGGCGCGCAGCGAACGCTTCGACCGCACCGACGCCGCCTTGTGGGCAAGCATGCTGGCGGTCAACCTGACCGGCACCTTCCACTGCATACAGGCCGCGCTGCCCGGCATGCTGGCCGCGCGCTGGGGCCGTATCGTCAACGTCGCCAGCACGGCGGGCCTGGCCGGCTATGCCTACGTCAGCGCGTATTGCGCGGCCAAGCACGGCGTCATCGGACTGACCCGCGCGCTGGCGCTGGAAACCGCCGCCAAGGGCGTCACGGTAAACGCGGTATGCCCGGGCTACACCGACACCGACATCGTCCGCGACGCCGTGCGCAACATCGTGGCCAAGACCGGCATGGACGAAGCAGGCGCACGCGCCCGGCTGGCCGAACGCAATCCGCAGGGCCGGCTGGTGCAGCCGAGCGAGGTCGCCCACGCCGTGGCATGGCTGTGCCAGCCCGGCGCGGGCGCGATCAATGGCCAGGCCATCCCGGTGGACGGCGGCGAAATCATGGCGGGATAGCGTGAACGCGACCGCCCCAGGAGATCAACGATGAGCGATACCCCGTCAACCCCGCTGCCGCATGACCCGGCCGGCTATCCCGGCATGGCGCATCATCGGCGGCCCATGGCCGACACCCGGCCACGCACCTTCCGCTGGGAGACGCGCGACGGCGGCAAGGTCGGCGTCATCACCCTGGACCGCCCGGAGCGCAAGAACCCGCTGACCTTCGATTCCTATGCCGAACTGCGCGACCTGTTCCGCGCGCTGGTCTATGCGACCGATATCAAGGTGCTGGTCGTGACCGGCGCCGGCGACAACTTCTGTTCCGGCGGCGACGTCCACGAAATCATCGGTCCGCTCACGCGCATGACCATGCCCGAGCTGCTGGACTTCACCCGCATGACGGGCGACCTGGTCAAGGCCATGCGCGCCTGCCCGCAGCCCATCGTGGCCGCGGTCGATGGCGTCTGCGCGGGCGCCGGCGCCATGATCGCGCTGGCCTCCGATATGCGGCTGGGCACGCCGCGGGCCCGCACCGCCTTCCTGTTCACCCGCGTCGGGCTGGCCGGCGCCGACATGGGCGCCTGCTCGCTGCTGCCGCGCATGATCGGCCAGGGCAGGGCGTCGGAACTGCTGTACACCGGCCGCTCGATGAGCGCCCAGGAAGGCGAGGCATGGGGATTCTTCAACGCCCTGCACGAACCGGGCGCGCTGATGCCGGCCGCCCACGCCCTGGCCGAGCAACTGGCCGCCGGGCCGACCTTCGCGCACGGCATGACCAAGAAGCTGCTGCACCAGGAATGGAATATGGGCGTGGACGAAGCCATCGAGGCGGAAGCCCAGGCCCAGGCGATCTGCATGCAGACGCGCGATTTCCGGCGCGCCTACGAGGCCTTCGTCGACAAAAAACAGCCGCGCTTCGAAGGCGATTGACCAGGACATCCACATGAACGCACATGCCGATTGGCTTACCTGGCCATTCTTCGCGGACACCCACAGGCAGCTGGCCACCGAGCTGGACGCGTGGTGCGCGTCGTCCCTGGGGGAGCCGGACCATGCCGACACCGATGCGGCATGCCGCGCCCTGGTCGCGACGCTGGGCCAGGCGGGGTGGCTGCGCTACTGCGTGCCCGCGGGGCCGGACGGCGCCTGGGGCGGCGCGCTGCCCGCCGTCGATTCGCGCGCCGTCTGCATCCTGCGCGAAACGCTGGCGCGCCACGACGGCCTGGCGGACTTCGCCTTCGCCATGCAGGGCCTGGGCAGCGGCGCCATCGCACTGGCCGGATCGGATGCCCTGCGTGCCCGCTATCTGCCGCGCGTGGCGAGCGGTGCGGCCATCGCCGCCTTCGCCCTGTCCGAGGCGGACGCCGGATCCGACGTCGCCGCCATGGCCTGCGAGGCGCGCCTGGATGGCGATCACTATGTACTGAACGGCAGCAAGACCTGGATTTCCAACGGCGGCATCGCCGACTTCTATTGCGTGTTCGCCCGCACGGGCGAAGCGCCCGGCGCGCGCGGCATCAGTGCGTTCGTGGTGGATGCCGGTACGCCGGGCTTCAGCATCGCCGAGCGCATACAGGTGATCGCGCCGCATCCCCTGGCCACGCTGCGCTTCGATGACTGCCGCGTTCCCGTGTCGCAGCGCCTGGGCGAAGCAGGGCAGGGGTTCAAGCTGGCCATGATGACGCTGGACATCTTCCGCGCGTCCGTCGCGGCGGCGGCGCTGGGATTCGCCCGCCGCGCCTTGGCGGAAGCGCTGGCGCGCGCGACCTCCAGGCAGATGTTCGGCCAGACCCTGGGCGATCTGCAACTGACGCAGGCGGCGCTGGGCGACATGGCGACGGCCATCGACGCATCGGCGCTGCTGACCTACCGCGCCGCCTGGCAGCGCGACGTCCAGGGCCGGTCCACCACGCGCGAGGCCGCGATGGCCAAGATGATGGCGACGGAATCGGCGCAGTCCGTCATCGACCGCGCCCTGCAGATGTTCGGCGGCGCCGGCGTGGTGTCCGGCATGCCGGTGGAAAAGCTGTACCGCGAGATCCGCGCCCTGCGCATCTACGAAGGCGCGACCGAAGTGCAGAAACTCATCATTGCCCGTGCATTGTTGAAGGGCGGTTGAACCGGGGCAGGACTCCGGCATCAAGGGGAACGTCATGCAAGCAACGCTGGAAAAGACGGCAACGGCCCATGTGGATACGTTCGCCCGCGACAACCTGCCGCCGCCGGAGGAATGGCCCGAGCTGCTGCTGGAAGGCCTGGACGCGATGGCCCCGGGCGCTGTCGGCGCCGGCGCGCGTAGCGACGACCCATCCTGGCCCACGACCGCGTACCCCGCGCGCCTGAACTGCGCCGTCGAACTCGTCGACGCCGTCGTCGCGCGCGGGCAGGGCGATCGCATCGCCTTGCGCTGGCCCACGGCGGACGGCGGGCAGGCCGCCATGACCTATGCCGAGCTGGCCGACCTGACCGACCGGATCGCCCGCGTGCTGGTCGAGGACATGGGCCTGGTGCCCGGCAATCGCGTGCTGCTGCGCGGCCCAAACAATCCCATGATGGCCGCCTCCTGGCTGGGCGCGATCAAGGCGGGCCTGGTTACCGTGCCCACCATGCCGCTGCTGCGCGCCAAGGAACTGAAGCAGATCATCGACAAGGCGTGCGTCAGCGCCATGCTGTGCGACGTCCGTCTCAAGGACGAAGCCTTGCCCTGCACGCAGCCCGGCCACGAGTACCACGGCGCCGATCTTCAGCGCATCGTGTATTTCAACGACACGGCGCCCGACAGCCTGGACAGTCTCGCGCGCGCCAAGCCGGCGGGTTTCACCGCCTGCGACACCGCCGCCGACGACGTGTGCCTGATCGCCTTCACCAGCGGCACCACCGGCAAGCCCAAGGGCTGCATGCATTTTCATCGCGACGTGCTGGCGATGTGCGACCTGTTCCCGCGCCACGTCATCCGGCCGACGCCCGACGATATCTTCTGCGGCACGCCGCCGCTCGCCTTCACCTTCGGCCTGGGCGGCCTGCTGTGCTTTCCGCTGCGTATCGGCGCCTGCGCGCTGCTGGCGGAGAAGCTCACGCCGGACGCCCTGTTGAAACTGATCCAGGATTTCGGCGCGACCATCGTGTTCACCGCGCCCACGTTCTACCGGCAGATGGCCGGGCTGGCGGATCGCTACGACCTGCGGACGCTGCGCAAGAGCGTTTCCGCCGGCGAGGCGCTGCCCGACGCCACGCGGCAATTGTGGAAGCAGGCCACGGGCATCGAGATGATCGATGGCATCGGCGGCACCGAGATGATCCACGTTTTCGTCTCCAGCCCGGAGCATGAAGTGCGCCGTGGCGCCATCGGCAAGGTGGTGCCCGGCTACATCGCGCAGGTCGTGGACGACAATATGCAGCCCGTGCCGTTCGGCCAGCCCGGCCGCCTGGCCGTCAAGGGCCCCACGGGCTGCCGTTACCTGGCCGACCCGCGCCAGCGCGAGTTCGTGCGCCAGGGCTGGAACCTGCCCGGCGACACCTTCGTGCAGGACGCCGATGGCTATTTCTTCTACCAGGCGCGCAACGACGACATGATCGTTTCCGCCGGCTACAACATCGCCGGCCCCGAAGTCGAGGACGCCTTGCTGCGCCATGCCGCCGTGGCCGAATGCGGCGTGGTCGGCGCGCCCGACGACGAACGCGGTCAGGTGGTGAAGGCCTATGTCGTGCTCAAGCCGGGTTACCGCGGTGACGCGGCGCTGGCCATGGCGCTGCAGGAGTTCGTGAAGGCCGGCATCGCGCCCTACAAATACCCCCGGCAGATCGAATTCGTGAATGCCTTGCCGCGCACCGAAACCGGCAAGCTGCAGCGCTTCGTGCTGCGCCAGCAGGTCCAGGCGCGATGAGCCGAACGCGGCGACACGATCGCGATAACCCGATCGCGATGACCCGATCGCAATGTATCGAACGCAATGAATAACAGGATGGACCCTATGCAGATACTGCAACCGCCCGACTGGCTGCCGCCGCGCGGCTATTCCAATGGCGTGATGACCGAAATGCGACCCGGCAGCCGGCTCGTCTTCATCGGCGGCCAGATAGGTTGGAACGGCGCCCAGCAGTTCGAAACCGACGATTTCGCCGACCAGACGCGCCAGGCCTTGATGAACATCGTGGCGGTGCTGGCCGAGGCCAAGGGCGAGCCGCGGCACATCACGCGCCTGACCTGGTACGTGACCGATCGCGCGGAGTACGTGGCGTCCTATCCGCGCATCGGGGCGCACTATCGTGAAATCATCGGCCGCCATTTTCCGGCGATGACGGCGGTTCAGGTGGCTGCCCTGGTCGAACCGCGCGCCAAGGTGGAAATCGAGGCCACCGCCGTCATACCGGGTTGATCGCGCGTCGGTGCCTTAGCGCTTCATGGACGCGAAGACCTGCTCGGCGGCGTCCAGCGTCGCGCCGATGGCCGCGTCGTCATGCGCGGCCGACACGAATCCCGCTTCGAAGGCCGACGGCGCGAAATGCACGCCGCGTTCCAGCATGGCGTGGAAGAACGTCTTGAAGGCCTCTGTATCGCAGGCAGAGACCTCGGCCAGCGTGGTGGGGATGGCGTCGCTGAAGTAAATGCCGAACATGCCGCCGATCGCGTCGGCGCTGAAAGGCACGCCGGCCGCGCGCGCGCGTTCCCGCAGGCCATCCGCCAGCTTGCGCGTCGCCGCCGCCAGCCCGTCGTAGAAACCCGGCTGGCCGATCAGGCGCAGCGTTTCCAGCCCCGCCGCCACCGCCACCGGATTGCCCGACAGCGTACCGGCCTGGTATACGGCGCCCAGGGGCGCGACGTGCCGCATGATGTCGCGGCTGCCGCCGAAGGCGCCCACCGGCATGCCGCCGCCGATCACCTTGGCCAGCGTGGTCAGGTCGGGCTTGATGCCCGTCAGTCCCTGCACGCCCTGCGGCCCGACGCGGAACCCGGTCATGACTTCGTCGAAGATCAACAGCGCGCCATGCTGCGTGCAGAGCTCGCGCAGGCCTTCCAGGAAACCCGGCAGCGGCCGGACCAGGTTCATATTGCCGGCCACGGGCTCTACGATCACGCAGGCGATATCGCCGCCGCACTGGGCGAAGGCGGCGCGAACCGCGTCCAGGTCGTTGTAGTCCAGGACCAGCGTGTGTTCGACGAATTCGGCCGGCACGCCCGCCGATGTGGGATTGCCGAAGGTCAGCAGGCCCGACCCGGCCTTGACCAGCAGGCTGTCGGCGTGGCCGTGATAACAGCCTTCGAACTTGACGATCTTGTTGCGGCCGGTCGCGCCGCGCGCCAGCCGGATGGCCGTCATCGTGGCTTCCGTTCCGGAGCTGACCAGCCGCACCTGCTCCATCGAGGGCAGGCGGTCGATCAGGGTTTCGGCGAGCGTGATCTCGGCCTGCGTGGGCGCGCCGAAGGACAGGCCGTTGGTGGCGGCTTCCTGCACCGCGCGCACGACGTCGGGATGGGCATGGCCCAGGATGGCCGGGCCCCAGGAGCCGATGTAGTCCACATAGCGGGTGCCTTCCGCGTCCCAGATATAGGGCCCGAGCCCGCGAGCGATGAAGCGGGGCGTCCCGCCCACCGAGCGGAATGCCCGCACCGGGGAATTGACGCCGCCAGGGATGCTGCGACTTGCGCGTTCGAAGAGTTCGGCGTTGCTGGACATGAAAAGCCTGCTAGGTGAAAAGATTGGGCCCCGGACGCTCCTGCTCGTTCGCCCGCTCGCCGTTTCGCGTTTTCCCGCGGCGCGAAGGGGCCGGCCGTGGTGAACTCAGCCGGCCGACTCGCCGCGCGAGGGCGGCGCCGTCAGGGGCGATTGGGGAGACAGGGGCGATAGAAATGGACGCGCACATTCCGCCGCGGCCAGGCCGATATCCGGCGCCTCGAAGACCCCGGTGATGACCGCCACGGCATCGGCGCCGGCCTGCGCCACCAGCGCCGCGTTGGACGGCGTGATGCCGCCGATGGCCACCACCGCCGGCCGCGGCGCGGGCCGCGATTGCGCCAGTGCCACGGCCTGCGCGAACAGCGAGAGCGGTGCGCGCACCGCCGCCGGCTTGGTGGGCGACGGGAACACCGCGCCGAAGGCGATATAGTCCGCGCCCGCCTCGAGCATGGCGCGCGCGCGCTCGATATCGTCGTAGCAGGATGCGCCGATGATCAGGTCGGGCGCCTGTGCCCGTACCTGGGCCAGGTCGCCGTCGCCGCGGCCCAGGTGCACGCCGTCGGCGCCGACTTCCAGCGCGAGTTCCCAGTGATCGTTGACCAGGAACACCACGCCCAGTTCACGGCACAGCGGGGCCAGCGCCTGGGCCTGTTCGCGCCGGGTCGCGGCCGGCACGTCCTTGCGGCGCAGCTGCAGCGAACGCATGCCGCCGGCCGCCGCCTGCTTCACGGCGCGCAGCAGCCTGCCGGTGTCGTCCCATTCGGGCGTGACGCCATACAGGCCGCGGGGAAAGCGCAGGGAGGTCATTGCTGGCGCATCCGATTGGCTACGCGCCGGCCCATGCCGGGCAGGAAACTTGCTGAAATGCCCGAGTCAGCGTGCGCCAGGGCATGTTCCACCGCTTGCGGGACCGGCATTCCATGCGCCAGGTAGGCCGTGAGCGCCGTGGCCAGCAGGCCGCCGCTGTCGCTGCTGCGTTCCGGAGGCGCCTGCCAGGGAGTATTCGAGGTCGCGCCGTTGGGCCCGATCAGCATGTTGGCGAAATGTCCCGGCCGCAGCGGCGCGCCCAGAACCAGCACCCATTTGGCGCCGGCCCCCAGCATTGCATGAGCCGGCGAGGAAGCTTCACCGATATCCATGGTTCCGTCCGCCAACCATTGAGCCAGACGCGCATGTTCGACGACCACCACATCCGCCTGGGGCAGGACCAATTCCAGCGTCGCGGCCAGCAGATCGTCGGCGTCTTCCTGTTCGGCCGCGTCTTCGGGCAGCGGTCCGCGCTGGCCCAGGTGCAGCACCAGCGGCACGTTGCTGTAGTCGGCCGCCACCTGCGCCACCGCGCTCGCGGCTTCCGCCGTGTACAGAGCGCCCACCTTGATCGCCTGCACGGGCATGTCTTCGAGCACGCAACGCGCCTGGTCGTCCAGCAGTTCGGGGGAAATCGCCTGCACGTCCTCGACGGCAGCCGTATCCTGCACGGTCAGCGCGGTTACCGCGGCCAGTCCGTGGCAGCCCAGGCTGGCGCAGGTCACGGCATCAGCCGGGAGCCCGTCCGAACCCGTAGGGTCGAAAGGGCCGAAAATCAGTACGATGGGGGGAGTGGGAAATGTCACTTCGACGGCGTGGCCGGCCCCGTTTTTTGCGCAAACCGGGACAGGAACCTATTGGGTTTCGGTAAGATCGACCCCATTCTAATTGATCGCGTCCGCTTGGGCGGCTTTATCCCCCGACCAGGCCGTAACTTTGATTTCAGGGAAACTATGCGAACTTGGATGTGTCTGATCTGTGGCTGGGTCTACGACGAAGAGGCCGGCTTGCCCGACGAAGGCATCGCGCCCGGCACCCGCTGGGAAGACGTGCCGCCCAATTGGGTCTGTCCCGAATGCGGCGCCCGCAAGGAAGATTTCGAACTTATGGAGATCTGACGCCATCCATGCCGTTTTTCCGGGGATCGGTGATTCCCGGCTCCGCGTTGATAGGGCGCGAATTGTCCTAGGGGGACATTATGAGCGACGACAACAACAAGCCGGACAGCGATGACACGCCGGCGGTTGATTTTTCCAATCAGTTTCTGGTCGCTATGCCCAACATGGTCGAAGGAAGTCTGGCGGGAGCGGTTATCTATATTTGCGAGCACACCGCCAAGGGCGCCCTGGGCCTGGTGATCAATCGGCCCACCGACCTGACGCTGGGCACCCTGTTCGAGCGCATCGAGCTGAACCTCGAAATCGCGCCGGTCAAGGAAACACCGGTGTTCTTCGGCGGCCCGGTCCAGACGGATCGCGGCTTCGTGCTGCACGCGCCACCGGGCGACTACACGTCCAGCATCAAGCTGGGCGGCCTGGCCTTGACCACGTCGCGCGACGTGCTGCAGGCCGTGGCCGACGGCAACGGGCCGGCGCGCATGCTGGTCACCCTGGGGTATGCCGGCTGGGGCGCGGGGCAGCTGGAAAGCGAGATGTCCCGCAATGCCTGGCTCAGCGTTTCGGCCGACCCGGACATCATCTTCGACGTGCCCCCGGAAGACCGCTATCCCGCGGCGCTGAAGCTGCTGGGCATAGACCCGGTCATGCTGGCCGGCGACGCGGGCCATGCCTAGCGAGGCCCGGCCGGACCCGGTGCAGCCTGACGCGGCCCGGCCTGACGCGGCCCGGGCGGATGCGGCAGGGCCCGATGCCGCGTCGCGCGTGGTCGAGGAAACCCTGCTCGCCTTCGACTACGGCACCAAGAAGATAGGCATCGCCATCGGCAATACCCTGGTCCGCCAGGCCACGCCCATGGAAATCATCCACAGCGAGGTCCGCGACGTGCGCTTCGGCCGC
Organism: Bordetella genomosp. 9; assembly: GCF_002261425.1. Classification (NCBI taxonomy): domain Bacteria; kingdom Pseudomonadati; phylum Pseudomonadota; class Betaproteobacteria; order Burkholderiales; family Alcaligenaceae; genus Bordetella; species Bordetella genomosp. 9. The sequence continues at coordinate 2,842,905 of NZ_NEVJ01000003.1, read as the reverse complement.
ATCGCCGCCTTGCTGCGGGAGTGGCAGCCCCAGCGCCTGATCGTCGGGCTGGCGCTGGCCGCCGATGGCGGCGAACAGGAAGCCACCGCCCGCTGCCGCCGCTTCGCCAACCAGCTGCATGGCCGGTTCGGCCTGCCGGTGGTGCTGGTCGACGAGCGCGGCTCCAGCATGCAGGCCCAGGCGCTGCTCGGGACCCATGCGCCGGACGACGCCGCCGCCGCGGCCGTCATCCTGCAACGCTACCTGGACGCCCTGCCGGGCTAGCAGGGGCACCTCTGCCGGCGCCGAGCCGCCACCGAGCCGCCGCCGAGCGCACCGCCGAACGAACCGCCCAGGCCAGCGCCGCGCTGGCCGCCGGCGCACCGGCGGGCCGATCCTCAATCTGAAATATGTCGTCATGGTATGGTGGCGTCCGCGCCGCGGCGCCCCGACCAGCCACCACCGTTCGCTCATGACAGACCCAGGATCCACAGCCCAGCCGCGGTCCGGCGCCGCACCCGCGGAGGCCCCTCCCTACGACCGCCACGATCCCGCCATTTTTCCTGTCCGTTGCCTGCGTTTCCTGCCGCGGGCGCTGATCGTCGCCGCGATGGTGCTGCTGGGCCTGCTGCTGGTCGGCACGGTCTATCCCATCGTCGGCGCGCGCGGCCGCGATATGCTCAACCGCACCTGGTCCCGCTGCCTGCTCCGAATTTGCGGCGTGCGCCTGCGCGTGCAGGGCCAGCCGCTGATGCAGGGGCCCGTGCTGATCGTCGCCAACCACGTGTCATGGCTGGATATTTTCGTCATCAACGCCGTGCGGCCCACGGCTTTCGTGGCCAAGAGCGAGATCCGCCGCTGGCCCATCGTCGGCTGGCTGGTGGCGGGCGCCGGCACCCTGTTCCTGCAGCGCGGCCATCGGCACGCCATCCACTCGGTGGGCGAGGCCATGAAAGGCCGATTCGCCTCGGGCGAATCGGTGGGACTGTTTCCGGAAGGAACCACCACGGAAGGCTACGTGCCGCTGCCCTTCCATGGCAGCCTGTTCGAGCCCGCGCGCCAGGCCGGCGTGACCATCCAGCCGGTGGCGCTGCGCTTCATGCGGCACGGCCAACGCGATTCCTTCGCCGCCTTCGTCGGCGACGAAACCCTGGTGGGAAATCTGTGGCGGGTGTTGGGCGCCCGCGGGCTGGCGGTGGAAACCTTCTACCTGCCGCCGCTGGATACCGACGGGCAAACCCGTCTGGAGATGGCCGCCGATGCCCGCGCCCGCATCCAACAGGTCCTGGGCGATTGAACCCTAGACCGACAGCGGGTCCAGCCCCTTGCCGCATTTGACCTGCACCAGCTTGCGGTCCTGCAGGCGCAGCGCCGTCAGCATGCCGCCCCACACGCAACCCGTGTCCAGGCAGATGACGTCCTTGCGCAGCAGCAGCCCCAGCGTCGACCAATGGCCGAACACCACGGTGACGTCGCGCGTCTGCCGGTCGGGCACGTCGTACCAGGGGATCAATCCGGCCGGCCAGGCGCCGGGGGCGACCTTGGTGTCGAACTCCATATGCCCCTTGGGCGTGCACAGCCGCATGCGCGTCAGCGCGTTGATGATGACGCGCAGGCGCTTGCCGCCGTGCATGTCATCGGTCCATACGACCGGCTGATTGCCATACATCTTCTGCAAGGCGCGCTGCCAGTTGGGGCCGCGCAGGGCGTCTTCGACTTCCGCGGCCAGCGCCATGGTCTTGTGGACATCCCATTTCGCCAGGGTGCCCGCATGGACCAGCAGATGCCCCTGCTCGAAATGCGCCAGGGGGCGGCGGCGCAGCCAGTCGATCAGCTCGGCGGCGTCCGGCGCATCCAGGATTTCCTGGATGGTGTCCGATTTGGTGGGCCGGCGCACGCCGGCGGCGGCCGCCAGCAGATGCAGGTCGTGATTGCCCAGCACCGCCACGGCACGGTCTTCCAGCGCCATGACGCGGCGCAGGGTGGCCAGGGAGTGGGGGCCGCGATTGACCAGGTCGCCCGCGAACCAGAAACGCGAATCGGGTTCGCCGACCAGCTCGGGATGCGCGAGCAGCCTGACCAAAGGCTCGCAGCACCCTTGCAGGTCGCCGATCATCCAGATACTTGCGTTCATACCGGCGAACGGCGCCAGGGCCAGCGTTGGTCCATCACGCGCGAGACGGTGTGGCGGTACTCCATCAGCGTCAGCGCCCCCAGGGCGATCAGCAACGCGCCCAGATTCGGCACGATGGCGGTCACCCAGGGCGGCCAGTGGCTGAGCATGCCGACGTTCAGCGACAGCTGGTTCACCATGAAGAACCCGACGCCCACCAGGATGCCGATGAACACCTTGGCGCCGACGCCGCCGCGGCGCGTCTGCATGAAGGCCACCGGCGCGGCGATCGTCATCATGATCAGCAGGGTGAAGGGGTACACGCCCTTGCGCCAGACCGCGACGATCTGCCGGTCGGCCTGCAGCTGGTTGTGGCGCAGGTATTCGATGTAGTCGAGCAGGGTGACCAGCGACATGCGCTCCGGCGTCAGCACGCGCGCCAGCAGGCGGCCGGGGGTCAGGGTGGTGGTGAGCTCGCGCTGCGGAATCTTGATGACCTGGATGACCGGATCGGTGGGCGGCTTGGCGTTGTCCAGCGCCTGCACGGCATCGTGCGAGATGCGGTTTTCCACGACGTTGTACAGGATCAGCTTGCCGTCCGCGAAACGCCCCGTCTCGGCCTTGGACAGGGCGATCAGCTCCAGGTCCTTGCGGAATTCGTACAGGATGACGCCTTCGACCTCGCCATCGGCCTTGAGCTTGGCGATGTTCAGCGTGCGGGCGCCGCCGTCGCGGGTCGGTTCCTTGAACCAATAGCCGCTTTCCAGGCGATTGCCGCCCGCGCTGCCGCGATACAGCAGGTTGGCTTCGCTGCTCTTGATTTCCGCGATCGGGGTGACCCATTCCGACAGCACCGTAGCGCCGATCATGACGGGTATCGTCACTACCCACAGCATGCCCAGCAGCTTCAGGCCGCTGACGCCGGATACGCGCAGGATGACCAGCTCATTGCGCTGCGCCAGGCCGGCCAGCGCCAGGATGGAGCCGATCAGCAGGCCGATCGGCAGCAGGTCGTACAGCCGCGTGGGCATGGCCAGCGCCTGCAGGTAGAACAGCGCGAAGATGGTGAACTTGCTGCCCACGTTGTCCAGGTCATCCACCAGCGCGAAGAACGTGAACAAGCCGAGCAGGGCCAGCAGCACCACGGTGCAAGAGCGGTAGATTTCTTTGGCCAGGTATCGGCGGGCGGTTCGCATGGGTGACGACGGTGGCGGGCGAAACGGAGTAGCTTAACAAAAATGACGCATCAGGGAATGTCCACCTGCTGCATGCGCCGTTGCAGAATGCCGATGCGGCGGCTCAGGTACGACGTGATTCCACGCTTGTCGTAGTAGCGGGGGTTCGGCAGCATCGCCGCCAGCCGGGCGGACTGCGCCGCGTTCAGCCGCGCCGCGCTGGTGCCGTAATAGTGCTGCGCCGCCGCCTGGGCGCCGAATACGCCCGTGCCCCATTCGGCGATGTTCAGGTAGATCTCCAGGATGCGGCGCTTGGGCATGACCCATTCGATCATGTAAGCCAGGATCAATTCCTCGCCTTTACGTAGATAAGTGCGCGAACCTGAAAGGAAAAGATTCTTCGCCACCTGCTGCGTGATGGTGGATCCGCCCCGCATGCGGCTGCGTCCCAGCTCGGCCTGCTCCTGGTTGTATTCCCAGGCCTTGCGGATGGCGTCCCACTCAACGCCGTCGTGGTCGATGAAGTTGGAATCCTCGGAGGCGATCACCGCGCGCTTCAGATTGTTGTTGATCTGGTCGTAGTCGACCCACTCGAAACGCAGCTGCGCCTTGGGATCGGTTTCGCGCAGGCGCGCGATTTCTTCGCGCATGACCGAACTGCTGCCGGGATTGCGATGGGAATACCACACCACCATGCAGAAGAGCCATAGCTGGTACAGGATCGCCAGGCAAAGCAGCAGCATCACCCCGGCCGAAATGAGCCGGAACCATGAAATCCTGCCGGTGGAACCGCGGCGCGCCGCCATCCTGGCCATTACCGCGGTGCGGCCGTGGCCAGCTCCCGCCGCAGCGCGGCCAGGACCGGTTCGGCATCGGGGCGCACGCCATGCCAGATGAAGAAGCTTTCCGCCGCCTGGCCCACCAGCATGCCGAGCCCGTCGGCCGTGGCCGCCGCGCCGTCGTCCCGCGCCTGGCGCATGAAGGGCGTCGCCTGGGCGCCGTACATCATGTCGTAGCCGAGCGCCCCATCGGCATAGAGTCCGGACGGCAGGGCGGGGGGCGCGTCGCCCAGGCTGCTGGACGTGGCGTTGACCACCACATCCCAGGGGCCGCCCTTGTGGGCCTCGTCCAGACCGCCGGCGCTGACGGCGGGCGACGCCGCCCCGGTCGCCCGCAGCCATTCCGCGGCCAGGGCGTGGGCTTTTTCCGCCGTGCGGTTGACGATATGGATGCGCGCGCAGCCCGCCTGCGCCAGCGGTTGCAGCACCCCGCGCGCGGCGCCGCCGGCGCCGGCCATCAATATCCGCGCACCGTTCAGTTCCACGCCCAGGCGGCGCAGGTCGGCGACCAGGCCCACGCCATCGGTATTGCAGCCCCGCAGGGCGCCGTCGTCCTGCCACAGGGTGTTCACCGCCCCGGCCAGCCGGGCCCGCTCGCTGAGCCGCGGCGCCGCCAGCGTCCAGGCCTCCTGCTTGAACGGCACGGTCACGTTCAGCCCGCGCCCGCCGGTGGCGAAGAATTCCCGCACGCTGGCTTCGAACCCGTCCAGCGGCGCCGGCAGCAGGCCGTATTCGACGGGTATGCCCGTCTGTTCGCCGAACATGGCGTGGATGCGCGGGGAACGGCTATGCGCGACCGGGTTGCCGATGACGGCGTAGCGACCCGGCGCCGCGCCGGCCGCGGGGGTAGGGGAAGGCATCGTCATGGCGCCCGGGTCTCCAGCGTATCGTTGACGAAATTCCAGGTGCGCGTGATCGCCAGGACGTCGGTGTCGCGCGCGATGTCCGGCGGAAACGGCGCGAACGGTGCCGCCAGCTGGACGATGCGCCGCGCCGCCTGGTTCAGCACCGGGTATTGCGATGGCGTGTCGATTTCCACGTCGGCCACGCTGCCGTCGGCGCGCACGTAGACCGTCATGCGCAAGGTGCCGTAGAGCTTGCCGCGCGCTTCTTCGGGATAATTCTGCGTGCCGACGGCTTCGATACGGCTGCGCCAGGCGTCCAGGTACTGCGCGTAGCGGGATGCCTCGGCGGACGGCGCGACGAAGGTGCGGCGCGGACGCTTGTTGTAGGCCTGCACCCTGGCCGCCAGCGCCGCGACCTGGGCATTCTGCAGCACGCTATCCTGGTCCTGGTCTTCGCGGCCCGGCGTACTGGCGTCCGGCACCGGTTCGCCGGATTGGCGCGGCGGGCTGACCTGGGTGCTGGCCTGCAGTTGGGACAGCAGGCGCTGCTGGGTTTCCTCCAGGGACGCCTGGCGTTTGCGCATGGCTTCCAGCACCACGGCGCTGGGCGCCTCGCCCGATTGCGGCAGGGGCGACTGGGCCATGCCTTTTTCCGCGTCGCCGCCACCTTCCACGTTCGCCTGCGCCCGCGCTTCCGCCTTGACCGGCGCCGTGTCGGTCTTGGCGTTCACCAGGATGATCTCCAGCGACTGGGCCGGCGGACGCGGCGTGCGGGGCGGCGCGAAGCGCACCGCCAGGACGGCGGCGTGCACGATCAGCGAGATCGCCAGTGCCAGCCACAGGTGGTGCTGGGCGCGCGCGCCCATCCAATGGGCCGCCCGGGTAAAAGAGGAGTCGTGATCGTCTTGCACCCGGGCATTTTAGTCGGGTTGCACGGCAGCGCCGCCGTGCCGCGCGCTTCCTATGCCTGGCGCGGAAAAATCCACAGCCGGGAGGGCGGCAGGGCCAGCCGGTGCGCGCCCGGCGCCCGGTGTTCCTGGCCGTAGGCGCGCAGCGCCATGGCGCTGACCGATTCTTCTCCGGGCGGCCGGAAAACGTATTCCCAGCGGTCGCCCAGGTACATGCTGGTCATCAGCCGCATGTCGACGTGGTTGTCTTGCGCTTCCTCGCCCAGGCGCACGCTTTCCACGCGGATCACGCCGACGGCCTCCTGGCCCGCCTGCACGCCCGCGCCGGCCCGGCCCCATAGCGTCCAGCCCTGGCCTTCCAGCCTGGCTTCGCCATCGCGCACTTCGACGACGCGGCCGTTCAAGCGGTTGTTGGTGCCCATGAACTCGGCGGCGAACAGGGTGGCGGGCGAGCCGTACATTTCCTGCGGCGTGCCCTGTTGCTCGATACGTCCGTTGTTCAGCAGCAGGATGCGGTCGGAGATCGCCATCGCTTCGCTCTGGTCATGCGTCACCATCAGCGCCGACAGGCCCAGCCGCACGATCAGTTCGCGCAGGAAGGCGCGGGCTTCCTCGCGCAGCTTGGCGTCCAGGTTGGACAGCGGTTCGTCCAGGAGGATGACCGGCGGGTTGTACACCAGCGCGCGGCCGATGGCCACGCGTTGCTGCTGGCCGCCCGACAACTGGTGCGGATGGCGCTGCGACAGGTGTCCCAGGCCGAGCTGGTCCAGGACTTCCTGCACGCGCTGCCGGGTTTCCGCGGCGGACGTGCGGCGCAGCTGCAACGGATAGGCGACGTTGTCGAACACCGTTTTATGCGGCCACAGCGCATAGGACTGGAACACCAGGCCCAGGTTGCGCTCTTCCGCCGGCACTTCGCGGCGCGCCGCGCCATCGTAGACCAGGCGTTCGCCGATGGCGATCTTGCCGCGCTTGGGCGCTTCCAGGCCGGCCACCGCGCGCAGCAGGGTCGTCTTGCCGCTGCCCGACGGGCCCAGCAGGGAAACCACTTCGCCCTGCTTCAGGGCCATCGATACGCCTTTGAGGACCGGATTGTCGCCGTAGTCCAGGTGCAGGTCGTCAACGGATAGTTCAATCATGAAGTTTCACTCCGAATCGCAGGGCGATGCCCAGGCCGACCACGACCAGCGCGATATTGATGAAGGAAAGCGCCGCCACGATGTCGATGGCGCCCGCCGCCCACAGCGAGACCAGCATGGAGCCGATCGTTTCCGTGCCGGGCGACAGCAGGTAGACGCCGGTGGAATACTCGCGCTCGAAGATCAGGAACATCAGCAGCCAGGAGCCGATCAGGCCGTAGCGCGCCAGCGGGACGGTGACGTGGCGCGTCACCTGGCCACGGCGCGCGCCGGCGCTGCGCGCGGCTTCTTCGAGCTCCGGGCCCACCTGCAGCAGCGTCGACGAGATCAGGCGCAGGCCATAGGCCATCCACACCACGGTGTAGGCCAGCCACACGCTGAAGATGGTGCTGCGGATCGCGCGCAGCCATTCCACGAAATTCTCGCGCAGCCAGTCGGCATAAGGCAGGAAGTGCAGCAGCCCGCCTTCGTCCAGGGCGTTGTCCAGCCACAGCGGCACGAACAGGAACACCCACAGGAAAGCCAGGCCGGCCAGCAGTCCCGGCACCGCGCGCGGGACCAGCACGCTGTAGTCCAGGAAGCGCGTCACGTGATCCTGCTTGCGGTGCATGGCCAGGCCGATGAAGGTGTAGCAGACGACCGCCAGCGCGCCGCCGAACACCCCGATGGCCACCGAGTTGACGATGGCGCGCAGCAGGTTGGGCTGGCCCCATACCGAGCGGAAGGCGTCCAGCGACAGCACGTCCAGCAGCGAGACGCCCATGCCCCAGTTGGACACGAAGGCGCGCAGCACCACGCCGGTCAGCGGCACGAAGATCGTGACGATCAGCCACAGCCATACCACCGCGCTGGCGATGCCGCGCCATTTGCCGAGCGGCAGCGGACGCGCGCGCGAGGCCTTGCCCTTCACGGTCACGAAACGGTTGGCCGTGCGCATCAGGCGCCGTTGCAGGGCCACCAGCGGGATCGTGATGCAGATCAGCACCACGGCCACCGCGGCCATCAGGTGGTACGACGGCGTGCCCAGTTTATTGGTCAGCTTGTACAGGTAAGTGGCCAGCACCAGGTTGCCTTCCGGATCGCCCAGCACGAGCACCAGGCCAAAGACTTCCAGGCCCAGGAAGAACAGCAGCACCGACGCGTACAGCATTGCCGGCCGCACCATGGGCAGGCTGACCGACATCATCACGCGCAGGGGCGAAGCGCCCGTGACGCGGGCGGCTTCTTCGACGTCCGAACCCATGCTGCGCAGCGCCGACGAAATGTACAGGTAGGCATGCGGCACGTGGGTCAGGCCGGCGATGATGACAATGCTGGTCATGGAATAGACGTTCCACGGCACGAAGCCCAGCAGTTCCTTCGCCCAGACGGAAAAGAAGCCGACCGGCCCGGCCGCCACCACATAGCCGAAACCCAGCACCATCGGCGATACGAACACCGGCACCAGGATCAGCGGCTGGATCCAGTTGCGGCCCGGCAGGTCGGTGCGTACCAGCAGGAAGGCCAGCATGCCGCCCAGCGGCACGGCGATGATGAACAGGCCGAACGCCAGGATCAGGCCGCTGACCAGGGCCTTGTAGAAATCGGGATCGTCGAAGATGAAACGGAAGGCATCCAGGCCGATTTCTTTCGATGGCGAAAAGAAAGGCGCGGACAGGAAGCTCTGGTACACGATCAGCGACAGCGGCACGTAAATGGCCAGTGCTGTGATCAATACCACTACGCCGCGCGGCAATGACTGCCATCTGGAGCGCAATGTCTGCATGGTGATGTCCCGGTTGCGAACGCGGTGCGCCGGATGCCGGCGCGATAACTCCACGGCACGGCTGGGGCGAGGCGGCAACGCTTATGGCGCCGCCGCCCCACCCGGCGCGCGCTTCACTTCGGCACGCGCGCCGACCGTTCCTTCGTGCGGGGCCTTACTTGCCCGCCGCCTTGCGCCAGTCGTTGATGAATTCCAGGCGCTTCTTCTGCTGCAGGTAGTCCAGCAGCGTTTCGTTCACGGGGATGGGCTTGAGCGCCTTGCCCAGCTTCTTGGTCAGGCCGTCGACGTCGTTGTCGCCCGGAATGTCGTCGCGGATCGACGCCATGTCGGCCTTGTTGGCCACCAGGTCCTGGCCCTTTTGCGACAGCAGGTAATCCAGCCACAGCTTGGCGGCGTTGCGATGCTTGGACTTCTTGCTGATGAAGGCCACGCGCGACAGCACCAGCGTGTAGTCGGTCGGATAGACGATGCCGATCGATTCATCCTTGCGGGCCCGCGCTTCCGCGTAGGAACCCAGGATGTTGTAGCCGATCAGGTTCTCGCCGGACGACACCCGCTCCATCATCGTGCCGGTGGACGACTGCACGACCAGCCCGCCCTTGGCGGTATCGCGCAGCGTGTCGAAGTAATGCGGGTCGTTCATCTTGTCCTGCACGGCCAGCATGAAGCCCACCGCGGATTTCTCGATGTCGTAGGTGGTGACCTTGTTCTTGAACTTGTCGGTCTGCGCGGCCACCAGCTTGGCCAGGTCGCCGTGCGTCTTGGGCACGTCGCCCTGCGGGACCAGGCGCTTGTTGTAGATGAAGACCGCGGGTTCGTAGGTGGTGCCGTAGGCGGTGTCCTTCCACACGGCCCAGGACGGCAGCTTGCCTTCTTCCGGCGATTTGTATTGCAGCGCGTAGTCCTTGGCCAGCTGCAGCGCCGAATCCATCGACGAGCTCCACACCACGTCGCCGCTGTTCCCGCCCGATGCCTGTTCGCTGATGTAGCGGTTGTAGAGCTCCGTGCTGTTCATGTCGTTGTATTCGACCTTGACGCCCGGGTAGGCGGCTTCGAAGCCCTTGATGATGGGATCGGCCGTCTTGGTGTCGGTGGTCGAATAGATCACCACCGTGCCTTCTTTCTTGGCGCCGTCGATGACTTTCTGGTAATCGGAGGGATAGCCCGCGGGGGTCTGCGCGAACGCGGATGCGGCGGTCAGGGAAAATGCGGCGGCGCAGGCCACCGCCAGGCGTGACGGGACTAGCATGGTTGTCTTCTCCATTTGGAATAGTCTTACTGGACGGCGCCAGTGTGGCCGCATCTTAGTGGCCGCATGCTGTCGCCGTCCTGTCATGGCGCGGCGATCAGGGTGCCGGCGTCTTGCCCACGGCCGGCGTATCGGTCACCAGCCGCGTCCAGTTCTGCACGAAGCGCGCGTTGCGCTGGCGGTCCAGGCCCACCAGCAGCGCCGGGCCCAGCACGACCGGCTGCACGATGCCTTGCGAGCGCGCCAGCGCGGCGTCGCCGCCGCGGCCCGCGCCGTCATCGTCCACCATCGGACCCAGGCCGCTGACGCTCGAAAGTTCGTTCTGTCCCGCCGCCGACAGCAGCCAGTCGATGAAGGCGCGGCCCAGGGCCGGCTGCGGCGCGTGGCGCGCGATGATCGCCGAGCGCGGCAGCAGCAGGACGTAATCCTGCGGAAAGACCACGCCGATGCGGCGTCCCGCCGCCTGGCGCGCCAGCGCATAGGAACCCAGCACGTTGTAGCCGATGTCCAGTTCGTCGTTCTCGATGGCGTCCAGGATGTCGGCCGTGGTGGCGCTGAGCCGCACGCCGACCTGGCCCAGCGCGTTCGTCAGGCCCCAGAAGTTGGACGACACCTGCTCGTCTTCTTCGGCCAGCAACTGGCCGACGCTGCTGCGGCTGATGTCGTAGGTGCCCACGCGTCCGTGCAGGCGCGCCCGATCGCTCTCCAGCAGGCGCAGCAGCTCCTGCCGCGAACGCGGCACCGTGCCCTCGTTGAAGCGGCGCGGGTTGTAGACGATGACGGCCGGCTCGAATGCGAAGCCGAACACCTCGTCGCGCCACACCGCCCAGGGCGGCAGGCGGCTGGCGCCCGGCGCGTCGTAGCGCATCGCGTAGCCGTCGTTGGCCAGCCGGATCTGCAGGTCGGCTGCGGAGCTGATCAGTATGTCGGCGTCGCCCAGCCGTCCGGCGACGGTGGCCTCGTAGAGCTCCCGGCTGCCCATTTCCCGATACTCGATCGTCACGTCCGGCTGGCTGGCCTGGAACGCCACGATGACCGGCGCGGCCGCGGGGGTATCCGTGGTGCCCGCGATGACCAGCAGGCGGCCAGGCGGCTGCGGCGCGGGAAACCGGGTCACCGTCAATGGCGCCGCCGCCGGCGCGGCCCGTGTCGCCGCTTGCGTGGCGATGCCCTGCGCCCTGGCGGCCTGCGGCGGCGTCGCCGCCAGGCCGGCCATCACCATGGCCGCGGCCAGCAGCAGACGCGGATACACCGGCCGCGCGCGCGGCAGCACCACGCGCGCCGACAGGCCGCCTCCCGCTCTGTCCTGGAGCCACAAGGCGCCGCCGTGCGCTTCGGCCACGGTCTTGGCGATCGACAGGCCCAATCCGGATCCCGGCGTGCCCGCCACCCCGCGTCCGCGCGTGAAGCGCTGTTGCACCGCGTCTTTTTCGTCGTCGGCGATGCCGGGCCCGCAATCGTCGACCGTCAGCGCCACGCGGTAGCCCGCGACCGGCGTGGCCTGGATTTCCACCGGTCCGTCCGGCGCATAGCGCAAGGCGTTGTCCACCAGGTTGCGCAGCATCTCGCGCAAGGCCACGCGGTCGCCCACCACGCGCGCACGCCGCACTTCGGGCGCGATGGAAATCCGCAGGCGCTGCGCGTCCAGCGGCCCGATACGGCGCCGCGTTTCGTTCACGGTTTCCGCGATCCCCACGGACTCGTGGCCGCGCATGCCCAGGCGGTGCGTGATGGTCGCATCCATCAGCAGCTGGTTGATCAACTGGCTGGCATGCGTGGCGTTCTGATGGATGCGGGCGACCCGGGCGCGCAGCCGCTCGGGGTCGGTTTCGTCCATCGCCACTTCGGCCTGGGCGCGCAGTGACGCCAGGGGCGTGCGCACCTGGTGCGCCGCATCCGCCACCAGATTGTTCAGCGACGACATGATGCCGCTCAACCGGCGCATGAAGCCGTTGAGCGCCTCCGCCAGGCCTCGCACTTCGCGCGGCACCGGCGCCTCCAGCGGCGTCAGGTCATCGGGCGCGCGGGCGCGCAGCGAGCGTTCGATCAGGGCCAGCGGCGCGAAGGCGCGCTGGATGCCGAACCACAGCAGCGCCAGCGCCACGGGCACGACCACCAGCAGGGGCAGGGCGCTGCGGTTGAGGATTTCCGCCGCCAGCGCATCGCGCGAATCGCGCGTTTCGGCCACCCGGATCGTCACCCAGCCCGCATGCCGTCCGGCGGAAATCAGCCTGCCGACCGTCGCGATGCGTATCGATTCGTCGTGGTAGACCGCGTCGGAGAACACCGGCGACGCCGACCGTGCCAGCGGCAGCCCGGGCGCCAGGTCGTCGTAGCCGGTGACGGGCTTGCCGCTGGCGTTGCGCACGCTGTAGAACACGCGATCGTTGCCCGACAGCATGGCCAGGGAAGAAAACGGCGGCTCGGCCGTCACGTCGTTTTCGTCGATCTGCACCGATCCGGCGATGGTCAGCGCGGACGCCGCCAGCAGGCGGTCGAAGGCGCGGTCGGCGGCGCTGTGGGCGTAATCGCGCAGGAACAGGCTCACGGCGATGGAAGCGCACAGCAGCAGCAGGCAGCCCATGGCGAACACGCGGCCGCGTATGGACGACGCCGCGCCCAGCTTGATCCCGGCCTGCGCCGTCGCGCCTCTGTCCATGGGCCGCTACGTCGCTTCGTGGAGGCGTGCCTGGTACCCCACGCCGCGCACCGTGACGATGTCGACCGTGGCCCCGGCGATCTTGCGGCGCAGCCGCGAAACCAGCAGTTCCAGCGCGTTGGGCAGGACGTCTTCCAGATCGAACAGCTGGCTCATCAGCCTTTCCTTGCCCACGGTGCTGCCCATGCGGTCCAGCAGGATCTCGAGCAGGCGGAATTCCCGCCGTCCCAGCGTGACCGGCACGCCGCCGATATGCGCCGTGCGGCCGGCGACGTCCAGGGTCAGGTTGCCGTGCACCGCCACGCTCGTGGTGCGGCCGGCGGGCCGGCGCAGCAGCGCGCGCAGGCGGGCTTCCAGTTCTCGCAGGTCGAAGGGCTTGACCAGGTAGTCGTCGGCGCCCAGGTCCAGCATGTCGATCTTGTCCTCGATCTCCGCGCGGGCCGTGACCACCAGCACCGGGGCCTCGATGCCCGACGCGCGCAATTCGCGGATGACGTCGAAGCCGCTTTTGCCGGGCAGCATGATGTCCAGCACCAGCGCGTCCCATTCTTCGTGGCGGCTCCATTGCAGCGCGGTTTCGCCGTCCTGCACCCATTGCACGCTATGGCCCGAGGCGCGCAGCTTGCTTTCGATCGCGTCGCCCAGGTCGGGATTGTCTTCGATCAGCAGTATCCGCATGCTTGTTCCCTCCCGCATCGGGCCGGTGTCGCGGCATGGGCGCCGCGGCGTTATTCGGTTTCGGGCGCGCCTTCTTCGGCGGCCGTCGCCGCCAGTTCGCCGACGAAGCGGCATTCCACTTCCAGCGTCAGTTCGTCGCGGTCCAGCAGGTCGATTTCCACCTGCGCGCCGCGCGCCAGGGACGGCAGGCCGCCCACCCGCGTCACCAGCGGCGCATTGTTCAACCGCACCAGGTCGTCGCGCAGCACGCTGGCCGTGGTCCGCGTGATGCCCTGCTGGGCCAGCCAGCGCAGGCACCAGTACCGTTCCATGGTGTTCTGGAATTCGCCCCAGGCGGCGTATTGCGCGTCGAAGGCGCCGATGATGGCGAACAGGTCGGCGTCGCGCGGCTTGAAGGGCGCCACCAGGCGCGCCGACACGCCGTTGTCCACCGCCGCGATCAGCTGCCACTGGTTCACCAGGTCGACGTAGCGGCGCAGCGGCGACGTGCTCCAGGCGTACTGCGGCACGCCGATGGCTTCGTGCGGCAGAGGCTGGGTGCTCATGCGCACCCGTCCCGCCTGCTGCGAACGGTAGATCCCCGGCACGCCGTGCTGGGCGAGCAGGCCGCCCCACAGATTGTTGGCCAGGATCATGTATTCGGCCACCATGCGGTCCAGCGGCGCGTTGCGCTTGCGCGGCACCAGCCGCACCGGCGTATCGGGGTCGTCGGGGTTGCCGTCGACGTAATAGCTGTATTCGACGCGGCTGTTGTTTTCCGGCTTGCCGCGCACCTCGTCGCGTTTGGCGGACAGGGCTTGCGCCAGCCGCCACAGCGGCCGCAGCCATTCGGCATAGGGCAGGGCGGACTCGGGGTCGGCCAGCGCGGCTTCGCTGACGGCTTCGTCCAGCAGGTTGTGGCGCAGGTTTTCCTTCACCACGATCCGTTCGATCCGGCTTTCGGACGCCAGGATTTCACCGGTCGCGGGATTCGCCGTCACGTACAGCGACAGGGCGGGCACCTCGCGCCCGGCGTCCAGCGAAAACGCCTGGATGACGGCGTCCGGCTGCATCGGTATCTTGTCGCCCGGCATATAGACCGTGGACAGGCGCGCGCGCGCCAGCTTGTCCAGCTCGCTGCCGCGCGTCACGGTCAGGCCCGGCGCCGCCACGTGGATGCCCACGCGCACCGTGTCGTCCGGCAGGACCGACACCGACAGGGCGTCGTCGATCTCGGTCGTCGTGACGTCGTCGACCGAATAGATTTCGGCATCGGCCAACGGCAGCTCGCGATCCGTCGCCGGGATCTGGACCTCCGGGAACCCGGTGCCGCGCGGAAAATACTGCGCCAGGAAGCGGCGCTTGTGCAGCGCCAGCGCGTTGGGGAAGGCGCCCAGGTCCAGCAGCAGCCGGTCGGGGCTTTTCGACAGCCGCGAGCAGGCGCTTTCCAGGGCCTTCCACTGCATGGTGTTCTTGTCGGGCCGCACCGCCAGCGTCTCGGCCATGGCGGCGATTTCTTCCGGCAGCCGTCCGGCCACCATATCGTCCACCCATTGCTGTTGCTGGGCCGCCTGCTTCTGCTTCTTTTCCAGGGCGGCCAGCGCGGCCGCCAGGATGTCCGGCGGCGCGGGGCGGTAGCGGCCCTTGCCGCGCCGGTGGAAGTAGGCCGGCGCGCTGTGCAGGCGCAGCAGCAGCGCCGCCTGCTCCGTGGGCGAGGGCGCGTGCCCGTAATAGTCCGCCGCCAGCGCCGGCGAGTCGAATTCCTCCTGGGGGGCGCATTCCCACAGGAATTGCAGGTCGATGTCCTCGGCCGCGGCTTCGGCCTGGCGCAGCAATTCCGCCGGCTCCGGAGTGGAGAAGGTGAATATCGCGTTGGCCCGCTTGATCTTGCTGCGCTTGCCCGACTCGGATTCCACCTGCAGGCTGGCGTCCGCTTCGGAAAGGATATGTCCGGCCTTGAACTGGCCGTCGTCTTCGTAAAACACGTGCATGGCGAGGTCCATCTGGGGCGCGGGGCGCGGCTGCGCCGCCCGCGCGCGATACTGCTGAATAGTTATTGGGTCAGGGCTGGTCGCCGTTCGGGGAATTGTCCAGCGCGAAATCGAGTACTTCCGGCATCAGGGCGGCGAAATCGGACAGCCCATGGTCGCTGCCTTCGACGATGTGCTGCCGGCAGCCGGCGTACCAGTCCCGCATTTCGCGCCAGTCGAGTACTTCGTCTCCCGTGGCCGCGATCAGGAAATAGCGTTCCAGGCGGGTCGGCCGGGCCACTTCCAGCGCGGCCAGTTCATCCACGTATTCCGGGCGGAAGTCGAACGGCGCGCCCGAATGATACATACTCTGGCGGCCCACCTGCGTGGCCAGGTCGCGCGGCGCGTACACCGCGGGGTTCAGCAGCACCGCCTTGCAGTCGAGCTGTTCCGCCATCCAGGCGGCGTAATAGCCGCCCAGCGACGAGCCGATCAGCGTCAGCGCGCGCGGCGATCGCTGGCCTCGCCGCGCCAGTTCGTCCAGCTGCTCGCGCGCCAGCGCCATGGCCAGATCCACCGCTTCGCCGGGACTGGGCGGCAGTTGCGGACAGCGCCAGTCGGCCGACAGTCCGCGCCGCGCCATTTCGGCCGCCATCAGGCGCGCCTTGTAGGAAGTCGGCGATGACCGAAAGCCGTGCAGGTAGAGGATCATGGGCGTTCCGGGGAAGTCAGCGCATCCAGCAGTTTGCCGTGTATGCCGCCAAACCCGCCATTGCTCATTATCAGTATGTGGTCGCCGGCCTGCGCGGTTCGGGCGATGGCGGCCACCATGGCGTCCAGGTCGTCATAGGCCGCGGCGCGGTCGCCCAGCGGGGCCAGTACGCGTGCCGGATCCCAGCCCAGCGCATGCTTGCCGGCCTTCGAACCGAAGCAGAACACCCGGTCGGCCGCCTGCAGCGCGCCGGGCAGCCGTTCCGCCATGGTGCCCAGCTTCATCGTGTTGGAGCGCGGCTCCAGCACGGCCAGGATGCGCGCATCGCCCACGCGCCGGCGCAGGCCGGCGAGCGTGGTCTCGATGGCGGTCGGATGGTGGGCGAAGTCGTCGTACACCGCGACGCCGCGCGCGGTGCCGCGCAGCTCCATGCGGCGCTTGACGCCGGCGAACAGCGACAGCGCCTGTACCGCGTCGCCCGGCGCCACCCCCGCGTGCTCTGCGGCGGCGATGGCCGCCAGGGCGTTGAGCCGGTTGTGCTCGCCGAGCAGGCGCCACCGGACCGTGCCGATCGCGCTGCCGTGCCGGGACACGGCGAAGGCGCCGTCGGCGTCGGCTTCGCCGGCCTGCCATTCTCCATCGCCGCCGAACCGCACGGTTTCGGACCAGCAGCCGCGCGCCAGCACGCGGTCCAGCGCCGCCGAGCCGGCGGGCAGCACGATGCGTCCTTTGCCCGGTATGGTGCGCACCAGGTGGTGGAATTGGGTTTCGATGGCCGCCAGATCGGGGAAGATGTCGGCGTGGTCGTATTCCAGGTTGTTCAGGATGGCGGTGCGCGGCCGGTAATGGACGAACTTGGAGCGCTTGTCGAAAAAGGCCGTGTCGTATTCGTCGGCCTCGATCACGAACAGCTTGCGCGCCGGGTCGTAGCGGGCGGACACCTGGAAGTCCTGCGCGACGCCGCCCACCAGGAAGTTCGGCCGCAGCCCGGCATGCTCCAGTATCCAGGCCAGCATGGCGCTGGTGGTCGTCTTGCCATGCGTGCCGGCCACGGCCAGGACGTGCTGGCCCGCGAGCGCGTGATCCCCCAGCCACTGCGGTCCGGAGATATAAGGCGCGCCGTCATCCAGGATGGCTTCCATCAAGGGGTTGCCGCGCGAGACCACATTGCCGATGACATAAAGGTCCGGGCGCAGCGACAGCTGGTCCGCGCCATAGCCCTCGATCAGTTCGATCCCCTGTTCCGCCAGCTGGGTGCTCATGGGCGGATAGACGCCTGCGTCGCAGCCGGTGACACGGTGGCCGCCCGCGCGCGCGATCAGCGCCAGGCCCCCCATGAACGTGCCGCAGATGCCTAGAATGTGCAGATGCATGTGCTGTTTTCTCCTGCCGGCATTGTAGATGCTCGATCGGACGCCAGCCCGCCGCCGACCGGCGGTAAGATGACACGATGAAACGACGCACTGTTCTCCGTACGCTGTTGCTGGGTGGCTTGTCGGGCGGCCTGTCGGGTGGCCTGGCTGGCGCCGCCAGCGCCGCCGGCAACGCCAGCGCCGGGCTGCTGGCCCAGACCTATCCCGATCTCCAGGGCCAGCCACAGCCGCTGGCGCAGTGGAAAGGCAAGCCGATCGTGGTCAATTTCTGGGCGACGTGGTGCCCGCCCTGTGTCAAGGAAATGCCCGAGCTCGACGAGCTGCACAAACGGCATCCGCAGGTCACTTTCCTGGGGCTGGCGGTCGATACAGCAGCGAACGTCGTTAAATTTGCGTCTAAAGTGCCGGTCTCCTACCCCCTTCTGGTGACCGGTCCAGGCAGCATCGACCTCATGCGCAAGCTGGGTAACGGCCCTGGCGGCTTGCCATTTACCTTGGTTTTGGGCGCAGATGGCGGAATTAGGAAGCAGATCCTGGGTCCCGTCGATATGGCTGAGCTCGATCGCATGCTCGGCGCGGGCACGGCCTAACCTCAATAGACAAATAGACGAAATTGTCGTAAAAAGCGGGGCTATTCGAGGTTTTCGCGACAAAAGGCTAGCCGGCGTAACCGGTTGGTCATGATCGCGAACGTTGTGCGGGCGGCCCTGGCCGTCCGTTTCCGATTCACCCCGGCATACATCAGGCGGCGCTGCGGCGCGGCCGCGCCGGTCTTCCAGTCTGGCAGCAATGGCGCAACGCATACTGGTCCTGCACGGCCCCAACCTGAATCTGCTGGGTACCCGCGAACCGGGTATCTACGGCAGCCTCACCCTGGCGCAGATCAATGACGGCCTGGCCGCCCTGGCGGCGGACCTGGGCGTGTCGCTGACGGCCTGGCAAAGCAACCACGAAGGCGCCCTCGTGGAACGCATCCAGGCCGCCCGCGAAGACGGCACGGATTTCATCGTCATCAACGCCGCGGCCTACACCCATACCAGCGTGGCGGTGCGCGACGCGCTGGCGGCCGTGTCCATTCCGTTTATTGAAGTACATTTGTCCAACTTGTATAAGCGCGAGCCGTTCCGGCATCACTCCTATCTGTCCGACCTTGCGGTTGGACTGATTTCCGGGCTCGGGCCCGATGGCTACGAAGCCGCTGTCCGCTACGCGGCGCGTCACTGATCGCGGCATCGTTCCAACGGTTTTCCCCTGTCTCCACAAACCAGATATCCAATACGGCGCGGCAGCACGGCCGGCCGTCGTCAACATTCCGGGAAGCACTTATATGGATCTCCGAAAACTCAAGACCTTGATCGACCTGGTGGCCGAGTCCGGCATCGCCGAACTTGAGATCACCGAGGGCGAAGGCAAGGTCCGCATCGTCAAGTTCTCGCAGACGGTGCAGCCGGTCGCCTACCACCACGTGCAGGAATCCGCGCCCGCGCCGCAGGCCGCTGCGGCCGCCGCGCCCGCTGCCGCGCCGGCCGCCGCGCCCGCGGTGCAGGGCCACGTCGTCAAGGCGCCCATGGTGGGCACGTTCTACCGTTCGCCCAACCCCGGCGCCTCGCCTTTCGTGGAAGTCGGCCAGTCGGTCAAGGAAGGCGATCCGCTGTGCATCATCGAAGCCATGAAGCTTCTGAATGAGATCGAGGCCGACAAGTCCGGCGTCATCAAGGAAATCCTGGTCGAAAACGGCGAGCCCGTCGAGTACGGCCAACCCCTGTTCGTCATCGGCTGATTGTTCCCATGTTCG
This sequence comes from Bordetella genomosp. 9, assembly GCF_002261425.1. Lineage (NCBI taxonomy): Bacteria > Pseudomonadati > Pseudomonadota > Betaproteobacteria > Burkholderiales > Alcaligenaceae > Bordetella > Bordetella genomosp. 9. The sequence goes on along the minus strand of NZ_NEVJ01000003.1, from coordinate 2,823,727 downwards.
AAAAAATACTGATTGCCAATCGCGGCGAGATCGCCCTGCGCATACAACGCGCGTGCCGCGAGCTGGGCATCAAGACCGTGGTCGTGCATTCCGAAGCGGATCGCGACGCCAAATACGTCCGCCTGGCCGACGAGTCGGTATGCATCGGGCCGCCGCCTTCGCGCGAAAGCTACCTGAACATGCCGGCCATCATTTCGGCGGCGGAAGTCACCGACGCGGAAGCGATCCACCCCGGATACGGGTTCCTGTCGGAAAACGCCGACTTCGCCGAGCGCGTCGAGAAAAGCGGTTTCGTGTTCATCGGGCCGCGGCCGGATTCCATCCGGCTCATGGGCGACAAGGTCAGCGCCAAGCGCGCCATGATCGAAGCCGGCGTGCCGGTGGTGCCCGGCTCGGAAGGCGCATTGCCCGACAATCCCCAGGAAATCATGCGCATCGCGCGTGAAGTCGGCTACCCCGTCATCATCAAGGCGGCGGGCGGCGGCGGCGGCCGCGGCATGCGCGTGGTCTATACCGAAGCCGCACTGATCAACGCCGTCACCATGACGCGTTCCGAAGCCGGCGCGGCCTTCAACAACCCGGAAGTCTATATGGAGAAGTTCCTCGAGAACCCGCGCCATATCGAAATCCAGGTGCTGGCCGACGGCGGCCGCAACGCCATCTGGCTGGGCGAGCGCGACTGTTCCATGCAGCGCCGCCACCAGAAGGTCATCGAAGAAGCGCCCGCTCCCGGCATCGCCCGGCGGCTCATCGAACGCATCGGCGACCGCTGCGCCGACGCCTGCCGCAAGATCGGCTACCGGGGCGCCGGCACCTTCGAATTCCTGTACGAGAACGGCGAGTTCTATTTCATCGAAATGAACACGCGTATCCAGGTGGAGCACCCGGTCACCGAACTGATCACCGGCATCGATCTGGTCCAGCAACAGATCCGCATCGCCGCCGGCGAGAAGTTCATGCTGCGCCAGCGCGACGTGGTCCTGAAAGGCCACGCCATCGAATGCCGCATCAACGCCGAGGACCCGTTCCGCTTCGTGCCCAGCCCCGGCCGCATCACCAACTGGCATACGCCGGGCGGGCCGGGCGTGCGCATCGATTCGCACGCGTTCAATGGCTACTTCGTGCCGCCCAACTACGACTCCATGATCGCCAAGGTCATCACCTATGGCGATACGCGGGAGCAGTCGCTGGCGCGCATGCGGATCGCCCTGTCGGAAATGGTGGTGGAAGGCATTTCCACCAACATTCCCCTGCACAGGGAAATGCTGCAGGATGCGCGCTTCATCGAAGGCGGCACCAGCATCCACTACCTGGAACAGAAGCTGGCCCAGCGCCCCTGACCGCCCGGCGGGCCTGGGGCTTGCGCGACGGAAAGGCGGCGCGCGGGGAACGTACAATACGGCCAACGGCGCGGCCAACGGCGGCCCGGCGTGGCCGCCCGGTGCGTCCCCGCAGTCACTGAATATCTCAGACGGAAGATCCTTTCATGCGTGAGCTGGTGCTCCATTCTTCGGAGACGCAGGCCGAGGCCTTGTCCGATGCGTTGCTGGACGCGGGCGTGCTGTCGGTCTCGGTGGAAGACGCCGACCGCGACACCGACGCGGAGCAGCCGCTCTTCGGCGAGCCCGGCACCGAACCGTCGGTCCAGGCCTGGGAGCGCAACCGCGTGGTGGCCCTGCTGCCCGACGGCGCCGATCCCGCGCAGATCATCGAAAGCGTAGCCGCCGAACTGAGCCCGGATTACGCTCCCGTCCTGGCCGCATGGTCGCTGCGCGACGTACCGGACGCCGACTGGGTCCGGCTGACCCAGCAGCAATTCGGCCCCATCCATATCGCCGACCGCATCTGGATCGTTCCCAGCTGGCACCGCGACGATCCCGGCGTGCCCGGCCTGGACCGCCAGGAAGAGCAGGGCGGCGATATCCATATCGAGCTGGACCCGGGCCTGGCGTTCGGCACCGGCAGCCATCCCACCACCCACCTTTGCCTGGCCTGGCTCGAAGCCCAGCTGCCCGCCGGCGCCACGGTGCTGGACTATGGCTGCGGCTCCGGCATCCTGGCCATCGCGGCCCGCAAGCTGGGCGCGGGCCGCACCTGGGCGGTCGATATCGACGAACAGGCCGTCATCGCCACGCGCGAGAACGCCCGCGTCAATCGCGTGGCGCTGCAGGCCATGTTGCCCGACGAATTGGGTGATGGCGCGAGCGACGTCGTCGTGGCCAATATCCTGTCCAATCCCCTGAAGGTGCTCGCTCCCATGCTCTGCGGCCGTGTCGCCGCGGGCGGGGCGCTGGTGCTTTCCGGCGTGCTCGCGCGGCAGGCCGAAGAGGTCTGCGCCGTCTATGCGCGCTGGCTGCCCATGTCCGTCTGGCGCGAGCGCGACGGATGGGTGTGCCTGCACGGACGCAAGGCCTGACGACGAAGCGGACGGTAGCGCATATGGCCATGACCACCCGCTGCCCGCATTGCGGCACCGCCTTCAAGGTGGTGGCGGATCAATTGCGCGTGCGCAACGGGCTGGTGCGCTGCGGCGTCTGCTCGCGCGTATTCGACGGCCTGGCCTGCGCGGTGGACGGCCAGGCCGGGGAAGGCGCCTTGCCCCGGCCCGCGCCGCGCGCCGACACGCCGGTGCAACTGCCCGCCGAAGTTTCCCCGGTACTGTCCGTCCAGGTCCCGGCCGAACCGCCCCAGGCGCTACGGCCCTACACGCCGCCGCCCGTGCCGCCGCGCCCGGCCCCGGTCGCGCCGGCACGTCCCTTGGTGCCCACGTCCACGGCGGCGCCGGTGCCGCCGGCGTCGCACATGCCGACTGCCGCGCCCGTCGCGGCGGCCGCCGTGCTGCGCGGCCGCGACAGCACGCGCCGCCTGGAATCCGACCCGCGCGAGCCGGTGATCGCGCCTTACGTGCCGCCGGTCGTTCCTCACGTGCCGCGGATCGAACGCCCGGCCGAGCCTTCGATCGAACCGACGTTCGGTTCGTCGCTCGGTCCCCCGATCGAGACGCCGACATCCTATCGCCACGTCGATGACGTCGATGACGCCGATGTCGACGCTTATGACGACGACCATACGATCGACGACCCCACGATCGACAGCCGCGAACCGTACGCGCCCGTCCGGCCCGGGCCCTATCGCCAGGACGACATCGACGACGCGCCGCTGCCCGCGCGCGACGTGTCGCGCGGCAACCGCATTCCGATCTACGCCGACCGCGATGCCGTGGAGGAAGACGATCCCGACTTCGTCTCCATCCCTGGCGAATCCCGCACACGCTACGACGACCTGACCGATGCCGGCATGGCGCCGCCCATCTTCATGGACGAAGAAGTGCAGCGGCGGCGCTCGCTGCTTTCCCGGGTCTGGCTGGCCGGCATCCTGGTCGCGCTGCTCGTGCTGGCGCTGCAGTGCCTGTACATCTACCGCACGCCGATCGCGACGTCCATGCCCGCGCTGCGGCCCGCCATGGAAGCCATCTGCCGCCAGGTCGGCTGCCAGGTCGGTTATGCGCGACGCCTGGAACGTATATCCATCACCGCGTCTTCCCTGCAGCCGCAGAGCGGCGTCGCCTCGGAAGACGGCGTCATGCGCTTGACGCTGCGGGTCACCCTGCGCAACCGCTTCGACAAGCCGCAGCCCTGGCCGGGGCTGGTGCTGCAATTGACCGACCTGTCGGACACCGTGGTGGTGCGCAAGGTCCTGCTGCCCGAAAACTACCTGCCGCCCGGCACGCAGGGGCCGTTCCCCGCCGGCGGCGAACTCAGCCTGGCCGTGCCGCTGCAGGTCAACGGCCTGCACGTGAACGGCTACCAGCTCGACAAATTCTTCCCCTGACTTCTCTGGCTTAAAGGATTTCCCATCATGGCAGCTCCGGTTCTGGTGTGCGGTTCCATGGCGTTCGACACCATCGCCGTGTTCGAAGGCCGCTTCAAGGAACACATCCTGCCCGACCGCATCCACGCGCTCAGCGTTTCGTTCCTGACGCCTTCGATGCGCAAGGAATTCGGCGGATGCTCGGGCAACATTGCCTACAACCTCAAGCTGCTGGGCGGCAATCCGGTGCCGGTGGCCACCGTCGGCGAGGACGCTGGCGACTATCTGCAGCGCCTGTCGGGCCTGGGCATCGACACCCATCTGGTCAAGGTCATCCCCCAGACCTTCACGGCGCAGTGCTTCATCACCACCGATCTGGAAGACAACCAGATCGCGGCGTTTCACCCGGGCGCGATGTCGTTCTCGGCGCAAAACGACCTGGGCGGCACGCCGGCGCAATGGGCCATCGTCGCGCCCGACGCCAAGGAAGGCATGTTCGCCCACGCGGAACGCCTGAAGGCGGCCGGCATTCCTTTCATCTTCGACCTGGGCCAGGCGATGCCGCTGTTCGACGGCGCGGATCTGCAGCGCATGCTGGGCATGGCGCAGGCGTTGACGGTCAACGACTATGAAGCCAGCATCGTGGAGCAGCGCACCGGCAAGACGATCGCCGAACTGGCCCGCGGCCTGCGTGCCGTCGTGGTGACGCGCGGCGCGGACGGCGCTTCCCTGTGGACGGAAGGCGCGGAGCACAGGATCGAGCCGGTACGCGCGCAAGCCGTCGTGGACCCCACCGGCTGCGGCGACGCGCATCGGGCCGGCCTGCTGTATGGACTGACCAGCGGCTGGAGCTGGCTGGACAGCTGCAAGCTGGCGAACGTCATGGGCGCCATCAAGATCGCGTCGCGCGGTCCGCAGAATCACCAGCCCACGCGCGACGAAATTGGTAAGTTGCTGCAACAAGCGTACGGCGTGCAGCTCTGATCCGTCGGCACCCGAGGATGACGGCGGCCGTTCGCGGATTTTCCCGCCGCCCATCCTCTCCGGGGATCGGGCGTCGCGCCGCAACAATGAAAAATCGTGAAAAGTGGCGCGGCCTGAAACTTGCGGACGTCGCGACGGACTAAGCTAAAACAGACGTTGCAACGTATTTCCCGCTGCGTAATTTCGGCAGTCTTGCCCCAGGGGCGGGGAGTATCATCCGTAACGCTGGTATATACCGAACAGGAGCCCGCACTATTATGAACAATACCGTTCCTTCCGTTTCCTACAGTCTCGCGCGGGTTCGCGGCTCGCGCACGGCTCGTTGGGTCGCTATCGGCGCGGTCGCCATGTCCGTCGCGTTGGTGTCGGGCTGCGCCAATCGCAGCGCCTCCAGCGCCGTCTACAGCTATGACCAGGCCCAGCGCGAACAGATCGTCCGCACCGGCGTGGTCACCGGCGTGCGTCCGGTCACTATCCAGAACGACAAGTCCAGCGGCGCCGGCCTGCTCGCCGGCGGCGCGCTGGGCGGCGTGGCCGGTAACGCGATCGGCGGCGGCAGCGGCCGCACCATCGCCACCGTGGGCGGCGCCATCCTGGGCGCGTTGGCGGGCAATATGGTGGAAAACCGTGTCGGCACGACGTCCGGCCTGGAAATCACCGTACGCCTGGATAACGGCGAAACCCGCGTCGTGACGCAGGAAGCCGATGTGCCCATCAGCGTGGGCCAGCGTGTGCAGGTCATCAGCGGCAACGGCCCGACCCGCATCACGCCGATGTAAAGACAAGGCGCGGCATGCATGCCGCGCCTTTGCGAACGATCAACGGACCCGGCTCGCGGGTCCGCTTTGACATAGTCGCAGCCGATATAGCCTAGAGCCCGAAGGCGCCGTAGGTGACGCGCGTAATCACCATCAGCGCCACCTGCGCCAGCACCAGCAGGACCAGCGGCGAAAAGTCGATGGGCGTGCGCGGCAGGATGCGGCGGATCGGATCGAGCAGCGGATCCGTCATGGCTTGCAGTACCGGCATCAACGGCGCGCCCGGGTTCACCCACGACAGGATGGCCTGCGCCAGCGTCACCCAGACGATCAGGTTGAACACCCACTTGACCACCGTCAGGAAGGAAATCCCCAGCGCCATCGGCAGCGCGGATAGCGGGATGATCATCCCCAGCGACGTCACCCACATCAGCAGCAGGTAGACCAGCGCCGTCAACCACGCCGCGACCAGTGCCGCCCAGTCCACGGCGCCGCGCGACGGCAGGATGCGCCGCAAAGGGTTCACCAGCCAGTTGGTGACCTGGTAAATGAACCGCGCGATGGGATTGAAGGGATGCATGCGCACCGCGTGCATCCAGGCCCGCGCGATCAGCGCGCCGCCGAAAAGCGTGAAGAGCGTATCAAGCAAAAAACGGGAGATATCGCCGAACATGGCCGCCTGCTTTGTTGGAAAGAAATATGAAAGGGGTCTTACGGCAGGCCAATTGTCGCATGATGTCGTGACCTGAGTCGCGGGCGTTAAAAAGCCGCCTGGCCAGGCCAGGCGGCTTCGGTACTACGGTGCTGCGCCAAGGACCTGGCGGACCGTACGATCCATATGGACCGTATGGCCCGCAGGTACCTTAGGGACGGCCACCCGTCGGGAAGGGCCACGACGCCGCCGGATTCAGCGCGGTCTTCGCGCCCGGGGCGGCAGCGGTCGAAGGCGGCGTGGCCGGCTTCTTGGCGGCAGCCTTCTTTGCGGCAGGCTTTTTGGCAGCAGGCTTCTTGGCAGCCGCCTTTTTCGCAGGCGCCTTTTTGGCGGCCGCTTTCTTGGCGGGCGCTTTCTTGGCAGCCTTCTTGGCGACCTTCTTGGTTGCTACTTTCTTGGTCGCGGCTTTCTTGGCCGGGGCCTTTTTGGCAGCAACCTTCTTGACCGCCTTCTTTGCTACTTTCTTGGCCGGTGCCTTCTTGACGGCCTTCTTCGCTACTTTCTTGGCAGCGACTTTCTTGACGACCTTCTTGGCGGCGACCTTCTTGACCGCGGTCTTCTTCACCGCGGCTTTCTTGGCCGGGGCCTTCTTCACAGCTTTTTTGGCTGTGGCTTTCTTAACCGCCTTCTTGGCGGCCTTCTTGGCAGTTGCCATGGCATTGCTCCTTAGGTTCAGGGGTCCCAGAACTTAAACCCGTGCGCCGCCCCGCCTTCTGGCGGAACGATGCCCGGGCTATTCATCGGCGCATACCACTGCTCCGTACAGGCTGCAGCTACTTCGATGTGCGCTAATGAATGCGGCACTGCCATTTGATATGGCCCCCGCTCCTTTGGCGCGAGCCATTTCAAATGGCGCCGACAGGCAACGCGGCCATCCGCGTCACCTATCGCTACGTTGCTTCCGACACCCTGGACCGGTTCATTCCCAGCTCAGCGTGCCTCCGGTTTGATATTCGATGACTCGAGTTTCGAAAAAGTTTCGCTCTTTCTTGAGGTCGATCATTTCCGCCATCCACGGGAAGGGATTTTCTTCCTGCGGGAACAGCGCTTCCAGGCCGATCTGCTGGCAACGGCGGTTGGCGATGAAGCGCAGATACGACTTGAACATCGGCGCATTCAGGCCCAGCACACCGCGCGGCATGGTGTCTTCGGCGTAAGCGTATTCCAGTTCGACGGCTTTGACGAACAGAGCACGGATTTCTTCGCGGAACTCGGGCGTCCAGAGGTGCGGATTCTCGAGCTTGATGGTGTTGATCAGGTCGATGCCGAAATTGCAGTGCATGGATTCATCGCGCAGGATGTACATGTACTGTTCGGCGGCGCCGGTCATCTTGTTCTGGCGACCCAGTGCCAGGATCTGCGTAAACCCGACATAAAAGAACAGGCCTTCCATCAGGCAGGCGAAGACGATCAGCGACTTCAGCAGTTTCTGATCGGCTTCCAGGGTGCCGGTGTGGAAGTTCGGGTCCGCGATCGCGTCGATGAACGGGATCAGGAACTCGTCCTTGGCGCGGATGGACGGAACCTCGTTATAGGCATTGAAGATTTCCGATTCGTCCAGGTCCAGGCTTTCGACGATGTATTGATAAGCGTGGGTATGGATCGCTTCCTCGAATGCCTGGCGCAGCAGGAACTGGCGGCATTCGGGGGCCGTGATGTGCCGGTAGGTGCCCAGCACGATATTGTTGGCGGCGAGCGAATCGGCCGTGACGAAGAAGCCCAGGTTGCGCTTGATGATGCGGCGCTCGTCCTCGGTCAGGCCGGTGGGGTTCTTCCACAGCGCGATGTCGCGCGACATATTGATTTCCTGCGGCATCCAGTGGTTGGCGCAGGTGGCCAGGTACTTTTCCCAGGCCCACTTGTACTTGAACGGAACCAGCTGATTGACGTCGGTCTGGCCGTTGATGATGCGCTTGTCGGCAACCTTGACGCGCTGGGCGGCGCCGTCCGGCTGCACGCCGGCGACCTGCGCCGGCACGGCGGCCGGCAGCGCGGCGTCGTCGAAGGCGCCCGTCGACGGGCGCACGGACATGCCGGCCGCCGGCTTGGCGGCGGGCTGGCCCGGTTGCAGTGCGACGTTGTCGTCTTCCCAATTGATCATGATGTGAATTCTCCGGAGCGGTCGATTACTGGCAGGCTTCGCACTCTTCGAAGCCGGGGTCGCCCGGCCTCATGGTGCAAACCGCTCCGACGATTTCAGGTTCCGGCAGGACGGGGGCGGCGGATGCCGTCACCGTGCCGGGTTGGCTGCCCGACGCGACGGCATTCAATTCGCCGCCGCGGCCGGTGGATTTTTCCGCGCTGGTGGCACCCAGCGTACGCAGGTAGTAGGTGGTCTTCAGGCCGCGCAGCCATGCCAGCTTGTAGGTTTCGTCGAGCTTCTTGCCCGACGCGCCGGCCATATAGATATTCAGCGACTGCGATTGATCGATCCACTTCTGGCGACGCGACGCGCATTCCACCAGCCAGCGCGGTTCGACTTCGAACGCGGTGGCGTAGATTTCGCGGAGTTCGGCGGGCACGCGATCGATACGGGACAGGCTGCCGTCGAAGTACTTCAGATCGGCCACCATCACTTCGTCCCAGAGACCGAGTTTCTTCAAGTCGCGGACGAGGTATTCGTTAACGACCGTGAACTCGCCGGAGAGATTCGATTTCACGTACAGATTCTGATAAGTGGGTTCGATGCACGCAGATACGCCAATGATATTGGAAATCGTCGCGGTTGGGGCAATTGCCACGCAATTGGAGTTACGCATGCCGTGCGCTTTGATGCGCGCACGCAACGCATCCCAATCCAATGCGGCCGACATATCGACATCGACACTGCCGCCGCGTTCTTCACGCAGCAGGTTCAACGTGTCTTGCGGAAGGATGCCGCGATCCCACAGTGAACCCTTGTAGGTCGGATAGTGGCCACGCTCTTCGGCCAATTCGCTCGAGGCCCAATACGCGTAGTAGCACACCGCTTCCATCGAACGATCGGCGAATTCGACAGCGGCTTGCGACGCATACGGCACGCGCATCATGTGCAGGCAATCCTGGAAGCCCATGATACCCAGGCCCACCGGGCGATGACGCTGGTTGGAGTCCTTGGCCTTCTTGACCGCGTAGTAGTTGATGTCGATGACGTTGTCGAGCATGCGCATCGCGACGCCGATCGTGCGCTTCAGCTTTTCCAGGTCGAGCTCGTAGCCGCCGTTGGCGCTGGGCTTCATGTGCGCGACCAGGTTCACCGAACCCAGGTTGCACACCGCGATTTCCTCTTCGTTGGTGTTCAGCGTGATTTCCGTGCACAGGTTGGAGCTGTGCACCACGCCGACGTGCTGCTGCGGCGAGCGGATGTTGCAAGGATCCTTGAACGTGATCCAGGGGTGGCCGGTTTCGAACAGCATGGACAGCATCTTGCGCCACAAATTGATGGCGGGCATCTTTTTGTAGAGCTTCAGGTCGCCGCTGGCCACGCGCGCTTCGTAGCCCAGGTAGGCCTGTTCGAACTCGCGGCCGTACTTGTCGTGCAGGTCGGGGCAATCGGACGGCGAAAACAGCGTCCACTCGCCATTTTCCATGACGCGCTTCATGAACAGATCGGGGATCCAGTTCGCGGTGTTCATGTCATGGGTGCGGCGGCGCTCGTCGCCGGTGTTCTTGCGCAGTTCCAGGAATTCTTCAATGTCGAGGTGCCACGTTTCAAGGTAGGTGCACACGGCGCCCTTGCGCTTGCCCCCCTGGTTCACCGCCACCGCGGTGTCGTTGACGACCTTCAGGAAGGGGACCACGCCCTGGCTTTCGCCATTGGTGCCTTTGATGTGGCTACGCAAGGCGCGTACCGGGGTCCAGTCGTTGCCCAGGCCGCCGGCGTATTTGGCCAGCAGCGCGTTTTCCTTGATGGCGTCGTAGATGCCTTCCAGGTCGTCGGAGACGGTGGTCAGGTAGCACGACGACAGCTGCGAATGCAGGGTGCCCGAGTTGAACAGCGTGGGCGTGGAGCTCATGAAGTCGAACGACGACAGGATCTCGTAGAACTGGATGGCGCGCGCTTCGCGATCGACGCCGGCTTGCGCTTCGCCCAGCGCCAGGCCCATGGCCACGCGCATGTAGAACACCTGCGGCAGCTCGATGCGGCGGCCGCGGATGTGCAGGAAATAGCGGTCGTACAGGGTCTGCAGGCCCAGGTAGCTGAACTGCAGGTCGCGCTTGGCGTCCAGCGCGGCGGCCAGGCGCGGCAGATCGAATTGCGCCAGCTTGGTGTCGATCAGGCTGGCCTCGATGCCGCGCGTGATGAAGGTCGGGAAGTAGTCGGCGTAGCGCTGCGTCATCTGCGCTTGCGAAACTTCTTCGCCCAGGACTTCCTTGCGGATCGTGTGCAGCAGCAGGCGAGCGGTGACCTGGCTGTAGGCCGGATCCTTTTCGACCAGCGCGCGCGCCGACAGGATGGCGGACTTGTAGACTTCGTCGACCGGGATGCCGTCGTACAGGTTCTTGACCGTTTCCTTCAGGATGGTCTCGGCGTCGATGTAGTCGGACAGCCCTTCACCCGCGGCTTCGATGGTCGCGCGCAGCGTGGCCAGATCCAGCGGACGCTTGACGCCCTGGTCGGTCACGTTCATGACGTGATCGGTTTGCGCGGCGGCGGCCGGCTTCGCGGGTTCGGCGGCGGCGCGCTCCTGCGAACGCTTCTCGCGATACAGCACGTAGGCGCGCGCGACGTCATGCTCGCCCGAGCGCATCAGCGCCAGTTCGACCTGATCCTGGATTTCTTCGATATGGAAAGTGCCGCCGTTGGGGCGGTTGCGCAGCAGGGCATTGACCGCCTGGCGCGTCAGGTTGTCGACCAGCTCGCGCACGCGGGCGGAGGCCGCGCCTTGCCCGCCGTTCACGGCCAGGAAGGCCTTGGTCATCGCGATGGCGATTTTGCTGGGTTCGAAACCGACGACGGCGCCGTTGCGCCGGATGATCTGGTAACCGGCCCATTGGCCGGAAGCAGGTGTGGGTTGGGTATTGTCAGAAGGCGGCACGGCGCTCGGCCGGGTCACAGAGGCGATCGAAGTCTGCTGCATGGAAGCTCCTGTGCGTAGTAGAAAAGGCGCGACAGAGGCCGCGCCTGGGAATTTGGAAATCCGGGGGGAAGGAAGGCGGTTACCAGCGGACGCAGATAGGCCGGAAAGGCCCCCGGCCGCGCCCTTAACCACTAGATGTTGTGTCTAACCCCGACCCCAGGCCAAATTCTAGTGGTCGTTGGGGTTGGCTACAAGCGTGATTTGTATCGCGATACTTCTTTAAGTTGTTACGAAGTATATCGAGCTCGGGTTACCTGGTCCGACGGCGAAGTGCCCGCTCCGTAAAGCGCCATTGTCGCATGCGGGGCGGCCGGGAAGGGCCGCCCGGGGGGGCGCCGAGGGGCGGCGCCGAGGCTCTCAGGCTACTGCGGCGTGATCCCCGCCGTGGCGATCCATTGCTTCCAGCGTTCGGCGTCCCGGCGCACGAAACCGTCGAACTCCGCCGCGTCCATGCGCTTGGGCTGCAGCCCCAGGCGGGTCAGCTTGCCGCGTACTTCAGGGTCGTCCACCGCCTGCGCCATGTAGCGGTTCATGGCCTGCACCACGGCGTCGGGGGTGCCGGCGGGCGCCGACAGCCCCAGCCAGCCGAGCACCACGAAGCCGGGATAGTAGGAGGACATGGGCGGGACGTCCGGCCAGGCGGGATGGGCCGCCTCGCCCGTCACCGCGATGGCGCGCAGGCCCTTGCCGTCGATCTGGCCCATGGCGGTCAGGTAGTCGACGAACGCGAAATCGATCTGTCCGCCGCGCAGGTCGGTGATGATCTGCGTGACGTTCTTGTAGGCGGCGCCGTCGATCTGCAGGTCGGCACGTGCCTTCAGCAGGGCGGACGGCACCTGGGAGGACGAGCTGTAGTAGCCGTAGAACACTTTGCCGGGGTGCTGCTTCGCATAATCGACCAGCTGCGGCAGGTCGCGAAAATTGCTGCCCGGCGCGACCACCGCGACCGACCCGAAGGTGCCCAGCATGCCCACCTGGCGGAAGTCCTTCAGTGGATCGTAGGGCAGGGATTTGTACAGGTAGGGATTGGCGGCCTGGGTGGAATTGGTCGACAGCAGGAAGGTGTAGCCATCGGCCGTCGCGGTCTTCACCGAATTGGTGCCGACGATGCCGCCGGCGCCGGGCCGGTCTTCCACGACGACGCTCTGGCCGGTCTTGGCGCCCAGGTATTGGGCGAAGGTGCGCGCGGTCAGGTCCGCGGCGCCGCCCGCGGCGGAGGGCACGATGATCGTGACGGTGCGCTCCGGCCACTGCGCCGCCTGCGCGGCCGGTGTCGCCGGCGTCGCCATCCATGCGCCGCACAGCAGGAGCGCGGCGAACAGCCTGGTATGTTTTTTCAAGGTAAGCCCCCTTTGGGTAGCGGAAGCCGCGATGCGCGGTCTTCCTGTGTCTCTATATATATATAGTGAGCGCCCTGCGGGGCGCTCATCGTGGAAAACGGTGCTCGTACCACTCGCGTATCGCCGCCGCGCTTTCCTGCCAGCCGCGCGCATACATCATGCAGTGCTGCAACGCCGGCAGCAGGCGGTATTCGAAGCCATAGAAATCCGCCACCGCCTTGTCCTGGCCGGGCGGATGGCGATCGGGATCATCGTTGCCGGCCTCCAGGCACAGGCCCGGGGCGTCGATGGCTTGCCGAGGGATATGCAGCCGCAGCAGGTAGCGGTCGTTCATGGCCTCGGGGCTTTCCGGACACAGCCTGGCGGCGACGGTGGTGATGTCCTGCCGGCTCATGGCGCCGGTGAAACGCTGGCGGACACCGTCCAGGTCGGGCGGTTGCCGGCTCATGCCCACCGGCACCGGCGCGATGGGCCGGGCGCCGGGAATATTGCCCGGCGGCGATGGCGCCATCAGCACCACGCCCGCCGTCTTGCGCTGGCTGGCAGCGTGCAGCGCGGGCAAGGCGCCCATGCTGTGGCCGGCCACGACGACCGGACCGTCGATCAGATCCATCGCCCGCGCGACGCAGTCGCCGAAGTCGCGCACGCCATAACGAGGGAAGGCCGGGGTTTGAGGCAGCCACCCGTGCCCTGGCAGATCCAGCGCGGCGCAGGCGATATCCAGGCCGGCGAAGTATTCCAGATAGCCCGCATAACACCACGCGCCATGAAAGGCGCCCGGAACGAACAGCAGCGTGGGCATGCCGGGGCGGCCGCGGCCGGCGCGGACCAGGCGGCCGTCGCCCGCCGCCAGCGATGGCAAGCGGTCGACCAGGTCGAAGTCGGGAAGCTGGGGAAGGGCCGGGGGCAGCGCGGTAGCGTCCATGCGGCGAATGGTAGGGCCGCCGGCGCGATGAGAAAAATTTATTTTTTCTATCCGATAATAAGTCCGACAAATACCTGGAATCGCTCGATGAGCCAGCTTCCCGACCTTTCGATCGCGCACTATCGGCATTTCCTGCTGGTGGCGGAACTGCGCAGCTTCCGCGCCGCCGCGGCGCGTGCGTTCCGTTCGCAGCCCGCCCTGTCGCTGTCCATCCGCGAGATGGAGCAGCGCCTGGGCCAGCCCCTGTTCGAGCGCGGCGCGCGCGTCACGCTCACGCGGTTCGGCGAATCCTGCCTGCCGCTGGCGCGCGAGCTGGTGGACCATCACGACCGCGTGGCCCTCAGCATGGGCGGCCTGGCGCGCAGCGAAACCGGCCTGCTGACGCTGGCGGCGGTGGCCACGGCCGCGTGGTTATGGATACCCGATCTGGTGGCCCGCTACCGCGCCGCGCATCCGGGCGTGTCGATGCGGCTCTACGACGACAATTCGGAAGGCGTGGAACGCATGGTGCTGGCGGGCCAGGCGGAGCTGGGCGTGTGCAGTCCGGTGCTGCGCGACAAGCGTCTCGTGTTCGAGCCCATGTGGCGGGATGAGTTCGGCCTGGTGTGCCGCGACGATCACCCGCTCGCGGGCCGCGCCTGGGTCACGTGGAAAGAGATCTCCCCGCTGCCGCTCATCGGTACCGTCGGGCACCGGCAGCTCGCCGGGCACCGGGCGGCGGCCTTCCTGATGGATCCGCCGCTGTTCGTATCGCACATGATGTCGCTGACCGCGATGCTGGAGCGCGGCCTGGGCGTGACGGTGCTGGCCGAGCTGGGCAAACCGCCCGATGCGCGCAACCTGGTGTTCGTGCCGCTGCGTCGGCCGCGCATCGGGCGCTCGCTGGGCATCACGCGGCTGGCCGGCCGGACGCTGTCTCCCGCCGCCGCGGCGATGGAGGCGCTGCTGCGTGAGGCCGCCTCGGCTTCCGCGCATGCGCGACAGTAGCCGGCATGCGTTGAACATTGGGCACATTCACGCTCGCAATGTTGCGCGCTTCGCACAAACCATGGGGCACATGGGCCTCACGCAAGCCTGGACATTGCGTCTTGCCGCCACGCTCTTCAGAATCGACATGTCACACCGAAGCCTTTTATTCCGCGCAATGTGGACATCTCGGTGGTCTGTGAGGATTTCATGAGCAGTGCGTTTTCGCGTTTCGCTGGCGTAGCCTGCGCCGCGTTCATTCTGGCTGGTTGCGCGACGAAGAAGGAAGTGCCCGCGCCGGCTGCCCAACCGGCTCCGCCGCCCAAGCCCGTTGCCTGCGCCGCCAGCGCGGGGGCCGAAGCCTTGGCGGGAACCTGGTATTCGGTGTCGACGCCGCGAGGCGTCGGCGGCACGCAGCAGACGCTGCTGGTGCTGGCGCCGGACGGAAAGATGCGCTACCAGACCCAGCTGAAAATACGCAACAAGGCGCGCCCCGGGCTGGATGAAACGGGTTGCTGGACGTTCTCCAACGGCGTGTACACGATGCAGACGACGGAATCCAATGGCGACCCCGTCGATCTGTCGGATCCGATCTATACGAACCGGTACCGGGTGGAAACCATCAACAATTCCACCCTGGTGTTGCGCGACCAGAAACCCGGCGGCGAGGTCCTCAAGGCGCGCCGCATGCCGCAGGGCTACGTGTTGCGCTGAGCGGAATCGCCGCGCCCTTCAGGCCAGGGCGCGTTGCAGCCGTTGCAGCACCTTGTCCCTGCCCAGCAGGGCCAGCACCGCATCGATGGCCGGCGTCTGCGTCTGGCCGGTGACCGCCACGCGCAAGGGAATGGCCAGTTGCGGCATCTTGATGCCGCGCGCCGCCAATACCCGCTTGATGGCGGCCGACAGCGCGTCCTTCGTCCATTCCGCGCCGCTGGCTTCGGTGGCGAAATCACGCAGTGCGTCGCGCGCCGGCTCGGTGAGGTGCTGGGCCGCCAGCTCGGCCGGCGCGCCTTCGAACGGACCGCAGAACAGCATCGCGCCGTCGGCCAGCTGTTCCAGCGTTTCCGCGCGATCCTTCAGCAGCGCCATCACGGCGGGCAGGTCGGCGGCGGCCGGATCGCCGCCGCGGCTCGCGATCCGCGGCTCGACCCGCGCGGCCAGTTCGGCGTCGGCCAACTGGCGCAGGTAATGGGCGTTGACCCAGTTCAGTTTTTTCGGATCCCATTGCGATGCCGACTTCGACAAGTGGCGCGTGTCGAACCATTCCACCAGCTGTTCGCGAGTGAAGAGTTCGTCATCGCCGTGGCTCCAGCCCAGGCGGGCCAGGTAGTTGATCATGGCCTCGGGCAGGTAGCCGTCCTTGTCGTACTCCATGACGCTGACCGCGCCATGGCGCTTGGACAGTTTTTCGCCGTCCGGTCCCAGGATCATCGGCACGTGGCCATATTCCGGCAATTCGGCGCCCAGCGCGCGCAGGATGTTGATCTGCCGCGGCGTGTTGTTGACGTGGTCGTCGCCGCGCAGCACGTGCGTGATGCCCATGTCCCAATCGTCCACCACCACGCAGAAGTTGTACGTCGGCGTGCCGTCCGGCCGCGCGATGATCAGGTCGTCCAGTTCGCCGTTGTCGAAGCTGATCGGTCCCTTCACCATATCGTTCCAGCTGGTGACGCCGGTCAAGGGATTCTTGAAGCGCACCACGGGCTGGCGGCCTTCCGGGATCGGCGGCAGGGTCTTGCCCGGCTCCGGGCGCCAGGTGCCGTCGTAGCGCGGCTTCAGGCCCTGGGCGCGCGCGCGTTCGCGCATGGCCTCGACTTCATCGGGCGTGCAATAGCAGTGGTAGGCGGTGCCGGCGGCCAGCATCTGCGCCACGACCTCGCGATAGCGGTCCATGCGGCGCATCTGGTAGAACGGGCCTTCGTCGGGCTGCATGCCCAGCCAGTCCATGCTGTCCAGGATGGCCTGGACGGCCTCCGGCGTCGAACGTTCGACATCGGTGTCTTCGATGCGCAGGATGAACGTGCCGCCGTGGTGGCGGGCGAACGCCCAGGAAAAAAGCGCCGTGCGCGCGCCGCCCAGATGCAGGTAGCCGGTGGGCGAGGGAGCGAAACGGGTGCGGACGCGGGAATTGGAGGTTTGTGTCATTGAAAAGGCCGGCGGTTATATTGCGCGATGGCGGCATTTTAGAATAGGGTAGGCGTCCATGCTTCGACACGCGCTGGCTTCTCTGTTCGATCCGCGTTCCCTGCTCATCATCGCGGACCGGCCCTTGCCGGGCGCGGCGATGCTGCCGGCGCGCCTGCGCGCGCGCACCACCTGCCTGACGTGCGAGCCCGGCGTCGCCCCCGAACTTCCCGAAACCCTGGTCGGCCTGGCGGAGGACGAGCGGCCGGACCTCGCCCTGGTCTGTGTCGCGCCATCGGTCTTCGCCGAAACGCTGCGCCGCCTGACGCCGCGCGCGCCGCGCGCGCTCATCGCGCTGCCGCACGAGCAGCCCGATCCTTATCCGCGCGGCACGGTGGCCCTGTGCCAGGCCTGGGCGCAGGAAAACCGCTGCAAGCTGCTGGGGCCGCGCGCCTTCGGCGTGCAGCGTCCGTACGCGGGCCTGAACCTGAGCCAGCATCCGACGCTGGCGCGCGACGGCCGGGTGGCGCTGGTGGCGCAGTCGCGCTCCATCATCGCCGCCGTCATGGACTGGGCCGAAGACGTGCATATCGGCTTTTCCACCGCGATCGCGCTGGGCGACGAAGCCATCGTCGGCCTGGGGCCGGTCCTGGACTATCTGGCCACCGATCCGCGCACCGACAGCATCGCCCTGTATCTCGAAGACGTCGGGCCCGCGCGGTCCTTCATCAGCGCGCTGCGGGCCGCCGCCAGCGCCAAGCCCGTGGTGGTGCTCAAGGCCGGGCGCGGCGACGACGACGATGCGGTATTCGACGCGGTGCTGCGCCGCGCCGGCGCGGTGCGGGTGCGCTACTTCGTGCAGCTGTTCTCGGCGTTGAAGGTGCTGGGCTATGCGCGCCGGCCGCGCGGGCGGCGGGTGGCGCTGTTTTCCAACGGCAGCGGGCCGGGCCAGCTGGCGCTGGACCTGATCGGCCCCGACGCCGCGGTCGCGCGCGCCGAACTGTCGCAGGGCACCGTGCAGGCGCTGGAAGCGCTGCTGGAGCCCGGGTCGGCGGTCGGCAATCCTGTCATCACCCACGCGCCGCTGACGCCCGACATGACCCAGGCTGTCCTGGATGCGCTGATCGACGACCCCGGCGTGGACGGCGTGCTGGTGCTGCTGGCGCCCGACGCCCTGGCGGACCTGCGCGCGGTGGCCGAACGGCTGGCGCAGATCGCGCCGCGCGCGCGCAAGCCCATCGTGTCCTGCTTCATGGGCGATGCCGGCATGCGGCCCCTGCGGCGCATGCTGGACGATGCCGGAACGTCCGCCTTTCGCACGCCCGAGTCGGCGGCCGATGCCTTCGGCGTGCTATCCACCCATTACTACAACCAGCAGTTGCTGCTGCAGTCGCAGCCGCCGCTGCCGCAGGGGCCCCAGCCGGCCCTGTCCGATGCCCAGGCGATCATCGACGCCGCCCGGCGCGATGGCCGGCGCGCGCTGACGCCGGCGGAAGCGCGCGACCTGATGGCCGCCGGCCTGGTGCCGATCAACGAGTCCACGCCCAGCGGCGCTTTCGAGCCCCTGTCGCGTCCGATGGCCATACGCGTGCATCGCGACGCCCGGTTCGGTCCGGTCATCCGCTTCGCGGCGGGCGGTCCGGACGCGGTGCTGGGCGTCGCCGATCGCGGCATGGACCTGCCGCCGCTGAACGGATTCCTGGCCCAGCAACTGATCGAGCGCAGCCGGCTGTGGCGCAAGGTGCTGGCGCATCGCCTGAGCATCGCGGCCTTCGAGACTCTGCAGCAGGCGCTGGTACGGGTTTCCGAGCTGATCACCGATATACCGGACATCGAGGCGCTGGACATCGACCCGCTGTATGCCGGCGAGGCCCGCCTGTACGCGCGTTCCCTGCGCGTGACCCTGACCGCGGAGCCGGCGACGCCTTCCCTGCACCTGGGCGGCTATCCGCACATGGCCATCCACCCCTATCCGGCGCGGCTGGTGCAGGTGCGGCGCTTCGAGGACGGCACGCCCTGGGTGGTGCGCCCCATCCGCCCGGAAGACGCCGATTCCCTGCAGGCCTTCATCCGCGATCTGTCGGAGCGTTCGCGCTATATGCGCTTCGTGTCGATGATGCGCGAGCTGACGCCGCGCATGCTGGCCCGCTATACCCAGGTGGACTACGACCGCGAGCTGGCGCTGGTCGCCACCACCGAACTGCCCAATCCCGCGCATCGCGGCCATCGCCACGACGCGGTGATCGGCCTGGCGCACTACCTGCGCAATCCCGACGGGCGCGGCGCGGAATATGCGCTGGTGGTGGCGGATGCCTGGCAGGGGCGGGGCCTGGGGCGGCAATTGATGACGCTGCTGATCGACGCCGCCCGCGAACAGGGCCTGGAATACATCGAAGGCCTGGTGCTGGCCGACAACCGGCCCATGTTGCGCCTGATGACCAGCCTGGGGCTGAAGAACGACCCCGATCCCGACGACCCCTCCCTGCGACGGGTATGGCTGGATCTGGGGCGGGCCGCGTAGGCCGGGCCGCGCAGGCCGCGCCGCGCAGGCCGGCCGCGTGGGGCAGCCCGCTACTTGATCACTTGCAGCAGGAAGTCGCGCATGTCGGCGACTTCTTCGGCGCAGACGGAATGCTGCATCGGATAGGTGTGCCAGCGCACGTCGTGGCCCAGGGAGCGCAGCATGTCGCGCGACGCCGTGGCGCGGGCGATATCCACCACCGGGTCGTATTCGCCATGCGCCAGGAAAATAGGGGTGTCCGCATTGGCGGACTGCCGTTCCGCCGCGGCCAGGTCCAGCAGCGGCAGGTAGCCCGACAAGGCCATCATCCCGGCCAGCTTTTCCGGCAGCCGCAGGCCCGTGTGCAGGGTCATGGCGCAGCCCTGCGAGAAGCCCGCCAGCACGATGCGGGACGTCGGAATGCCGCGGGCGTTTTCGCGCGCGATCAGGGCCCGCACGGCCGCTTCGGACTGGCGGATCCCGGCGGCGTCCTCGCGGCGCACCAGGTCCATGACCAGGATGTCGTACCAGGAGCGCATTTGCATGCCGCCGTTGATGGTGACGGGCTGCACCGGCGCGTGCGGAAAGACGAAACGGACGGCCGGCGTCGCGGGCAGGCGCAGTTCCGGGACGATGGGCGCGAAATCGTTGCCATCGGCGCCCAGGCCGTGCAGCCAGATCACCGCATAGCTGGGATTGGGGCCGGTTTCGAGCTCGATGCTGTCGAGCAGCGCGGAAGGGGTGGCGGTCATGGGGTCCTCAAATTTCCAGGGCTTTCAAGGCCTGGAACAGCGCCCGGTAATGCTTGCGCTTGGGCTCCTGGCCCTGGGCCAGGGTGGCATTGGCGCGGGCTTCCTTGCGGGCTTCACGGATCAGCGTGCGCAGGTGCTGGGCATCCGCACCCGGATTGCGCGACAGCAGATCCGTCAGCAGATCGTCGTCTTCCAGCAAGCGGTCGCGCAGGCTTTCCAGGCGGTGCATGGCCGCGGTTTCCTCGCGCGACCCGTTTTCCCAGGTGTCCAGCTGGCGGCGGATGTCGTCGGCGGGCGCGTCCCGCATCAGCTTGCCGACATAATGCGTCTGGCGCCGCAGGCCTTCGCGGCTGGTGGTGCGCTGCGCTTCCCGTATCGCGTCGTACAGCCGTTCGGCCAGGGGCAGCTGGCGCAGGCGTTCCGGCGAAAGCGCGATCAATTGCTTGCCCAGGTCGGTCAGGGCGAGCATCTCGCGCTTGACCTGGGATTTGCTGGGACGATCGTAGCCGTCGTCCTCGTCGCCGCCGGACTCGGCGGCCAGCTCGGTTATTTCTGACATTGTGGGAACAGCGGGTTGGCGGACTTGGCTATGATACCCGTCTCTCTCAAGCGAGTTTCAATGGTCAACAATTCCTCCTCCCTGCCGGTCGCCGAAAACCACGCGCGTTTCAGCGAACTGGTGCAGAACGTCCTGGCCCATGCGCGCAAGGTCGGCGCCAGCGACGCCGTCGCGGAAGTCTCCGAAAGCCTGGGGCTGTCGGTGTCGGTGCGCAAGAACGACATCGAAACGGTGGAGCAGACCCGCGACCGGTCGCTGGACGTCACCGTCTACGCCGGACAGCGCCGCGGCTCGGCGTCCACCTCGGATTTCTCGGACGCCGCCCTGCGCGAAACCGTGGAAGCCGCCTGGCATATCGCCAGCCATACGGCGGAAGACCCCGCCGCCGGGCTGCCGGACGAGGACATGCTGGCGCGCGATTATCCCGACCTGAAGCTGCACTATCCCTGGACGATAGGCACCGAAGAAGCCGCCGAGCTGGCCTTGCGGGCGGAACGCGCGGCGCGCGCGGTCGATCCCCGCATCACCAATACGGAAGGCGCCTCCATCGGCACCTTCGAAGGCCAGTTCGTCATGGGCAACACCCGTGGCTTCCTGGGCGGCTACCCGTACTCGCGCCACAGCCTGTCGGTGGCGCCCATCGCCGGCCGCGGCAACGGCATGCAGCGCGATTACTGGTACAGCAGCGAGCGCGACGCCGCCAATCTGGCCGAGCCGGAAGCCGTCGGCCGCTATGCGGCCGAACGGGCCCTGTCGCGGCTGTCCGCCCGCCGCGTGCGCACCGGCAAGTTCCCCGTGCTGTTCGAAGCGCCGCTGGCCCTGGGCCTGCTGGGCGCGCTGACCCAGGCCGTGAACGGCGGCGCCCTGTACCGCAAGGCCAGCTTCCTGGTCGACAGCCTGGGCCAGCCGATCTTCGCGGATCACATCGATATCACCGAGGATCCGCACGTCGTCGGCGGCATGGGCAGCTCGCCCTTCGACGACGAAGGCGTGGTCACCCGCGCCCGCGACGTGGTCAAGGCCGGCGTCCTGGAAGGCTATTTCCTGTCCACCTACACCGCCCGCAAGCTGGGCATGAAGACCACCGGCAACGCCGGCGGCTCGCACAACCTGACGCTGCGTTCGCGGCTGACGGCGCCGTCCGACGACCTGCGGGCCATGCTCAGGAAGATGGGCACGGGTTTTATGGTGACGGAGCTGATCGGCCAGGGCGTGAACTACGTCACCGGCGATTATTCGCGCGGCGCCTTCGGCTATTGGGTGGAAGACGGTGAAATCCAACACGCGGTGGAAGAAGTCACCATCGCCGGGAATCTGAAGGACATGTTCCGCCAAATCGTCGCGGTCGGGGCCGATGTCATGGCCCGCGGCACCAAGGCGACCGGCTCCATCCTGATCGAGCAGATGGCCATCGCCGGGGAATGATCCGAGGCCAGGCCGCGACGAAAGCGGTCCATTTGCGCTCTTTTGCCGTGCGTAAGCGTTGCAACCCGCAACAACTCTGGCAATTCGAGTAATAATGGCGGACTTGCCCGCGCCGGCCCCCGGCGCGGGCCTGCTCATCCAGCGAGGCGCAGACCCTCGCGTAAATACATAACGCCCGAGAGAGAGGCTTTCCCATGAAGACGACATATTCCCTGTTGGCCGCCGTGGTGGCCAGCGCCATCGTGCCCGCCGCGCATGCGGCCGACATCAAGCTGGGCGTGGCCGAGGCCTTGTCCGGCGGCGCCGCGCAGTACGGCATCTCGATCCGCAACGGTTTCCAACTGGCCGCGGACGAGATCAACGCCGCGGGCGGCATCAACGGCAACAAGATCTCCCTGGTCATCGAAGACGAACAGGGCAAGAAAGAAGAAGCGATCAACGTCTTCAAGAAATTGATCTTCCAGGACAAGGTCCTGATGACCTTCGGCCCGACGCTGTCGAATTCCGCGCAGGCCGCCGATCCGATCGCCCAGGCCGCCAAGACCGTGGCCTTCGGCACGTCGAATACCGCGGACGGCATCACGTCCATCGGCAACTACGTCTTCCGCAACTCGGTCACCGAAGCCGACGTGCTGCCCGCCACCCTGACCACCGTCAAGAACAAGGTCGGCCTGAAGAATGTCGCCGTGCTGTACGGCAATGACGACGTCTTCACCAAGAGCGGCTACGACAACTTCAAGAAGGCCCTGGAAGACCTGAAGATCCCGGTCACCACCACGGAAACCTTCGCCAAGGGCGACGTCGACTTCAAGGCCCAGCTGACCAAGATCAAGGGCACGAATCCGGACGCCATCGTCCTGTCCGCGCTGCTGGCCGAAGGCGGTCCCATCATGGTGCAGGCCCGCCAACTGGGCCTGAACGTCCCGGTGATCGGCGGCAACGGCATGAACTCGGTCAAGATCTTCGAACTGGCCCCCGGCACGGCGTCGAACAACCTGTGGATCGGCAGCCCCTGGTCCATCGAGAACAAGACCCCGGAAAACACCAAGTTCATCGACGCCTACAAGGCCAAGTACAACATCGCGCCCGACCAGTTCTCGGCGCAGGCGTACGACGCCATGTACATCGTGTCCCAGGCGCTGAAGAAGGTGCAGCTGAAGGGTGACCTGACCGCCGACCGCGCCGCCTTGCGCGACGCGCTGCCCGACGTGACGTGGACCGGCGCCACCGGCGGCTTCAAGTTCCGCCAGGCCAAGGACCGTGCCGGCAAGCCCGCGGGCTATGACGCCGAGCAGGCGCCCATCGTCAGCAAGACGGAAAACGGCAAGTACGTCATCGAGAAGTAAATCCTGTATGCGAGCGCGGCCTGACGGCCGCCTCCGACGCCTTGCGGGCTGCGCCGGCCGTGGCTCGCAGGGCGTTTTCGATTCGGAAGTCCCGGTATGTTGGAACAACAATTCGTCAATGCCCTGTCACTGGGCTGCGTGTATGCCCTGTTTGCCCTGGGCTTCACGCTGGTCTTCGGCGTGCTCGGCATTATCAATCTGTCGCACGGCGCGGTGTTCATGGTGGGCGCCTATGCCGCCTTGTCCATCATCACCAAGCTGGGCATTCCGCTGTGGATTTCCCTGATCCTGACCTTCATCGTCGCGGGGGCCCTGGGCGCGCTGATCGATTGGCTGGTGCTCAAGCCGCTGCGCCGGCGCAACGCGCCGCACCTGATACCGATGATCGCCACGATAGGCGTGGGCATCGTCCTGAACAACGGCATCCAGGGCCTCTACGGCGCCAACAACCTGCGCTTTCCGCCGGGCGTGGTGCCCGACGACACGCTGGTCATCGCGGGCATCCACGTGACGGCCATCGAACTGGCCATCATCTTCCTGTCCTTCGCGCTGATGGCGGTGTTGATGGTGGTCATGCGGCGCACGCAGTTCGGCCGCGCGCTGCGCGCCATCGCCGAATCGCCCAAGGCCGCCTGGCTGCTGGGCATCAACGTCGAACAACTGTTCCTGCTGACTTCTTTCCTGGCCGGCGGCCTGGGCGGCGTCGCGGGACTGCTGATCGGACTCTATTCCAACGCGCTGTACCCGCTGATGGGCCAGCCGATGCTGCACAAGGGCATCGCGGTGATCATCCTGGGCGGCATGGGCGATATCCGCGGCGCCATGTTGGGCGGCCTGTTCCTGGGCTTCGCCGAAGTCCTGTCCGTCGCCTACATCGGCTCCACCATGCGTGACGCCGTGGCCTTCGGCCTGCTCTTCCTGATCCTGCTGGTGCGCCCCCAGGGCCTGTTCGGCAAAGTGGTGCAACGCAAGGCCTGATTGATCATGACTGCATTCGATAGTTTCTGGGCCATCTATGGCAATGTGGTGCTGACCCTGGGCACCAACGCGCTGCTGGCATTGTCGATATGGCTGACGCTCGCCTGCGGCATGCTGGCCATGGCGAACGCCGCTTTCATGGGCATCGGCGCCTATGCGGCGGCCATCCTGACGATGAACTACGACGCGCCGTTTTCGGTGGCGCTGGCCGGGGGCATGGCCGCGCCGGCACTGGTGGCCGCCATCATCGGCCTGCCTACCATCCGGCTGTCGGGCGTCTACCTGGCCATGGCCACGCTGGGCTTCGGCGAAGTGGTGCGCGTGACGGTGCTGAACACCGAGTCGGTGACGGGCGGCGCGCTGGGCCTGAACGGTATTCCGCAATTGACCCAGTGGTGGCACGTGGCGCTGGCGGTGGTGATCGTCCTGTTGCTGCTGTGGCGCGTGCGCGTGTCCAAGCTGGGACGGGCATTCGACGCCATACGGGGTGACGAGACCGCGGCCGGCCTGATGGGCATCAACGTGCGCGCCAACAAGATGCTCGCCTTCATCATCGGCGGCGCCATCGCCGGCCTGGCCGGCGCGCTGAACGCCCACCTGACTTTTTTCATCGGCCCGAACGAATACGGCTTCGACCGCGGCGTCGAAATCCTGACGATGGCCATCCTGGGCGGCATCGGCGGCCTGCCCGGACCCTTGCTGGGCAGCGCCATCATCACCCTGCTGCCGGAAGTGCTGCGCGGCTTCAGCGATTTCCGCCTGGTCGCCAATGGATTGATACTCGTGTTGATCGTGTTATTCCTGCCGCAAGGCATCTGGGATCCGGCCCGTTTCGCGCGCTGGATGCGCAAGGGGGGGCGGCGCCATGCTTGAACTGTCCTCCATCTCGATGCGTTTCGGCGGCCTGCATGTACTGCAGGACGTCAATCTCCAGGTGCCCGAGGGCGCCATCTTCGGCCTGATCGGGCCCAACGGCGCCGGCAAGACGACCGTCTTCAACATCATCACCGGCCTGCTGCGGCCCAGCGGCGGCCAGGTGCGCTTCGCCGGCCAGAGCCTGGTGGGCATGGCGCCGCACCAGATCACGCGCGCGGGCATCGCCCGGACTTTCCAGAACATCCGCCTGTTCAAGGAAATGACGCTGCTGGAGAACGTCGTCGTCGGCGCCTACCGCCACATGCATTATGGCGTGGCCGGCATGCTGCTCAGCCTGCCCGGTTTCCGGCGCGATGAAGCCAGGGCGCGCGAACGCGCCCTGGAGCTGCTGTCCTGGATGCGCCTGGACCACAAGGCCAACGACCTGGCGGACAATCTGTCCTATGGCGAGCAGCGCCGCCTGGAACTGGCGCGCGCGCTGGCCACCGAGCCGCGCCTGCTGCTGCTGGACGAACCCGTGGCCGGGATGAACACCGGCGAACGCGCCGAGCTGATGCGCGAAATCGAGGCCATTCGTGCACGCGGCTACACGATCCTGATGATCGAGCACGACATGCGCTTCGTCATGGGCCTGTGCGAGACCATCGCCGTGCTGAACTTCGGCAAGATCATCACCAGCGGCCCGCCGGAGGCCATCCGTACCAATGAACAAGTCATCGAAGCCTATCTCGGCCGCGATGACGACGATGATGCCGCGGAGGTGCGCGCATGACCGCCATGCTGGAAATCCGTGGCCTGGAAGTCAACTACGGCCACATCGAGGCGGTGCGCGGCGTCGACATGGCGCTGCAGTCGGGCGAAATCACCGCCCTGGTCGGCGCCAACGGCGCCGGCAAGTCGACCACCTTGCTGGCCTTGTCCGGCCTGCTGCCCAAGGCCAGGGGCTCGGTGCTGTTCGAAGGCGAGGACATCAGCCGCCTGGCTCCGCACCAGATCGTCGCCCGCGGCATCGTGCAGGTGCCCGAAGGCCGGGCCATCCTGACCACCATGACGGTGCGCGAGAACCTGGAACTCGGCGCCTACCGGCGCGGCCGCGCCGATACCGGCGCCGACCTGGATTACGTGTTCACGCTGTTCCCGCGCCTGAAGGAGCGTCTGGACGGCATCGCCGGCAACCTGTCGGGCGGCGAGCAGCAGATGCTGGCCATCGGCCGGGCCCTGATGGCCAAGCCGCGCCTGCTCCTGCTGGACGAGCCTTCGATGGGTCTGGCCCCGATTGTCGTGCAGGAAATCTTCCGCGCGCTGCGGGCCATCAACGCGGACGGCCTGACGCTGTTCCTGGTGGAGCAGAACGTGCGGCAGGCGCTGAAGATCGCCGGCCACGGCTACGTGCTGGAGAACGGCGCCCTGGCGCTGTCCGGCACCGGACGCGAACTGTTGGGCCACCCCCGCGTGCTGGAAGCCTATCTGGGTGCGTAGGGCGGGGTCCGGCGGGCCCTCGGGTGCGGGCCGGGTACAACGCTATCCGGCCGCATCGCTCACACTTTGAGCATTTTCATGCTATGATCGACGACTTTCCCTTTCTCCGACCAAGCACGGGCGGCTGATAACGCTTAGGCAGGGCAGGCAAGCAGGGGAAAAACGCACCGGCCGATTCCGGCGGGGCGAACCAAATTTAGTTCAGGAACCAATCATGAAGACGTTTGTGGCAAAGCCGCATGAAGTCAAGCGTGAGTGGTTTGTGATCGACGCGAAGGGCAAAGTCCTCGGTCGTGTGGCCAGCGAAGTCGCACACCGTCTGCGTGGTAAGCACAAACCCGAATTCACGCCTCACGTAGATACTGGCGATTACATCGTCATCATCAACGCGGCGGACATCGTCGTTACCGGGAACAAGGCGCAAGACAAGAAGTACTTCCGCCACACCACCTACCCGGGCGGCATTCGCGAGACCAACTTCGAGAAGCTGCAGCAGCGCTTCCCGGGCCGTGCCATCCAGAAGGCGGTCAAGGGCATGCTGCCGAAGGGTCCCCTCGGCTATGCCATGATCAAGAAACTGAAGGTGTATGCCGGTGCCGAGCATCCGCACACCGCCCAGCAGCCCAAGCCGCTGGAAATCTAAGGAATCGCCATGATCGGTAACTGGAATTACGGAACCGGCCGCCGCAAGACGTCGGTGGCACGCGTGTTCCTCAAGAAAGGCACGGGCAAGATCGTCGTCAACGGCAAGCCCGTCGACGAGTTCTTCGCGCGCGAAACCGGCCGCATGGTCGTGCGCCAACCGCTGGAACTGACCGGCCACCTGGAATCGTTCGACGTCAAGGTGAACGTCCATGGCGGCGGTGAATCCGGCCAGGCTGGCGCGGTGCGCCACGGCATCACCCGCGCCCTGATCGATTACGACGCCACGCTCAAGCCCGCCCTGTCGCAGGCTGGCCTGGTGACCCGAGATGCGCGAGAAGTCGAACGTAAGAAGGTCGGCCTTCGCAAGGCACGTCGGCGCAAGCAGTTCAGCAAGCGCTAATGTCCAGCAAAAAGGCCGCGAAAGCGGCCTTTTTGTTTATGGATTGGTCCATGGCGCCGCCCCGGGGCGGCGATACAATCAATCATCTTCGGAACCAGCAGGAGCCAGCAATCATGGCACTAGCATCCAACGCACGCGTCAAGGTCGGCATCGTAGGCGGAACCGGGTATACCGGCGTCGAATTGCTGCGCCTGTTGTCCCAGCACCCCAATGCCGAGCTCACGGCCATCACTTCCCGCAAGGAAGACGGCATGCCCGTGGCCGACATGTTCCCCAATCTGCGCGGCCGCGTGAAGCTGGCGTTCTCGACGCCCGAGAAAGCGCCGCTGACGGACTGCGACGTGGTGTTCTTCGCCACGCCCCATGGCGTGGCCATGTCGCAGGCGCAGACGCTGCTGGAAGCCGGTACCCGTATCATCGACCTCGCCGCGGATTTCCGCCTGCAGGACACCGCGGTGTTCGAGAAGTGGTACAAGATGCCGCACGCCTGCCCGACCATCCTCGAAGAAGCCGTCTACGGCATCCCCGAACTGAACCGCGACCGCGTCGCCAAGGCGCGCGTGGTCGGCAATCCCGGCTGCTATCCCACGACCGTGGCGCTGGGCCTGGCCCCGCTGCTGGAAAAGGGCGCCCGCCTGGTCGACACGCAGACCCTGATCGCCGACTGCAAGTCGGGCGTCTCGGGCGCGGGCCGCAAGGCTGAAATCGGCATCCTGTTCTCCGAAGCCAGCGACAACTTCAAGGCCTATGGCGTGGCGGGACATCGCCATCATCCCGAAATCACGGAGCAACTGCAGCTCATGGCTGGCGGCAAGGTCGGCCTGACCTTCGTGCCGCACCTGGTGCCCATGATCCGCGGCATGTACTCGACCATCTACGCACGCATCCTGCCGGAAGCGCGCGGCACGGATTTCCAGGCCCTGTACGAAAAGCGCTATGAAGGCGAAGCCTTCGTGGACGTCATGCCCGCCGGCAGCCTGCCCGAAACCCGGTCGGTGCGCGCCTCGAACGACCTGCGCATCGCCCTGCATCGCCCCGAAGGCGCCGACCTGCTCGTCATCCTGGTCGTCCAGGACAATCTGGTGAAGGGCGCGGCCGGCCAGGCGGTGCAGAACATGAACGTCATGTTCGGGCTGCCGGAAGGCACCGGGCTGGGCCAGGTGGCTGTCCTGCCCTGAGCCCGGCGGCGCGGCGCTTCCAGGCCAGACGGTAGCCGGCACGCGGATGGCACGCTCACGCATGGGAATGGCGGCCGGCCTGCTCGCCGTCGTGGCGCTGGCTGGCGTACTGGCCGTCCTGGTGGCGCTGTTCTGGCCGGCCATCTCGGATCGCGCGGCCGCGCGGGCGCAGGTCGAGGCCTTGCGCGCCCAGCTCGGCACCGAACAGGCGCAGGTCCAGGCCCTGCGGGGCCAGCTTGCCGCCTCCGACGCCGATCTGGCGGTGGAGCGGTCGGCGCGGCGGGCCCTGGAGGACAACCTGGCGGCCCTGCAGATCCAGACCGGGCAATTGCGCGATCGCCTGGCTTTCTATGATCAACTGCTGCCTGCCGGCCCCGCCGGCACGCTGTCCATCCGGGCAGTGGAAATCACGAGGGTGCCCGCGGGCCTGCGCTACCGGGTGCTGTTGATGCGCAGCGCTCGTCCGGGGCTCGCGCCTTTCGTGGGCAGCCTGCGTTTCGTCGCCCAGGGCGCCAGGGATGGCGCCGAGGTCCAGCTGCCCCTGGCGCCTTTGCAGACAGAACCGGGGACGGATAATCCGCCCCTGGTCCCGCTGGAAGTGGACCAGTACCGCGGCAGTGAAGGCATACTCGCGCTGCCCCCCGATTTCACGCCCCGGGAAGTCGCCGTGGACGTGATCCGGGACGGCGTCGTGCAGGCCTCGCAACAGGCGGCCGTGGCATTTTGATTCGGCTCTTCGCTGCGCTATAGTAAGACCATATCGGGGCGCAAGCGCGCCTCTGTTCAGTCGCGAATACACCCGGCCCAGATGGCCGAGCCCGTCAGGGCAGGAGTCTCAAATGAATGCAGTAACCGAAACCGTCGACCTGCAGTCGGCCCCCCCGACCCCGCTGATCTTCACCGATTCCGCGGCTGCCAAGGTCAAGGATCTTCTGATCGACGAAGGCAACCCCGAGCTCAAGCTGCGCGTCTTCGTGCAAGGTGGCGGATGCTCCGGTTTCCAGTACGGCTTCACCTTCGATGAAGTCGTCAACGAAGACGATACCGTCCTGGACAAGGAAGGCGTGCAACTGCTCGTGGATCCCATGAGCTTCCAGTATCTGGTCGGCGCGGAAATCGACTACAAGGAAGACCTGGAAGGCGCGCAGTTCGTCATCCGCAATCCGAACGCGACGACCACCTGCGGCTGCGGCTCGTCGTTCTCGGTCTAAGCACGCCGGGAAAGCAGATCCCGCCGCGCTCAGGCGGGATACATTGCGCCCAGCACCCTGGGGCCGCTGGCCCCGGTGACCTCGGGCAAGCCGGCGGCGATGCGATGCACGTGCGCGTGCGCCAGCCAGGCAAAAGCCAACGCTTCCATTGATTGCGCCGGCACGCCATGCGTGTCGGTGGTAGCCACGGGCCGCCCCAGGCATTCCGCCAGGTCGCGCATCAGCGCGCCGTTGCGCGCGCCGCCCCCGCACACCAGCACTTCCTGGGTATCCGGCGCTTCGCGCTCGATGGCCTGCGCCACCGTGCGCGCCGTGAAGCGCTGCAGGGTGGCCTGGATGTCCTGCGGCGTCAGCATGCGGCAATAGCCGGCCCATGCGTTCAGGCGCGTATCCAGCCAATCCGAATTGAACAGATCCCGTCCGGTGGATTTCGGCGGGCGCTTGGCCAGCCAGGGTTCGCTGGCCAGCAGGTATTCCAGGATATTGGCATCCACGCGGCCGGCCGCCGCGTAGGCGCCGTCATCGTCGAAGTTCTGCCCCGTATGGCGGCGGCACCACTCGTCCAGCAGCATATTCGCCGGACCGGTATCGAAGCCGGTCACGGGCCGTCCCGGCGCCAGCAGGGTGACGTTGGCGATGCCGCCCAGGTTCAACACGGCGCGCGGCACGTCGGCCGCGAAGATCGCCGCGTGGAAGGCCGGTACCAGCGGCGCGCCCTGGCCGCCCGCCGCGACGTCGCGCGTGCGGAAATCGGCGACGACGGCGATGCCGGTGCGCTCCGCCAGCAAGGCCGGCGCGTTCAGCTGGATGGTGTATCCCAGTTCGGGTCGATGCCGGACCGTCTGGCCGTGCGCCCCGATGGCCGTGATATCGGCGGGGGTGTGGCCAGTCGCCGAGAGCAGGCGCTGCGTGGCCTGGGCATAGCACTCGGCAAGCGCCAGGGACGCGCGTGCGGCGCGTTCCAGTTCATCCTGCCCGGCGGCGTTCAAGGCGAGCAGCGCGGCGCGCAGATCGTCCGGCATGGGCAGGCTGGCTTCCGCCAGGACCTCGGGCCGGCCGTGCGGCGCGATGCGCGCCAGCACGCCGTCGACCCCGTCGGTACTGGTGCCCGACATCAGCCCGATGTACAGATCGCCCGCCGTGTCCATGGTGGTCCGGGCGTTGCCGCGTCAGTTGCCGGCCGCGCTGGCCAGCGTGGTGCCGGGCATGGACTGCTGGAACTGCGCCAGCATGTTCAGCTGCTGCTTGTAGACGCCGGTCTCCTTGGCGAACGCGACCTTGTCCTTGCCTTCCAGCGCCTGAGCGACGGGCAGGTCCACGGACAGCGGATCCACCGGCTTGTCGCCGATACGGAACTCATAGTGCAGATGCGGCCCGGTGGCCCATCCGGTCTGGCCGACGTAGCCGATGACTTCGCCCTGTGTGACGCGCACGCCCTTGCGGATGCCAGGGGCGATACGGCTCTGGTGCGCGTACAGCGTGGAGAATTTGCTGTCGTGCTTGATCACGACCACGTTGCCGTAGCCGTTCTGCACACCGGCGAATTCGACTTCCCCATCCGACGTGCTATGGATGGGCGTACCGGTAGGCGCCGCGTAATCCACGCCCTTGTGGCCGGTCCACGTCTTGTGGATGGGATGCATGCGCATGCCGAAGGTCGAGCTGATACGGCTGAATTTCAGGGCCGTGCGCAGGAAAGCGCCGCGCAGGCTCGTACCGTCGAAGTCGTAGTAGGACCCCGTCGTGCTGCCCGGCGGGGTGTACCAGACGGCGGAGTACATCTTGCCCTGGTTTTCGAATTCCAGCGCCAAAACGCGGCCCGCGCCGGCGTAGCGGCCGTCGTGCGAGCGGGTTTCGTACACCACGCGGAACTGGTCGCCCTGGCGCAGGCTGCGCAGGAAGTCGATCTTGGCGCCCAGGATGTCCGCCATCTGCAGCGTCACCGAGTCCGGAATGCCCGCCGCGTCGGTGGCCGCGAACAGCGACGATTCGATGGTGCCCATCGCCACGCGCACCTGGCGGTCCGTGTCTTCGGTCATTTCCTGGGCGACGTAGCTGTCGCCCTTGGGCTCGACTTCCAGGAAGCGCGTCACGACCTGGCCGTCGGAATCGTTGCCGGGGGTGTGGATGTAGCGCAGCCAGACGAGATCGCCGTTGGCGTCCGTCGCCGCCTGCACCGAGCGCCCGGGGTACAGCTTGTAGATGCTGCGCGCGCTGGGGTCGTGGGTCAGGAATACCTGCAGGCCATCGTCATCCAGGTGCAGGCGCTGCAGCACGGCGGCCAAGGTGTCGCCGCGGCGGATGCGCGTTTCGTTGATGTAGGGAGCCGGCGAGGCGTCGCTGACACGGTACTCGTCCGGCGACAGCGCCATGACTTTCTCGATGGTGCGCGTGGGCGGCAGGTCGGCGGCATCCGGGTGCTGCACCATGCCGACCGCGGCGGCGGCGGCAAACAAACCCACCGCGGTGGCGAGTGCGGCCGCGCGGAGGATACGGGGACGGCGGGAGTGTGATGCGGAGGTGGGCAGGGTGGGGAGCGTCGACGCGGACGGGCGGGCGCTCCCGGGTTCGTTGGGCCCTGTAATCATCTTCAAAAAAACCCTGGGGGCCTCATGGCCCCGTGTGACAGTTGCGTATGATTAGGGCCGTATCCTAGCCGATTCGGCTAGAATTTTCGACAATTTTGTGCTTTTTACATCCTCCTCTTTTCAACTGACGGGGTAGCCGTCCCCCACTATGTCTCAATCCGAAGCCCCCATCACCCCTGAGGTCGAAGCCGATCTTCGCGTCGCCAAGCGCGGCTGCGACGAGCTGCTCGTCGAGTCGGAATTCGTCCGCAAGCTGGCCCGCAGCCGGGCCACTGGCGTGCCCCTGCGCATCAAATTGGGGCTGGATCCCACGGCGCCCGATATCCACCTGGGCCACACGGTGGTCCTGAACAAGATGCGGCAGCTCCAGGATCTGGGCCATACCGTCATCTTCCTGATCGGCGACTTCACGTCGATGATCGGCGATCCCAGCGGCCGGAATAGCACCCGTCCCCCTTTGACGCGCGAGCAGATCGAGTCGAACGCCAAAACGTATTACGCGCAGGCCAGCATGGTGCTGGATCCCGAGCGCACGGAAATCCGCTACAACTCCGAGTGGTCCGACCCCCTGGGCGCCCGCGGCATGATCCAACTGGCGTCCCGCTATACGGTGGCCCGCATGATGGAGCGCGAGGACTTCACCAAGCGCTTCAAGGGCGGCATCCCTATTTCGGTGCATGAATTCCTGTACCCCTTGATGCAGGGCTACGACTCCGTGGCCCTGAAATCGGACCTGGAGCTGGGCGGGACGGACCAGAAGTTCAACCTGCTGGTCGGCCGCGAGCTGCAGAAGGAATATGGGCAGGAGCCGCAATGCATCCTGACCATGCCGCTGCTCGAAGGCACCGACGGCGTCGACAAGATGTCCAAGTCCAAGGGCAATTACATCGGCATCTCCGAAGCTCCGTCCTCGATGTTCGGCAAGCTGATGTCGATTTCCGATACGCTGATGTGGCGCTATTACGAGCTGCTGTCCTTCCGCACGCTGGACGACATCGCCGCGCTGAAGGCGGCCACCGAGGCGGGCCGCAATCCGCGCGACGCCAAGGTGGAGCTGGCGCAGGAGATCGTCGGGCGCTTCCACGGCGCGCAGGCGGGCCGCGACGCCCTGGCGGAATTCGAAGCGCGCTTTCGCGACGGCGCCATACCGGAAGACATGCCCGAGGTCACGGTGGCCGGCGCGCCCCTGGGCATACTCAAGGTATTGCGGGAAGCCGGGCTGGCCGCGTCCGGCGCCGAGGCCCAGCGTAACGTCGAACAGGGCGGCGTCCGCGTCAACGGCGAAAAGGTGGAAGACAAATCGTTGCAATTGTCCGCGGGCGTGTACGTCATCCAGGTGGGAAAACGGAAGTTCGCGCGTGTTACCTTGGCGGCGTAGGGAATTTTCCAGCGCCGCACACGACCCATCCTTTTGGTTTTTTGAAGGAGGCTGCCATGAAGCTAGCGAGCTTGTCTTTTTCCGATAAAGAGTCCATCCCCGAGCGTTATGCCTTCGCGCGGATCGACCCGCAGTCGCATGTCGCGCTGGCCGATAACTTCAATCCCCAGTTCTCCTGGGACGACGTGCCGGAAGGCACCCAGTCTTTCGTCATGGTCTGCATGGACCCGTACGTGCCCAGCAAGCCGGACGACGTCAACCAGGAAGGGCGGGTCGTGCCCGCCGACCTGCCGCGCGTGGAGTTCTTCCATTGGGTGCTGATCGACCTGCCGGCGAATATGCGGGAAATAGAAGAAGGCGCGTTTTCCAACGGCATTACGCCGCGCGGCAAGGGCGGCCCGCTGGCGCCGCACGACGCCCGCCAGGGTATCAACGACTACACCGGCTGGTTCGCCGCCGACCGCGACATGAGCGGGGACTACTTCGGCTACGACGGTCCCTGCCCGCCGTGGAACGACGTCCTGGTGCACCACTACATCTTTACGCTGTACGCGCTGAGCGTGCCGCGACTGGATGTGGAAGGCACTTTCAACGGCAAGCAGGTGCTGCAGGCCATCCAGGGCAAGATCCTGGGGCAGGCCTCGCTGACCGGCACGTACACGCTGAATCCGGAGCTGGCGCCCAAGCTCATCGGCACCACCTCCGCTTGAGCGGGGGTGAACCCGGAAAGGCGCCGCGCATGCGGCGCTTTTTTTATGAACCCGGCTCACCTTGCCATGAGCGGTTTTTCCCGAGTTGCCCCGGAGCCCCGAAAAATGGCTCGGATGCGCATTTTTCCGCGCCACCGCCGGCGAAAAGCGCCGTAACCGCACGGTAAACTATGGGCAGCCGCAGTTTTTTCGCTTTTTGACTCCGTTCAGGAACCTCCATGTTCGACCGTACCCGCACCATCTCCCAGGTTGATGAAGAAGTCTGGGCCGCCATCCAGAAGGAAAACACCCGCCAGGAGCAGCACATCGAGCTGATCGCGTCGGAAAACTACGCCAGCCCGGCCGTCATGCAGGCCCAGGGCACGCAGCTGACGAACAAATACGCGGAAGGGTATCCGGGCAAGCGCTATTACGGCGGTTGCGAGTACGTCGACATCGTGGAGCAGTTGGCCATCGACCGCCTGAAGGAACTGTTCGGCGCCGAGGCGGCCAACGTCCAGCCGAATTCCGGCTCGCAGGCCAACCAGGGCGTCTACATGGCGGTGCTCAAGCCGGGCGACAAGGTTCTCGGCATGAGCCTGGCCGAAGGCGGCCACCTGACGCACGGCGCCTCGGTCAATGCCTCGGGCAAGCTGTACAACTTCCAGCCCTACGGCCTGGATGCCAACGAAGTGCTGGACTACGGCAAGGTCGAAGCGCTGGCGCAGGAGCACCAGCCCAAGCTGATCGTCGCCGGCGCGTCCGCCTATTCGCTGCATATCGATTTCGAACGCATGGCCCGCATCGCGCGCGACAACGGCGCGCTGTTCATGGTCGACATCGCGCACTATGCCGGCCTGGTCGCCGGCGGCGCCTATCCCAATCCGGTTCCGCACGCCGATTTCGTGACGTCCACCACGCACAAATCGCTGCGCGGCCCCCGCGGCGGCGTCATCATGATGAAGGCCGAGTACGAAAAAGCCATCAATTCGGCGATTTTCCCGGGCATCCAGGGCGGTCCGCTGATGCACGTCATCGCCGCCAAGGCGGTGGCGTTCAAGGAAGCGCTGCAGCCCGAATTCCGCGACTACGCCCACCAGGTCGCCCGCAACGCCAAGGTGCTGGCCGAAACCCTGGTCAAGCGCGGCCTGCGCATCGTGTCCGGCCGCACGGAAAGCCACGTCATGCTGGTCGACCTGCGCGCCAAGGGCATCACCGGCAAGGAAGCCGAAGCCGTGCTGGGCCAGGCCCATATCACGGTCAACAAGAACGCCATTCCCAACGACCCCGAAAAGCCGTTCGTCACCAGCGGCATACGCCTGGGCACCCCCGCCATCACGACGCGGGGCTTCAAGGAAGCGGAAACCGAGCTGACCGCCAACCTGATCGCCGACGTGCTGGACGATCCGCGCAACGAAGCGAACATCGCCTCGGTGCGCGAGCGCGTGAACGCGCTCACGGCCCGCCTGCCGGTCTACGGCTGAACGGGCGCGACGGGGGACGACGGTGCGCTGCCCGTTCTGCGGCCATGCCGATACCCAGGTGATCGACAGCCGGGTGATGGAGGAAGGCGAAACCATCCGCCGGCGCCGCCGTTGCCAGCATTGCGACAAGCGCTTCACCACGTACGAGCGGGTGGAGCTCGCCATGCCGTCCATCGTCAAGCGCAACGGCAGCCGCAGCGAATACGACCAGGCCAAGCTGCGCGCCAGCCTGTCCCTGGCGCTGCGTAAACGCCCGGTCAGCACGGAAGACGTCGATGCCGCGGTGGCGCGCATCGAAGAAAGCCTGCTGACCAGCGGCAAGCGGGAAGTCCCTTCCGCCTATGTGGGCGAATTGGTCATGACCGAGCTGCGCAAGCTGGACAAGGTCGCCTATGTCCGGTTTGCCTCGGTCTATCGCAGTTTCGAGGATATCGGCGAGTTCATCGAGGCCATACGCGAAATGCAGGGTCCCTTGTTGTCCGGCAAGTTGCGCAAAGAACCCTGACGCCCCGATGTTCGCGGAACAGGATCTCCATTGGATGCGCCACGCCCTGGAACTTGCCAGGACGGTGCTGCATACCACTTCGCCCAACCCCCGGGTGGGCTGCGTGATCGTCCGCGACGGCCTCATCCTGGGCGAAGGCGCCACCCAGCCCCCTGGCGGTCCTCACGCCGAAATCCGCGCCCTGCAGGACGCCGCCGCGCGCGGCCTGTCGGTCGCCGGCGCCACGTTCTACGTCACCCTGGAGCCCTGCAGCCATTTCGGCCGCACGCCGCCCTGCGTGGATGCCGTGCTGGCGGCCGCGCCCGGCCGCGTGGTGGTGGCCATGGGGGACCCCAATCCGCAGGTGAACGGCGCCGGCCTGG
This sequence comes from Bordetella genomosp. 9, assembly GCF_002261425.1. Classification (NCBI taxonomy): domain Bacteria; kingdom Pseudomonadati; phylum Pseudomonadota; class Betaproteobacteria; order Burkholderiales; family Alcaligenaceae; genus Bordetella; species Bordetella genomosp. 9. The sequence goes on along the minus strand of NZ_NEVJ01000003.1, from coordinate 2,786,693 downwards.
CCAGGCTGCGCGCCCAGGGCGTTCCCGTCACCACTGGCGTCTGCCTGCCGGAAGCCCTGGCGCTGAACGCCGGGTTCGCGGCCAGGATGAGCAGGGGCACGCCCTGGCTCTGGGCCAAGATGGCGGCGTCCCTGGACGGTCGCAGCGCATTGCATAACGGAATGTCGCAATGGATCACAGGTCCGGCGGCGCGTGCCGACGGACACGCCTGGCGGGCGCGCGCCGACGTGGTCCTGACGGGCATGGGCACCGTGCAGAAGGACGATCCACGGCTGACGGTGCGCGACGTGGCCGTGCCGCGCCAGCCGCGCAAGGCGGTCGTGGATGGGCGTCTGCAGATCGCCGAATCCGCGCGCCTGTTCGATGGCGAGGAAGTCTGGGTCTTCACGGCCCATGAGGACGCGGTCAAGGCGGAGCGCCTGCGACGGCGCAATGCCCGGGTCATCGTGCTGCCGGGCCCGGAGCCTGGCCGCGTCGACCTGGCCGCCATGCTGCGCTGGATGGCGCGCCAGCACGTCAATGAAGTCCACGTCGAAGCCGGCGCCGGCCTGACCGGGGCGCTGTTGTCCGCCGGCTGCGTGGATGAGATCCTGGCATACATCGCCCCGGTGTTGCTGGGCGACGCCTACGGCATGGTCAAGCTGCCCATGCTTTCCGACCTGGCCGAGGCGCGTCGTTTCAAGTTCATCGACGCGCAGCCGATCGGTGGCGACGTGCGCTTGCGAGGCCGTTTCGCCGATCGCTGGCAGGCATTGCTGAGTGCTGCCAACCCCCGTTGAGACGTCCGCGGTGTAGCCTATCGCCAGCGGGCTGACAGGCCAACAGGCCCGGGCGCGCCGTATGCGCAGTGTCTGGCGACGGCGCCGATATCCAAGTCAAAGATCTATCCAGGAGCATGTTTATGTTTACCGGCATCGTCGCGGCAGTGGGCCGCATCATGCAAGTGCAGCCCTATGAATCGAAGGACGGCGGCGGCGGCGCCCGCGTGCGCATCGATGCGGGTAGCTTGGGGCTGGCCGATGTCCAGTTGGGCGACTCGATCGCCGTGCAGGGCGCCTGCATGACCGTGGTGGCCTTGGATGGCAACCGCTTCGACATCGATATTTCGCGCGAAAGCCTGCGCCTGACCGCCGGCCTGGATCGGCCAGGTGAAGTGAATCTGGAAAAAGCGCTGCGTGTCGGAGATGCCCTGGGCGGCCATCTGGTTTCCGGCCATGTGGACGGTTTGGGTACCGTCGTCGCGTATGCGCCGATAGGAGAATCGCGGGAGCTTATCATCCGCGCGCCAAACGAAATGGCCAAATATCTGGCCTACAAAGGCTCTGTTACGGTGAATGGCATCAGCCTTACGGTAAATGGCGTACAGGACGGCGCGGAGGGTAGTGACATCACCATTAACGTAATTCCCCATACCCAAAACATGACCACGTTGCGTAACGTAAACGTAGGCGACAAAGTGAACTTGGAAATCGACACGATCGCGCGCTACGTCGAACGCATGATGCGGGTGTCCACCGTCGCGGGCTTGCCGGACGCCTGAATCAAGCTGCTTTTACCAGCCACGTCGTCATGATTTTTCGCAACGGTATGAAGGGGAACCAAACGCTTTCCAAAAATAATTTCAGTCGTTTACCCGAGCGGAACTTGCGCTGCTCGATATAGGACTAACTCATAGGGCCGTATTTCCGTTGCAAAAGCTGTGTGTGGGGAAAGCAACATAGCGTCACCTCTATCTGTGTATGGTGAAGACCACTGGCGACATGGATGCAAATAGGGCACACAATGAGGTTGACGGACGGCTAGCCCTTTTCTGATGTTGTTGGAGGTATCCCGATGCTGAACATCGTCGAAGGCTTCAAATCGCAGTATGCCCGTGAACAGGAAACCGAGCTCTCGCTCGAGGAATACCTGAACCTGTGCAAGCGTGACCCCATGGTTTACGCCAGCCCCGCGGAACGGATGCTCGCTGCGATCGGTGAACCCGAACTCGTCGACACGCGCAACGACCTGCGGCTGTCCCGCTTGTTCTCCAACAGGGTGATCCGTCGTTATCCGGCCTTCAAGGAATTCTTCGGCATGGAGGACGTGATCGCCCAGATCGTGTCGTTCTTCAAGCATGCCGCGCAGGGCCTGGAAGAACGCAAGCAGATTCTGTATCTGCTGGGCCCGGTGGGCGGCGGGAAGTCCTCCATCGCCGAGCGTCTGAAGACGCTCATGGAAAGCTACCCGATCTACTGCCTCAAGGGCTCGCCCGTCAACGAAACGCCGCTGGGCCTGTTCAATCCCAACCGCTTCGCCGACACGCTGGAACAGGAATACGGCATACCGCGTCGTTACCTGAGCGGCATCATGTCGCCGTGGGCGGTCAAGCGGCTGCGCGAATTCGATGGCGATATCTCGCAGTTCCGCGTGGTGCGCGTGAATCCTTCCGTGCTGCGCCAGGTGGCCATCGCCAAGACCGAACCGGGCGATGAGAACAACCAGGATATTTCGTCCCTGGTGGGCAAGGTGGATATCCGCAAGCTGGATCGTTTTTCGCAGGACGATCCGGACGCCTACAGCTATTCCGGCGGCCTGTGCCTGGCCAACCAGGGGCTGCTGGAATTCGTGGAAATGTTCAAGGCGCCCATCAAGATGCTGCACCCCCTGCTGACGGCCACGCAGGAAGGCAACTTCAAGGGTACCGAGGGTTTTTCCGCGATTCCCTTCAACGGCAGCATCCTGGCGCACTCCAACGAGTCCGAATGGCAGACCTTCCGCAACAACCGCCACAACGAAGCTTTCCTGGACCGTATCTACATCGTCAAGGTGCCGTACTGCCTGCAGGTGACGGAAGAAATCCAGATCTACAGCAAGCTGCTGCATAACAGCTCGCTGGCCGAAGCGCCGTGCGCGCCCGGCACGCTGGACATGATGGCGCAGTTCTCGGTGCTGACCCGCCTGAAGGAGCCGGAGAATTCCAGCATCTATTCCAAGATGCGCGTGTACGACGGCGAAAGCCTGAAGGACGTGGACCCCAAGGCCAAGGCCCTGCAGGAATACAAGGATTATGCGGGGACGGATGAGGGCATGAATGGCGTGTCGACCCGTTTCGCGTACAAGATCCTGTCCAGCGTCTTCAACTACGACCAGACCGAGGTCGCGGCCAACCCTGTGCACCTGATGTACGTCCTGGAGCAGCGCATCGCCCGCGAGGATTTTCCGGAAGACACGCGCCGCCGCTACCTGGAATTCATCAAGGGCTACCTGGCGCCGCGCTATGCCGAGTTCATCGGCAAGGAAATCCAGACGGCTTACCTGGAATCCTATTCCGAATACGGGCAGAACATTTTCGACCGCTACGTGACCTTCGCCGACTGCTGGATCCAGGACGAGGAATTCCGCGATCCGGAAACCGGCGAAAGCTTCGACCGGTCGGCCCTGAACGACGAACTGGAAAAGATCGAGAAACCGGCCGGGATCGCCAATCCCAAGGACTTCCGCAACGAGATCGTCAACTTCGTGCTGCGCGCCCGCGCCAACAACAGCGGCCGCAATCCCACGTGGACCAGCTACGAAAAGCTGCGCGAAGTCATCGAGAAGAAGATGTTCTCGAACACGGAAGACCTGCTGCCGGTCATCTCGTTCAACGCCAAGGCGTCGGCCGAGGACAAGAGCAAGCACCAGAGCTTCGTCGAGCGCATGGTCGAAAAAGGCTATACCGAAAAGCAGGTTCGCCTGTTGTGCGAGTGGTATTTGCGGGTGAGAAAGTCCTCCTGAGCGAGGTAGTATGAATTCACTTATCGATCGTCGTCTCAACGGACGCAACAAGAGCACCGTGAACCGCGAGCGGTTCCTGCGGCGCTACAAAACCCAGGTTCGTAAGGCGGTGCGGGACCTGATACGCGAGCGCTCGATCGAAGAGATGGACCAGGGTGGGGAGATCAACCTTCCCACCCGGGATATCTCCGAGCCCCGGCTGCGCCATGGCGCCGGCGGGGACCGCGAAATCGTGCATCCGGGCAACCGGGAATTCGCCAAGGGCGACACCATAGACCGTCCCGACGGGGGCGGGCAGGGTGGCGGCAGCGGCGATCCCGGCGAAGGCGATTCGGTGGATCAGTTCACCTTCACCCTGTCGCGGGCCGAGTTCCTGAACTTTTTCTTCGAGGACCTGGAGCTGCCGCACCTGGCGCGCAACCAGCTGGGCGACGTGCACCAGAAGAAATGGCACCGCGCGGGCTACACCACGAGCGGCTCGCCCAGTTCGCTGGCGGTGGGACGTACCTTGAAGGCCTCCCTGTCGCGGCGTATCGCGCTGAGCATCGGCGCACGCCGCGAACTGACCGAAGCCGAAGACAAGCTGGAAGAGCTGGAGCGCGGCGGCGCTTCCGTGGCGCTGCTGGACGCCGCGCGCGCCGAAGTCGAATCCGCGCGGGAGCGCGTCTCCCGCGTGCCCTTCCTGGACGAAATCGACCTGCGCTACCGGCATCGCGTGTCCGTGGCCGTGCCGATGGCGCGCGCGGTCATGTTCTGCCTGATGGACGTCTCGGGGTCCATGGATGAGAACAAGAAGGACCTGGCCAAGCGCTTCTTCACGCTGCTGTACCTGTTCCTGATGCGCAAGTACGAGCGTGTCGAACTGGTCTTCATCCGCCATACGGACAATGCGGAAGAAGTCGACGAAGACACGTTCTTCCATGATCCCAAGAGCGGCGGCACCGTGGTGCTATCGGCCCTGGAGCTCATGAACGACATCATCGAAAAGCGCTATTCGCCGTCCACCTGGAACATCTACGCCGCGCAGGCCAGCGACGGCGATTCCTTCGGCGCGGACGCGGCGCGCAGCGCGCGGTATCTGTCCGAGCACCTGCTGCCGGCGGCCCGTTATTTCGCCTACATCGAAATCCACGACACCCACGACGTGCGCAAGAGCAGCCTGTGGGCGGAATACGAGCGTGAGCCGGCGGAGCATTTCGTCATGCGCCGCATCTCCGAGCGTGGCGAGATTTTCTCCGTCTTCCACGAGCTGTTCCGGAAAGAGGCCGTGGCATGAGCGATCGGGACGCCCCAAGCGCGAATGCTCCCTTGGGAGCAGGCCGCGCAGTGACAGGAGGGTATGTATGAGCAGCCTATTGAGCAGTCTGGAAGCGCCTCGCGCGGATCGATCGATGGAGCCGATTTCCACCGGATCCGAGTGGACCTTCGACCTGATCCGCCGTTACGACGAAGCCATCGCCGAGGTCGCGGCCGAGTTCAAGCTGGACACCTATCCCAACCAGATCGAGATCATCACGTCCGAGCAGATGCTGGACGCGTATGCGTCCGCCGGGCTGCCGGTCGGCTATCCGCACTGGTCGTACGGCAAGGAATTCATCCGCAACGAACAGGCATACCGGCGCGGCGTGCAGGGTCTGGCGTACGAGATCGTCATCAACTCCAACCCCTGCATCTCCTACCTGATGGAGGAAAACTCCATGGCGATGCAGGCGTTGGTGATCGCGCACGCCTGCTATGGCCATAATTCCTTCTTCAAGGGGAATTACCTGTTCCGCCAGTGGACCGACGCCGAAGGCGTGCTGGATTACCTGGTCTTCGCGCGGAACTACGTCATGGCCTGCGAAGAGCGCTATGGCATCGAGGCGGTCGAAGAGATCATCGATTCCTGCCATGCGCTGTCGTCCCATGGCGTCGACCGCTACAAGCGGCCCAACCCGGTGTCCTACAAGGAAGAGCTGCAGCGGGTGGCCGATCGCGAGGAATACCAGCGGGTGCAGTTCAACGACCTGTGGCGCACCGTGCCCAAGGCCGAGCAGCAGGATACGACCCGGAAGGCCGTGTTCCCGGCCGAGCCCGAGGAAAACATCCTGTACTTCATCGAGAAGTACTCGCCCAAGCTGCAGACCTGGCAGCGCGAGCTGGTGCGCATCGTCCGCAAGGTGGCGCAGTACTACTACCCGCAGATGCAGACCAAGGTGATGAACGAAGGCTGGGCGACGTTCTGGCACTACACCATCCTGAACCGCCTGCATGAAAAAGGGCTGGTCGACGATGGCTTCATGATCGAATTCCTGCACAGCCATACCAGCGTGGTGAGCCAGCGCGGCTTCGACCAGCGCGGCTACGGAGGCATCAATCCTTATGCCCTGGGCTTTGCCATGATGTCCGACATCCGGCGCATCTGCGAAAACCCGACGGAGGAGGACCGCCGCTGGTTCCCGGACATCGCCGGGGCCGATTGGCTGAAGACGCTGGACTTCGCCATGCGCAACTTCAAGGACGAGTCCTTTATCTCGCAGTACCTGTCGCCCAAGCTCATCCGCGATTTCCGCTTCTTCGCGATCTCCGATCACGAGGAAAATCCCCAGCTGGAAGTGGTCGCCATCCACGACGACGAAGGCTATCGCCACGTGCGCAAGCTGCTGGCGGAACAGCATAATCGCGACAATCTGGTGCCCGACGTCCAGGTGTTGCAGTACAACCGCGATACGGATCGCTCGCTGGTCCTGCGCCATCAGCAGACGCGGGGCAGGCCGCTGGTGCCGGAAGAAGCCGACCAGGTGATGAAACATCTGGCGCGCCTGTGGGGCTTCAAGGTGCGGATGGAAGAAACGGACGCCGACGGGCACACGCTGGCCTTCCGGGAATTGACGATCTGACACCGATGGGCGGGACAAAAAGGGGCGGAGGCCCCTTTTTTTGTGCGCCGCGCAAGCAGGGTTTCCCCCGAGGCCCCCGGACGCCCGGGCTTGTTCAAGATTTACCGATAAATCGTTAACATCCTGGTTTCTTCACGCTTGGCCCTTTTCCTTGCCTACGCCCGCAGATACGAATTCGCCGCTGCTTACACTGCGCGGGGTGTCGGTGGAATTCTCCACCGAAGAAGGCGCGTTCCGCGCCGTCGACCAGCTTGACTTCGAGGTGCACCCGGGCCGCACGCTGGCCATCGTCGGCGAATCGGGCTCCGGCAAGTCGGTGACGTCCATGGCGATCATGCGGCTCACCGACTACACCGGCGGCAGCATCGTCGCCGGCAGCATCCTGCTGCGCGACAAGGCGGGCCGCGAGGTCGACCTGACGCGGGCGTCCGACGACGACATGCGCGCCATCCGCGGCAACGACGTGGCGATGATCTTCCAGGAGCCGATGACCTCGCTGAACCCGGTGTTCACGGTCGGCGACCAGATCACCGAGGCCATCATCCTGCATCAACGGCTCTCGCGCGGCGCCGCCCGGGAAGCGGCGCTGGCCTTGCTGCAAAAGGTGCGGCTGCCCGACGCGGCGCAGATGCTGGACCGTTATCCCCATCAGCTTTCCGGCGGAATGCGCCAGCGGGTGATGATCGCGATGGCCTTGTCATGCCGTCCGCGCCTGCTGATCGCCGACGAACCGACCACGGCGCTGGACGTGACCATCCAGGCGCAGATCCTGAACACCATCCGCGAGCTGCAGCGCGACCTGGGCACCGCCGTGATCTTCATTACGCACGACATGGGCGTGGTGGCCGAGATGGCCGACGACGTCGTCGTCATGCTGCGCGGGCGCAAGGTGGAGCAGGGGCCCGTGGAGCGCATCTTCCGCGCGCCGGAACACCCCTATACCCGCGCGCTGCTGGCCGCGGTGCCGCGGCTGGGCAGCATGACGGGCCGCGACCTGCCCCTGCGCACGCCGCAGACCGTGCTGGACGGCGACGTCCTGCGCGAAGTCGGGGCAACCCACGAGCAGGATACGGCCGACTACAGCCAGCCCTTGCTGAGCGTCCGGGACCTGACCACCCGCTTCGACGTCGGGCGCGGCTTCCTGGGGCGCGTCACGCACCGGGTGCATGCGGTGGAAGGCGTCAGCTTCGACATCTATCCCGGCGAGACCCTGGCGCTGGTGGGCGAGTCGGGCAGCGGCAAGTCGACCATAGGCAAGACGCTGCAGCAGCTGGTCGAGCCCACCAGCGGCCAGGTGCTGTACGAAGGGCGCGACCTCTTCGCCATGGACGGCGCCGCGCGGCAGCGGCTGCGGCAGCAGATCCAGTACATCTTCCAGGATCCTTATGCGTCGCTGGATCCGCGCAAGACCGTGGGGTTCAGCATCGCCGAGCCCATCGTCACGCACGGCCTGCTGACGGGTGAAAAAGCCATCGCCGCACGCGTGGCGGAGCTGCTGGAGCAGGTCGGGCTGCGCCCCGAGCACGCGCGCCGCTATCCGCACGAGTTTTCCGGCGGCCAGCGGCAGCGCGTCTGCATCGCGCGGGCGCTGGCCAGCAATCCCAGCCTGATCATCGCCGACGAATCCGTGTCCGCGCTCGACGTGTCGATACAGGCGCAGATCCTGAACCTGCTGATGGACCTGCAGAAGGATCGCCGGCTGTCCTACCTGTTCATCACGCATGACATGGCGGTGGTGGAAAAGGTCAGCCACCGCGTCGCCGTCATGTACCTGGGCCAGATCGTCGAGATGGGCCGGCGGCGCGACATTTTCGAAACGCCGCGCCACCCCTACACGCGCAAGCTGCTCGCGGCGGTGCCCGTGGCCGAGCCGGGGCGGCACATCGATACCACGCTGATCGCGGGAGAAATCCCCAGTCCGGTGCGCCGCGTCGGCGACGCGCCGCCGATCGTGCCCTTGATCGAAATCGCGCCGGGGCACCTGGTGGCCCAGGCGGCCTGACGACCATGGCGCGCGCACATTTTTCCTTATCGTCATCGACGAACCCAACGTCCCTGGAGGCGCTCATGTTTACCTTCACCAAGACCGCCCGCGCGCTGGGCGCGGCGCTCGCCATCGGCGGCGCGCTGGCCGCCACCGCACCGGCGCATGCCGCCGGCACGCTGAACGTCGCCATCACGCAGGACGCCGGCAGCTGGGATCCCATCGACACCTTCGTGACCTGGTGGGGCTCGGTGGGCAGCAATCTGTTCGACGGCCTGACGATGCGCGGCGCGGACATGAAGCTGCAGCCGGGGCTGGCCACCAGCTGGGAATTCCTGGACAACGACACGCGCATCCGCTTCAAGCTGCGCGAGAACGTCAAGTTCCACGACGGCGAGCCATTCGACGCGAACGCGGTCAAGTTCACCTTCGACCGCCTGCTGGGCGCGGAAGGCGCCAAGGGCCCGCAGCAATCCAACTACAACTCCATCGACAAGGTGGTAGTGGTGGATGCGCACACGGTCGATTTCATGATGAAGCGGCCCGACCCCGTCATCCTGACCAAGCTCGCCGGCTATGGCGGCATGATCGTGCCGCCCAAGTACATCCAGGAAAAAGGCGACGCCTATTTCAATGAGCATCCGGTGGGCACGGGGCCGTTCAAGTTCGTCGAGTACAAGCCCAAGATCAGCCTGACGCTGGCGCGCAACGACGAGTACTGGGGCGGCAAGCCCAAGCTGGACCAGGTGGTGTACCGCTTCATCGCCGAGCCGGCCACGCAGGTGGCCGAGCTGCAGGCCGGCCGCGTGGACATCGCCACCGCGGTTCCGCTGGGCCTGGTCGACACCATCAAGAAGTCCAGCAACGCCACCGTCGTCAGCACCAGCGGCCCCGGCACGGTCGTGGCGCGCTACGACACGTCGCGCGGCATCACCAAGGATCGCGACGTGCGGCGCGCGCTGATCATGGCGGTCGACCGCGACGCCATCATCAAGCAGCTGCTGCTGGGCTACGCCAAGCCCATCGCCAGTTTCCAGGGCGATCTGTCGTTCGGCTACGATCCGGCGCTCAAGCCGCTGCCCTTCAGCCCGGCGGAAGCCAAGAAGCTGCTGGCCAAGGCCGGCGTCAAGCCGGGCGCGGCGATCCAGCTGGATATCCGCGGCAGCGACTCGCAGTTCCGCGAAGTGGCGCAGGCGATCGCCGGCTATCTGCAGGGCGTGGGCATCAAGACCACCATCAAGCCCTACGAAACGCCGGTGCTGATCAACGACATCATCCCGCAGGGCAAGACCGGCGAGATGTGGCAGATGTACTGGGGCGGCTGGACGTACGACTACGACAACACCGCCTACCTGATGTACCACTCCGGCCAGAAATGGAATCCCTACGACAAGGACGCCAAGCTGGACGCGATGCTGGAAGCGCAGCGCAATACCTACAAGGTGGATGAGCGGCAGAAGACGTTGCGCGAGATCGCGGCCTATGTGGCGGACAACGCGCTGGAAATGCCGCTGTACGCGCTGGATACGGTGGTGGGCGTCAACAAGCGCGTGAAGAACCTGACGGTGCCTGGCGATATCCGCTTCCGTTTTGTCGACGCCAGCGTCGATTGAAGCGATGATCGGCTTTCTGATCAAGCGCGTCCTGCAGGCGGTCTTCGTGATCGTCGCGGTCACGCTGCTCGTGTCCTGGGCCGTGCGCATGACCGGCGACCCCGCCATCATGCTCAGCCAGGGCGCGGGTAGCGTCACCGAGCAGGACCTGCAGAACATCCGCCAGGCCCTGGGCCTGAACCGGCCGTTCTACGTGCAATACCTGTCGTATATGCATGGCATCGTGACCGGCGACTTCGGGCGCAGCTTCATGGGCGGGACGTCGGTGGGGCATCTGATCGGCGACGCCTTGCCGGCCACGCTGCTGCTGGCCTTCGTGTCGCTGGCGCTGTCCCTGGTGGTTTCCATCCCGCTCGGCGTGCACGCCGCCGTGCACAAGGGCAAGGCGGCGGACCAGGCGATACGCATACTGTCGCTGGTGGGCCTGTCCTTTCCGAACTTCTGGCTGGCATTGATGCTGGTGCTGCTGCTGTCCATCACCTTCCCGCTGCTGCCGCCATCGGGGTGGGATGGCCCGCTCAGCCTGATCATGCCGGCCCTGACCATGGGCGTGATCTTGAGCGCGACCAACGTGCGGCTGGTGCGCACGACCATGCTGGAAACGTTGTCGGCGCAATACGTCATGGTGGCGCGCAGCAAGGGCCTGCGCGAACGCGTGGTGCTGTACAAGCACGCGCTGCGCAATTGCTCGATTCCCTTGATCACCTATATCGGCCTGCAGTTCGGCGGGCTGATCGGCGGCATCGTCGTGATCGAGAAAGTCTTCAACTGGCCGGGCATGGGCACACTGGCCTTCGACGCCATCGCGGCCCGCGACTATCCGGTGCTGCAAGGCGCGGTGACCGTGCTGGCGCTGGTCATCATCATCGTCAACCTGCTGGTCGACATCGCCTACGGCATCGTCGATCCGCGCATACGCATCCGTTGAACCTATGCAAACGACGCTGACCGAAGGCGCGGGCAAGCGCCGCTCGCGCAACCGCTTCCGCTCGCTGGAATTCGTGATGGGCGTGGTGCTGACCGCGGCGGTGGTGCTGGCGGTGCTGCTGTCCGGCTGGCTGTTTCCCGACGGCGGCGAGGCCATGGACCTGGCCGCGCGCCTGACGCCGCCGTTCCAGAGCCTGGCGCACGTGCTGGGCACCGATCCGCTGGGCCGGGATGTGCTGGCGCGCGTGGTGGTGGGCGGGCAGATCTCCCTGACCGCCGGCTTCGTCTCGGTGATCTTCGGCGCGCTGCTCGGCACCGTCATGGGCCTGATCGCCGGCTATTACCGCGGGTTCTGGGACGTGATCGTGATGCGCTTCGCCGACGTGCAGCTGGCGCTGCCCTTCATCCTGGTGGCGATCACCTTTATCTCCATCCTGGGTGGCGGGCTCTTCAACGTGATTTTCTTCATGGTGATCTCGCAGTGGGTGCAGTACGCGCGCCTGGTGCGCGGGCAGGTGCTCGCCTTGCGGGAGCGGGAGTTCGTGCAGGCCGCGCGGGCTTTCGGCGTGCGCGACGTGGCCATGATGCGGCATCACATCGTGCCGAACCTGCTGGGCCCCCTGATCATACTGATGGCGCTGAACGTCGCCACCAACATCCTGCTGGAAAGCAGCCTGACCTTCCTGGGCCTGGGTGTGGACCCGACGATCCCCAGCTGGGGCGGGATGCTGGCCGATGGGCGCACGTATCTGCAGACCGCGTGGTGGGTCAGTGTGTTTCCCGGCCTGGCGATCATGCTGACCGTGCTGGGACTGAACCTGCTGGGCGATTGGCTGCGGGATCGCCTGGATCCGACTGGAAAGGTATAAGCCATGACTGTGTTGCTGGACAGGGTGATCGACCGCACGCTGGACGACTGGGTGCGCGAGTTTTCGGCGGAGGAATACCGCGGCGCGCGCGTGCAGGCCTGGCTGTTCGAAGACGAAACCGCCCGGCGCGCGGCGGAGCGCCGCCTGGCGGCCGCGGGCGTGACGGCGGTGTTTCGCAGCGCCTACAAGCCGCTGGTGCATTTCTTCCTGGAGGAAGTGGACCGCGATGGCCTGGAAGCCGTGGTGGTGCGCTACCCCGTGCGGCAAGAGGCGGTGCAGCGCCGTTTCACGCTGGAAGCTTATCCCCTGGCTGGCATGCTGGGCGATGCGGACCTGGAATTCGTGGCCGGCGATGCGGACCTGCACTATGAGGTGACGCTGACCTATGTCGATGGCCGCACGGAAACCGCGCGCGTATTCGCGCCGAATCGCGTCGCCGAGGACCACGCCGGCGTGGTGAACCTGTCGCCGACCGGCTGGGTGCGCGTCGAGGGACGGGCGGACGGCGTGGAGATCGACGAGGCGCGGACGACGGAGTTCGCGCAGGTGTTCGACGAGATCGTCGGGGCGGTGCGCGTACATCCGTGGGGCGACAAGGAGCCGTACTTCGAACGCCTGGACATCCGGGTCGACATCCCGGCCATCGAGTGCGACCTGCATTATCACGACGAAGTGATCAGCACGGTCGAGGCGCTGCACGAAGACCTGTATTTCGGCCTGCTGGAGATCTTCCAGCGCCATTCCCGACGTCCGCTCGGCAATCGCGGCCTGCAGCCCGGCCAGATCGTGCCGGACGTCCGGCGCGTGGATGGACCGGCCCGCGTGCGGGTCGAGCTGAAGCCGTTCCCGGCGGTGGCCGCGACGACGCCGGATGGCACGGGTGCGCCGCTGGACCAGGTGGATGGCGCGCTGTCGTTCGGGCGCATCGCCTACGAGATGGCGCTGATCGGCGGGGAGCCCTACGCGGCGCGCACCCGGCAGGGCAGACCGGTGCTGTGTACCTACGTCAAGGGTGCGAACAAGCCGGTGGTGATCTCGGGCGGCCAGCATGCCAACGAGACGTCGGGCGTGGTCGGCGCCTTGCGCGCGGCGCGGGTGCTGAAAGACCAGCCGGGGGCGCATTTCGTCCTGTTCGCGTCGGAAAACCCCGATGGCTATGCGCTGCATCGCGAACTCTGCCAGCACAACCCGCGCCATATGTCGCACGCGGCGCGCTATTCCGCGCTGGGCGATGACCTGGCGTATCGCGAGCGCGCGCCCTGGTATGAGCGTGAGGCGCGCCGCAAGGCTTACGAGATCAGCGGGGCCGAGTTGCATATCAATCTGCACGGCTATCCCGCGCATGAGTGGACGCGTCCCCTGTCCGGCTATCTCCCGCGCAGCTTCGAGCTGTGGACGGTGCCCAAGGGCTTTTTCCTGGTCATGCGGCATCATCCCGGCTGGCTGGACGAGGCGAATACGCTGCTCTCCCACGTCACGGCTCGTCTGGCGGAACGCGTGCCGGGACTGGTCGAATACAACGCGCGCCAGCTCCGCATGTTCGAAACGCATGCGCTGCAACGCAATGTCGATGTGATGCATGGGATTCCGGTGCAACGCACCGAAGGGGTGGGCGAGGATGTGCCCCTGGTACTGATATCCGAATTCCCGGACGAGACGGTGTATGGCGATGCGTTCCGTTTCGCGCATGCCGTGCAGACCGAGACGGTGCTGGCGGGCGTGGAAGCGTATCTGGCGATGACGGACGCCGACGCGTGACGGGCGCTTGGTTTCTGTTTCCTGCGTTTTGATTTCACGCCTGTGTTTGTGTGTGAGAGGAACCCGGCCTTCCGCATCCTGTCGATGCTTGTTTACGTTGAATTGAGGACAGCGCCATGCGACAGCCGACTTCCATCTATCTGGTTCTGGACATGCAGAACGACCTGGTCCACGCGGATGGCCCGAATGGCAAGGGACCGTTGGCGGAGCAGGTGCAGGGGCGGCAACTCGTCGCCAAGACGGCCAAGGCCATCGCCAAGGCGCGCTCTGCCGGCATCGCCGTGGGTTTCGTGCGGGTCGGCTTTTCCGAAGGCTATCCGGAATGCCCGGAAGGCTCGCAGGTGTTCTCGGCGGCGCCGCAGCTTGGGTTGTTCAAGCTGGGTGGCTGGGGGACGGAGATCCACCCCGACCTGGAACAGCGGGTCGGCGACGTGCAGGTCGTGAAGCATCGCGTCAGTCCGTTCTATTCGACCACGCTGGAAGTGCAGCTCCGCGCGCAGAACATCCAGCGCATCTATTGCTCGGGGGTGTCGACGCAGGCGGTCGTGCAGGCCACGGTACGCGATGGGCATGATCGGGACTATGAAATGATCGTGCTGGAGGATCTTTGCGCGGCGCATAGCGCGCAGGAGCATGCCAACTCCATGGGCAGCATCGCGCGGTTCTGCAAGGTGGAATCCAGCGAGACGGTGGCGTTTGCGCGTCCCTGAAGGGGGCGGGGACTGCCCTCGGTTACAGCCGTGGGCCGCCCGGCCCGCAAGACAGCCGGCCCGGGAGTCTGCTAGAATCGCGGATTGCCGTTTTCCGAAGTTCTGCGAAACGGCAACCAAGATCAGGGGTGCCCGTGCTGTCGCAGCGCCCCGAAGCAGTACCGGATCAGGACAGGTGGCCGAGCGGTTGAAGGCGCACGCCTGGAAAGCGTGTATACGTCAAAAGCGTATCGGGGGTTCGAATCCCCCTCTGTCCGCCAATAAATCACAATAAAATCAAAGACTTAAGTCTTTCTGGCTGTCATTAATTTGGGGTGTTTTGGGGCTGTTTTGGCACCGGAATGACAACGAAATGACAACTCTGCCCGTTGAGGTCCGGACGACCGGGCAGTGCTGTAGTAGCCAGTCTCCCAGCATCCGCAGCCAAAAATCAATCGACGGTGGCCCAGAACGGGCGGTCTGCCAAGGCCGAGGTTGTCGCTCGGCTACAGGCGTCGCTGGCTGCCGGCGACTCGGGTGACTTACGGGCGTTGCTGAGGGAAGAGCTTGACAGGGCTGTTAAGGTGATGGTGGAGAACCGCTGAGGCCTACCAGATTCGCCGAGAAGTTGGGCACGGTGACTTTTCCTGGTCAGGAACGTATTCATTGGCAGGTTGTCTCATTTTTAGCGAGCTGCGGTCCCAGAAGTTACCTTTAGCTAAATTTTAAGTGCTCAAATTTAGTCAATGAGCTATAGTTCAAGCGCTTATTGACATTGCGGACAACAACGTATTTTTGTGGTAGACGACCCGTCTGTCACAGGCGTTGCCGCCCGATTTTTTCGAATGACCCCGCCAAACTACCGGATGCTTGAAATGTTCGACGAACGTCGCGCTGCGCAAGCTGCCTCGTATTTGCTCTTTAGAGCAGGCGGATCGATGCACCTCATTAAGCTGCTGAAGCTGATCTATTTGGCAGAGAGGCTATCCTTCGAGCGATATGGCGAACCATTGACTGGCGACCGGCTTGTCTCAATGGAGCACGGGCCGGTGCTATCTCGCATCTATAACCATATGAATGGTGCGATGCGTTCTGAGCCAGGCGGCTGGGACTCTTGGATTTCTGACCGGGCGGAGCATAAGGTGTCTCTCCGTGACCCCTCTGCACTAAAGTCGCCGGAAGATGATCTGCTTGCGCTCAGTGATAGTGATTTGGAAGTACTCTCCGCCGTCTGGGACCGCTTCGGTTCCTGGGATCGGTGGGCACTCGTGAAGTACACTCACGATGAGCTGCCAGAGTGGGAAGACCCGCACGGATCTAGCAAGCCTATCACCTATGACCGGTTATTCCGTGCGCTAGGCTATTCGGACCAGCAAATTAATCACATGCTGGCTCACTTGCACCAACAACACGAAATCAGCAAGGCATTTGCGTAATGGCCACGAGCGGGTGGACGCCCAAGATAGGCGATACCCTGTTGATCCCATCCGGTCCCAATACCGGCCAATCGCATCTTCACGTAATAATCTGGGGCCCCGGCGGAATTCCAAGCTATGGGACGTTGGATCAGCTCGTGCTAGTTGGTATGACCACCTTGCATGAAGGTATCCATCATGATCCTGCATGCATTGTGCAAAAGGACGAGCATACATTCGCTGGGCACACGAGCTATATGGCATATCGCTATGCTCGAGTCGAGCCTGTGAGACATGCTACGCAAATGGTGGACGCGGGGACTTGGGTGCCGCATGTCCCATTTTCGGAAGAGCTTTTGTCGCGGGCGGTCAGAGGCGTTGATCTTTCTCGCCTTATCAACAGAGAAATACGGAAGATCGTGTCTGGATAAATAAAGTCGCCTCCGGGCGGCTTTTTCATTCAGAGACTTGCTCGTTGGTGGCAATCAGCCCGTCTTGCGAACATCCTTGTTCTCAGGCGCAATTGGGCTGAACTTCGCCTCCGCCTTGCTGCCCGCCTCGACATCTGCCGACGGCATCCAACGACCATAAATGCGGGCGATCATCGTCCAGTCCCCGTGCCCCATCTGCTTCGCAACCCACATCGGGTGCTCGCCCGCCGATAGCATCATGCTGGCATAGGTGTGGCGCGTCTGGTAAGGGCGCCGGTAGCGGACCTTGGCCACCTTCAGTAGCCGCAGCCATTCGTCCCGGATCTGCTGATCGCCGGTCCAGCGCTCGCGCGCCCGTGGGTGGATGAATATCGGATCGCCTGCCAGCTGCGTGTGCGCGCGCTGCGCCTCCAGGGCTGCCAGAGATGGGCCGAGCAATTTCACTTCCCGCCGGCCGGCGCGCGTCTTCGTGTCTTCCGCTTCGCCCTTGCCGGCGGTCGTCATGGCCTTACGGACGAGAATCACGCCACGCTGCAGGTCGACGTCATTCCAGTCTAGGGCGATCAACTCGCTGGTGCGCAGGCCGGTCCAGAAGGCGAATTGCACCTGGTTGGCCATCATGGGTTCGCAGACGCGCAGGATGGCCCGCTGTTCATCCTGCGAGAACGGATCGATATCGTCGTCGGCCTTGGGCGCATCCGGCCGCGCGTAGCTCCAGCCGTACAGCGGGTTGGTGTCGATCAACTCGTCCTGCACCGCATCGGTGAGCGCGGCGCGCGCAACGCTCAGGATGTTGGCAAAGCGCTTGTTTGTGACTTCCATGCCGTCGAACCATGCGCGGAAATCCTTGCGCTTCCAGCTGGCCAGCATCGTGCGCCCGAATTGTGGGATCAGCAGGTTGTCGACCACCTTGCGATACCCGTCCCAGGTCGATTTTTTCAGGTGCTTCTGTTTACGCTTCAGCCAGCCTTCAAGGTAGTCTTCGACCGTCTCGACCTGGCCTGGCAGCGCGGCGAATTTACGCGCGTTCGGGCTGTTCGGGAACGTGGCGGCATAGTCGAAGGCACCGCGGATGATCGCTTCCAGGATCGCCGCGCGGTGCTGCTCTGCGCGCTTCAGGTTAGCGGGGGTGGGCTTGAGGGGGATGCGCTCCCGGCAGCGTTGCCCCTGGTATTGGAACGTGATCTCGATGCTGCTTTCCGAGGCGGCTTTAACGCCCCTCCCATCTCTACCCATTTGTCGTACCCGTCCATGTTGATCACGATGCGGCCGTCAGGGGCTTTCCGCCATTCCTCGCCATCCCGCCAGATCCCATCGCGGATCTTGGTACGGATAGCGTCCTCGGAATAGCCGGTGAGCTCGGCAGCCTTGGAGATCGTCACGAATCGGACCATGTGACGCCTCTCCGCGATGTCGGATAAAGGAGGGTGGCGGCGCACGAACGGGGGTGGAAAACCGGATACGAGAAACCGGCCCAGCCGAAGCTGGCCCCGCCCGGCGCCGCCGTAGACGCGCAAAGGCGATGGGCACAAAAAGGCCGCGACAAAATCCGGCGCGGCCACTGTGCGCCTCGTAATTCCGGGTTTCCACGCCCGTTCACCGTTGGTCCGGTGACAGCCAAATCATAGCGCATGTTCATAATTCAGCAGCCTCACCGCCGGCGAACAATGATTCAAGCTTGGCTCTTGCGACCTCCTGGCGCTGTCGGGATGAGACGGGAGCTCGGTCGTCAGAGGGACGTTTTCTGTCCGTTGAGGCCGGGGCGTCTTTGAATGGCACGGCATCAGCGACAAATCGCGTGACCGCATCTATTCCAGCTTCCCAACCAGCGACATACGAGCGGATGTCCGCTTGCACCGGAGACGCTAGGAGATGGCTCCAAACTACGTCGTCGCGCTTGGTGTTCTGGTTGTGCTTGGTATGGGCCCCACAACCTGGCCAGCGGCGCTCCATCGCTTGAATCAGGAGAGCGCGGCTGCGTTGAGCGATGACGGGGACGGTGGTCATTCTGCGTCCTCCTGGCCGGTGCCGCGATCAAGCGCCTGGCGGTAATCGTTGATGATCTCGCCGAGCAAAGCATTGCCTTCGAACGCAGGGCGGTGACTGACCCCGGTGAGAAAATGGAGTCGGCGCGATAAGTCTGCCGCGGCGATGCCCTTACCGAACGTCCCAGTTGGAGGGTGAGCCGGGGCGCGCAGGTAGTCGAATTTCGAGCGCTGAGCCTCCGTCATGGAGTAGAGGCCATGGGCATGTTTTGTGATACGCCCATCCTTCACCAGCCGGGTCAGTGTGTTGCCTACAGAGTTGCGGTCGACGCCACTCTTGTCCATGATCGCGATCGGGCCCAGCGGCGTTTCCGCATTGACCAGCACTGCAAGTACCCTATGCGCTAGCGACATGGAAACCTCCCCGCCGTCAGACCGATCGACGTTCGCGCCGCCCGCCAGACATCTTCGGGCGGCAGGCCTTCTTCCAAGCCCTTGATGATCGTGGCGATCGCAGCCATGAGGCGCGCCGACTCTGTTCTGCATCGCTGCAGATCGGCCATAGTACTGTGAAGCTGCGCCCTGGTTTCTGTCAGGTCGGCGAAGTGTCGAATGTGCAATGCCCGCTCGATGTCGCGCGAGCGCTTGACGATGTGGAGCCGCATCCGGAGTTGCTGTTCAATGAGGCTCATCGTGAGGCTCCATCGTCGAACATATCCGGAAACTCCTCCAGCATGTAGCGCCAGCATTCGACTTGAGCGCGCATGAGGTTCATCGACAAATCAAGTGCCTGCTTTGGGCTGAATACCATGACATCTGGCTTGGAGCCGGCTCGGATGATGGCAATGCCGTTCGCGGCCGGAATGGAAGCGCGCGGCTGCGCCGAACCTGCCGGCAACGGTAGGCGAGTCACGTTGTTCGGAAGTCGGCCACGCCGGGGCGGATTCTTGACCGGCTCAGCATCTGCGGCCGGATGGCGAAGGACGTTTTTCATGCTTCGTCCTCCGCACAGTCGGCGTCCTGTTCGGCCGGGGACAGCGCTTGCAGCCGGATCTCCTCAGCCGTATCGATGCGGCCAGGATTGGGCACGCCGCTTACCAGCCATAGCACCATGAGGGCGCCGATGCCATCGAGAAAATGCCCACGCTCTGGCGCCGGCAATGCGCTAAAGGCCTCGCGCAGCTCTGACGGGAAGAAGTACCCTTCGGCCTGCTCGCCGCGCTCCCGAAATCGCGAATACCAAGCTTCGGCGGCAGCGTGGCCGGCGCTTCTGATACTGCGTGGCGCGCTGGAGGTGTCGTCGACGTCTTCCGCTTCAACGCGGCGGACATTGACGCGTTCAAATCCCCGTCCATCAGCCGTCGCCTGAATAAGGTAACCATTGACTTGCGCTTCGCGCCGCGCGTCTATGCGTTCGGTCAGGTAGTCCCGCAGTTCTGTCAGCCACGCCGTCGGCATCGGCTGATCCGTGATGTGCGGGATCAAGTCGCGTTTGATGTTCAGGACGGAGTCTCCGATCTCCGCCGGCTGCGTGGTGATGTTCCCGTCGAAATCTCGAAATACGACAACGCCCCTGTCCTGGGGACGCAGCGTCACTGTCACTTCTTGGGTTCCAGTGCGGAACCTGAAGTCGCTGTTCGATTCATCGGCCTTAGTCATGGCAGGCCTCCGACGAATTGCTGACAACCGCCGTGACGTACTCCAGCAGTTGGACGACTTCGCCCTGCATGTCGACCAGCGTGGTGAAGAGTTCGCGGAGATCGTCGGGCGATACCGAATCGAGTGCGCCCGCGCACCCGAAGGCATAGGGGACAAGGAGAGACCGAACCCGGTTGGCGCGCGCAGTGGATGCCGACAACAGCATTTCCAGGCTCGCCGTCGGGTTGATGGCGAACGCACCGGAACACTCCGGAGCGGTATCTTCTCCGCAGCCAAGGTAATAGGCCGTGTCAGTGAGGGTCGTGATCACGGGGGGCGACTTCATTCTTGGATCCCCCAGGCCTTGATCTGCTCGCGGAACCGCTCCTGGCAGCAGTCCATGCTGTTTGCGGCGTCTTCGGCTACGAACGAGCCCAGCCGGGCCAGAGCTCGTATCTGGTCCACAGTGACCCAGAGCCGCGTCGGATCGACCTTTTCCGTAAGCGCCCGAATTACCTCAAGCAGCCGATGCAGATCGGCTAAATCGCGGGCGCCTGCATCCACCCAGACCAACAGCTCGTTTTGGGCGAGCAGGGCGATGTCGTTGACACTGACGGGGGGATTGGTTACTTTACGCGCAGCAATACCTCCAGGTTCGACCTGGATATCCTTCTGAGGCATGGTTTCTCTCCCAGTTGCCTTGGATTGAGTGCAGCGGCCGCTAACCGCTGTTCTCCCTGTGAAGCCCCGGCCGCTAACCGGGGCTTTGCTTTATCCGCTTAACGGATGAACAATTATCAGCGCGCTTATATTTGTCGTCAACCAGATGGCTGATTTTTTACACGCGCAACAACACGGGGTTTTCCCTCGGGCCTTGATAAGTCTGCTCATGCCATCAGTGTCGCCCAACATGGGGTGACCCTCGCAAGACTCCCTTATTCCCTCAGTTTTGGGGACCCTCCAGGGACACCCCCTCCCTGTTCCCGATGCGCCCGTCTTTGCGTAACCGCTCCCAGGCGAAGTCGAACACCTTTCGGCTGAACTGGTTGCCCATGAGTTCACGGGCGGCGGCTTTGGCGCCAGGAGAGCGCGGCGATGGCGGCGGTAGGGCCATGGGGTCATAGCCGAGCTGGCGTAGTACCGACAATATTTGGGCTTCTTGGAACTCCTGGCGCGATACGGGTCTTGTTGGTGACCCGCTCTCGAGCTCGGCAGTCTGTTCGAGATGCCGCCTTTCCAGCATGGCGGCTGCCACTTCGCTGCCATTAGGACGCGCCGCATTCCCCGCTGCCTGCGTCAATGCTCGGTCTTCCAGTCGTTGCAGTTCTTCAGCGATGAGCAATAGCTCCGGTCCATCCGCACGAATGCTCAAGGGAAGCAGATCTTCGGCATCACGTGATGCACCCATCACTTGATATAAAACCCCGTCCGCGTCCTCAACGATGACGCATGGACATATCTCGGTTTTCCCTTCCATGCTGCATGCCGCACCGCTATAGACGAAGCCGTCTTGGCCGACACGCGGAGAAAGCCCCATTAGATGCGCTGGCGTCGCGACCGCTACAAAATCGACCAGTAGCACACCCCGAAGGTACTCCACGCGCTCCCCCACTGCGAAGAAATGGTGCTGCAATTCGCGAGCGATCGCGATTGATGGCCAGGCGCATGCCCTGATGACCTGACGAGCTGGCGCGACCCCGCCCGCCGCGCGGAAATGCAGCGGGACGCTGCTCTCGCCCACGATACAGAGCAGTTCCTCAACTGTGACTGGTTCGCCCAGCCGGTGCGCGAGGCGCCGGGCGGCGTCGCCCAATGTGTACCAGGTCCGGAGGTTGTGGAGTTTGCTCACGACGCTGGCCGGTGTCAGCCACCCTGGCGGTAGACAAACTGGCCGTGGATCTTCAGCCGAGCCGCCTGGTCTGGCGGAACCCGCTCATCGGGAAATCGCTGTTTGTCCGGGCTCAAGCTGCCCAACACCCAAGAACCGTCAATGTCTCGACGAAGCTGCTTGATTCGAAGGCCATCCGGATGGTCGATCAGGAATATCTTGCCGCTTTTCGGGTCGCGCTTGGAGAGGTCAAACACGGCAGTGTCGCCATCGATTATGAAATTTTCCATCGAGTCCCCGTCAGCGTAGACCGCTATGGCGTTCTCGGGTTTGACGTTGTAGCGCGTGAAAAAGCCCGCCTCCTTGACCAAATACTTATCACGTCGCTGGATGTCGCTGCGGAAGCCACCTCCGCATGAGCCGCTAGCCTCCCAGTACGGAATCTTTACGATCTCTACCGAAGCGTCATCGTCCGATTGACCGACGCTGTCGGAAACCACAGGCTTGGGGAAACCATTGGGAATCGGCCCCTCACCAGTCTGCAGCCATCCGGCATCCACACCGAGCGCTTCCGCTACTCGGATTAGGTGCTTGGACGCGTCATACACCCCGTTCTCCAGCCCAGCGATAAGGGATTGGCTGACGCCGGCTCTTTTCGCCAGCGCCTGCTGCGTTACGCCCAAATAGATGCGCCTCTGTTTCAAGCGTTCGCCAAGTTTCATGACCGGATTGGGTAGTTGCGTATCCGTCAATATTAGCAGACTTATATATTCAATTTGACCACTTATAGTAGCTGGCTGATACTCCTGCCATGAATACGGCCAAACTCATTCGCGAGCTAATGGAGCAGGGGCTGACCCAAATGATGATCGCCCAGCACATCGGCTGCTCCCAAGGGGCCGTCAGCCAGCATCTCAAGGCCGACGGGAAAAGCACCATTTCCCACGACCGCGGCGTCAAGCTGGTGGCTCTGCATAAGCGGTTCTGCGGCGGCGCGGCCAAGGCGCGCGCGCCCACTTCGATCCAAACCGAGGGAGCCTGGGCATGAGGTCTCTGCGCACTGCCATCAAGGGCTGGGTGATGAGCCTGTATGCAAGCGGCTCGGTGCCGGCTGCGCTCGTGTCGGCCCTGTTCATAGTTTTCAGGCTGCGCGATCTCTGATCGCCAGCCAGCTTGTGCACCCGGCTAGGTTAGCTACCGAAAAGGCGGACTCCTCCACCCGCCCCGCCGTCGTGCCTTCGTCCGTGGAGATAGGAGGAATCCTTATGGAACCCCGGCTCATTGTGCCGCTGTTGACGTTCAGCCACCAGGGCACCGAATACGAGGCTTTGGTCCGCCAGTTGCAGGAAGGCAATCCGCCTCGCATCATCACACGCTGCTTGGACGGCTCCAGCTTCCCCGGAGCCGATATCGAACTGGCTTCCTTCTTCGAGCCCACGGTTCGGCTTGACGCGTCCTTTTCCCAGGTGATCGGGGACGGGCCCTACAGCGCCGAATTGCCTGCACCGTATGCGCACGACGTCGCCCTGGCCGCTCGCAAAGCGCTTCCGTCCAGTCTCGGCCGTCTGAGGGTGGTTTGGGTGCCAAACGACCCGCGCGTACCGTTCTGAGGTCGGGAATGCAGGGCGATCCGCAGGTGGAAGACGGCTATACCAGGATCTCGAACGAGCTCTTGGATGCCATGTGCCGCGCCGGCCTGAATGCCCGTCAGTGGGCAGTCGTCATGGCCGTCGCCCGCAAGACTTACGGGTACGGTAAGAAGACAGACGACATCAGTTTGAGCCAGCTCGAAAAGCAGACCGGCATTGCAAAATCCCACGCAAGCACCACCGTGGCCGGCTTGGTTGCCGCAAAGGTGCTGACGCGCGTCGCGGGTACGTTCGGCTTCACCCTGTCGATCAACAAGCGTTATTCGCAATGGCGCCTGCAGGACCAATCCAAGGGGATTGCATCGGGAGGCGCGAAGACCGATTTGGCAACTGAGGGGTTACCGAATCGGGAACCCCTGTCTGGGGTTACCGAAATGGGAACGGGGGTTACCGATCTGGTAACCGCTGGTGGGGTTACCGACTCGGTAATGGGGGTTACCGATTCGGGAACGGTTACCGAATCGGTAATGCTGGGGTTACCGAATCGGGAACCACAAAAGGAAACTCTACAAAAGAAAGAAAACACCTTGTCGACTTCCGTCGACCTGGCGAGCGAAACGCCGCCCGAAAAACCGCCATCCGACGTGCGACGGGTGTTCGACCACTGGCGCGATGTCATGCAGTCGCCCCGGTCTCAACTCGATGCGAAACGGGTCAAAGCGATCAAGGCGGCGCTGAAGGCTGGTTACAGCGTCGACGACCTGCGCCGCGCGATCAGCGGCTGCAGCAAGACCCCGCACAACATGGGCAAGAACGATCGGCACCAGAAGTACAACGGGATCGAGTTGATCCTGCGGTCGGCCGACCAAATCGACCGATTCATCGCCAACGATGGCCAAAATCCTGCTGCGGCTGACGGGCGCCAGGACTTGGGAGAAGGGCGATATCGGCAGGATGGCCGGATCTACGGCGCTGACGGCAGGCCAGAGGTCGTATGGTGATGGCGCCCAAGACTTTCCGGGATTTCGGTATCGACGTCGGCACCAAGAGCGGTGTCGAGGTCAAGGTAATCTGTCCGCAGTGCTCCCCGCATCGGAAGAAGAAAAACTATCCGTGCTTGAACGTCAACACCGAGAAAGGCGTTTGGCATTGCTGGCACTGCGATTGGTCTGGGTCCCTTGGCAATGGCGTCGAAAGCCGCGCCGATTTCAAGAAGACCTACAAGCGGCCGGCCTACGTCACAAACCGTACCGACTTGCCCCAGTCCGTCGTCGATTTCTTCGCGCAACGTGGCATCAGCCAGGCCACGTTACAGCGCAATCGGATCGGCGTCGGGAAGGAATGGTTCCCGCAGGTGGAGGCGGAGCGTTCCTGCATCACGTTCCCGTTCCTTCGTGGCGGCGAGTGTGTGAACGTCAAGTACCGCACGCCGGACAAGCTATTCCGCATGGCTGCCGGCGCGGAGCGCGTGCTGTACGGCCTGGACGACATCACCAGCGTCCTGATTTGGGTCGAGGGCGAAATGGACAAGCTGTCGATGGAGGAAGCCGGCTATCAGAACTGCGTTTCTGTGCCCGATGGTGCGCCGGCGCCGGAGGCGAAGAATTACGCTAACAAGTTCGATTTCATGGACTGCCCGGAGCTGGCGGCCGTCAATCAACACATCATCGCGGTCGACAATGACCCGCCCGGCCGGCGCCTCCAGGAAGAACTGATCCGCCGGCTTGGGCCGTCGAAATGCCTCATCGTCGACTGGCCAGAAGGCTGCAAGGACGCGAACGATGTGCTGGT
Source organism: Bordetella genomosp. 9 (assembly GCF_002261425.1). Lineage (NCBI taxonomy): Bacteria > Pseudomonadati > Pseudomonadota > Betaproteobacteria > Burkholderiales > Alcaligenaceae > Bordetella > Bordetella genomosp. 9. The sequence goes on along the minus strand of NZ_NEVJ01000003.1, from coordinate 2,761,538 downwards.
GAAGCTTGGCCCGGATGAGTTGCAAAGGCGTGTGATCGATGCGCGGCCGGTACCGGTCGATGGCACATCCCGCGCGCGTGACTACCGCGGTCAAGTGTGGCGCCGCTATGCGGGCGAAATTCCCAAGGGCTTTTCCACTGGCTGGACCGCGCTGGACCCGCTGTACAAAATCCTGCCCGGCGACTGGACGCTGGTAACGGGGATCCCCGGCTCTGGCAAGTCGGAATGGCTGGACGCGCTGGCCATAAACCTGGCGCGCGGCGAGGGCTGGAACTTTGCCGTGTACTCGCCCGAAAACGACCCAGTGGACTACCACCTGGAGAAAATGGCCGAAAAGGTGATTGGCAAGCCGTTCGATCAGGGACAGACGGAGCGCATGTCCGTTGTTGAGGTCGAAGAGGCGATGGACTTCCTGGACGACCATTTCACGCACCTGATCCCGGAGGAACCGACGCTTGGCGCGCTGCTCGATCGCGCCGCCGAGCTGGTCACTCACCGCGGCATTCGTGGGCTTATCCTGGATCCCTGGAACGAGATCGTTCATGAACGCGCTGGTGCCGCGTCGGAAACCGATTACATCTCTGTGGCGATCTCTCGCATCCGCCGATTCTCGCGTCAGCACGGCGTGCATACCTGGGTGGTGGCACATCCCACGAAGCTCCAAAAGGACAACAGCACCGGAAAATATCCCGTGCCAACGCCCTATGACGTCGCGGGATCGGCTCACTGGCGCAACAAGGCGGACAACTGCATCACGGTGCATCGGGACCAGCTGGATCGCGACAAGCCGGTCCAGATTCACGTCCAGAAGATTCGCAAAAAATTCCTTGGCCGCGTCGGCATGGCAGAGCTGCGCTACGACCAAGTCACTGGCCGTTATCAGAACTTTGACGGCGCCACGCTGGCGCCCGTGTATTCGTTTCAATCCGGAGGCAACAATGGAACCGACTGACGAACTTTGGACGTTGGAATGGAGCCAGCGGCAAGGCTTTTTCCACGTAGAGCCGCTGCGCACCGCGGTCAAAAAAAACCTGGAGTCCTTCGCGCGCGATCGCCGAACCGACTATATCCCGCTCCACATCGGCACGCAGGAAGAATGTGATGCGGTAGCAGCCAGGCTTCGCCCCGCCTTGCTGGCGCGTGACGCAACCCTGGCCACAATGCCATGACGAAGGAAAAGCCTATGAATGCCGCACCATTCGAATCTGCCAGCCAGGCGCTGGCTTTCGCCTTCAGCTTCACCATGCAGCAGTACGATCGACCCTTGGTGAATCGGCTGGCGGATGGGCCCGCACGCGAAGGGAAAGGCCTCAAGGGCATGGACGGCGCCGGTCAGGCAGCGATGATCCGCCGTCGCGTGGCCAAGCTGACGCCGCTGCATCAGGCCGTCCTGGTGTCCCGGTTCGCACCGGCCCAGATCGATTGCGCCTGCGGTCGGCCGTGTTGCAGGGGCAAGTTGCCGAATTTCGAATGGCAGGCCGGCATCCGCTTGCTGGCGGAGTATGGCGAGCGAGAGGCGCTCAAGGGCTGCAGCATCAACCGGCATCTCACGCTCCTTGTGCTGCGCAAACTGCTCGGCCACAAGCTGCAGCTGGCGGACATCGCCAATACCGCCGGCATCGCGGAAAACACAGCCTCCAGCCATCATGCCAAGCTAAAAGCGTGGTTTCGCGGTGAGAGCCTGGGGAGGAACGGCGAGGCGCCCAAGGAAGGCGTCGAGCAGCTGGCATTTGCCGAGATCGAGGCGGAATTGCAAGAGGCCAGAATCGTGGGGATGCATGCTGCTGCTTGACGGACCAGGAAATTGACCTCAAAATTGCGAAATCTGGATACGGTGGGTACGTGTCCCTGGAGCCCGCCGACGCAAAAGCGAGCCGGGCTTTCGTTTTGCGAACGTTAATAATAGTCATCAGGACGACCCTTCGCGCTACGTCGTTGCTTGGTACCCATTCCTTAACAGGACGAGACCCTCAAAACATCTGACATCTTGTGTCGCCGACGTTTCCCCCCGGCCAAGTCGCTCTGACTTCGACGCATGCTCGCCGAGTGTCGATGCTGAAAAACACGTCAGCGTATACCGTAACCCGGACGAAGGGGATCGGTTCAAAAGACCTCTCAAAGATGCGTTCTCGGTTCACGATCGAGAAGGGAATGGTTTGATCTATCAGGACAATTCGACGACCTCCGACGTTTTCCTCCCAGTGGATTACGGCCTTTCCAGATAACTTGCCGTCTGCTTCGACTAGATCTGTGAAGTATATCGACAGACCTTGGACGGTAAGCTCAACGTTCCCTGCAACCATTTCCTCTGCAGACGTCGTTCCGAAACTGATCGTTGGAAAGGGTGTCTTCCGAGATACCGTCCACATTAGAAATGCAGTGTCGTCGGCGAAGTCATCGCAGCCTCGTGGCGTCTCGCCGATCCCGGCAAGTATTAGGGTGACTGGGATCTTTAGTTTGAAGCAATGGCCGAACGTCCGAAGGCCGTAGACGGTGACAATGCTGACATCGCCGCCGGCCCTGTGGTCTGGAATTGATTTCTTTGTGTCTGCGTCCAATTCCAGGCCAGATAGCTTCTTACCAAACAGCGCTATTTCGAAATGATCGGATAGCTGATCCGAAAGTGAAATCTGGCTGACCATGGGTATCCCCCGGTTGATTGGCCTACTGGTATGTCTCCGGTCGCTGGTCTTATGCCGCTATTCCATTTATGCCAGCGCGGAAAACGGTAGCAAGGTCACGACGACGTCGTCTAGATGTCTATTTGCATTAACAAGGGACGAGATACTGGTTGCTTGGTTGGTATCTATCCCGATCATAGGACTTTGACTCTCATCTATGGGAAAGCTCCTAATGCTTCTGCCGCGCCGCGACATAGCTGGCAGGCGCACGCTGATCGGGGGTACATCCAGCGAGAAGCGCATCGCGGGTAGTGCGCTCCAGGCCCGCCGCCTTCTGCTGCGGTCCGCCTGCCCGTATTGCGTCGGCGTCAGCGAATTCCCCGCGGCTTCGAGCTGTCTCACCCGATACTTTTGAATTGAAAGCACCCGGGTTATTCAAATCACAGGTGATTCCTCAAAACCCCGCCGCCTAGAGCGGCAATTTTTTGTTCCAGAAGAAATGGCCCGTCCTTCGTCCTACAAGCCCGAGTATGCAGAGCAAGCGCGCAAGCTATGCCTGCTGGGCGCAACGGACAAGGAGTTGGCAGGCTTCTTTGGTACGAGCGAACAGACCATCAACGCATGGAAGAGCGCGCACCCGGAGTTTCTTGAGGCCCTAAAGAAGGGTAAGCAGCAGGCGGACGCCGAAGTCGCTGATCGGCTCTACCAGCGCGCCCTGGGTTACGAGCACCCCGAGGTCGATATCCGCGTGGTCAGTGGCGAGATCGTCCAAACGCCGATTACGAAGGTCTACCCGCCCGACACGGTAGCTGCGATTTTTTGGCTGAAGAACCGGCAGAAAGCCGCTTGGCGCGACAAGATCGAGCATGTTGGAAACCCGGATGAGCCGATCAACATGGCTCTGACGATCAAGTTCAAGTCGCCTGGGGAATAGATGGGCGCGCGCGATCTGCCGGTACTGGAGTTCCCTGAGAAGCTCCAGTGCCTGTTTCGTCCTGCCCGCTTCAAGGTGGCGCATGGTGGGCGGGGCTCGGCTAAGTCGTGGTCGTTCGCTCGAGCGCTGCTGGCGTTGGGTGCACAGCGGAAGCTGCGGATCCTCTGCACGCGGGAAGTACAGAAGTCGATCAAGGATTCGGTTCACAAGCTGCTGTCCGACCAGGTGGACGGTATCGGCCTGGGTTGGTTCTACGAAGTCCTGGCCACCGAGATACGGGGCGCGAACGGTACGGAGTTCATCTTTACCGGCCTGTCGGACCAGACGGCCGAATCGATCAAGTCCTATGAGGGCGTCGATATCGTCTGGGTCGAAGAGGCCAAGAACGTCAGTAAGCGTTCCTGGAGCATCCTGATCCCGACGATCCGCAAGGACGGCTCGGAAATCTGGGTGTCCTTTAACCCGGAGCTGGAGACGGACGAAACCTATTCGCGTTTCGTGCTGAACCCGCCGGATAACGCGGTGGTCGTTCAGATCAACTTCAGCGATAACCCGTGGTTCCCGCAGGTGCTGGAGCAAGAGCGGCTGGATTGCCTCAAGCGCGACCCGAAGGGCTACGCCCAGATATGGGAAGGCAAGTGCTTGCCGGCTGTGGCTGGGGCGATCTACTACGACGAGATTCAGGCGGCGCAGGACAGCGGACGCATTGCCAGTGTTCCGTATGACCCGCTGCTGAAAGTCCATGTGGTCCTGGACCTAGGCTGGAACGACGCCATGTTCGTCTCCCTGGTGCAGAAGGTACGCAGTGAGATCCGGGTGATCACCAGCCTGGAAGACAGCCACAAGACGTTGGACTGGTGGTCTGCCGAACTGCGCAAGCTGAACATGAACTGGGGAACGATGTTGCTGCCCCATGACGGCGAGCACAAAGACTTCAAGACCGCCAAGAGCGCCAAGGAAATCATGGAGGCGCTTGGGTGGGCGGTGAAGATCACGCCGAATCTCCGGGTGGAAGAGGGCATCAAGCTGACCCGCATGGCCTTCCCGCAGATGGTGTTCGACAAGGTGAAGGCTGACCGCATCGTCCAGTGCGCCAAGCGCTACCGCCGCAGCATCAACCAACAGACGAATGAGCCAGGCGCGCCGTTGCATGACGAGTGGAGCCACGGCGCCGACAACCTGCGGTACATCGCAATCAACGCTGACCAGATGACAAACGAAGATTGGGGCGGACCGCTCCACTATCCTGACTTGGGGACGTTCTGATGCCGAAGCTATCGGATGACGAATTCCACAAGATTCTGGACAGCCAGATCAACGAGGCCGCGTCCTGGCAGGAAGAGCACCTGAAGGACGACCGCGACCGGAACTATCGGTATTACCTGGGCGGGGCTGACCCTGCGCCCGCCGGCCGCTCTCAGGCCGTGTCCTGGGACGTGTACGAGACGGTCGAGTCCGCACTCCCTGACCTGATCGAAATCTTTCTGTCTGGCGACAACGTGGCCGAGTACGAGCCCGTGGGCCAGGAAGACGAAGCGTATGCGCAGCAGGCAACCGACTACATCAACTACATCTTCCTGAAGCAAAACCCCGGCTTCCTGATCATGAACACCTGGATCAAGGACGCCTTGCTGTCGAAGATGGGGATCGTTCGGGCGTACTGGGCAACCTGCGAGAAGGTGACGCGGCGGGACTATACGGGGATCGATGAGGATCAGCTGACGCAACTGCTGGCCGATCCTGACTCCGAAGTCGAGGAACAGTCTACCCAGGACGACCCCCAGGACGTGCAGGCCCGCGAGCAAGCGCAGCAGGTACTGAACACCCTGGCGCCAGAGATGCGCGCTCAAGCCGAGGCGTATCTGGCCACCCCTGTCCGTCAGCTGTACGACGTGACGATCAAGACCACGCGCAAGAAAGGCCGGGTCTACATCGATAACGTCCAACCTGAGAACTTCATCGTCACGCCCCGGGCCAAGAACATCGGAGCGGCTGACATTGTGGGCGAGATGAAGTATATGTCCCGCTCCGACATGCTGGAGGCTGGATACAAGAAGTCCGACGTCGATAAAGTCCAATCGTTCGATTCGATCCTCTCCGAGGATGGCGGCATCGCCCAGACGGCGAACGACGAGACGGAATCGAACCGCGACACGCAGGAATGGCCCGACAAGGCGACCGAGGAAGTCCTGGTATTCGACGGCTTCATCCGCCTGGACTACGACGGCGACGGCATCGCGGAATGGCGACGGGTGGTCCGGGGTGGGAATCTGACCCTGGTGAACGACGATGCGGAAGACAACGACTTTGTGGTCATGTCGCCCATCTTGATCCCGCACCGCTTGGTGGGGATGGCGCTGGCTGATCCTGTGGTGCCGATCCAGCAGTCCAGCACGGCGATGCAGCGACAGTACATCGACTCGCTGATGCTGGCGAACAACCCGCGTACGTACGTCAACACGCAGGCGGGCGTGAACCTGGACGACCTGCTGAACAACCGGATCGGCGGTATCGTCCGGGGCCAGCAACCCATGCAGAACGCCGTATCGCCGCTGGTGACCACGAACGTAGCGGACTCGGCCTTGCAGGGTATCGAGTTCATGGACAGCCGCAGGGAAGCCCGTACCGGCATCACCCGGTACAACCAGGGGCTAGACGCGGACAGCCTGAACAAGACAGCCACGGGCGTGAGCAAGATCATGACGGCCGGCGACCGCCGCAAGCTCATGATGGCCCGGATCATGGCGGAGACGGGTGTGAAAGACCTGTTCCGCCTGCTGCTGCGCCTGGTGACGGAGAACCAGGACAAGCCGGCGACGATCAAGTTGCGCAACCAGTGGGTGCAGATGGATCCGACCGGCTGGTCGCCTGAGATGGACGTGACCATCGAGACGGGCCTGGGGTCTGGGGATAAGTCGCAGATGGTGGCGATCCTCAATCAGGTCCTCACGATACAGCAGACCGCCATAAGTGCTCAGGCGCCTGTGGTGACGATGAAGAATGTTTACAACACCCTGGCGCAGCTGGTGAAGGTCGCGGGGCTCAAGTACGTGGACAAGTACTTCACGGACCCTGGAGACGCGCCGGCACAGCCGCCGCAGGGGCAAGACCAGGGAGACGATCCGAACGCCACGGCGTTGGCCCAGGCGCAAGTCCAATCCGCACAGATCCAGCTCCAGGGCAAGCAGATGCAGGTCGAGGCCGACCGCGAATCCCGCCAGATGGACTTCCAGATCGAGCAGATCAAGCTGCAACAGGCTCAGGTGCAGTTGGAGATAGCTAAGGCGAACCTGGCGCTCAAGCAGGCTGAGGCGGGCAGTAAAGCCGCACTGGCGTCCCGCGAGCAGGACCGCAAGGACTTGGAGACTGTCGCCAACCTGAGCCGCCCGGAGGTGCCGAATGCAGCTCAATGACAAGGACCAGAAGGACCTGGATCGTTCGATTCAGGCCGAACGGATCATGCAAGACCCGCTGGTACTGGAGGCACTGTCGCTGATGGACCAGCACATCCATGACCTATGGGCCGGTGAGGGGCAAACGCCCCTTGGTCCGGCCGAGCGGGAAGAGCTGTACCGGATGCTCCAGGCCAAGAACCGGTTTATCGCTGCCTTCGAAGCGTATTTGCAGAACGGGGCGGCAGCGCGGCACATGCTGGAGATGGAGCCGCCTTCGAAGACCTTCCTTCAACGCATCAAGGAGTATTTCCATGGCTAAGAAAATCGACACCCAGGCGAAGGATATCGACGCCGAACGCAAGGCTGCCACCCAGCCGGTCAATGACAAGATGGTCGAAGACCAGCAGACCGGCGGCACGAACGACGCCGTGACGGAAACTACCGTGCAGGTCGAACCCGTGCAACCGGCTGGCATCGTCGAAGCCAACCCGCCCGTCGTTGGCGAAGCGCAGCACGGCAACCAGCCGGTGGACTACGCCCCCAAAGCCGAGCTCGAAGTTCCCAAGCCCGTGGATCTGAGCACGCTGGCGCCGTTCGACGCATTCGTGCGCAAGCACGAGGACGCCGCGGCTGCCATGGGCCTGGTCGTGACCGGCCTGACCCATCCCCAAGCCCCGGATACCAACGGCATCTATCAAGGTCGTGACGCCGGTATCCGTGTCGCGAAGGGTTCGCCGTCCGCGCAGTACAGCGACGGCACCAAGCACTGATTCACGTATGGGCCTGCTGCCAGCCCTTTGATGGCAGCCGTAAGAAAGACCAACCGACAAGTCGCCCACTGAGGCGGCTTTTTTGTTGATCGGAGTCAAACCTTATAGGGATGCAAGCAATGCCTGAAGATTTCACCCTGGAAAGCCTGGCGCAAGCCGTCGAATCGCAGATGAGCGATGAACCTGAAACCGAAGAGGATCAACCCGCAGGGGAATCCGAGGCGGAGGAAGGCGGGGGCGAGGCCCAGGAGCAGGAAGCCACTGAAAACGAGGGCGCCGAGTCGGAGGAATCCGAAGAAGGCGAGGGCGATCAACCCGAAGAGGAATCGCCGCAGGACCGCGTGGTCAAGTGGAAGACTGCCGATGGCACCGAGTACGAGGTTCCGGAGTCCGAACTCCAGAAGGGGTACATGCGGGAGCAGGATTACCGCCAAAAGACCCAGGGCCTCGCACGCGAACGTGAGCAGGCGGAAAGCGAGATCCAGACCCGAGCCCAACAGCAGGTTGCAGCGCTGAACCTGTACGGCGAGAAGATTGGCGAGTTGCACATGGCCCGCGCGGCGGTGGCGCATCTGGAATCTGCTCTCAAGCAGATCAACCGCGAAGATGACCCGTCCCGCTATGCCCTGGTGCAGTCCGACCTATCGACCGCCCGACAGACCGCGCAAGACTTGACCGAACGACTCGGCAAAGCAACTCAGCTGATGCAGTCGCAAGAGGCTGAACGGATTGCGAAGGGCCAGCAGGAGGCGGCAAGGGTTCTGTCCGCCGAAATGCCGGACTTCCCGAACCGTCTGAAGGCCTGGAACAAGCACGCGACCGAAACCTACGGGTTCAACCCGGAGGAATTGAGCCGTGTGACCGATCCGCGCGTCTTCCGCATGTTGGATGACGCGGTGAAGTACCGCGACCTGCAAAACCGCAAGCCCGAAGCGGTGAAGAAGGCTGCTGCCGCGCCGCAAAAGCCGGCGAAGCAGACCCGTTCTACCCCGCCTTCGACCATTGAAACCGTCAAGAAGCGTTTCAACGCCAAGCCCACTGTGGATGGACTGGCGCAAATGCTCATGGCAACTGGAAAGGTATGAAATCATGGCAAAACTCGCCAATTCCTTTGACACCTACACCGCTGTAGGTGACCGCGAATCCCTTTCGGACCAGATCTATCGGATCAGCCCGGAGGAAACCCCGTTCGTGTCCGCCATCGGCAAGGGCAAAGCCCAGGCCACGTACGAAGAATGGCAGACCGACGCCCTGGCCACGCCCAGCAACAACAAGGTCGTGCAGGGTAACGAGCCCACGCCGGCCGCGCTGACCCCGACCGTTCGCCTGGGGAACCGTACCCAAATCTCGGAAAAGACGTACGCCATCACCGAGACGCAGGAAGCGGTGAACAAGGCCGGTCGCAAGTCCGAAGTCGCCTATCAGGACGCCAAGAAGATGGTCGAACTGAAGCGCGATATCGAGTTCGCTGCGCTCCAGAACACGACCGCCATTGCCGGCGACGGCACCACCGCCCCGCAGGCTCGCGGCGTCCTGGGCTTCGTCTACGGCAACACCAGCATCGGCACTGGTGGCGCTGACCCCAACCCGGTGACGAACACCGCGCCCACGGATGGCACGCAACGCGCGTTCACCGAAGCGCTGCTGAACGAAGCCGCGACCAAGGCGTGGGATTCGGGCGCCTCGGACAGCCTGTCGCTGTACGTGCCGTCGTCTCAGCGGCCCGTGTTCTCCAGCTTCGATGCGAACTCCACCAAGTTCCAGCGGACCGAGGACAAGGAGCTGAACGCGACCATCAACGTGTACGTGGGCGACTTCGGCACGTACAAGGTCGTGAACAGCCGCTATCAGCGTCAGCGTGAAGTGTTCGGCATCGACACGTCCAAGTGGTCGATTCTGACCCTGCGTGCCATGAAGGGCCAGGACCTGGCGAAGACGGGCGACAACCGCAAGCGCATGGTCAACACCGAATGGACGCTGAAATGCGATGCGCCGCTCGGCAACTTCGCCGTGCGTGACCTGACCTAAGCAGCAACGAGAGGGAGAGGCCCGGGGAAACCCGGGCTTTTTTTATGGCCGGACGAATCCTGACCGCTGAAGCGCGGAAAGTCACCCGATTCCACGAGCTGGATGGTGGTTTCGCCATCGAAACCGTGGCCGACGTGGAGCCGGAGCTTGAGTATGCCAAGGCGCTGCACAACGAGGGCCATCACCGGACGGCCAATGGCGACAGGCATGTGGCTGCGGTGCCCGCCGTGGTGCTGAATGCCTGGGCGATCAAGCGCGGCGTCACCTTCCAGGCGGTCATGCAGGACAACCGGCTGATGAGAGAGTTCTTGAACGACCCGGATCACAGCCATTTTCGCGTGGATAAGAGGCCCGTATGAGTTTCGAGAGCTACACGGCGCTGACTACTTCCATCGCGGGGTGGATCAAGCGTAAAGACCAGCAGGCGCGCATTCCTGACTTCATCGCGCTCTTTGAGGCACGGATGAACCGTGTTCTGCGGACCACAAACCAGCGGAAGTATGCGGCGCTGAACGTCTATGGCGGATCGGTTGTCCTGCCGGATGACTTCTTGGAGCCCATCGCCATCGATGACGGGACCAAAGGCCTGGATTTCATGACGACCTTACAGTTCGGCCCCAGCCAGGTCGAGAACGGGTTCTATGCGATTGAGGCCGGGTCGCTTCTGGTGTCTGGCGATACGGGGTTGGTGAACCTGCGCTACTACGCGCGAATCCCGTCCCTGACTGCTGACATGCCCAGCAATTGGGTGCTGGCGAACCATCCGGACGCCTACCTATTCGGCGCGCTTACGGAGGCCGAGCCCTACCTGTTGAACGACGCGCGCATGCAGATGTGGAAAGACCGTGGCGATACCGCCATTCAAGGAATCCAGCTCGCGGACGATCAGGCGCGGTTTGCAGGCGGAACACTGGCTATTGGACGGGCGAGGCAATAATGGCGGTAGAGAACACCACGAAGATAAACGGCCTGGACCCGACCAAGCCGGACGGAAGTAGCCCGAAGTCGGAGGGGGATGACCATCTCCGCTTGCTGAAGAACGTCCTTCAGCACTGTTTCGGGGGCTTTGCGGCGGAAGTGCTCTTGGCGGGCACGGAAGCGCAGGGAGCGACGGCGAACGACTACGTAGTGACGGTGGACCCGGCGCCGACAGCCTATGCTGCGAATACGGTGCTGGTCTTCAAGGCGGCGCATGCGAACACCGGGGCCGCGACGCTCAAGATTGGCTCGCTCGCGGCGGTGGCCATCGTCAACCCGGAAGGTACGCCCCTTCGCGCGAACGCAATCGTTGCCGACTGCATGACGATGGTCGTATGCGACGGCACGAATTTCCGTCTGCTCGCCGGCAATAGCCAGGCTATCTACGATTACGTGGATCAGGCGCAGTTTCAGAGTTCACTGCCGAGCCAAGCATCGAACGGCAACAAGTTCCTTTTTACGAACGGGACAACTGCGTCTTGGCAGCCTGCCGTGCCGATATTCAACGCGGCGCCGACTTCCAATATCGGTCCCATCTATCGTGGCGGAGTTGGCCCGCAGGAGTGGAACGGGTCCGCTTACACTGCGGTCATTACTAAAGCGAGCATCGGACTTGGCAACGTCGACAATACGTCCGACGCGAACAAGGGCGTAAGCATCGCCACGCAAACTGCGCTGAACACCAAGGCGAATCTGGCCGGGGCGGCGTTCTCCGGTGCGATATCTGCGCCGACCGTCATATCTACCGGCAATGTCGCGTCGGGCAACGGCAGCGCGACGTTAACCACTTCAGGCGATCTGATCGGCGGTACGTGGGGTGGCACGCTTAGCTCGTACTTCGCGAACGTGATTTCCCCCAGTATCGCAAGCAAGGTGGCGATTCGTGGCGGCTTCGGTGGCTCGGGATATGTACTCAACAATTCGGGCAACACGGTCTCCATGGCATGGGATGGATCGCGCGTCAACGTGGGGGTGGACAGCGTCAGCATGGGGGCGCTCTGGACCACCGGAAACTTTGACCCCAATAGCAAGCAGGCAGCAGGCGACTACGCCACCTTTAGCAGAGCCAACGGCGTGGGTTCGATCCAGTTTCTTCGAGATGGTCAGAACCTGCGGGTCATCATCAACGGCGCCGATGTCGGTCGCCTCGAAATACTTTGACTATGGGCATCGTCAAATTTAAGGACATGGGCTCCGGCCTGAACCTGGACGGTTTCCCGCACGAGCTCCCGCCTACTGAATGGTCGAATGGTCGGAATACGCGATTCCGTGATGGATACGTGGAGAAGATGCAGGGCGAGGCCTTGGTGAACGGCACGCCACTGTTCGCGCCATATGGCCTCTTCCCAACCCAAAGCATCAACGGACGGTATTGGGTGTACGCGGGCTTGCAAAAGCTGGCCTGTGTGCAAAACGTGACCCATACCGACATCACCCGCACGGCTGGCGCCTATACGGGGACGGCGGACGACAGGTGGAACGGTGGCGTGCTGTCTGGCGTCCTGGTCGTCAACAACGGCAAGGACATGCCCCAGTTCTGGGGCGGAAATCCCGCGACGAAAGCGGCAAACCTCACTGCCTGGCCGTCCACGCTGCGCGCGAAAGTGGTTCGTCCCTTCCGGAACTTCCTCTTCGCGCTGAACCTGACGGATAACAGCGCTGCGCGTCCGTACGCAGTACGGTGGTCGCATCCTGCCGACCCTGGGACGCTCCCCGTGTCTTGGGATATCACCGATCCGACTAAGGATGCCGGCCAGTTCGATCTGGCCGACACCAGCGACGTGATTGTTGACGCCGTGCCGCTGGGCCAAAGCCTGATCGTCTACAAGGAAAACAGCATCTGGCAGATGGACTATGTTGGACCACCCTATATCTGGTCGAACAAGCCCGTTCCCGGCGCTGGCGTGGGTGCCCTTGCTCAGAACTGCGTGGTGCCTTATGCGGGCGGGCACATCGTGCTGACGCAGGGCGACGTGGTGAACTTCGACGGTTCCACGGCTCCGTCCATCGCTGACGCGCGGGTGCGGAAATGGCTATTCGACAACTTGAATGCCGACACCTATCAGCGTTCTTTTGCGGTGCCGAACTACCGGCGCAATGAGGCGTGGCTATGCGTGCCGCGTACCGGTTCCGATTGGCCGGATACTGCGCTCGTCTACAACTGGAAAGACGGAACGTGGGGTATCCGCGACCTGAGCCAGGCGTCGGCCGGCGCGTCGGGGACCATCGTCTACAGCCTGGGCAACTCCTGGGACGCTGACCCTGATCCGTGGGATACGGACGATACTGCGTGGAACCAATATGAATACACGCAGGCATCCCCGCGTGTCCTGTTGGCCTCAGCTGTGAACAACTCGCTGTCACTGGTCGATACCGGCAAGACCTTCAAGGGCCAAGCGTTCACCAGCTATGTCGAGAAGACGGGCATGTCCTTCGACGCGCCGGAGACGGTGAAGTACTGCAAAGGCATCCGACTACGGGTAGAGGCCCAAACCGGGACAGTGCTGAACGTCTATGGTGGATCGCAAGACGACCTTGAGGGCGCCGTGACGTGGACCGATCCGGTTCAGTACGTTGTGGGTGAAGACCTACAGGCTGACATGGAGTTTGAGGGGCGTTACCTGGCAGTGCGGATCGAATCGACCGGCATCGTTTCCTGGCGGTTGAAGCAGTTCGACATGGATGTGACCGTGGTAGGGGGCTACTGATGGCATATTCACCCGCCAATCCCCCTGTCGAATATGACGCTGTTTGGATGCGCCAGGAGCTACAGAAGATCCGGGAGGCGATGACGGGGCAGCAGCCGTTCGCCTACCTGGATATGCAGTATGTCGCACCGCCCAAGCCGCGCGAAGGCATGATTGCTCTGGCGGACGGCACGCAGTGGAATCCCGGGAAGGGCCAGGGCTACTACGGGTATTTCGGTGGGCAGTGGCGTCCCAGTGGCCTGCCGGTGAATGGAGTCACCAAGGCAGACGTCGGCCTGGGCAATGTGGACAACACCAGCGACGCCAATAAGCCGATCTCCACATCAACTGCAACGGCCCTGGCTGGCAAGCAGGCCGCTGGGAATTACGTCACGCGGGGCGGTAATGTCGTGAATGTAGCGTGGACCGCTCAAGGCACCACGGCAGCGCTGAAGCTTTCAATCGACGGCACCAACCAGAACTGGATGGTCAACACCCTGAGCGGGAACATCGTTCAATTCGCCTGGGACGGTACTGGGCTTTCTGTCTATATCGATGGCACGCGCATTGGTGCGGTGACCACCCACTGATATGGAATACCGACAGCAACAAGGCTACGACGGCGTTGTGGCGACGCAAGATGATGGGTCGATCCTGTGGATCGCCAACAATCCTGGTGACCAGGCATGGACGGACTATCTGGCCTGGGTGGATAGCGGGAACGTGCCGGCGCCGGCGCCAGACCTGCCGGTAATTGTCCCGCAGTCGGTCACCCGCTACCAAGGTGAGGTTTATATGCGTCGCATCGGCATATGGGCCTCGGCGGACAGCTTGTTCTCCCAGATGGCGGACGACGACGAACGAAAGATTGCTTGGTTGCGCGCCCCAACGTTCAACCGTAGCAGCCCAGCGCTGAACTATGCCTGCGAGCAGATGGGCATCAGTGACGAGCAGCGCGACACGATGTTCATCGAAGCCAACAAAATCGTCTAGCCATGACCGAAATCGTGATCCGCATCCAAGGCGTGCCTACGGATGCGGTGCCGGCTATTTGGCCTTTGGTTCGGGATTGGATAGCGGACGCCCTCGCGCGCGGCAATTCCCTCGATACGCCGGACGACATTCTGGCCAAGATCATCGCTCAGGAATACCAGCTCTGGGTGGTCGATGACGGCCAACCTGCGGCTGCGTTCGTGACGCGCATCTATTCGGGTTCGCTCGGTTCGGCCCTGGTTGCCGTATGCCTGGGCGGGAAGGGGATGGATCGGTGGTTGTTCGCTGTCGAGGACGTGATCTGCGGGTTCGCCAAAGACAAAGGGTGCAAACGGGTCTATCTGCACGGTAGGCGGGGGTGGGTCAAGCAACTGGCCCAGTACGGATGGCAGGAAGACACGGTTAACGTGATGAAGGAAATAGCATGAGCAAGGGCGGCGGCGGCAGCAACAAGCAGACGACCTCTTCTGAACCTTGGAAGGGCGTTCAGCAGTATCTGACCGGCAAGGGCGGCACGACCAGCACGACGCTTCGCCCGGGGGCGGTGCCTATCGGGTATGAGCAAGTCGGCAGTGGTGGCGACTACGATCCGGTGCGGCCAGGGCAGGGTGCGCCGATCTACGATCCCAACGACTACATCACAACGACCACGGGCGGCACCCCTGGGATCTATGGTGAGGCGTCTAACCTGTACCAGAACGGGGGCTGGAACTCCGGCATGGACGACGTTGTCAACCAATGGTTGGCGAAGATTCAGGGCCGGGCAACAGATCAGTCAGGCGCGGACGCCATCACCAACGCTGGCCAATCGATCATCAACGGAGACGGATCGCAGGTTGATCTATCTGCCGCTCGGGCTGGCCAGGGCGCACTCGATCCGACCGCAGCGCTACAGCAAATCCTCTCCGGCCAGGTCAACAATCCATACCTGGATGACCAAATCTCGGCGCTGGGCAACGACCTGTCGAGCAACTTCCTCGAAAACGTGGCTCCTGGCCTGCGGTCAGGGGCAACTGCGGCGGGCGGGTTCGGTGGTTCGCGGCAAGGCATCGTGGAAGGGCTCGGCACGCAAGGCGTTACCGATGCACTGGCTACCCAAGCCGCAAACCTGCGTGGGACGGCGTTCGAGAACGCACAAAACCGCATGCAGTCCACTGCCCAAGCGCTGAATGACCAGGCGGCAACCGTTGCCCAAAACAACATCAACAACCGCCTGAATGCCGCTCAGGTCGGTCTCTCATTGGCTCTGGGGCCGCGTTGCAGCAGCAGAACCAGGCCGCGGAGGACGCACGGTATCAGCAGATGCTGTCCCTGCTCGGAGCGGGCGACGCCTACAACTGGGCGAACCTGGGTAACTACGCGTCCATCGTATCGCCCGGGGCTGGGATTGGCGGCACGAGCACCAGTTCTGCGTCTGGTGGTTCGAATCCTCTAGCGGGTGGCTTGGGTGGTGCACTTGCTGGCGGTGCCATCGGAAACAGCATCGGCAGCGGTAACGGTGGATATGGCGCGCTGATCGGTGGTGGCCTGGGCCTCTTGAGCGCACTGTGAGGACGATATGCCGACAACTCTAAGCCCGGGGCTGCTTCAAAGCCTCCAGGTGGCCGGCCAACAGGCCGACCAAGCCCGCCGTCAGCGCGAGATGATGCTGCAACAGCAGCAACAACAGCAGCAACGCCAGGGCGGCGGGATCAACCCGTCCATGATCAATCAGTTCTTGCCGAAGGCCGGTGGGAATACCGCCCTAGGCTCCACCAACGGCATGACGGGCACGTGGCTGCCCGTGTCGCAGGCGGGTGGCCTAGGCGGTCTTGGTGGGCTTACGGCAGCGCCTGGTGTCAGCCTCGCGGGTAGTGGCGCGGCGACCAGTGGCATCGGTGCGGGCGGCACCCTGGGTGCGTTTGCGGGTGGTGGTGGTACGGCTGCTGGTGGGGCCGCTGGTGGTAGTGCTGCGGCATCTGGCGCGAGCTTGGGCTGGCCCCTATTGGCCGCTGCGGTCATCGCCAACGAAAGCTATGCCAAGAATCACGGGTATCGCCGCGATGGCGCCGACTACTGGAAAGACCTCGCCACTGGTCGAGTGTTGAGCCAGGACGTGGACAAACGCTGGTCCCCCATGCTCTTTGGCAAGAACGACAACATGGGCTTCGGCCATGACATGTCCTTCGCTGCCGACGCTGGAAGTTTCCAGTTCGGCAAGGCGTTCAAGGATCTCAAGGACAGCTCGTTGCTGACCGGTTTTGGATTGTTTGGTTAGAGGACACTATGGCACTCCTAGACGGAACTGACCCCAACGCGGGCTTCTTCGACCAGCTCCAAACCCCAGGCAACTACGGACTGCTTGCTGCTGGCCTGGGCATCCTCGCAAATGCTCGCGGCGCTAACTCGCAAAACGCCATCGGGGCTGGAGCGCTGGCGGGGCTACAGGCCGCACAGGGCGCGCAGCAGACGGCCTACCTGAACGACTACCGCAAGGCTCAAGCGGCGAAACTCCAACAGGATTCGGAAAAGCAACGTGCGCTTCTGGGGCTTTTGGGAGGGATAACGCCGGATGGGCAAGCGGGTGGCGCGGCACAGGCAATGCCGGTTGCTGCCAGCGGAACCGCTCCGGCGTCCCCTATCGCGCCGCCGAAGGGCGGACTTGCGAACATGAGCATCGATCAGGTTGCGCTAATCAAGGCGCTGGGTGGCGGCGATCTGACCGACGCGTGGAAGCTTGCTCACTACGGACAAGACCGTAACCCTGGCTCCTTCAATGTGGGCGCTGATGGGCAACTGACGTATACCCCGAGCATCGACAAGGGTCAGACGCCCGTGATCAAGGATGGGCGAGTGGTCGGGGTGCAGAATCTTCCCGGTGCCGTCGAGTCGGCCGCGAGCATGGCGGGGGCGACCGCCGGCGCTACAGCCGGCGCGCAGGCTGGCTATGACTTGGTGCCGGTGCCTGACGGGAAAGGCGGCACGCAGCTGATGCCCCGCGCTCAGGCCGTGGGCGCATTGGGAGGCGGTGTGCAAGCATCGACCGGCCTAGGTCGCACACCAAGCCAGGCGGACCAGACCTTCAACGAGTCTGTCGCGAAGGCGTCCGCCGACACCTACAACAACCTGCAAACCTCCGGCATGAACGCCGACAAGCAAATTGCCAACTACCAGCGCGTCGGGCAGCTGCTGGACGGCTTCGAGGGCGGCACGCTGTCCAATCTGGGCTTGCAGGGGGCGAAGCTGGCAAACTCGCTGGATATCAAGCTCGATGAAAAGCTGCCGGCCAAGGAAGCCGCCGTTGCCATCGGCAATCAGCTCGCTTTGCAACTCCGAGACCCAGCCAACGGTGGCGGTATGCCCGGCGCGATGTCGGACGCTGACCGTAACTTCCTACAGGCCTCCGTGCCGAACCTGACCCAGAGTAACGCCGGCCGTAAGCAGCTGATCGACTATCAGGTGAAGGTGCTGGAGCGGAACAAGGACGTGGCGTCCTTCGCTCGAAAGTGGCGGCAGAAGTACGGGCGGCTGGATTCCATGGATCCGAGCGGCAACGACTTCCAAACGGCGCTCTCGAATTGGTCCGCGAACAACCCTCTTTTCCCGCAAGGACAGTAAATGGCGAATCCGCAGCAGTTCGTACAGCAGTACGGCGGCCTGGCCGATACCATCGGCGGGCAACTAGGGGTGGACCCGTCGATCCTGCTCGGGCAATGGGGGCTAGAAACCGGCTGGGGCAAGAGCGTTATTCCTGGCACCAACAACCTTGGCAACATCAAAGGAGCGGGTGTCGCTGCCGTGGACAACCAAACCGGCAGCAACGACCAGTATCGTGCCTACGGATCGCCTGACGAGTTCGGCCAGGACTTTGCCGGCCTGATTGGCCGTCGATATCAGGGGGTCATGAACGTCGGAGAGGACGCGCAGAAGTACGCCCGAGCTCTGGCGTCCGGTGGTTATGCGGAAGACCCGCAGTACGCGGACAAGCTTGTCGCTGCCGCCAATGCGGTCCGGGGCGTCTCGGGCTGGCGCGGCATGTTGAACCAAGCTGCGAACGCCATATTCCCTTCTGCCCAAGCCGCTGAGTCGGATGACATTTTCAGTGGTGCGAAGACGGCGGTACCGAAGGCGGCGGATACGGACGACATATTCGCAGGCGCGAAGACCGCTGCGCCTCGTGTCTCCACGTCGCGCGGGCCGGACGGCGTGCTTCGGGTCGAGATGGGGAACCAGGATGCGCCGGTCACCGCGACGCAGGCGCAGCCGACTCCCACGCCTGCCGCCCCTGCCGCCGCAAGCGGCCCTGCTGATGCGCCGCCTGAGCGCACCTTTATGGAAGGCCTGGCCCGACAACTTGGTCTGACGGCCCGGTACGGCATCGAGGGCGTGGGCAATGCGCTTCAGCTGTTCACCGAGCCCTTGCGTGCTGGTATGGTGAACCCTATCGCGCGAGCCGTCGGGCTGCCTGAGGCCGCGCCGACCGGGAAGGCGGCTTCCGAGCTCGCCGGGTC
Source organism: Bordetella genomosp. 9 (assembly GCF_002261425.1). Classification (NCBI taxonomy): domain Bacteria; kingdom Pseudomonadati; phylum Pseudomonadota; class Betaproteobacteria; order Burkholderiales; family Alcaligenaceae; genus Bordetella; species Bordetella genomosp. 9. The sequence continues at coordinate 2,742,642 of NZ_NEVJ01000003.1, read as the reverse complement.
CGTGGGGCTACCGAAGCCGGAGACGAAACAGGAACGCGTAGTAGGGGATGCCGCTCGGCTGATGGCGGGTGTGGCGCCTGGTTTCGGGGCTGCGAAGTTGCTTGAGGCGGCGCCGGGACTTGCCGGGCAACTGGGCGGATTGCTCACCGCCGGCCCGGGAGCGCAAGTCGCTTCGGCTACCGGGACTGGGCTGCTCGGTGGCGTGACGAAGGAAAACGGTAGCGGGCCGCTTGGGCAAGCGGGTGGGGCGCTTCTGGGCGGTTTGGCTGGCGCGGGCTTGGCAAGCGCTGCGAACGCCGGGCTGAGCGCTGGGAAGTCTCTGTTGTCGCGGGTGTCGCCGGCCGATATCGATGTTCGGCTCTCCAACGCACTGACGGATGCGGGGGTAGATGCTTCCACGCTGCCGGATGGAGTGCTCCGCGCGTTGAAGGCGGAAATGGCCTCGGTCCTGCGCACTGGCCGGGAGTTGCGTCCCGATGCTGTGCGTCGCCTGGCAGACTTCCGCACAGTCGGGGCTACGCCGACGCGTGGCGCCATCACCCTGGACCCGGTGCAGATCACGCGGGAGCAGAACCTGGCCAAGATCGCGGCGAACACGTCGGACGATCAGCTCGCCGCTCTGCCACGGATCCAGAACGCCAATAACGCCACCCTCATTCAGCGGCTGAACGAAGCCGGCGCGGATAAGGCTGATCCGTTCCAGGCTGGCTCCGGTGTGATCAGCACCATCCTGAACCGGGATGCTGCTGCTCAGTCTCACGTGACGGACCTGTATAACCGAGCTCGGTCCATGGCGGGTGGGGATATCCCGCTGGAGCGTGCACCGGTCATCAATGGCGTGTTCGACGCGCTGGCGAAAGAGAACAAGCTGGCTTTCCTGCCTGACAACATCGGTTCGATGTTGAACCAGATATCGAAAGGCTCGGTCCGTGTTGGCGATCAGGTGCACGAAGTGCCGTTCAATGCTCAGGTTCTGGACAACCTGAAGACCATGCTCGCCACGGCTCAGCGCGGTACGCAGGACGGGAACGTGAAGGCGGCTCTCGCCATCGCGCGCCGAGCTATCGATGCCGCTGAGCCACGCCCGGCTACTGGGCTGCCGCCCGGGATCGTGACGGGCGACGTTGCAAGTGTGCTGCGCAATGTTGACGAGTCTTCTGCCGCGTACATGGATGCACTGAACCAGGCGCGCGCCGCGTCGAAGGCTCGATTCAACTGGCAGGAGTCGTCCAAGCCGGTCGAGGCGGCGCTAGCCGGTGCCCAGCCGGACAAGTTCGTGCAGAAGTTCGTGGTGAATGGCGACCTGACTGACGCCCGCGCGGTGGTGGCAAACATAGGCCCAGCCGAGAAGGAAGCCGTGCGAAATTCCATCGTGGGCCACCTTCGGGACAAGGCGCTGAATGGCGCATCCGACGAAGTGGGCAAGTTCAGCCAGTCGGCCTATAACCGCGCCATCAAGGCGATTGGGGACCGCAAGCTACAGCTATTCTTTACTCCGCAGGAAATCACTCAGCTGAAAGCGGTGGGGCGGGTGGCGAGTTATCTCCAGGCCCAACCGGTCGGGTCGGCCGTGAACAACAGCAACTCGGGGGCGCTGCTTGCCGGGCGCGGCTACGACCTGATGCGATCGATTGCCGGAAAAATTCCCTTTGGTGAGGCCGCGATTCTCAATCCTTTGCGGAATATCGAGATTTCTATCCGCCAAGGCCAGGCGCAGAACATCATGCCCGGCCTGCTGGCACAGACGCAGCGCCAGACGCCCGCTGGTGCGAGCCTTCTGCTTCCTGCTGCTTCGTTAGGTGGGCTACTTGCGGCGCCAGGCGTTCCAAGCCCATAGGACTACAAGGGCGCCAAGCCAGCCGAGATAGATGGGATCGAAGACCATCGTCGGATTTTACGACCCCTGACCGCCTGAAGGCGGTTTTTTTTATGCCTATCAAAAGGACAGATATGCACGACACCCAGCATCCGAAGTCCCGCTGGATCGATCCGACGATCAGCCTGCAAAGCCTGTTGATCTGGCTCGTCGGTGGCGCCGCGATAGTCATAGCTGGGTGGTACGCGCTGCTCAGTCGTGTGCAGACGCTAGAAGAACATGACCGTCAGCAGGAGCAGCGGATGGCACGGATCGAGTCGGCACAGGTCGACCAGCGCAGCGACACCCGTGATGCGTTGCGCAACATCAGCCAAGACGTGAAGGACGTGATCGGGAAGATGGACCAGTTGAAGGACCAGATCATCACGAACATGGCCGCCAATCGGCCGGACACGCAGAGGTGGGCGAAATGAAGAAGCTGTTGGCGGACGAATGGAGCGAGGTTAAGCGGTGGTGGTCGGTTTGGGTTGGTTTGGCCACCTTGGGCATCCTAATCGCGCTGCCGATCTTGGCGGACCACTGGACCAGCGACCTGATGCCGCTGCTGGTGCAGTACTTCCCTACGAGCGAGAAGGCGATCGGCCCGGCCATCGGCGTGGCGCTGACGGTCCTGGCGCGCATCGCCAACCAACGATTCATCTACGGATTGATCCGGCGTCGGGTCGCGCGCCTTCTCGGTCGCAAGGAGGAGGAGCTGGGGGATGGTTGATTTCCGAACGGCCATCGAGCGTGTGCTGGGACACGAAGGCGGCTATGTCAACGATCCGCGCGACCCGGGCGGCGAGACGAAATGGGGTATCAGCAAGCGCAGTTATCCCCATCTCGACATCAAGAATCTGTCGCGTGACCAGGCCATCGAAATATACGAGCGCGATTTCTGGCTGAAGATTCACGCCGACGAGCTGTATGACGGTATCGCGTACCAGGGACTGGACTACGCCATCAACTCTGGCATCCGGCAGGCCATCCTGGGCTTGCAACAGGCCCTTGGCGTCCCTGCCGATGGCGTATGGGGACCAGTGACGCGGGCTGCTGCCCTGTCCATGCCAGAAGGCCCGCAAATCATGCGCTACGTTGCCCAACGCATCGACTTCATGCGGACGCGTTCGACCTTCTCCTATTTCGGCAGCGGCTGGATGGCGCGCATGGCCGACAACCTGCGCTACGGCGCGCAAGACGTGTGAGGTGTCATGGCTTCTTTTATTGCAATACTCGCGCCATTCTGGGCGCAGATCTTAGGCGCGCTGGGCGTGGCCATCGGTGGGCTAGTTGCCTGGCTGGGGATGAAGTCGGGCGACAACCGCGCTGCGGAGGCACGAGTCAAGCAGGCGCAGGCAGAGAAGAACGTCGCGGAGGTGAAAGCGCAGGCCGAGCGCGATCGCGCAGCGGCAGCGAAAGCCGACGCGGATGTTGCTCAATCCGCCGTCAACGCGGCCAGCGCGCGCACCGATATCGATTCAACCCTTGCCGCAATGACCCACGAGGAGGTGCAGCATGCTGTCGATAAATGGCGCACGCGCGGTTAGCATCGTGGCGGCTCTCGCACTCTCGGGCTGCGCAGTAACGCAGCCGCCGCGCAGCGAGCCCCAGACACTAGAACCTGAGGTGGTGGTCAAGACTCGCATAATCGACCGGTCTTGCACGTGGTTCAAGCCCGTGTATCTGCTGCCGACGGACGTGCTTGGTGACCCAACGGCAAAAACCATCGTAGGCAACAACGAAGCTGGAGTACAGCATTGCGGCTGGAAGCCGCCGTCGAGGTGATTCGGCTGGCTCTGTGCATTTAAAAAAGTGCCGCAGCCTATTCCGCTCTTGGGATAGAGAGTGTGAAGCTGATTTGATTCCGGTCACAGGTCGCCGTCACATCGCCGCCATGAGCCTTGGCGATCTCCTTCGTGATGAAGAGGCCCAGCCCCAAGTGAGACCGTTCATTAGACTGTGATTTACCAGCTCTGCGGCGCATGGGCTCGAACAGCAGCGCCAACTCCGATGCCGGAATAGTGCCGTCGATGGCATTGCTCACCGTGAGGTGGATGGCATCAGGTGTGCCTCGTAGCTCCACCAGTATCGGCTGACATGCGATCCCGTGTTTAATCGCATTGGACAGCAGATTGCCTAAGGCTTCTCGCATTCTCGAGGCGTCGAATTCGCCCTCACAATTGCCGCTAGCGACGAATTCGATGCTTACACCAGGCGAAGCCGCGCGGCTCAGGTACAGCTCTTCTTCACAATGTTGTTGGAGATCCGCAGTGGCCTTGTTCAAGGTCATCCGCCCGCCCAGGCCGATCAGGTTGAAATCGAGAAGCGAGTCCAATAACTCGGCGATCCGCGATGTGCCCTTCTTCAAGACGTCGATTAGTTTCGCTGATTTCTGCTGGCCTGCGATAGCAATCGCGTTCGTGGCCAGGGTGATTGCGTGGAGCGGACCACGCAAGTCGTGCCCCAACGCTGCGAGAAATAGTTGCCGGCGGTTTTCCGTTTCCGTCACGAATGCTCGAACCGATTCGGAGATCGCTTCGTCAATGGCTTCATTGAAACGACCCACGTCCCGGATGGAGTCCTCGTCCGGCGTGCATTTCTCCAACCAAAGACGCAAGACGCTTGAACGCAGCGCGCGGTACTCCGCTAAAACCTGCGCGATGCTTAGACCGATTTTTGCGCGCTGGAGTCCGTGGATATCCGCGTCGGTACCAAGCCGAGCGGCCGCCTCGCCTCTGCTTTTTGCGATGCTGGCCGCCTCGCTTTGCGCTGTTCGCAGATCCCGGGCAATGTTTTCCAAGATCTTCGGTATGTGGTTCCGAACCTCCGCCTCGTCCTCTTCTGTTAGCGAGGCGATGGTGCGCGCGAATGCTACGGCTTCTTCCACGATGGCCTGCATCTCGGCTTCGATAAAGGCGTCTAGACGCATGAGTATTTCCCTGGACGGCGAGGGGATGTATATTGCAACGAGAGTACCGCTGCCAAGCGTGCAACTGCAAGCATGCCTACATCGCTGGACTTGCGTTCGTCCCTGGCACTGACTAGATGAATCCCTGCCGGCAAGTAGAAACGCCGCCGTATTTGTCGGCATTATGCTTGCGACGTTCGCGGTTTCTATTTTGGATCGGCCGGGAGACGAATGTGGAGCTAGCGAGGGAAGAGCGCCAGGGAACCACCTTCCGGCTTGTGATGGATTTTGCACCGTTGAGCGCTAGGTTTTTGTGGCAAGTTTCCAGGGAGCATGCCGGTAGAGCAGCAGTGATTCTTGCATCGGCCCAAGAGGCGTATGCGTCCCCAGCACATTGTGGCGCCGACGGCTTTGCAGCATTTCGGAGGGCGGTCGCAGACCACGACGGCCAGCAGTTGGCTGTAATCGATCAGCAGTTCGGACGGTAACCCGGCTCAGCGCATCCAATACGGGAAACGGCAGATCTCCACCATGCGCCCCTTCAGCCGGTCCGTCTCCGATAGCGAACCCCGGCCTTTTGGCGATGGGTTGCGCGGGTAGAGTTCGCGCAGCTGTGCCGGCGTCGGGGGAGATAGTCGGTAAGCGTCTGCGGATCACGCCTTGCTTTTTGATTGCCGTTACGACGGATGGCTTACCGAAAACTTACGGGTGGCTATGAGAACGGGTAGAAGCTGCCTACCCATTTCCGAGAGCTGATACTCGACCCTGCGAGGCAGCTCGCCGAAATCAACTCGCTCAATCAGGCCATCATTGGCCAGCTGCCGCAATTGCTCCGTCAGTACTTTTTGCGTGACACCTGGCAAATCGCGCTTTAGCTGCAACGTGCGCATTGAGGGATCGGCGTAGAGCCTGAAAAGAACGGGCAACTTCCAGCGCCCCTGGAGCATACGGATCACTCGCGTTACGTGCGCCACCGAACCATCGGCTCCAAGGCAAATTTCGCGGTCCTCCTGGGGGATAGGCACAAAAAGGTGCGTACTGGTGTTGTCCATCATCTCGCTCTATCTTGGGAGGTTAACGGCATTGTAAAAAAGGAACGGCATATGGACTTGAATTTGAGCGGCAAGAAGGCACTGATCACCGGCAGCAGCAGAGGGATTGGCGAAGCAATTGCCAGGAAACTCGCTCTAGAAAAAGCCACTGTCATTGTCCATGGTCGCGACGCAGCTCAAGTTGACAAAGTGGCCAATGAGATCACCGCCTTAGGGGGATGTGCCCATGCAGTGGTGGGTGATCTGACGCACGATGACCAGGCGCAGCGGTTGATCGAGGCCGCGCAAAAGCTTGTTGGATCGATAGATATATTGATAAATAACGCTGGCGGCTCAGGTGGTGCGAAAGAGAGCTGGCTGGACACGCAGCCTGCCTCATGGGCATCGGCTTATGACCGAAATGTGCTTGCGGCCCTCAGGGTCACCACACGCCTATTGCCCCGGATGCAGAAGGCGAAATGGGGCCGGGTGATCAATATCTCCAGCCTTGCGGCAACGATGCCGTCGCCCACTGCACCAGGTTACTCCGCCTGCAAGGCGGCGATCAACGCAATGACTGCATCCATGGCCAAAGCAGTCGCGGCTGATGGGGTGACCGTCAATGCCATCTCTCCTGGCACCATACACAGCTCGACCCTTGACGCTCGTTTTCGCGAGGTGGCCGAGGAGCGAGGCCTGTGCAGCAAAGATGCGCCATGGGAAGAGATCGAACGCCATGTCCTGCCACTGTTTGCTCAGGTTCCTGTAGGTCGGGTCGGTCAGTTGGAGGAAATCGCAGCGGCCGTGGCATTCCTTGCGAGCCCGGTGGCGGGGTACATCACGGGCACCAATCTAAGGGTCGATGGCGGCCTTTCCCCAGTTCTCTAGTATTGCTGCCAGACGATGTTCAGCAGGCGCCCACTTGAGCCGAACCGCAAGTGCGCCACGTTCCAGCACGGCCTTATGCAAACCAACGCCAAACGTCGGATTGCATAAGTTTGTTCTCTGCCGGTCCGCTTCTGTTATAGGAGCGGGACGATTTAGGGATAGTCGTGTGGTGCCTACACTGCTGGCGGCCGTCCAGCATGTGCCTGGGATCAGCTTTCCCTGTGGTCTCTGCTCAATTCGAGCACACGCCTTGCGACCAAGTCGCGATGCCGCTCCATTTCGTCGAGCGACTGCTCCATAGCCTCCAGGAGCGCCTCCGCCTCAACAGTGGAAAGCCCTCGCTGGCGCAAGCTTCCAATTGCGGCTAGTTGGTCCTGATACAGGCGCCGGCCGGCTGCTATGTGTTGCTCGGCGCGTCGCAATTCCTGTTGCTCTGCTTCTAACGTTGGCATGGCGTTGGTCCGATGAAGTCATGTCGGAGCAAAATGCAGACCTACGCCAGACTGAACGCGGCTCGGATGTCGTCTCCTGCTGATCGCTCCCCATACATGTAGCCGTCCCCGATAGACGCGCAGTGCCCGACGATGGTTCGGGTGTATTCCAAGAGCTCGGGTGTCATCCGGCCGCCGGGCGGCAGCGCTCCGACCGCCAGGGCGATAACTTCCAGGTCCTCGGCGCCGAGGGGGCGTGGATCATGCTGTGGCTGCATGCTTATTCCTTGCGATCGGGATGCCGCGCGCGGAAGCGCTTCTCGAGCTGCTTGGCTATCTTCAGGGCGGTGTAGTGGCAGCACATCGTCAAGCGTCTAACTGGCGACTCTCAGATCCAGAGTCCGGAGTCCATTGCAATACGCCCGCCTCTAAGAGCCGCTCCCGTACACCGGGCGGAGCCATTGGATTGCCCTCGTCGACAGCCCTCCACAGGCGGAGAAACCATTCGTACTTCTCAAGGTGATGGGGATCTGTGGTTTCATCCATCAACTGCCTCATACGGGTTGCCGCTGACTGGAACCACATGATATTGAAGGGGTTGACCAGGTTCCGACCTTCGAAATGCAAATATGGTAGCTCAAGGTTGCTTCGGACAAAGTGGTAAGGCCACCACATGTCATCTAATTGAATTGTGTCGTCGATTTGCACCAATGGCATCTTAACTGTGTCTTCAAGGCGCACAGCTCGGATTAGCGCGTCACTTACGATCAACAGCCCCGAGGTTGTCCTGCGGCTATAGAAACGGCCGTACGAGATTCCGCCACGCAGCACTAGATCCCTGGTCAATGAAAAAAACCAAGCCATCTGCACTGCTTTTAAGACAGGGAGCAGTTCGTCACCGACGATAAGAAGGGCGTCCGAGTAGATCGTTACATCGACATCCGTCAGCGGCTGAACGTCGAAAGAGCCGCAAAACTGTTCGTATGCATCGATGGTTTTTTCCAAATCGTGCAGCACTCGATTAGAGAAGCCGAGAATGTCGCAGAAAGCGACGAACTTATTCGGTATGGCACGATGGGAGGCGGGCTGCCCGGGCACATCTGAACCAACTGCCTCAGCAGGATTGACTGCGGTATTGGGATCTTGGTGTGACGAGTCCATATGCGGATCGGGCCTATAAGAATGACGTACTTTCACAGGTGCGGCTTGCACCGAAGCGCCTAATATAGTCCCACTTCTCCAGCAGTTATCGTCTGAATGCGGGTGCAACCTGCCCGTCCACCTACACACCGAGTTCAAGCACTGCGGCTGGAAGCCTAAGCAGTAAAAAAGACCGCCCCGAATAGCGGCAAGCTCGTCCTTATGTGTGACCGCCACATGAGGGTCCTATTTTTTGGTCAGGCGTGCCTGGCCGCCAGGGTGGCGTTGGTCGCGAATACGTGGATCTAATCGGAATATTTAACCCGGTTGCGCCCGTTTCGGCCATTGCCTAAGCTGCAATTCCATTGATTCTCAATGGGTTGCGCAAATGTCTTCAATCGACTTCGAAGCATACGAGCGATTTGCGATTCGCTACAAGGCAAGGTTCGCTGGGATCTCCCGCGCCACGGACGGCGAGCACACCCCGGAAGACGTGGCTAGCGAGGCGCTTCTGCTCGCTGTCGAAATGGCCCAGAAAGTCGGCGCAACGCCAGATTTCGACGACTCCGAGTTCCAGGATCGCCTGATTCGGCACCTGCACCAACATCTCGTCAAATACACGGAAACAGTCGTCCGCCACGCGGTGAGGCTGGACAAGCCGATCGATGGTGAAGAGGTCAGTGCTGAGGACCATCCCGCCATGCGACATCGTGCCGACATGGGGAACGATCCGGCGGAGCCGTTGGCGCAGCTTCTGGAGAAGGAGGTTGCGGCAGTACCACTCGATACCGTGACGCCTCATGAGTCCAGGGCTGCGGCATACATCCATCTGCTGGATCGCTGCGGAAGCAGCATGCGGATCGCCGCCGACGCACTCAAAATATCGCTCTCGTACTGCTATTTCCGGTTCAATGAGGCAAAGCGTTTGGTAACGCTCCAGGCGGACCTGAAACCGATCGTCGGCGATCCTGCGTTTGCGCCCGGCCCCTGGCGTCCGTACAAGATGATCGTTGATCGCCCGTGGCAGCAGCTTACTCTGGACTTCGACGACATGGATCTGGCTTGGTAGTTCACCATCGGCCTGGACCAGGACCAGACAGTGCCAGGAGTATTCGCGTCCGTGGTGCCTTAGAGGGTTGATGGAAAGCTCCCACAACGACATAGGTAGCTACACCTGCGGGTCTTTGATGCTGCGGGGCTTTCCCAGGTAGTCTATGGACACGCGCTACGGCGTGCAAGTGGACAAACCGTTGGGAATGCTCATGAAAGACAGAGTCATCGCGCGCCAAGAGCTCTACGAACAGGTTTGGACTACTCCGATGAGTCGGCTGTGTGTCGAATATGGGCTATCTGACAACGGCCTTCGGAAGATCTGCAAAGCGCTTTCGGTTCCCACGCCGCCGCCTGGCTATTGGCAAAAGCTGACGAACAACAAGACGGTAAAACGTCCAGCTCTGAAGGCCGTCGCCAAACGCACCGATTACGTCATCACATCGCGGCCGCGCCAAGCCAAAGCGACACTCGATCCAGATCTAAGGCAAGCATTGGTGGCGGATTTGGAAGAAGAAGGAAATGAGGACAATCGGATAGTAGTTTCTGAACCGGCTGGATGGCATCCGGCCGTCGCAGCCCTCCGGCAGGCCGTGTTGAAAGCGGCGCGGTCGTGGGAAAAGAGGCGGGAGACGCATGACGCTAGGAAATCAAGCAGAAAAGAGGGGAGGCCCTCTCGCAGCCTGGACGACTGGGAGCTGGATCGATTCGCTAACAACGGCACTTTGCTTAGTGTGTCCAATGCCTTCCGGGTGGCCGTCGGCGAGCATGAGAGAGCCCTAACGATCCTTCATGTCATTTGCGTGGCTGCCGAACAGAGGGGCTACAAAGTTGAGCCACCACAAGACAATGTCGGAAGACTTGTAATCGTTAGATCCGGCATCAACGTCTATCTACGCATGGTCAGCGGTCTGGAATACAGCAAAGAGCCAGACCGCCGCTTCGGCGGGATTTTTGCAGGTCATATGCGCAGAGTGAGCACACCGACCGGCAAACTTCGACTGCACATTAGCTTGGGTAATCACTGCTACGCCTACGAACGCAAGTTCTCGGATGAACAGGGCTTACCGTTAGAGAGTCAACTGAACACGGTCTTTGGCTACATACATAAAGCAGTTGCACAGCGCTGCGCCAGGAATCGTCAGGATAAGATCGAGGCAGAGCTAAGCGAACAGAGACGGATCGCGCGCGAGGCAGAGAAAGCGCGATTGGAGGAAGAACGGCGCCTGGAAGCTATCGCAGCGGCAGAAAGAGAAAAGATTGAGCAGGAACGCTTGGCGAGAGAACTTGCCCTAATCGCCGAGGCTGGACGCTGGCGCCAAGCGGTTGACCTCCGTATGTATGTGGAGCACCTCACGAACGCCGAGTCTCAGATGTCGACTGAACTCGTGTCCTGGATTTCGTGGGCTCAGGGCGTGGCTACGCGCCTAGACCCGACGGCTGGACGGTTGGCGTGCTTTAGCGGGCCGCGAAGGGAGCCTGATCGCGGCGATGAAGTGTTGGAATCGGTGTCCGTGACAGCGGACAACCCCAGAGATGAATTAGCCTCGGTTCCTCAAGAATGACAACTTGAAGACAGCGCTAGCTTGCAAAACCGCGTAAATATTGGTGATATGGGGGGTTCGAATCCCCCTCTGTCCGCCAAGAATTCCAATAATATCAATAACTTAGCGAATTTTTGGTTTCTGGCTCTCGTTCTATGCCGCAAGCCTAGAGACATGCATATCGACGTGGATATCCGCGTACGGGCATGACAATGCGCCGGCTTCTGAACGTTCGATCAGCCCCAGTTCGACCAGCGCGGTAGCGTCATCGTGCACACGTTTTACGTCACGACCTAGACGGCGAGCGAGTTCGCGCACGCCGACGTTGCCAGCGCCCTGCAGCTCGGCGAGCATTGCCCAACGGTTCGACGTAAGGCGGGAGAAGAAGGCGCTGGGTGTTTCGAAGTTCAGCTTTTCACCCTGGTACTTACCGCGCTTCATACCCTCGGCGGCTGCCGCGCCGGCTTCACGCATCGCGGTAGCCCAATCGTGGCGGGCGGTGATAGTCAGTTTGCGTTCCAAAGATATTTCCTCAGTGCGCAATCGATACGCGTTTGCCAGCCGTGTCCTCTCGGGCGAAACGTCTCCCCAACATTGGGCGAGAGCCGCATGGAGACTCGGACTTTCGTGGGTGCTTTGTTCAGGCCACGCGTACGCCGCAGCTTGTGCTGAAGCGATTCTGGGAGACCATCGATGTGCACAGCGCGCGCTGTGGTTTCGTCCGTCCATTCCGGATTGTCGTGGTCTGGTCGATCAACGTGTTTCTTCATAGCGGCGTACCTTACGCTTTTGGTGCTGAAATCTTGAATGAGAATAGCCTCGGTGGAGGGGCTGTCCGAAGAAGCAGGACACGATGACCGCACGATGTAACGCCGAGTTAGCGACGCGTACCCGCGCGGATTTCGGGCTTCTTCCGCGGTGGTGTCACTCCGCCCAGCGTATACCGCTGTAGTCCAACAATCGGGCGGCGCGCAAGTATGTGCGTCTGACCACACGTATGAACCCGGGGCGATATGGCGGTACGATGGTGGGCCGGTCCTGGCAATGTCGCCAGGCTTTATCGGATGTCGTCCTGGCGAGCCGTTCCTTGTCGACCTCGTCAGTCGCGTTCATCCTGGTCCCATTCAGAGGCGATACCATGGCCCAACCCCTGCAAATTGATTTCGTATCCGATGTGGCGTGCCCCTGGTGCGCGGTCGGGCTGGCGTCGCTGCAGCGGGCGCTGGCCAACGTGGGCGATACGGTGGACGCGCGGATCGTCATGCATCCTTTCGAGCTGAATCCGGATATGAAGCCTGGGGGCGAAGCCCTGGTGGACTATCTCGGCAGGAAGTACGGGCGCACGCCCGAGCAGATCGCTGAGTCGCAGGCGATGATCCGCGAGCGTGGCGCGAGCGTGGGGTTCAGCTTTGGCGAACGCACGCGGGCCTATAACACTTTCGATGCACACCGGTTGCTGTACTGGGCCGGTATCGAGGGCAAGCAGTTGCCGCTGAAGATGGCGCTGTTGCAGGCTTACCATTCGGACGGAAAGGATCCCAGCAATCATGACGTCCTGGTTGATGCAGCCCGTTCGGTTGGCCTGAATGGCGAAGGTGCGCGCGACGTGCTGGAAAGCGGACGCTACACGGACGAGGTGCGCGCCGAGGAGCAGGAATATGTGGCCCTGGGCATCCAGGCCGTGCCCGCGATCATCTTCAACCGTAAGTACCTGGTCAGCGGCGGGCAGCCGGTAGAGGCGTTCGAACAAGCGATACGCCAGATCGCGGCCGAGGGCTAGCAGGACCTATTCCGCCTCGCCGCGCCGCGAGGACTATGCGTTTCCCGCATACAGAGGATTACGGCCGTCTATTGGACAGGGTCTGACGCCCTGGCCTATCTTTCGTCTCCAAGAGGTGACCGATGTCACCCGCCAAGCCTCATAAAAAGGGGGCAGGAGACAACATGAATAAACACAATAAGCCTATCCGCAGCGGCATGGGCCGCAGCACGCCCGACCGCATCTTCGTGCAGGGACGGGACCTGGTTAAGGATGTCATCGGTACGCTCAATCTGGGCGATATGGCGTACCTGGAGATGACCGGGCGCCTGCCCGACGCGCATCAATCGCGGGTCTTCAACGCCATTCTGGTCACACTAGTCGAACATGGCATGACGCCCATGGCCATCGCCACACGGCTGGTCTACCTGGGGGCGCCGGAATCCCTGCAGGCCGCGGTCGCGGCCGGCCTGTGCGGCATGGGCACCACCTTCGCCGGCACCGCCGAGGGCGCCGCGCGCATGCTTCACGAAGCCTGGGAACAGCACAATGGCGCGGACGCCGACTCGCTGGCCCGCGATATCGTGGCCGACTTCCGCGCGAAGGGCCGCTCCATCCCCGGTGTCGGACACAACCTGCACAAGCCGCAGGACCCCCGCACGGCGCGGCTGTTCGAGGTGGCCGCGCAGGAGGGCCATGCGGGGCGCTACGTCGAACTGATGCAGGCTATCGGACGCCATGCGCAGGCCGCCTACGACAAGCCACTGCCCGTGAACGCGACGGGCGCCATCGGCGCCCTGTGCTGCGAGCTGGGCATTTCCTGGAAAGCGGCGCGCGGCATCGCCGTGATCGGGCGCGCGGTCGGCCTGGTGGGACACCTGGTCGAAGAGCAGGGCAATCCCATCGCCCGCGAGATATGGCTGCGCACCGAAGAGGAAGCCAGCCGCCAGGACCAGACGCCGGCCGACGCCGGTCGTTAGGAGACGCCATGTCGATCGCAAGAAAATGGGCCCGCGCCGCGGTGGCCCTGGGACTGCTGCTGGGCGCGCACGTGGCACATCCCGCGCATGCCGGGTGGCCTGACAAGCCTATCCGCTTCATCGTGCCCTATCCCGCCGGCGGCGGCACGGACATCGTCGCGCGCGCCGTCGGCAAGCGGATGTCCGACAGCCTGGGACAGCCCGTCATCATCGACAACCGGCCCGGCGCCAGCACCATCATCGGCACCGAGGCGGTGGCCCGCGCGCCGGGCGATGGCTACACGATCGGGCTGGTGACCGACTCGCACGTGCTCAATCCTTATTTCTTCGGACAGAAGCTGTCCTACGACTGGCGCAAGGACTTCGCGCCGGTGGCGCAGCTGGTTTCCGTTCCCTTCATCCTGGTCGCCAATCCCAAGACCGGTCCATCCACGGTAAAGGGACTTATCGAGGCTGCCCGCGCGCGGCCCGGCAAGATCACCTACGCCTCGATCGGCAACGGCACGCCGCACTACCTCGCCATGGAATGGTTGCGTGCGCTGGCGAATATCGACCTGGTGCACGTGCCCTACAAGGGCGTGGCGCCGGCGCTCGCCGACGTGATGGGCGGACAGGTCGATGTGATGTTCACCGGCATGTCGACCGGCTTGCCGCAGGTGCGCAACGGCCGCCTGAACGGCCTGGCGGTATCGGGCGCCAAGCGCTCGCCCATCGCGCCGGACATCCCGACCGTGGCGGAGGCCGGCCTGCCCGATTTCGCATTCATGACCTGGTACGGCGTGGTCGCGCCGGCGTCGACGCCGCCCGCACTCGTGGCGCGGCTCAGCGAGGAGATACGTCGCGTGCTGCAAAGCCCTGACCTGCAAAAGCAGCTGGCCGAGCTGGGCGTCGAGGCGGCGCCGTCCGGTCCCGAGGCGTTCGCGCGTTTCATGGAAGAAGAATCGGTGAAGTACGGCCGCATCATCAAACTGACGGGCGCAAAGGGCGAATAGTGGAACTGACTGAAGAACAGCGGCTTATCCGCGACACCGTGCGCGCCTTGGCGCAGGACCGGTTCGCGCCGGCGGCGGCCGGTGCCGACAAGGAATACCGGCCGCCGGCCGAGAATCTGAAGGTGCTGGCCGAGCACGGCTACACGGGCATCTTCCTGCCCGAGACGTATGGCGGCGCGGGGCTCGGCCTGCTGGAGACGGTGCTGGTGGTGGAGCAGCTGGCGCGTTCGTGCGCCAATACGGCGATGCTGTTTTCCTGCACCGACGGCGCCACGCCGCGCGCCATCCTGCACATCGGATCGGAAGACATCAAGCAACGCTACCTGCCTTCGTTCGCCAAGGCGGAGCGGTACGCGGCCTGGAGCATGTCCGAGGCCAATGCGGGCTCGGACGTGGGCAATGTGCAGGCCAGGGCCGTCAGGCAGGGCAACCACTACGTGATCAACGGCAGCAAGCTGTGGTGCAGCGGTGCGCAGGTCGCCGACGTGTTCCTGGTGCTGGTCCGCCTGACCGACGAACCGGGGATGAAGGGCGTGGGGGCCGTGCTGGTCGAACGCGCCACGCCGGGGTTCTCGGTGGGCCGCCACCTGGACCTGCTGGGCCTGCGCGGCACGGGCATGGCGGAGCTGGTGTTCCAGGACTGCAAGGTGCCGGCGGAGAACCTGCTGCTGCCCGCGGGCCGCATGCGCGACCTGCTGCACGTGCTCGACGCCGACCGCATCATCGGCAATCCCCCCATCTGCCTGGGACTGGCGCAGGCCGCGTTGGCCCAGGCGGTGCAGCACCTGAAGGACCGCGTGCAGTTCGGCCGGCCGCTGGCGGACAACCAGGGGCTGCAATGGAAGCTGGCCGACATGGCGATCGATATCGAGGCGGCGCGCGCCCTGGTCTACGAGGCCGCTGTGAGCCTGGACCAAGGCCGGCATTCCGTGGCCCAGGTATCCATCGCCAAGACCTACGCCAACGAAATGGCGGTGCGGGTCACGAACCAGGCCATGCAGCTGGCCGGCGCCTATGGCCTGTCCGAGGAATATCCGTTCGAGCGTTATTTCCGCGATGCGCGCGGCATGTCGATCGGCTACGGGACCACCGAGATCCATCGCAATTCCATCGCGCGCGAGATTCTGAAAGGCAATTACCTGGCCTGACGCCAACGAGGACTCCATGCATTCCCCTATCGAACCGATCCGCGCGGCGGATGGCCGCGCCTTCCAGGCCTACAAGAGCGTGCCCGCCGTTCCCAATGGCCATGCGGTGATCGTCCTGCAGGAGATCTTCGGCGTGACCGATACGATCCGTGCGGTGGCGGACCGCTATGCGGAGGAGGGCTACCTGGCCTTGGCGCCGGACCTGTTCTGGCGCCTGGAGCCCGGCGTCGAGCTTGCTCACGACAAGGCCGGCGTGGCGCGGGCCTTCGAGTATTTGGAACGTTTCGACGAGGCCGCCGGTATCGAGGACATCGGGCAAACGGTGGCGCACGTGCGCGCCATGCCCGGCTTCTCGGGTCGCGTGGTGGTGCTGGGGTTGTGCCTGGGCGGCAAGCTGGCGTACCGGGCGGCCGCCAGTCTGGATGTCGATGCCGCGGTCGCCTTCTACGGCGTGGGCATCGAGCAGCATCTGGACGAGGTCGCGGCGCTGCGATGCCCGCTGATGCTGCACTACGGCGGCCGCGACCGTTACGCGCCGGCCGAAGTTGTCGACCGGATCGAGGCGGCCCTGCTCTCCTCCGGGCCCGCCGCGCGTGCCGTGCTGCACCGCTATCCGCAAGCCGACCACGGCTTCTACACGCGCGGCGCGGCCGAGGATGCCGATGCGGCGCACGCGCGCACGCGACGCTTCCTGCAGGCCGAATTGGGAGCGGCGCGATGAGGGTGCTGGACGGCATGCGGGTCCTCGACCTGGGCAATTTCATCACCGCGCCGCTGGCCGGCATGCTGCTGGGCGAGCTGGGCGCCGACGTGATCAAGATCGAGCGGCCCGGCGCCGGCGATCCGTTCCGGTCGTTCAAGGGCGGCCTGTACAGCCCGCAATTCCAGGCGCACAACCGCAACAAGCGCAGCCTGACGCTGGACTATGCGCGGCCGGAAGGCCTGGCCGTGCTGGACCGGCTCGTCGCCGGGGCCGACGCCCTGATCCTGAACATGCGCCCTGGCGTGGAAGAGAAGCTGGGCGTGGGCGCACGGCGGCTGCAGGCGCTCAATCCGCGCCTGGTGTATTGCGCGATCACCGGCTTCGGATCCAGCGGACCATACGCGTCCCGCCCGGCCTACGACAACGTGGGCCAGGCGGCGTCCGGTTGGCTGTCGATGTTCCATGCCGGCGCGGATCCCAAGGTGGCCGGGCCGGCGGTGGCCGACGCGGTCGCGGGCCTGTACGCTGCGCTCGGCATCCTGGGCGCTCTGGTCGAGCGCGCGCGTACAGGAGAGGGACGCGTGGTCGAGGTCAGCATGCTGGAAGCCATGATCGCGCTGGCGTGCGAACCGCTGGGCGCGATGCTGGCAACCGGGCAGGCGCCTACGCTGTACGGGCGGGCGGCGATGTCGCAGTCCTACATCCTGACCTGCCGCGACCAGCGCCGCATCGGCCTGCATCTGTCGTCGCTGGAGAAGTTCTGGCGCGGGCTGGCGGCGGCCATCGATCGCCCGGACCTGCTGGCCGAGTATCCGTCGCGCCTGGACCGCGTCGAACGCTATCCCGAGCTGGCGCGAACGCTGGCCGAGGTTTTCGCGCGGCAGGACCGCGATTATTGGACGCCGCGCCTGGAGCAGCACGACGTGCCCTTCACGCCGGAGCGCCGCCTGGACGAACTGCAAGACGACCCGCAAGTGCGGCACCAGGGCGTGTTCTACGAACAGGTTCATCCGCGCCACGGCGTCTTGCATGCCGCGCACAGGCCTATCCGCTACGACGGCGAGAACCGCAGCGATTTCCTGCCGCCGCCCGACCTGGGCGAACACAGCGACCAGGTCCTGCTCGAGGCCGGGTTGTCGGAACACGAGCTGCACGCGCTGCGCCGATCCGGCGTGGTCTGAGATGCGGACGGAGGAGGCGACATGAGAGGAGCCCATATGAGAGGACCCCACATGAGAGGAGCCTGCATGAACATACGGATGCGAATCGCGCGAGCCATGGTTGCGCTGACGGTGGGCCTGGCCGGTCCGGCGGCGCATGCCGCCTGGCCGGATAAGCCGGTACGGCTGGTGGTGTCGTCCGGGGCCGGCGGGACCGCCGACATATTGGCCCGCGCGCTGGCGGAGAAGCTGGGCGCCGCGCTGGGCCAGCCCTTCATCGTGGAGAACAAGCCCGGCGCGGGCGGCCACCTGGGCGCGTCGCAGGTGGCTCGCGCGAAGCCCGACGGCTATGTGTTCCTGGTCAGCGGCAGCCCCACGCACTCGGTCGGGCCGCACCTGTACAAGAACCTGACCTACGACCCCATGAGCGACGTGCCGCCGGTCGCCATGGTGGCGGTGGCGCCGAATATGCTGGTGGTGAACGCCGACCTGCCGGTCAAGTCCGTAGGCGAGCTGGTGGCCCTGGCCAGGCAGCGGCCCGGCGAATTGACGTACTCGTCCGCGGGCCGGGGCACCTCCGGGCATCTGGCGGGCGCCATGCTGCAAAGCATGGCGCATATCCGAATCAAGCACGTGCCCTATAACACCGGGCCCGAAGCGGTCACGGCGGTCCTGGCGGGCAATGTTTCGATGACGTTTTTCACGCTGCCGGGGGTGCTGCCGCAGGTGCAGGCCGGCAAGCTGCGCGCGCTGGCGGTGACCTCGCGCGAACGGACCTCGCTGGCGCCCTCGGTGCCCACGGTGGCGGAGGAGGGCTATCCCGATTTCGAAGCGCTGGCCTGGTATGGCCTGTTTGCGCCCAGGGGTACCCCGCCGGAGGTGGTGTCGCGGCTCGGTGCCGAGGTCGCGCGCATCGTGCGGGAGCCCGACATGCAGGCCAGGCTGACCCAGTTGGGCACGGAGCCGCACTATCTGGACGCGGCCCAGCTGGAGGCCTTCGTCGCGGTGGAGTCGCCCAAATGGAAGGCGCTGATCGATACCCTCCCGGAGACCGAGTGATGGCTGTATCAATGCCCGACGCTGAACCGATCACACGCTGGACCGTGTATGTGCGGCAGCTGGCGTATGTCCGTGCGGTGCAGTGGAGCGACATGACGGAGACCGGCGCCACCTTCGTGGTATTGCGCATCGAGACCGAATCCGGCTGCGCGGGCGCTGCCGAAGTGGCCGTCAAGCCGACCTGGGTCGGCGCCACGGCGGCCAGCCTGTGCAGCGTGCTGGCCGAGATCTTCGAGCCGCTGGTGCGCGGGCAGGGGCTGGCCGATCCGCGCCGGACGCGCGCGGCGCTCGATACCATCCCAGGCAATGCGCCGGCCAAGGCGCTGATCGACAACGCGTGCTGGGACTGGCTTGCCGCACGTTCGGGCGTACCGCCATGGCGGCAGCGGAATGGGCAGCCGAAGGTGCCCGTGTCGTGGGCCGTGACGCGCCAGCCGCCCGACGCCATGGCGCGCGAGGCGGGCGACATGGTGGCGCGCCATGGATTCCGCACGCTCAAGATCAAGGGCGGACAGGGGCTCGACGTGGACCTGGCCTGCATGGCCGCGGTGCGGCATGCGGTGGGCGATGGCGTCGCGATGTATGTGGACGCCAATGGCGCCTATCCGACGGAACAGGCGGACACCTATGCGCGGGCCATGATCGAGGCCGGCGCGGTGGCGGTCGAGGATCCCTGCGCCTTCGCGCCGGACCGTGAGTTCTCGCTGTTGCAGCAGGCGCTGGATACGCCCCTGCTGGTCGATTTCGGCATGACGGACGTGCGCGATGCACGCCTGTTCCTGGAACGCGGAGCGCGGGCCTTGAGTATCAAGCCGGGCCGCTTCGGCCTGACCCAGGCGTGGCAGATGCAGCATCTTGCCCAGGCGGCGGGCGCGGCCGCTGTGGCTGGCCTGATGGGCGAGAGCGCGCTAGGCACCTGGGCCGGGCTGCAGTTCGCCTCGACCATGCCGCGGCCCTTGCTGCCGGCCGAACTGACCTGGTTCCTGGCGATGCGCGAGCAGTTCGTCGCGGACACGCCGCGCATCGTCGACGGTACGGTCGCCATGCCGGAGTGGGCTTCCGTGTGTGAATGCATCGACTGGGCGGCGATGGCCGGCTTCGAGGTGGCCGCATGAACCCCGTTTCGTATCACGACCTGGTCGTCGGCGCGAGCTATCGCAGCACGGGGCGGACGTTGACGCAAGCCGACATGTCCTTGTCGTGCATGCTCAGCGGTGACTGGCATCCGATCCACGCGGACGAGGCCTATTGCCGCGAACACGGCGTGCCGGGACCTATGTTCCATGGCCCCTACGGGATCCTGCTGGCGATGGGCATGTCGACACGGCTGCCCGAGTTCGCCGAGCCGGTGATCGGCGCGCTGGGCCTGAAGGAATGGCAGTACCGGCGTCCCTTGGTCCCAGGCGACACCGTGCACGTGCGTACGGCCATCCATGCGAAGCGGATCGCCTCGAGCGGCCGGCGCGCCATTGTGGAACGGCATTTCGCGCTGGTGGACACCCAGTCGCGCGTCGTCCAGGAGGGTTATGCCAGCACCCTGCTCCTGCTGGATCCGGAGGTACAAACGACATGATTCTCGGCGACATCATCGAGCGCAACGCCCGCTGCTACCGCGACCACCCTGCCTTCGTTTTCGAAGGGCGCAGCATTAGCCACGGTGAATTCGCCGACCGGGTCCGGCGGTTGTGCAATGCCCTGATCGGCATGGGGCTGCGGCGCGGCAGCCGGATCGCCATCCTGGCGCAGAACTGTCCGCGGTATCTGGAGCTGTATGCCGCGGCGGGCACGTGCGGCTTCATCGCCGTGGGCCTGAACTACCGGCTGGCGCAGGCCGACCAGGCCGCCATCTTGCGCGATTGCGAACCCAGCCTGCTGGTCTACGAGTCCGCGTATGCCGAGCGCGTGGCGGCGTTGCGCGGGGACCTGCCGGCGGATGTCCAGGTGCTGTGCCTGGACAGCGATGTGGCGGGCGACGGCTATGAGCGGGCGCTGGCGCGCGCCGGCACCGAGGTCCCCGGCCTGCGTGCCCGCGACGAGGACACGCTGTTTCTCATTTACACCAGCGGCACCACGGGCGTGCCCAAGGGCGTCATGCTGGGCAATGCCGCGCAGGTCGAACAGGCACGCATGCTCGCGCTTACCCACTCGGCCGGGCAGGACGACCGCATGCTGGTCGTGATGCCGATGTATCACATCGGCGGTACCACCGAACTCCTGAGCTATCTGATCTGCGGCGCGACCATCGTGTTGCATGCCAGGTTCGATCCCGGCGAGATCCTGTCCAGCATCGAGGCGCAGCGCGTCACCGCGGCGCACTTCGCGCCCATCATGATCCAGGCCATGGTCGACATGCAGGCCGCCACGCCTTGCGACGTGTCGAGCCTGAAGATGGTCTGCTATGCCTCCGCGCCCATGTCTGTGGCGCTGTCGCGGCGGGCGCGCGCGACCTTCGGCCCGATCTTCATGCAGGCGTATGGCATGACCGAGCATGGGCCGGGAACGGTGCTGTTGAAGCACCAGCATCTGCCGGACGGCACGCCGGAGCAGGCGGCGCGCATGGCTTCGGCCGGCCAACCCATCCTGGGCGTGGACATCCGCATCGTCGGCGAGGACGGCGCCGTGCTGCCGGACGGACAGGTGGGCGAGATCCAGATGCGGTCCGCCGCGCTCATGCAGGGATATTGGCGCAAGCCGCTGGAAACGGCCGCGGCGCTGGCGGACGGCTGGATGAAGACCGGCGACCTGGGCCATTTCGATGCGGACGGCTATCTGTTCATCGTCGATCGCAAGAAGGACATGATCATCTCCGGCGGCGAGAACATCTACTCGCGCGAGGTCGAGGAAGCCCTGCTGCTGCACCCGGCGGTCAGGGAAGCCGCGGTGGTCGGCGTGCCCGACGACAAATGGGGCGAGTCGGTCAAGGCCTTCGTGGCCTTGCAGCCCGGCGCGCGCACGGACGAAGCGGCGCTGGTCGAACACTGCCGCGGCCTCATCGCCAGCTACAAGAAGCCGCGCAGCATCGAGTTCATGGAAGCGCTGCCGCGCCTGCCCAGCACCAACAAGATCGACAAGAAGGCCTTGCGGGCGCCGTACTGGCAGGGCGGCCGCCAGGTCGCCTGACGTACCCATAACGAGAAGAGGAGATACGCATGAACATGTCCAGGATGCTGGCGGCGGGCGCCGCCGCGCTGTTGCTGGGCGCGGCACAGGCGGCGCCGGACCAGGCGTTTCCCGTGAAGATGGTGCGCATCGTGGTGCCCTTCACGGCGGGCGGGCTGGCCGACGTCCTGGCCCGCGGCCTGGCGCAGGAACTGGGCGCGCGCTGGTCGCAGCCCGTCGTGGTGGAGAACCGCCCCGGCGCCAACACCATCATCGCCGCCGAGTACGTGGCGCGTTCGCAGCCGGATGGCTACACGCTGCTGATGGCCAACGATCCCACCGTATCGGCCAACCAATACCTGTACCGCAAGCTGCCCTACGACCCGGTCAAAGATTTCACGCCGGTGGCCAGTGTGGCGCAGACACGCGAGGTCCTGTTGGTCAGCAAGGACTTTCCCGCACGCAGCGTGCAGGAACTGGTCGCGCAGGCCAAGGCGCGGCCGGGCCAGGTCACCTATGGATCGTACGGGCCGGGCAGCAAGGCGCATCTGGATGCGGCCACGCTTTCCGAGCAGGCCGGCATCGAACTGACGCATGTGCCGTACAAGGGCGTGGCCGACGTCATGACGGCCCTGGTGGGCGGGCAGATCAACATGGCGATGGTGGGCGTGCCGCCGTCGATTCCCATGGTGCGCGCCGACAAGGTGCGTCTGCTGGCGGTGGCCGCGCCGCAACGCATCGCGGCGTTCCCGGACACACCCACATTCGCGGAACTGGGTTTTCCCCCGATGGTGGCGCAGTCGTGGTTCGGCCTGATCGCGCCGGCGGGCACGCCGCCCGCCGTGGTCCGCAAGATCGCCGATGACGTGCGGCGAGCGGTGGCGCAGCCCGCATTCCAGGAGAAGTTCATCACCAGCGTGGGCCTGGAGCCCCTGGGCCAGGGACCGGAAGCCTTCGGGCGCTTCCTGGCAAAGGACCGCCAGGAGTACGAACACATCATCCGCGGCCTGAAGGTCACGCTGGACTGAGCGACGGAGCCGCCCATGGATTTCGAATTGTCCCCCGAGCTCCGCCTGTTGCGCGACTCCGCCCGCCGCTTCGTGGCCGAGGAACTGCTGCCGCTGGAAGCCCGCTACGCGAACGAGCCGGACATCCCGGACGACGTCAGGCAGGCGCTGCAGGACAAGGCCAGGCAGCTCGGCTTCTGGGCCTTCGACCTGCCGGAAACGGTGGGTGGCGGCGGTGTCGGCGTCGTCGGCATGTGCGTCGTCCTTGAGGAATTGGCGCGCTGCAACGTGCCTTCGTTCCGCGCCCCGACGGTTTTCACGCCGTACCTCGGGCCGGTGTTGTTTCATTGCGATGAACGGCAGAAGGCGCGGTACCTGATGCCGGTGGTGCAAGGGACCCGGCGCACCTGTTTCGCCCTGACGGAAGCCGGCGCGGGCTCGGACCCGGCTGGCATGAAGACCACGGCGGTGGCCGATGGCGGGGACTTCCTCATCAACGGCGCCAAGATATTCATCACGGGCGCGGACAAGGCGGACTTCGTGCAGCTGTTTGCCCGCACGATCGTGCAGGGCAAGGACGCGGGCGTGTCGTGCTTCCTGGTAGACCGCGGTACGCCCGGCCTGCGGCTGGGGCAGAGTTTCGAGCTGATGTCGCCGGATCGGCCGTGGGAGCTGCTGCTCGATGACGTCCGGGTGCCGGCGACGCAGGTCGTCGGCGGCGTGGGCAAAGGATGGGCGCTGGCGCGCGAGTTCCTCGATATGGGCCGCCTGGTCCATGGCCCCAAGGCGGTTGGGCGGGCGCAGCGGGCGCTGGACCTCGCCATCGACTACGCCAACTCGCGCCAGACCTTCGGCCAGCCGCTCGCCCAGCGCCAGGCCATCCAATGGATGATCGCGGATTCGACGGTGGAACTGCATGCGGCGCGCGCCATGGTCTACCATGCGGCCTGGAAAGCCGAACAGGGACTGAACTATCATCTGGAAGCTTCCGCGGTGAAGCTCTACGCGGACGAGATGCTGGTCAGGGTCGTCGACCGGGCGATCCAGATACACGGCGGCATGGGGCTGTCGCGTGAACTGCCGCTGGAGCTTATGTTCCGCGACGCGCGCAGCCGGACGATCACCGAAGGGTCGTCCGAGATGCAGCGGATGATCATTTCCACAGGCGTGCTGTCCGGCCGGCAGGGGGTGAACCGCTTCGATACCTGACGCGTCGCGCCGCCACCGCGAATGGAGTCGCGCTACGGACACAACGATGAATATCGAGAACATCGATCTGAATCTGCTGGTGGCATTCGACGCAATGATGCAGGAGCGCAACGTGACGCGCGCGGGCGTGCGGGTGGGGCTGTCGCAGCCTTCGATGAGCCATGCGCTGGTGCGGCTCAGGCAGTTGTGCGGCGACCCGCTGTTCGTCAGGGTCAAGACGGGTATGGAGCCCACGCCCTTCGCGCTGCGCATCGCGCCCAGCGTGCGCGCCGGCCTCTCGGTCCTGCAAGCGGGGCTGCAGAATGCCGTACCGTTCGACCCCGCGCAATCCGGCCGTACCTTCGAGGTGCTGCTGAGCGACCTTGGCGAGGTGGTCTTCCTGCCACGCCTGATGAAGCATCTGACCGAGGTGGCGCCGGGCATCAGCCTGCGCGTACTGCAACGGCCGCGCGAAGGGTATCGCGACGCGCTGGAGGCCGAAGAGGCCGACCTGGCCATCGGTTTCCTGCCGGCGCTGTCCGCGGGCTTCTATCAACAGCGCCTGTTCGGCGATCACTATGTCTGCCTGTTGCGGGCCGGCCATCCACGCATCGGCCAGCGCCTGGACATTCAGCAATTCGCGGCGGAATCGCATGTGATGATAGAGCCGGCGGGCTCGCGGTACAGCCGCGTCTCGCCGCAGTCTTCCACCACGACGCTGATCGAGCAGTACCTGGAAAAGCAGGGGCTGCGGCGCCACGTCGCATTGCGCGTGCCGCATTTCACGGTAGTGCCCGAGATCATCGAGACCAGTGACCTGCTGGCCGTCATCCCCAGCACGGTGGCGCGCATCATGGCGCCGCAGCGGCGTATCAAGATTCTTCCGCTACCCCTGGAGACGCCGCCCAGTTTTGAGGTGAAGCAGTTCTGGCATGAACGCAGCCATCAGGACGACGGCACGCGCTGGCTGCGCGGCGTCATCGCCGAGTTGTTCATGGAGCAGCGCTCGCCGCTGCCGGCCGCGCTCGATCAGCGCACGGGGCTCGCGACGCGGCGGTAGAGCTATCCGGGCGCGGCGGCGCCCATGACATGGTCATGGACAGCCTGGCAGTGCAGGGCGAGCCCGGGCTGAGAGACGACATATTCCCGCAGCGGCGTGTCGATGGGGTAGAAGAGGATGTTGGCGACGAAGCCATAGATGCTTGCATCGATGCTGGTCGGCGAGGCGCCGAAGAAGAACGGGCCGTTCTCGAGCATTCCCGCGACGGCGCGCAAGTCGTCCAGGCCACGCTTGTAGGCTTCTTCAGGCGCATAGCGTCCTATGCCTTGATAACGATAGCGTTCGAAGTTGTAGGCGCGGGCGGCGTCCATTTCTTCGGCGCTTACGGTGGGGTGGGTGCGCAGCACCGCGTCCCGGAACGCGGGCCAGTAGCGGTCGTCTTTCCAGCGCGAATACGACATGCTCCAGTAGAGGTCGTCCAGGACGCGGTTGATACAGAATGCCTGGATACGCTGCGGCGCGCTCAGGCCGCTATCGATGGAAAGGCGATGCCGGCCGACCAGATGCGCGACGATGGCGCTGCTGTCGCCAACGAGCGTGCCGTCGTCGTCGATGTAGGGTAGCTGGCCGTGCGGCGCCTGGCGGCTGTCGAAGATGTGGTGGTGGCTGAAGGGCAGGCCGGCAAGGCGTAGGAAGGCGAATACTTTCAGTCCAAACGGATTGTTGTCGGCGACGCCGAACAGCCCGGGGTAGGAATAGAGCGCAAGCATGGTGGTCTCCGTGCGGGTTCGCGGTCATCGCTTCGGAGCTATGTTATCCGTGCTGGCGTGCCTGCTTCCAGTAGCTGATACACGTCCGGCGCCGCCGCTTCCCTGAGTGCGTCGACGATGTGCGCGGTCAATGCCCGTACCAGGGGATGCGGCTCCTGGCCTTGTAAAGTGGCGATGCCGAGCCGGTATTCCATGACGGGGCGAAAGGGCCGGCGCTCGATGTCGGGGTTGTGATCCAGGCTGGCGAGCAGGCCGTTGACGATGGAGACGCCCAGTCCCTGCGCCACGAACTTGCAGGCCATCTCGACGGAATGCACCTCGGCACGCACGCGTGGGCGCGCGCGCGCCTGCCGGAAGACGTGGTCGATGTCGTCGCGCAGGGGGCGCTGGCGTCCCAGCAGGACCACATCCACGTCATCCAGGTCCGCGGCGGTAATCTCGGGCAGGGCCAGCAGATGATGCCCGCGCGGCAGTATGCATACCGCCTGGCTCGAGATCAGCGGCACCGTGTTCAGGCCGCTGTGCTGCGTGGGCATGCGCAGGAGCGACATATCCGCCTCGCGTCCCAGCACGGAAATCTCGCCATGCTCGTAGGCGCCGGAAAAGACCTCCAGTACGGCATCCGGATGGTTCGCCATGAAGCGGCGCGCCACCTGCGGCATGATCAGGTGAGCGACCGTCGTCGGCAGTTGGACGCGGAGCAGCGTGCGGCGCGTACCGCCCAGCCGCAGTTGGTTCACATGGCGCTGGAATCCCGCAGCGCCGGCTAGCATCTGCTCGACGTCCGGCAGCAGGGACTCGGCTTCGGTGGTCGGATGCAGGCGGCCCTTGCGGCGCACGAACAGCGCGATGCCGAGATCGGCCTCGAACTGGCTGAGGAGACGGCTCACCGCGGATTGCGACAGGCCCAGCCGATCGGCGGCCTCGATGGTCGAGCCCGCGGCCATGAAGGCGCGGAAGGCTTCCAGCTGCTTGTAGTTCATCGTCATGGCGTGGGAAGGCGTAATGTCCGGTGTGGCCGGGTCAGGGTAAATACTTAATTTCCCGGAAACCGCATAGCCGCATGCCTTGTAAGCATAGCGTTGCCGCTGCCTCGGGATGAACGCAAGATGCGCAAACCGTCGGCGCGTGCCGCGGGACGGGCGCTCGACGCCGTGACGTCGCACAGGGAGAGATCGCCAAATGCCCATATCGAGTCCGCTGCCGCGGCCAGGTGTCCGCGTCGAACCGCATCATCGCCCGACGCACCCCGGCGCCAGGCGCGGCGCCGAAATCGTCCTGGCCTTGGGATGCTGCGCCGCGGGCCTGCTGGTCGTCATGGCGCCGGCATCGGCCCGCCCGTTGACCATCGCGGAGGCGGCCGAGCCGTCGTCCATGGACCCGCTGTTTTCCCGCACGGGCAACAACCAGCAGGCGGCCGAGAACGTCTATGAACGCCTGGTCTCCACCGACGAGAACATGCAGCTGCAGCCGGGCCTGGCCGTGTCCTGGAAGGCCACGGCGCCGGATGTCTGGGAGGTCAAGCTGCGGCAGGGCGTGACGTTCCATGATGGCACGCCGCTTACGCCGGAAGACGTGGTCTTCTCCATGCAGCGTGCCGGCGATATTCCCAATAGCCCCGCGCCGTTCACGGGCGCGGTGCGCAGCATCGCGCGCATGGAGATCGTCGACGACTCCACGATCCGCTTCCACACCAAGGGCCCGGTGCCGGATTTCATGGAGCAGATCGGGCTGGTGTACATCCTGGCCAGGCATGTGGCCCAAGGCCGCAGTAGCGACGACTTCAACAAGGGGCCGGCCGCCGTCGGCACCGGCCCGTACAAGTTCCGCTCATGGCAGCCGGGCGATCGCCTGGAGCTGGAGCGCAACGACCATTACTGGGGCAGGAAGCCGGACTTCGAGCATCTGACGATCCGTTATATCAACAACGGCGCCAGCCGGGTGGCCGCCCTGCTGGCCGGGACCGTCGACCTGATCGACAGCGTGCCGCCGAACGATGCGGCCAAGTTGGGCGCCAACCCCGCGATCAAGGTTTTTTCTTCTCCGTCGGCTCGCCTGATCTATCTGGCCCTGGATTCCGCGCGGGACCGCAGCCCCTTCGTCACCGACAGCGCCGGCAAGCCCATGGACGCCAATCCGCTGAAGGACGTGCGCGTGCGCCAGGCGATTTCCGCCTTGATCATGCGCGAGCCGATCACGGCGCGCCTGCTGAGCGGGGCGGGCGTGCCGGCCGGGCAGATGGTGCCGGAGGGACTGGGCGGCTACAGCCCCAAGTTGCCCGCGCCGAGGTACGACCCGGCGGCCGCCAAGGCGCTGCTGGCCGCGGCGGGCTATCCGCAGGGGTTCGGTTTGACGATCCATACGTCGAACGACCGGTTCTTCGGCGACAGCGAAATCGGCCAGGCCGTGGGACAGATGCTGGCGCGTGGCGGACTGCGCATCAACGGCGTGGTCACCCAGCCCTATAACGTCTACGCGGGCGCCGCCGCCAAGCAGAGCTACAGCGCCTTCATCTTCTCCTACGGCAACAGCACGAGCGATTCCGCGAATGGCCTGACCAATGTGCTGGCGACCTACGACGCGGCCAAGGGCACGGGCGCCTTCAACCGCTCTCGCTATTCCAATCCCGCCTTCGACCGCCTGCTGGATCAGGCATCGTCGCAGTTCGATCCCGCGCAGCGCAATGCGCTGTTGCGGCAGGCCGCCGAAACCGCCTTCAACGACGTGGCCATCGTGCCCTTGTATTTTCCGGTGGTGCAATGGGCCGCGCGCAAGGGCATCGCTTTCCATGCCAACAAGCTGGAACGCACGTCGGCGCAATATATCGAGGAGGCCAAACAATGACCACGCACACCGGGGCCCCCGAGATCCTGCGCGACGTGATGGTGGCGATGCGCGACGGCGTGCGGCTGGCGACCGATATCCATCTGCCGCCAGGCTACCGGGTCGGCGTGGATGCGCCGCTGCCCGTCATCCTGGAGCGCACGCCTTACGGCAAGGCGGAAGTCTCGCGGTCCGAACGCATCGACGGACGCCAGGGCGTGCCCCGCGTCGAAGTCGCGCGTTATTTCGCCGCGCAGGGCTACGCCGTGGTGTTCCAGGACTGCCGTGGCCGCTACGGTTCGGAAGGCCATTTCGTCAAATACCTGTCGGATGGCGAGGATGGCTACGACACCTTCGGCTGGATCGTGCGCCAGCCCTGGTGCGACGGCAGGATCGGCACGATGGGACTGTCGTATGCCGCCCATACGCAGATGGCCGCTGCCTGCCTGAACCCGCCCGGCCTGGCCTGCATGGTGATGGATTCGGGCGGCTTTTCGAATGGCTATCAATGCGGCATCCGCCAGTCGGGGGCGTTCGAGCTGAAGCAAGCCACCTGGGCGTTCAAGCAGGCCAGGCTCAGCCCGGCCGCGCAGCGCGATCCGCTGATCGCGGCGGCGCTGGACCGCCAGGATATCCGCACATGGTTCACGCGCATGCCATGGCGGCCGGGCCACTCGCCGATCAAGTTCGTGCCCGAGTACGAGGATTACCTGTTCGAGCAATGGCGCGCCGATACCTTCGACGAGTCGTGGCGGCGCGTGGGCATTTACGCCCAGGGTTACTACGACGCCGTTCCCGACATCCCCATCGTGCTGATGTCCAGCTGGTACGACGCGTATGTGCGTACCACCATGGAGAACTACGAGGGGCTGACGCGGGGCCGCCACGCGCCGGTGCGGCTGATCATGGGGCCCTGGCTGCACGGCGATCGCAACACGCCTTATTCCGGCGATGCCGACTTCGGCGAGGCCGCGACGCTGGATGGCCACATCGCCGAGCACTGGCTGGCGTTCCGTCTGGCGTGGTTCGATCGCTGGCTGAAGTCGGCGCCGGGGCAGGCCGACACCGCGTCCACGGCGCCGACCAGGCTGGCGGCGACTGCGGCGGCGACTTCAACGGCGACTTCAACGGCGACTTCAACGGCAAATGCGACGGCCACCGCCGCCGATCCCGTCGCACGCCTGTTCCTGATGGGCGGCGGCAGCGGGCAGCGCCTGGATTCCGGCCGCTTCGACCACGGCGGCCGCTGGATCGCCGCCACGGGCTGGCCGGTGCCTGAAGTCGCCGACACGACCTTCTATCTGCACGCGGATGGCGGGCTGTCGACGGAAGCGCCCACCGCGCCCGGCGCGCGGGTTTCCTATGCCGCCGATCCGCGGCGGCCGGTGCCGACCATCGGCGGCTCGCTGACCTCCGGCGAACCGGTATTTTCGGGTGGAGGATTCGACCAGCGCGAGGACGCGCGATTCTTCGGTTGCGCGCAGCCCGGCATGCCCCTGGCCGCGCGCGACGACATGGTGGTATTCCAGACGGCGCCGCTGGAACGCGATTGCGCGGTCATCGGCCCCATCGTCGTGCGGCTGGCGATTTCATCCGATGCGCCGGACACGGATTTCACCGCCAAGCTGGTCGACGTATACCCGCCCAGCGCGGATTACCCGGAAGGGTATGCGTTGAACATCACCGACGGGATCTTCCGCTGCCGCTTTCACGCAACCTGGGAAAAGGCGACGCCGCTGCTTCCGGGCAAGGTGTATGCGATCACCATCGAGCCGTTCGCCACCTGCAATCTGTTCAGGCAGGGGCACCGTATCCGGCTGGATATCGCCAGCAGCAATTTCCCGAAGTACGACGTCAACCCCAATACCGGCGAGACCGCCGCCGATGGGCGGGTGACGCGGGTGGCGGTGAATACGCTGCATCTGTCGCCGGAGCATCCGTCGTGGATTGTCCTGCCGCTGACGGATCCGGCGCGGCTGCGGCCCCTGGGTCTGGCGGCCTGATAGTCCGCGTCGGGATCCGGACGCCACGCTTCAACGCGCGCGCTCAGGCTTCGATAGACAGGATATCGCCCGCGTGGCGCGCGTACTCCAGCGCATAGGCCAGTTCGCCGGGCGACTCGGCATGCAGGAAAAGCAGCGGCTGCCCGCGCGCGACCTCGTCGCCCAGCCGCACTTGCAGGGAGACGCCCGCGGCAGCGCGCTCCGGCGCGCCCGCGAGCTTGGCCAGCCGTGACAGTTTGCGGTTGTCGATGTGGGTGACGCGCCCCGCCTGCAGGGCAAGCAGGGGCTGTACGTGCGCGGCGCGCGGCGGTTCGCGCAGCCCGCCCTGGGCCGCGCAGATGCGCTGGAATTTCTCCCAGGCCCGGCCGCTGTCCAGCGTCTGCGAGGCCAGCGCGACGCCTAGCCCAGGCTGCGCGGCGCCGCCCATTTCCAGTACGGCGCCGGCGACCATCGCCGCGCGTTCGCGAAGGTCGCGCGGCTGGTCCGCGTCGTTGCGCAGCACGGCCAGCACGTCGCGCGCTTCCAGTGCCGGACCGATGCCGCGGCCGACGGGTTGGCTGCCGTCGGTGTACAGGCAGTGCAGCGTCAGGCCGAAGTGGGCCGCGGTCTGGCCGAGGTGGGCGGCCAGGCGTTCGGCGGCTTCGCGGCTGCGGATCTTGGCGGTCGGTCCTATCGGGATATCGATTACCACGTGCGTCGCGCCCGCGGCGATTTTCTTCGACAGCACCGAGGCGATCAACTGCCCCTCCGTATCGATGTCGAGTTCGCGCTCCACGCGCACGAAGACGTCGTCGGCGGGGCTCAGGCGCACCGCGCCGCCCCAGGCGATGCATCCCCCTTCGGTTTCCACGACCTTCTGCAGCTGCGCGAGGCTGAGCTCGACGGGCGCCAGCGTTTCCATGGTGTCCGCCGTGCCGGCGGGCGACGTGATCGCCCGCGAGGACGTCTTGGGCATGACCAAACCATTGGCGGCGGCGATGGCCACCACCAACGGCGTAGTGCGGTTGCCCGGGAGGCCGCCCACGCAATGCTTGTCCACGACAATCGGGGCGCGCCACTGCATGCGGTCGCCGACGTCCACCATGGCGCGTGTCAGGAAGATCGTTTCGTCGATGCTCATGGGCAGCGTGGCCGTTGCCGTCAGAAAGGCGGCCAGCTGTACGTCCGTATAGCGGCCGTGCGCGACGTCCCGCACGATGGCGGAAAGATCCGCCGCGCTCAAGCGGCGGCCGTAGATGCGTTGGCGGACGCCCGCCAGGGATTCGACCACGGGCGCATGGCTGACCCGTACGCCGTCGCCGTCGCGGATGCCGAGCGCGTCCCAGGCGTCCTCGGACAGCGCGACCTCGTCGAGCGCCAGCAGGTCGCTATCGATCTGATACAGCATCGCCTGCACCGCGCGGCCGTCCGATGTGATCAGCACCTGGGAACGGGACGACAGGCCTTCCGCGCGGCAGACGTGGCAGTCGGCGCGCATGACGGCGATGGGTTGGTGCTGCGCATGCAGATGCATGCGGGTGGCGCGCAGGGCGGGTGTCGGCAGTGCCGGGATACTGCTCACAGTTCGTACCTCTGCCCCTGCAGCGGCACGGTGGCGTGCCAGTTGAGTTCCCGTTGGATACGCACGCGCAGCGCGTCCGAGGCTTCCGGCTCGCCATGGACGATGAACACCTGTCGCGGCGCTTCCTGGAAGCCGCGCAGCCACCGCATGAGTTCGTCGCTGTCGGCGTGCGCGGACAGCATGGGAAGTTCGGCGACTTCGGCATTGATCGGCAGCCAGTCCCCGAAGATCTTGGTTTCCGTGGCGCCTTCGAGCAGTTTGCGGCCGCGCGTGCCCGCCGCCTGGAAGCCCGAGAACAGCAGGGTATTGCGGTGGTCCGAACCGAAGGCGGCAATGTGATGCAGGACCCGGCCGCCGGTGGCCATGCCGCTGGCCGAAATGATCACCTTGGGATAGCGGTTGGCGGACAAGGCCTTGGATTCCTCGACGTCGCGCACATACGTGACGGCCGAGCTGGCGGCCTCGTAGTCGCGCGGCGACAGTCTGTGTTCGTCGGCATGGCGGTCCAGCAGCTCGGTGGCGCTGGTGGCCATGGGGCTGTCCAGATAGACCGGCACGTTGGCCAGTTCGCCGGCCTGGCGCAGTTTCCACAACAGATAAATCAGGGTTTGCGCGCGGCCCACCGCGAACGCGGGGATGACCACGGTGCCGCCCCGCTGTACCGTCCGGTCGATGATCTTGCCCAAGGCTGCCAGTGGATCGGCGGTATCGTGGCGCCGGTTGCCGTAGGTGGATTCGATCACGATGTAGTCGGCCCGCGGCACGGGTTCGGGATCATGCATGACCGGGTCGCCATAGCGGCCCAGGTCGCCGGAGAAGGCGACATGTATGCCGGCGATATCGATCTGCGCGGTCGCGGCGCCCAGTATGTGGCCCGCGCGGCGGAAGGTAAGTTGCGCGCCCCCAGGCAAGGCGAAGGCTTGATGCGGCGCGACGTCCGAGAAGCGGGCCATGGTGCGTTGCGCGTCGACGACCCGGTAGAGCGGCAGGGCCGGTTGATGCTTGGAGAACCCCTTGCGGTTGGCGAAGTCGGCATCCTTCTCCTGCAGGTTGGCGCTGTCCAGCAGGATCAGTTCGGCGACGTCGCGGGTCGCCGGGGTGGCATGGATCCTGCCCTTGAAACCGTCGAGCATCAGCCGCGGCAGGTAGCCGCAGTGATCGAGATGCGCATGGGTCAGCACGACCGCGTCGATCTCGGCAGGCGAGATCGGCAAGGACTGCCAGTTGAGTTCGCGCAGGTTCTTCAGGCCTTGGAACAGGCCGCAGTCGATCAGCAGGTGGGTATCGTCGTGGCTTAGCAGATGCTTGGAGCCGGTGACGGTGCCGGCGCCGCCCAGGCAGGTCAATGAGAGCATGGTTTCCTGTTCAGATCGTCGGAATGGAAGAACTGGCAAACATGGGTCAATCGCGCAGGTCGCGCAAGAGTGCGTCGGCCAGTAGCGGACCGATTTCGATGCGATTGCTGGGATGGGGGACGGTGTCGGTCGACACGACGCGTTCGAAGCAGCGCGATACCTGTGCCCATGCGTCTTCGGCGAATAGCGCGTGCACGACGACGCATTGCGGCGGCTTCATGCCTGAAAGCTTCGCCGCCGCGGCCACCAGCGTCCGGCCGGACGAGGCGATGTCGTCGACCAGCACGGGCGTATGGTCGCGCCAGCGCGAGAGATCGGGCGCTTCCACGTCGACCTCGCGATCGCCGTGGCGGACCTTGCGCAGGACGGCGTGCGGCGCGCCGATACGCGCGGCGATGGAGCCAGCCCATTGCTCGCTTTCTTCATCGGGACCGATGATCAGCGGGGTCGGTACGTTGGCGGCGATCCAGTCGGCCAGGCGTGGCGCGGCGTGCAGTGTCGAGGTGGGAATGGTGTACAGCGCCGACAGGGCGGGGTGGCGATGCAGATGCGGATCGACGGTCAGCAGGCGGTCGAAGGTGGAAGACACCAGCCGCGCGAAAGACAGCGAGCTGACGCTTTCACCCGGCTGGAAACGCTTGTCCTGCCGCATGTAGGCGAGATACGGCGCGACGAGATTCACCTCGACCGCGCCGAGTTCGCGGGCCGCATCGGCGGCGAAGACCAGGCTCAGGAAGCCCGGGTCCGGCCGCGCCAGCGTGCAGACAATGTCCACGGCGCGTCCGCGCGGGTCGCCGTGCAGGCGAACATAGCTTTCGCCGTCAGGAAAACGCCGTGTTTCCACCGCGCCGAGTTCGGCGCGGCACAGCGCGGCCAGCCGCGTCGCGAATGCTTCGTTCCCTGGCAGAGGAAGGATCAGTCTTTCCATGGATGCCCGATCCGTCCGGGCTGCGTAGCGGGCGTGAGCGGCCGCCGTGGCGGTCGCGCCGTCCCGACGGGTACGGCGATCCGATTATGGGCCAGGGAAGAACTGGGCGGTGTCCGCGGGTGACGGGATCTTGATCTAGCGCAAACGCTTCCCCGCCAGTGGAAAAAGGTAAGCCCGATCTTGCTTGCTTCGTCGATCCTGCGCCGGGCGCCATTCGGCGCCCGGGATGCTGGCGCGCCGCTCAGCGAACGGCGCGCATGATACAGCCGACCGCCAGCATGGCCAGGGCGCCCACGGTGAAGGTGGTCATCGGCATGCCGCGCGCCATGTCGCGGGCGATCTGCGGCGTGCGCGGGGCGGCCAGTTGCAGCCGGCGCTTGGTCATCCGCGCGCCCAGTTCCTGCAGGCGCGTCTCGGAAAACAGCCGCTCGGCTTCCGGCAGCACGACGGTTTCCTCGTCGGCGACATGGTGGATCACGTCGCGCATCAAGGCCATCAGGGTATCGTCGTAGCGCGGATCGGATGGCGTCATGGCGCGCAGGTCGGCGATCAGCCGGCGCATTTCCATATGCTCCGGTACGCTCTTGCTGAGCACGTCGTTGCTCGTGACGGCCTGCACGGCGGGATAGAAGATTTCCTCTTCCAGCGTGGCGTGGATTTCCAGCGCCGTACAGATCACGCCCACCAGGCCGGCCTTGCGCGAGGCCGGCAGGTCTTCGTGATAACGGTGGAAGGTGGTGAGGACGTGGGTGTGATCCAGGCGGATCATGTTCGTCGCGCGGGGAATCAGGCGCCGATACAAGGGCTGGCCTTGCTCGGCGGAATGGGCGGCGTCGTAGGGCAGGTCGGTGGCGTTCATGGCGGCCTCTCGTTCAGGGCGGCCGGGAGTCGGCCGATGGGAGCGGGCGAGCAAGAGCTATTCCTGTCCGATTCGTGCACCGATGGCCCGTCTCCGCCCGCGCGGATCGCGGGACCGGAAGATGCTGGCGGCGCGCAAACGTATATCGGCATGGGCAGAGCATGGACCAGATACGCACGACGTCCCCCGCGGTGACCCGATACTCTTCGATCTACATGTGGGCGGGGTACGCCCTGGGCTTCGCGATGAGCGGGTTCTTCGACGGCATACTGCTGCATCAGATCCTGCAGTGGCATCATCTGCTGTCCGGACTGCAATCCGCCCGCTTCGCCGACCTGCGCGTGCAGATCATGGCCGATGGACTGTTCCATGCCGTGATGTACCTGATCGCGCTGGCGGGGTTCTATCTGCTGTATCGCTCGCGTGCCGATCTTGCGCTGCCGCGCGCGGGCCGGCGCCTGCTGGCCAATTTCTGGCTGGGATTCGGCATGTGGCACGTCGTCGATGCCGTGCTCTCGCATTGGGTCACCCGGATCCACCGCATCCGCATGGATAGCGCGTATCCGCTGGCATGGGACCTGGCATGGCTCGCGGTGTTCGGCCTGGTTCCGCTGGCCGTGGGATGGTGGATGCGCCGGCGCCCCGGGGATACCCCGGGCGCCGGCATGGGCGTGGTCGCGAGCCTGGTGGGCGCATGCCTGCTCGCGGGCGGCGTCAACCTGATGCCGCTGCGCGGCGCGGGCGACACCCTGACGGTCGTGCTGCGTCCCGGTGCGACGGGCGCCGGCCTGCTGGCGGCGGTGGAAGGCACGCAGGCGCGCGTGGCCTGGGCCGATCCGTCCGGCGCCGTCTGGGTGTTGCGCGGCCACGCCGGCCTGGATCCGTGGCGTTTCTATCGCCACGGCGCGATGTACGTCGGTGGGCAGGGTGCGCTCGCCGGCTGCGCGGCATGGCTGGGCACCCGGGCCGATCGTTCGCTCTGAACGTCTACGACCAGGTTTCCCGCAGCGCCTGGCGCAACTGGCCTTCGAAGGCCTCGCGCGTGTCGGTGGACACGTAGCGGGCCAGTTCGATGCGGGTGGCGCCATGATGCAGCCACAGCGTGCCCGGCGCATCCGCCGGCTTGACCAGGCGGGTCTGGCTGGACGGAAACACGTAGCGGTCGTGCCGCCGTCCGCGGTCCACGTCGACGTGGACCTGCCCATCCTTATCCACGCGCACGATTTCGCCGTCGATGGCGTGATGGGCGTAGGCCAGCGCCGCGACCGTGATGCCCAGCAATTCCGCGCCGCAGAAGACGGGTACCAGCCAGAGGCCGCGGATCCAGCAACCCACCGCCACCAGCGCGGACATGCCCATAAGCACGCCGATTGCCGCCAGGTATTGCGCGGGGCGCAGGGCGCAATTGCGCTTGAGCCGCCAACTGCGCGGCCCGCGCGGCCTGCCGGCGGACACGCGACGGGCCGCATCCGCCGGCGGGGCGGCGGACAGCAGTTCCTGGATGTCGTCGCGTAGCAGCCTCATGCGATCTCCTGCGGCCTCCCGCGACCTCGGGCGGCGCCTGGAAAGCGGACGCGGCGGCGCGGCAGGCCGGGGCGTCCCTGGCCGTCCATCGTACCTATATCCGAGCTGTTTGGGCAGCGGGCGTGGCGCCTAGAGGCCGGTGCCCCGGATCGCCACCACGATCATGTCGCGCACCCATTTCGGCATCGGCCCGTGCTGCTCGGCCATGGTTGAGTCGGCGGCATCGCCGGGCGAGACGACGGCCGCCTGCGCGATCACCGCTGGGGCGGCAGGCCCCGTGGAAGGCCCGTATGACATGGCGACCGCCATGTAGGCCATGCCGGCGACACCGACTGCGGTCAGGATCTTGTGCGGGTTCATGTCACGCGAAGTTCGTCGATGTATCGCCGTCATGGGCGCTGTCAGGCGCAGCGCCGCTCGGGGAACGATTATGTCGCGAATCCGCGTATCTGGTTACTGAGTCTTCTGCGATTTGTACCGACGCAACACTTCAGCCGGCCATCGCGGGAGCGCGTGCGCCGCGCGGGCGCACGCCAGCCACGGCTATGCCGCGCCGAAGCGCCGCATCCGATCCACCATCTGCGGCGCGGCCCCCAGGTAATTCGCCGGATCGCAGAGGCGATCGATCGCCGCGCGATCGAGGTGTTCGGTCACCCGGTTCTCCCGCGCCAGCACGTCGGCCAGCAGGCATTGCTCCGCCAGGGCGATGCGGCAGGCGTCATAGACCACGTCATGCGCGGTCTGGCGGCCGAGGTAAGGCGCCAGGCCCATCATCACCGCTTCGGAAACGATCAAGCCGCCGGTCAGGTCCAGGTTGCGCCGCATGCGCTGCGTGTCGACTTCCAGCCCGCCCAGCATGAACCTGGCCTGGCGCAGCGCGCCGGCGGTCACGACGAACGATTCCGGGATGGCCGACCATTCGATATGCCAGGGACCGGTGGCGCGTTCGAAATCCTGCACCATGGCGTCGAGCGCCAGGCCGGCATGTTGGCGCACCACCTTGGAGGCGCTCAGCATGAGCTCGCAGGAAATCGGATTGCGCTTCTGCGGCATCGTGCTGGATGCGCCACGGCTCTTGACGAAGGGCTCGAAGGCCTCGGCGAGCTCGTTGGTCATCATCAGCATGACGTCCAGGGCGATCTTGCCCAGCGACCCCGTCACCAGGCCCAGGAACTGGACGGTTTCCGCCAGGCCATCGCGCGCCACGTGCCAGGTCACCGGCGCCGCCTGCAGGCCGAGTTCCTGCATCAGGGCTTCCTGGACCGCGATGCCCTGTTCGCCCAGCGACGCCAGCGTGCCGGCCGCGCCGCCGAACTGGCCGACCAGCGCGCGCGGACGCAACTGCGCCAGCCGTTCGCGATGGCGCCGTATCATGAGCAGCCACACGGCGGCCTTGTAGCCGAAGGTCACCGGCAGTGCGTGCTGCAGGTGGGTGCGGCCGGCCATCGGCGTGTCGCGGTAGCGCAGCGCCAGGGCGTCGAGTATGCCGTCCAGTTCGGCGAGATCGGCGTCGATCAGGTCGAGCGCCTCGCGCACCTGCAGGACGGTGGCGGTATCCATGATGTCCTGCGTGGTGGCGCCCCAGTGCAGGTATTCGCCTTCGGGTCCGCACATGCGCGCCAGCTGGTGCACCAGCGGCAGGATGGGATAGCCGACGATCTCGGTTTCGTGCTTCAGAACGTCCACGTCCAGCCGCGCGGCATCGGCGCGCGCGGTGATGGCGTCCGCGGCGGCCTGCGGGATGATGCCCAGGCGCGCCTGCACGCGGGCCAGCGCGACTTCCGTTTCGACGTAGCGGCGCAGCGTGGCGGCGTCGTCGAACACCGCGCGCATCGCGGCGGTGCCGAACATGTCTTTGAATACGGCGGATTCGATTACGGATATAGGCATGGTGGATGTGATGCGGGGGTTGTCGTGTATGGCCCGGCGCGGCCGCTACGGGCGGAGCCGGGCCGCGTCGTCATTGCAGCTTGATGTCGGCGTCCTTGACCACCTTGGCCCAGCGCGCCGTCTCCTGCTTGATGTAATCCATGAAGCCGTCCGGCGTGGATGCCGACGGGATGTAGCCCAGTTCCTCGACCGTCTTGGAGAACTTGGGATCCTTGACGGAATCGGTCAGGGCCTTGTTCAGCTTGGCGACCACGTCGGCCGGCGTGCCGGCGGGCGCGAGCACGCCGTACCAGCCCTGTACCTCGAAGCCTTTCAGGCCGGCTTCCTGCACGGTCGGCACGTCCGGCATCAAGGCCAGCCGTTCCGTGCTGGTGACGGCCACCGTATGCAGCCTGCCGGCCTTGGCCAGGTGCAGCGAGTCCGGCCCGGCGAACACGGCGTTCACTTCCCCGCCCATCGCGGC
Organism: Bordetella genomosp. 9; assembly: GCF_002261425.1. NCBI lineage: Bacteria > Pseudomonadati > Pseudomonadota > Betaproteobacteria > Burkholderiales > Alcaligenaceae > Bordetella > Bordetella genomosp. 9. Next base: position 2,703,524 of record NZ_NEVJ01000003.1, on the reverse strand, counting down.
CGTTACCGACGGACCGCCGCCCTTGTACGGGACGTGCAGCAGTTTCACGCCGGCCGTGGTGGCGAACAGCTCGGTCGCCAGGTGGCTGGTGTTGCCGTTGCCGGCGGACGCCACCGACAGGCGTCCCGGATGTTCCTTGGCGTACTGGATCAGTTCAGGCACCGTCTTGGCCTCGAACTTGGGGTTGGTGTAGAGCACCAGCGGCAGCTTGGCCACCATCCCGATGGAGCTGAAATCCTTGACGGAGTCGTAGGGCAGGTTGGGATACAGGCTGGGATTGATCGCGTGGGCGGCCAGCACCATGACCAGGGTGTAGCCGTCCGGCTTGGCGCGCGCGACGTACTGCGTGCCGATGACGCTGCCCGCGCCCGCCTTGTACGACACGACGATGGGCACGCCCAGCTTTTCCTGCAGCACGGCCGCCAGCGGGCGCGCCACCGCGTCGGCGGTGCCGCCGGGCGGATAGGGAACGATCATCTCCACCGCGTGGTCGGGGAAGGGTCCGGCGTGCGCCGCCGTGGCCAGTGCCAGCGCGGCGGCGCCGAGCGCATGCTTGAACAGGTGCTTCGTCAGGTGTTTCATCGTGCTTGTCTCCGATTGGTATCGTTGATCGTTTTGGTATTCGTGCTCGGGTAATTGGTGCTGCGGCTGCTGAATTGGGTCAAATGAAGAACAGATCGTCCGCGTAGCCCAGCGGCGCTTCCGTGGCCGCCTGCAGCGATTCGCGCGTCAGGCCCGCGGCCATCGCGCGCACCACGAAGCCGCGCGCCGGGTCGACGTCGATGACCGCCATGTCGGTGTAGACCACGTCCACCACGCCCTTGCCCGTCAGCGGGAAGCTGCAGGAACGCAGCAGCTTGGGGCGGCCATCGCGCGTGGTGTGCTCCATGACCACGATGACTTTCCGTGCGCCGGCCACCAGGTCCATCGCGCCGCCGATGCCGGGGACGGCGTCGGCGTCATCGGTGGCCCAGCTGGCGATGTCGCCTTCGGGGTTCACCTGGAACGCGCCCAGGATGGTGGCGTCCAGGTGGCCGCCGCGCATCATGGCGAAGGACAGCGACTGGTCGCAGATCGATGCGCCGGGAATCAATTGCAGGCGCGCCTTGCTGGCGTTGATCAGGTCTTCGTCGCCAGGATCGCCTTGCGTCACGTCCTCGATGCCGAGGATGCCGTTTTCGCTGTGCAGGATGATTTCCTTGGCGGGATCCAGGTATTTGGCCACCAGCGTCGGCATGCCCAGGCCGATGTTCACGTAGCTGCCCGGCGGGATATCGGCGGCGACCTGCTGCGCGACGCGGTCGCGGCTGAGCTTGTTCACGGTATGGGTCATTTGCTGTCCTTGCGCACGACACGCCCGACGAAGATGCCCGGCGTGACGATGGTTTCGGGATGGATCAGGCCCAGCGGCAGGATGTCGTCCACCTGCACGATCGCGGTTTCGGCGGCCATGCACATGACGGGGCCGAAGCCGCGTCCGGCCAGGCGGTAGGTCAGGTTGCCCCAGCGATCGGCGTGATAGGCCTTGACCAGCGCGAAGTCGGCGCGCAGCGGCTCTTCCTGCACATAGCCCTTGCCCTGGTAGATGCACTGCGGCTTGCCTTCGGCGATCGGCGTGCCGTAGCCCGTCGGCGTAAAGAAGGGGCCCAGGCCGGCGCCCGCCGCGCGCATGCGCTCCAGCAGCGTGCCCTGCGGCACCAGCTCCAGTTCGATCTTCTTTTCCCGGTACAGGGCGGTGAACACGTCGGCGCCCGACGACTTCGGGTAGGTGCAGATCATCTTGCGCACGCGTCCGGCGGCCAGCAGCGCGGCCAGGCCGGTGGTGCCGGTGCCGGCGTTATTGCTGATGATGGTCAGGTCCCGGGCGCCGTGGTCGATCAGCGCGTGCAGCAGTTCGCGCGGCAGCCCCGAATCGCCGAAGCCGGTCACCATGACGGACGCGCCGTCGACTATGCACGACACCGCGTCGGGCAAGGTGGGGAATATCTTGTTGATCATGTCGGTCTCGTGCAGGAAGGCTTCACAGCGCCGCCGCGCTGCCCAGGATGGCGGTGGACTGGCTCGACAGCGTGGCGCCGTTGCCGTGCACCAGCGCCACGTCGCAGCGCTGCTGGCGCTCGCCCGCCTGGCCGCGCAGCTGCCGCACCGCCTCGATCACCAGGAACACGCCATACATGCCCGGATGGCCGAACGACAGCCCGCCGCCGTTGGTGTTGACCGGCAGCCGTCCGCCCGGCGCGATGGCGCCGTCGGCGACGAAGCGCCCGCCTTCGCCCTTGGGGCAGAAGCCCAGGTCTTCCAGGAACAGGATGGTGTTGATGGTGAAGGCGTCGTACAGGCAGGCGAGGTCGACGTCGCCGGGCGACATGCCGGCCATGCGCAGCGCGCGCGATCCAGATTCCGCCGCTGCCGTGACGGTCAGGTCTTCCATGCTGGAGATCTGCCGGTGCCAGACGGCCGTGGCATTGCCCAGTACGTAGGCCGGCGGTTGCGGCAGGTCGCGGGCGCGGTCGGCGCGCACCAGCACGAAAGCGCCGGCGCCGTCGGTCAGCAGGCAGCAATCGCGCACCGTCAGGGGATCGCAGACCATGCGGGCATCCAGCACGTCCTGGATGGACAGCGGATCGCGCGAATACGCCTCGGGATTCAGCCGCGCCCAGGCGCGCGCCGCCACCGCCACTTCCGCCAGCTGTTCGCGCGTGGTGCCGTACTGGGACATGTGGCGCGCGGCGGCCAGCGCGTAGGCGCTGATAGGCTGCATGGGTTCATAGGGTGTTTCGTAGGGCTGCGGATCCAGCACCTGGCGCATCTTGCCGACGGCGGCGCGGTTGACGTTGCCGGTGCGCTGCGTGCTGCCGTAGCAGACCAGCACGGCGTTGCATACGCCCGCAGCCAGCGCCTGGATGGCGGGCAGCAGATGGGCCACGAAGCTGCTGCCGCCCAGCATGGTACTGTCGATGAACGCCGGGCGGATGCCCAGGTACTCGGCGACCGGCATGGCCCACATGGTGGCCGACGCGCTGCAGGTGCACAGGCCGTCGATGTCCGACATGCGCAGGCCCGCGTCGGCGACCGCGCGGGCAGCTGCCTGCGCCAGGATTTCCATTTCGGTGTAGCCGGCGGCCGAGCCCATGCCGGCCTGGCCCACGCCGACCACGGCGGCGGCGCCGCGCAATGCGTTCGCGCTCATCGTGTCTGCTCCAACAGCGTGAATACCACCAGGTTCTGCTCGCCTTCGCGCCGCAGCCGGGCGCGCACGCGGTCGCCGATGCGCGGCGCCGCCGGGTCGACGTCTTCGATGCGGCTCATCATGCGCACGCCTTCGTCCAGGTCCACCAGGCACAGGTTGCGGTCGCCGCCGGCCTGCGCGGGGCGGCGCATGACCGTGGTGGAGTACACCGTGCCGTTGCCGGAAGGCGCGACCCAGTCGAAGTCCTGGCCATCGCAGCCGGGGCAGGCGATGCGGGGATAGAACACCGCCTTGCCGCAGCCGCGGCAGCGCTGGATACGCCAGTCGCCCTCTTGCAGGAAGCGGAAGTAGGTTTGTTCGGGCCCGAGCGGGCCCGTGGGCGCGTTGCTGTCGCGCGCCTTGGTGTCGATGGCCATGCGAATTCCTAGGCTTGAAGAATCAGATAGGGTCCCAGCTCACCACGTCGGGGGAGCGCTCCAGCGCGAAGAAGCTGGAACGCATGGCGGGGATGGCGATGTCGGCGATGCTCTGCGGGGTCCAGCCGTCGCTCATATGCACCGACCGTATCGGGCGCGGCTGGCTGAACAACAGGATTTCGTTGGCGCGCACGCCGAAGACCTGTCCGGTCACCTCGGCGGCGGCGTCGCTGGCCAGGTAGACCGCCATGGGCGCGATCTTGTCCGCTTCCATCTTCTTGAGCTTTTCGACGCGGGCGGCTTCTTCGGGCGTATTGGCCGGGATGGAGTCGGTCATGCGGCTCCATGCGAAAGGCGCGATGCAGTTGGAGCGCACGCCGTACTTTCGCATGTCCAGCGCGATCGATTTGGATAGCGCGACGATGCCCAGCTTGGCGGCCGAATAGTTGGCCTGGCCGAAGTTGCCGATCAGTCCGGACGTGGACGTCATGTGTACATAGGCGCCGCCGTTCTGCGCACGGAAATGCGGCGCGGCGGCCCGGCTGACGAAGAACGTGCCGTGCAGGTGGACGTCGATGACCGAACGCCACTCGTCTTCTTCCATGTTGTGGAAGAAGCGGTCGCGCAGGTTGCCGGCGTTGTTGATGACCGCGTCGATGCGGCCATAGGTGTCCAGGGCGCAGGCGACGATGCGCTGCGCGCTGTTCCAGTCGGATACGCTGTCGCCGCAGGCGACGGCGGCACCGCCGGCCGCGCGGAGTTCGGCGGCCAGGCTTTCCGCCACGCCGGCGTCGCCGCCCTGGCCGGACAGCGATACGCCGACGTCGTTCACCACTACGCTTGCGCCGGCCCGCGCCAGCGCGTGCGCGATCCCGCGGCCGATACCGCCGCCGGCGCCCGTCAGCACCACCACCTTGTCTTTCATGTCGCCCCGTCCACCTGGAGCGGCACGGCGGCTATCGCAGTGTCTCGCCCCTATATATGTATATACATAATATTAAGTACTGGACATATTGCGTGTCAATAGGGGCGAGGAAAGCGGCGGCTTCGCGCGCGCTATGACCAGGCGCCGGGGCGCGGGACTTCACACGGGCCGGTGACCGGGACGCTGGTGAAGTCCGCCGGGCCGACGACTTCCAGGTACTCCATGTCGGGCGAGTAGTCGAACAGGAAATGCCGGATCCCGGGCCGCTGGTGCACGCAATCGCCGGCGCTGACCAGGGTTTCCTGGTCTTCGTACATGAAGCGCGCCCAGCCCTTCAGCATGTAGACGATATGGAAGTCGGCGCCGTGGATATGCCATCCGGTGCCGGCCTCGGGCGCTTCATTGGCCCTGACCAGCTGCGCGATCACCTTGCCGCCCGTGGCCTCGGCAATGCCCAGGTCCCGGTATACGAAGAAATCGCGCAGGCCGCCCGAGCGGAACGCCGTATCCGCCGGCCGCACGTGCGAAAAAAATGTAGGAAAATCCCCGCCTGCCTTTTGGTTTTCCATTGCCTGTCTCCATTGGGAAGAAAAGACCCGAGCGATCATGCTCCAGGCCACTGTAGGAGCGGGCAAGGGCAGCGGCAATACCGTAAAACTACGTTGGCGCGGATGTGATGGCCCGGCCCGCGCGTGGGCCCTGTTGCTGTTCTGGAGATCGAACGATGAGCCCGTCCGACATAGACTACAAGGAAGTCCTGATGCGCGCGCCGGTGGGCATGTGCGTGTCGCGCGACCGGGTCATCCAGTTCGCCAACACCGCGCTGGAAGGCATGTTCGGCTACGACGCCGGCGCGCTGGACGGCGTTTCCTTCGAACTGCTCTATCCGTCCGCCGCGGAGTTCACCCGCACCGGCCGCAGGCTGCTGGGCGTGTTGGGCGAGACCGACGCCTATTCCGACGAACGCATCATGAAGCGCCGGCAGGGCGAGCTGTTCTGGTGCCACACCGCCGGCCGTTCCCTGATATCGCGGCAACCTCTTGCCGCGGTCATCTGGGTCTTCGAGGACCTGAGCGCGAAACGCCCCGTGGCGTCCGGGCTGACCGCGCGCGAACGGGAAATCGCCGCGCTCATCGCCGAGGGCAAGACCAGCAAGGTCATCGCCCGCCAGCTCGATCTGAGCCCGCGCACCGTCGAAATGTACCGGGCCAGGCTCATGACCAAGTTCGCCGCCAAGACCTCGGCCGGGCTGGTCCACAAGCTGATGAGTTTTTCGGCGGCGTAGCGATTGCGTCGATCGCTTGCCTTGCCGCGCCGTCCCCGCGTCGGATGGGATCGCGCGCCGTTCGGCCATCTCGGAAATTCCGCATTCCCGCGCGCCGCGCCGCGACGTATGGTCCCTGGCAGAAGGAGATTTCCGCATGCCATTCCATCCGCCATTCAAGCAACGCTACGAACGGGGCGACCTGGTCTACGGCCTGGCGCGGCAACGCAGCCGTTACGCCTACGACTATCCGCAGTTCCGCGATGCGCAGGACTTCGTGGCGGAGACCGGCGAACCGAATTTCAGCCGCATCGACCAGTATGCCGCGATCGCCGCCGAACGTCGGGAGCAGCAGTATTTCAACAAAGCCGCGCCCGCCAATCAGGCGGACTTCCTGGCCAGCATCGGACGGCATCCCAAGTACCGCAAGGCCTTGTCTGCGAAGCAGGCCACGGTGCAGGCCGTGGCCCGTAAGTGCAAGGCGGGCCTGGCGTGGGCGGCGGGAGCGGGCATGACCGTGCACTTCGTGCTGGACCAACTGGACATGGTCCAGGTCGTGAGCAAGGCCCATCCGCGCGACAGGGAGGCCAAGTCTTATACGGGCTGCGAACTGCGATGGGTGTACCGGAACCGGCACGACCCGGCGGTCCGGCAGGCCATCCAGTTCTGGCGCGCGGGCGCGCCGATCCTGCCGCCATGGGAGGGCGAAGGCGCGCGCCTATGGGCCGCTTATCATCCTGCCCATGAACACGCGGACACGCCGGCGCGCTTTTTCCCATCGCTGTTCGCCTGCTGGTCCCGCTAGCCAAGCCCACAAGACCGGCCGGCCCGGCAGGCCTCAGCTCACCGAAGGCGAGCCGACCTGCGTCGCGGATAGCGAGGTATTCAGCGTGTAGACCGCCGTCAACGAGGACTCCGCGAGCACGGCGTCCTTCATGGCCTGGAGCACGTCGGCCGCCTTGAAGCCGTCCGGCAGGCCCAGGCTGGGCACCGACAGGGCATACACCGTGAAGCGATAGCGGTGCGGGCGCCTGTCGTTCCACGGCGGCGCGGGGCCGCCATAGCAATGGCCGGCGGCGTCTTCCATCCCCGGCATGCCGGCGTAGTCGTTGTGCCCGACCTGGCCCGCCGACGCGGGTATCGACGTCGATGCGCCTTCGCCATGCAGCGGCGTGTACGCGCCTTCGTCGACGTCGCGCACGCTCGCCGGCAGATCGGCCACCACCCAGTGGTAGAACAGCGCGCGTTCGCTGTCGTCGTCGAACGTCACGCCCGGCTTGTTGATGCCCGACTTGTCGGTGGGAGCGTCCAGGTCCGCGCAAAGCAGGACGAAGGACGCCGTGCCGTCCGGCACGTCGTTCCAGGCGAGGTGCGGGTTGAGGTTTTCCGCCGGCACCAGCGTGGTGGGACCGGCATTGCGGCGCAGGGCATACCGGTCCGGCATGGCCTCTCCATCCATGAATGAAAGACTGTTCAGTTTCACTGTTCCGCCGCTGAAATGATCGTGGGGTACGCCCACGGCGTGGGTGGCCGAAATGGATCGGCGACACCGTCGCGCAAGCGCAATCGTCGTTCCTGAAAACGCATCCATGGCCGAAAACTTGCGGGGGAGACCGGGCGGCGCTCAGGCCCCCGGCTTGGCGCCGGACGCGGACGGCGCGGCGCTCCGGGCGGATGGGGACTGCGTTCGCCCGCGGCCCAGGCTGGGCGGGCCGTTGTGACTGAGCCGGGCAGCCGCGATTTCCTGCCGGGTCAGCGGGGAATGATCGTCGTCCAGGCGTGCGACGACCTGCCGCAGGCTTTCCGGCTGCCGGACGACTGCTTCCAGCATGGCGGCCATGTCGAACGCGGCGGTTTGCGTCGAGGAGCCCGAGGCGGCGGCTTGGCGGCGGCCCGATACGGCCGCGTTCTTGCCGCCGCCGGCGGAGGACATGTCTTTCGGGGCGTAGCACGGGGAATGGGCGTTACAAGATTGGATGCTCGGCATCGTTTCTCCATTGAGCCAAGGGGGCGAGATGGCCTGTAAAAGGCCAAAAAAAAAGCGTGGCCAGACCAGCCGGTCCGACCACGCGTCCTGTGTGGTCGCGCCCCCTCGAGAATTCCATCGTGCATTGCGCCTGCCCAGGCTAAGCTTGCGGCATCGCATATCCGGACATCCGCGTGGCGTACAGGGCCTGTGCCTGCATGCGCGCGGCGCCGCTTTGTGTGCAACGTGGTACAAGCATAGCCGCCAGCGCGGTATGCCCGCCGCGCTGCCTACGCAGGAATCCTCATGAAAAAAACCGATCTCGAAAAGAACAAAGCCTTGAAACTGATGGGCAAGCTGAACGCCGCCGTGCCTCCCGGCCGCTATGGCGGCGCCGCGCCGGCCGTCGACCGGCGGGAGCAGCGCAAGCTGGACCAGGCGGCCGGACTGGTATCCTTTCCGGTCAAGCTCAAGCAGCCGTTGATCGATGCGCTGCGCGCACGCGCGCAGGCGGATGGCGTGGGCACCAATGACCTCATCAACACGCTGCTGGAAGATGCGCTGAAAGACTGACGCCCGACGGCGGCGCGTCAGCCGCCCAGCTGGAAGCGTTCGAAGGCATGCAGGGCGTCTTCGATCGCCGGCTTCATGCCGGCACGCTTCTTCGCCAGCCAGGTCCATTGCTTGACGATGAGCTTGCGCGCCTGCCTGTCCGTTTTCAGGTCGATCGCGGCGACGATCTCGTCACCCACCAGGACCGGCAATGCAAAATACCCTAGCACGCGCCTGGCCGGCGGCACATAGGCTTCGAAGCGATGCGTATAGCCGAAGAAGAGCTGCAGGCGCTTGCGCTGGATGACCAGCGGATCGAAGGGCGACAGCAGATGCACCAGCGGCCGGCCATCGCCGGCCGGCGGCGCATCCAGCGTCATGGGGGCTGCCCAATGCTGGACCGTGTGCCCGTCGATGTGGACCGGCACCAGTCCCTTGCGCCGCACGCGCGCGGCGATGCGTTCGCCGACCAGTGCCTTCATCGAGAGGTTGCCGTAGCAGATGGAGTCCAGGCTGGCCATGCCCTGCGCGCGGATGGCGCGGTCCAGCAGGTAGTCGGCGAACTGCCCCGGCGTGGCCGGGCGCGGACGCCGCGGCCACGCGAAATGGCGTTGCGCCAGTTCATACGTCTTGAGCATGCCGACGCGCCGGCTGATCGTCAGGTCCCCCGTCAGGAAACCCAGGCGCAGCGCGCGCTTCGATGGCTTGCGGCTGCCCCAGGGATGGGTCTTTTCCACGAGTTCTTCGTCGATATCGCGGATCGATAGCGCGCCTTCCTTGCGGATGCGCTTGATCAGCGCCGCATAGTCTTCGGCGGCCACCGTGGTGAAGACGTCGGGCGCCGCCGTGCGGTAGCGCGCCATGGCCGGCATGAAGTAGCGGTAGTCCGCCGTCGGCACATAGGATAGCGCGTGGGTCCAGTATTCGAACACCGTCTTGTCCACGGACTGCGCGCGCTCCAGGTCCGTGCGCGCGTAGGCGGGAATACGGGTGTGCAGGATGTGATGATGGCTGCGCTCGATCACGTTGATGGTGTCGATCTGCACGTAGCCCAGGTGCTCGACGGCCGTGCGCGTGGCTTGCGGCCCGGCGCCGAAGGGCGCCGGCCGATCCAGGCACTGCGCGCGCAGCCAGATCGCCCGCGCTTGCGCGGGCGGCACGGCATAGGAAGATTTGCTCAAGATCGGGGCGGTTATTTGGCCGGCGCGGCGCTGGCGACAAGCTGGTTGAAGTCCTTGTCCAGCCGTCCCAGCGAGTCATCGATATGGGCGCGGCGCTGCTTGATCCAGTCGGCCTGGGCGGACAGTTTCGCGCGGGCTTCCTTCAGCATGCGTTCCATTTCCGCCGGCTGCGGTCCGCCCGACGTCGCGCGGTTCCTGACGATGGCCACGGGGTCCAGCGACGCACGGAACTCGGCTTCCGTCATGGGCAATTCCTGCGGATACTTGCTGCCCTTCACGACTTCGGCGTAGATGCGCTTGGCGTCCGCGTACTGGAAATCCAGCGGCTTGATGTTGTTCTGGCGAGCGTACTCCACGACTTCGGACGCGAAATGATGTCCTTCGCGGAAGGGCAGCTTGTACTTGCGCATCAGCAGATCGGCCAGTTCCTGCGATGCCGTCCAGTCGCTGTTCAATTCCTCCAGCGCGCGGTCCGGGCTGATCACCAGGGCCTTCAGCACGCGATCCCATTTCTTCAGCGCCTTGATGGCGCTGTCGACCATGGCGGAATTCTGTTCGACGTCCTTGGGATCGGGCATGCCCGGGGTGATGTTGTGGGTCTGGATGATGGGTCCCATCGCCAGCGTGATGGCGGTGGATGCGTCGCTGCGCGTGGAGTTCAGCAGGCCGGGATTGCGCTTCTGCGGCATCGCGCTGGACACGTAGGTATTGCCGCCGCCTTCCTGCAGCAGGATCCAGGGACGCGATTCGGCGTACTGCGTCATGATGTCTTCGATGAAGTTGCCCGTGTGCAATGCGATGCTGGTGACGATGGAGGAAACTTCGACGGGCTCGTCCATCGAGGAAATCTGCGACGCGTCATAGGCGTTGTCGACCAGTTGGCTGAAGCCCAGATAGTCGGCCATGCGCTTGCGGTCCAGCGGCCAGCTGGTGCCGTTCAGCACCGTGGTGCCCATGGGCGAACGGTCCACGCGGGCATAGGTCTCGCGGATGCGCTGGGCATCGCGGTCCAGCCCCGCCGCGTGGCCCAGCAGATAGTGTCCATAGCTGTTGGGCTGGGCCGCCACGCCGTTGGTGTAGTTGGGCACGATGGTGTCGACGTGCTTGGCCGCCAGGTTCACCAGCGTGGTCGACGTGGCGTTCAGCTGGTCGGCGAGCTCCAGCAGCTTGTCGCGCAGGATGGCCGCGCGATACGTCGCGTGCATGTCCTGGCTGGAACGGCCCGCATGCAGCAGCGTGACGTCAAGGCCGCCGGCCTTGATCAGCAGCGGTTCGAAGGTGATGACCGTGGACGGACGCTTGCCGCCGGGCTGATCGCCGTCCTGGATGACCTTGGCGACGGCGGCGGCCAGGCGCGGCGCCATGGATTTGTCGAGCAGGCCTTCGTCGGTGTTGATGACCGCGGTGGCCTTGTTGATTTCGCCCAGCCAGAAGAATTCGTCGCGGCCATGCGGCTTGGCGGCCGGCTTCGCGGCGGGGGACGCTTGAGGCGCGGCGCCGGCCGGTGCGGGCGCGGTGGCGCTGTCCGGCGCCGCCGTGGTGGTGGGCGCGGGTTGCGCGGTGGCGATGGCGGCGCAGCAGGCGAGCGCGACGGCCAGGCAGGTGGGAGCGTACCGTCGTGCGGCGTGTTGTCTCATGATGGCCTCTTCTTTTGATTGGGCCTCAATTCTATCCAAGCGGACCTGTCAGTGGGCTGGCGTCGCGCGCGCGATGGGTACCGAGAGTATGGCTTCCAGCGTCAAGCCGATTTCCAGCAGGCGGCGGTCGCCATGCGGCGGGCCGTCGATCTCGATGCCGACGGCCTGCCCTTGTGGCGTGTAGCCGGCCGGCAGGGCCAGCCCCGGCAGGCCCGCGTTGCTGGCCGGCAGCGTATTGCGCAGATAGGCGTAGTTGGCGGATATCGGCTCGCCGTTCAGCGCGACGATGCCCGCCATGGACGCCAGCCTGCCGGCCACGGCGATCGTCGTCGGCAGGATGATGCCGTCGAGCTTGTGGCGGCAGAATTGTTCCAGGAACAAGCGGCGCAGGGCGGGCCGATGCGTGCGGATGGCCGCTTCGTACAGCTCGGACGGCACGCGATGCGGTGAAGAGGGCGCAAGGAAATTCTCGATCAGCGCGCGCACGTCATCGCCGGCGGCGCCGCGTGCCAGGTCTTCCATGGACAGGCCCGTGCCGTGGGTGCGCAGGTAACGTTCCATGGCGGGCCAGAACTCGGCGTAGCCGATCGCCGTGCTGGTGCTGTCGTTCAACTGTCCCAGCTCCGGCATGTGCAGTTCGATCAGGCGTACGCCGCTGTCTTCCAGGCGCCGCAGCGCCTGCTGCGCGAGCGCGTGCACCTGCGCATCCAGCCCGTCGAAGAAGAGCCGCGGCACCACGCCCAGGCGGATGCACTCGGGCCGGGCCGCCATGGCCGGGCGTTGCGTGCCGGTGATGACCTGGTCCAGCAAGGCGACGTCGGCGACGGTCCTGGCCATCGGCCCCGGGGTGTCGCGGGTGGGGCTGACCGGCGCGACGCCGTCGCCCGGATAACGGCCCACGGTGGGCCGCAGGCCCACGATGCCGTTCAATGCCGCCGGGATGCGGATCGAGCCCGCCGTATCGGTGCCGATCGCGCCGTAGGCCAGGCCCAGCGCCACCGCCACCGCGCTGCCGCCGCTGGAGCCGCCGGCCAGCCGCGCCGGATCGCGTGCATTGCGCACGTCGCCGAAATAGGCGTTGTGGGAAGTCACTCCCAGCGACAGCTCATGCATGTTCGTCTTGCCGACGAAGAAGGCGCCGGCGTCGCGCAGGCGTCGGATGACGGTGGCGTCCCGTGCGGGCCGGAATCGCGCCAGCGCCGGCGTGCCGGCGGTGCAGGAAAAGCCGGTCACGTGCACGTTGTCCTTGACCGCGATGGGGACACCCAGCAACGAAACCGGCCCCGGTATGTGGATCGCGCCGGCGTATTCCGGCTCCTGGTGCACCGCGTGTTCAAACGCGGTGGAAATGAAGGCGCCGAATTGGCCGTGCCGGGCATGCCGGGCCTGGGTGGCGTCGATCAGCTCATGGCTGTGGATGGCCCCGCGTCGCAAGGCGGCGATCGCCTGGGTGAGCGTGAAGTCGGCGATGTCGGCGGGCAGCGCCGCGGTGCGGAAGGGCAGTAGCACGGTATGTTTCCTTCATGGCTGGCGTCGGCGCAGCACCAGATAGAGCGCGAAGTTCGCCATGCCGAAGCCCAGCATGACGAGTCCGAATGCGCCCGGCCGATGCGCGGTCAGGGGGCCTATCGTCTGCGCCGCGAGCGCCGCGCAGGAAAGCTGCAGGAAGCCCGCCAGTCCGGAGGCGCTGGCGGCGTTGGCCGGCGCCGCGCCGATCGCCGCGGCGGTGCCCAGAGGCAGCAGGAAGCCGTTGGCGAAGGTCAGCAGGGATACCCCCGCCAACAGCAGGCCCGTGGAAGCGGGCAGCAGGGGCAGGCCCATGCCCAGTGCGAGCCCGGCGCAAAGAAACAGCTGGCAGCCCAGGCGGTACAAGGCGGGGCCGCCGACGCGGGGCGCCAGCGCGCGCGCCACGCCATTGCCGGCCACGTAGGCGACCGAGAGGCTGATGTAGGTGTAGCCCAACGCGCCGGGCGCCAGTCCCTGTCCGAGCAGCAGAAAGGCCGACTCCGACAGGTAGGCGAAATACGCCGCCTGCGATACCGCGATGATCGCGGCGTTCAGACGGAAATCGCGCGACCGCAGCACCGCGCCATAGGCGCTCCAGGCCTGGCGCGCGCAGGCATCGCGCGGGGCGGGCGCCGCCAGGCTTTCCGGCAGCTTCGCATACACGAGCAATCCCAGCAGCGCGCCGAAGGCGGCGGTGAACAGGAAGCAGGCCTGCCAGCCCAGCGCTGCGTAGAGCTGCTGTCCCAGCACGGGCGCCAGGGCGGGCGACATGCCGACGACGATGGAGATGCCGAGGAAGAAATCCCTGAGGCTTTCGCCGTGGTGGAAGTCCGCCGCGACGGCGCGGCCCACGACGATCGCGCCGCAGGCGCCGACGGCCTGCAGGGCGCGCCATGCCAGCACGAGGTCGTAGCAGTCGGTGTAGGGGATGGCCAGCGATGCGGCGGAATAGGTGGCCAGCGACATCAGCAGGGGTATGCGCCGGCCGTAGGCATCCGACAAGGGGCCATGGATCAGGTGGCTGGCGGCCAGGGCGTACAGGAACATGCTGAACATGGCCTGGATATCCGTGGCGTCGCGGTCGTAGACGTGCGCCAGCGCCGGGACGGCGGGCAGAAAAATGTCCGTGGCGACGAAGCCGCACACGGACGTCAATGCGATCAGCAGGGGCAGGTGGCGCGGAGCAGGGCCTGGAATGTTCCGCGCGCCCCCGCTACGCCACGGCATGGGTTCTCCCGCGCAGCGAGCGCTGGATGGCCGCTTCGATCAAGGAGGCGATATAGCCGGCGACGGGTTGCCGGTACAGCGAGTAGTGGTCGGCGGGCACGTCCTGCACGTGCAGCCACTTCAACAAGGGCGGCCATCCCTGCAGGCTGTCGCGCGCGTTTCCGGTACCGCGGATGAACAGCGTGGGGCCTTCGAAAACGTCGCGCGGCGCATGCGTGCTGGCCGCATGGTTGTTGGCGATCCATATCGCCAGGCCCTGTTCCACGTCGCGCGGCGTGGCATCGGCGGGCAGGTGCCCGCCCTTGATGCCCATCTCCAGCAGCATCCGGTTGCGCGCGTCGACGGGCATCACGGCCAGGTCGTCCCGGGAAGGCGCCTGTGCGTCGCCGTCCATCAGTTTGCGCGCATAGCTGGCGATGAAGTCCAGGGTGTCTTCGCCGGTGGGCCGGCTGATGTAGGTGTCCAGCAGCACCAGCAGCGCCGGTTCGACGCCTTGCGATTGCAGGTGTACCGCCATTTCGTAGGCGACGTTGCCGCCGAAGCTGTAGCCGCACAGGATGGGCGGACTGTCGGGATCCTGCGCCAGGACCTGGTCGGCGTAGCGCCGTGCCATGCGACGCAGGTCGGTCTCGTAGGCGCCGTCCGCGTGCGGCTCGCAGGCGATGCCATAGGACGCCATGTCTTGCGCCGATTCCGCGATATCGCGATAGCACCAGATGCCGCCGCCCGCCGGGTGGACGAACCATGCCTTGGGCGCGTGCGCGGGGCCGCCCAGCCTGGCGAAGCCGGTCGGCAGACGGCGTTTGGCGCGGTCGCGGGCGGTGGTTTCCACCAGGCGCGTCAAGGCGGCGAGCGTGGGCTGGGCGAACAGCGTGCTGGCGGAAAGCTGCAGGCCGAAGTCCTGGTTCAGCGCGGCCACCAGTTGCATGGCCATCAGCGAATGGCCGCCCGCCTGGAAAAAATGGCTATCGTCGGCGGTGCTGTGCGGCAGCACCCTGGACCAGGCGGCCCGTACGCGCGCGGCGACATCGAGACCGCCGCGGGCGGGCGCTGTGTCGTTCGGTACGCCTGCCGTGCTCCGCGTGCTCAACTGGCGCAGGGCGCCGCGGTCGCGCTTGCCGTTGGGCAGCAGGGGCAGATGATCCAATGGCGTATAGATGGCCGGCTGCATATGGGCCGGCAGCGCGGCGGCCAGGGCGATACGGACGCTGGCCTCGTTCCAGTCGGCCGGGCCGGCATCGACGAATACTTCGATCTGCTCGGCCGCGTTGACGATGGCCACGGCGCCGCGCACCGTTGGCGCGCAGCGCGCGACCGCGTGTTCGATTTCTTCGAGCTCGATGCGCAGTCCCCGCAGCTTGACCTGGTTGTCGGCGCGTCCCAGGAAGATATGGTCGCCGTGCCGGTCGAGCGCGACCCTGTCGCCGGTTCGATAGGTGCGTCCGCCGGCGGGCGACGTGCCGAAGCGCTCCGCCGTCAGGGCGGCCTGTCCGTGATAGCCGCTGGCGACGCCCGGGCCTTCGATCGTCAGCTCGCCGGCGCCGTCCGGCGCTTCCTGCCGGATATGGAACAGGGTGCCTGGCAACGGACGTCCCAGCGGAACCGGGTCGCGCGTGTCGCCGTCCGACGGCAGGCATAGGTGGAAGGCGCACTGCACCGTGGCTTCCGTGGGGCCGTACAGGTTGACGACGGGGATGGGCAGGCAGGCCTGCACGCGCGTGACCAGCCGGCGCGGCAGAGGTTCACCGCCGCAGAACAGCAGGCGCAGGCTAGAGAGATCGCGCAGTGTGTCGGAATCGGCCAGGGCCTGCAGCATGGCGGGCACGAGCTGCAGCAGGGTGACGCGGTGTTCGCGCGCCGCCTGCGCGATGGCGGCGGGGGTGTGGTCGGCGATGACCATGGTGGCGCCCACCATCAGGGGCGCCAGGTATTCCCATACGGAAGCGTCGAAGGCCGTGGACGTCTTCTGCAGGAAGACGTCGTGCTGGCCGCAGGCGAACTCGCGCACGAACCATTGCATCTGGTAGGCGAGGGCGGCGCGTGGCACGACGACGCCCTTGGGACGGCCCGTCGATCCCGAGGTGTACAGCAGATAGGCGGGATCCGCGTCCGCCGCCACCGGGGGCGTATCTACGCCAAGTGCCTCGATGCCCAGCGTGGATACGCCCGGCGTGGCGACGCCCGGCGTGGCGACGCCCGGCGCGGCGACGCCCGGCGTATCGACGCCCGGCGTATCGACGCCCGGCGTATCGACGCCCGGCGTATCGACGCCCGGCCCATCCACCTCGCACGCGGCCTTGTCCGCCCCGCGCGCGTCCGCGACCAGGGCTTCGATCAGTAGAACGTTGTCCGGGCTGATGTGGCGGTTCGCCGCGTCGCTGATGACGTAGCGGGCGCCGCTATCCGCGATGCACAGCGCAAGCCGGTCCCTGGGATAGGCCGGGTCCAGCGGCAGGTAGGCCGCCCCGACCTTCAGGACACCCAGCATCGCCGCGACCCATTCGACCGAGCGCTCCAGGGCGATGCCGATGACGACCCCGCGTCCCACGCCCAGGGCGCGCAGGCAGTTCGCCACACGATCCGCGGCGGCCCGCAGGTCGGCGTAGCTGCAGTCGCGTCCGCCGTGACGGATCGCGACCTGCGTGGGCAGGGTCCGGGACACCAGATCGAAATGGTCCACAGGGAAAGGCGTGCGCATGTGCTTTCCCCTTAGCCGTTGACGACGCGCGGCCGGTCGTCGGAGAAGTACTGCGCGTGTTGCGCCAGGGAGCGGACGTTGACCGTCTTCATCAGCCAGCGGTTGCGCAACGCCTCCGGATCGAGGACCAGCCCCACGTCCTTGCTGTGCAGGCAATCGTTGTTGGCGGCGCCGACCAGGTCGCCCGGCAGGATCTGCACCCGCTTCTTCAGCTTGTGCAGCGCGGAGATCAGCATTTCCACGGCACGGCTGGCGCGCTGGGTCAGGCCGCGCGTGCGGTTTTCGAAGAAGCGCAGGTCGGTCGCCGTTGCGCCGCCCAGCACCGGATGCACGTCCGCCTCGCCCAGGCGCACCTTGCTGTTATGCAGGGTGAGGTCGTCATAGGGCGTGTGGAATTCATGCTGGCGCAGGTCGGCGCAGAGATCCGCGCCCAGGAAGGGCAGCAGGTCCTTGTTGCGCACGTAGCAGGTGTAGATCTGGTTGCGTGGCGATGCGCGCAAGCCCAGGATGTTGACCCAGTCGGGGCGGACGAAATGATTCGCCAGGTCCTTGTGGAAATAGATGGGCTTCATGGCCTTCTGGGACTGGCTTTGCGCCAGGCTCTTCTGCGGATGGATGTCCTGGAAGATGTCGCCGTCGTTGACATTGGCGTAGCCGATGGGCTCCTGGCCCATCAGCTTGGCGTACAGCAGCAGGAAAGCCTCGGCGACGTGAGTGCCCTTGCGTTCGCGCTTGTCGTGCACAGGGTTGTCGAAGTCCAGGTAGGGCAGCTCGGCATCGATGGGGCAGTTGCGCAGGACGACGTAGGGGCTTTCGTAGCTGTCGGCATGCCGGCGCATTTCGCAGCAATCCAGGAAGGCGGTGGGTACCTGGCCGCTGCGGATGACGGCGTCTACCCGCTCTTCGAAAGCGCCATAGTTGGCGTAGGGATTGACGTCGATGTCCGTCAGGATGCGCTGCAGCGCTGTCGCGTCCTGGGGGGTGAAAATAAAGTCGACGGTTAATTCCATCATGGGAAACCTCGTGCGGCAGAAGACCGGATGGGTATATCCGGTTGGCGGGCGCAGACTAGGGGAGCGCCGGAGGATGCACATGAGGCTGATGGAAATATCGGACTGGCCTGACGTCTAGTATGTCAATTGGCCTGACATCTGGCCTGACACATGTCCCGACACCTGGCCATCTGGCCTGGCTACATCGTGCCTTGCAGGGCCAGCCTTTGCAGCCGCTCCATGTCGAAGGTTTCCACCCGTTTGGCGACTTCGTCATAGAAGGCCTGGTATTGCGGGTAGACCGCGCGTGTTTCGTGGATCCAGTTTTCGATCTCGGATAGCTCGCCATCCTGCGCCAGCCGCGATAGCGCCAGGCGCAGGGCCAGCGGGGGCGCCGCCAGCGGCGGTCCTTGAAGGTCGCGCGCGTGGCTCTGTCCCAGCGGCCGTGTATCGACGGCGGAAGCGTCCACCAATTCGATCGGGATGGTCAGGTGAAAGCGGCTGCCCCGTTCGGGGGCGCTGTCCACGCGGACGTTGCCGCCCATGGCGCGCGCGATCCGTTCGACGATGAAAAGACCCAGGCCCAGGCCGGATTCGCGGCGATGCAATTGCCGGAACGCCAGGAAGATCTCGCGCTGGTCCTCCACCGAGATGTGCGGGCCGTCGTTGAAGACGGCGATATGCAATTCCGCTCGCGCCGCATCCTGGCCCTGCACCCGGGCTTCGAATTTCACCGTGCCGTCCGTAGTGAATTTGGCCGCGTTGCCGAGCAGGTTCAATACGGTCTGCCGCACGCGCTTGGCGTCCACCCGTACGACCGCCGGCAAGGTCGGTGCGGGCAGGTACTCGAAGCTGTTGCGCTGATGGGTGCACAGCGCGATGCCGAAGCGGGCCAGTTCGTCCAGCAGCAGCGGCAGCTCGACTTCTTCCGGATGGATGGCGAAGGGTTCGAGCTCCAGCTTGCTGTAGGTGAGCAGTTCTTCGATCAGGCCGAATTGATGGCCGACGCTGCGTTCGATGACATCCAGATAGTCGTGCTGGGTGGGCGCGGCGGCCTGCCGCAACAGGCGGACGTAGCCGCTGATGATGGCCAGCGGCGCGCGCAGGTCGTGTCCGACATAGCCCAGGATCATGGCTTGGGTGGCGACGGACGCCTGCGCCCCGACGCCCGCGGGCACCGCCACGGGCAGGAAGGCCGGCGGCGCGGGCGCATGTTCAGGCTCCTGCGTCGTCAGCGGCGGCGGCGCGCGGCGCGGCCTGGCCGGGGAGGTCGCCGGCGGCATGGGCCTGGACAGGGCGAACTGGCCCGCCGCCCACAGTGTCATGACCGTCAGGTTGCCGATCACGGCGAGCAGGGCCAGCGGCGGCGAACCGGAGTCCAGCAGCATCGCGTTGGAGATCAGCGGAGAGGGCAGGAACGGCCCCATGGTCCTGACGCCGGCGTCCACGATGATGAAGATCGCGGACAAGGCCAACAGGGCCGCGACGGTGCGGGCCCGGCGCGCGGCCGGCGCGGAAGGCGCGGCGGTCGCACGGCTGGCCAGCATGGCGGCCGATGCCAGCATGCAGGCGGCCAGCAGGGCGGTAAGGCCCTGGTACAGCCAGAGCGAGATGGGAACCGGAAGCGCGAACGGCACCGGCAACAGCATGGCCGCGAGCAGGCAGGTACAGAGGCACGCGATGGCCGCGGGATAGACCCGCGTGCCCGGGATGGTCAGCGGATCGCTGCTGGCCGCGCGCCGGACGAACATGGCGCACAAGGCCAGGTAAAGGATGTCGAGTGTCAATTCCAGCCGATAGCCCCAGGTGGCATCCAGCGGCCAGAGCAGCCGCTGCAGATAGTCGCGGCCGGCGGCTTCACGCACCACCGCGCCGGCGCCGATCGCCGCCAGCCACAGGAAGGGCGCGCGCCGGGCCACGATCGCGGCCAATACCATGCACGCGACCAGCGCGCCTCCCGCCCCGACGAATATGCTGTCGGAACTTGTCGTCACGCTGTCCGCCGTCTGGAATACGCGGCGCGTATACAGCACCGGATTGAGCGTGTAGGGCGTGTGACTTTTGATTTTTACCCACACGCGTACAGTTTCGTCGCCGTTCAGGTCCAGGCCCAGCGTGGGAAAGCGCGTCAGATCCTGCTGCTGCAGGATGGGAACCTGGGTGCCGGCACGGGTGTGCCACTGCGCGTCCTTCGTTTCGACGAAGAAATCGACGTGCTCGAGGTTGCTCGGGCCCGCCACCAGCGTGAGCCGGTTGGCGTGATCCCTGGTATTGGTGATGACCAGTTGCAGCCACCACGCCGTCTCGGGGCCGGTGGCGGCCCGGCCTCTTATTTCCGCCGGCTGGAAAATATCGGGATTCCGCTCGGCCAATTGGCGTATCTGTTCGAAATCGAGTTGGCCGCCGGGGTCGGCGTAGGCGGTAATGAAAGGCTTCAGCGAAACCGCGAATTCGGTTTCATCCGGCAGAAAAAAGGTTCTGGGGACGGCGGCGCTTGCCGGCGTCCAACTACCAGGCAGGAGCGCCAGAAACAGAATCGATACGAGTGCATAGGTTCTCAGCGCCTGCATCTTTGTTGTAGGTCCCGGGAAGACTCGGTACGAAATGCAGGCGGTGTCGCGTCCATTCGAACTAGGTCACCAGGACGACACGACCATCAGCCAATACTGCAATAAAAGCCTGCGGGGCGCCAGAAGATGTTGAGCCATAACAGCCCTATCAGATGCGATGTGCTTCGTATAGAACCGCAAGAAATTGATATGTGAGCGTCCGCCAGCGCGGTCCCGTGGGGTGTCACGATTCGTATCGGCGCGATGGCGGCGGTCGTGGAAATATCGGACTGGGTACGCATCTTGCCGATGGCCGGGGTTTTGCTCGGCAGCCTGTCCCGCGGGCTGCGTCCTACGGAGATACTCATGCCTGCTTCTCCCCCCAAGCCTGCGCGCGCGTCCGCCGATCCCGACAAGAGCCTGAACCGCCCGGCACGGCGGAGCTTCCTGGCCGGCGTCGGCGCCGCCGGGCTGTCGGCAAGCGCTGCGGCGCACCTGGTCGCGGACGCCGCGCCCAAGGCTACGCCCCCTGCCACTTCCACCGATCAACCGGCTGCCAAGGCGCCGGAAGGAACGATACCCATGCGTCTTTCAGTGAATGGCCAAACCCATGACGTGAACCTCGATCCGCGCACCACTCTGCTGGATGCGTTGCGCGAGCATCTGCATCTGACAGGTACCAAGAAGGGCTGCGACCACGGCCAGTGCGGGGCATGCACGGTCCACGTCAACGGGCGCCGCGTGAATTCCTGTCTGAGCTTCGCCGCGACCCACGAGGGCGACGCGATCACCACCATCGAAGGCCTCGGTCAGCCGGGCCAACTGCATCCGATGCAGGCGGCGTTCGTCGAGCACGACGGCTACCAGTGCGGCTACTGCACGTCCGGCCAGATCATGTCCGCCGTCGCGCTGTTGCGCGAGCCCTGGGGCACCGCCGACGCCGATGTGCGCGAAGCCATGAGCGGCAACATCTGCCGCTGCGGCGCCTATCCCAACATCGTCGCGGCCGTCCAGGACGTCCGCCGCAAGGCCTAGGAGGACAGCATGGAAATGTTCCAGTTGACACGCGCCAATGACGTCCAGGACGCGGTGCGGGCGGGCGCTGCCGCGCGCACGGCGCAACAAGGCGCGGATGTGCGGTTCCTGGCGGGCGGCACCACGCTGATCGACCTGATGAAGCTGGACGTGGAGCGGCCAGCTCGCGTTATCGACATCAGCCGCCTGGCCCTGGACCGGATAGAACCGCAGGATGGCGGCGGTGTGCGCATCGGCGCCATGGTGCGCAACGCCGACCTGGCCAACGACGCCACCATCAAGCGCGACTACGCGGTGCTGTCGCAGGCATTGCTGGCGGGCGCGTCGGCGCAGCTGCGCAATATGGCGACCACGGGAGGCAACCTGCTGCAACGTACGCGCTGCGTGTATTTCCGCGATACCGCCGCGGCGTGCAACAAGCGCGAGCCGGGCAGCGGCTGTTCGGCGATAGGCGGATACAACCGCAACCTGGCCGTACTGGGCACCAGCGAGCAGTGCATCGCCAGCAATCCGTCGGACATGAACGTCGCCTTGATGGCGCTGGAAGCGACGGTGCATATCCAGGGCGTGCAGGGCACGCGCGCGGTGCCCATCGGCGACTTCTACACCTTGCCGGGCAACACGCCCGATCGCGAGACCGTGCTGCAGCCCGGCGACCTGATCACCCACGTGACGCTGCCGGCGCCCGCGCCGGGCAACCGTTCGGTCTACCTGAAGCTGCGCGACCGCGCGTCCTACGAGTTCGCGTTGGCGTCCGCGGCGGTGGTGGCGACGGTCAGCCAGGGCAGGATCTCGCATGTCCGCGTGGCGCTGGGCGGTGTCGGCACACGCCCGTGGCGATCGCCGGAGGCCGAAGCGGCGTTGCAGGGCCAGGCGCCCGGCGAGCAGGTGTTCAAGGCAGCCGCGGACGCGGCCTTGAAGGACGCGCGGCCGCAATCCGAAAACGCCTTCAAGATCGAGCTGGCGCGGCGTTGCCTGGTTTACACCCTGAAGCAGGCCACCCAGGCCGCGTAGAACAGGAGTCACAGTCATGAGCACAGTTGAAGCAAGCCCCGCCACGCGCGCCGGCGACGTCATCGGTCGCGCCACGCCGCGCGTGGACGGGCCGCTGAAGGTCAGCGGCCAGGCGATGTACACCTCCGATTTCAATTTCCCCGGCATGCTTTACGCCGTGCCGGTATGCAGCACCATCGCCAACGGGCGTATCGAATCGCTGGATGTCGCCGCGGCGCAGGCCATGCCGGGCGTGCGGCTGGTCCTGCATCGCGAGAATGCGGGCAAGCTCTACCGCGTGCAGGGCGCCAAGGTGGACGAAGGGCGGCCGCCTTTCCACGACGACGAGATCCGCTACTACGGGCAGTACGTCGCGGCGGTCATCGCCGACACCTTCGAACAGGCCACGGCGGCCGCGGCGGCCGTCAAGGTCAGCTACAAGCAGGACAAGCCGGTCGTCGCCACGCAGTTGTCGGCGGATACCAAGGTCAAGGTGGGCAGCGAGCGCGGCCAGGCGCCGGCGGCGTACGACAGCGCGGCCGTCAAGGTCGACCACACGTACGTGACGCCGGTGGAAACGCACAACCCCATCGAACTGCACGCGACCGTGGCGCTGTGGGACGGCGAGAAGTACACGCTGTACGAGACCTCGCAGGCCGTGGACAACCACAAGGCGGTCATGGTGCAGGCGCTGGGCACGACGCCGGAAAAGGTGCGCGTGATCTCGCAATTCCTGGGGTCCGGCTTCGGCGGCAAGCTGTGGCCCTGGCCGCATTGCATGGTCGCCGCGGTGGCGGCGCGCCAGCTCGGCCGGCCCGTCAAGCTGGTGGTGACCCGCCAGATGATGTTCCAGAACGTCGGCCACCGTCCCATCACCCAGCAGCGCATACGGCTGGGCGCCACGCAGGACGGCAAGCTGCAATCCCTGCAGCAGGACTACCTCAACCAGACGTCGATGCTGGACGACTACGAGGAAGACTGCGCGGAGGCCACGCCGCACATGTACAGCACGCCGAACCTGCGCGTGACCTCGGCCCTGAGCCGGCGCACCATGGGCACGCCCACGGCCATGCGCGGCCCTGGCGCCGTGCCCGGCCTGTTCGCCCTGGAATCTGCCATGGACGAACTGGCGGTGGCGCTGAACATGGACCCCGTGCAGCTGCGGCTGAAGAACGAACCGGACCACGACGAAGGCAACGGCCTGCCGTTCTCTTCGCGCCACCTGACCGAGTGCATACAGCGCGGCGCCGAAAAGTTCGGTTGGGCCCGCCGCACGCCCGCGGTGGGCTCCATGCAGCGCGACGGCAAGATACTGGGCTGGGGCATGGCGTGCTGCTCGTGGCTGGGGGCGCGCCAGCCCACGCATGCCCGGGTGGAGCTACGCGCCGACGGATCCGCGCACGTGGCCTGCGGCACGCAGGACATCGGCACCGGCACCTACACCATCATGGCGCAGCTGGTCGGCGAGGAAACCGGCATCGCGCTCGAACGCATCGACGTGTCGCTCGGCGATACGGCCTTGCCGCCGGGCCCGGTCTCCGGCGGGTCCACCGTCACGTCATCGGTGATTCCTGCGGTCTTCAAGGCCACTCGCGCGGCGGTGAAGTCCGTGCTGAAGACCGCCTGCGATGGCGACAAGGCTGCTTTCGCCGGCCGCAAGCCCGACGACCTGGCCTTCACGCGCGGCTACGTGCACCTGAAGGACCAGCCGCCGGAAAGCGGCAAGCCTTTCGCCGAGATCGTCACGGGCGCCGACCTGCGCGCCATCGCGGGCGACGGGAGCGAGACGGAAGGCAATTTCGGCGACGACCCCTTGAAGCGCAAGTACTCCATCAATTCCTATGGCGTGCATTTCGTCGAGGTCGAGTGGCAACCGGAGATCGCCCGGCTGCGCGTCAGCCGTGTCGTCACGGTGATCGACGCCGGCCGCATCCTGAACCCGCGACCGGCGCGCAACCAGATCGAAGGCGCGGTGGTGATGGGCGTGGGCATGGCGCTGTTCGAGCACACGACCTACGACGAGCGCAGCGGCAAGCCGGCCAACAGCAACCTGGCCGACTACATCGTGGCGTCGAACGCGGATACCCCGGAGATCGATGTGACCTTCCTGGACTATCCGGATCCCGTGCTGAACGAGCTGGGCGCGCGCGGCGTGGGCGAGATCGGGCTGGCCGGGACGGCGGCGGCGATCACCAACGCCATCTACCACGCGACCGGCGTACGGGTGCGCGAACTGCCCGCCATGATCGAGGACCTGATGCAGGCATGACGGGCGGGCCGCCTGTCCGGCGGGTCAGGCGGCCACCGCTACCTCCGCGTCGATCCGCGCCAACGGGCCGGCCTCATGGATCGCCGGCGCGCAGGCGCGGGCGATGTCAAGCAGGCGGGTATCGCCGAATCGCGGTCCCACCAGCTGGATGCCCAGGGGCAAGTCGCGCGCGCTTTTCCCCACGGGCATGCCGACGCATGGCACATGCAGCAGCGTCCACATGGAATTGAAGGCGGGATTGCCCGTGTCCTGCAGGCCTTCGGGCGCTTCGCCCGGCGAAGCGGGCGTCAGCACCGCGTCCAGCGTGTCGCCGAACAGGCCGTCGAAGGCTCGCCGGCAGGCGGCGGCCAGGTCGTAGGCCTGCACCAGTTGCGCCGGCGTGATGCGCCTGCTGTTCTCCACCATTTCGCGGAAGTCCTCGTGCAGCAGATGGTGGCTGCCCAGATAGGCGGGCAGGAAGGCGGCGCGGCCTTCTCCCCGCATGACGGTCTGCTGGGCGGCGTCCATGCCGTCGAAGCTGGCGGGCAGCGTCAGCTCCTCGACGATGGCGCCGGCGGCGTCGAGGCGGCGCGCGGCTTCCATCAACGCGGCGCGGGCATAGGCGTCGGCCGCCGACCAGACGGGCGTGCGGCACAGCCCGATGCGCAGGCCCTTTGCGCCCGTCGGCGCCGGGCGGTCATCCGCCGGCAGCTGGAAGGCGCGGCCCACCAGCTGCAGGTCTTCCACGCAGCGCCCGTACCAGCCGATGGTGTCCAGGGTATGGGAATACATCTTCGCGCCTTCGCGGCTGACGATGCCGTGCGTGGGCTTGATGCCATAGATACCGTTGAAGGCGGCGGGACGGATATGGGATCCGCCCGTCTGCGTGCCGAATGCCAGTTGCACCTGCTTGTCGCCCACGGCCGCGCCGGAGCCGGATGATGATCCGCCCGGGCTGTGCGCGGGATTGTGCGGATTGCGTGTGACGGCGCGGCGTCCGCCGGACGCGAACTCCACGGTATCGGTCTTGCCGACGATGAGCGAGCCGCTATGCCGGACCACCGCGACGCAGGCCGCATCCTGTCCCGGCTGATGATTCACGTGGATCGGGGAATTGTGCTGCGTGGGCATGTCGGCCGTGTCGATCACGTCCTTGACCCCGAAGGTCAGGCCGTGCAGCGGGCTGCGCGGCGGGCATTTGTCCAGCTCGCGCGCGTTGCGGATGATCATGTCCTCGTCGTACCAGCTCCAGGCGCGTACGTCCGGATCGCGGGCGCGGATCCGGGCCACGGTGGAGCGGGCCAGTTCCTCGCAGGACAGTTCGCGCGCCGCGATCAGGGCGGAGGCTTCGGTGGCGGTCAGTTCATACGGTTCCATCAGGGTTCCTCACGGTGGATGGCCGCGGCGGGGAAATCGAAGATCAGCGCCGGCTCGCGGTCTTTCGCCGGCATGCGGGGGATTCCCATGCCGGCCAGCGATACGTCGGTGGATAGTTCCTGCATGCGCCGCATCATTGGTTCCGGCAGCTGCAGGCCGTAGCGCTGGCAGTGGGCCTGGATGTCGGCGGCGTTCCATAGGGGGGTCGGATTCATGGCGGTCTTCCTGGGATCAGAGCGAGGGGCGGCGCGCGCGCCAGGGCGTGGCGCGCTCGTAGGCGCAGGCGACGCGCAATACCGTGGCTTCGTCGAAATAGCGGCCGGCGATCTGCGCATTGGTCGGCAGGCCCAGTTCGTCGAAGCCGGTGCACACCGCCATGGCGGGATGGCCGGACATGTTGAACGGCGTGCACGCGGTGTCGACGGTGAAGTCCCTGACGCGGTTGAAGTCCTCGATCGCCGGGGCCGTGTGGAAGGCGCATGGCAGGATCAGCGCGTCGACGCTGCAGATCAGCGCGTCGGTGGCGGCAGCCAGTTCACGGCGCCGGCGCTGCGCGGCGACGTAGTCGACGGCGCGCGTCATGAAACCGCTCATCATCTTGTCCCGCAGGCCCTGGCCCATTTCCGTGGCGCGCGTCATGAAGTCGTTCTCGTGGATGGAGAGCGACTCCGTCCAGTTGATCACGCTGCATGCGCGGCGATAGTCGGTCACCGAAGCCGGCAGCACGACGTCGACGATGTGCGCGCCCTCGTCGGCCAGGACGCGGGCCATGTCCTCCAGCGCGTCGCGGTTGGCCGCGTCGATGCGCTCGCCTTCCCGGCCGAGGTCGCGAACGATGCCTATCGTCATGCCGTTGACGCCGGCCTGCAGGCCGGCCATGTAGTCCGGCACGGGCCGGCGCGCGCTGGCGGGGTCGCGGGCATCGTGGCCCGCCATGGCCCGCATGAGCAGCGCGCTGTCTTCGACGGTCCAGGTCAGGGGGCCGGGCACGTCGAGGCTATAGCAGTTGGGCAGGATGCCGTGCCGACTGATGCGGCCATAGGTCGCCTTCATGCCCTGCAGCCCGCAGGCGGCGGCGGGCAGCCGCACGGATCCGCCCGTGTCCGATCCCAGCGCGGCCATCGCGGTCCCCGCCGCGACCGCGGCGCCCGCGCCCGTCGAGGAGCCGCCCGTGAAGTGCGCGGTGTTCCAGGGGTTGCGGGCCGGCTCGAAGGGCAGGTCGAAATGGACCGCGCCGGTGCCGGTGCCGTATTCCCAGGTGTTCAGCTTGCCCAGCAGGATCGCGCCGGCCTCGCCCAGCCGTTCGATGGCGGCGGCATCGTAGTCCGGCACATGGTCCAGCAGCAGGCGCGACCCGGCGCAGGTGCGCACGCCGCGCGTGTAGTAGTTGTCCTTGACCGCGTAGGGAATGCCATGCAGCGGACCGCGCCAACGGCCCGCCATGATGTCCTGCTCGGCGACGCGCGCGGCCGCGCGCGCTTCGTCGGCCATGACCAGCAGATAGCTGTGCACGCGGTCGTCCACCTCGTCGATGCGCGCCAGGAAGGCATCGACCAGTTCCACCGGCGACAGCTTGCGCGATTGCAGCAGGCGGGATGCCTCGCCCACGGAAAGGAAACACAGTTCGGCGCTCATGCGGGGATACTCCTGCAGGGAATGGATCGGGACATGCGCGGCGCTGTGTAGGGGGCGGCGCGGATGCAGCGGGCGGCGTGGCCGCTGCCCGGCATCGCCAGCAGTCCGCCGTCCAGGCCGACCGGCTCGCGCAGCGCCGGCACGCCGGCATCGCATTCGGGTTGATGCAGCGCGCAGCGCGGGGCGAAACAGCAGCCGGGCGGCAGGGCGGCCAGGTCGGGCGGCGCGCCGGGGATCGGCACCAGGTCGCTTTCGCGCATGCCGCCATGCACGGTGGAACGCAGGAGGCCTTGCGTATAGGGATGGACGGGCCGGTCCATGACATCCGCGATGGCGCCGGTTTCGACGAAACGCCCGGCATACATCACCGCGACCTTGTCGGCCACCTCGCACGCCACGCCCAGGTCATGCGTGACAAAGATGGTGGCCATGCCCAGTTCGCGCTGTAACTCACGCAACAGCAGCAGCACCTGGATCTGAACGGTGGCGTCCAACGCGGTCGTCGGTTCGTCGGCCAGCAGCAGGCGCGGGCGGCATGACAAGGCCAGCGCGATCATGGCGCGCTGCCGCAGGCCGCCGGACAGTTCGTGCGGATAGGCGGCCAGGCGGCGCGCCGCCGACGGGATCTGCACCAGCTCCAGCAATTCCAGCGCGCGGCGCATCGCGGCGCGACGGTCCACCCGATCGTGCCGGCGCACGGCTTCGGCGATCTGCTGGCCTATGGTGTAGACGGGATCCAGGGCGGTCAACGGTTCCTGGAAGATCATCGAGATGAGCGAGCCACGGATATCCGGCAGCTTGCGGCGCGGCAAGGCAAGGATGTCGCGGCCGCCGATCGATACCTGGCCATCCAGTTGCGCGCTGTCGGGCAGCAGTCGCATCAGGGCGCGCATGGTGACGCTCTTGCCGGAGCCGGATTCGCCCAGCAGGCACAGGACCTCCCCTTCGCGCAGAGAGAAGGACACGCCGTTGACCACCGGCACATTCATATCGCGATTGACGAAGCGCACCGTCAGGTCGCGGACTTGCACCAACGGTTCGTCCGCGCGGGCCGGAATCGTGTTCATGGTCGCGGTCTCCTGTTCAAGCGCGCAAGCGCGACGCGTCCGCCATGGCGCCGGCGGGATCGGCCTGGGCTTCTCCCGGTTGCAGCGGGTAGTGGCAGGCGGCAAGATGGCCGCCGTCGTCCGGCGCCAGCGCCAGTACGGGCGCTTCTTCGGCGCAGCGCTCGCGGGCGCGCGGGCAGCGCGTGCGGAAGCGGCAGCCCGTCGGCGGATTGATGGGATTGGGCGGGTCGCCCGACAGCGGCGGCCTGGCTACCCGCCTGCGCGGGTCCATCGACGGACGCGAGGCCAGCAGCGCCGCGGTGTAGGGATGCCGCGTCGCCGTATAGATGCGCCCCACCGGCCCCGATTCCACGACCTGGCCCAGGTACATCACCAGGACGCGATCGCTGATGTACTGCACCACGTTGAGGTCGTGCGAGATGAACAGATAGGTCAGGCCGAGTTCGCGCTTGAGTTCGCGCAGCAGGTTCAGCACCTGGGCCTCGACCGACTTGTCCAGCGCCGACACCGATTCGTCCAGGATCAGCACCCGCGGTCCCATGGCCAGGGCGCGCGCGATATTGACGCGTTGCCGCTGCCCGCCGGACAGCTCGTGCGGATAGCGGCGCGCATAGCTTTCCGGCTCCATGCCGACCATGCGCAGCAGGCTGGCGGCGCGGGCGCGCGCCTGCGCGGCCGGCATGCCGACCACCGTCGGCCCGAACGCGATGGTGTCCTCGACGGTCAGGCGCGGGTTCAAGGAAGCATAGCTGTCCTGGAACACCATCTGCATGTGCGTGCGCAGTTCGCGCACGCTGATGCCGTCCACGGTCGAGACCTCTTCGCCATCGAAGATCACACGGCCGGCATCCGGCTTCAGCAGGTGCATCAGCAGGCGCGCCGTCGTGGATTTGCCGCAGCCCGATTCGCCGACGATGCCGACCGTTTCGCCCTTGGCGACCTGGAAGCTGACGCCGTCGACGGCGCGCACGACCGTGCGCGGCGCGCCCAGGGCCGGCCGGCCCGCGTCGAAGTGCTTTTTCAGGTCCTCGACGATCAGCATGGGCTGGGCGGGCCCGCCGCGATCGCGGCTGTCGGGATGCCGGTCCAGCAGGCGCAGGGCGTCGCCGGGCTGGGCGGCGGGGCGGGCAGGGGTTTTCAGGCGTGCGAACATGACGGTTCCTCCTCAGGCCTTGACGTCCATGGCGCTGCGCAGGCCGTCGCTCATCAGGTTGAAGCACATGGAGGTCAGGAAGATCATGATGCCGGGCAGGATGGCGATCATCGGGCTGACGTAGATGGCTTGCCGCAACGTGTTCAGCATCAGCCCCCACTCGGCGTTGGGCGGGCTCACGCCCAGGCCCAGGAAGCTCAGCCCCGATGCGATGACGATGCTGACGCTGATCAGGCTGGACGCATAGACCAGGATGGGACCGATCACGTTGGCCAGCACGTGGGCGCGCACGATGCGCAGTCCGGATGCGCCCGTGGCGCGCGCCGCGTCGACGAAGTCCTGTTCGCGGACCTGCGTCGTCACGCTTTCCGCGATGCGTGCGATGGGCGGGATGAATACCAGCGTCAGCGACACGATGCTGTTGGCCAGCCCGGCGCCCAGCGCGCCGGATATCGCCACCGCCAGCAGCACGGACGGGAAGGCGTAGAACACGTCGATCAGCCGCATGATCACCATGTTCCATCTGCCGCCCGCGTAGCCCGCCGCGATGCCCAGCGTGCCGCCCACGAAGGTGGCCAGCAGGACGGGCACGAAGCCGCTGAACAGGGAAAGCCTGCCGCCGTAGACCAGGCGGGCCAGCATGTCGCGCCCCAGTTCGTCGGTGCCCAGCAGGTGGCCCTGGTAGCCGGGCGGCTTCAGGCGGCGGATCATGCTCATTTTGTAGGGATCGTCCAGCCCCAGCCAGGGCGCGGCGATCGCCAGCGCGACGATGGCCAGCAGGATCAGGGCACAGCCGATGGCGACGGGATCGCGCGACAGGCGCCGCGCCACGCCGTGCCAGTAGCCCCGGCTGGTGCGCCGGAAAGCGGGCCGCGCCGCCATGGCGGCGGGAACGTTGGGCAGGGAAGCTATGTTCTGGCTCATCGCGGGGCCTCTTTCAAGCGCGCTTGACGCGCGGATCGACCAGCATCTGCAGCATGTCCACGATCAGGTTGGTGAAGACGAACAGCATGGCCAGCACCAGGATGGTTCCCTGCAGGATGGGGAGGTCGCGCGTGAAGATCGCGGCGTTCAGCAGGAAGCCCGTGCCGGGCCAGGCGAAGACGGTCTCCACCAGGATGGAGCCGCCCAGCATCTGCGCGAACTGCAGGCCCATGACGGCCATCACCGCGGGCGCGGCATTCTTGGCGACGTGCGCCAGCACCTGCCGGCCGCCCAGGCCCTTGGCGTACAGCGTCTGCACGAATTCCTGCCTGCGTATCTCGCCCACCGACGCCCGCACCGACCGGGCCAGGATGCCCATGGGGATGACGGCCAGCGTGACCGCCGGCAGGATCAGGTGGGCGATATCCGGCGCGCCCATGCCGGTGGCCGGCAGCAGCCGCAGCTGCACGGAGAACAGCACGATCAGCACCATGCCCAGCCAGTAGTGCGGCAGCGATACGCCGGTCACCGCCAGCGCCGTCACCGCGCGATCCACCGTAGGGCGTCGCGTATAGCCGGCCAGCGTGCCGAGCAGGCAGCCGCCGGCAAAGGCCAGGACGATGGCCGCCGCCGCCAGCAGCATGGAGTTGCGGATGGCCGGCGCGATCTCCCACAGCACGGGCCGCCCCGTCTTGATCGACGTGCCCAGGTCGCCGGTGACCACCCGCTTGAGCCAGATGAAATACTGCGCGGGCAGCGGCTTGTCGAAGCCATAGGCTGCCCGGACCTCCTGGATCACCGCCGGCGAGGCGTTTTCCGGCAGCACCGCGCTGATCGGGTCGCCCGGGGCAAGATGCACGAGCGCGAAGCAGACCAGCGAGACGCCGATGGCGATGGGCAGGGTATAGAGCAGGCGGCGAAGCAGGTAACGCAGCATGGCGCGATCCTCCTGTGCGCGGCGCGGGACGCCGCGGAATTCACTGTTGCAGGTAGACCGGCGTCAGGTCCTGGAACCAGCTCTGGGCCTGCACGAAGCCCTTCACATTGGGCGCCAGCGCGCGCGGATTCAGATCGTGGACCACCCATATCCACATCGCCTGGTCGACGATGCGGGTATGCAGCTGGGCCAGGATCGCGTCCTGCTTCCTGGGGTCGAATTCCACCTTGGCTTTCGCGGCGAGCTCGTCGGCTTCCTTGTCGCTGAAACCGCCCCAGTTGTAGCCGGCTGGCGGCTTCATCTTCGACCAGGACGTGCCGATCAGGCCGATGTCGGGATCCCAGTAGCCGAAGCTGTTGTTGATGCCGTCCACGCCCTTGTTTTCCGGAGCGTCGGAACCGGCGCGGCGGCGCGCGCGCAGGGCTTCCCACTCCATGACTTCGAGTTCGACGTCGAAGCCCACGGCTTTCAGGTTCTCCTGCACGAACTCGTTCATGGGCAGCGGCTGCATCTGGCCGGACCCCGACGTCGAGATCGCGAACTTCACGTGCAGGGGATGTTGCGGGCTATAGCCGGCTTCCTTCATCAGGCGCCGCGCCTCGTCGGGGTCGTAGCGGATCTTGAAGTGCGGCTGGCCGAACCAGGGGTGCTTGGGATCGACCATGCCCTCGGACGGGATGGCGGTGCCGCCGAGGAATTCCACCAGGCCCTGGCGGTCGATCGCCAGGTTGGCGGCCTTGCGGATGCGGATGTCGCGGAACGGCGAGCCCTCCGAATAACTGAGTTGGTACGGCCAGTTGTGGGGGTAGATGTTGGTGACGATCTGCATGCCCGCCTGCTTCAGGCGCGGGATCGTGTCGGGCGGCGGCGCTTCCACCCAATCCACCTGGCGCGAAAGAAGCGCGGCGACACGCGTATTGGGATCCGGCATGGTCAGCAGCACCATGCGGTCGGATTTGGGCACGCGCTGCGGATCCCAATAGTTCGGGTTGCGTATCAGCTCCGCGCGTTCGCGCGGCACCAGCTTGTCCAGCATCCACGGCCCGGTGCCGGACGGACGCTGCGCCACCTTGGTCCAATCGCCGCCCATTTCCTTGTAGCGCGCGGGGCTGGAGATCATCACGTCCGCGATCAGGTAGGGGAATACCGCGTCGGCATACTTGGTCGTGATTTCCACCGTCATGGGATCGATGACGCGGTAGGAAGCGACACCCGACACGTACTGGCTGGCCTGCGTGGCCTGCGCCTGGTCGAACTGCGGCGCGTCGCGCTTGAGCAGCTTGTCCAGGTTCCAGACCACCGCTTCCGCGTCGAAGGCGGAACCGTCATGGAACTTGACGTTGGGCCTGAGCTTGAAGGTCCACTTGGTGTGGGTCGCGTCGTCGACGGACCAGGACGTCGCCAGGCCCGGCACGAGCTTGGCGGGCTGGTCGGCCTTGGACAAATCCCAGCGGATCAGCGCGTCGTACAGCGTGAAGCCGATGAAGCGCATGCCCTCGCCGCCCTGGCTGGGCTGGCCCGTGGTCAGCGGGATGTCGGACATGGTGGTGGCGACGCGCAGCACCATTTCGGCGCGTGCCGTGGCGATGGCGGAAAGGGCGAGCGAGGCGGCGATGAGCGGGGCCGCGAACTTCTTCAGTACCAAGGCGTATCTCCGAGGGGTGATTCGCACCGCCGCCCGTGGGCGGCCGGCATGGAAGCGATACAGCGCGTAAGAAACCGTGGGCCCTAGGCCGTCGCGGGACTGGCCGCGACGGCGTGCGCGCCTGGAGCGGCGTCGCGCCGGCGGGCCGCGGCTTCGGCGGCCAGCGCCGCGATGTCCGGCCGCCGCGCGCGCCAGGCGGTGGCCCTTTCGTAGGCATCGCCGGCGCGCAGCACGGTGGCTTCATCGAACAGCCGGCCGGCGATCTGCAGCGAATACGGCATGCCGTCGGCATCGAAGCCGTTGCACACCGACAGGGCCGGATTGCCGGCGGAATTGAACGGTGTCGTGTAGTTCGGCTGGCTGAACATCCAGTGCGGCGACGTGGGCTCCAGCTTGCCGGCCGGCTCGGCGCAGTGCGTGACGATCAGGTCCACTTGCTCGAATGCCGCCTGCATGGCGGCCGCCAGTTCCGCGCGCATCCGCATTGCCTGTACATAGTCTTCGGCGCGCAGCAGGGCGCCGCCGATGATGCGGTAGCGCAGGCTGGCGCCCAGCAGTTCCGGCGCGTTGCGCAGCGTGTGCTGGTGGATCGAGAAGAGCTCGGCCATGGCGATCACGCGCTTGCAATCGTTGTAGGCCAGCAGCGAGGGCAAGGTGACAGGCTGCACGATGGCGCCCAGGCCGCGCAGGACGTCCAGGGCGTTGTCCAGCGCCTGGCGCGAGCCCGCCGAGATCGGTGCTTCCTGTTCCATCCAGGCCCATGGCACGCCTATCTTCAGGCCGCGCAGATCGCCGTTCAGCGCGGCGCGATAGTCCGGCACGGGCTGGTCCGCGCTACCCGGATCGAGCGGATCGTGGCCGGCGACGACGCCCAGCAGGATGGCCAGGTCCTCCGAGGTCCAGGCCATCGGACCCGTGTGATCGTGGCTGAAGGAATTCGGCAGCACGCCGCGCCGGCTGACGCGGCCGTACGTGGGCTTGATGCCGGCGATGCCGCATGCCGCCGCCGGCATGCGGATGGAGCCGCCGGTGTCGGATCCCATGCTGGCCGGACACAGCCCCGCGGCGATGGCCGCGCCGGAGCCGGATGACGAACCGGCCGGGTGGCGGCCGGTGTTCCAGGGATTGTGGGCGGGGGGCGCCACCACGTCCCAGGACGGGCCGCCGTGGGCGAATTCCCAGGTGGTGGTCTTGCCCAGCAGCACGCCGCCCGCGTCTTGCAGGGCCTGTTGCGCCGGGCCGTCCCGCACCGGAACATACTCGGCCAGCACGCGGGATTGCCCGGTGGTGCGGATGCCGGCCGTCTCGTAGATGTCCTTCAAGGAGTAGGGGATGCCGTGCAAGGGGCCGCGCGGGCCGTCACGCGCGATTTCCGCTTCGGCGGCCCGCGCCTGCGCCAGGGCGAGCTCCGGCGTGGGGGTGATGAAGCTGCACAGGGCGGCGTCCACCGCTTCCATGCGGGCCAGGCAGGCCTGCGTCAGCTCCACCGGCGACAGCGTCCTGTCGGCGATCATGCGGCTGGCCTGCGCGATGGTCAGGAATGTCGGGTCGCCGTTCATCGCGCCATCCCCTTGCCGGCGGCCACGAAGGTGGCCGGCACGAAGGCGTGCGCGGCTTCGTCGGCATAAGGCCTGTCGCGCGGGATGCGGGCCAGCATGGGCGCGATATAGCGCCAGGCGTCGGCCAGTTCGGCAAGGTGCTCGGGAGTGAGCGACAGCCCGGCGTGGGCCGCCAGGATCCGTAAATCGTCGGGGCGCGCGAACGCCTCGGTTTGCACCGCTGTTTCTGACATGGAAAAGCCCCTTGGAACCATGGATATACCCGGACAGCCGGATATTCCATATATTTTTCAATACCTTAGCGCATGTCGTGCAGATAAAACAGTTGTTTAATTCTAGGAACGCCGCCAGGGAGCGTCAAGGCAAAATCGGCCGGGTAGTGGTAAATCCTAGTGCGTTGCAGCATAACCGTGCGTCATGCGGCCAAATTGGGAAAATCGTGATTCCTGGATTAAAATCAACGGCTTGAATGCAGCCGCCAGGTGCGGGCCGCCACGAAGCTGTGAAGCAAATTAAAACAATTGATTGGTCGTCAGAGGAGGCGCCATGAGGGAAATGCCGGTCCCCGCGGAAGGAGAAATCCGCGGCGACGATGCCGCGGACATGCCGGTGCCGGAGCGTATCCTGCGGGTGGCGAAGGACCTGATCGCGCGCACGGGGCCTTTCAATACCACCGTGCGCGATATCTGCGACGCTTCCGGCGTCAACGTGGCGTCCATCCACTACTACTACGGGTCCAAGGACGCACTGGTGAAGTCGGTGCTGCTGTCCGTCATGGAGCCGGTCAACATTGAACGGCGCATGCGGCTGGAAGATGCACGCCAGCGTTACGGGCACGGGCCGCTGCCCATTCCCGTGATACTCGAAAGCCTGCTGCGCCCGCTGGTCGTCTGCGAGCGGGACGAGGATGGCGGCCGCCTGTTCGTGCGCATGGAGCATCACCTGCGCGCCATGCCGGACAGCGATTACACGCTGTTCGTCGCGCAGCACCTGGACGGGTATGCGCAGCTGTTCATCGATGCGCTGGCGCAGACATTGCCGCGCTACAGCCGCTCCGAAATCATCTGGCGCTATGAATTCGTGCGCGGCTCGGCCATGCATCTGCTGGCCAACTGCGATCCGCTGTCACGCAAGTTCCAGGTGCTGGCCGGCAAGGGCGGCATGATCGATCTCGGCGACGACGAACTGATCCTGCGCGAACTGCTGGGGACCGCCATGCTGGGCATCGGCGCGCCCGCCGTCTGGAGTGCCTAGGCGGGCGCCTGGCCGGCCGGGTGCGCGCGGCGCTCAGACCGGGGAAGGATTGCGTTCCGCGAAGCCGACCTGGTGCCAGTACGGGTAGGCGCGATCGACGGCGCTGGCGGCGTCCAGCTTCGCGATCTGGTCGGCGGTCAGGTTCCAACCCACGGCGCCCAGGTTCTGGCGCAACTGGTTTTCGTCGCGCGCGCCGATCAGCACGGTGCTGACGGTGGGGCGCTGCAGCAGCCAGTTCAGCGCGATCTGCGGAATGGTCTTGCCGGTTTCGGCCGCCACGTCGTCCAGCGCGTCGACGACGCGGTACAGATATTCGTCCGGCACGGGCGGACCGTAGTCGGCGGTCTTGTGCAGCCGGCTGGTCTGCGGCAGCGGCTGGCCGCGGCGGATCTTGCCGGTCAGCCGGCCCCAACCCAGCGGACTCCAGACGACGGCGCCCACGCCCTGGTCCAGGCCCAGCGGCATCAGCTCCCATTCGTAATCCCGGCCGATCAGCGAGTAGTAGGTCTGGTTGGCCACGTAGCGCGGATAGCCGTAGCGGTCGGCGGCGGCCTGGGATTTCATCAGGTGCCAGCCCGAGAAATTCGATACGCCCGTGTAGCGGATCTTGCCCGCCCGCACCAGCGTGTCCAGGGTGGACAGGACTTCTTCCACCGGCGTGCGGGCGTCGAAGCCGTGCAGCTGGAACAGGTCGATATGGTCGGTGCCCAGGCGCTTGAGCGCATCGTCGACGGCGCGGATCAGGTGAAAGCGCGACGAGCCGACGTTGTTGGGTTCGTCATCGAAGCGGAAGGTGGCCTTGGTGGACAGGATGACCTTGTCGCGCCGTCCCTTGATGGCTTCGCCCAGGATGGATTCGGAAGCGCCGCGCGAATAGATGTCGGCGGTGTCGAACATCGTCACGCCTTCGTCCAGACAGATGTCGATCAGCCGGCGCGCTTCGGCGACGTCGGTCTTGCCCCAGGCTTCGAACAGCTCGCCCTTGCCGCCGAATGTGCCGGTTCCAAAGCTCAGGACGGGGACTTTGAATCCCGATGCACCCAGATGTCGATATTCCATTGTGTGGCCTCTGTGTAAAAGTATGGACGGGGCGCGCGCGCTGGATAAGCGGCGCGCTGGCAAACCAGCATACTGCCGCGGCCGCGGGCCGGGAAAAACCCCGGCCGCCGCGAAACACTTGTACGTCCGGGTCAAGAATGCGAGCGCGAGCGCCCGGCCGGCGAGCCCTCCGGCCATCCATTCAGCAATCCATCCGCCATCGCATCCGGCCGTCCATCCGGTGGCAATCCCTTCGTATAATGCGGGGCCGCGCGGCTATCCGCCGCTCTCCGCGGCAATGTCGCCTTATCCTGCGTGCCCTTGACCGATCCCATCGAAAGCCGCGTTTCCGCCGAACTCGTCGCCGTACTGGTCGCCGTGACCGACGGCCAGCCTCGCGTGTTGACCACCGGCGATGCGCACGCGCTGCCCGCCGGGCCCTTCCAGTCCGCCCACCGGTCCCTGCAGGCCGGCCTGCGAGCGTGGGTGGAAGCGCAGACCCATCATCCGCTCGGCTATGTCGAACAGCTGTACACCTTCGCCGATCGCGATCGGGCGGACCAGCCGGACGCGCGCATCATCTCGGTCAGCTACCTGGGCCTGACGCGCGAATTGGCGCAGACGGGCGGGGCCGGCGTGGGCTGGCAGAGCTGGTACCGCTATTTCCCCTGGGAAGACCGGCGCGACGGCGCGCCAGTCTTCGTCGCGTCGGTGATCGAACCCCGCTTGCGGGCCTGGGCCGCGACCGGCCCGGCAGCGCAACGCGGCCGCCGCTATGACCGCGTCGCGATCACGTTCGGCCTGGATGGCGCGGGGTGGAACGAAGACATGGTGCTGCAGCGCTACGAGCTGCTGTACGAAGCGGGCCTGGTGCCCGAGGCCGGCCGCCGGCCGATCCGTCCGGCGCTGCCGGGCACGCCCATGATCCATGACCATCGGCGTATCCTGGCCACCGGCATCGCCCGGTTGCGCGCCAAGATCAAATACCGCCCGGTCGTCTTCGAACTGATGCCGGAGGAATTCACCTTGCTGCAGTTGCAGCAGAGCGTGGAAGCCCTGGCGGGCCGCGGCCTGCACAAGCAGAATTTCCGTCGGCTGATCGAACAGCAGGAACTGGTGGAAGAAACCGGTGGCATGACCAGCGGCACCGCGGGCAGGCCCGCGAAGCTGTTCCGCTTCCGGCGCGACGTCATGCTGGAACGCGCGATTTCCGGCAGCAAGCTGCCGCTGGCGCGGGAGCCGCACCTGGTCTGAGGGCCGGTCCACCGCGAAAAAACGCGAAAAAATCCGTTGACAGGGGATTATGCTCAGAAATAGTATAAGTCCATCCCTTCACTCCGCCGACTTAATACTCAAAATGAGCATAAGCACATTACCCAGGCATGCCGGGGCGCGGCACAGCCGCGGCGCGCACCCGACCGCCGCTATTTCTTCCGACGTGGTGCGCACGGTCGCGCCGCTGCCCGCCGTCATGCTGGAGCCGGTGGTGCGCGCCGCGCTGCTGGAGGACCTGGGCCGCGCGGGCGACATCACGACGGACGCGATCGTCGACGCCGATACCGAATCGCGCCTGCGCCTGGTGGCGCGCAAGCCTGGCGTGCTGGCGGGACTGGACCTGGCCCGCATGGCGTTCGCGCTGACCGACCCGCGCATCGAACTGCTGCCGGCGCTGCGCGATGGTGTCCGCCTGCGCCCGGGTGATGAGATCGCCGTGGTGGGTGGGCCGGCGCGCGGCATCCTGACCGCCGAGCGCACCGCGCTGAACCTGCTGTGCCATTTGAGCGGGGTGGCCTCGGCCACGGCCGCGATCGCCGACGCCATACGTCCTTACGGGACGCGCGTCACCTGCACACGCAAGACGCTGCCCGGCATGCGGGCGCTGCAGAAGTACGCCGTGCGGGTCGGCGGCGGCAGCAACCACCGCTTCGGCCTGGACGACGCCATGCTGATCAAGGACAACCACGTGGCCCTGGCCGGCGGCATAAAGCCCGCGATCGAACGGGCGCGCGCCGCGGCCGGCCATCTGGTCAAGATCGAGCTGGAAGTCGACACCTTGGCGCAGCTGGAAGAAGCGCTGGCGCTGGGCGTGGACGTCGTGCTGCTGGACAACATGGACCTGGCGCAACTGCGCCAGGCCGTCGCCATGGCCAAGGGCCGGGCGATCACCGAAGCCTCCGGCGGCGTGACGCCGGAAACGGCCCCCGCGATCGCGGCCACCGGCGTGGACCTGATCGCCATCGGGTGGATCACCCACAGCGTGCAAGTGCTGGATATCGGCCTGGACGCCTGACGGAGTTTGCGATGAACAGCTTGATGCGGCGCGAACGGCGCCGCGATACGGGCGCGCCCGATGGCGTACGCCCCGATGCCTGCCGTCCGTACGCGGCGCATCCGACCATGGGGCGGACCGCCCTCGGGCGGACCGTCATCGGACGGACCGCCATCGGCCTACACATGCGCGGGACCTTACTGTGCCTGGCCGCCTTGCTGGCGGCGGGCGGATGGATACGCGCGGCGGCGGCCGAAGGCAACGCCGGGCATCCCGCCAGCGTGGCGGCGATTTCGCCCGACGGCGCGGCGCGCGGCTATCCGTCGCATCCCATCACGCTCATCGTGACCTTCCCGCCGGGCGGCGGCACCGATCTGCTGGCGCGCCGCCTGGGCGCGGCCTTGCAGCAGGACCTGGGCCAGACCGTGGTGGTGGAAAACCGGCCCGGCGCCAGCGGCAACATAGGCGCCCGCGAGGTCGCGCAGGCCGCGCCGGACGGCTATACCCTGCTGATGGTCAACAGCTCCTACGCCATCAATCCCGGCGTGTACCGCGACCTGCCGTTCTCGCCCAAGCATGACCTCAAAGGCGTGATCAATGTCGCCTTCGTGCCGTCGGTGCTGGCCGTGCCGGCGTCGTCGCCTTTCCACACCCTGGCGGACGCCATGGCGGCGGCCGGGCAGGGCGGCAAGGCGTTGGCCTATGCGTCCTGCGGCAACGGCACCCCGCAGCATCTGGCGGGGGAAATGCTGCGCATCGCGAGTGGCCGGCCATTGCAGCACGTGCCCTACAAGGGTTGCGGCCCGGCGCTCACGGACGTGCTGTCCGGTCAGGTGGGCATCGGCATCATCACCGCGTCCAGCGCCGCGCCTTTCCTGGCGTCCGGCAAGCTCAGGGCGCTGGCGGTGACGTCGCCGCAGCGCAGCGACTTGATGCCTTCGGTAGCTACCGTGGCGGAGCAGGGGTTTCCAGGCTATGCCCTGGACCAATGGCACGGCCTGCTGGCTCCCGCCCGGACGCCGCCGGCCGTCATCGCCAAACTGAACGCCGCCGTCGCCGCGATCATGAACCGCGCCGATACGCGCCAGGCGCTGCTGCAGCTGGGCTACAGCCCGACGGCCAGTACGCCGCAGGCCTTCCAGGCCTTGATCGACAGCGATATCGACCGCTTCGGCCAGCTGACGGCGCGCATGGGGCTGCACGCCGACTGAAGCCGGCCGCCCGGCTTATTCCATGCCCGGCACGATCGTGGAAAATCCCGCGTCCACGTGGGTGATTTCGCCCGTCACGCCGGCGGCCAGATCCGACAGCATGAAGGCCGCGACGTTGCCGACGTCGTCGATGGACACATTGCGCCGCAGCGGCGCATTGCTTTCGACGAACTTCAGGATGGACGAGAAATCCTTGATGCCGCTCGCGGCCAGGGTCTTGATGGGGCCGGCCGAGATACCGTTGGCGCGTATGCCTTGCGGGCCCAGCGCCGTGGCCAGGTAGCGCACGCTGGCTTCCAGCGAGGCCTTGGCCAGGCCCATGGTGTTGTAGTTGGGAACGACGCGTTCGGCGCCCAGGTAAGTCAGCGTCAGCACCGAGCCGTTGCGCCCCTTCATCAGCGGCAGCGCCGCCTTGGCCATGGCGGGAAAGCTGTAGGCCGATACGTCGTGCGCGATGCGGAAGCCTTCGCGCGACAGGCCTTCCAGGAAGTCGCCCGCGATGGCTTCGCGCGGCGCGAAACCGATGGAGTGCACCAGCCCGTCCAGGCCGTCCCAACGCTGGCCCAGTTCGGTAAAGGCGGCTTCGATCTGGGCGTCTTCCGAGACGTCGCAGGGCAGCACGATGTCGCTGCCGAACTCGCCGGCGAATTCCGTGACACGGTCCTTGAAGCGATCGCCGACGTAGGTAAACGCCAGTTCGGCGCCCTGGCGGTGGCAGGCCCGCGCGATGCCATAGGCGATGGAGCGGTTGGACAGCACGCCCGTGACCAGTATGCGTTTGCCGGCTAGAAAGCCCATTTTTCGTATCCTCGAAACTGAAAGCGGTATTTTAGGTGAACCTGGCCGGCGCCGCGCCCGTCCCTGTTCCCGGCGGGATATGCGCAGCGCGGCTTTCCATCGCCCCAAAGAAAAACGCCGGCGATGACGCCGGCGTCCCCGATGCGGAAGCGCCTTCCGGCGCGGCCGCGTGGCCCTGCGGCCGCGCTGCTCAGCCGCGCACGTTCGTGCCCGGCACCCGCAGCGTGCTGCCCACCTTCAGGGCGTTGCCCTTCAGGTTGTTCAGGGCGCGCAGCGCGTCTACCGTGGTGCTGTACTGGCGCGCGAGCGAAAACAGCGTGTCGCCGGACTTGACCTTGTGCTGGCGCACATTGGGCCGCGGCGCGGTCATCTTCGCCGACGCCACCTGCGCCGTGGCCGGACGCACCGAACCGCGCTGGGCGGCCGGGCCCTGCGTGGCCGGACCGGCATTGTCCAGCGATGCCACCTGCACGCCGCCGCGCGCCGGCACCAGCAGGTGCTGCGCCATGGCGATGCGCTTCTGGCGCGAGGGGATGTCGTTCAGCCCGCGCAGCGTGGATTCCGAAATGCCGAAGCGGCGCGCGATCGAGGCGTAGGTATCGCCCCGCTGCGGCTGGTACACCTTCCAGCTGGACAGGTCGCCCTTGTAGTTCTCGATGTTGGCGTTGAAGACCGCCACGCGGTCCGCCGGCAGGATCATGGAGGCGTGCTCGCCGCGGATCACCGGGCGATTGAACGACGGATTCAAGGCCTTGAACTCGTCCACCGGCATTTCGGCCAGGCGCGCGGCGACTTCGATATCGATGTCGCGGTTCTTCTGCACCGTGGCGAAATACGGCGTGTTGTTGACCGCCGGCAGGACCACGGCGTACTTGGTCGGATTGGCGATGATGTTCTTGATCGCCTGCAGCTTGGGCACGTAGTTGCGCGTTTCGTCCGGCATCTGCAGCGACAGATAGTCGGTGGGCAGGCCTGCGGCTTCGTTCTTCGCCATGGCGCGCTGTACCGAACCTTCGCCCCAGTTATAGGAAGCCAAAGCCAGGTACCAGTCGCCCTGCATTTCGAACAGGTTTTCCAGGTAGTCCAGCGCCGCGTTGGTCGACGCGATGGGGTCGCGCCGTTCGTCACGCCACCAGTCCTGCTTCAGGTTGTAGTGCTGGCCCGTGGCCGGCACGAACTGCCACAGGCCCGAGGCCTGGGCGCGCGACAGGGCCGAAGGGTTGTACGCGCTTTCCACGAAGGGCAGCAGGGCCAGCTCGGTGGGCATGCCGCGCTGGTTGATTTCGTCGGTGATGAAATACAGGTATTTACCCGCGCGTTCGGCCATGCGCTGGACGGCCTCGGGATGCGAGGCGTAATAGTCGGTCCACTGGTCGACCAGGGGATTGTGCAGATTGGGGATGGCGAAGCCGCGGCGTATGCGGTCCCAGACGTCGCGCGGGGGGTGGGTCAGGTCGATGGTGCGTGACGTGACCGTGGCGACGTAGCGGGTCGGATATCCGGGTTGCTGGGTGTCGAGATCGCCTGCGTGGAGTTCTGTCTGTTTGTGCGTCGTTCCCGCGCAGCCGGCCAATACGGCCAAGAGCAGGGGAAAGATTAGCCGGAACAATTTCATCAGTGGTTCACTTGAAGTTGTTTTTCCATTCGCGAAGTACGGCGAATACTTCGACGGGCGAGTTTAGCGAACGCCCAGCATGAGCTGCGGCAGCCTGGGTAATTTCAACTTGCCGGGTACGCAGGAACGGATTGGTGGCCCGCTCCAGCCCGATCGTCGAGGGAAGCGTGGGACTACCTTGTTCGCGCAGTTGCTGGGCCCGCTGGTACCACTGTTGCAGGGTGCGGTTGGCCGGATCGACGGCCTGTGCCCATCGCAAGTTGGCAAGAGTGTACTCGTGTGCGCAGCAAACTTGTGTTTCAGCCGGTAATGTTACGAATTTACCAAGAGAATCAGACATCTGCGCGGGTGTGCCCTCGAACAGGCGCCCACAGCCGCCGGCGAATAGGGTATCCCCGCAGAAAAGTACCGGGTCCACCCCCGCGGCCCGGCCGTAGTAGGCAATGTGGCCGGCCGTATGGCCCGGGACATCCAGGACGTCCATCGCCAGGTCGAGTTCCTCGATGCGAACCTGGTCGCCTTCCCGCAGGGCAACGTCGCGGCGCGGCAGGGTCTCATCCGCGGGGCCGTATACGACGGCCCCGGTGGCGAGCGACAATTCCAGCACCCCGCCGACATGGTCCGCATGATGGTGCGTGAGTAGAATGGCGCGCAATTGCAGTCCGCGTTCGCGCAGCGCGCGCAGCACCGGTTCGGCCTGGCCGGGGTCGACCACGGCGGCCAGTCCCTGGCGTTCGACCAGCCAGATGTAGTTGTCGGAGAATGCCGGGACCGGTACCAGCGAGGCGAACGAGGCAGGTCCGGGCACATCGACGCCAGCGGGGGCGGAGTTGGCTTGCATCATCTAAGGAACCTATAGCGTGGCAGAAGAGAGTGCGCCGATTGTAGAACTGGCCGAGTGGTTTCAGACGCCGCCCGGGCAGTATGCGCTGCGCTGGGAGCAGGCCCAGTTCGATGCGGTGGTGGCCGACGTGTTCGGCTACAACGCCTTGCAGGTGGGGCTGGCCGAGCTGGATCTGCTGCGCAACAACCGCATGCCGTTCAAGGCCTATGTGGGCACCGTCATGCCCGAGCCCGAAGTGGCGGCACGCTGGCAGGCCTGCACGCTGGCCGATCCGCGTGCCTTGCCGTTCTCGTCGCAGAGCATAGACCTGTTGATCCTGCCGCACGCGTTCGAGTGCACGGATGCGCCGCATGACGTGCTGCGCGAAGTGGAACGGGTGCTGATGCCGGAAGGGCGCGTGGTGATCTCGGGCTTCAATCCCTGGAGCCTGTGGGGCGCGCGCAACCGCATGCCCGGCATGGAACCCTGGCTGCCGCACGCGCCGTCGGCGCAGGTCTCGCTGGCCCGTGTCAAGGACTGGCTGAAGCTGCTGTCCTTCGAGGTCGACCGTGGCCGCTTCGGCTGCTACGCGCCCGCCTGCCAGACGGATATCTGGTTGCAGCGCTGGCGCTTCATGGAGAAGGCCGGCGATCGCTGGTGGGCGGTGTGCGGCGCGGTGTACATGGTGTCGGCGGTCAAGCGCGTGGCCGGCATGCGGCTGATCGGCCC
Organism: Bordetella genomosp. 9; assembly: GCF_002261425.1. Lineage (NCBI taxonomy): Bacteria > Pseudomonadati > Pseudomonadota > Betaproteobacteria > Burkholderiales > Alcaligenaceae > Bordetella > Bordetella genomosp. 9. The sequence goes on along the minus strand of NZ_NEVJ01000003.1, from coordinate 2,659,111 downwards.
GGCCTGGAAGCAGAAGCGGCCGGCCGCCGCGGCGGCATCGGTGGTGGCGAATCATCGTTCGCGGCTTTAACGGTCGGGTCGTTGAGTTCGCGGCTTCAATCGCGGCCGCGGTGCTCGCGGACGTATATGGAACAGTGCAGGAATCAGTCGATGATCGATGGCAGTACGGCTGGCGGGGACGCCAGGATGGAAGTGGTGGAGCTCTGGACCGACGGCGCCTGCAAGGGCAATCCTGGGCCGGGCGGCTGGGGCGTCCTGATGCGTTCGGGCACCCATGAAAAAACGCTGCATGGCGGTGAAATGGCGACCACCAACAACCGCATGGAACTCATGGCCGTGATCCAGGGGCTGGCGGCGCTGAAGCGTCCCTGCCAGGTGACCATACACGTGGACTCCCAGTACGTCATGAAAGGCATGATGGAGTGGATCGCCAACTGGAAGCGGCGCGGCTGGATCACCGCGGATAAGAAGCCGGTGAAGAACGCCGAGCTGTGGCGCGCGCTGGACGAGCAGGTGTCGCGCCACAAGGTAGCGTGGCGCTGGGTACGCGGCCACGCGGGCGATCCCGGCAACGAGCGCGCGGACGAACTGGCGAACCTGGGCGTGGAAGAAGCCAGGCGCGGGCGCCCGGCTTAGGGGCGCCCGGCTCAGGGGCGCCCGGCCTAGGGCCGCAGGGCATGGCGTCAGCCCGTGTCCCGCGCGGCGTCGGCCGGGTACACTACCGGCCATGCGCCAAATCATCCTCGATACCGAAACCACCGGCCTGGAGCCCGCCCAGGGCCACCGCATCGTCGAAATCGGCTGCCTGGAAATCGTCAACCGCATGGTCACGGGCAATACCATGCACGTGTACCTGAACCCGGACCGCGACAGCGATCCCGAAGCCTTGGCGGTGCACGGGCTGACCACGGAATTCCTGGCGGACAAACCGCGCTTCCAGGACGTCGCGGACGAGCTGTGCAGTTTCCTGGATGGCGCGGAAGTCATCATCCACAACGCGGCCTTCGATACCAAGTTCATCAACGCCGAACTGGCACGCATCGGCCGCGGGCCCATGCACGAGTTCTGCGCGACGATCACCGATTCCTTGATGCACGCGCGCGAGCTGCACCCGGGCAAGCGGAATTCGCTGGATGCGCTGTGCGAGCGCTACGGTATTTCGAACGCGCACCGGACGCTGCACGGCGCCTTGCTGGACGCGCGCCTGCTCGGCGAAGTCTGGCTGGCGATGACGCGCGGCCAGGACGCGCTGCTGATCGACATGGACGAGTCCGGCGGCAAGGGCCAGTCGGAAGGCGTGGTGCTGGCGCGCTTCGACGCGTCCGGCCTGCCGGTCATCCGCGCCAGCGCGGAAGAACTGGCCGAGCACGAAGCCTACCTGGCGGCGCTGGATAAGTCGGTGGGCGGCGCCTGCCTGTGGCGGCAGTGGGATCCGGCGCCGGTGGTGCAGGAAGCCCAGGCCGCCTAGCCTGGGGCTGGCGAGCTCCCGCGCCAGTCGCCCGGCGGCCGCTGATTTGCCATCACCAAATTCCACATGCTAGAATCGTTGTCTCTCTTGGGGCGGTTAGCTCAGTGGTAGAGCACTGCCTTCACACGGCAGGGGTCACTGGTTCGAAACCAGTACCGCCCACCAAGACGCAGAATACAAACGCGGAAGTACAGCGCACAAGCACAACGCAAGCTCAACGCACAACCGCGATGTGACGAAGAAATGCCGGCGAACAGCCGGCATTTTTGTTTGCGCCGGAATTTTCGTTTCCGGGGGCATTTCGCAGCGCCGGCACGCGGCGTCGGCGTCGATCCAGCCGGTACAATTCCTAAACATTCAACGCGGTGCATCGGCGGCCACGCGAGTATGAATTCAACCCTTTCCCTCGAATCCGATCGCGAAACCCGTTTCGAGATCGCGCGCCCCTCCTTGCACGATCAGGTGGTGTCGAGGCTGCGTGCCTTGTTGATCGAAGGCGTCATACCGCCGGGAAAGAAATTGAACGAACGGGAGCTCTGCGAGCTTCTGAAGATTTCCAGGACGCCGCTGCGCGAAGCGATCAAGCTGCTCGCGTCGGAAGGATTGGTCGACCTGCTGCCCAATCGTGGCGCCATCGCGGTGGATTTGACGGAAGCGGACGTGCACCATGCTTTCGAACTGCTGTCCGAGCTCGAAGGGTTGGCGGGCGAGCTGGCCTGTCGGCGCATCACCGACGACGAGCTGGACGCACTGCAATCGCTGCATGCCAGGATGCTGGACAGCTACGTGGAAAAGGACTTGTCCACGTACTATCGATTGAACGCGGCGATTCATCGCGCCATCATCGGCGCCGCCAAGAATCCCCTGCTGGAAAGAACCTACCAGACCATCAATGCGCGCGTCCAGTCGCTGCGCTTCAACACGAATCACGACAAGGCCAAGTGGGAACGGGCCGTCGGCGATCACGAGAAAATGATGGACGCATTGGCATCGCGGGATGCGCAAATGCTGCGCCGTCTATTGACGCAGCATCTGCGTGACAAGGCCGATGTGGTCATTGCCCAGCTTCGCATCAGAAGGCAGGGCAACACCGGCGGCGCCTGATCGGGAATGCCCGATCGGGGACGCCCGGTCAGGGACGCCCGGTCAGGGACGCCTTAGTCCAGCGACGTGCCCGTTTCCTTGACGATGGTTTTCCAGCGCTGGATGTCGCGGTTCAGGTAATCCTGGAAGGCCTGCGGGCTTTCCGCCTTGAGCACCACGCCTTGCTTCTCGGTCAATGTGCTGACCACGGACGGGTCGGCCAGGATGGACCGCACGCTGGCGTTGAGCTTGTCCACGGCATCCTTGGGCATGCCGGCCGGACCGACGATCCCGTAGTAGACGCCGATATCGTATTTCCCGTAACCCAGCTCCTTGAAGGTGGGCACGTTGGGCGAGAGACTGGATCGCTGGTCGCCGGTGATGGCCAGCGTCTTGATTTTGTCGGTGTTGGCGGACCCGAGGATAGGATTGATCAGGACGTCGACCTGTCCGCCCATGAGTGCGCTCAGCGCATCGCCGCCGCCCTTGTAGGGAATGTGCGTCATCTTCACGCCCGTCACCTGTTCGAACAGCACGGTTGCCATGTGCGGCGTGCCGCCGACGCCGGACGAGCCGTAGTTCAGCTTGTTCGGGTGTTCCTTGCCGTACTTGATCAGGTCGTCGAGACTGTTGATGCCCAGTCGCGCGTTGACCTTCAGGTCGACCGGGCTGATGCCGATATAGGCAACGGCCTGGAAGTCCTTGCTGGCGTCGAAACCGATGTTCTTGTAGAGCGCCGAGCTGACCGCCAGGCTGTTCGCGGCGACGAGCAGGGTATAGCCATCCTTGGGCGCGCGCGCCACATAGCTGGCCGCGATATTGCCGCCGGCGCCGGCCTTGTTTTCCACGATGACGCTTTGCCCGAGTGACTTGGACAATTTGTCGCCGATGATCCGCGCGACGAGGTCGATGCTGCTGCCGGCGGAAAAGCCCACCACCAGCGTGATGGGTTTGCTCGGATAGGAGGATTGCGCGACCGCCGATGTCACCAGCAGCATGCCTGCGGAAAGCGCGATGAGTTTTCTGAACAAGAAGCTGCCGTGTGCCATGGTCGTCTACGCGTGTTGGGTTGCTAGGAAGGGGACGCCCCCGGATGAGGGGGCAACTTGTTTACTTGATGACCTGGAACAGGCGGGTGAAGACCTCGTTCGCGCGGGTCTTGTCGAGCCACCGCATCACCGCGACCATGCCGTGCTCTTTTTCCATCCAGACGAACGAACTGCCCGCGCCGATCTGGAAGCGGCTCGATGCCGGCAGCTCGGGGAATATCTTGGGCGCTTCGTTCAGCCAGATGAGATAACCGTAGTTGTGCGCGAGCGCGCACGGCGTGTACATCTGCGCCAGCCAATCCTTGGACAGCACTTGCTTGCCGTTGGCCTGGCCGCCATTGAGCATCATATTGCCGATGAGGGCCTGGTCGCGCGCGCTGATCGACATGCCGCCGCCCCAGTGCGAACCGCCGGTGACGGACTGCATGCGCTGGCCGTTGATCTCGACCCAGGCGTTGTCGTAGCCGACCCAGCGCCAGTTGGTCGACGCGCCGATGGGCGTCATGATGAATTCGCGGAAAACCTCGGGCAGCGGGCGCTCGAACAGATACATCAGCGCGCGCGCGAGCTGGTTGACGCGGATATCGTTGTATTCCCAATAGGTGCCGGGTTCCTGCAAGGGGCGGGCGTCGCCCTTGCTGCCGGCGGCGGGGGCGCCGAAAGTGGCCGTGCTGTAGCGGTCGGCTTGGTCGGGAATGTCCCAGAGCGTGCCTTCCCATTCGCTGGTCTGCTGCAGCATCTGGCGCCAGGTGATCTTGGCGTTGTTGCCCTCGTCGAAGCCGATGCCGGGTAGGCGTTCACCGATGCGAGCATCGACGTCGGGCAGCAGTCCCTGGTCGTACGCCACCCCGGCCACCAGGGCGATGTAGGTCTTGACCACGCTGTAGGTGAGGTCGGCGCGGTCCGGTTCGCCCCAGGCCGCCACTTCCTTGCCATCCAGCAGGATGACCCCGGATGCCGGACCGCGCGCATGAAGCGGACCGAACAAGCGGTTCAACGGCGGACGCTCTTTCAGATGGACGCCGAAGTTGTCAGTCACCTCGCGGTCCCAGCTGGATTCGCCCGCCTGAGCCAAAGCGATGACTTCGTCGAAATTCTTCATGTATTCACCTGATGCAAATTTGTGTGCGGGCCGCGGTCGGCGATTACGCCGCGCCTGGGGTGGCGGCGGCTTGCCGGTATCCCGGCGCGGCGTGGCTGCCGAGATACGCCATTATTGCCTCGACGCCACTGCCGGCCAGTGGTACCCCGGTCTGCCGCAGGCCCATCTCGACCCCGGCGACCATGGCGACGAGGGTAAGGTCATTGCTGTCGCCCAGGTGGCCCATGCGGAATACGCGCCCCTTCACCTTGCCCAGGCCGGTGCCCAGGGAAAGATCGAAACGCTCGTGGATGAGGCGGCGCAGCGCGTCGGCATCGACGCCAGCCGGCACGATGACGCCGGTCAGCACGGACGAATAACATTGTTCGTCCGCGCACAGGATAGGCAGGCCCCACGCCACGACGGCGCTGCGCACCGCCGCCGCCCAGCGATCATGACGTGCGAACACATTGGGCAAGCCCTCGGCGCGCAGCATATCCAGCGATTCGGACAGGCCATACAGCAGGTTGGTATTGGGCGTATACGGCCAGTAGCCGTCCGCGTTCATGGCGAGGATCTCGCCCCAGGCCCAGAATGATCGGGGGAAGCCGGCGGTCTTGCTGGCCTCGATGGCGCGTGGCGAGAGGGCATTGAAGCTCATTCCGGGCGGCAGCATCAGGCCCTTCTGCGATCCGCTGATGGTGACGTCCACGCCCCATTCGTCATGGCGGTAGTCGATGCTGCCGAGGCCCGAGATGCTGTCCACCATGAGCAGCGCGGGATGGCCGGCCGCGTCGATGGCCCGGCGGACCGCGGCGATATCGGAGGTGGCGCCGGTCGAGGTTTCGTTGTGCACCACGCACACCGCCTTGATCTTGCGGGCGGTGTCCTGGCGCAGGCGGCGTTCGATGGCATCGGCCTGCACGCCGTGGCGCCATCCGGGGGCGTTGGGAAGGTACTCGTCCTTGCCTTCCCACGACAGGACTTCGGCGTTCAATCCGAGCCGGTCGGCCATCGCTTTCCACAAGGCCGCGAAGTGGCCGGTCTCGAACATGATGACGTCGTCGCCGGGACTCAGGGTGTTGGTCAGCGCGGCTTCCCATGCGCCGGTGCCCGAGGCGGGGTAGATGATGACAGGCGAGCGCGTCTGGAAAACGTCCTTGATCTTGTCGAGGACATCGCGGCCCAACGCGCCGAATTCGGGGCCGCGATGATCGATGGTGGGCAGGCTGATCGCGCGCAGGATGCGATCCGGCACGGGGCTGGGACCCGGGATCTGTAGAAAATGGCGACCGGTCGGATGAAAATCGAGCTGCAACATGGGGCGGACTCTGGGACGGTGAGCGGGCAGGCGACGCGGCCGGAGTCCGGAAAGAGCACCTGCCCGAGCACAAAGCACCGCCGCCTATTTTGCATTTTGAATGCAAAATGGCTTCAAGGCATAGAGGGCGTTTTCCCTAATGCTGCAGTGCGGCAATTCGGTTTGCCGAACGATTCTTTCCCCGGATGTCGATAATGCAGGTCCTGCATCGTCGTACAGGTACATCCACTCTGCTGCGAGGCAAACCACCATGGCTACCGGAACCGTCAAACTTCATCGTGTCCTGAAAGCGCCCGCCGAACGCGTCTACCGGGCGTTTCTCGAGCCGGACGCGATCGCGAAATGGATCGCGCCTTTCGGTTTTACCTGCCAGGTGCATCACATGGATCCCAAGGTAGGTGGGACGTACCGGATGTCGTTCCGGAACTTCGGCACGGGCGCGGCCCATTCCTTCGGCGGGGAATACCTGGAGCTGGTGCCCAATGAAAAAATCCGCTATTCCGACCAGTTCGACGATCCCAACCTGCCCGGCAAGATGCAGGCGACGATCACGCTGAAACAGGTGGTCTGCGGAACGGAGCTGAACATCCTGCAGGAAGGCCTTCCGGAAGTGATCCCGGTGGAGATGTGCTACCTGGGCTGGCAGGAGTCGCTGGCGCAACTGGCCCAACTGGTCGAGCCCGAGATTCAGGGCTGACCATTCAGGGTCGACCGGCAACCGCCGCCTGCGGCGCCGCGCCCCGGCGCGAGCCATGTTCGTTGGCGTAGACCCAGGTGAATTCCGCGCCCAGCAGGAAGACCTGGGCCGCGTAATACACCCAGATGAGCACGACGACCAGCGAGCCCGCCGCCGCATAGGACGACGCCACCGACGCCTTGCCGACGTAGAGACCGATCAGGAATTTGCCGATCTCGAACAGGACGGCGGTGACGAAAGCCCCGGTCCATACGTCGCGCCAGGCGACCGACGCCCGGGGCATGAAACGGTAGATCATCGCGAACAGGACGGTCATGATGGCCAGGGCCACCACGATGTTGATGGCCTGCAGCATGATCTCCCAGCCCGGCATCATGCCCGAGGCCCAGCTGCCCATCGCGGCCAGCACGGCGCTGACGATCAGCGACACCATCAGCAGGAAGGCCAGCGCCAGTACCAGGCCCAGCGACAGCAGCCGGGCGCGGATGGTGTTCCAGATGCCGGATTGCTTCTCCGCCGCGGGGACTTCCCAGATGCGGTCCAGGGCGCTTTGCAATTCGGCGAACACCGTCGTGGAGCCGACCAGCAGGACGACCACGCTCGCGATGGTGGCGAAGATGCCTTGCGCGGGCGCCTGCGCGCCCTGCACCACGCTTTCCACTGCTTTCGCGCCGTCGGCGCCGACCAGCGCGTTGATCTGCTCGAACAGTTGGCCCTGCACCGCCTCGCGGCCCCAGAAGAACCCCGCCACCGCGATCACGATGATGACCAGCGGCGCCAGCGAGAACACCGTATAGAAGGCGATGGCCGCGCCCATGCTGGGCGCGTAATCGTCCAGCCAGGCATTGACGGCCTTCTTCGACAGGCCGAAGAACTGTTTGATGTGCATCGCAGGCTCCCCCTAGGATCGCGGGAGCCCTGCAAATGCTGTGCCGCCGGGCTCCAGGTCAGGCTGGTGGCGGGTACTCCCCGCCCAACACGGCGGTCAGTTTGCGCGCGCCCTGGACGACGGGCTTTTCGTAGGCGGGGTCGAAGCGGTCCGCGGGCATGGTCAGCGTGAACGCGCCCAGGAATTCGCCGTCCGGATTGAAGACGGGCGCGGCGATGCCGGCGATTTCCGGAATGCGGTCGCCGACGAGCACCACCACCTGGTCGCGACGGATGCGGGCGTACATAGGGCCTGTGGCGCCCGAATAGGCGGTGATGACGCGGCCGCCGGCACCGCGGTCCAGGGGCAGCAGGTCGCCCGGGCGGATGTGGTCGCGCACGGGACGTGGGGAATCGACGCGGTGCAGGCAGAGGCGGCGATCGCCCTGCCGGACGTGGAAGGCGGCGCTTTCCTTGGTCTGGGCGACCAGCTCGCGCAGCGCGGGCATGATGACCGATTCCAGCGAGAACGACGCGGCGTAGATCTGGTGCAGGCGGACGATGCCCGCGCCCAGGGCATAGCGGCCGTCCGGCTGGCGCCGGATGAGGTGGGCGTGTTCCAGCGACGCGAGCAGGCGCAGGACGGTGCTTTTATGCATTTCCGTCAGGGCGGAGATGTCCGCCAGGCTGAGCAGAGGCGTGGCGGCGGAGAAGACCCCCAGCACGGAGAGCGCGCGATCGACAGCGGCGACACCGCCTTCGGCGGCGTTGCGGTCGGCAATGGAGGGGATGGCGGATTTACGCGGCATGGATTCGGGCTGACGGATACGGGGATGCGGAACGCGGGAATGCGAAAACGCGAAGGGGCGGGAGTGCGTAACGGCCACGCGAATTGACATCCGCGGCGGACCCGTACATCATAGATAGAACGATATTCTATCTAATGAAACTCATGGAGACAAGACCCGCGGCGTCGCCGGATGGCGCGTCGGCCGGCGTTCCCGCCGACCCTGACGGCATGGCGAATCCTGCGTCGCCGGCGGCGACGGCGCCCAACGCGGACCCCATCATCGTCGAACGCCATCCAGGCTGGGCCGTCGTCCGCATCGCGCGCACCGCCCGGCGCAATGCGCTGGATCGCCGCGCGCGCATCGCGCTGCTGCGCGCTTTCGACAGCCTGCAGGGCCAGGCCCGCTGCATCGTCTTGACCGGCACCGATGGCAGCTTCTGCGCGGGGCTCGATCTGAAGGAGCGCGCCGGCGAGCTGGCGGCGGGCCAGCGGGATACCTCGGGCGACGAGTGGATCGCCGTCAACATGGCGATACGCCGACACCCCGCGGTGTTCATCGCCGCCGTCAACGGCATGGCGCTGGGCGGCGGGATGACGCTGGTGAACTCCTGCGATCTGGCCCTGGCCGCCGAAGACGCCTGGCTGGGCTGCCCGGAGCTGGCCTCGTCGGCCTACGCCGGCGCGGCCGGGCCGACCGGCATGCTGTCCTGGCCGCGCAAGCGGGTCGCATGGATGCTGTTGACCGCCGAGCGTATCGACGCGCATACCGCCGAACGCTGGGGCGTGGTCAATGAAGTGGTGGCGGCCGACGGGCTGCTCGCGCGGGCGCGCGAACTCGCCACGCGTATCGCCGGGTTCGACGTCGCCGCGCTGGAAGAAACCAAGAAGTCGCTGGACCATGTGCCCGCCCAGGTTGCCGATTGGGAAGGCGCGATGCGTTATGGCCAGAGCGTGAACGCGGCCATACGCGCGCGCCGCGCGAACGAATAGTCGATGTCCACGGCCGCGTTGCGGCCATCCCGTTTTCACAAACAAAGCGTTATCGAGGAGACAACATGAACCCACACCGCCGCACCCTGCTGGCCGGCATGGCGGCCGCGCCGCTGCTGTCGCTGCCGGCGATCGCCCGCGCGCAAGGCAAGTATCCCTCCGGTCCGGTCACGCTGATCGTGCCGTTCCCGCCGGGCGGCGGTACCGATGCGTCGTCGCGCACCATCGCGCAGGCCATCACGCAGCTGACCGGCTGGAACATCGTCGTGGAAAACCGTCCCGGCGCCGGCGGCAATATCGGCCTGGGCCTGCTGTCCCACGCCAACGCGGACGGCATGACCATCGGCATGGGGCAGACGTCCAATCTGGCCATCAACCCCTCGCTCTACAAGAACATGCCGTATGACGCGCGCAAGGACTTCGCGCCCATCGCGCTGGTGTCCGGCCAGCCCATGATCCTGGTGGTGCGTGAAGGCTCGCCGATCAGCACGCTGAAGAGCCTGGTCGACGCGGCCAAGGCCAATCCCGGCAAGCTCAACATGGCGTCCGCCGGCATCGGCACCGTCGGCCACCTGGCCGGCGAGATGTTCGCCATCCAGGCGGGGATCAAGATATTCCACGTGCCGTATCCCGGCGCGGCGCGCGCGCTGGCGGACCTGGCGGGCGGCCAGGTGGACCTGTATTTCGGTACGCCGGCCAGCGTGCTGCCCCTGATGCAGTCGGGCAAGCTGCACGCGGTGGCGGTCACCTCGCTCAAGCGGCTGCCGGTAGCCAAGGACGTGCCGACGATCGCCGAACAGGGCTATCCCGGCTTCGAGGCCGAGGACTGGAAAGCGCTGGTGGCCCCGCGCGGCACGCCGGCCTCGATCGTCGACAGCCTGAACCGCGCGACGAACGACGCGCTGAAGCAGCCCCTGACGCAGCAGCGCTTCGCGGCCGAAGGCAGCGTGACGCTGGGCGGCAGCGTGGCCGATGCATCGAAGTTCATGGCCAGCGAATACGACCGCTGGGGCAAGGCGGTGCGCGATTCCGGCACGAAGATGGAATAAGGCCGCGCGCGGCCATCACGGTTTGAATCCACGAATAAAGCAAGGAGACGAGATGAAACAAACCACGCCCGGCGGGAAGTCAGCCTGGACCAGAACCTGGACGACCCGCCTGTGCGGCGCACTGCTCGCATTCTGCGTGGCGGGCGCGGCGACGGCCGCGGACGACTATCCCAGCCATCCCATCAATATCATCGTGCCCTTCAGCGTGGGTGGGTCGACGGACCTGGTGGCCCGCCTGGAAGCCAAGGCCCTGGGCCAGGCGCTGAATACCTCCGTGGTGGTGGAAAACCGCACGGGCGGTGGCGGCGTGATCGGCTGGGGCGGCGCGGCGCGCTCGGCGCCGGACGGCTACACGCTGCTGACGCAGGAGATGTCCTATGCCATCGCGGCCAGCCTGATCAAGAGCCTGCCCTACGATCCGAACAAGGCCTTCACCAACATCACGACCCTGGTCCAGGTGCCGCACGTGCTGGTGGTGCATCCCTCCGTTCCGGCCAAGACCGTGCAGGAGTTCATCGCGCTGGTCAAGGCGCATCCCGACAAGTACTTCTTCGGTTCGGGCGGGGTGGGCACCAATACGCACCTGGGCGGCGAGCTGTTCAATAGCCTGGCGGGCGTGAAGATGTCGCACATTCCCTTCCGCGGCGCGGGCGCGGCCCTGCAGGACCTGCTGGCCGGCCGCGTGCAGGCGATGATCACGTCGGTGCCGACCGCGCTGGCGCAGATCCGTGCCGGCAAGCTGCGCGCGCTGATGGTGGCCAGCGACCATCGCATCGAGGCGCTGCCTGATGTGCCGGACGCCAAGGAGTCCGGCCTGCCCGGCATGAACATGCAGTTCTGGGTGGGTTTCGCCGCGCCGTCGGGCACGCCCAAGCCGGTCATCGACAAGCTGAATGCGGCCATGGTGAAGTCGCTGCAAAGCCCCGACATGCAAGCGCAGCTGCGCGAGCTGGCGCTGGAGCCCGTGGGCAGCACGCCGGAACAGGCGGCCACGCTGGTCCGCGACGAAATCGCGCGCTGGCATGCCGTGATGGAGAAGGCCGGCATCAAGCCGGAGTAGCGAGTGAAGCAAGGCGCGGGGCCGCATCGCTGGGACGTGGACCGCCGCCGCCGTATCGAAGAGGAACCCTACATGTCCAAACCCCTGGCAGGCATACGCGTGCTGGATCTGACCAACGTGCTGGCCGGACCGTTCTGCTGTCACCAACTGGCCCACATGGGCGCCGACGTCATCAAGGTGGAAACGCCGGGCAGCGGCGACCTGGCGCGCCAGCTGGGCGCCGATCCCGAGCTGAACAAGGCTCATATGGGCGTGTCCTTCCTGGCCCAGAATGCCGGCAAGCGGTCGATATCCGTGAACCTCAAGCATGCCGAAGGCAAGCAGGTTTTCCTGCGGCTGGTGCGCGAAGCCGACGTGCTGGTGGAGAACTTCCGCCCGGGGGTGATGAAGCGCTTGGGACTGGGCTTCGACGTGCTGCGCGAGCACCGGTCGGACCTGGTGTACTGCGCGATCTCCGGCTTCGGCCAGGACGGCCCCTTGAAGGACTATCCGGCCTACGACCAGATCATCCAGGGCATGTCCGGCGTGATGAGCATTACCGGCGATCCAGAGACCGCGCCGTACCGGGTGGGCTATCCCATCGCCGACACCATAGGCGGGATGACGGCCGCCTTCGCCGTCACGGCGGCGCTGGCGGAAAAGCCGCGCACGCAGGCGCGTTTCATCGACGTGTCCATGCTGGAAGCGACGATGGCGACCATGGGTTGGGCGGTATCGAACTTCCTGGTGGCGGGGCGCACGCCCGGCCCCATGGGCAATGAGAACATCACCGCCAGTCCTTCCGGCACGTTCCAGACGGGCGAGGGACTGCTGAACATCGCCGCCAACAAGCAGGAACAGTTCGAGGCGCTGTGCCGCGTGGTGGGGCGCGAGGATCTGATCGCCCATCCCGATTACGCCGAACGCCATGCGCGGCTGCGCAACCGCTTCGCGCTCAAGGCGGAACTGGAGTCCGCCCTGAGCACGCGCGGCGCGCAGGAATGGTGGCCGCTGCTGACGCAGGCGGGCGTGCCGTCGGGGCCGGTCTATACGGTGGAACAGGCGCTGGCGCATCCGCAGATCAGCGAACGCGGCATGGTGGCGCACTTCCCGAACGTGCCCGGCGTCGGCCGCGACGTGCGCCTGGTGCGGACCGGTTTCAAGCTGGACGGCGCCGCGCCCGCCGTGGACCACCCGCCGCCCATGCTGGGGCAGCACAGCGACGAGTTGCTGGCCGAGCTCGGCTATGGGGCCGACGATATCCGCCGGCTCAGGGACGGGGGCGCCATATAAAGGCGGCGCCGGCGTCGGGGTGGCTGCGGCGTGCCGCGCCAGGAACGGAAACAACCATAGGGCAGGATGCGATATGAGCGCAGGTGAATTGAAGGACGACGGGCTGGAAAGCCGCAAGTGGTGGCATACGGAAATCACCGATATGCAGCCGGGCGTGATCCGCTATCACGGTTATGCCATCGAGGACCTGATCGGTAACGTGGGCTTCGCGCAGATGGCGTGGCTGATGCTGCGCGGCGAACTGCCCACGCCCGGACAGGGCCGCTTGCTGGACGCGGCACTGATGGCCGGCGTGGACCATGGTCCGCAGGCGCCCAGCATCGCCATCGCGCGCATGGCGGCGACCTGCGGCGTGGGGCTGAACAACGCCATGGCGTCGGCGGTCAATGTGCTGGGCGACGTGCATGGCGGCGCCGGCGAACAGGCGGTCGAACTGTACCAGGACGTGGCGACGCGCATGCGCGGCGGCCAGGCGCGTGACGCCGCGGTGGGCGCCGCGCTCGATACCTATATCGAGAATTACGGGAAGTTCGTATCGGGCTTCGGCCATCGTTTCCACCCGATCGATCCGCGCGCGCCGCGCCTGCTGGCGCTGGTCGACCAGGCCGCCCAGGCGGGCGAGGTCAGCGGCGAATACGCGGACATCGCGCGCGCCATCGAAGCCGAACTGGCGGCGCGCAAGGGCAAGACCATCCCGATGAACATCGACGGCGCCACCGCGGTGATCTATGCGGAACTGGGTTTCCCCGCCCCCTTGGCGCGCGGCTTGTTCTGCCTGTCGCGCTCGGTGGGCATTCTGGCGCATGCCTGGGAGCAGACGCGCCAGGGCGGGCGCAACAAGGGGCCGATCCCACGGCAGTACATTCCCCTGTACGAAGGCCACCCGCCGCGCCCGGTGCCGACGGAGGCCTTGCGGGAGCGCTAGGCCCGACGCGGCGTGCCGCCGATTCCTGGAGCAGCAATGCGAATAGAACGTATCGAAGCCATTCCCCTGCGCATGCCGCTGCCGCGGCCCCTGAAGGCCGCGACGGCCTTCATCACGCACCGCTGCACGGTGCTGACGCGCGTCTACACGGACCAGGGCATCGTCGGGGAGTGCTTCGGCAACAACGAGGACACCGGCCAGGCGGAGATCCTGCGCCTGATCCGCGACGAGCTGGCGCCGGTCCTGATCGGGCGCGACGCGTTCCTGGTCGAGGCCTGCTGGGAAGCCATGCAGCCGGCCACGCGCGACATCCTGCGCGATCGCCGCATGGCGATACGCGCCATCGCCTGCGTCGACGCGGCCTTGTGGGACGCCGTGGGCAAGGCGCTCGACGTGCCCTTGCACCGGATGTGGGGCGGCTATGCCGATGACGTGGCGGCGTATGCCATGGGTGGCTACTACCGCGCCGAAGACGACCTGGCCGGCGTCGCGCGTGAAATGGAATCGTTGCGCGAGCAGAGTTTCGCGGGCTGCAAGCTGAAGGTGGGCGCGCTGTCGCCGCAGGCCGACGCGGAACGCGTGCGCGCGGCCCGCGATGGCGCCGGCCCCGGCTTCAAGCTGATGCCGGATCCCAACCAGGGCTGGAACTACGAACAGGCGTTGACGTTCGCGCGACTGGTCGAGCCGCTGGACATCTTCTGGCTGGAGGAACCCTGCCACTGGGCCAACGACCGCCAGGACCTGGCGCGCCTGCGCCGCACCGTGCCGGTACCCATCTGCGCCGGCCAGAGCGAAATCAGCGTGGCGGGCTGCCGAGAGCTGATGGCGGCGGGCGCCATCGACATCTGCAACTACGATCCCAGCTGGGGCGGCGGGCCGACCGCCTGGCGCAAGGTGGCGTCGCTGGCGCAGGCCTACGGCGTGGGCGTGCTGTCGCACCTGGAACCGCAGGTGGGCGCGATGCTGGCGGCGTCCGTGCCGAACGGCGTGGGGGTGGAAGTGATGCAGCCGAACCGCGACCCGCTGTATCACGCGCTGGTCGCCAATCGCCCCGCCATCGCCGATGGGCGCCTGCGGCTGCCCGACGGCCCCGGTTGGGGCCTGGAACTGGATCGCGACGTGGAAAAGCGGCTATCGGCGTGATGCCATGGGAACGTCCGGTGCGCCGGGCGAACCCAGTCACCGACCTGGCCCTGGAGCAATACCTATGTGGAACATGACTTTTACCCCACCGGTGGTGATCGAAGCCCGCGCGCTGACGCGGCTGCCCGAGCGCTTCCGGCAACCGCGAGAGAACGGCTGGGCGTCGGCCAACAAGCCAGGCCATCGCATCGATGGATTCCTGGAAGGCCCGGCCTTCGATCGCGACGGCAATCTGTACGTCACGGACATCCCCTACGGACGCATCTTCCGCATCAGCCCCGCGCTGGAGTGGGAACTGGTAGCCGAATACGATGGGTGGCCCAACGGCATCGCCATCCATGCCGACGGGACGCTGTGGATCGCCGACTACCGTCGCGGCATCCTGCGCCTGGATCCTCGTACCGGCGCCATCGATACCCCGTTGGGGCACCGCAATTCGGAGGGCTTCAAGGGGCCCAACGACCTGACCTTCGACGCGGCGGGCAATCTGTATTTCACCGACCAGGGCCAGACCGGGCTGCATGATCCCAGCGGACGGGTCTATCGGCTGGCGCCGTCAGGGCGGCTGGACCGCCTGCTGGACAACGTGCCCAGCCCCAACGGCATCGCCCTGGATCGCAACGAAGCCTTCCTGTACACCGCGGTGACGCGCGGCAATTCGGTGTGGCGCGGGCCGCTGCTGGCCGACGGTACGCTGTCCAAGGTCGGCGCCTTCCGGACGTTCTTCGGCACCAGCGGGCCGGACGGACTGGCGGTCGACGCGGACAATCGCCTGGTGGTGGCCCACGCCAGTCTGGGCGGCGCGTTTCTGGTGGAGCCGAATGGCGACGTGACGCACTTCATCCGCAGTCCCATGGGCGGGACGGTCACCAACATTGCGTATCGCCCGGGCACGTCGCGGCTGGTGATGACGGAATCGGCCAGCGGGACCGTGCTGGAGGCGGATTTGCCCGCGCCGGGGGTGGCATTGTTTTCGCATGCCACCGGACGCTGAATCGCCCGGCCCAGCCTGGTCGGGCCAGACAGGCGGCCTCGCCAGCATTCAGCGCGCGCCCAGGTGCCGATGTTCCAGCCGGCTCAGCAAGCGCACGACCGGCCACAGCAGCACCAGATAGAACAGCGCGGCCAGCACGATGGGCGATGGGTTGTAGACCAGCGACTGTGCGTCGCGCGCGACGCGCAGCAGCTCCGGCAAGGCCACGGCGCTGGCCAGCGTGGTCAGCTTGACCACTTCCAGCGTATTGCTGATCAGGTCGGGCATGACGTTGCGCGCGGCCTGCGGAATCTGTACGTACCACAGCGTTTGCGCGGCGCTCAGGCCCGTGGACCTGGCGGCCTCGACCTGGCCGCGCGGCACGCTTTCCAGGCCGGCACGGAAGACCTCGCCGTAGTAGGACGAGTTGTTCAGCATGAATCCGATGGCCACCGCCAGCAGCTTGGGCAGGTCCAGGCCCAGGAAGGGCGCGCCGAAGTAGATGAAAATCAGCAATACCAGCGGCGGCAGGGCGCGGAAGAAATCGATGTAGACGGCCAGCAGGAAGCGCGTCCAACGCCGCTTCAGCGTGATGGACAGCACGCCGATCGCCAGCCCGGATGCCAGGCCCACCGGAATGACGATGGCCGACAACAGCAGCGTGCGGCCCAGGCCCACCAACAGGTAGGGCGCGACGCTGATGTAGATGTCCAGGTTGAAGAAGTTCTGCAGTAGTTGGTCCATGGTCTATGGCATGCCTGTCTTGGTGCCGCGTGGGCGATGGCGATACGCGTAAGGGGGGCGCGGGATTCCCGGATTCAGCTCTTCCAGCGGAACCGCGTTTCGACCCAGCGTCCCAGCAGCACGACGGGGATGAAGATGGCCAGGCAGGCGATGGCGCCCAGGGTCAGCGGGGTGGCGTTGCCGGCGTTGCTGCTGGCCGACTGTGCGTTGTTCAGGACTTCGCTCAAGCCCACCACCGATCCCAGCGCGGTGCTCTTGGTGATGGCGATCAGCCGGTTGGTCAACGGCGCCACGGTCAGCCGGGTCGCCTGCGGCATGACGACGTGGAGCATGGTCTGCATCCAGCCCAGGCCGGTGGCGCGCGCGGCTTCGGCCTGGCCGCGCGGCACCGACAGGATGCCCGCCCAGAAGATTTCTTCCGCGAAGGCGGCCAGCACCAGCGTCAGCGAAAGCCAGGTCGCGGTGAAGGCCGACATGGCCAGGTTGATGTACGGGAAGGCGAAGAACAGCACCATGATCACCACCAGCGGCGGCAGGGCGCGCAGGATATCGGCGAAGCAGATGATCGCGACGTTCAGCGCGCGCAGGTGCAGGGCGCGCAGCACGGCCAGGACGAAGCCCAGCGCGAGCCCGCTGACGGCGACGGCCACGCCCAGCTGCAGCGTGACCCACATGCCGGCCAGGATGTCGGGCAGGTAGCGCCACGCGACGTCGGCGTTGAAAAAGGAAAAGGCGAAGGCTTTCAGGTCCATGGCGGCGGGCTCGTGGCGGCTCCTGGCGGGATTGGGCGGGGGGCGGAAGGAACCGGGCGCTCAGGCCGCCTGGCTGTCCGCCGCGCCGGCGCCGTGGTCGGACAGGTGCGCCAGGAAGCTGCGCGTGCGCGGATGCGTGGGCGCGCCGAAGACCTGTTCCGGCGGACCTTGTTCGACGATCACGCCGCCGTCCATGAAGACCACCCGGTCGGCGGCGGCGCGCGCGAACGCCATCTCGTGGCTGACCACGACCATGGTCATGCCGTCGCGCTTCAGCTCGCGCATGACGTTCAGCACGCCGCCGACCAGTTCGGGATCCAGCGCGCTGGTGGGTTCGTCGAACAGCACGATTTTCGGCCGCAGCGCCAGCGCCCGCGCGATGCCGACGCGCTGCTGCTGGCCGCCTGACAACTGGTCCGGATAGGCGTCGCCGCGATCGGCCATGCCCACGCGCCGCAGCGCTTCCAGGCCGCGCTCGTCGGCCTGCGCGCGGCTAAGCTTCTGCACCTTGCGCAGGGCGAGCGTGACGTTGCCCAGCGCGGTCATGTGGCGGTACAGATTGAAGTGCTGGAACACCATGCCGATGTTCTGCCGGATGCGGTTCAGGTCGGCGCCATGCGCGGTGATGACGTCGCCGTCCACCACGATCTGGCCGGACGTGGCCGATTCCAGCTGGTTGCAGCACCGCAGCAGGCTGCTCTTGCCGGACCCGGAAGGCCCGATGATGAAGACCAGCTCGCCGCGCCGCACATCCAGGTCGACGCCCTTCAGGACCGCATTCTGTCCGTAGGACTTGTGTAGCCCCACCAGACGCAAGATAGGACGTTCCATATCAGCACTGCAGCTTCACGGGGGTCGGGTCGTAGCCTTCCAGGCCGGGCACGCCCTGGCCTACGCCTACAGTGGCGGCGGCGGAGCCTTCCGCCGGCTTGAAGCCGAACCACTTCTGCGCCAGCGCCGATACGGTGCCATTCTGCTTCAGGCATTTGAGCGCGGTGGAAATCCTGTCGCGGCCGGCCTTGTCGTCCTTGCGGAAGGCCAGCGCCCACACCAGGCCGGTCTGGATGGTGTAGGTGGCCTTCACGGCCGGGTTCTGCTTGGCCGCCCAGGCGGTGACCGTATTGCCGGCCAGGTTGGCATCGGCGCGGCCGGATTGCACGGCCTGCACCGCGTCGGCGTTGCTCGCGTAGACGTCGTACTTGAAGCCGTACTTCTCGGCGTTGTCGTGGGCCCAGCTTTCATACGCCGAACCCTTGTTCACCGCGATGGTCTTGCCCTTCAGGTCCTGCAGGCCGGTGATGTCGGGCTTGGACTTGGCCACCAGGAAGGTGTAGTCGGTGTTCAGATAGCCTTCCGAGAACAGCAGCGACTTGGCGCGTTCCGGCGTGGCCGTCGTTGGCGCCAGCACGAAATCGTATTTCTTGGCGTTGAGCCCCGGGATCAGCGCCGAGTACTCCGTGCCTTCGATATTGACGGTGGTGCCCAGCTGCTTGGCCAGCGCTTCGCCCAGGTCGATGTTGAACCCCTGCAGGCCGCCCCCCAGCTTCGGCATGGCATGTGGAGCGAAGGTCGCGTCCACGCCGGTGACCAGGGGCTGGGCGCTCCAGGCCGTGCCGCAGCAGGCGGCGGCGAGCAGGAAGCCGGCCATGCGGATGGCGGTCGTCGGGAAGGCGGTGCGTGTCATGGTTCGGTCCTTGAAAAAGGCGGCCTGGCTGGCAGGTCGTAAGGGCAAGTAGTGGGGCAGGTCGTAGGGGCGTCTCGTATGGTTGTGTGTGAAAACCCGGGCGCTCTCAGGCGTCTTGGGAGAAAAACTTGCGCATGATGCTGTTGGGATTGCCATTCAGGCGCTGGCGCAGCACGGGTTCAGGCGTGCCGCGCTTCAGGAACTGGCCGCTGCCGCGTTCGACGCGCAGGTCGCCGTCCCGCACCACGACGCGGCCGCGGCTGGTGACGATCTCCGGCCAGCCGCGCACCGTGCGGCCTTCGTAAGGCGTGTAGCCCACCTGGTCGTGCAGCATGCCGGCGCTGATGCGCACTTCCCGTTCGGGGTTCCATATCGCGACGTCGGCGTCGGCGCCCACCGCGATCGTGCCCTTGCGCGGATGCAGGCCGTAGGTGCGGGCATGGTTGGTGGACGTCACGGCCACGAAGCGTTCTATCGTCATGCGGCCCGTCAGCACGCCTTCGGAAAACAGCAGCGGCATGCGCAACTCCAGCCCCGGCACGCCGTTGGCCATGTCCTTGAAGGTGGTCTGGTCGCCCTTGGGCAGCTTGCCGCTGGCGTCGAAGCGGTAGGGCGCGTGGTCGGACGAATACATCTGCAGGGTGCCGTCCAGCAGGCCGTCCCATACCGCCTGCTGCGAGGCCGCGTCACGCGGCGGCGGGCTGCAGCAATACTTGGCGCCTTCCAGGCCGTCGCGATCCAGGTCGTCCTGCGTCAGGAACAGGTACTGCGGGCAGCTTTCCGCCAGGATGGGCAGGCCCAGCGACTGCGAGGAATGGATCACCCGCACCGCCTCCAGGCCGGCCACGTGCACGATCAGCAGCGGCACGTCCATCAACCGCGCCAGCGCGACGGCGCGGTGGGTCGCTTCGCTTTCCGCGATGGGGTCGTGCGCCACGGCGTGGTACTTGGGCGCGGTCATGCCGCGCTCCACCAGCCGGCGGGCGATCCAGCGGATCATGTCGTTGTTTTCGGCATGCACCATCACCAGCGCGCCTTCGCGGTCCGCGACTTCCAGCACGTCCAGCAGCTGGTAATCGTCCAGCTTCAGGCGGTCATAGGTCATGTAGACCTTGAACGAGCTGACGCCATCGCGGATCAATTGCGGCAGGTCGTGCCTGAGCGCCTGCTCCGTGGGATCCGACAGGATCAGGTGAAAGCCGTAGTCGATGACGGCCTTTTCCGCCGCGCGGCGGTGATAGTCGGCGACGACTTCCGGTATGGCGTTGCCGCGATGCTGCGCGGCGAAGGGGATGATGGTCGTGGTGCCGCCGAAGGCCGCCGACACCGTGGCGCTGTAGAAGTCGTCGG
This sequence comes from Bordetella genomosp. 9, assembly GCF_002261425.1. Taxonomy (NCBI): domain Bacteria; kingdom Pseudomonadati; phylum Pseudomonadota; class Betaproteobacteria; order Burkholderiales; family Alcaligenaceae; genus Bordetella; species Bordetella genomosp. 9. The sequence continues at coordinate 2,638,813 of NZ_NEVJ01000003.1, read as the reverse complement.
CGCACATGACGCCCATGCCCGACAGCTGCTCGACGTGGCAGTGGCTGTCGATGCCGCCGGGCAGCACCCAGCGGCCGCTGGCGTCGATGTCCTCGCGGCCGGGCGCCAGGTTTTGCGCGACGGCGGCGATGACGCCGTTGCGTATGCCGATGTCGGCATGGAAGGTATCGGACGCCGTGCTGATGCGGCCATTGCGTATGGTCAGATCGAATTCGCCGGACGCGGCCATGGGGCTGATTCCTTGTTCGGGATGCGGGGTGTTCATGCGATGCGCTGCGCGCCGGCGACATCCAGCGACAAGCCGACGCGGCGGACGGTGGCTTCCAGTTCCGTGGCGGTGACCGGGTCCATGCGCATGCCGGGCGATCGCAGGGCGTTGCTGCGGATGGCGCCGCGACGCTGGTAGATGTACTTGCGCAGCGCCAGCCCGATCTTGGGCTGGAATTCGTAGCGTATCAGGGGGCAGTAGCGGTCGAAGATCGCGGCGGCGCCGGCGGCGTCGCCCGCCGCGTGCCTGTCGTAGATCGCGGCCAGGATTTCGGGGAAGGCGAAGCCGGTCATCGTTCCCGCCGCGCCGCGTTGCAGTTCTTCCAGGAAATACACGCCGCCCAGGCCGCCGAAGATCTTCATCGGCGCGTCGCCGCACAGCTCGCGGATGCGCGTGATCTTCTGGCCGACCGGCGGTTCTTCCATCTTGATCGCGTGCACGCCGCCTTCGCGCGCCAGCCGCGCCACGAGTTCGGGACGGATCTCGGTGCCGAAGGAGTCGGGAAAGTCGTGGATGACGACCGGGATGCTGACGGCCTGCGCGACCGCCTTGTAGTAATCGAACAGCACGGCGTCGCTGGCGTTGTCCAGCGGCGCGGCGAATACCGCGGCGGCGCCCAGTTCCTGGGCCTCGCGCGCCTGTTCGATGGCGCCGGCGATGCCCAGGCCGCGCACGCCCACCCATACCGGCACGCGGCCGTTCGCATGGTCGACGAAGGTCTTCAGCACCAGCCGGCGTTCGGCCGAGGACAGCTTATGCAGTTCGCCCAGGAAGCCGAGCACCGCCAGGCCCTTGATGCCGGTGGGCAGCAGGAAATCCACCAGGCTGCGTATGCTGTCGGTGTCGACCTGCAAGGCATCGTCGAACGGCGTCGGGCAGATGGTGAAAACGCCGTGGGCGTCGGGGGCGGCGGTCATTTCGTCTCCAGGTCGGTCGGACGCCCGGCAAGCCGCGCCGGGCATGGATGACCATCCTAAAGGCAGTCCCGCAGAACTCCACTTGTTTTTTTATTGGCGACCTATAACACGCCGTTAATTTCGGGTTTGCCCGGATGCCATCTCGAAACCCTGGTTCCGCATGGTCTTGCGCAGGGTATCCACGAAGTCCTGCGCCAGCTGGGACAGGGGCTCGAAGCGCGATTGCAGCAAGCTGGCCGTCAGGACCTTGGACTGGGCGATGGGCCGCACCACGAATTCGCCGGACGTGCGGCTGCGCACGGAGAACTCGTCGACGATGGCGATGCCGGCGCCGGCCTGTACCAGGGAGCAGGCGTTCTGCGGCGAGCTGACTTCCACCGCCAGCCGCCGCGGCTCCCCGGCTTCCTGGTACATCTGTTCGACCAGGGCACCGAAGGGCGTATCGACGCCATAGGAGATCAGCGGGTAGGGCAGCAGATCCTGGATGGTCAGCATGGACCGGTGCGCCAGCGGATGGTTGTAGGGGCAGATGCAGACCAGCCGCGCTTCGCCGATGGGCTGGGCGACCAGGTTGGGATGCTGGGCGGGCAGGATCACCACGCCGATCTCCGCGCGGTTGTCCAGCAGCATCTGGGTCAGCGGCCGGAAGGACAGCGCCTGGAAGGTCACCTTGACGTCCTCGTGCTCGGCCCGGAAGGCCGAAATCGCCAGGGGGATCAGCATGTGGCCGATGCTGGGGCTGGACACCACGTGCAGGATCCCGGTCCGGCGCTCGGCCAGTTCGCCGGCGAGCTCGCCCACGCGGCGCACGCCGGCGTAGACGTTTTCCACCTCGCGGAACAGCTGTCGCGCTTCCGGCGTGGGGTAGAGGCGCCCCTTGATGCGCTCGAACAGGCTGAATCCCAGGCGCTGCTCGGTATGCGCCAGCAGGCGGCTGACGGCCGGCTGGGACACGAACAGCAGCTTGGCCGCGCCGCTGATCGAGCCGGTGGTCATGACGGCGCGGAATACTTCGATCTGCCTGAGATTGAGCAACATTGCGTTAGGGGTCGAGGGAAGGACGGCGGCGCCGCGCGCCATAACAACATGTTAAGCGGGGCCGACAAAATGACATTGCAGCCTGCCGCCGGCCCGCTGCTAGACTCGCCCAGGTATCCCCAGCCAGCTCTGTCGCGCAAGGAAAGCCATGGAACGGACGCTGTACGTCATCAACCCGAATTCTACCCAGGCGGTCACCGATGCTTTCGATGCCGGCCTGCAAGCCCTGCGCGTGCCCGGCGGGCCGCGCATCGAATGCCTGACGCTGCGCGAAGGCCCGGCCGGGATCCAGACGCAGCTGGACGTCGAAAGCGTCACCCTGCCGCTGGTGCGGCTGGTGCAGGGGCTGGACCGCGAGCACGGCGACGCGGCGGCCGGTTACGTCATTGCCTGCTTCAGCGATCCGGGCCTGCACGCGGTGCGGGAAGCGACCGCCAAGCCGGTGCTGGGCATCAGCGAATGCGGCGTCCTGACGGCGATGACGCAGGGCCAGCGGGTGGGCGTCATCGCGATCCTGCGGCAATCGATCCCGCGCCACGGACGCATGTTCGGCGCCATGGGCGTCGCCGGCCGCATCGCGGCGGAACTGCCGCTGGGCCTGGGCGTGGTGGAACTGGCGGACGCCGACCGCACGCGCGCGCGGTTGGCGGATGTGGGACGGCAGCTGCGCGACACGCACCAGGCCGACGTCATCGTGCTCGGCTGCGCCGGCATGGCGGCGTATCGCGAGTGGCTGCAGGCGGAAATCGGGCTGCCGGTGGTCGAACCGACCCAGGCCGCGGCGGGCATGGCGATCGCGCGCATCCTGCTGGGTTCCGCGGCGCGCTAGGCATGGATAGCGAACTGATCCGCCGCCTGGCCCACGTGGTGGGCGACGACGGCCTGGTGCTGGACGAAGCGGCACAGGCGCCCTACGTGGAAGACTGGCTGCGCAAATGGCGCGGCCGCACGCCGGTGGTCGTCAGGCCGCGCAATACGACCGAGGTCGCCGCCGTCATGCGCCTATGCCGCCAGAGCGGCACGCCGGTCGTGCCGCAGGGCGGCAATACGGGCATGAGCGGGGGCGCGGCGCCGGACGATAGCGGCGCGCAGGTCATCCTCAGCCTGAACCGCATGAAGCGCATCCGCGAAGTGGACACGGTCAACAATACGATCACCGTCGACGCCGGCGTGCTGCTGGCCGACGTGCAGAACGCCGCGCGCGACGCGGGACGCCACTTTCCGCTGAGCCTGGGCGCCGAAGGCAGCTGCACGATAGGCGGCAACCTGGCCACCAACGCCGGCGGCACGGCGGTCCTGCGCTATGGCAACACGCGCGACCTGGCGCTTGGGCTGGAAGTGGTGCTGCCGGACGGCCGCGTGTGGAGCGGCCTGCGCGGGCTGCGCAAGGACAACACCGGCTACGACCTGCGCGGGCTGTTCATCGGCTCGGAAGGGACGCTGGGCATCATCACCGGCGCGGTGCTCAAGCTCTATCCGCGCCCGCAAGGACGCGTGACGGCCTGGGTGGGCGCGGAATCCTGCGATGCCGTGGTGTCGCTGTTGACGCGGCTGCAGGCGCGCTGCGGCGAACGCCTGACGGCCTTCGAGATGATGTCCGCGTATTGCGTGGGATTGGTTTCCCGGCATGTCAGCGGCGCGGCCTGTCCCCTTGCGGGCGAGCATGCCTGCCATGCCCTGATCGAACTGTCGGACGCGGCGCCCGAAGGACTGGCGGAACTGCTGGAGCAGTCGCTGGCGGGGCCGCTCGAAGAAGGCCTCATCGCCGACGCGGCGATCGCGGCGAACGAGTCCCAGGCCAAGGCCATGTGGCGCCTGCGCGAAGGCATTTCGCAGGCGCAGGTGCGGGCCGGCAAGGCGGTCAAGCACGACATCGCCTTGCCGATCTCGCGCCTGTCGGCCTTCATCAAGGAGGCCGATGCCGCGGTGGCGCGCGAATTCCCGGGCCTGCCCATCGTGAACTTCGGACACGTGGGGGATGGGAACCTGCATTACAACGTGCTGCTGCCGCTGGACGTTCCGCATGAGGAATACGTCCATCTGACGGCGGGCCTGAACCGCTGCGTGCACGATCTGGTCGTGCAGCGCGGCGGCAGCATCAGCGCCGAGCATGGCGTCGGCCAACTGCGGCGCGACGAGCTGCGGCGCTACAAGTCCACGGTCGAAATGGACTTGATGCTGATGATCAAGCGCGCGCTGGACCCGGATCAGCTGATGAATCCGGGAAAGCTGCTCTAGCACCGTCCGCCCGGAAACCGCGCGCCTGCTCGAAGGCATGCGCCAGGCGTAGCAGGCCGGCCTCGCCATGCGGCGCGCCCATGAACGAAAGTCCGATCGGCACGCCGGCGCGGGCCATGCCGGCCGGGACACTGATTTCCGGCAGGCCGGCGGCGCTGGCGACGTAAAGGCCGGCGTATGCGTTGCCGGGGTGGACCACGTAGTCCGGATCCGGGCGGTCGTAGCGCGGCGAGGCGGGGCAGGACAGCGTGGGGAACAGCAGGGCGTCCAGCCTGCCGTCCTGAAAGCATTGCACGATCGCGGCGCGATAGGCGGCCAGTGCGTCTTCGGACCGCGCCCGCTGCGCGGCGGTCCGCGTGCGCGCTTGGTCGAGCGCGCGCCGCATGCCGGCCAGGGTGCGGGGATTGACCTCGCGGTCGGGGTGCGCGGCGGACCAGGCTTGCGCCGCCGCCACCAGGCGCGCCATATCGCGCGGCCCGCCGCCGACGCCGGCCGCCAGGTAGGCATCCAGCTGCGCGGGCCATTCGGCCTCGGCCAGCGGGGCGAGCAGGCCGGGATAGAGGGTGTGCAGGTAGGCGGATCCGGCCGCGGTCGCCGCGCCCGGAAGGCTTGCGTCGGGCCGCGCGTCCAGCGCGTCGGCAGGCGGCGCGGGCAGTGCAAGCGGCACCAGGGTGGCGCCCAGTTCGCGCAGCATCGCCTGCGCGTCTTGCAGGACGGCGCGCACTTCGTCGTCCTGTCCGGGGTAGTCGACCAGCACGCCTATGCGGACGTCGCGCGCCGCATCGATGCCGGCGCGCAGGGCTGCTGTGCAGCCGCCGTCGCCGTCGCCGGCGCCCGGCCGGGCGTCCGCCATGACGTCCAGCAGCATCGCCGCGTCCCGCACGCCGCGGGTCATCGGGCCCACGGTGTCGAAGGACAAGGCCAGCGGCAGCACGCCGTCCAGCGGCACCAGGCCGTGCGTCGGCCGCAGGCCGACCAGCCCCGTCACGCAGGCGGGCGCGCGCACGGAGCCGAAGCTGTCCGTGCCCAGCGCGGCCGGCGCGAAGCCCGCCGCGACCGCCGCCGCGCTGCCGCTGCTCGACCCTGCCGCATTGCGTCCCAGGTTCCAGGGATTCAAGGTCAGGCCGGCCAGCGAGCTATAGCCGTAGCGCCCGTTGGAACACGCCATTTCCGACATATTGGCCTTGCCGAGGACCACGGCGCCGGCCTCGCGCAGGCGGCGCACGACTTCGGCGTCACGGGCGGGCCGGTGATCCAGCAGCGCCGCGCAGCCGGCCGTGGTGGGCAGGCCCGACACGTCGATGTTGTCCTTGACCACGATGGGCAGGCCATGCAGCGCGCCGCGCACGTGGCCGGCGGCGCGCTCGCGGTCGCGCCGCAGCGCCTGCTCGCGCGCGTCCGGCAGCAGCGCCGTCAAGGCATTGACGCCGGCGCCCTGCTTGTCGTGCGCGGCGATGCGCGCCAGAAAGGCGTCGACCAGTTGGACCGACGTGATGGCGCCGGCGTCCATCGCCGCGCTCAGCTGGCAGAGATCCTGGCCGGCAAGATCCGGTAGTTCGTTCACGAGCGTTCACCGTTCGTTGGCGCCGCCGGCCGTGCGGGCCAGGACGGCGGTCGTTATCGGGCGTGGTCAGGCTGGGATACCGGCGATCGCGCTCAGCGGAAATGGCAGGCCACCAGCTGCGTCGCCCCGGGCGCGCCGTCCGACACGGGCCGCGGGGTCAGCGCCGGCCGTTCACGCTTGCAGATATCCTGCGCCAGCGGGCAACGTGTATGGAAACGGCAGCCGCTGGGCGGATTGGCCGGGCTGGGCGGATCGCCGCGCAGCAGCTTGCGCTGGCTGCGTACGTGGGGATTCGGCACCGGCACGGCCGAGAGCAGGATTTCCGTGTAGGGATGGCGCGGCTGCGCGAACAGGGTGTCGCGGTCCGCCAGTTCGACGACCTGGCCCAGGTACATGACCGCGACCCGATGGCTGATGTGCCGCACCACTGCGAGGTCGTGCGCGACGAACAGATAGGCGATGCCGAATTCCGCCTGCAGGTCGGTCAGCAGGTTGATGACCTGCGCCTGCACCGATACGTCCAGCGCCGACACCGGCTCGTCGCAGACGATCAGCTTGGGACGCAGCGCCAGGGCCCGGGCGATACCGAGGCGCTGGCGCTGGCCGCCGGAGAACTCGTGCGGAAACTTCTTCATCGCTTCCGGACGCAGGCCCACCTTGGAGAACAGCCATGCCACCCGTTCTTCGCGTTCGCGCGCGGCGTGGCCGGGCAGGCCGCTGAAATTGCGCATCGGCTCGGCCACGATGGCGCCGGCCTTCATGCGCGGATTCAGCGACGCGTAGGGGTCCTGGAAGATGATCTGCATATCGCGCCGACGGTCGCGCATCTGCGCGATATCCAGCCGGGCGATATCCTCGCCATCCAGCTTGACGGAACCGGAGGTGGGTTCGATCAGCCGCAGGATGGATTTGCCGGTGGTGGTCTTGCCGCAGCCGGACTCGCCCACCAGCGCCAGGGTTTCGCCGCGCGCCAGGTCGAAGGACACGCCGTCGACCGCCTGCACGGTGGGGCGCTTGCGGCCCAGCCAGCTGGACGAACCGGGGTAATGCTTGACCAGGTCGCGCACCTGCAGCAGCGGTTCGCCGGCGCCGGCCGTTGCCGCGGTCATCGTGGCGTTGTTCATGCCGTCGCTCCTTCCATGACGGTGGCTTCGACCTGTTCCGCATGGAAACAGGCCACCACGTGATCGCCGCCCAGCGGACGCAGGGGCGGCGTCTCGCGCCGGCAGCGATCGCTGGCGTACGCACAGCGCGGGGCAAAGCTGCAGCCCGTGCCGAGTTGCGTCGGCGGCGGCACCATGCCGGGAATCTCCGTCAGGCGCCCCGCGTGGTTCATCGACGGCATGGACGCCATCAAAGCGCGCGTATACGGATGCAGCGGACGGTCGAACAGCTCGGCCACCGGCGCTTCTTCGACCTTGCGGCCCGCATACATGACGACCACCCGATGGCAGCATTCGGCCACCACGCCCAGGTCGTGGGTGATCATGACGATGCCCATGCCCAGTTTTTCCTGCAGGCCGCGCAGCAGCTCCAGGATCTGCGCCTGTATGGTGACGTCCAGCGCCGTGGTGGGCTCGTCGGCGATCAGGACTTCGGGATTGCAGGACAGGGCCAGCGCGATCATCACGCGCTGGCGCATGCCGCCGGACAATTGGTGGGGATACTCGTTAACGCGCCGTTCCGGTTCGGCGATCTGCACCAGCCGCAGCATTTCCGTGGCGCGCGCCAGCGCTTCGCGGCGGCCGACCTTCTGGTGCACCATGACGGTTTCGGCGATCTGCCGGCCCACCGTCAACACCGGATTCAGCGACGTCATCGGCTCCTGGAAGATCATGGAAATCCGGTTGCCACGGATGGCGCGCATCTGCTTTTCGCTGAGGTCCAGCAGGTTGGTGCCGCGATACCGTACCGCACCGCCGGCGAAGCGCGCCGGGGGCATGGACAGCAGGCGCATGATGGAAAGCGCGGTCACGCTCTTGCCGCAGCCGGATTCCCCGACCACGCCCAGCGTCTGGCCGGCGCGCACCTGATAGGACACGCCGTTGACGGATTTCACCGTCCCGGCCACCGTGTCGAACCAGGTCGAAAGATTGTCCACGTCCAGCAGGACCGGCGCGGACGACGTTTGTTCAGTCATGTCGTGGCCATTCCTTCACAGTTGGTTCGCCAGGCGCGGATCGAGCGCGTCGCGCAGGCCGTCGCCGACCATGTTGATCGCCAGCACCGTCAGGGCCAGCAGCGCGCCCGGGTACAGGATGATGGTGAAAGCCACCGCCACGAAGTTGCGCCCTTCCGCCATCATGTTGCCCCAGCTGGGTACCTGCGCCGGCACGCCCACGCCCAGGAAGGACAGCACGGCTTCGGTCAGCACCGCGGTGGCGGCGATGAAGGTGGCCTGCACCACCAGCGGCGTCACGATATTGGGCAGCACGTGGCGCACCAGGATCACCGGCAGGCGCGTCCCGATGGCATGCGCCGCTTCGACGAACAGCTGCTCGCGCAGCGTCAGGGCGAGCGAACGCACCAGCCGCACCACGCGCGGCACCTGCGGAATGGTAATGGCCAGGATGACCGTGGACAGGCTGGCGCGGATGACCGCCATCAGGGCGATCGCCAGCAGGATGTCCGGGATGGCCATCATGCCGTCCATGACGCGCATGATGATGGAATCGGCCCAGCGCATGAAGCCCGCCATCAGCCCCAGCGCCACGCCCAGCACCGTGGCCAGCACGGCCACCGAGATCGCCACGACGAGCGAGACCCGGCCGCCCCACACCGCGCGGCTGAAAACGTCCCGGCCCAGCGCATCGGTGCCGAACCAGTGCTCCGCCGACGGCGGCTTCAGGCGTTGCAGGGGATTGATGGTGGTGGGATTGTGCGTGGCGATCCAGGGCGCCGCCAGCGAAATCGCGGCGACGGCGACCAGCAGCGCCAGACCCAGGATCAGCGTCGGATGCTTGCGCAGCCAGCGCCAGCGCAGCGAGGGCGGCGCGTCGATGGCGGCCGCGGCAAGCGGCGGGCCGGGCTGGCGCGGATCCAGCGCATCGACCGCCGACGTCGTGGAAGTGTTTTCGGACATTGTGTTCCTGGAGCCGCTTCAATAGCGTATGCGTGGATCGAACAGGCGGTAGCTCAGGTCGATCAGCAGGTTGATCAGTACGTAGACGCCGGCCGACAGCAGCAGCACGCTCTGGATCACCGGATAGTCGTGGTGCTGGACCGAATCGATCACCAGCCGGCCTATGCCTGGAATCGCGAACACGGTTTCGGTCACCACCACGCCGCCGATCAGCAGCGCGATGCCCACGCCCACCGTGGTGGCGATGGGGATCGCGGCGTTGCGCAGCGCGTGGCCCAGCACCGGCAGCACGCCCAGCCCCTTGGCGCGGGCCGTTCGGATGTAGTCTTCATGCAGCACTTCCAGCACGGTGGCGCGGGTCATGCGCGTGATCAGCGCGATATACACCAGGGCAAGGTTCACGCAGGGCAGGATCAGGCTGCGCAGCCAGGGCCATGGTCCATTGGCCAGGCGCGTATAGCCTTGCACCGGCAGCCAGTGCAGCTGCACGGCGAAGCCGTAGATCAATAGATAGCCGACCAGGAAGACCGGCACCGAAAACGCCAGCACCGCGAACACCATCACCAGCCGGTCTATCCACGTGCCGGCCCGGTATGCGGCCAGCACGCCCAGCGGGATGGCGACGACGATGGACAGTCCCATGGTCAGCAGCGCGATCGACAGCGTGGGCTCCAGGCGCTGCGCCAGCAGGCTCGTGACGGGCACCTGCGTGAACAGCGACGTGCCGAGATCGCCGCGCAACAGCTTTCCCGCCCACAGGAAGAACTGGTGCCACAGGGGCTGGTCCAGGCCCAGCGCCACGTGCAGGCGCTGGATGTCTTCGGCCGTGGCCAGGTCGCCGGCGATCAGGGCCGCCGGGTCGCCAGGAGACAGGTGGATGAGCAGGAAGACGATCACCGCCACCACCGCCATGACGGGCAGGGTGGCGAGTATGCGCCGTATCACATAGGCCATATTATTTGTCCAGCACCCACACGTTGGGCAGGCCCCACAGCAGGTCGCTGTGCTTCACGGACTTGCGCACCGCGTGCACGCGGTTGTACTGGCCGACGGCGATGTAGGGGATGGCCTCGTAGGCGCGTTCCTGGAACTTGTCCAGCAGTTGCTTGCGCTGCGCGGGATCGGTGGCCGAAATCCACTGCGCGCGCAGGTCGTCCAGCGGCTTGTCGCAAGGCCAGCCCGGCAGGCTGTTGCCGCAGGCCGCGCCCAGGTAGGTGTTGTTGATCGGCGAGTTCACGTTGTAGTCGGCCGCCGACGACAGGTAGATGCTCCAGCCGCCCTTGTCCACCGGATTCTTGCTGGCGCGGCGCGCGGTCTCCGTGGCCCAGTCCATGGACTGGATATCCAGGTTCATGCCCAGGTCCTGCATGGCCTGGATCGCCACCAGCGTGGCGGAGTTCAGGTAGGCGACGTCGGTGGGCAGCAGCACGGCGATCTTCTCGCCCTTGTAGCCGGATTCCGCCAGCAGCTTCTTGGCCAGCGTCATATCCACCTTGCGATAGGGCGCGGCGCCGGCGCTGGTGTCGTTGGGGCTGCCGCAGATGAAATAGGTCGCGCAGTAGTCCATGCGCATATCCGCGGGGTAGCCCATCGCGGTGACGAACTTTTCCTGGTCGATGGCATGCCGCAACGCCTGGCGCGCCTGCACCTTGTCGAACGGCGGATTCAGGAAGTTCATGATGATGTAGGCCTGCGACTTGCCGGTCACCCCGACGTGGATGTCGCTGTCGCTGCGCAGGGTTTCGATGTAGTCCGGCGGCACTTCCTCGATCATGTCGACTTCGTTGTTCTTCAGCGCGGCGATGGAACTGTTGGAGTCCGGCAGGATGGCCCATTCGACGCGATCGACATGGGATGTCTTGTTGCCTGCCAGGCCGGACGGCGCTTCCTTGCGGCCCACGTAAGCGGGATTGCGCACGAACACCAGCTTGTTGCCGGGCACCCATTCGTCACGCTTGAACAGGTAGGGACCGGAGCCCACCACTTCGTTCAGCGGCGCGGTGTCGGGCATCTTCGCCAGGCGTTCGGGGATGATGAAGGCCGGATAGCTGGCGACCTTGGCCAGGCCGTCGAGCACCGGCCCGAACGGCTGGTCCAGCGTCAGCGTGAAGGTCTTGTCGTCGACGGCGGCCCACTTGCCGCCGGCCGCCACCATGGCGCGGCCGATGTTGTCGCGCTTTTCCCAGCGCTGCAGCGAGGCCACCACGTCGGCTGATTTGACCGGATTGCCGTCGCTGAACTTCAGGCCGTCGCGCAGCGTGAAGGTCCAGGACTTGCCGTCGGGCGCGGTCTTGTAGCTGTCCACCATCTGCGGCTGCGGGATGCCCTTGGCGTCCGGCGCGAACAGCGTGTCGTACACCATGAAACCGAAGTTGCGGGTGATGTAGGCCGTCGTGAAGAAAGGGTCCAGCACTTTCAGGTCGGCATAAGGCACCAGCCGCAGGGTCTTGCCGTCCGCATGGGCGGGGGCTGCGGAAAGGCAGGCGACGGCCATGGACATGGCGGCGAGCGCGGTTTGGATGCGGCGTTTCATGGAACAGCTCCGTTAGCGATGGCTGGGAAAGAATGCGAGCGTACTGCCGTCCGCCTTACAGCGGCCACTTCGGCATGCGGATCTTCTTGTAGGACAGGGTCTTCCAGTCCGGCGTGGCCACGCCGGGCGCGCCGACGTAGATCACGTGCCTGGCGACCTTGGAGAATGAAGCGTAGAAATGCTGCGCGGATTTCACCACCACGATCTTGCGCGCCGTCAAATCGCAGCCGAGCTGGGTGAACAGATCGACGTTCATGGCCTGGTTGCGGTTGGACACCAGCACGATCTGCACGCCGCCGGCCTGCACCAGGCCGCAATCGCCCATCGAAGTGGGACTGCCGGTCAGGCCGGTCATGGCCATGTCGCGGCGCAGGGCGAGCACCGTACAGTCGGCATCCACCGGGGTGCCGGACAAAGGGCCGATCTTGCCGCCCAGGCGCATGGGCAGCGTCGCGCCTTCGCCCGCGTCGAAGGCGATGCGCACCGCCATCGGGTCCCACAGGGGACCCAGCGCGGCGTTCTGGATGCCACGTTCGAGCAGCCGGGACAGCACGTAGGTGGAGTCGCCCGGGGCGCCGCTGCCGGGATTGTCGGCGCGGTCGGCCAGCACGACGGGCCCGCCGTCGAAGGCCAGCGCTTCGTCGATGGCCTGGTCCACCGTGCGGTAGTTCACCAGCAGCTGCTCGCGCCTGGCGATCAGTTCGTCGGCCAGTTGGCGCGCCAGCGCGTCGGCGCGCGCCTGGTCGCCGTCGGTGTACACCAGCACCTTGGTGCCCATCTCCGGCACGTCGCCGGTGGCGAAGCCCATCGAAAACGACAGCGACAATACGCCGTCCTTGCCTTCCATCGCGCGCAGCTTGTTGACGAAGCCCAGCGCGGGTTCGCGCGTGGTGTGCATCGGCACCACCATCTGGCAATCGACCATCGCCGCGACGGGGCGCGTGCGGCCCTGGGCCTTGTCGGCGCACAGGTCGAACAGCTGTTCCGCGCAATGCACGATGTCGGTGTGCGGATATTCCTTGTACAGCACCACCACGTCGGCGCTCTGTACCATCAGCGGCGTCAGGTGGGCGTGCGGGTCCAGTTCGGTGCCGATGACGACGTCGGGTCCGACGATGGCGCGCGCGCGGGCCAGCAGGTCGCCTTCGCAGTCGTCATAGCCATCGGCCACCATGGCGCCATGCAGGCCCAGCAGCACGATGTCCACCGGCAAAGCCGCGCGCAGGTCGGCCAGGATCTCGTCGCGCAGGGTTTCGTAGGCCGAGCGGGTGGTGATGCCGCTGGGCTGCGCCGTCGTGACCAGGCCTTCCTTGAGCGTCCAGCCCGATTGCGCGCAGCGCTTGCGGGCCACCCACAGCGGCGCGCCCTGCGACGTCGGCGCGTCCGGATGCGTGCCGGCGGGATAGTATTCCCGGCCGCGGAACGAGTCGATGCTGGTCGGCAACGGCGCGAAGGTGTTGGTTTCGGTGCCGAGGCCGGCGCTGAAGATACGCATGGTATGAGGAGTCCCTGGACGTGGCATCTGGGGCGCATCATGCCGTTTGCGCCGGCCGCCGTACAAATAGCAATTGCGGCATGGACCATAACCGATGGTTATGCATGTATAGTTCTATTAGGGTAAACGCGTACGATTTGCCGCTAAGGGAACGCCCGGGCACCAGGGGACATGCCTAAAGGTTATGCCGTGATGCGCCTTTTGCATTGGCCTCGCAAGCCTTGGGGGCGCACAATGCTGCCGTGCCACCGCGGCGCGGCGGGCTTGCCGCCGCGCCGGCGTATCGAACCCACGAAGGATCGCGACCATGAACATGCAGCAGCCCTATGACCTGGTATTGCAAGGCGGCGACGTCGTCGACGGCACGGGGGCGCCCCGCCGCCGCGCCGATGTCGGCGTGCGCGACGGCCGCATCGCCGGCATCGGCGATCTGTCGGCCGCGCCCGCGGCGCGCCGGCTGGACGTGACCGGGCTGGTGGTGGCGCCGGGCTTCATCGACAGCCACGCGCATGACGACCGTGCGGTGCTCGACATGCCGGACATGCTGCCCAAGGTGTCGCAGGGCGTCACCACCGTGGTCAACGGCAACTGCGGGATCAGCCTGGCGCCGCTGCGCGGCGGCGAAACCCTGGTGCCGCCCTTGAACCTGCTGGGCCGCGGAAACGCCTACGGCAGTTTCGCCGAGTACCGGCAGGCGATCGACGCGACGGCGCCCGCCGTGAACGTGGCCGCCATGGTGGGCCATTCCACCTTGCGCGTGATGCGCATGGGCGACGTCACGCGGCCGGCCACGGCGGCGGAGATCGACGCCATGCGGGACGATGTCGAACAGGCGCTGAACGACGGCGCGCTGGGCGTGTCCACGGGGACTTTCTATCCGCCGGCCGCGGCGGCGCCGGAAGCGGAGATCATCGCGGTCTGCGAGCCCATGTCCCGCCTGGGCGGTATCTACGCCACGCATATGCGCGACGAAGGCGATCGCGTCATGGACGCCATCGAGGAAAGCCTGCGCATCGGCGCCGCGCTGAACGTGCCGGTCGTGATCTCGCACCACAAGCTGGTGGGCAAGCACAACCACGGCCGCTCGGTGCAGACGCTGGCGCGCATCGGCGACGCGGCGCGCGGCCAGTCGGTCTGCCTGGACTGCTACCCCTACGATGCGTCGTCCACCATCCTGCGGCCGGAGCGGGTGGAGATCTGCGATCGCACCATGATCACGTGGTCCGAGCCGCATCCGGAGGCCGCCGGCCGCTACCTGGAAGACCTGGCGAAGCAATGGGGCTGCGGCGCGCGCGAAGCGGCGGAACGCCTGCTGCCGGCCGGCGCGGTGTACTTCATCATGGACGACGGCGACGTGCGGCGCATCCTGCAGTATCCGGACACGATGATCGGCTCCGACGGCCTGTCCAGCGAAGGCCGTCCGCATCCGCGCCTGTGGGGAACCTTCCCACGCGTGCTGGGCCATTACGGACGCGGGCTGGGACTCTTTCCGCTGGAGAACGCCGTCTATCGCATGACCGGCCTGACGGCCGCGCGCCTGGGGCTGCGCGACCGCGGCCGCGTCGACGTCGGCTGCCACGCCGATCTCGCGGTGTTCGACCCGGACACCATCATCGACAAGGCGACCTTCGATTCACCGACCGAAGCCTGCGACGGCATGCGCCACGTCTTCGTCGCCGGCGTCGCCACCTGGCAGGACGGCGCCGCCACCGGCGCGCGTCCGGGCCGCTACATCACGGATCGGCCGCAGGCATACAATCACGCGCCGTAGTTCGATACCGTCTCATGCAACCCGAAGATCTCAAGCTCCTGGTCACCTGGACCATGCCTTTCGGCAAGTACAAGGGCCGCCTGCTGGCGGACCTGCCGGGGCATTATCTGACCTGGTTCGCACGGGAAGGGTTTCCGCCAGGGCGGTTGGGGGAACTGCTGGGATTGATGCACGAGCTCGACCACAACGGGCTCAAGTCTTTGCTGGATCCGCTGCGGCAGGGCGGGGCGCCGAAGCGCCCCGCGTGACCTTCAGAACCCGTACAGGCGCGCCGGATTGTCCACCAGGATCTTCTTGCGGACCTGTTCGTCCGGCGCCCAGCGCGCCAGCAGATCCAGCATGTCCGCGTTGTCCGGCGCGTCGGTGCGGCCGGGGTGCGGATAGTTGCTGGCCCACAGGCAGCGATCGGGACAGGCGCTCGCTAGAGCGGCGGCCAGGGCGCTGACGTCGTCATAGTGCGGCGGCCCGGATTTCGACGTTTCGTAGGGCGCGGACAGCTTGACCCAGACGCGGCCGCCATCCAGCAGGCGCAGCAAGGACTGGAACGCCGGGTCGGCGGGCGCGACCGGCGTCAGGTACTTGCCGTTGTGGTCGATGCTGAGCTGGCAGGGCAGGGCGGCCAGCCGTTTTTCGTAGTGCGGCAGTTCGCGGCCATCCAGCTGCAGGTTGATGACCCAGCCCAGCTCGGCGATGCGTTCGGCCATGGGTTCCAGGTCGTCCCAGCGCATGACGCCGCCGCTGTCGGGAATCATCATGAATCGCACGCCCCGCACGCCCATTGCATGCAGCCGCCGCAATTCGCCGGCCGGCGTATCCACCGGCAGCGTGGCGATCATGCGCGCGGAGCCTTGCGCCAGCGCCAGCGCTTCCAGCGCGCAGCGGTTGTCGAAGCCGTAGCCGGTGGCCTGCACGATGACGGCGCGCGCCAGCCCCAGGGCCCGACGCACCTGCAGATAGTCGGCCCAGGACGCCTGCGGCGGGCCGAAAGTGGCGGTGGGCGCGAGCGGAAAGCGCTGCAGCTCGTAGATATGGATATGGCAATCGCAGGCGCCGGCCGGCGCTTTCAACAGCGGTGTCTTCATGTTCCGGTTCCTGATCATCGACCCAGCCGGCGCAGGCGGGTTGCCTGCGCCGCGTTGACCGCATGCGGCGGTTCGGCGCCCGTCACGATGGCGCGCACCTGCTCCACCGTATCCATCGCCTGATGCTCGGCCGCCTGCGGCGTCAGGCCGCCGACGTGCGGCGTGGCGATGACGCGCGGGTGCGCGGCCAGCCAGGGCGATGGCATCTGATCCTGCGCGCGGCCGACGTCCAGCGCGCAGCAAGCGATGACGCCCTGGTCCAGCGCGTCGCGCAGCGCTTCCTCATCGACCAGTTCGCCGCGCGATGCGTTGATGAAGATCGCGTCGGGTTTCATGCGCGCGAAGGCGGCGCGACCCATCAGGTTCGCCGTTTCGGGCAAGGCGGGCGCCAGGCACACGACGTAGTCGGACGTGGCCAGCAGCGTATCCAGGTCCACCTGGCGCATGCCGGGCGCCAGGGTCTGCGGTTGCGGGTCCTGCACCAGCACCCGCATGCCCAGCGCCTGGGTAATGCGCGCCAGGTAGCTGCCGATGTGGCCGTGGCCGATGATGCCCACCGTCGCGCCGCGCAGCTCGCGGCCCATGACGATGGGCGCCGGTTGTCCGGTCCAATAGGCCGACGCGGCGCGGCTGATGTGGCGGCTGGCGTCGATCATGGCGCCGACGATCCATTCCGCCACCGAGGCGTCGAAGCCCGGGGTCGCGCGGGTGACGAGCACGCCGTTGCGGCTGGCGGCGTCGATGTCGATGTTGCGGATGTCCACCGCGACGCGGCAGAAGGCGACGAGATCGGGCAGGGCGTCGAACACGGCCGCCGGCGACGCGGCCAGGCGGCTGGAGACGATGATGTGGCAGCCTTGCGCCAGATCGATCAGCGCTTCCGGCGTGGTGGGATCGGCGCCGGGGTTCAGGCGCACGTCGCCCAGTTCGCGCAGGCCGCGCAAGGCACGGTCGCCGTAATAGTTGGCCAGGGCGTGCGGGGAGTGCGTCAACAGTATGGTCGGGGTCATGCGGATGTTTTCCTGGGAACCCGCGCGCGCGGGCGCGGGGAAGCGGGGGCCGGTGGCGGCGCCACCGACTGCCGTTCCACCAGCCGTGGCTGGAACAGCACTTCGCGCGCCGGCAGGGCTGGCTGCGCGAGCCGTTCGATCACCATCGCCACCATGGCGCGGGCCATGTCGGCGCTGGGCATTTCCACCGTGGTCAAGGGCGGATTGGCGTAGGCCGTCATCACCAGGTTGTCCATGCCGATGACCGACACGTCGCCCGGCACCGACAGCCCCGCGCGATGCAGGCCGGCCATCAGGCCCAGCGCCATCATGTCGTTGATGGCGATGATGCCGGTCGGCCGCGACGGCATCGCCGCGATGCGACCCGCCATGGCATAGCCTTCGTCGGCCAGATTCGAATCGCCATAGCCCGTTCGCGTGGCGCCTTCCAGCACCTGCGCGTGGTCGGCCAGGCCGGCCTCCCGCGCCGCCTGCAGGAAGCCCTGGCGCTTCAGCGTCCGGCTGACCGTCTTCACGTCCGGCGTCACCAGCGCCAGCCGCCGGTGGCCGTGCGCCACCAGGTGCTGCACTGCCAGCCGCGACGCCAGCATGTTGTCCGGCGACACGTGATCGATGCGCGACCGCGTATCGCCGTCACCGCCGCGGTCGTAGCTGACCACCGCCAGGCCGCGCGCGATCGCGGCGTCCAGGTGATCTTCGTCGGTGCGCGACGACGCCAGGATGACGCCCCGCACGCCCAGCGAAATCAGGTCGTCGAAGGTGCGCGACTCCTGCTCCCGGTCGCGATGCGTATTGCCCAGCAGCACGCGAAAGCCGTGCGCGTCGCGCGCCGCGGCTTCCACGTGGACAGCCAGTTCCCCGAACATGGGGTTGGCGGTGGACGGCACCAGCAGCCCGATCAGGGGCGCGTAACCCGTCTTCAACTGGCGCGCCACCAGGTTGGGCCGGTAGTTCAGTTCCCTGATCGCGTCCTGCACGCGCTGCAGGGTATCGCGGCGGAGCCGGTCCGTGCGGCCGTTCAGTACGTTGGACACCGAGCTGACCGACACGCCCGCCAGCGCGGCTACATCCTGGATCGTCGTCATCGCCTCTCTCAAGCCATATTCATCATGCGCGGCACCCACAGACTGATCGCGGGCACGAAGATCAGCACTATAAGCATGATCGCGAGCAGGATCAGGTATTTGACCATCGGCCGCGAGACCTCTTCGACACGGGTGCCGGTCATGGCGCAGGTGGCGAACAACCCCAGGCCGAAGGGCGGGCTGAACAGGCCCAGGCCCATGGCGATCACCACCACGGTGCCGAAGTGCAGCGGATTCACGCCGACCTGCTGCGCGATGGGCGTCAGCAGCGGGCCGAAGATGATCAGCGCCGGCGCCCCTTCCAGGATGGCGCCGAACACCACCATCAGCGCCGCCGACACCAGGATGAACGCCGTGCTGCCGTAGGTGTGCGCCAGGTGCGTCATGGTGTCCGACAGGAAGGTCGGCAGCTGCTGCACCGTCAGCGCGAACGCCACGCTGGACGCCGCGGCGATGATGAACAGGATGCCGCCCGCCATGGATGCCGCGCGCACGAACAGCGCCACGATGGCGCGCGGCGTCAGCTCGCGGAAGGCCAGGGCGCCGGCGACCAGCGCGTACACCACCGCGAAGGCGGACACTTCCGTGGACGTGGCCACGCCCGACGTCACGCCCTTGCCTATCATGCCCACCATCACCAGTGCGATGAAGGCGCCGCCCAGCAGCTGCGGCCACGGCATGCGCACCGGAAACGCCAGCATGGGATCGACCTTCTTGCCGAACCAGATCGCCATGGCCGACAGCCCGGTGGCCAGCACCGCCGCCGGCACCAGTCCCGCCAGGAACAGGCCGCCTATCGAGATATTGGCGACGAAGCCCATGATGATCAGGTTCACGCAGGGCGGTATCGTTTCCGCCATCACGGCCGAGCTTGCCAGCACCGCCGCGGTCTCGTTGACGTCCTGTTTCGTGCGGCGCACCGCCGGCACCACGATGCCGCCCACCGCCGCGATGTCGGCCAGCTTGGAGCCCGATACGCCGGAGAAGAACGCGGTGGCCAGGATGGAGATCAGGTTCATCGACCCGCGCACCCGGCCGAACATCCGCACCAGCAGTTCGATCAGGCGCGTCGACATGCCGTTGGATTCCATGACCAGCCCGGCCAGCACGAAGAAAGGAATCGCCAGCAGCACGAAGTGGTCCATTCCGGCCATCACCTGCTGCGAATAGATGATCAGCGGCAGCGATGGCTCGGCCAGGAAATACACCAGCGACGACAGCGCCAGCACGAAGGCGATCGGCACGCCCGCGACCAGGCTGAAGACGAAAGCCAGCGTGAGCAGCAACCATGGCCGTATCGCCCAGCCTTCCGGCATATGGGCGTTCCACGCCCACACCGCCACGCACAACGCGACCGCGCCGGCCAGCGTCCCGTACACCGCGCGGCGCGGCCCGCACAGCGCGTTGGCGACGCCGACGACCGTCATGAACAGCGCGCCCACGAAGACCGGCAGCACGCTGAGCCATTGCGGCGTGCCGATAGGCGTGGTGACGTTCACCGAATCCTGCAGCAGTTCCCACGACGAATAGCACAGCGCGGCCGAGGTGCCCGCCACCGCCCAGCCGCCCAGCTGCAGGGCGGGCTCCCGCCATGACCGGGGCAGCAGGCCGCGAAAGACGTCGATGCCCACATGCTGGCGGCGCGCCAGCACGGTGGCGCCGCCCAGGAACACCAGCGTGACCATCAGCCCGCGCGCGGCTTCTTCCGCCCAGTCCACGGGACTGTGCAGGAAGTAGCGCAGGATGACCGAGACGAAGACGACGCCCACGTCCACGGCCAGCACCAGCCCGCAGAAATGTTCGATGATGCTGCAGATGCGCGCCAGCCAGCGCGCCTGCGCCACGCCGCCCCCGGCGGCGGTGTGGCCCGCCGCGCTGCCGGCGCCTGCCAGTACATGTGCGTTCATGCTGTTCTCCAGCGGATGTCCCGGCCCGTCGCGGCGTGGTCGCCGCGGCTGGCCGGGTTCATCGGGGCGCTCAGGCGCGCGACTGATTGATGATGTCCAGCATCGGCTTGGTCACCGGGTACTGCGACGTCACGCTGGGCCACAGCTTTTCTTCCATGGCCTGGCGCAGGCGCTGGCGTTCGCCGGGATCCATGGGGTGGAACTTGATGCCCAGCTTTTCCAGGTCGGCCAGCGCCTGCTTGCCCTTGCTGCCCGCGACCTGGCGCTGGTACAGCGACGCTTCTTCCGCCGCCTTCAGGAAGGCGGGCTGCAGATCGGCCGGCACCTTGCCCAAGCCGCGCTTGCCGATGGCCGTTATGGATGGGCTGAACAGATGGTTGGTCAGCCAGCAGTTGCTGACGACTTCATTGAATTTGCTGGACAGCACCGTCGCGGCGTCATGCTCGAAGCCGTCGACCACGCCGGTCTGCACCGCCGTGTAGAGCTCGTTGATGGGGATGGGCGTCGGGATGGCGCCCATCAGCTTGAAGGTCTCGACGAAGATGGGCGTCGGCAGCACGCGCAGCTTGACGTTCTTCAGCTCGCTGTCGTGTTCCACGACTTTCTTGGTGTAGACGCTGCGCGCGTTGAA
This sequence comes from Bordetella genomosp. 9, assembly GCF_002261425.1. Lineage (NCBI taxonomy): Bacteria > Pseudomonadati > Pseudomonadota > Betaproteobacteria > Burkholderiales > Alcaligenaceae > Bordetella > Bordetella genomosp. 9. Next base: position 2,618,192 of record NZ_NEVJ01000003.1, on the reverse strand, counting down.
GTGGTTGCCCCAGCCGATGAAGGTGCAGCCCGTGCGCGTTTGCAGCAGCTTGTTGAACTGCTCGCCCACCCCGGCGTCGACGGACTTGTTGACGTGTTCCCAGCTGTCGAACACGAAACCCATGTCCAGCAGCGCCAGTTCCGGCAGCGCCGTCGCCCAGATGGAGCTGCCGGTGATCATCATGTCGATGGATCCCAGGCGCACCTGCTGGACGACGTCCGACTCCTTGCCCAACTGGCCATTGGGGAAGATATCGACGCGGATGCGGTCGCCGACGGACTGTTTCAGGTCGCCGGCGAAGCGTTCGTACCAGATGTACTGGGCGGACTGCTGGTCGGCCGGCTGGGAGATCGAGCAGCGCAGGGCCACGGTGGCCGGGGCGGCGAGCAGGCCGGGCGCGGTGATGGCGGCGGCGGCGCCGGCCGCCGATTTCAGGAAGCCACGGCGCGAGACGAGGGGTTTCGGTGGTGAAAAGGCGTGCGAAATCATGGGCTTGTCTCCGTATTTTTTAGTTTGGTGTAACGATTTAGTAAATCGTTCTACGGATGCTAGGGGTTTTGCACCTTCATTACAATAGGGGCCTCCCGCAGGCGAGGCGGGGCAAGTTCCATGGCTTCGTTACGCGCCATTTCATGAAAATTCGACGACCACGGGCGGATACTGCGCCGCAGCAGTTACTACCCTGCGATCGTCATGTACATCGAATCCCGCACTGAAGCGTTCGCGCCGCGCACGCTCCCCGCCGACGCCCTGCCTCCCCGGCCGGAAATCCGCGACATCCGAATTTCCTGCGTCGTTCCCTGCCTGAATGAGTGCGACAACCTGCGCGTGCTGCTGCCCGCGCTGATGTCCATGCTCAGCAAGCTGTGCAGTTCCTGGGAAGTCATCGTCACCGATGACGGCAGCACGGACGGCACCCCGGAACTGATGCAGCAGTGGACGGCCATCGCCGGCTTCCGCTACGTGCGCCTGTCGCGCAACTTCGGCAAGGAAGCCGCGCTGAGCGCGGGCCTGGAGGCATCGACCGGCGACGTCGTCATCTCGCTGGACGCCGACATGCAGCATCCGCCGGCCCTGATCCCGGAAATGCTGGCTCGCTGGCGCGCCGGCGCCGACATGGTCTACGCCGTGCGCGAAAACCGCGATTCCGAGTCCTGGTTCAAGCGCGCCGGCTCACATCTGTTCTATCGGATGCTCAGCGAACGGCGCGGGGTGGAAGTGCCGGCGAACGCGGGCGACTTCCGTCTCATGGACCGCCGCGTGGTGCAGGCGCTGAACGCGCTGCCGGAGCGCACGCGCTTCATGAAGGGCCTGTACGCCTGGGTGGGATTCGAGGCCGAGGCGCTGCCCTATACGCCCGACGAGCGGGCGCATGGCACCACGCACTACAGCAAGCGCAAGCTGTTCAAGCTGGCCTTCGCCGGCCTGACGGCGTTCACCACCTGGCCGCTGCGCCTGGTGAGCATGATGGGCCTGGTCTTCGCGCTGCTGTCGTTCGCCTACGGGGTGTACCTGGTGGTGGACTTCCTGATGTACGGTAACGCGGTGTCCGGCTGGACCACCATCGTCGCCGCGCTGATGTTCTTCGCGGGCATCAACCTGCTGTCCCTGGGGGTCGTCGGCGAATACGTCGGCCGCATCTTCGACGAAGTCAAGGGCCGCCCCTTGTATGTCGTGCGCGAACAGCGCGGCAGAGTCTTCACTGAAAAAAATAATTCCCGATAACATGTCGCGAGTACTGGATGCATGGATGCGCCGCGTTGAGGCGTTGTCCAGGGGATGGCTTTTCCTGTTGACCGGGGCGTGGCTGCTCTGGCTGTCATGGCTGCGGCCGATGACCTTGCCGGATGAAGGCCGTTACGCCGGCGTAGCTTGGGAAATGATGCGCAGCGGCGAGCGCATCGTGCCGCTGCTCAACGGCATGCCGTTCTTCCACAAGCCGCCGCTGTACTACTGGCTGGCGTCGGCCGCCTTCGACCTGTTCGGCGTGCATCCCTGGGCGGCGCGCCTGCCTTCCTGGCTGGCCGCCTGGGCCGCGGCGATGGCCGTATATGCCTTCATGCGGCGCTACCGCGGCGTGCGGACGGCGACCATCGCCCTGATCGTCCTGGCCACCCAGCCGTTCTTCTTCGGCGCCGCGCAGTTCGCCAATCTGGACATGCTGGTGGCCGGCATGATCACGCTGACCACCGTGGCCGGGGCCGCGACCGTGCTGAATGCGGCGCGCGGCGCCCCCTGGCGCATGCTGGCCCTGGCGACGGGCGTGCTGGCCGCGCTGGGCGTGCTTTCCAAGGGCCTGATCGGCGTGGTGCTGCCGGCCGGCATCCTGTTTTTCTGGATCCTCGCGCTGCGGCAGTGGCGTGGCCTGGCCGCGCTGCTGTGGCCGCCCGCCATCATCGCCTTCGTGGTGGTGTGCCTGCCATGGTTCTGGGCCATGCAGGAGGATTTCTCCGGCTTCTTCAACTATTTCTTCATCTACCAGCAGTTCGACCGTTTCGCCGAAGCCACCTTCAACAACCGCGAGCCCTTCTGGTTCTATCCTCCGGTGATGGCGGGCCTGATCCTGCCCTGGACCTTCTGGCTGGGGGCGGTGTTCCGCAAGGCGTTCTGGTCGCGCGATAACGACGACGCGTATGCCGTGCGGCTGCTGATGGGCATCTGGATCGCGGTGGTGGTGGCCTTCTTTTCGCTGCCGGCGTCCAAGCTCGTGGGCTACGTGCTGCCCGCGCTGGCGCCCCTGGCCGTCCTGGTGGCCGAGGTCATCGCCGCCGGCCTGGCGGGCCGCGACGCCGAATCTACGCGCCGCGGCTATCGCCTGTGCCAGGCGGTGGCGATCGCGTTCTGCGTGCTGATGACGGTGTTCGTCGCCATCTATTCGTCGCCCACGTCCGCGCCGCTGGCGCGCCGCGCGCGCCCCGACTTCAAGCAGGGCGACCAAATCGTCATGCTGCATGCCTACGCCTACGACCTGCCGATGAATATGCGCGACACGCGGCCGGCCTGGGTCGTGGACGACTGGAACAATCCTGAAATCCCCGTGCGGGACAATTGGCGCAAGGAGCTCTACGACGCCGGCCAGTTCCGTCCCGACGTGATGAAGGACACGCTGATCTCCATGCATGAACTGCAGTCGCGGCTGTGTGCCGCGCCGGCCGGACAGGCCTTCTGGTTCTGGGGCAATCCGGCCGACGACCAGGAAGCCTATCCCGCGTTGCGCGGCGTCGCGCCGTTCGCGGTGAACGGCAAGCGCGCGCTGTGGCGCGTCGTGCCCGACGCCACGTTCAGGTCGCGCTACTGCGACGGAACGCCCAAAAACGGCTGAAGATGAAGGTCAGCACGGCGATGGCGATCAGCACCAGCCCGAGCAGGACGTCGTACCGCAGCGTGGTGTGCCGCAGCAGCCAGGCGTAGGCGGCTTCGTTGATCAGGAAGCCGGCGGCCGAGATGCAGAAGAAACGTAGCGCCGCCACATGCCATGCAGTGGCCTGATGCCGGAAAGTGAGCCGATAATGACCGCTGAACGAAACTCCGAACGCCACCAGCCAGCCGACCACGTTGGCGGCCAGTGGCGGCGCGCCCAGGGCTTCCACGCAGCCGACGGCCGTTATCCAGTGGGTAGCGGCGGCCGCGCAGCCAACGGCGACGAACCAGCTCAATTGTCGGATCAGGCTCCGCATTCCAGAACTTCCATGACGATAATGTTGCAAGAGCCCACGCATGCGGGCAGCAGGCGCATTGTCGTATGCGCCGACGATTTTGGCATGAGCGCCGCCATCGATCATGGCATCCTCGCGCTGGCCGGCGCGGGGCGCCTGAGCGCCGTCGGCTGCCTGTCGCAGGCGCCTTCCTTCCGTGCCGACGCGGCCAGGCTGCGCGAACTGGACGTCGATGCCGGCCTGCATCTGAATTTCACCGAAACGCTGGGCGCGCCGGGACTATACCTGCCTTTGCCGCGGCTGATCGCCTGCGCCTATGCGCGCGTGCTGAACCGTGGCCGCGTGCAGCGCCAGATCGAACGCCAGCTCGACGCCTTCGAGTCGGCGATGGGCCGCATGCCGGACTTCATCGACGGCCATCAGCACGTGCACCAGCTGCCGCAGATACGCGATGCCCTGTTCGAAGTGCTGGCGCGCCGCTATCCTGCCCAGGGCAACGATGCCCACCGCCCGTGGCTGCGCGATACGTCGCCAGGCTGCCTGGATGGCGTGCCCGCGCCGCTGCGGCGCAAGGCCCGCATCATCGCGGCCTTGGGATCGGCGGCTTTCTCGCGCGGCGCGGCGCGGGCGGGGTTGGGCACCAATCGGCGCTTCCTGGGCGTCTACGATTTCCAGGGCGGCGCGCAGGTCTATGACGGCCTGCTCAGGCTCTGGCTGCGCAACGCCGCCGACGGCGATCTGCTGATGTGCCATCCGGCGCTGCCGGCCGGCGGCAGGCAGGGCATGGACGCGCAGCGGGGCGCCGAGTACCAGGTGCTGTCCGGCCCCGGCCTGCACGAATGGATGGCGTCGACGGGCGTGCGCGTGTCGCGCTATGCGTCGATGACCTTGCGCGCGAACGCTTCCAGATAATCCAGCAGCGTATCCGCGGCCTGCGCGGCGGCGCGCTCGTCGCCGCTGGCGACGGCCCGCGCCAGGTCCTGGTGATGGCGCGCCCCTTCCATGACGTCGCCTTCGTGCTGGTAGGCGTACCAGAAGCGCCGGCATTGGATCAGCAGTGGGGTGACCGCCGTGACGGCGGACATATTGCGGCAGGCCTCATGGCAGGCGTGATCCAGCATCTGGTCGGCGCGCATGTAGTCGTCGAGGTCGCCGCCCTGGGCCGCGCGCATCATGTTCGCCGCGCATTCCAGGATCGCCGCGCGCTGGGGCGGCGTCGCCCGCCGCGCCGCCGCCGTGGCGATCAGCCGTTCCAGGCTGCGGCGCGTCTGCAGCAGGTCCAGATGGTCGGCGAGCTCCACGGTGGAGACGCGCAGGCCGCGGCGCGGCTCCTGGGTGATCAGTCCCGCCGACACCATGCGCAGCAAGGCTTCGCGCAGCGGCGTGCGGCCCAGCCCGGTGCGTTGCACGAGTTCGGCTTCGACGACCGGACTGCCGGGCTGCAGCTGCAGCGTGGCGATCATGCTTTCGATCGCGTCGTAGGCGACGTCGGCGGCACGGCGTTTGGGCAAGACGGCGTTCATGCTCTGCGTGGCGCGACGGTCAGCGCGCGGCGGCCGGCGGACGCGAGCGGAATTCCTCCGGACGCTTTTCGAGCGCCGCGTGGACGATGGCTTCGACACGCGCGCGTTCTTCGCCGGCCAGCGGCAGGCGCGGACGGCGCACGAACTCATTGCCGACCCCGGCCAGGGTTTCGGCCAGCTTGATGTTCTGCACCAGCTTGGTCGATACATCCAGGTGCAGCAGGGGCGTGAACCACTGATAGAGCTTGAGCGCCTGCGCCCATTCGCCCGCCTTCATCAGGTCATACAGCGCCACGGTCTCGCGCGGGAAGGCGGTCACCAGGCCGGCCAGCAGGCCGTCGGCCCCCAGGGCCAGCGCCTCGAACGAAAGATCGTCCACGCCGATGAACAGCTGGTAGCGGGTGCCCAGCGCATTGCGCAGGTCGGTGATGCGGCGGATGTCGTCCGTGCTTTCCTTGATCGCCGCCAGCCATTCGCAGTCGGCCAGCTGCGCCATGTGCTCGGGCTTCAGGTCGACGCGATAGGCGACGGGGTTGTTGTAGATCATGCAGGGCTTGCGCGCGGCTTCGGCAATGGCGCGCACGTTCTGCATGGCTTCGCGGGCGTCCGCGACGTAGAGCACCGAGGGCATGACCATGAAGCCGTCCACGCCCAGGTCGACCGCCGCCTTCACATAGCGCAGCGCGTCGCGGGTGCTGGTTTCCGAGACGTTGGCCAGCACCGGGACGCGGCCGGCGCTGACGTCCACCGCGGTCCGCGCGACCGACAGCTTTTCGTCCATCGACAGCGTGCTGGCTTCGCCCAGCGATCCACAGGTCACCATGCCGTGGACGCCGTTGTCGATCAGGAAGGCGAAATGCCTGCGCATTTCCTCGTGATCGAGCGATTCGTCCTCGTGGAATTTGGTCGTGACGGCGGGAAACACCCCTTGCCAGCGCGTGCGGTTCAAGTCGATCTCCATCGGAAAGTGGGCGCCCGGCGCCACGTATCCCTGGCAGGACCGTGGCCGATCCGGATCTGTCCGGCGCGCCGATGGGGCAGTCTACTGGGTGCTTAATATATTTACAACGGCGCCCGTGCGTCCACGGGCGGCCGCGGCGGCATGGGCGCGCCGCGATAGGCGGCGGAGGCGTCGCGCACGAAGGACTCCACCGCCTGGTCGTAGACCGGGCCGCTGCGCACCGCGCCGGAATGCGAGGCGCCGTCGATCTTGACCAGCCGCTTCAGGTTGGGCGCCACTTTCTGCACGGCGGCGAACAACTGGTCGCTCATGGTGTGCGGCACCACGCGATCCTCCGTGCCGTGCAGGAAGAGCACCGGCGTCGTCATGTCGGCAAGCTTGTCCAGGGAATCGAAGGGCTGCGTGACCAGCAGGCTGGCCCCGGGCACCCAGCCCCATTTCAGGGTCTGCAGCATGGCGGCGATGCTGGTGAAGCTGGACTCGACGATCAATCCGGCAATGGGAGGCGTGTCCTTGCGCGATGCCAGGTCGATGGCGATCGCGCCACCCAGGCTGTGGCCGTAGACGAAGCGCCTGGCCGGATCGGGCTGGCGCCTGGCCAGCTCGGCCAGGGCGGCGGCGGCATCCTGGCCGGCGCTTTCTTCGGATGGCAGCATCCGGGTGGAATCCCCGAAACCGCGGTAGTCGATGGCCAGGACGGAATAGCCCAGGCGGGTCCAGCTGGCCATGCGGAAGGCGCTGCCATTCAGGTTCCAGCGCGCGCCGTGCAGATACAGGACGGTGGGCGCCTGCGCGTCGGGGCTTTGCCAATACCAGGCGCGGACCTGCTGGCCGGGCGCCACGGCCAGGTCGAATACGCGCGTGCCGGCGGGAGGTTCGCTGAACCAGCGCTGGTCGCCGCGCGCCGGCGAAAAAATGGCTTCGCGCTGCCAGGCGTCCAGCTGGGTGCAGCCCACGATGGCGGCGCTGGCCAGCAGCACGCAGGCCACGGCGCGCCGCAGGCTGATACGGAAGGGCAATCGGGAAGAACCGGGCATGGACGATAGACCTGCCCCCGCCGCGCGGGTTCCCGGTCGTGCGTGCATGCAAGCGGGCGAGCGGACGGGCGGGGCGGGCGGGGCAGCGGCCCGCGGCGGGCTTACCGCATCAGGTCCTGCGCGACCGGATAGAGCGACAGCACCAGCAGCACGGCCATCCCCAGGTTGAAGGCCCGCACCGCGCCCGGCTTGTGCAGGACGCGCCGCAGCGCCGTGCCGAAGGTGACCCACACCCCGATGGCGGGCAGGTTGACGATGCCGCAGACGATGGTCGCCACCACCAGGTTCATGAAGAACCCGGCCTCCGGGATATAGGTGGCGGCCAGGCCGACGACCATCACCCATGCCTTGGGATTGATCCATTGGAACGCCGCCGCCTGCAGGAAGGTGAAGGGGCGCGCACGCCGGTCGCCTTCGCGGATTTCGCCGGCCGTGGCGATTTTCCAGGCCAGGTAAAGCAGATAGGCGGCTCCGCCATATTTCAGCACGGTGTACAGCAGCGGCGAGCTGTGGAATACCGCGCCCAGGCCGGCGCCCACCAGCAGGATCATCAGGGTAAAGCCGATGTTCACGCCGAACATGTGGGGCAGCGTGCGGCGGAAACCGAAGTTCAGGCCCGATGAGGCCAGCATGATGTTGTTCGGGCCCGGCGTGATCGAGCTGACCAGGGAAAACAGGGCGACGGGGCCGAGCAGGCTGGCGGAAAGCAAGGGGATGTTGTCGTTCATGGTGTTGTCTCCGCGGATCTACGAATGGCGCGGGTTGGGATGTGTGGGGTCAGGCCGTGCGCCGCGCCGCCGCGGCGCGGGCGCCGGCGATGACGGCGATGACGGCCAGCGCGAACGCCAGGGTGGCGGGCGCGACCTGCTCGCCGAACAGCGGTCCGGCGGCGCATACGGTGATGAAAGGCTGCAGCAGCTGGATCTGTCCGACCTTGGCGATGCCGCCGCGGGCCAGCCCGTGGTACCAGGCGAAAAAGCCCAGGAACATGGAGCCGAATGACAGATAGGCAAGCGCCAGCCAGACCGTCGGCGTGGGCGCCACCGGCACGCGCGCGGCCATCCATGCCACCGGCGCGACGATGAAGGGGGCGCTCAGGACCAGCGCCCAGCAGATCGTCCGCCAGCCGCCCAGGGTGCGCGCCACGCGCGCGCCTTCGGCGTAACCCATGCCGCCCAGTGCCGTCGCGATCAGCAGCCAGAGATCCCCGGCCTGCGGCGCGCCGCCCCCCTCGCGCAGCGCGAAGGCCGCGACCAGGCAGGCGCCGGCCAGGGCCCAGAGCCAGAAGCGGCCCGGCGGCCGTTCGCCGCTGCCGAGCGCGGCGAAGGCCGCCGTCGCCAGCGGCAGCAGGCCGTTGACCACCGCGCCGTGGGCGGACGGCACGGACTGCATGGCCAGCGTGGAGGCGATCGGCCAGCCCACGACCACGCCCAGTGCGGCCAGGACGATCCCGGACATTTCCTCGCGCCGTGGCAGGCGGCTGCGCGTCAGCCACAGCAGCAGGCCGGCCGGCGCGGCCGCGACCACCGCGCGTCCCAGGGCCACCAGCAGTGGATCGAGCTCCGCGACCGCGACGCGCGACATGGGCAGCGTCAGGCTGAAGATGGCGATGCCCAGCAGCGCGGCGCCATAGCCCTCCCAGCCGTGGCGCGGGGCGGCGGACGAAGACGGGGCGGCGATGGACGCGGTCGGGCGCGGGTTGGGCTTGGACGGCATGCGGGTATCCGGGAAAGTACTGACTTGGATGACACTCTACGGACAGTTTCCGGTACAGTACCGATACACTTTACCGGTTCACCGTGATAACTGGCCTGGCGCCCCGCCCATGACACTTTCCGATACCCTCGCCACCTGGCGCCCCGTGCGCGGCAACGACGTGACGCTCGCGACCCAGTTGGCCGATGATCTGGCGCGCCGCATTGCCGACGAAGGCCTGCGCCCCGGTTCGCGCCTGCCGTCGATCCGCGCCATGGCCGAACAGGCCGGCGTCAGCCGCTTCACGGTGGTGGAGGCCTACGATCGCCTGGCCGCCAGCGGCCTGGTGCAGTCGCGGCGCGGTGCCGGCTTTTTCGTGGCGCCGCGCGATACCGCCCGCGCCGCCGCCGCCGTGCCGGCGGCCGAAGCCAGCCTGGATACGCCCGCGCGCATCGATATCCCCTGGCTGTTGCGCAGCATGTTCCGCGAGTCCAACACGCCCGGCATGCCCGGCGGCGCGGGCCTGCTGCCGGCCGACTGGCTGGACGCCGACATGATCGCCGGCGCCGTACGCGCGGTCGGGCGCTCGGTGCGCGGCAATTTCCTGTCCTATGGCCAGCCGCAAGGCTATCCGGGCCTGCGCCAGCAGATCGCCGCGCTGCTGCAGGGATTGGGCGTGCCCGCCCATCCCGAACACAACCTGCTGACCACCGCGGGCGTCACCCACGGACTCGATCTGATCGCCCGCCTGCTGGTCGGGCCGGGCGACACGGTGCTGGTGGAAGACCCGGCATGGTTCGTCATCTTCGGCCGCCTGGCCGCCGTCGGCGCGCGCGTCATCGGCGTGCCGCGCACGGCCGCCGGCCCGGATATCGGCGTCCTGGAAAAGCTGGCCGCGCAACATCGCCCCAAGCTCTTCATCGTCAACAGCGTGGTGCACAATCCGACCGGCCACACCTTGTCCGCCGGCGCCGCCTACGACATCCTGCGCATCGCCGAGCGCTACGATTTTCCGGTGGTCGAAGACGATACCTATTCGGAACTGCATCCGGGCAACGCCATGCGCCTGTCGGTGCTGGACCGCTTGAACCGCGTCATCCTGGTGGGCGGCTTTTCCAAGATGCTGGCGCCCAGCCTGCGCGTGGGCTACGTGGCGGCGGCGCCGGCGCTGCTGCAGAAACTGGCCGACCTGAAGATGCTGGCCGGCCTGACGACGCCCGAGCTGAGCGAACGCGTGATTCATCGCATACTGGCCGACGGCCTGTTCCGCCGGCATGTGGAGCGCGTACGCGCTCGCGTGGACGAGGCGCGCGAACGCTGCGTGCGCCTGCTGCTGGAGCTGGGCCTGCGGATACCGGAACTGCCGCATGGCGGCATGTTCATCTGGGCCGACTGCGGCCGCGACAGCGAAACCCTGGCCCGCACGGCCGCGGAGCGCAATATGCTGCTGGCGCCGGGCTCCCTGTTTTCGCCGTCGCAGACGCCGACGACGTATATGCGCTTTTCCGCCAGCATGGTGGACAATGCGGCGGCCTGGCAGCTGCTGCGGCAATTGATGCCGCGTCCGACGGGGCGCGACACGCCCGCCGGGCGGTTATCCTAAGGCCATTCATCAGCCCCCCTTCGAGGAAGATCATCATGTCCGTTCCCATCAATCGCCTGACTCCCGAGTTCGCCGTCGCGCCGCAGCTGTCGCCCGACGATATGGCCGCGGTGGCGGCCGCGGGCTTCAAAAGCGTGATCATCAACCGGCCCGACCACGAAGGCGGCCCCGACCAGCCCACGGCCGCGGCGGTTTCCGAAGCGGCGCTGAACGCGGGCCTGCAGGTCGAATATCAGCCCGTGGTCAGCGGCGGCATGACCGCGGACGACGTGGCCACCTTCGGGCGCCTGCTGGAAAAGCTGCCGCACCCGGTCCTGGCCTATTGCCGCACGGGCACGCGCTGCACGAACCTGTTTGTCGCCTCGCAGCAATCGGGCACGCAGCGCTGATACGCGCCGTGGGCGAGGGTGCTCTGCCGCGCCCGCCGGTTTTCCGGTAGGATTGGATGCACAACATCCGTGTAAGGAGCTGGACATGTTCAAGAAAATCCTGATTCCCACCGACGGGTCCCCGCTGTCCGCCCAGGCGGCGAACGCCGGAGTCTGCTTCGCGCGCTCCGTCGGCGCGGAGATCGTCGCCCTGCACGTCACGCAACCCTTTGCCGCGACCATAGGCTTCGACGGCATGGCCGCCGCCTATGCCATTACCGACGAAGACTACGAAAAGGCCTCGGCGGACCAATCCAAGCGCTACCTGAAGGCGGTCCTGGACCGCGCGGAAACCGCCAGCGTCAAGGCCACGTCGCGCGCCATCTCCAATTTCAACGTCGCCGACGGCATCGTGCACGCCGCGCAGGAAAACGGCTGCGACCTGATCTTCATCGGCAGCCACGGGCGCAGCGGGCTATCGCGCCTGTTACTCGGCAGCGTCACCGCCAAGGTCCTGTCGCTGGCCCACACCGCGGTGCTGGTGTATCGCGTCAAGGAAGAAAAAGCCTGACCGGTCCGCAGCGCGACGCACGCGTCGCCGTGCATGAAAACACGCCGCTTCTCCGTCTGGAAAGCGGCGTTTTTATTTCACGATGGATCCCGTACCGTTTGAATACCGGGACTATGCTCATGCATTATGTCCCTTCCAGGCACAAGCCAACGAGGGTTGCGCCGAACTGGTGATCAATGGACATAATGGCATGACAGGGAAGTCGCCTACGACAGCAAAGAAATCCGCCGCCTTGCCGGCTGGCTATGCAGGTATCCATGGCGGCATCGTGGAACTGCTGGACACTGCGCGCCAAGCCGCAGCGCGCAGTGTCAATGCGCTGATGACGGCCAGCTACTGGGAGATTGGGCGGCGGATCGTCGAAGCCGAGCAGAAAGGCAGACGGCGCGCCGGTTACGGCGAGCGGTTGATGGAAAAACTCTCAGCCGATCTGACGGCGAGATTCGGGCGCGGATTTGGTGTCAACAACTTAGAAAGCATGCGGCGTTTCTTTCTCGCCTACCCACATCCTCAAATTTCCCAAACACTGTCTGGGAAATTGGGAAATGAGTCGTCCGCCGAGAAATCCCAGGCAGTGTCTGGGAGGTTGGGGCTGTCCGAACTGGCGCAGGTCTTCCCGTTGCCGTGGTCGGCCTATGTCCGCCTACTGTCGGTGAAGGATGACCATGCCCGCAAATTCTACGAGGCTGAGGCGCTGCGCGGGGGCTGGAGCGTGCGCCAGCTTGATCGGCAGATCGGCAGCCAGTTCTATGAACGGACTGCCTTGTCCAAGGACAAAGCGGCGATGCTGGTCAAGGGTTCGGTGCCAAAAGTCGAGGATGCCGTTACGCCCGATGACACGATCAAAGACCCTTATGTGCTGGAGTTCCTCGACCTGAAGGACGAGTATTCAGAGTCTGACCTGGAAGCGGCTTTGATCCAGCGCCTGGAAGACTTCCTGCTCGCACTGGGTGAAGGGTTCACCTTCGTCGGACGGCAACGTCGGTTGCGCATTGACCAGACCTGGTACCGGGTCGATCTGTTGTTCTTCCATCGCAAGCTACGCTGCCTGGTAATCATCGATCTGAAGCTAGGCAGCCTCACCCACGCCGACGTGGGCCAGATGCACATGTATTGCAACTACGCCAAAGAGCATTGGGCCTATGCGGATGAGAACCCGCCGGTGGGACTGATCTTGTGCGCTGACAAGGGCCAAGCTCTGGCACGGTATGCACTCGATGGCTTGCCGACCAAAATCATGGCGGCGAATTACCGGACAGTGTTGCCTGACGCCGAGTTATTGCAGAAAGAGCTCGAGAACACACGGCGTTTGCTTGAATCCCACGTCGCGGTGCTTCACCGCACGCCGCGCAAAAGTTAGAGCCCGGGCGAGCCCCCCGCGCCTCGTGCGGTGGCTCCATGGAGGGACATCGGCCCGAACAAAAGTTGGCTAGCGGAACAGCACCACCGCCTGCTGCAGCGTCACCCAGATGCCCCAGGCCAGCGGGATGCCGACGCAGGCCCAGCCGAAGGCGATCGCCGACCGCGGCGTCTTGAAGGTCGATGCCGATTCGCCATGCACCGCGCTGGCGGCGGCGCGTTCGTGCGCCAGCATCTTTTCGCGGGCCAGTTCTTCATCGGTCAAGAAGTGCTTGGGATTGACCGGCCGGATCGCCAGGTTGCACAGCAGGCCGATCACCAGCAGCCCCGCCAGGATGTACATGGTGATGTCGTAGACCTGGGCGCGCGGCACACCGAGCGACAACTGGTATTCACGCACGTAGCTGATCAAGACCGGCCCGAAAATGCCGGCGGCCGACCACGCGGTCAGCACGCGGCCATGGATGGCGCCGACCATCTGCGTGCCGAACAGGTCGGCCAGGTAGGCGGGCACCGTCGCGAAGCCGCCGCCGTACATCGACAGGATGATGCAGAAGGCGCCGACGAACAGAGCCAGGTGGCCGGCGTGCGCGGACCACGGCACCGAGGCATACAGCACGATGCCCAGGACGAAGAAGGTCAGGTAGGTCATCTTGCGGCCCAGCTTGTCCGACAGGCTGGCCCAGACGAAGCGGCCGCCGATGTTGAACAGGCTGAGCAGACCGGTGAAGCCGGCGGCGATGGTGGCGATGGCGGCGAGCTGCTCCTTGTTCAACTGCGAGAACGTCAGCGCGTCCTGGCCGATCAGCTTGCCGGCGAAGACTTCCTGCAGCAGCGGCGACGCCATGCCCAGGATGCCGATGCCTGCCGTCACGTTCAGGCACAGCACCCACCAGACCAGCCAGAATTGCGGCACGCCCCAGATTTTCTTCACGTGCACGTGGCCGTGGGTGATCATGGCGTTGCTGGTCTGGGCGACGGGCGGCGTCCAGCCCGTCGGCTTCCAGTTGCTGGCGGGCACGCGATAGGACAGCGCGCCGGCCACCATGAACACCGCGTAGATCACCGCCAGCGTGACGAAGGTCTCCCACACGCCGGGCGATGCCGGCGTCGCGTAGTGGCGCATCAGCAGGTTGGCGAGCGGCGCGCCCACCATGGCGCCTCCGCCGAAGCCCATGATCGCCATGCCGGTGGCCATGCCGCGCCGATCGGGAAACCACTTGATCAGGGTGCTGACCGGCGAGATATAGCCCAGGCCCAGGCCGATGCCGCCGATCACGCCCGAGCCTACCCATAGCATCCACAGCTGGTGCAGGTAGATGCCCAGCGCCGAGATCACGAGGCCGCCGCACCAGCAGGCGGCCGATACGATGCCGGCCTTGCGCGGGCCGGCGCGTTCCAGCCAGCCGCCCCACACGGCCGCCGAACATCCCAGCAGGACGAAGAACAGGATGTAGGTCACCGTCATGCTGGAGATGCGCCAGTCGCAGCTGGTCGTGAACAACTCCTGGAACAGGCTCATGCCGGCCGGGCAGGCCAGCGCGGTGGTGCCGCCCAGCGCCTTGGAAAGCGGCAGCCAGAATACGGAAAAGCCGTAGGCCATGCCGATGCAAAGGTGGATCGCGAGTGCGGCGGGAGGAACCAGCCAGCGGCTGAATCCGGGTCCGGCGATGGTTCTTTCCTTGTCCAGAAAGCCGGGTTTGCCGGCAGGAAGGTCCAGCGTGGTCGCTGTGCTCATGTCTTCTCCAAGGTTATTGGTATTGCCGGCTCGCCTTGCGGGGTGTCCGCGCGGTTGCCGGTCGTTCTGCTTCAGTGCACTGCTTATCTGGGTCCCGCGCTGCGCGGCGTGAGGCGTTCCCGGTTCAGGGTGACCGCTTCCAGCACGATGGCGCTGAGCGTGACGTCGTCGGCGACGCCGTCCGGATGGCGTTGCAGGAAAGCCAGCAGCTCGGTCCGCATGCGTGGCTCCCAGAATTTCTGGATGTGGTTGGCGACGCCCTCCACGGCTTCGGGGCGGTCGGGCATGGCGTCGAAGAAGTCGCCGATGCGGTTGGCCATGCGGATCAGGTTCGCGCTTTCCATCGTTCGTTCCTGTTTTTTGCTTTATGCGGAGATGCGTTCTTCGTGCGCGTACAGCGTCGTGTCGTCGTCCCGCATGAACCCCAGCAGGGCGATGTTCAGGCGGTCGGCCAGGCGGCGCGCCAGGGCGGTGGGCGCCGACACGGCGGCCAGGACGCCGACGCCGGCCGCGGCGGTTTTCTGCACCATTTCAAAACTGGCGCGGCTGGAGACGACGATGATCCCGGACCCGCCCGGCGCAGCGACGTCCACCGCGGCGGTATCCACCGCGGCGGTATCCACCGGGGCGGTATCCACCGGGGCGCCATGCCGCCGCCGCGCCAGCGCGCCGATCAGCTTGTCCAGCGCGTTGTGCCGGCCCACGTCCTCGCGCACCAGCACGAGTGTGCCGTCGGGCCGGGCCCAGCCGGCCGCGTGCGTGGCGCCGGTCAGCGCATGCAGGGGCTGGCGTTCGCGCATGGCGCGCATGGCCTCGAGCACCGCGCGCGCGGCGACCGGCGCGCCGGGTGGCACCGGCGGGATGTCGCGCAGCACTTCCGGCAGCGTCTCCACGCCGCACAGGCCGCAGCCCGTGCGGCCCGACAACGCACGCCGCCTTTCCTTGAGCCGGGCCGCGCAGGCGCTGGCGATCGTCAGTTCCAACACGACGCCGTCTTCGCTGACGCGCGCTTCGATGTCGCGCACGTCGCGCGCATCGTCGATGATGCCTTCGGTCAGCGAGAAGCCGATCGCGAAGTCTTCCAGGTCGGCCGGCGTGGCCAGCATGGTGGCGTGGCTGATGCCGTTGTATTCCAGCGCGATGGGCGTTTCTTCCGCCAGGATGTCGTCGTCCGGCCGGGCCGCAGCCACGCCGTCGCGCACGCGCAGCACGCGCGCCGGGGCCGATGTGGGCGGCAGGCCGGCGTCCGTGCAGGCCATGTCCGTTTCGCTGGCCGCGTCCGCCATGCCTGCGCCGGCATGGGCCCGGGCACGGCCGGGCAGGGTCTCTCGTGTCATATCGCTGATGCAGGGGCCGGGTGCGGCATGGGCGGACGGCGCCTACTTGCCGACGGGCGCCGTTTCGCGATCGGCCAGCAGCTTCTGCTGGATATCGCTGAAACGGCTCCACTGGCGCTGCCATTCCGAAGGCTGGGACACGCGCATGACCTGCACGGCCGTGACCTTGTACTCCGGGCAGTTGGTCGCCCAGTCGGAATTGTCCGTCGTCACCACGTTGGCGCCCGATTCCGGAAAATGGAAGGTGGTGTATACCACGCCCGGCTGTACGCGATCGGTCAGCACGGCGCGCAGCACCGTTTCGCCCGAGCGGCTCTGCACGCCCACCCAGTCGCCGTCGGATACGCCACGGTCCTCGGCATCCTGCGGATGCATTTCCAGCACGTCTTCCGCATGCCACATGACGTTGTGCGTGCGGCGCGTCTGCGCGCCCACGTTGTATTGCGACAGGATGCGGCCGGTGGTGAGCAGCAGCGGGAACTTGCGCGTGCTGCGCTCTTCGGTGGGCACGTACTGCGTGATGATGAACTTGCCCTTGCCGCGCACGAATTCGTCGATGTGCATGATGGGCGTGCCGTCGGGGGCCTCGTCGTTGCACGGCCACTGCACGCTGCCCAGGCGATCCAGTTTTTCGTAGGAGACGCCGGTGAACGTGGGCGTCAGGCGTGCGATCTCATCCATGATCTCGCTGGGATGGCGATAGTTCATGGGATAGCCCATCGCGTTGGACAGGGCCATCGTCACTTCCCAGTCGCCCATGCCGTTGCGCGGCTCCATGACCTTGCGCACGCGCGAGATCCGCCGTTCCGCGTTGGTGAAGGTGCCGTCCTTTTCCAGGAAGGAAGAGCCCGGCAGGAAGACGTGCGCGTACTTGGCCGTTTCGTTCAGGAACAGGTCCTGCACCACGATGCATTCCATCGCCGCCAGCGCGGCCGCCACGTGCTGCGTATTGGGATCGGACTGCACGATGTCCTCACCCTGGCAGTACAGGCCCTTGAAGCTGCCGCCCAGCGCGGCCTCGAACATATTGGGGATGCGCAGGCCGGGTTCCGGCTGCAGCGTCACGCCCCAGTCGCGTTCGAACTCCGCGCGCGTCACGTCGTCGGAGAT
Organism: Bordetella genomosp. 9; assembly: GCF_002261425.1. Classification (NCBI taxonomy): domain Bacteria; kingdom Pseudomonadati; phylum Pseudomonadota; class Betaproteobacteria; order Burkholderiales; family Alcaligenaceae; genus Bordetella; species Bordetella genomosp. 9. The sequence goes on along the minus strand of NZ_NEVJ01000003.1, from coordinate 2,601,234 downwards.
ATGGCGGTAGCCCGGAAGTTCGTGCGGGAAGGATCCCATGTCGCACGAACCCTGCACATTGTTCTGGCCGCGCAGCGGGTTCACGCCCACGCCTTCGCGGCCGATGTTGCCGGTGGCCATGGCCAGGTTGGCGATGCCCATCACGGTGGTGGAGCCCTGGCTGTGTTCGGTCACGCCCAGGCCGTAGTAGATCGCGGCATTGCCGCCGGTGGCGTACAGCCGGGCGGCGCCGCGCACGGCGGCCGCCGGCACGCCGGTGACGGCTTCCATGGCTTCCGGCGAGTTTTCCGGCCGCGAGACGAATTCGCGCCATTGCTGGAAGGCCTTGGTTTCGCAGCGTTCGGCGACGAAGGCTTCGTTGATCAGGCCTTCGGTGGCGATCACGTGCGCCAGCGACGACAGCAGCGCGACGTTGGTGCCGGGCCGCACCTGCAGGTGATAGTCCGCCTTGACGTGCGGCGAGCTGACCAGTTCGATTCGGCGGGGATCGATGACGATCAGGCGGGCGCCCTGGCGCAGCCGGCGCTTGAGCCGCGAGGCGAACACCGGATGGCCGCTGCTGGGGTTGGCGCCCATCACGACGACGACGTCGGAGTGCATGACCGAATCGAAGGTCTGCGTGCCCGCCGATTCGCCCAGGGTCTGCTTCAGCCCATAGCCGGTGGGCGAGTGGCACACGCGGGCGCAGGTGTCGACGTTGTTGGTGCCGAAGCCGGCGCGCACCAGCTTCTGCACCAGCCAGGTTTCCTCGTTGGTGCAGCGCGAGGACGTGATGCCGCCGATGGAATCGCGGCCATGCTCGGCCTGCAGGCGCTTGAACTCCGACGTCGCGTAGCCGATGGCCTCGTCCCACGACACTTCGCGCCAGGGGTCGGTGATGTTCTTGCGGATCATGGGCTTGGTGACGCGTTCCTTGTGCGTCGCATAGCCCCAGGCGAACCGGCCCTTCACGCAGGAGTGCCCGCGGTTGGCCTGGCCATCCTTCCACGGCACCATGCGCACCACTTCCTGGCCTTTCATCTCGGCCTTGAAGCCGCAGCCCACGCCGCAGTAGGCGCAGGTGGTGACGACCGAGTGCTCGGCCTGGCCCATCATGATGACCGTCTTTTCCTGCAGCGTGGCGGTGGGGCAGGCCTGCACGCAGGCGCCGCAGGACACGCATTCGCTGTCCAGGAAGGGCTGGTCCTGCCCGGCGGAGACACGCGAATCGAAGCCCTTGCCGGAAATCGTCAGCGCGAAGGTGCCCTGGGTTTCCTCGCAGGCGCGCACGCAGCGGTTGCAGACGATGCACTTGGACGGGTCGTAGGCGAAGTAGGGATTCGATTCGTCCTTGGCGTCATTCAGGTGATTGGCGCCCTGGTAGCCGTAGCGCACGTTGCGCAGGCCCACCACGCCGGCCATGTCCTGCAGCTCGCAATCGCCGTTGGCGGGACAGGTCAGGCAGTCCAGAGGGTGGTCGGAGATGTACAGCTCCATCACGCCGCGCCGCAGGTCATGCAGCTTGGGCGTTTCGGTGCGCACCACCATGCCGTCTTCCACCGGCGTCGTGCAGGATGCCGGGTAGCCGCGGCGGCCGTCGATTTCCACCACGCACAGGCGGCAGGAGCCGAAGGCTTCCAGGCTGTCGGTGGCGCAGAGCTTGGGGATGTTGATGCCGGCTTCCGCGGCCGCGCGCATCACCGAGGTGCCGGCGGGCACGCGGATTTCCTGGCCGTCGATGGTCAGGCTGACCTGCTGTTCGGCGACGCGCGCCGGCGTGCCGTAGTCGCGGTCTCGTTTGATGACGGTTTCCAACATGGCGGAGTCTCCAATCTTTCTGCGCCGGCCCGGGCTGGTGCCCGGCCCGCAAGAGTCAAAGGTGCGGCGGGCGGGCGTCGGTTTCGACGGCGGCCAGGCCGGCGGGGTCGGGGGCGTGCGGGGAAAGACCGAAGTCCTGGGGGAAATGGTCCAGCGCGGACATCACGGGATACGGCGCCATGCCGCCCAGCGCGCACAGCGAGCCGCCCAGCATGGTGTCGCACAGGTCGCGCAGCAGATGCACCTGTTGCGCGTGATCCGCGCCGCGCGCGGCGATGCGGTCGATGGTCTCCACGCCGCGCGTCGAGCCGATGCGGCAGGGCGTGCACTTGCCACAGGATTCGATGGCGCAGAATTCCATGGCGTAACGCGCCATCGCCTGCATGTCGACCGTGTCGTCGAAGGCCACCAGGCCGCCGTGGCCGATCATCGCCGAGATCTTGACGTAGGCTTCGTAGTCCAGCGGCACGTCCCACTGCGATTCCGGCAGATAGGCGCCCAGCGGGCCGCCCACCTGCACCGCGCGCAGCGGCCGGCCGGACGCGCTGCCGCCGCCGAAGCCGTACAGCAGTTCGCGCAGCGTCAGGCCGAAGGCCTTTTCCACCAGCCCGCCCTGCTTGAGGTTGCCGGCCAGCTGGAAGGGCAGGGTGCCTTGCGACCGGCCCACGCCGTAGTCGCGGTAGTAGGCCGCGCCGCGCGCCAGGATGATGGGCACCGACGCCAGCGAAATCACGTTGTTGATGACCGTCGGCTTGCCGAACAGGCCGGCGATGGCGGGCAGCGGCGGCTTGGCGCGCACCACGCCCCGCTTGCCTTCCAGGCTTTCCAGCAGGGAGGTTTCCTCGCCGCAGATGTAGGCGCCCGCGCCCTTGCGCACGTCCAGGTCGAAGCGCTTGCCGCTGCCCAGGACGTCGCCGCCCAGCCAGCCGGCCGCGCGCGCCCGGGCGATCGCCGCTTCCAGCGCGGCGATGGCGTGCGGATATTCCGACCGCACGTAGATATAGCCCTGCGTGGCGCCGACGGCGATGCCCGCGATGGCCATGCCTTCGATCAGCACGTAGGGATCGCCTTCCATCAGCAGGCGGTCGGCGAAGGTGCCGGAATCGCCTTCGTCGGCGTTGCAGACGATGTACTTCTGCTCGGCCGGCGTGGTCAGCACCGTCTTCCACTTGATGCCGGTCGGGAAGGCCGCGCCGCCGCGGCCGCGCAGGCCGGACTGCTGCACTTCGTCGACGACCTGCTCCGGCGCCATGGCCAGCGCGCGGCGCAGGCCTTGCAGGCCTTCGTGCGCCTGGTAGTCGTCCAGGTCCAGCGGATCGGTGATGCCGCAGCGTGCGAAGGTCAGGCGTTCCTGGTTCTTCAGGTAGGGAATGTCTTCGGTCAGGCCCAGGGAAAGCGGGTGGGGCGGGTTGGCGGCGTCGCCTTGCAGCCAGCCGGCGTCGAACAGCGATGCGACGTCTTCCGCCTGCACCGGGCCGTAGGCCACGCGGCCGGCGGGCGTGGCGACTTCGACCAGCGGTTCCAGCCACAGCAGGCCGCGCGAGCCGTTGCGCACGATGCGCACGGCCTGCCCGCGGCGCGCGGCCTCGGCTTCCAATGCGCGGGCGACCTCATCCGCGCCCACCGCCAGCGCCGCGGCGTCGCGCGGCACGTACACGGTGACGGGGCTGGCGGCGTCGCGGGATGGGGTGACTGCGTTCATGACCCCTCCTTGACGTAGCCCAGGATGGTGTCAAAGCGCTGGGGCGTCAGCCGCGCGTAGGGCACGCCGTCGATCAGCATGGCCGGCGATTGCGCGCACAGGCCCAGGCAGTACACGGGTTCCAGGGTGAACGCGCCGTCGACGCTGGTGGCGTGGAAATCGCAGCCCAGCTTCTTGCGCGCATGGGCGGCGATCTTTTCGCCGCCCATGGCCTGACAGGACTCCGCCCGGCACACTTCCACGACGTGGCGTCCTGCCGGCGTCTGGCGGAAATGGGGATAGAACGTGATCACGCCATGCACTTCGGCGCGCGACAGATTCAGCGCTTCGGCGATGGGCTGCACGGCCTCGGGCGGGATACAGCCCATTTCGTGCTGCACGGCATGCAGGATGGGCATCAGGGCCCCGGGCACGCCCAGGTGGGCCTGGATCGCGCGCGCGGCGGCGGCGACGGCGGGATGGGCGGATTGCGCGGCGGCCTGGCTGGCCAGTTCGCCCCCGCGGGCGCCGCCGTTGGATGCCAGGTCTGCCCTGGCTTGACCTTCTCGCATGGAGACGGACTCCTGTCACATCGTTTTCTGGCGGCGCGGATTTCTCTAATATGCTTTTTGGAACATAATAAGAGGCGCCGTTGTCTCTAATGCGGGACTGTATCGCCGGGAGCCGTGCGTTTCAATATGTACTTTATTTCCTATAAAACCTTTTGCACCCCTCCCCGAGGCCGGCCATGAGCGACGGCGGGTTCAGGGTCGCCCTGCGCCCCGGCTGGTGGCTGACCCAGGGCGGCGGCGACCACGAAGGCATCGCGCTGCAGGAAGTGCTGGCGCTGCTGTCGGCCATCGACGCGGTCGGCCACATCGCCGGCGCCTGCCGCGCCTGCGGTCTGTCCTATCGGCACGGCTGGGGGGTGCTGCGGCGCTTCGAGGCCGTGTTCGGTACGCCCCTGCTGATCACCCGCCGCCGGCAGGGCACCGCGCTGTCGCCCTTCGCCCAGCGGCTGCTGTGGGCCAACCGCCGCATCGAGGCGCGCCTGATGCCCATGCTGGACAGCCTGGCGTCCGAACTGCAGGAAGACCTGGAAAAGCTGCTGCCCGAAAGCGGCCCCCACCTGCGGCTGCATGCCAGCCACGGTTTCGCGGTGGAAGCCCTGATGCAACAGATCGGCGGCGGCGCCGCCAACCTGGAATTGCGCTATCGCACCGCGGCGGAAGCCCTGGCCTCGCTGGACAGCGGTGAATGCGACCTGGCCGGCTTCCAGGTGCCGCAGGGCGATTTCGAGGCCGACATGCTGCGCCACTACGCGCAATGGCTGGATGCGGAAGAGCACCTGCTGGTTCACCTGGCCGTGCGCAATACCGGCTTGTTCGTCATGTCGGGCAACCCCAAGCGCATCCAGGGCATCGCCGACCTGGCCCGCCCGGACGTGCGCTTCGTCAACCGGCAGATCGGCTCCAGCACCCGGCAGTTGGTGGAATTGATGCTGCGCCGCCTGGACATCGCCGTGGCGAAGGTGCACGGCTACGAGAACAGCGAGTTCACGCACATGGCGGTGGCGGCCCATATCGCCAGCGGCATGGCGGATGCGGGGATCGGCGTGGAAACCGCGGCGCATCGCTTCGGGCTGGATTTCATACCGCTGGCGCGGGAACGCTACTTCTTCGCCATCCGCAAGAGCGCGCTGGAGCAGCCGGCCATGCAGGCGCTGCTGGGCATCATGCGGGGCGCGGACTACAAGGGCTACGTGGGCCAGCTGATCGGCTACGACGCCAGCGAAACGGGGCGCATACAAACCCTGCGGGAGGCCTTCGGGCCGGAAAAGCTATGATCACGGCATCATGTCGAAAGTCATCTATCTGACGGACCACCGGTCGCAGGCGGCCGACGCGCAGGCCCTGCCGGCGGCGCTATCGTTGCCGGCCGCCGGCCAGCCGGCGCTGGACACGCGCGCGCGCCCGCTGCGCGACCTGCGGATATCGGTCACCGATCGCTGCAATTTCCGCTGCACCTACTGCATGCCCCGGGATGCCTTCGACAGCAATCACGTGTTCCTGCCGCATGCGCAGCTGCTGTCCTTCGAGGAAATGACGCGCGCCGCCGCGGTGTTCGTGCGCCTGGGCGTGCGCAAGATCCGCCTGACCGGCGGCGAGCCCCTGCTGCGCAAGAACATCGAAACGCTGATCGGCATGCTGGCCGCGCTGCGCACGCCGGAAGGCGAGCCGCTGGAACTGACGCTGACCACCAACGGCAGCCTGCTGGCGCGCAAGGCGCGCGCGCTGAAGGACGCCGGGCTGCACCGCGTGACGGTGAGCATGGATGCGCTGGACCCGGCGCTGTTCGCGCGCATGAGCGATACCGATTTTCCGGTGGCCGACGTGCTGCGCGGCATCGACGCCGCGGCCGAGGCCGGCCTGACGCCGGTGAAGGTCAACATGGTCGTGCGGCGCGGCATGAACGACGATCAGATCCTGCCCATGGCGCGGCATTTCCGCGGCACGGGCCATGTCCTGCGTTTCATCGAATACATGGACGTGGGCAGCACCAATGGCTGGAACATGACGGAGGTCCTGCCCAGCGCGGAGATCATCGCGCGCATCGGCGCCGAGTTCCCGCTGGCGCCGCTGCAGACCGACGCCATGGGGCGCGTGGCCGAGCGGTGGGGCTATGCCGACGGCGCCGGGGAGATCGGCGTGATTTCCAGCGTGACGCAGGCCTTCTGCGAAGGCTGTACGCGGGCGCGCCTGTCGCCCGAGGGCCGCCTGTTCCTGTGCCTGTTCGCCAGCCGCGGCTACGACCTGCGCGCCCTGATACGCGGCGACGCGGATGACGACCAGCTTGCCGCGGCGATCGCCGGCATCTGGGCCGGGCGCGGCGACAGTTATTCCGAAGGACGCCTGGCGGCGACGCCGGACGCGGGCAAGGATCGAAAAATAGAAATGAGCTATATCGGCGGCTAGGTAACGGCGCCCAGGTGGGGCGGGTTGGGGCCGTGCAGGAGGAGGCTTGCATGAACGCGCAAACAGAACAGGCGGCGGCGCCGGCCGGACAGGACATGATCGAAGCCGCGCACATCGCCGGCCTGATCCTGGCAGGTGGCCGCGGTTCTCGCATGGGTGACATGGACAAGGGCTGCGCGCTGCTGCGTGGACGCCCCATGGTCGAACACGTCGCCGCGCGCCTCGCGCCGCAGGTCGGCGCCTTGTTGATCAGCGCCAACCGCAACCTGGATCGCTATGCGGAATACGGCAAAGTGGTCGCCGACGATCCCGCGCACGGGCAATGGCAGGGACCGCTGGCCGGCGTGGCCGCGGGCCTGGTGGCGTCACGCTGCCCATGGATCGCCACCGCGCCCTGCGACGTGCCCTTCCTGCCGGTCGATATGGTCGCGCGCCTGCGCCAGGCCCTGCAGGCGCACGGCGGCCCCCGCCTGGCGGTGGCCTGCAGCGCGGGCCGGCGGCAGCCTGTCTGCATGCTCCTGTCCCGCGAACTGCTGCCGGACTTGCTGCGGTATCTGGCCGAAGGCGGCCGCAAGGTCGAAACGTGGCAGTCGCGCGTGGGCTGCGTCGAAGTCCCCTTCGACGACCAGCCCCATGCCTTCCTGAACGTCAATACCGAACGCGATCTGTCCGCCGCGGACGGCGCCCCGTCATGACAGCCAGTGCCTGAAGTCGTAGTAAGCCACTTTTTCGCCGTCGTAGACGGTATGGCCGGCCGGGATGCGCGCCAGCCCGGTGGCCCAGGGCAGTGAGCTGACCACGCCTGAACTCTGTCGGTCGAAGGCCTGCAGTTCGCCGACGCCGCCGTTGTTGACGTCGCGCCGCACGCGCAGGAATTCCTCGCGGCTGTCGTGGCGCGGCGCATCCGTGCGCAGCGTCAGCATGCTGATCTGCGGGAACAGATCGCGCCGGCCCTGCATGCGCCGCAGCAGCGGCGACACCAGCACCGTGAACACCGCGAAGGCCGACACCGGATTGCCCGGCAGGCAGACCACCGGCTTGCCGTCGACGTGCGCCATGGCGACCGGCTTGCCCGGTTTCATGCGCACCCGCCAGAGGTCCAGCGACGCGCCCATGCTTTCCAGCACCGGCTTGACCAGGTCTTTGTCGCCGACCGACACCCCGCCTATGCTCACGATCAGGTCGCAGTCGCGCGCCAGGGTCTGGAACGCCGACTTCAGCGCCGCTTCATTGTCCTGCGCGTGCAGCACGTGGGTGGCCTGCGCGGACATGCCTTCCACCAGCGCGGCCATCATCGCGCCGTTGGAGTTGTAGATCTGGTGCGCGCCGCGCGGCTGGCCGGGCGGCACCAGCTCGTCGCCGGTGGTGAGGATGCCGACGCGCACGGCGGGATGCACCGTGACCCGCGCGATGCCCTGCGAGGCCAGCAGCGCCACCTGCGCGGGGCCGATGCGCGTGCCGGCGGGCAGCAGCGAGCTGCCGGCGGCGGTGTCCTCGCCACGGCGGCGCACGTGTTGCCCCAGCCGGGGCGCCTGGGTGATGGTCAGCTTGCCATCGGCTTCGCGCGTGTCTTCCTGCATGACCACCGTGTCCGCGCCCGGCGGCATCAGGCTGCCGGTGAACAGGCGCGCGGCATGCCCCGGCTGCAGGGCCTGCGGCGCATGGCCGGCATAAACGATCTGATCGATGGGCAGGGTCGCGCCTTCACGGTAATCGGCGTGGCGCAGCGCGTATCCGTCCATGGCGCTGTTGTCGGCCGGCGGCAGGTCCAGCGTGGCTGTCAGGTCCTGGGCCAGCACCAGGCCGATGGCCGCGCTCAGGGGCGCGTCGATCGTGGCCGAGGGCCGCGGCGCGCCGTTGGCAAGGCGGGTTTGGGCGTCGTCGAATTCCAGCATGTCGTGTCCGCTCGTCTATCGGTGTGCGAGCCGGCGCGGTACAGGCGCGCGGCTGCATCGGGGTCGGTAGGGGACCGGGCCGCATGCGGGCGCCCGGATCGGCGCCGGCTGCGTGCGTCCGGCCGAGATCAGCGGCTGTGCCGCTCGCTGTGTTCCTGCGCCTTCTTCTGCAGGTGGCTGGCGAAATTGCAGGGCTTGTGGCGGCTGTCCAGCTGTTCGCGCAGGATGTGGTTCCAGGCGGTCTCGCACGCGCCGGTGGAACCCGGCAGGCAGAAGATCACCGTATCGTTGGCGTAGCCGGCCAGCGCGCGCGACTGGATGGTCGAGCTGCCGATCTCCTGGTACGACACGTGGCGGAACAATTCGCCGAAGCCGGTGATTTCCTTGTCCAGCAAGGGCGCCACCGCTTCCGGGGTGGAGTCGCGATGCGAAAAACCGGTGCCGCCGGTGATCAGGACGACCTGCACGCGCGGGTCGGCGATCCACTCGCTGACGACGCGGCGGATTTCGTAGATGTTGTCTTTCACCAGGTCGCGCCGCACGCAGTCGTGGCCGTCGCGCGCCAGCGTTTCCGCCAGCCAGTTGCCGGACGTGTCGTTGCCCGCCGTGCGCGTGTCGCTGACGGTCAGGACGGCGCAGGCCAGGGATGCCTTTTTATCTTCCTTGTGCTCGCTCATGGGTTTTCCTTCGATGAAGCGCTGCCGCCGGCATCCCATGTATGGGTCCGGTCATGATCCGATTGGCGTTGTTCCACCCAGAAGCTGCGGCCGCTGGCCAGGGTTTCGCGCTTCCAGAAAGGCGCGCGCGTCTTCAGCGCGTCGATGATGTATTCGCACGCCCGGAAGGCGTCGCCCCGGTGGGCGCTGGCCGCGCCGACAAACACGATCTGCGCATTGCGCGGCAATGCGCCCACGCGGTGCGCGATGACGAAATCCAGCACCCGCCAGCGCTTCATGGCCTGCGCACCGATGTCTTCCAGTTCGCGTTCGCACATGCCTGGATAGTGTTCCAGGAACAGGGTTTCGGTGGCCTCGTCCGACGAGAAATCGCGGACGTAGCCGGTGAAGGTGACGATGGCGCCCGCGGCGGCGCCGGCGCTTTCGCGCAGCGCGGCCTGCAGCGCCGCCGCGTCGAAGTCGGCTTCCTGGACGATGACCATGGCGATCAGCCTCCCGTGACGGGTTCGAAGACGGCGACTTCGTCGCCGGGCCGGATGGTCGCCGTATGCTTGACGTGGGTCTGGTTGACGGCCAGCTTCAGCCGGCCGGAAGGCGCCAGTTGGGGGTAGCGTTCTTCCAGGCTGCCCAGCAGCGCCGCGCCCGTGATGGTATCGGCGGGCAGGGACCAGGCTTCGGCACGGCGGCCGGTCAGTTCGGCCACGCGCGCGAAGTACAGGAGTTGGATGGCCGGGCTCACGCCGGGATTCAGGTTCGATCCGCTCACCGCGCACCTCTGGGCCAGCGGCCCGAAATCGTCTGCTTACTGTCTTTCACGCCGGCATCACGGAAGAGGTCATTCGCCGCCGGCTGGGGAAACCTTGCGGCTGGGGAAACCTTCCGTTTCCGGGCCCAGGCATTCTACTCCGCCGGGTCGCTGGAAGCGGTTCAGGCGTCCGCGCGCCCTATGCCGCACGCCATTCGCCGCTCTTGCCGCCGGCCTTGTATTCCAGGCGGATCTGCTCGATGACGATGCCCTTGTCGGCCGCCTTGCACATGTCATACACGGTCAGGGCGGCCACGCTGCAGGCGGTCATGGCTTCCATTTCCACGCCGGTGCGGAAGTCGGTGCGGCAGGTGGCGCGGATGTCGATGCTGTGCGTGGCGTCGTCCAGCGCGAAATCCACGCCCACGAAGGACAGCGGCAGGCTGTGGCACAGGGGGATTAGGTCGGCGCAGCGCTTGGCGGCCAGCATTCCCGCGACGCGGGCGGTGTTCAGGACTTCGCCCTTGCCCTGGCCGGGCTGGGTCAGCAGGCCGTAGGCGGTGGCGTTCATGCGGACGCGGGCCGCGGCAATGGCCACGCGGGCGGTCACGGCCTTGCCGCCGACGTCGACCATGCGGACCTGGCCGGATTCGTCGAGGTGGCTCAGGGCCGGGGAAGAATTGGACATGCTGATGCATCCGCCATCGCGGCGCCTGTTCAAGATTTGAAACGAATTTGCGAGGGGAACGTAATCCCTTGATGTTGCACTCAATCGCGCCCCGAAGCAGGGGGCGGCGCTGCCTATGATAATGGACGCCATCCGGCCCCGGGGGCGATAATGCCGCAACTTGTACAGGAGACGCCGGATGCCCCGTCATTTGCCCCGAATTCGATTCTCGCGGCGGTTTTTGCGGATCACCGGGGCAGTAGTGGGTTTCGTGCTGCTGCTGCTGGCCCTGGCCGCATGGCAGGTGCCCGAAGTCACCCGGCGTGTGCTGACGCGCGACGTCGCGGGCATGCTGGGGCGTGATGTCCAGGTCGGCAAGATCACGTTCAATCCTTTTTCGCTGACGCTGCGGGCGCACGATATCGCCGTCGAGCAGCCGGCCGCCGCGTCGCCGCTGCTGGCGATCGCCGAAGTCGACGCCAGCCTGTCCTGGAAATCGCTGTTCTGGTTCGCGCCGGTGGTGGACGCGCTGGTCGTGCGCGAACCCAGGCTGGCGCTGGCGCGCGACGCGCAGGCGCATTTCAATTTCACCGATGTGCAGCAGAAGCTGGCCAGCCTGGGCCAGGACAAGCCGCGGACGCCGGCCGACAAGGACGCGCCGCTGCCGCGCTTCTCGCTGAACAATATGCGGCTGGAGAACGGCGCCATCACGATGGACGACAAGGTCACCGGGCGCAAGCAGGTGATCGATGAAATCGCGCTGGGCGTGCCTTTCATTTCCAACTTCGGCTATGCGACCGATATCGACGTGGTGCCGAAGTTTCACGCACGGATCAATGGCAGTCCGTTCGACCTGAACGGCACGGCGCGGCCGTTCGACGTGACGCCGACGTCCACGCTGGACGTGGTGTTCAGCGGGCTGGACCTGGAGAAGTGGGCCGACGCGTGGGGCGTACCCTTGCCCGTGAAGCTGAATCGGGGTCTGCTGGATTCGGATCTTCATATCGTGTTCGAGCAGCCCAAAGACGCCGTGCCCAAGCTGCGCATCACCGGCGGGGTCAGCCTGCGCGATCTGGATCTGCGCGAAGCGTCCGATGAAAGCCTGGTCGCCTGGCAGGCCTTGAATGTGGGGGACGTCGATGCGCTGCCGCTGGAGCGCCGTGTGCGGATAGGGCAGGTGGAGCTGGTGGAGCCGCACATCCAGACGCGCCGGTATGCCGACCAGCGGATCAACTGGCTGGACGTGGTCGACAAGCTGCAACGCTTGGGCGCGGGGGCCAAGACCGAAGGGCCGGCGCCGGTCAGCACGGTCAAGACGGCGTCGGTGCCGGTCGTCACCGCCAAACCGGGCGAAGCGGGCGCGTCCGCGCCCGCGCCCGGAGCTGCCCAAGGGCCAGCGCTCGCGACAGTGCCTGCGCCCGCGCCAGGAGCCGCGCCCGCGACAACGTCGCCAGCCGCCGCCGCGTCGGCCCCGACGCCCGCGCCCGCGAAGCCCGCGCCTGCCACCGCTACGACCCCCGCGCCCGCGACGGGCACCTCATCCACGCCCGCGCCGGCTGGCGATGCGGCGCCGGCCGCGGCGGTCGAGCCCGATCCCTGGCGTCTCGAGGTCGGCAAGGTCGCCGTCACCAACGGCCAGCTGCGCCTGCGCGACGCGCCGACCCGCCTCGACTACACGCTCGACAAGCTCTCGCTGGCGGTCACGAACGTGCAATTGCCGCAGCCCAAGGACCAGCCCATCGCCATCGAGCTGACCGCCGAAAACCCCGACGGCGCGACGCTGCAGGCCAATGGCGGCGTCATCCTGCAGCCGCTGGCGCTGACCCTGGACGCAAAGGCCGCGCGCCTGCCGCTGCCGCCCTTCGCCAGCGCGGTCCGCAGCGCCGCCCCCGTCACGCTGCTGGCCGGTACCGTGGGCGCCGCCGCCAAGGTCGACGTCAAGGACCACAACGGCACCTACGCCATCCAGGCGTCCAATATCAAGCTGGACCTGGCGAACGTCTCGGCGCGCGACGAATCCCTGGATCCGCCGATCACCGTCGGCCTGAACACCCTCTCGCTCGGGATCGACAAATTCGTCCTGGGCTCGGGCTCGTCCCGTTTCGACCTGCGCGTGGCCGGCCTGCTGGGCGACGGCAATCTGGCTTCGCAAGGCACTGTCACGCTGCAGCCCCTGGCCGTGAAGGCCAGCGTCGACCTTTCCAACCTGAACGTGGCGGAGCTCGCGCCCTACGTGGCGTCGCGCCTGAACGCCACGGTGCGCTCCATCCGCCTGGGCGCGAAGGGCGACGTCGACTTCGTCGCCGCCACTTCCGCGAACGGTCGCGCCGCGTCGCCGATGAAGGTCTCCTGGAAAGGCGGCGTCGACGTCAGCGACCTCAACCTGCAGGACCGCGTGAACCGCGCGGACTTCCTGGCCTGGAAGCTGCTCAGCCTGCGCAATATGGCGATCTCCATGGCGGGCGGCAAACCGGCCATCGAGCTGGGCGACATCACGCTGGACAACTTCTACGGCAACGTCCTGTTGAACTCGCAGGGCGAACTCAACGTGATGAACCTGGTGGCCGAACCGGGCCAGGCCGGCGGCTCCATCACGCAGGACACGCAGGCGCCCGGGCAAGCCTCCAGCGGGGCGGCCAAGGCCGCGCCGGCGCAGCCCGCGGCCGCCGACAAGTCCCGATCGGGCAAGGCGGCTGCCGGCAAGGCATCTTCCGGCAACGCGGGGCGCAGCGATGCCGACATGCCCGACATCGCCGTGCGCAGCATCACCTTGAAGAACGGCCGCGCCACCTTCAACGACCGTTTCGTGCGCCCGAACTACACGGCGGAACTATCCGCCATCGAAGGCTCGGTGTCGGCGGTGTCCTCCACCGATCCCCGGCCCGCCAAGGTCAGCGTCAAGGGCCGCGTCTATCGCACCGCGCCGCTGACCATCAGCGGTATCGTCCAGCCTTTCGCCAAGTTCCTGACGCTGGATATCCAGGCTTCCGCGCGCGGGGTCGACCTGCCGCGCTTCACGACCTATTCGGCGAAGTACGTCGGCTATCCCATCGAGCGCGGCAAGCTGTCGATGGATGTGGAATACAGCATCAAGAACCGCCAGCTGCAGGCCAGCAACCACGTGCGCCTGGACCAGCTGACCTTCGGCGCCAAGACCGACAGCCCGCAGGCCACCACGCTGCCGGTCATGCTGGCCGTCGCATTGCTGAAAGATCGCTCCGGCAATATCGACATCAACCTGCCCATCTCCGGCTCGCTGGACGATCCGAATTTTTCCGTGGGCGGCATCATCCTGCGGGTGATCGGCAACCTGGTCGTCAAAGCGGTCACGTCGCCCTTCAGCCTGCTGGCGTCGGCGTTCGGCGGCGGCGGCGACGAGCTTTCGTATATCGCCTTCGAGCCCGGCAGCGCGACGCTGACGGACGACGGCAAGGAAAAACTGAAGAAACTGGCGGCCGCGCTGGCCGACCGGCCTTCCCTGAAAATGGATATCGCCGGCCGCGCGGATCCGGTGTCCGACGAAGCCGGGCTGCGGCAGAGCTGGGTGGACACCCGCATCCGCATCGCGCGCTCGCGCGCCACGGGCAAGAGCGGCCGGCTGGACGGCAGCGCGCCCCTGACCGACGCGGAGCGCGCCAAGTATCTGGCGGACGCCTACGACAATGCCAAGATCGATAACAAGCCGCGCAACTTCATCGGCATCGCCAAATCGCTGCCGCCGGCGCAGATGGAAGATCTGCTCCGGCAGGCGGCGCCCGCCGGAGAGGACCAGTTGCGCAAGCTGGCGGACGCTCGCGCGCAAGCCGCCTATGAGCAGCTGCAGCAGGATGGCGCGCCCATGGATCGCATCTTCATGGTGGCGCCTAACCTGTCGGCGGAAGGCGTCAAGGACGACGGTCCGCCGACCCGTGTGGAATTCGCCTTGAAGCGTTGACCGGCGCCCGCCGGGGCGCCCCCGGCATCCTTACGAGAACGGAGTTCATCAGCATGGACGACAAGCACCTGGATAGCCTACTGCCGCCGCTGCGGCTGGACCGCCGCGGGTTTCTCACGGCCGCCGCTTCGGCCGCGGCGGGGGCGGGCTTCTGCCTGGCCGCGGGACCCGTGATGGCGCAGACCGTCATCAAGACCGATGCCAAGGGCTTGACCGCGGGCTGGGTCGACATCCCGGCGGCGGGCGGCAATATGCGCGCCTACCGCGCCCAGCCGGAAAAAGGCACGCATTTGCCCACGGTGCTGGTCATGGCGGAAATCTTCGGCCTGCACGAGTACATCCAGGACATCTGCCGGCGCCTGGCCCACCGGGGCTATCTGGCCATTGCACCCGACGTGTTCGCACGGCAGGGCGATCCCACCAAGTACACCGAGATCGCCAAGCTGCAGGCCGACATCATCAGCAAGATCCCGGACGCCCAGGTCATCGGCGACCTGGACGCCACCGCCAAATGGGCCGCCGGCCACAACGGCGATGCCAACAAGCTGGGCATCATCGGGTTCTGCTGGGGCGGCCGCTTCGTGTGGCTGTATTCCGCGCACAACCCCAAGTTGAAGGCGGGCGCGGCGTTCTACGGCCCCTTGCGCGGCAAGCGCGACGATACGCTGCGCCCCAAATTCCCCGTCGACATCACCGCCGACATGCATGCGCCGGTGCGCGGCGCCTACGGCGCGGAAGACACCGGCATCACGCAGGACGACGTCGCCGCCATGCGTGACGCCCTGGCCAAGGGGTCGGCGTCGGCCAAGGCGTCCGTCATCGACGTCTACCAGGGTGCGGGCCATGCGTTCCACGCGGACTACCGCCCCAGCT
The DNA here is from genome assembly GCF_002261425.1 of Bordetella genomosp. 9. Lineage (NCBI taxonomy): Bacteria > Pseudomonadati > Pseudomonadota > Betaproteobacteria > Burkholderiales > Alcaligenaceae > Bordetella > Bordetella genomosp. 9. Next base: position 2,585,990 of record NZ_NEVJ01000003.1, on the reverse strand, counting down.
ATCGCAAGGAACAGGCGGAGCAGGCGTGGGAACGGATGCTGCAATGGTTTTCGCAGCATAATCTTGGGGTGTCGCAGCACAAGTGAGCGCGCGGTGGTCCGCATGCCGGGCGCGTATTCCTGAATAACGTTTTCTGTCGTTTCACTGGAGATATCAATGACCATCAAAGTCGGCGACCGGGTACCGGATGGCACCCTGACCGAATTCATCGAGACCGAGACCGAAGCCTGCGCGCTGGGACCCAACAATTTCCAGGTCGCCGATCTGGTGAAAGGCAAGAAGATCGTGGTGTTCGCCGTGCCGGGCGCTTTCACGCCGACCTGCTCGAACAAGCATCTGCCGGGTTTCATCCAGAACGCCGACGCCTTCAAGGGCAAGGGCGTGGACGAAATCTGGTGCGTGTCCGTCAACGACGCCTTCGTCATGGGCGCCTGGGGCCGCGACCAGAAAACCGACGGCAAGGTGCGCATGCTGGCCGACGGTTCCGCGACGTGGACCAAGGCCCTGGGCCTGGAAATGGACCTGGACGCGCGCGGCATGGGCATGCGCTCCAAGCGCTATGCCATGGTGCTGGACGACGGCGTGGTCAAGACCCTGAATGTCGAAGCGCCGGGCAAGTTCGAAGTCAGCGACGCGACGACGATGCTGGCCCAGTGCTGACGCGGCCGCGCGCTTCTTGATCTTGAGTATGGCAAATCCGAGAGCCGCCCCGCGCGGCTCTCGCCGCTAAGAGCTTTATGTTCGCCACGATTTCCTCTTTCTCTTCCCTGTACGCCGCGGCGCTGCTGATGCTGTGCGGAACGGGACTCTTCAATACCTTCATGGGTCTGCGGCTGACGGCGCAATCGGTCAGCCCGTTCTGGGTGGGCACGCTGATCGCGGGCTATTACCTGGGCCTGGTGTGCGGGGCGCGCCTCGGGCACAAGCTGTTGATCCGGGTGGGACACATCCGCGCCTTCGTCGCCTGCGCGGCCATTGCCGCGGTGATGGTGCTGGCGCAAGCGTCGCTGGAAGTGCTGTGGCTGTGGCTGATATTCCGCCTGGTGGCGGGCATCGCGATGGTCACGCAGTTCATGGTGCTGGAAAGCTGGCTGAACGAACAGACCGAAAACCGGCTGCGCGGGCGCGTGTTCTCCGTGTACATGCTGATGTCGGGGTTGGGCACGGTGCTGGGCCAGCTATCGTTGACGCTGTTTCCCGCCCTGGACCTGCGGCCGTTGACGCTGGTGGCGGTGTTCCAGATTCTTTGCCTGGTGCCCGTGGCCTTGACCGCGCGATCGCACCCGGCGACGCCCGTGCCCGCGCCGCTGGACCTGAAGTTCTTCGCGCGCCGCGTGCCGCTTTCGCTGACCGTCCTGTTCGTTGCCGGCCTGCTGTCCGGCGGCTTCTATGGACTGGCGCCGGTGTACGCGGCCCGGCACGGTTTCAGCACCACGCAGGTCGCGTTCTACGTGGCGGCGACGGTCACGGCGGGCCTGTTGTCGCAGTTTCCCATGGGATGGATATCGGACCGCGTCAACCGCGCGGGGCTGATCCGTTTCAATGCGGTGCTGCTGACGGCGCTGCCGGTATTGATGTGGGGCTGGCTGTCGCTGCCGTTCGCGCTGATGCTGGCCTTGTCATGCGTGTTCGGCGTGCTGCAGTTCACGCTGTATCCGCTGGGTGCGGCCTTCGCCAACGATCATGTGGGGTCCGATCGGCGTGTCGGCCTGAGCGCGATCCTGCTGATGGCCTATGGCATAGGCGCGTGCATCGGGCCGCTGATCGCCGGCGCGCTGATGTCGCTCGCGGGGCCCAATATGTACTACGTGTTCATCTCCGCCTGCGCGCTGGCGCTGGTGCTGACGGTTCGGCCGATCCGGGTGACCAACCAGCATCAGGTGGATGAAGCGCCGGTGCACTTCCAGGCCATGCCGGATGCGCTGCAAAGCTCGCCGGCCGCCGCCGCGACGCTGGATCCGCGCGTCGATCCGGACGTCGACACAGAACTGGTGATGGTCGAGCCGCAGCCCGATGTGGTCGAGGCGCCGCGCGGCGCGGCGGCGGCGGCCGAAGAGGCCGTCGCCCGGGAAGCCGCGGCGGAAGACGAGACCCGCGTGTAGGGGCGCAAGCGCGGCTTCGTTGGGGCCGTCTTGGGGCCGTCTTGGGGCCGCGGCGGCGCGTAATGGGGCGTGATGGGGCAGGGTGGGGTCGTGGCGGCGGCGCCGTGGGCGCCTTCGGGCCTCAATGGGTGGCCTTGCTATGGAAGCGATAGATATAAGCTAATTACCCTTATTGTTGGTGTTTTCGGAAATATCATTTTCGGTTTTGCGGGTTTATCCCTAGGCCTTGGCGGCGCAGAATGCGTTTTATCGGGAACAGCAACGGACATCGCGGAACCCCTCCCCCCTCTCCGCGGTGTCCGTCCCGACCCAACTTAACAGGACTAGGAGTACTGCCATGAAGACCAAGACCATCGTTTCCGCTCTGATTCTTTCCTTTGCCGCCATCGGCGCCGCGCAAGCCGCCAACAGCGAGCCCGACAACGTGCCGTTCCAAGGCGTGTATGGCCAGGCCGCCAACGGCGTGAGCCGCGCCCAGGTCGTCGCCGAACTGCAGCAAGCCCGCAGCGCCGGCTTGACCGCCAACCGCGAATCGAACAATGCGCCCTTCGTCGCGCAGGCCGATAGCGGTGTGACGCGTGCCCAGGTCGTCGCCGACATCGATAGCGGCAACACGAGCACCAGCATCGCGTTCGGCGATCTGAACAACCAGCCTTTCCAAGGTGCGTAAGCACCGGCGGGATACGACACCCGCTCCCGGCAGTCGCGGCAGCCGCCGCGACGACCCTCGGCCCCGCCATGTGCGGGGCCGTTTGCTTTGCTGACGCCTGATTTGAGCCGCTTGCGTTGACCCCCCGTATGCCGGGTCCCTTGCGCCGCGTTCAGCCCTGCGCACGCGGATTTACCTATTGGAAGGTATGCGAGATCGCGGCGCCCTGACCGGCGCCCACGGTCAGGCGCTGGTGCACGTCGGGCCCGACGTTGTTGCGGATGGTGATGTCATAGGTGCCGGCGGCCAGGGTCAAGCGGCGCATGGGCGGGCTGATGCCGCGCGATTCGCCGTCGACCAGGATCTCGCCCCAGGGGCGTACGGCGATGGGGACCGAGACGGGTGATCGGCTCTTCGCCTGCGTGGTGGCCAGCGGTTTCGTGTCGGCCGATGCGGGCGTGGCGGATTTGGCCGCGACCTGCTGCGCCGTTCTGGGTTGCGTCGCTGCCGCCGTTGTGGCTTTCGGTGCCACCGTCTTGGCCGATGCCCCGTTCGTCGGCGTTTTCGTCGCGATCCGCGAAGCGGGACGTGCCGTGGCGGGCGCGTCGGCTTTCGCGGCTTGCCCGGCGCCGCGCGCGGGGGCAACGAGTAGCATCGGGACGCCGGCGTCAGGCACGCTCATATCCGCCGTGACGACGTCGATAATGGTCCCGGCCTTGCGTGCGGGCGCATCGGTCGCGGCGTCGATGGTGTGGCCGGGTGCCGCCGCGTCCAGGGATGCGTTGGCGACCGCCAGCGGATCGCTGGCCGAGGCCAGCGGGATGGGCCGCGCGCGCGGCGCCGCGTCCGCCCATTCCGACGCCGACGTATCGGACGCCGCCGACCACTTCGATTGCTCCGGCGATGAAGATGCGTTGCCCGCATAACTTCTCGCCTGGCTGCCTGCTTGGATGCTCGTGCCGTTCGTGCCGCGTGCACCCAGCCCGTTGATGGCGTTGGCGCCCGGTCCGTGGCGCGACGCCAGGGCCGTGCCATGGCCGCCAGGCGGGCTCTGCGGGTCCAGCAAGGCGATCAATGCGCCCGCGCCTATCGTCGCCATCGCGGCCAGCTTCCAAACGGATGCCGCGGGCCAGTGCAGGGGCTGATGCCTGCTTCCGCTGCTTGCGCGATGGGACGTCGACGACCGGCGCCGCAGGCGTGGACGGATGTAGGCGTAGATAAGCGGGGGTGGCGCGACGACGGGCGCGGTGTTCGGCGGGGTGCTGGCGGGAACGAGCTGGCGGGATGGAGCGTTGCCCTGTTCGTCTCGCGGCGCATCGTCATCGTCCGGGGGAGGACATGCGGGAACGTTGGGCATAGGCGGCTCCTGAAGCTGGCTGCATCGTCGCCGGTAGCGGAAAACGACCGGGTCAGCAATCTTGCGTTGGGCGGAGCCTGGTGTACATCGGTCTAATGAGGGGCAAGTCCCGGGTCGGATCCACCATAGGTGGGTATCGGATGGCTGGGTTCGGGCCTGGGCCCATCGGGGCCCAGGCCTGCAAACGTGCGTAGCCGGATCAGCGCAGGCCGCCGCTGGCGACGATGGTTTCGCCGGTCAGCCAGGCGGCGTCGTCCGACGCCAGGAAGGCAGCCACGGTGCCGATGTCGCGCGGCTGGCCGACGCGGCCCAGCGGCGTGAGGGCGACGACTTCGCGCTCCATGTCCGACCCGGCGATGCCGGCGGTTGCCGTGCCTTCCGTTTGCACCATGCCGGGATTGATGGCGTTGACGCGTATCTTGCGCGCACCCAGTTCTTTCGCGAGCACGCCGGTGATCGCGTCCACCGCGCCCTTGGTGCCGCTATAGACGGCCGACTGGGGCGGGGTGATGCTGGTCACCACGGAGCTGATGTTGATGACGCTGGCGCCTTCGCCCAGATGCTTGACCGCCGCCTGCGTCATCAGCAGGACGCCCAGCACGTTGACGTCGAACTGCTTGCGATAGTGTTCTTCGGTGATCTCTTCGACCGCGGCGAACTCGTAGATGCCGGAGTTGTTCACCAGGATGTCCAGGCGGCCGTAGTTCGACAGCGCCGCGTCGACGATCGCCTTGGCGTCCGCCGCCTTGGACACGTCGCCGCCGACCGCGACGGCCTTGCCGCTGGCCGCGGTGATCGCCTGCACGACGGCTTCCGCGCCGGCCTTGCTGGACGCGTAGTTGACGACGACCGACGCGCCCTGCGCGGCCAGTTCCTTGGCGATGGCGGCGCCTATGCCCTTGGATGCGCCGGTGACGATGGCGACTTTGCCTGCGAGCTTGCTCATGATCGGATTCCTATCAAAGTATGAGGGGTGAAACGGCCAGCGCGCGAGAGTCGCGGGCTGGCCGTTTCAGGCATGCGAGCACGATAAGCGGGCAGGGGCGGTTCGATAAACCGCGCAAAGCGGAATTGAGACGGCGAAATTCCCGAACAGTCGAACGATCGCCGGACCGGGCTCAGGCCGGCTTCAGCGTGATCCAGGTCGGCGCGTGGTCGCTGGCCTTTTCCCAGCCGCGCACGTCGCGGTCCACGCCGGCGTCCTGCAACCGCGGCGCCAGCTTGCGGTTCAACAGCAGATGGTCGATGCGTATCCCCGCGTCGCGCGCATAGGCGTTGCGGAAATAATCCCAGTAGGTGTAGATGCGGGTATCCGGATGGCAGGTGCGCAGCGAGTCGGTCCAGCCTTGGGAGACCAACTTGTCGAAGGCCGCGCGCGTCTCGGGACGGAACAGGGCGTCGTCCACCCAGCGCTCGGGCTTGTAGACGTCCAGGTCGGTCGGGATGACGTTGTAGTCGCCGGCCAGCACCGTGGGCTGGCCGCTGTCGACCATGCCGGCGACGTGCGCCGTCAGGCGCTCCATCCACTTCAGCTTGTAGTCGAACTTGGGGCCCGGCGCGGGGTTGCCGTTGGGCAGGTAGAGGCAGGCGACGACGATGCCTTGCACGGTCGCTTCGATATAGCGGCTTTGCAGGTCTTCGTCATCCCCTGGCAGGATGCGGCGCGATTCGACCGGGTCGCAGCCGCGCGTCAGGATGGCGACGCCATTCCAGCTTTTCTGGCCATGCCAGATCACGCCGTAGCCGGCATCGCGGATGGCGGATTCGGGGAATTTCTCCTGCGGCGCCTTCAGTTCCTGCAGGCAGGCCACGTCGGGCTGTTTCTCCTCCAGCCAGCGCAGCAGGTTGGGCAGGCGGGCGCCGATGCCATTGATGTTGAAAGTGGCGATTTTCATGGGCGGGTCGATGCTGTGTGTGTCTCGAAGGTCAATGATAGCGGCCCTGGCCCGACACCCTGCTCTGGCGTTCGCACAGGCTGAAGAGCGCGGCAGGCCCGGACCGCCTCGGCGCGCGGCCGGGTGCCGGCGCCGTGGGCCTACATGGCCTTCATGGCCGTTATGGCGGTCAAGGCCGCGTGCCGCGCAAGGAATGCGTGGCCAGCACTTCCAGCACGCGCTTGCCGGCCTCGGTGGTGATGGCGACGCGCGTGACGGCGGTGGTGCGGCCCTGGTGGACGATGTCGGCTTCGGCTTTCAGCTCGCGGCCTTCGCCGGGGCTGACGTAGGAGGCGGTGACGCTGCTCATCGCCCAGTCTTCGCCCAGCGCGGCCTGCGCGGTGGCCTGGGCGAAGCCCAGCAGCACGCCGCCCTGGGCGTGGCCCACCCGGTTGCCGATATGGGGACCGTTGGCCAGCGTGCCGGTCGCGCCCCCCTTGCGTGCATGGGCGCGGTAGCCCCACAGCCGTTCATGGAAGTCCCCGCCGGCTCGGCTGTCGTCCAGCGCCATCCTGACGTGCTCGTAGACGGCGAGTTCGCCGGGATTCAGGTCCGTTTCCGGGTCGAGCAGCGGCGCATCGTCCTGCGTCGGATCCACCGGCGTCAGGAAGGGGATGGGCGTGCCCGCCGGCAGGTCCAGCACCATGAAGGTGGCGGTGCCCAGGCCGATTTCCCGGCCGGCGCCGTGCAGGGTGACGCGGCTGATGGCCTGGCGGCCGGCGGCGCCATGCACGTAGCCATGGAAGCTGCTGCTGGCCGTGACCGGCGCGAGGCAGGGCGCGCCGGTGAGCTGCAGCTGCATATTGACGGTGGCCAGGCGGGTGTCGGCGGGCAGGGCGGCGCGCACCGGCGCGGCCAGCGCCAGGTCGGCCAGCACGCCCAGCGCCGTGCCGTCGATGGCGCCGTCGCTGGCATGGCAGTCGGCCTTCATGCTGACCAGGCTGTCGTCCACGGTGACGCGGTCGAAGGACACGGCCAGGAAGTTGCCGGCGAAATGGAAACCGTGTTCGCGGCGCCGGCGGATGGCGCGCAGCGTGCGTTGCAGGATGGGATCGAGCGCGGATGGGCGGGCGCCGGGCGTGAGCGTGTGCGTCATGGGAGCAGGAGACTGGGTGCGCGCGCCACGGAGCCGGCGTGCGACAGGCGACCCCGATGATATCCCGGCGCCGTGCCGCATGCCTCCGACAGGAAAACCAGGTTCACGGGCGCGACCGCTGTTGGATCTCGCCATCCACGTGTTCGCGCATGATGGCCGCGAGCCTGTCGGCCAGCGGCAGGCTTTCACCAGGACGCTTCAACAGCAGCAGGGGGATCGTCGGTAGCGCCGGCAGGGCCGCCGCCTTGGCGTCCAGCGGCCGCACCGACGCCGGCAGGCCGTAGGGCGTGCGTACGTTGATGCCCAGGCCCGCCGCCGCAGCAGCCCACAAGCCGTTCAAGCTGGGGCTGGTGAACACCAGACGCCAGGGGATGCGGGCGCGGTCCAGGGCGGTGGTCGCCGCTTGCGTGAACATGCAGGGGCGGTCGAATGCGATCAAGGGCAGCGGCTCGCCGGAGTCCGCGTGCCATGGCAGCGCGGATGATCCTATCCAGCACATGCGTGGGCGGGCCAGGCGTTCCACCGGACCACCGTCATCCAATGCGTGCCTGCGTGCCGCGGGGGCGGGCGCGCCGTCGGTCGCCGCCGTGCTGTCCCAAAGAAGCGCCAGGTCCAACTGCCCGGCGTCGAGGCGCTCCCGCAATTCGGTGTTGCGCGCGACACGGGCCTCGATGCGGACCTTGGGATGGGCGCGGGCGAAGCGCCCCAGCAGTTGCGGCAACATGGCTTCGCCGAAGTCCTCCTGCAAGCCCAGGCGGATCCATCCTTCCATGTCCAGGCCGCGTGTGGCGACGGCGGCTTCGTCGTTCAGGCCGACCAGGCGGCGCGCATAGTCCAGCATGACTTCGCCGGCGTCGGTCAGCGCCAGGCCGCGGCCGGATTTCTTGAAGAGCGGGGCGCCGGCCTGGTCTTCCAGCTTCTTGATCTGCGCGCTGACGGCGGAAGTCGAGCGGCCCACCCGATCCGCCGCCTTGGCGAAGCTGCCCAGGTCCATGCCGATGACCAGGGTGCGCAAGGCCGCGATGTCCAGGTTCACCTGCATGGAACGTCCTGTTTTATCGAATTGATTGGTGAATATTATGTGATTTTCAGAATGGTTGGAAGTGTTCAGACTGATGCCACTTCCTCTTTTCGGACAGGCATGAAGATGAGCTCCACCACCATAAACACGCCGGTGCGGCCAGCCGCTGCGTATGCGCTCGGCCCCGAACATCGCTGGAAGGTATTGGCCGCCGGTGTCGCGGCCAATGTCAGCTTTTCCGCGGCGGCCGCCGGCATACCGACCACTGCCATCTGGCTGCGCGCCGGCTACCGGTTGGACGATGCCTCGCTGGGCGTCGCGCTGGGCGCCATCGGCCTGGGGGTGGCGCTTACCGAATTGCCCTGGGGCATGGCGACCGATCGCTGGGGCGACCGGCCCGTGCTGCTCGTGGGCCTGGGCGCGACGACGCTGGCCCTGCTGGCCATGGCGGTGCTGATGGTGCCGTCCGATGGTTTCGTGCCGGCGTTTCATTGGCTGCTGGCCCTGATGTGCGTGGTCGGCCTGGCCGGCGGCAGTGTCAATGGCTCCAGCGGCCGCGCCATCATGCGCTGGTTCAAGGAGGGCGAACGCGGGCTGGCCATGAGCATCCGCCAGACCGCCGTGCCGCTGGGTGGCGGGCTCGGTGCGCTGCTGCTGCCATGGCTGGCGTCGGCGAACGGCTTTCGCGCGGTGTATGGCGTCCTGGTGACGATGTGCGCCGCCGCGCTGGTGCTGGCATGGCGGTGGCTGTACGACCCTCGCGAGGATGCGGATGCCCGTGCCCATGCGGATGCGGGTGCCGATGTGTCATCCCATGCTCGCCGCACGGGAACGACCGCCCCGGCGTCCCGGAACAGCCCGTTTCACGATCCAGCGATCCGGCGCATTGTCCTGGCGATAGGCGTGCTGTGTCTTTCTCAATTCGCGGTGCTCAGCTTCGCGACTGTGTATCTGCACGACTTCGGCGGCGTGGGCATCGCCGGAACGACCTTCGCCATGGTCGCGGTGCAATTGGGCGCGATGATTCTGCGCGTATGGAGCGGCCGTTACACCGACGTGCATCACAACCGGCGCGCCTATGTGCGCACCGTCGTGCTGATCGCGGTTGCCGCCTTCGCCGTGCTGGCCTTGGCCACCGCCGCGAACGCGCCCGCGCCGCTGCTCATCGCGGCCATCATCGCCGCGGGCGTCACCGTCTCGGCATGGCACGGCGTCGCCTACACGGAACTGGCCACGCTGGCGGGCTCGGCGCGCGCCGGCACCGCGCTGGGCATGTGCAATACCCTGGTCTACCTGAGCCTGTTCCTCGCTCCCGTGTCCATTCCCTACGTGCTGGCGGCTTCGTCATGGGCCGGCGTTTGGGCGTCGGCCGGCGTGATCGCATTGGCGACGCGACCCTTGTTCCCGAGGCCGTGAGGCCGTGCCGGATTGATGGCATTTTCCTCCGCTGTTATATTGGTTGCGAATCGCAACTTATAAGGGATGCCGCCGAACGGCGCGGGATGGAACACCATGGACGTCATCGAAGCGTTGAGCCAGTCGCGCGAGCAGACCATCAGGCAGGTGCGCGAACTGTCGCGCAAGCTGGTGCGGGAGCTGGGTTTCATGCGTCCGCATCTTGCCGACAGCGGCCTGGCGCCTTCCGCGGTGCACGCCATCATCGAAGTGGGCTTGACGCCTGGCATACAGGCGCGCGACCTGGCTGCGGTGCTGCGGCTGGACAAATCCAATGCCAGTCGTCAGGTCGCCAAGCTGGAAGCCGCCGGCCTGCTGCGGCGCGAGAGCGATCCGGAGGACGCTCGGGCGGCGCGGCTGTACCTGACGCGCCAGGGTGCGGCGCTGCGGGCGCGCATCGACCGGTTCGCGACCGATCAGGTGTCGAAGGCGCTGCGCCAGCTGGCGCCGGTCGATCAGCAGGCGCTGCTGCGCCTGCTGGCGCTGTATGGCGAGGCTTTGTCTCGCGACAATCCGAATATGGCCGGGGTCGCGGATAACGACGATGGCGTTCCTGAGCCATCCGTGGAGCGGGCCGCGGTCACGGCCAATGTCCGGCGGCGGGAAACCGGCGTGGAAGCCGCCAGTAACGGCGAAGGGCACATCGTCGAAGGTTACCTGCCTGGCTGCATCGGCGATGTCGCGGCCTTGCACGCCCGCTACTACGCCGAGACCGTAGGCTTCGGCGTGTTCTTCGAGCGCAAGGTTGCGACGGAGCTGGCGGCCTTCGCGGAATCGCTTCCCGCGCAAGGCAAGGGGATGTGGCTCTATGTCGAACACGGCCGGGTGCTGGGATCCGTGGTGATCGACGGCGACATGGACACGCGGGAAGCGCATCTGCGCTGGTTCATCGTGGACGGCAGCCTGCGGGGCAGGGGAGTCGGCCGCGATCTGCTGGCGCGGGCCATGGCGTTCGCGGACGCATGGTACGACGAGACTTATCTATGGACCTTCCGCGGCCTGGATGCCGCGCGGCATCTGTACGAGTCCGTCGGCTTCCAGCTGGCGGAGGAAACCGCCGGCTCGCAATGGGGCGAGCCGGTCACGGAACAGCGCTTCGTCCGGCGCAAGCCCGCCACGCTCGGCTAGGCGGTCCGCGCTGGCACATCGCCGCCGACCACGCGCTTTGCGCCGGAACGCTGCCGCCGGCTACGCGCCCTGGGGTGACACGCCCAGCCTGCGATCGGGGGCATCGGCGCGCACGCGACGCGCGGCGTCTTCCTGCCGCCGCGGGCCGGGCAGCGATGCCACGTGCAAGGTACGCATGGGGTGAGCGAAGCGCACGCCCAGGTCTTCGAAAGCCTGCATCATTTCCAGGTTGATGGCCTGCTGGATATCCATGTACTGGTTGTAGCCCGGGTCCAGCACGATATACACCGTCTCGAAATCCAGCGAGCTTTCGCCGAAGCCCTTGAAATGCGAGCGGTCGAAGCGCGTCTTGTCCTGTGCGCGGATGATGCGTTCGACAATGGCGGGCACTTCGCGCGTCTGTTGCGCGGTGCAGTCGTAGCTAAGGCCGAACTGGAACACCACCCGGCGTTCGCGCAGGCGCTTGTAGTTCTGGATGGTGGCCGTCAGCATGCTGGCGTTGGACATCACGATCTGTTCGCCGCCCAGGCTGCGGATGCGGGTGGTCTTCAATCCCACGTGCTCGACCGTGCCGGCCAGCGTGCCCACCACGATGAAGTCGTTGACCTCGAAAGGCTTGTCGATGGCGATCGACATGGACGCGAACAGGTCGCCCAATATGTTCTGCACGGCCAGCGCCACCGCGATGCCGCCCACGCCCAGGCTGGCGACGAAGGCGGTGATGTTGACGCCCATGTTGGACAGCATCGCCAGCAGCACGACCGCCCACAGCAGCACCTTGGCGCCCCAGATGGACAGCGCCGCCAGCGCCGTGATCTGGCCGCCCTGCGGTTCCGCATGGCGATGGAAATAATGGCGCATGCCCAGCACCATGGCACGATGCGCCCACAATGCGATCTGCAGGATGGCGACGACGAACCACAGGCCGTCGATGCGGCCGGCCCAGCGCGCGGGCATGTCCAGCACGCCCGCGCCGATCAGCAGGGCGGCCAGCGCGAGCAGCATATTGCTGGTGCCCGCAACGACTTCGGCGGCGACAACGCTGAAATGGGCGCCAGCCGTGTGTGAACGGGCCAGGAGCCTGCGCTTCGCGAAGCCGACGGCGATACGCGCGACGGCGAATGCGGCGCACGCCGTCGCGAAAGCGATGATCCAGTTCAGCAGCGGAATGTTCAGGAAAAGCGTATCAGTGAAAAACGCACCGAAAACGTTGTCGGTCATGCGGATCCTCCTCGTAGGTCAGGGCCTGATCGACGTTACAGGGTAACAGCGCATGGCGATCGATACAGCGGAAGAGCACCAAAACAGCGCATCGGGTGCGTGCTATTGCCTTGGATCGCGCTCAGTCGCGATCGGGCGCGCCCAAGGGGAACCATGCGCGGTACGGGCGGGCTTCGTCGACCGCGCGCGCGAATGATGGATAACGCAACAGGCGCTGGCGGTAGGCGCGCACGTGCGCGCAATGCGGCGGTATCGGGTGCGTCCAGTCGGCGTAGAACAGGAAGGGCGCCGCGCCGCAATCGGCCAAGGTGAATCGCTCGCCGGCCGCCCATGCGCGACCGGCCAATCTCCGGTCCAGCCAGGCATACGACGTGTCCAGCATCGCGCGGGACTGCCGCACGCCATGGGGATCGCGCGACTCCACGGGGCGCAGCTCGTTGAAGACGATCTGCATCTGCGGCGTCGCGACGTAGTTGTCGAAAAATCGGTCCATGAAGCGCGTTTCCAGCGCTGCCTTGGGATCCTGCGGGATCATCCGCGACCCACTGGCGTGATACAGGTCCAGGTATTCGATGATGCAGCTCGACTCGATCACCGTACGATCGCCGTCCGCCAGCACGGGAAAGCGCTGCATCGGCCACAGCTCAGCCAGGCGCCGGCCCGCCGGACTGTCAGGGCCTTCAATGACATTGCGTTCGAATTCGATGCCCAGGTCGTACAGGGCGATGAGCACTTTCTGGCAATAGGACGAGAACGGATGGAAATACAGCTGCAGCGCCATGGCGACTCCTCGCGTGGTGCGGCACGAGCGGGATTTCGCGCCGTCCTGCCACGACGAATGAGAGGGGCCGGAATCGACATGTCGCGGGGTAATGACGGTTTGGCATTATCCGGGGAGCGCATTGCGCCTGGCATGCACTGGCGCTCCGCGGCGGGCGGTGCATCGCAGTTGGCATTAAGGTGCGATGGGGCCGGCCCGGCATTGACGAGCCTGGGAGTCACCGGCTTGCTGGGCGAGTTCCAACAAGAGGTGTTGAAGCACTTTCGGAGATGTGCACCTACCCCAGCGAGCGACCGGATGCCGTCGGCGGAGCAGGCAACAGGAGCGCCGTTGTCACTGATCCGCGTCGTAGCCCGTCCATTCGGCGACGAATTCGTCGCGGAAGCGGCGCAGGCGGGCGGCGCGGGTGTCGGCGATGCGGCGGGCGGCGGCGGTGTGCAGGGTGGCGGGCAGGCGCAGCAGCTTGGCCTCGATGTGGTCGAGGGCGTATCGGGTGTCGTCGAGCGGGCGGTCGACGGCCAGGGGGTCGGTGCCGTGGGCCAGCGGACGGCCCAGTTGGCCGCCGACGTGGAACATGCGGGCCAGGCCGATGGCGCCCAGGGCGTCCATGCGGTCCGCGTCCTGGACGATGCGCGCTTCCAGGGTGCGCGGCGGGATGCCGGCGGAGAAGCTGTGCGCCTCGATGGCATGGGCGACGGCGGGCAGCTTGTCGGCGGGGAAGCCGGCATCGGCCAACGCGCGAGTCGCCTGGGCGGCGGCCATGACGGATGCCTTGGAACGTTCGGGGTGGTTCTTGGGCAGGTTGACCAGGTCGTGCAGGAAGCACGCGGCCAGAACGACGAGCGCGTCGGCTTCAGGGTGGTCGTCCAGGATGCGCCGCGCCACCGACCATACGCGTTGCAGGTGATTCAGGTCATGCGCGCCATCGTCCGCCGCAGCGGGGGCGGCGATGTCCGCCAGGCGCGGTTTCCAACAGGCAAGCAGGTCTTCGTCCATTCAATTCATCACCATCCCGCGGCATAGGCCGGCCGCCGCGGATCGGCGCCGCCCCAGCGGATGCCGGTTTGCATATCATGCCGCACCGCGCACATCGCGCCGGCGCGCCAGTTGCGGTCCTGCCACCATTTTACGGAATGGCCCATGGCGGCCAGCCGGTCGCCGACTTCCTTCGGGATCAGGTCCTCGATCATCAGCCGGCCGGGCACGGCGGTATGCGGTTCGAACGACGAGGGGAAACTGAAGCTGGCGAAGCGGGGTGCTTCGATGGCCTGCTGCAGCTCCATGCCGAAGACCTCGATATTCAGGAAGGTCTGCAGCATGGCCTGCACCTGCACGTCGCCGCCCGGCGTGCCGAAGGGCATCACATAGCCATCGGGCCGGATCGCCATGGAAGGGTTGGGGGTGAGGCGCGGGCGCCGGCCCGGGCCGACCGCGCAGGGATGGCCGGCCTCCGCCCAGGACTGGCTGCCTCGGCCCGACGCGATCAGGCCGGTGCCCGGTATCACCGGGGAGTTGTAGGAGCCATCGCTGGGCGTGGCGGAAAAGGCGTTGCCGTGCTTGTCCACCACCGCCACGTAAGAGGTATCCAGCCGCGGGTCGGTGCGCGCCGTATCGCCCGGCCCGGCCTCGCGCAGCTCGATGTCGCGGGCGCTGGGCAGGCGGCCGGCGGGCGGCATGTCGGGGCCGGCGCGATTCGGATCTATCATCGCCAGCCGCTGCCGCGCGTACTCCTTGGACAGCAGCGCCTGCTGCGGCACGTCCGTGTGGCGCGGATCGCCGTAATGCACCTCGCGATCGGCGAATGCCAGCTTGATGGTCTCGGTCAGCAGATGCACATAGGCGGCCGAGTTGTGGCCGAGCGACTTCAGGTCGCGCGGCTCCAGGATATTCAGCATCTGCAGCAGCGACGGCCCCTGGCACCAGAAACCGCAGCTGTGCACGCGGGTCCCGTGGAAATCCGTCATCAACGCCGGATCGACCTCGACACGGAAATCGCGCAGGTCCTCATGCGTGACCAGGCCGCCTTCCTGCTTGTGGTAGTTGACGATGGCGGCGGCGATGTCGCCTTCGTAGAAGGCCCGCCGCGCGGCGGCGAGGCCCGCCAGGCGGCCCTGGCCCTGATGCGCGCGCTCTTCGTCGGCCAGGTATTGCAGGCTGCCCGCCAGGTCGGTCTGGCGGAAGATGTCGCCGGCGCGCGGCGGCTTGCCGCCGGGCAGGTAGACGGCCGCGCTGGAAGGCCAGCGCGCGTAGTTCCTGGCGTTCTCTTCCAGCACCTCGGCCATCAGCGAATACATGACGTAGCCGTCGCGCGCCAGGCGGATGGCACCCGCCGCCACGTCGCCGAAGCTCATGGTGCCGAAACGCTCCAGCGCGGTGATCCAGGCGTCCGGCGCGGCGGGAATCACCGTACGCAATACGCCCGCCGGTATCGTGCCCTTGTGCTTCTGCAGGAAATCGTCCAGCCGCGTGGCCTTGGGCCAGTAGCCCAATCCGGAAATGCTCCACACCTTGCGGGTGTCCGCCTGATAGACCAGGATGGGCGCCACGCCTCCGAAGTTGACGATGTCGCTCTGCACCACGCCCAGCGCGATGCCGGCCGCCACGCCGGCGTCGACGGCATTGCCGCCCGCCTGCAGGATGTCCATGCCCGCCTGCGTGGCCAGGTAATGGCCCGCGGCGATCATGTGGTTCAGTCCGGTCAACGTCGGCCGCATCGAGAGCGGCGCGCTGCCGGCGGTCAGGTCCGGGGCATAAGAGGGGGTCGCCATGCTGTTCTCCTGCGCATGCATTGCGCGGCGCCATGTTGCGCCGCGCGCGGGTTCCGGGGTCACTGCGGGGATGTCACTGCGGCTTGATGCCCAGCCGGTCGGTGACGGTCTTCCACTTCGTGTATTCGGCCTGGATATAGTCCTTGAACTCGGCCGGCGTGCTGCCCTGGATAATGACGTCGCGCGCTTCCATGGCGCGGCGCACTTCATCGCCCGTCAGGGCCTGCTTCGTCGCCTTGTACAGCGCATCCACGATGGCCGGGGGCGTGCCCTTGGGCAGCAGCAGCCCGTACCAGGAGCCGCCGACCAGCTCGGGATAGCCGGCTTCCACGGTGGTGGGAATATCGGGCGCCCGCTCCAGCCGCTTCTTGCTGAAGATCGCCAGGGCCTTGAGCTTGCCTGCGTGGATCAAGGGCAGCGTGGTG
The DNA here is from genome assembly GCF_002261425.1 of Bordetella genomosp. 9. Lineage (NCBI taxonomy): Bacteria > Pseudomonadati > Pseudomonadota > Betaproteobacteria > Burkholderiales > Alcaligenaceae > Bordetella > Bordetella genomosp. 9. Next base: position 2,570,053 of record NZ_NEVJ01000003.1, on the reverse strand, counting down.
CCCGGGGTATCCAGCGTGTATTGCACCTGCCCGGCGATCGTGTCGTTGATCAGCGCCGAGCTGCCCTTGTAGGGCACATGCACCGTCTTGATATTGGCGTCCTGGTTCAGGACCTCGGCAAAGAAGTAGTTCGCCGTGCTGATGCCGGGCGACGCGTAGTTCACCTGGCCGGGATGCGCGCGCGCGTACTCGACCAGCTCCGGCAGGGTATTGGGCGGAAAGGCGGGATTGGCCACCAGGATGAACGGTCCGCCGCCGATCAGGGTCACGGGCACCAGGTCCTTCAAGGGATCGTAGGTCAGGCCCTTGATCGTCAGCGGCGCGCCGGTCAAGGGCGAACCGGTCGCGAACAGCACGGTATAACCGTCAGGTTCGGCGCGCGCCACCTGCTGCGCGGCGATGGTGCTGCTGGCGCCCGCACGGTTTTCGATGATGACCGACTGGTGCAGCACCTTGGTCAGCTGTTGGGCCAGCACGCGCGCCACGGTATCCGTGCCGCCGCCGGGCGGGTAGCCCACCATCAGGCGTATCGGACGATCGGGCCAGTCGGCAGCCAGGGCCGATGGCAGGTGGGCCGCGCCCAGCAGGAACACGCTGGCGGCGATCAACGCGCGCCAGAAAGAAAGTACTGAACTCGTCATCGAACAACCCCTTGAAGCGTTATGCGTTATCGCTTTGCTTGATGTGGTCTGTCCCTGCACCTGTTTTATGCGGCTACTTGTTCTGCGCCAGCCCCAGCTTGCGCACGATGTCCGCTTCGAGCTCATATTGCCTGGCCGCATAGGCGGCGTAGTCCTTGCCGTCCATGTAGACCAGCTCCTGGCCGTATTGCGTCAGCACCTGCTTGAACGGCTCGGATTCGGCCACCTGCTTGAATACGGTCTGCAGCTTCGCCACCACGGGCGGCGGCATGCCCTTGGGGCCGGCGATACCGAAGGGCGCGTTGGCCGGCGGTGTGCCGTCCAGTTCCTTGAGCGTGGGCACTTCGGGATACTGCGCGCTGCGGTGTTCGCCCCACGTTACCAGCATGCGCATTTTTTTCGCCTGAACGAGCGGCTGCACCGTGGTCGATCCGGCATAGGCGGTAACCTGGCCGCCCATGACGGCGGTCAGCACGTCCGACTCGCCCTTGTAGGGGATGTGCCGCCACGTCACGCCGTTGCGCGTGGCGATGTCTTCCATCATCACGTTGGAGGCGCTGCCCACGCTGGCGGTCCCGTAGGTGACCTCATTCGGATGCGCCTTGGCGTAGCCGATGAAATCCGCCCAGGTCTTGAACGGCGAGTCCGCCGGCACGGCCACGCCCAGCGTGTAGCCGCTGAGCATCATGATGTAGGTGAAATCATGCACCGGGTCGTAGCCCATGTCCTGGATGTGCGGCATGCGGAAGACGGGACTGGGCAGCACGGCCAGCATATAGCCGTCCGGTTTGGCCGTCTTGATGGCGCGCGCGCCCAGGGTCGCGCCGGCGCCGCCTCGATTCTCGATGACGATGGCCTGGCCCAGCCTGGGCGCCGCCAGTTCGGCGAATTTGCGGATGACGATGTCGGTCGATCCGCCGGCCTGGTAAGGCACGACGATGTGCACCGGATAGGCCGGATAGCTGTCGGCGGATTGCGCCGACGCGGGCCGAGCCAGTTGCGCGAGCAGCGCGGCAGCGCCCATGGCGATGAACGCCGCGCGACGCAGCCCGCGCGCGATCGGTCTGGATAATGCGGTCATGTGGGTCCCCCTGTGGACTTTTGGATGGTGGCGTCGGCGGTTCAGGCGGTCTTCCAGCTCTGCGCGAAGGCGCGCTGGAAGTTGCCGCCCAGTACGCCCATGATCTGCGTGTCGGTCAGTCCCGCCTTGTGCAAGGCATGCGTGAATTCGGGAAACTGCGCCGGCGTAGGCGTTTCCACCGGATAGCGCGCTTCCATCACGTCGCCGAAGGCGTTGGAGAAATCGCCGCCCGAGGCCGCGTACTTGGTGCGCGACATCACCATCACGTGGCGTACTGCTTCATACGTATCCACCGCCGGGAAATCCGTGCCGATGCCGACGTGTTCGTAGCCCACCAGCTGGCCGATATGGCGCACATTGGCGACGAAGTCCTCCATGGTCGGCTGCTGCTTGGGATCGCCGCGCCAGCTCAGGTAGGCATGGATGCTGCAGCCGATCACGCCGCCGGTGTCGGCGACGGCCTTGATCACGTCATCGGATTTGTTGCGCGGTCGCGGGATCACCGCATTGGCGTTGGCGTGTGTCAGCAACACCGGCTTGCTGGAATGCCGTGCCGCGTCCAGGCAGGTCTGGGGCGCGCAGTGGCTCAGATCGATGGCAATGCCCACGCGGTTCATCTCCTGGATCATCTTGATGCCCAGGTCGCTCAGGCCGGCGTTGCGCTTCTCCAGGCAGCCGTCGCCCAGCAGATTGGCTTCGTTGTAGGTCAGCTGGATGACGCGGATGCCCAGAGTGTGGAACAGGGCCACGCGATCGATCTGATCGCCCAGCGGCCGGCCGTTCTGCCAGCCCATGATCAGGCCCAGCTTGCCGGCCTGCTTGGCGCGCGCGATATCCTCGACGCGTTCGACCAGCAGCCATGGCGAATCCGGCGCGGCGCAGCGTTCGCGCCAGGCCATCGCGTCTTTCAGCGCCTGTTCGAAATTCGAACCCATGTCGGTGACGGTCAGGTTGATGGCGCTGACGCCACCCGCGAGCATGTCGCGCGCGCTGCCATCGCTGAAGAAAACCAGGCCGTCGATGATGGTGGATCGCCGGTGCAGGTCGTTGATGTTGTCCATGTCGTGGTTCCGTGATCGGGAGGATGGTGTGTTCGTGGTCCTGGTGTGGCGGCCGCGCGGCGCTACTCGGCGTAGCGGCCGAAGCGGAACGGCCGCAGATCGACGGCGGGCTGCGTGCCCTGCATCAGCTGCGCCATGGCTTCGCCGACCGCCGGACCGATGCCGAAGCCGTGCCCGGAAAACCCGGACGCCAGGTACAGGCCCGGCAGCCCAGGGACGGCATCCATCACCGGCATCGCATCGGGCGTCACGTCGATGTAGCCGGCCCAGGACTGCGCGATCCTTGCCTGCCTGAAAATGGGAAAGGCGTCGGACAGCCGCTGCCAGGCCTGCCGCACGCCGGCGCGCGAAGGCAGCGGATCCAGCACGCGATGGCGTTCGAATGGCGACACGCGGTCCGCCGTGAAGTGCCGCGGCGTCGCCAGCTCTTCGAAGAAGCGCTTGCCGAAACGCAGCCGCACGAAGGTGTTGTTGGCCAGCCAGGGGCGGATGAAATGCCGCATCAGCCGGAAGCTGTCCGGCACCAGGTCCGCCATGGAGGCGCCGAACTGCGACACCGTATAGCCGCCGTCGGCGCGCTTGCGGCAGGTGAAATCCTTGCCGTTGATGGCGGTGGTCAGGCCGGCATCGAAGGGCTGCGTGCGCAACACCGACCCGCGCACCTTGAGCTGCGGAAAATCCGCGCCCAGGTTGCCGCAGAACAGCCGCGACCACGCGCCCGCCGCCACCAGCACGGCCTGCGCGGCGACGCGGCCGTGTTCCGTGACGACCGCGGATACCCGTCCCGCGGTACGTTCGATGCCCCGCACGGCGCAGTGTTCGCGGATGATGGCGCCGTCCTCACGCGCGAGCGTGGCGATGCCCTGGACCGCGATCCGCGGTTCGGCCACGCCATCGGTGGCGCTGTACATGGCGCCGGTCCAGGTGCGGCCGGATTCCGGCAGGTGATAGAGCGTCGCGCGCCGGTCCAGCTGGATGGCGTCGACGCCGTAGGTGCTGGCCCTGGCCATCCAGGCCTCATGCGCGGCGGCGTCGGCCTCGGTTTCCTGCAGGTAAAGCATGCCGGTGCGCCGGAAACCCACGTCGATGCGGGTCTGGATGTCGCCCCACAACTGGTTGGCGCGTATCGCCAGCGGGACTTCGGGCAGGTCGCGGTTCAGCGTGCGCACCCAGCCCCAGTTGCGCGAGGACTGCTCGCAGGCCAGCGCGGCTTTCTCGAACAGGGCGACCCGCATGCCCGCGCGGGCCAGCGCATAGGCCGTACCGACGCCGATCACGCCGCCGCCGATGATGGCGACGTCGACGGAGCCGGGCAGCGGGGAAGACTGTCCGGCCTGCTTTTCTTCTGAATCCAACGGTGGCCTCGGTGCTTATTGATGCTCGCTGATGCTCGCGTTTCAACTATCGCTATGCGATAATTAAATCCGTATGGCGATAGTTATACCGCGCGGATGTCCCGCCCAACAACGTAAGGGTTTCCCTAGCCCGCCCCAGGAGCTGTCGTGGCCGAATCCTCTGCTCTGTTGATCCAATCCCTGGAAAAAGGCCTGGCCGTGCTGGAGTCCTTCCGGCCGCATGCCTCGCTGAGCCTGCAGGAAATTGCCAAGGAAAACGGCATCACCATGGGCTCGGCGCAACGCGTCGCGCATACGCTGGAGCAGACCGGCTATCTGACCCGCGATCCGCGCAGCAAGCGCTACAGCACGACGGTAAAGGCGGTGGGGCTGGGCTACAGCTATCTCTATCGCCAACCGCTGTTCCAGCACGCACATGCCGTCATGCACCAACTGAACCAGGAGTGCGGCGAGATCGTCAACCTGTCGGTGCCGGACGACCAGGACAACATGGTCTTCGTCATGCGCGTCGCGCCGGCCAAACATATTCCCGTCTATATGCCGGCCGGCACGCGGATTCCCTGCGTTGCCTCGGCCTCCGGCCGCGCGCTATGGGCCTACCTTCCGCCGGCGGAGCTGGACAGGAAGCTGCGCGCTGTGGCCCGTATCAAGCACACGCCCCGCACCACCACCGATCCGGCCGAACTGCGCGCACTGATAGACGAGGCGCGGCGCGATCATTACGCCTATGCAGATGAAGAGTTCTATTCCGGGGATGTGAACGTCGCCGCGACGATATTGGGCGACGCCGGCGAACCGGTAGCGGCGGTAAATATTTCGGTCCCCAAGCCGAGGTGGTCGCTGGAGCGAGCGCGGGCAGAGTTGGGACCGTTGGTGATGCGCGCGGCGCGGGCGATCGGGAAGCATAGGTAGGCGCGGTTGTGATGCGCCGTATCTTCAAAGGTCACCGTGCGAGACAGCGTGGCAACATAAGCGGACAGAACTGCTTCTTCCAAGCGGGCACCAGAAGCATTGTGTTGGAGACCTACACCCTAGTCATTGACGAGGGTGTAGTTCAAAAACTACAATTGGCATGCTCCGTATCAAGCAAACGGAAACGTTCAAGAAGTGGCAGTTGAATCTGCGGGATCGGCGCGCCAGCGCGTTGATTGCGGCCCGGCTGGACCGGTTGGCCTACGGTCTCATGGGCGACGTGAATCCGGTTGGCAATGGAATCAGCGAGCTGCGCATCCATTATGGTCCCGGCTATCGCATTTATTTCGAGCTGCGAGGTAGTACCGTCATTGTGTTGTTGTGCGGCGGTTCCAAAGGAACGCAGAGCCGCGACATCATCAAAGCAAAGAAATTGGCCAGTAAGTGGAGTGATCGACAATGAGCGAAAAGCTGACAGATTATGACCCAGCCGATCATTTGTCTTCGGACGAAGCTATCGCGATATTCATGTCCGAGGCTCTGTCTACGAACGATGCAGGGTATATCGCGCACGCGCTTGGTGTGGTGGCCCGCGCGAAAGGAATGACGCGGGTGGCAAAAGCGACCGGCCTCTCGCGCGAACAGCTCTATCGTTCTTTCAGCGAAGGAGGTAATCCTACGCTGAAGACAACACTTGCCTTATTGGGCGCGTTGGGACTGGACCTGGTTGCTAAAGTCCATGCGGCTTGATGCGGGCCTTACGGTGCTTATGGGGGTGCTTATGGGTTTGCAAACTATGGCCGCGAAGCCGCGCTATCTTTCAGAGCAGTCACATACCTCGCCCTGGGATGCCTTTTTCAAGCTACGAGACGCCCGCGTTGCGGGTGGTGTAGTACATCACGTACCGCGGGAGTTTGTAGACCATGGGATACCAGCGAGCTTGCGCCTCCAGAAACTATTCCCCTTGCCGATCAGCGTTACGCCCTGCGGTATGAGTCTGTCTTCGGGTGGATTGGGGTGGAGGAGCACTCGAAGCTGCCCATGCAGCTCGCCCCATCACGCCACCGCCTCCACAAACTTCTCCACGCTGATATTCCGTCCGCACAGGACTACCGCGACTTTCTTGCCACGCCATTCGTCCTTGCGCTGCATCAGCCCGGCCAGCGCCACGCCGGCGGCGCCTTCGACCATCCAGTGATCGGTTTCCGCGACGGCGCGCATCGCCTTGGCGATTTCCTGTTCGGAGACCGTGACCCGGTCGTCGATGACCTGTTGGCAGATGGGGAAGGTGATGGAGCCTTCTTCCACGGCGCCGGCGGTGGCGTCGGACAAGGTGGGTTGTTCCTCGACGTCGACGATGCGGCCGGCTTCCAGGGCGCGCAGCATGCAGGGGGAGTTTTCCGGCCAGACGCCGACCACGCGGGTTCGGGGCGACAGGTGCTTGATGGCGGTTCCCAGGCCGCTGACCAAGCCGCCGCCGCCCACGCATACGAATACCGCGTCCAGCACGTCGGCCCCAGCCTGTTCGGCGATTTCGACGCCGATGGTGCCTTGGCCCGCGATGATGTGGAAATCGTTGTAGGGCGAGATGTACGGAATGCCATGCTCGGCGCCGTAGCGGCGCGCCTGCCGTTCCGCTTCGATGGGCGGGGCGTCCACGATGACGAGCCGGGCGCCCAGCCTTTCGATGGCATCGAGCTTGCCGCGCACGGCCGAGGCCGGTACATACACCGTGACCGGTACGGCGGCCCGCGCCCCCGCCCATGCGGCCGCCATGCCATGATTGCCGGTTGACGCAGTGACCACACCGGTCTTGCGCGCGGCTTCGCCCAAAACGCTGATCTTGTTGGTAGCCCCGCGCACCTTGAAGGCCCCGATGGGCAGCAGGTGGTCGCACTTGAGCCGGACGTCGCAGTCCAGCGCGGCGGACAGGGCCCCGCTGCGTTCCAACGGGGAAAACGGCACGTGCGGGCGGATGGCGGCATGGGCGGCCATGATGGCGGCGGACAAGTCCTGCATGGAATGCTCCTGGGCAGCGCGATAGGCTATGGTGAAAGCAGATATTAGACGATAAAATCCAAATTGGAAAAAATGTCAGGAGACTGGATTGACGAAGACCACGGCGGCAAGAGCGGCAACAGCGGCAAGAGCGGCAACGGCAGCAACGGCAGCAACGGTAGCGTCGGCGGCAGGCGCGGCGCCACGCGGCAAGAGCCCACGGCGGGCGCCGGCCGGCCCCGCCGGTGCGTTGCGGCCCTACTACGTCGTCGCCGACGCGCTGGCCGCGCTGTTCAGTCCTTTCGTGGAAGCGGTCGTGCACGATATGCGCACGAACAGCGTGGCCTACGTCGCGCACCCGTTCTCGCCGCGCGCAGCCGGCGATCCTTCCGATCTGGATGAAGTGGATTTCGCGCCTGACGCATCGGTCATCGGTCCCTACGAGAAAATCAATTGGGACGGCCGTCGCATCAAGTCGGTGACCGCGGTGCTGCGCGATGAGCAGGATCGCGCGATAGGCCTGCTCTGCGTGAATGCCGACGTGACGGAATTCGATGCGGTGCGCCGCATGCTGGACGGCTTCCTGCGCGTGCCGGACCAGCGTCCGCGTCCGGACGACCTGTTCCGCAACGATTGGCACGAACGTCTCAATCGCTATGTGGCGGACTGGATCGCGGCGCGCAACACCACGGTGGCGCGGCTGGATCGGGAGCAGCGGCGTAGCCTGATCGAGGATCTGTATCGGACCGGCGCGTTCGAAGGCAAGCGGGCGCCGGCCTATGTGGCCGGCGTGCTCGGCATCAGTCGCGCGACGGTGTATGCCGAACTGGCGGCGCTCAAGGGCACGGCTGCTTAGGCGCCGTCGCCGTCACGCGCGCTGCAGGGCCGGCGTCTGCCCGGAACCCAGATCCCAATACAGGCCCGTCATCAGCCGCAGACCCTCACGCAGCAGCGCCGGCGGCAGGTGTTCGTTGGGCGCATGCTGCGCGCAGGAAGGATAGGAATGCGGAACCCAGATGGTGCGCAGCCCCAGCACGTCCGTAAAGATGTCGTTGGGTAGCGAGCCGCCCAGATTGGGCAGGATGGCGGGCTTTGTGCCGCCGGTCCTTTCGAGGGACTCGACGGTCCACCGCACCCAGGGATCGTCGGGATCCAGGCGCGTCGCCGTGAACATGCTCTCGCGCGTCAGGGTCAGTTGGACCATGGGAAAACCGTGGCGATCGAGATGCCGCCGCAGCGCGGGCAGCAGGTCGTCGGTGTCGACGCCGACGACGAAGCGCAACTGGCAGCGCGCCCAGGCGCGCGGCGGGATCGCGTTGACCGGCGTTTCCGGATTGCCAGTCTTGAAGGCCAGGACCTCGAAAGAGCACCAGCCATAGACCTGCTCGGCCGGCGTCAGGCCCGGTTCGCCCCAGTCCGGGTCGATGGCGGGGCCGTCCGCGCCGCCGTCCACGTCGCAGTCGGCCAGCACGCGCCGCACCGATGCGGGCAGTTCCTTGGGCACCCAGGCCGGAATGCGGATCTGGCCGGTAGGGGAGACGATGCAGGCGATGGCATGCGCCAGCTGGATGCCGGGATTGGAGAGCAGGCCGCCCCAGTTGCCGGAATGGTGCCCGCCTTCGCGGGCCTCGATAGTCATGTCGAAGTTCAGGCCGCCGCGCGCACCCAGGAAGACGGTCGGCCGTTCCGCGCGCAGCCGCGGGCCGTCCGATGCGATGAGCAGGTCGGCCGCGAGCAGTTCGCGGTGGTCTTCGCAAACCTGGCGCAGGCCGGGCGAGCCGTTTTCCTCGCCCATTTCCACCAGGAACTTGGCATTGAAGCCGAGCTTGCCCCGGGTGTCGAGCACGCTGCGCAGCGCTTCCATGTTGACCGTGTGCTGGCCCTTGTTGTCGGCGATGCCGCGGCCATACCAGCGGCCCTGCGATTCCGTCAGTTGCCAGGGCGACAGGCCTTCGCGCCATTCGGCATCCAGGCCCCGGATGACGTCGCCGTGCCCGTAGCCCAGCACCGTGGGGAGCGCGGGGTCCTCGATTCTTTCCGCATACAGGAAAGGCGCGCGCGCCTTGGGATGCGTCAGCGTGCGGCATTCGAAGCCCATGGCCTGGAAAGCGGGCCGCATTTCCGTATCGAGATAGGCGGCCAGGTCCGCGGCGCGATCCGGGTTCTGGCTTTCGGTGGGCATGGCGATACGGCGGGCCAGGCAGGCGCGGAATCCGCCGGATTGGAAGTAGTCGTCGGCGCGGGCGATCGCGGCGTCGCGGGTCATGGGGCGTCCTTTGGGCATGCGTGTGGCGCGCGCTTGCGCGTGCAATCGTGCAAGTCGTGCAGATCGTGGAGGCCGCACTATCGCGTGGCCGTCCGAATAGACAGACGTTTGTACCAGAGAGGGGCCACGCGCGCGATAGGCGTAAATCTCTATCGCCGCATGCGCGCCATCCACCGCATCCGCTTTCTTCAGGCGCCCGGAACCGGCGGCGCCGATCGCTTACGTAAGCGCTCCGTAGTGCGTGGCTGAAGGAGTCGGCATGTATTCCAATCAGATCCCATCCGGTGGGACATCGATCTTTCCAACGGCGCCCATGGGCGTGGGTGGCTCATTACAAACGGCTCAGGGTCGCGTGGCACGCGTGGACCTGCCGCCACGATGGTGCACGGCGGTGCTGCCATCCAGGCTGCTGGCAGGGATACCCTCCCAGATACGGCGCGCGGCCGGCATCGCCACGCCGCCGTCCACCGACGAGGCCACGCAGCAACCTTGTACGACGGGCGAGTTCCTGCAGATATTCCGCGCCGTCTATCCGGATACCAGGGCGGTGATCGGGCTGGTGCCCCACGAGCTGCGCATGGGCCGGTCGCGCTACCTGGACCTGAACGGCGTGGAGCGGGCGCCCGCCGGCAATATCTCCGAGACCGAAACCGTCTGGAATAGCTGTGTGGTGCTGGGGGACGCCAAACGCCGCGCCATGCCCGACGAGCAGGCCCTGTCGTCGTCTTTGTATTTCGATTCGATCCTGCTGCAGGCCGAGCCCGGGCCCAGCCAGGCGGCGGCCTTCCTGGCGCAGAAGCAGGTGGACCAGCAGACATTGACGACCCTGTTGTCGCAGCTCGATAAGTCGGCCACGTTCAAGGTGCTGCTACGCCGCGCCGTCGAGGAAAACGTACTGACCCTGTCCGGCCCGCGGCGCTGGCTGGTGGCGCTGGTGTCGCCCGGCGGACATCGTGACGGGATGGCGTTCTACGGCGGCGGCGGCGGGACAGGGACAACCGGCACCGCGTTCGGCGTCGATCGCGCCAATCAGTTGATCACGCTGCCGTTGCGCGACGACAGGCCGGTGGGGAATTTCCTGTATCTGTTCGCTGGCGGGCGCCTGCTACCGCTGGATCCGGTCTGTCATGCGATCAGGGCGCTGGTATCGGTCCTGACCGAAGCCGATCCGCAAAGCCCATCGGCCTGGATGGGCGTTGGCGGCCGCATCGATCCGCAGCGTATCGTCGACCTGGGCGCGGGCGAGCGCGGCGCGGTGGACTACCTGTCGCAACGCATACTCGCGGAACTGGGCCTGGAGTGCCGTTGGCTGTCGCCACTGCATTTCATCCCGGACACGACGGACGCCATCGCCACGGGAGCGCCGCTGGCATGGCGGCCGGGCGACGCGATGCGGCTGGCCTTGAACGCGCTCGGCGGCGTCGAGGCGCTGGATCAATACGTCGCGTGGCAGAACGTCTACCTGGAAGAACAATTTCCACTGGGTCGCTAGGTCCAGGCCCAGGTCCCAGATCCAGGCCACCAGGATGAATACGGAGCGATGCCGACGAGCAGACCTGCCTGCGTTACCGGCGCCAGGCCGGATCGCGTCGCGCCATCCGGTCCCCGGGGCCACGCCGCCCATGGGCTAGCATAGGCACTGCGCCGCCGCTCGGCGGCGTTCCGGTCCGGAGCCCACACAGCATGAACGCCACACCTCCCGCCGCGGCGGGCGATCCCGTCCCGCTCAGCGATGCCGCCATCGACGCCTTGCGTGCCCGCACGCCGGGCACGCGCACCACGGTGCACTTCAATCACGCGGGTTCGTCGCTGCCTTCGGTCGACACGCTGGAAGCCATGCGCGCGCAGATGTGGCGCGAGGCCGAGATGGGCCCGATCGAAGCCGGCGCGGCGGCCCGCGAGCAGGCCGAACAGGCGCGCATCCTGGGGGCGACGCTGCTGCATGCGCGACCCGCGGAAATCGCATTGACCACCGGCAATTCCGTGGGCTGGGGCAGCGCCTTCGCGGGGCTGGGGGATTGGAAACCCGGCGATCGCATACTGGTCGCGCGCCATGAGTGGGGCGGCAATATTGCCGCGATGCACGTGGCCGCCGTGCGCCACGGCGCGCGCATCGAAACCATTCCGTCCGACGATACCGGGATGGCGGACCCGCGCGCGCTGGAAACCATGATCGACGAACACGGCGGCGAACGCGTGCGCGCGATCTGCGTGACCTGGATGCCGGCCAACGGCGGCCTGATCAATCCCGCGGCCGCCATCGGCGCGGTGGCGCGCCGCCACGGCATTCCGTATTTCGTGGATGCCGCGCAGGTCCTGGGGCAACTACCCGTGGACGTGAATGAAGTCGGCTGCGACGTCCTGACCGGCGTCGGCCGCAAGGCGCTGCGCGGCCCGCGCGAAACGGGGCTGCTGTATATCCGCCAGGACTTCCTGCCGCGGCTGAGCGCCACGCTGGCCGACACGCACACCGCGCCGCTGGACGACGATGGCGTGCCCGTGATGCGAACGGACGCGGCGCGTTTCGAGCCTTCCGAACGATCCTACGTACTGCGCTGCGGGCTCGCCAACGCCCTGCGCGAAGCGCTGGATATCGGCATCCACAACATAAGGGCACGTGTGGACCGCAATGCGCGAGCCCTGCGTGGGCTGCTGGCGGACATCCCTGGCGTCGACGTGCTCGACCAGGGCCTGGACCCGCACCGCTCGGGCCTGGTGTCGTTCGCCGTGGCGGGACGCGATGTCGCCGCCGTGATGCGCGAGCTGGCCGGGCAGGGCATTTCCATCAGCGGCAATGGTCCGGCCTATACGCCGCTGGATATGCGGGCGCGCGGCCTGGCCGAGATCGCCCGTGCGTCGGTGAGCTACCTGACCACCGATGACGAAATGGACCGGTTGGCCGAAGCCCTGCGCGCATTGGCGCGGACGGCTTGACCCGGCAGGCTCAGGCTGCGGGGTCCGTCTCGAGGGGCCGCAGCCGGGCCTGGTCGCGAAAGGCCGTGGGACTGGTCCCCGTCCAGCGCTTGAAGGCCCGCTGCAAGGTGCGGGCGTCGCTGAATCCGCATTCCAGCGCGATTTGCTGGACGCTGCGCGTGGAGTGCGCGACCAGCGCCAGGGCGCGCGCGCGGCGCTCCTGGCATAGCAGTTCGGCATAGCTGCTGCCCCGTTCGGCCAGTCGGCGGCGCAGCGTGCGTTCGCTGATGTGCAGCGATGCGGCGATCGTGTTCAGCGGCGGCGGCGCCGCCAGGTCGCGCCGGATGGCCTGCACCACGCAGGCCTGCATCACGCAGACGCCGGACGGCGTGGCGGCGCGTGCCAGTTCGTGCCGTACCTGGCGCAGTACCACCGCGTCGGCGCTGCGCACGGCATAGGGCTCGACGGGAAAATAGATGCGGTTTTCGGCGCTGCCGAACCGGACCGGGCAACGAAAGACCCGTTCATAGACCGCGCCATAGGACGGCCGCTCCATCACCAGATCCACCCGGTTGGGGTTGAAGTGCGTGCCCACGACCTGGCGGCCGAGTTGCGTCAGCGACGCCAGGGCCTTGTCCACCAGGAAGATGGCCACGTCGCGATCGGCGACGGGCGCGCGCGCCACCAGCCGGAAAGCCTGGCCGGTTTCTTCGCCATGCAGGCTGGGCAGGCAGCCGGCGTGGTGCTGATGCTCGATGGCAAAGTCCAGCAACTGGCGCGAGGACGCGCAGGCCATCAGGCCCAGCGTGACCAGCCCCCAGGAAACGATGTTGACCCCGGCGCCCATTTCCAGTCCCAGCGCGGGATCGCCCAGCACGGGCAGGGCTCGCCGTATCAACTGCGTCGCCTGCCTGCCGGACACGAAAAACCCGTCCTGCTCCAGGTCGTCCGGCCCGAAGCCCAGGCCGTCGCACAGCGGGCGCGGATCCCTGCCGCGCCGTGCCACTTCGTTCAATAGCTGCCGCAGGGTGACGGGGCGGATGGTGGGCACGGCCGGGTGCGCCACCATCCCCGCCGTCATTCCTGCGGCGGGCGGGAGCAGGGCGGGAAGGCCGGGGCCGGGAGGCTGGCCCGGTGGGGGTTCAGTGCTACTGAGCATCGTCATCGCCAGGGAATTGCGGCTGTAAACCACCAGCCGCGTATCAGTACGCCACTGAAGCTGCGCTCGATAAGCGCGCCGTTCAATTGTTAACACATTTGAACAAAAAGACAATGTTGGCCGGCGGAGTGCCCTAATCTGGCCGGCCGTGCCCTTAGGCTTGCGCCCGCGCTGCCGTTGTTCCTGTACAACCGCCAACCCCGGCGGACCTTCCGACGGACGCCTGCTACATGAATATCGCCGGATTCTCCTGGTCCTCCGCCGCCGCGCCGGTGTTGGGCATTGCGGGCGGCGCCGCCACCGCCTGGGCGGGCGCCTGGGCCACCCAGCCCCTGGCCGCGGCCGGCGCGCTGGTCGTGGCCGGCTTGCTGGCGGGCTACGCGGCCCGGCGCGGCGCCGGCAGCCAGGACCTGGACGTGGACGCCCACGTGCAAAACCTGGCGTCCTTCTGCGGCGACCTGGCGCCGGTGTGGTCGCGCCAGATCGAGTCGTCGCGCACCCAGATGGAAACCGCGGTCACCGCCCTGAGCATGCGCTTCGGTGAAATCTCCACGCGGCTGGACCAGACCCTGAAGCTGTCCACGCGCGACAGCAGCGGCCATGGCGATTCGGCCGCCGGCGTGTCGGCGCGCAGCGCCGAGCAGTTGCACACCGTGGTGGACCAGTTGAGCGCGAGCATGAAGACCAAGGTCGAGCTGCTGGGCAAGGTCCAGGGCCTGAAGGGCTTCGTCGACGAGCTGCAGGGCATGGTGCAGGCCATCGGCCAGATCACGCAGCAGACCAACCTGCTGGCCATCAACGCCACCATCGAAGCCGCCCATGCCGGCAGCCTGGGCCGGGGCTTCGCCACGGTGGCGCAGGAGGTGCGCGCCCTGTCCAAGCAGTCGGGCGAGACCGGCGCGCGCATCGCCGAGAAAATTGCCTTCATCGGCGACGCCATTGTCGCCACCTGCGCGGCCGCGGAAGAGTCCACCCGCAGCGAGCAGGCCGCCATCGCCGCGTCCGAAGGGACCATACAGGAAGTCCTGGAGCGGTTCCGCTCCTTCGCCGACGGCCTGGGCCGGACGACCGACCTGCTGCGCGAGGAAAGCCAGGGCATCCAGGAAGAGGTCAGCCAGGCGCTGGTGCAGCTGCAATTCCAGGATCGCGTCGGCCAGGTGATGTCGCACGTCGGCGCCAACATCGAGCGGCTGCCCGCCGTCATGCAGGACTATGGCGAGGCCTGCGCGGCCGCCGGCGAACTGCGGCCGCTGGACGCGGCGCCGCTGCTGTCCGAGCTGGAGCGCACCTACGCCATGGCCGACGAGCGCGACATACACCAGGGCGCCGCCCCGTCGCCGGCCGCAAGGACGGCCCAGTCCGCCCCGGCGGCGGCATCGACGGACATCACCTTTTTCTGAATCCCGGGCCCGTTGCCCTCAGCCATACAACCAGGAGCCCCGCCATGGCCAAGACCATCCTCATCGTCGACGACTCCGCCTCGGTGCGGCAGGTGGTCGGCATCGCGCTGCGCGGCGCGGGCTACGACGTGATCGAGGGACGCGACGGCCAGGATGCCCTGTCCAAGCTGACGGGCCAGAAAGTGCACCTGATCATCAGCGACGTGAACATGCCGCAGATGGATGGCATCACCTTCCTGAAAGAGGTCAAGCAACTGCCCGCGTATCGCTTCACGCCGGTGATCATGCTCACCACGGAAAGCCAGGAAGCCAAGAAGCGCGAAGGCCAGCTGGCCGGCGCCAAGGCCTGGGTGGTCAAGCCTTTCCAACCCGCGCAGCTGCTGGGCGCCGTCGAGAAACTGATCCTGCCCTGACCGGCGGACATCGAGCCTGCTGGAGACCCGCCGTGCCCAACGTCCACCTGCGCCTTGAAGGCGAACTCACCATCTACACCGCGCAGGATGTGCGGCAGCGCCTGCTGCAGGCGCTGTCGGCGGATGACGCTCCCGCCGCGCTGCGGCTGGACCTGCGCGACGTGACGGAAGCCGACACGGCCGGCCTGCAATTGCTACTGGCAGCGCGCGCGTATGCGCGGGCTCGCGGCCGGGAAGTGCGCCTGGCCGGCATGGCGCCCAGCGTCGAGTCCGCCATCCAGCTGCTGGGCCTGGAAGACGCGTTCGCGGATGCGCGCGACGATCTGGCGCCCGATGGCATCTGCGCCGACCTGTACGCCGCCGCGCGCGCCGGCGCCACGGCATCGCCCGCCTGACGGCCCGGAGCATCACCATGGACATGGAACAGGCACTGCAAACCTTCATCACCGAGAGCCGCGAGCTCTTGGGCGAGATGGAGTCCGCGCTATTGGTCGTCGCGGACGTCGACGATCCCTGCGATGCCATCAACGCGATCTTTCGCGCGGCGCACACCATCAAGGGCTCGGCCGGCCTGTTCGGCATCGACGACATCGTCGCCTTCACCCACCAGGTCGAGAGCGTCCTGGACCGGGTGCGGGAAGGCGGCATCGCGATCGATGGCGACCTGGTGGCGCTGATGCTGGCCTGCGGCGACCATATCGGCAGCCTGGTGGAGCGGGTCGCGGACCACCGCCAGGAAGCGGATCCGGACCTGCAAAGCGAAGCAGCGGCCCTGCTGCCGCGGCTGGCGGCCTATCTGGAAGCCGGGGCGGCAGCCGGGGCGGCCGCCTGCCCGCCCTGCGCGGACGACGGCGCGATGATGGCCGAGGGCCTGGACGGCGTATCGGCGGGCATTGCGGTGGATCCATTGGTCGACGATGCGGCCGGCGTCGGCGACCACTGGCATATCTCCCTGCGCTTCCACGAAGGCGTGCTGCGCAATGGCATGGACCCGTTGTCCTTCGTGCGCTACCTGCACAAGCTGGGCCGCGTCACCGGCGTGGCCTGCCAGACGGGACGTTTGCCGACGCTGGAAGCCATGGACCCGGAAGCCTGCTACCTGGGGCTGGAGATCGGCCTGGACAGCCCGGCCGACAAGGCCACCATCGAAAGCACGTTCGAGTTCGTACTGGACGATTGCGACATCCGCATCATTCCGCCGCGCAGCCGCATGGCGGACTACATGCTGATGATCGAGGAGCTCGGCGAAGAGCCCGTCATGCTGGGCGAAATGCTGGTGCGTTGCGGCACCCTGACGCCGCGCGAACTCGACGAGGCCTTGCACGCGCAGCGCAGCGGCACGGCCGACGGGCCGCTGGGCGAAATCCTGGTGCGCCAGCAGACGGTGGCGGAACCGGTAGTCGATCGCGCGTTGGCCAAGCAACGCCAGGCCAAGGACAGCAAGTCGCAGGAAAGCCGCTCGATGCGCATCGACGCGGAGAAGCTGGATCACCTGATCGGGCTGGTGGGGGAATTGATCACCGCGTCGTCCGGGGCCGGCGTGGCGGCGGCCCGAGCCGGCAATGCCGAGCTCCAGGCCTGCAATGCCCAGGTGGCCGCCCTGGTCGAGGCCGTGCGCGATAGCACGCTGCAACTGCGCATGGTGAAGATAGGCGCCACCTTCAACCGCTTCCGGCGCGTGGTGCACGACGTCTCGCGCAGCCTGGGCAAGCAAATCGAACTGGTGGTGCGCGGCGAGGACACCGAACTGGACAAGACGGTGGTCGAGCGCATCGGCGATCCGCTCACCCACCTGGTGCGCAACGCCATGGATCACGGCATCGAGTCGCCGCAGGCGCGCGCGGCGGCGGGCAAGCCCGCGCACGGTACCATCACGTTGGACGCCCGCCACGAATCCGGCCACATCGTGATCCAGGTCGGCGACGACGGCGCCGGCCTGAACCGCGAACGCATTATCGCCAAGGCCATCGAACGCGGCCTGATCGAAGACGGCCGCGGCATGCGCGACGAAGACGTCTACAGGCTGATCTTCGAGCCGGGGTTCTCCACGGCGCCGGCCGTCACCGACCTGTCCGGGCGCGGCGTCGGCATGGACGTGGTCAAGCGCAACATCGAGGCCCTGCGCGGCAGCGTCGAAGTCACCAGCCGCGCCGGGCAGGGCAGCACGGTCGCGGTGCGGTTGCCGCTGACGCTTGCCATCATCGATGGATTCCAGGTGGCGGTGGGGCGCTCGCTCTTCGTGCTGCCGCTCGATATGGTGGACGAGTGCATCGCCTATACGCCGGTGCAGGGCCGCGACTACACCGACCTGCGAGGCCAGGTGCTGCCTTTCATCCGCCTGCGCCGCATGTTCGACCTGCCGGGGCAGCCCACTGCGCGAGAGAACATCGTCGTGGTCCGCCACGGCGGCGACCGCATCGGGCTGGTGGTGGACACCCTGCTGGGCGAGACGCAGGCGGTGATCAAGCCTTTGTCGCGCCTGTTCGCGCAGGCGCGCGGCATCAGCGGCTCCAGCATCCTGGGCAGCGGCGAAGTCGCATTGATCCTGGACGTCCCGGCCCTGATGGCCGAGGCGCGCAATTCCGCAACCGCGGGCCATGCCCGCATGTCCGCTTGACGTGGCACCCGCGCGGCCAGGTCGGCCGCCACGCAGTTCATTTTGGAGATAGGCATGTTCGGGAATATGAAGGTGGCCACGCGGTTGGCATGGGGGTTCGGCATCGTGATCGTGCTGCTGGCCGCGATATCGGTGTTGAGCATCACGCGGCTGGAGAAGATCAACGAGTCGCTGACCGACGTGACCATGAACCGCTATCCCAAGACGGCGCTGCTGAACGAGGTGTTGCAGAAGTCGCTGGATGACGGCCGGCAGCTGCGCGGCCTGCTGCTGGCTGCCGACGAGGCCGAAGCGACCCGCCTGCGCAAGCGCCTGGCCGACAACGCCGCCGCGCGCGGACAGGCAATGGGCAAGCTGGACAAGACCATCAGCGGCGAAACGCCCCGCGCACTGCTGAAGAAGGTCGAGGACAACCGCGCCGCGCTGGAGCAGCGCATCGACGGATTCTTCGCGCTGGCGTCGGCGGCCGATAAGTCGAATGCGGTCGCCTACCTGCGCAGCGATATCCTGCCGGCCAATACCGCACTGGAAGTCGCGGTGCGCGATCTGTTGAACTACGAGGTGCAGCAGATGGACGCGGCGAATGCCGCCGGGAACGAGATGTACGACCAGACGCGCACGCTGGTGATCGCGCTGTCCGGCGGCGCGCTGGTGCTGGCGCTCCTGATCGGCCTGCTGATCACCCGCGGCTTGCTGAAGCTGCTGGGCGGCGAGCCCGCCTATGCGGCGCACATCTTGCAACAGGTCGCCGGCGGCGACCTGTCGGTGGAGGTGAAAACGCGCAAGGGCGACACCACCAGCATGATGGCCAACGTCGGCAACATGGTCACGCGCCTGTCGCAGGTGGTGTCGGAAGTGAACAGCAGCGCGGAAGCGCTGGCCGGCGCGTCCGAGGAAGTCAGCGCCACCGCGCAATCGCTCAGCCAGGCTTCCAGCGAGCAGGCCGCCGGCGTGGAGGAAACCAGCGCTTCCATCGAACAGATGACGGCATCCATCGCGCAGAACACCGAGAACGCCAAGGTTACCGACAGCATGGCGACCAAGGCCTCCACGGAAGCGGCCGAAGGCGGCGAGGCCGTGACGTCGACGGTGGCGGCAATGAAGCAGATCGCGCAGAAGATCGGCATCATCGACGACATTGCCTACCAGACCAACCTGCTGGCGCTGAACGCCGCCATCGAAGCGGCCCGTGCCGGCGAGCATGGCAAGGGCTTCGCCGTGGTGGCTGCCGAAGTACGCAAGCTGGCCGAACGCAGCCAGGTCGCCGCGCAGGAGATCGGCGACGTGGCCGGCTCCAGCGTGGACCTGGCCGAACGCGCCGGCCGCCTGCTGGAGCAGATGGTCCCCAACATACGCAAGACCTCCGACCTGGTGCAGGAAATCACGGCCGCGTCGGAAGAACAATCGTCCGGCGTGGGCCAGATCAACGCGGCCGTCTCTCAGTTGAGCCAGACCACCCAGCAGAACGCTTCCAGCTCGGAAGAGCTGGCCGCCACCGCGGAAGAAATGAGCGCGCAGGCCGAACAGCTGCAAGCGGCGATGAGCTTCTTCAAGCTGTCCGACAGCGCGGCCCGCGCCGCCGGCACCGCCGCGGCGGCGCGCAAGCGTCCCCTGGCGGCGCGCCGGTCCACCGCCGCGCTGGGCAGGGACGTCGAAGCGGAACCTGCGGGCAAGCTGGCCTATGCCGCGGCGGGCGCCGACGCGATCGACGAATCGCAATTCGTGCGTTATTGAGGGGCAGGGCGATGAGCGCGATGCCGCAACCCTACGGTGCGGGCGCCCAGGCGGGCGCCGAGCCGTCGCAGTACCTGACCTTCATGCTGGGCGGCGATACGTTCGCCATCGGCATCCTGGCCATCAAGGAAATCATCGAATACCACGACCTGACGCTGGTGCCGATGATGCCGGCGTGCATACGCGGCGTCATCAACCTGCGCGGCGCGGTGGTGCCGGTCATGGACCTGCAGGCCCGCTTCGGCCGCGAGCCGTCGGCGGTGACCAAGCGCACCTGCATCGTCATCGTCGAACTGGACACGGACGACGGCGGCCGCCACGTCGCGGGCGTCGTGGTGGACGGCGTGAACGAGGTGCTGGAAATCGCCCAGGCCGACATCGAACCGCCGCCCGCGTTCGGCGCGGGCCTGCGCAGCGATTTCATCGCCGGCGTCGGCAAGGTGCGCGGCCGTTTCGTCATCCTGCTGGCGGTCGGACCCGTCATGGCGTTGGATGGGCTGAACGCGGCTTCCGACGCCGTGCACCCGGCCGCCATGCCGGAAGGCGCGAGCGTGATATGAACGGGCAGGACCGGGCCAGGCAGATGGCGGTCGCGCCGCCCGGCGTGGTGTCGGTCCTGATCGTCGACGACAGCGCCGTGCATCGCATGCACATCGCTTCGCTGTGCCGCAAGCTCGGCATCGACGCCGTGCACGAGGCCGTGGGCGGCACGACGGCGCTCGCATTGCTGGAGCGGCTGTCGCCACGGCCGTCGGTGATGATCGTCGATATCGAAATGCCCGGCATGGATTGCATCGAGCTGCTGGAGCAGCTGTTGATCCGCGACGTCATCCCCGATCTGGTGATCGCCTCCGGCCGAGAGAGCGCGATGATCGATTCCGTGGTGTCGGTGGCCGCCGGCATGGGCTTCCAGGTATTGGCCGGCCTGGAGAAGCCCTTGACGCTGGCCGGACTGTCCGACGCGCTGGACATGCGCGGCGTGCGCACGCCGGGCGGGCTGGCCGCGGCGGGCGGCGTGGCGGCGAACGCGCCTGACAGCGCCGCGCATATTCCCCCGAGCATGCTGGAAGCGGCGCTGCGCGATGGCCAGATCCGTGTGCACTATCAGCCCAAGGCCGACATCCGCACCGGACTCATACGCGGTGTGGAAGCCCTGGCGCGCTGGACGCATCCCGAGCTGGGCGACATTGCGCCGGGCCGGTTCGTGCCGCTGGCCGAGCGCTACGGCCTGATCCATCCCTTGACCTTCATCGTGATGGAGCAGGCGTTGGCCCAGGTGTCGCGCTGGAGCCGGCGCGGGCTGCGGCTCTCCCTGGCGGTGAACCTGTCGCCATTGCTGCTGGACTGGCCGGGCCTGGCCAACGGCATCCTGGAAGTGGTGGAGCGCTTCCAGGTTCCGCCCGGGCAACTGGTGTTCGAGATCACGGAAAGCTCGCTGGTCGAGGCCGACAGCGCCGCGCGCGGATTGCTGGCGCGGCTGCGCCTGCGCGGCTTCGGCCTGTCCATCGACGACTACGGCACCGGCTTTTCGTCCATGCAGCAGTTGACGCGCGTGCCGTTCACCGAGCTGAAGATAGACCGCAGCTTCGTGCACGGCGCCAACGGTCGCAAGCAGTTGCGCACCATCCTGGGCGCGGCCATCGATATGGCATCGGAGATGGGCATGACCACGACCGCCGAAGGCATCGAAACGCTGGAAGACTGGCGGCTGGTGCAGCGGCTGGGATGCGCGCTGGGCCAGGGGTATTTCATTGCCCGCGCCATGCCGGGCGAAGCCATCCCATCCTGGTTGCGTACGCATCGCGCGCGGCTGCCGCTGCTGCGCACCCCCACCGAAGTTTCCAGCGAAGACTGAACACTCGACCGCCCATCGCCATGCAGCCGATCAACGACAGGGAGTTCGCCCAGTTCCAGCGCTTCATCTACGAAGCGGCGGGCATCACGCTGGCGCCGGCCAAGAAGGCGCTGGTGTCTGGACGGTTGTCGAAGCGCGTGCATGCGCGCGGCGTGGACAGCTACGGCGATTATTTCGCGCTGCTGCAAGGCGCGGCCGGCGCGGCGGAAATGCAGATCGCGATCGATCTGCTGACGACCAACGAAACCTATTTCTTTCGCGAACCGCGGCATTTCGACATGCTGCGCCGCCTGGCCACCGGCGCGTCCCAACCGTTTCGCGTGTGGAGCGCCGCCAGCTCGACGGGTGAGGAAGCCTATACCGCGGCGATGGTATTGCGCGATTGCCTGGCCGACAGGAGGTCTTTCGAAATCGTGGGCACCGACATCAGTACCCGGGTGCTGGAGCGTGCGCGCACGGGGCACTACTCCGAACAGCGGGCGCTCCAGATGCCGGACGACTACCGCAAGCGCTTCTGCCTGAAAGGCACCGGCCAGCATGCCGGCACCTTGCTGGTCGACCGCGCGGTACGCGCCCATGTGCGCTTCCTGCATGCGAACCTGAACGCGCCGCTGCCTGACCTGGGACGCTTCGACGTGATTTTCCTGCGCAACGTCATGATTTATTTCAACGGCGATACCAAGCGGCAGGTGGTCGACCGCGTGCTGGGCCTGCTCAAGTCCGGCGGTCACCTGTTCATCGGCCATTCGGAAAGCCTGCACGGCGTGACCGATGCGGTGCGCAGCGTGATGCCGTCCGTTTACCGCAAGCCATGAATCCCATGTCATCCATCAAAGTCATGGTCGTCGACGACTCCGCCGTGGTGCGGCAGGTGCTGGCCGGCCTGTTGTCCGATGCGCCCGGCATCGAGGTGCTGCACGCCGCGGCCGATCCCATCCTTGCCGCCGAGCGCATGAAGCAGGCGTGGCCAGACGTGATCGTGCTGGACATCGAGATGCCACGCATGGATGGCCTGACCTTTCTGCGCAAGATCATGCAGGAGCATCCCACGCCGGTGGTGATCTGTTCGACCCTGACCGAGAAAGGCGCGCGCGTCACGGTGGAGGCGCTGGCCGCCGGCGCGGTGTCGGTCGTGACCAAGCCCAAGCTCGGGCTCAAGCAGTTCCTGACCGACAGCGCCGCCGAACTGATCGCCACCGTGCGCGCGGCGGCCCGGGCCCGCGTGCGGCGCCTGCCGGCCGGCCATGCGGCGCCGGCCGTGGCCACGCCCAAGCACAGCGCCGACGCCGTGCTGCCGGCGCCGGATCATCGCCCCGGCGCGGCGCAGCCGGTGCTGCAGACCACCGAGCGCCTGGTCGCCATCGGCACGTCCACCGGCGGCACGCAGGCGCTGGAAGAAGTGCTGACCGGCTTGCCACGCGTATGCCCGGGAATGGTGATCGTGCAGCACATGCCGGAAAAATTCACCGCCGCCTTCGCCGCGCGCCTGGACGGGATCTGCCGGATCTCGGTCAAGGAGGCGCAGAACAACGACCGCGTCGTCCCGGGCCAGGCCCTGATCGCGCCCGGCGGCAAGCACATGATGCTGAAACGCAGCGGCGCGCAGTATTTCGTCGAAGTGCGCGACGGCCCGCTGGTCAACCGCCATCGCCCGTCGGTGGACGTGCTGTTCCGTTCGGTGGCGCGGCACGCGGGCGGCAACGCGCTGGGCATCATCATGACCGGCATGGGCGACGACGGCGCCGCCGGCCTGCTGGAAATGCGCCAGGCCGGCGCCCGCACGCTGGCGCAGGACGAAGACAGCTGCGTGGTGTTCGGCATGCCCAAGGAAGCCATCAAGCGCGGCGGCGTGGAGCGTACCGTGCCGTTATCGGCGATCGCGCGCGAAATCCAGGCGGCGGGAACGCGCTGAGGCCGTCCTCAGGCCATGGTGGCCGCCCACACCCGCGCATAATTGCCGCCCAGGATCATGCCGGCTTCTTCCCGGCTGAATCCGGCATCGACCAGCGCTTGCGCCAGAAGCGGCAGCTTGCGGTAACTGTCCAGCACCGAGGGACTCAGCAGGCCCAGCATGTCGCTGCCGATCCCGACGTGGCGTACGCCGACGGCGTCAGCCATGGCGCGTATGCCGCCGGCCATCGCTGCCAGCGTGGGAAACGTGGTGGCGACCGGCCAGATGCCGATGACGCCGTCGGTGTCGGCGATCAGCTTCGCGTGCTCCGGCGAGATCGCGCGGCTGTAGCGCGAGGGGCGCTTGGCCAAGGCGGTATGCGATAGCACCAGCGGCCGCGCGGTCACGGCGGCGGCGCGTCTGACAAGGTCCAGGGTGCCATGGGCGACGTCGACCACGATGCGCAGCGTGTTGCAGCGTCGGATCACGTCGACGCCGAAATCGGTCAGCCCGCCATGTACGGGCGGCGCCGTCTGGATGTCGCCCAGTTCGTTCACCCGGTAATGCGTCAACTGCAGGTGGCGCAGGCCGTGACGCTGCCAGGCGTCCTGCAGCCGTTTGACGTCACCCTCCAGGAAGTCGGCGCCTTCCGCGGCTACGATCACGGCGCCGCCGGTTTCGCGCGCCGCGTCCAGCGATGCGGCATCCCGGACGGGCTGCAGGCCCTGCTCGGACATCAGTGCGCGCAGGCGTTGGAACGCGGCTTCGCCGCGTGCCGCCATCTCGCCCGGCGCCGGGTCGCGATAGGCGACGATGCGACGGCGCCCGGAGGCGCTGTCGACGATATGGTTTGCGCTCGAATCGCTGACCACGGCCATGCAGACGACGTCCATGCCGCCCGCCCGCATCGGCGCCGCGACCGGCGTAAAGGCCGGCGGGACGGGCGCCCGGCCCAGGTTGATGCGGCCTGCGTGGCTGTGCATGTCGATCGTGACCTGCGTTCGCATCCATGCCAGCGTATCCGTCTCGTTATGCGGCTCCGCCGAGGGCGCCGTGCCGGATCCCGGGAAGGAAGCCATGTCGCCATGGCCGGCAGGGCTCGCGCATGCGGCCAGGCTGGATAGCGCGCCCAGTGCCAGGAAACGCCGGCGGCTCAGCCCGGCGGCATCCCACGGGTCCTTGATCCGGTTGACGCGGGCATCCCGTATCCGACAACGCCAGCCCGCTGGATCGTCGACCAGCGGCTGCCAGATGCCTTCCACCACCACGGGGCCGGCATGGACGGTGATCCCGTCGGCCGCATGGACTTCCACCGCCATATCGGGGACCGGCGCGGCGTGGGCGCCGCAACACGGTGCGTGTTGCACCAGCAAAAACGTGTCCGCGTAGCGGCTGTCGATCGGAAATACGGGATGTCCGGCCAGCATGACCCGCTGGCCGGCGGGAATGTCGGCAGCGCCATCGTAGACGGTGGACCATCGGACTCGCATCGCGACCCTCTGGAGAAGCCTGGAAGAGCGAATGATGCCGCGCGAATCTGTCGGCGTCCTTGCGGATTTGCGTGCTCATCCTGGCCTGGTTTGTTACATGTAATCACTTCGGCACCCGGGCCACGAAGCTTTCGAAACACGTTCGCTACGCTAAAACCGCGCTGATTATTGCGAGTTTGTACGTTATTAAAGACAAAATGTCTCAAAGAGGCGTTTTAAGTCACAATCAATCACTCCACTCGTGACAATTAACGACACTACTGTAACTACAAGAAATAAGGTAGAGGAGATTGTGGGCGGAAGGTAGTGTTTTGACGCTTTGGGATATTTCTTGAAGTAGACGGCCTGGGCTCTCCCCGCGGTAGGGTGTGAGCACACAGCGATTGGGACGCGGAAACGCACTTCCTGCCCGGCGGCAGATGTCTCCCGATTTCGAACCTGGAGCCAGGGGGAAATCGACAGGAAGCCCTAGAACATGGAGCTACCGATGAGACTTGCTTGCCGAGTGGTTTTGTCACGTCCGTACTTTCCGCTAGGGGCAGCGTGGCTGTGCACGGCATGGCTGACCGCGACGCCGGAACGCGCACTGGCCGCCTGTTCCACCGGCACGTCCATCGTGTGCGCCACGCAGGCGACGGCGCTGGACTCGAACTCGGTCTTTTCGTCGCTGAACAATGTCACAGTCACCGTATCGCCGACGGCCTCGGTATCCGTTCCGGCCGTGAACCTGGGCGGCTCGGCCGTGCAACTGACCGGCAACAACACCACGTTGAACAACGCCGGCGCGATCGATCCCACCTTGTCCGGCCTGGCGTCCCTGGGCGGCTCGGGCGTGGCGATGGGCAATGCCACGGCAGGAGGCACCGTATCCGTCACCAACGCCAGCACCGGCGCGATCCGGGGCACCGGCCTGAACCTGGTGGGCGGCCTGCTCAACCTGAACGGCCTGGCGCTGAACCTGCGCAGCAACGGTAGCGGGGCGATCAACATCAACAACGCCGGCGCGATAGGCTCGCAAGTACCGTCGGGCGTGTCGCTGAACGTTTATGACAGTCCCGCCATCGCAGCGTATGGCGGCGCGCCGGTGAACATGGTCAACACGGGCACGGTAACGGGCCGGATCGGCTTCGGCACGTCGACTGCCGGCAATCGCTTCGTCAACGTCGGTACCGTGAACGGCAGCGTGTACCTGGGCGCGAACAGCAGCAACACGTACACGGCGGTGACCGGCTCCGCTGTCAATGGCGGTACCGGCGTTTCCGTCGATGCGCTCAACGTGCTGAGCTTGAACGTCGGGTTCGCGGGCGCCGGCCTGGTGAATGGCGGCGAGAACGGCAACAACACGCTGGTGCTACAGAACGCGGCTATCGGCACGGGAAGCGGCGCAAGCGGGACTGGCGTGGCCAGTTCGACGGTGTACCGGAATTTCCAGAACCTGACGGTGAACAGCGGCTCGTGGACCCTGCGCGGACCATTGGTCAGCCAGCAGGCCATCCTGAATGGCGGTCTCGTCACCGTCGACGGAGGATCCGTGTTCGGGGCGGGGACGGTGCAGGCGAATGGCGGCGCGATCGCCGCGGCCAGCAATGGCCTGAACCTGGGTAACGCATTCACGCTGGGCGCGGGCGGGCTGGCAGTGCAAGGCGCCAACAGCATGACCTTGAGCGGCGCGCTCACCGGCACGGGCAGCCTGGCCAAGTCAGGCACCGGCACCTTGAGCCTGTCCGGCGCCAACACCTACAGCGGCGGTACGGTCCTGAACGCCGGCACGCTGGCGCTGGTGGCGCCGGCCGCATTGGGCAGCGGCGGCGTGACGGTGAACGGCGCGTCGACGTTGAGCAACAGCACCGCGATGGCGCTGGCCAACAGCATCACGCTGAACAACGACCTGACCTTGGCCACGCCGGAAAACCTGGTCCTGGGCGGCGCCGTCACCGGCAATGCCGCGCTGGTCAAGACAGGCGCCGGCACGTTGAGCATGACCGGCGCCAATAGCTACGCGGGCGGTACGCAACTGAACGGCGGCGGCCTGGCGGTGGCGGGCAATACCGCGCTGGGCAGCGGCGCGCTGACGGTCGATGCGCCGTCGACATTGCAAGCCAGCGGCGGGGCAGCGCTGCAGAATGCGATCGTCCTGAACGGTGCGCTGGATCTCTCCGGCGCGAATCCGCTGGCGCTGTCCGGTGCCATCAGCGGCGCCGGCAGCCTTGCAAAAACCGGAACAGGAGCGCTGACGCTCACCGGCAACAACAGCTATACCGGCGGCACGTCCCTGGCTGGCGGAGCGCTCAATGTCGGCAGCAACAGCGCGCTGGGCTCGGGCACCATCACCGTCGCCGCGGGCACGACGCTGTCCAGCCTGGGGAATGTGGCCCTGGCGAACACCGCCAACCTGAACGCGGCACTGACCGTGGACGGACCTAACACGTTATCGCTGAACGGCGCGCTGGCGGGCGCCGCCGGCGCGGTCGTGAAAAACGGCGGCGGCGTGCTCGCCTTGAACGGCGCGAACAGCTATGGCGGCGGCACGACCTTGAACGCCGGGACCCTGGTCGTGGGGTCCGACACCGCATTGGGCAGCGGCGCGTTGACCGTGGGCGGCGCCGCCACGGTGGACAGCAACCGCGCGGTGACGCTGGGCAATGCGGTCGCCCTGGGCGGTGCCCTCACGGTAGGCGGTACGCAGGCGCTGGCGCTGAGCGGGCCCGTGTCCGGCGCGGGCCGGCTGGTCAAAAACGGCGCGGCCAACCTGACCCTGGCCGGTAACAACACGAACAGCGGCGGCGTGCAGTTGAATGCCGGCACGCTGACCCTGGGCTCGGCCCAGGGCCTGGGCAGCGGGACGCTGGACGTCGGCGGCGCGGCGACGCTGGCCGCCGCCGGACTGACGGTCGGCAACGGGATACAGCTGGGCGGGGGCAGCGCCCTGGGCGTCAGTACCGGCGGCGCGGCGACTACCTTGGCGGGGATCGTGGGCGGGGCCGGCGCGCTGGCGCTGAACGACGGCGGCACGCTCACGCTGAGCGGCGGGAACACCTATACCGGTGGCACCACGCTGAACGCCGGCCGCCTGGTGCTGGGCAGCGACACCGCGTTGGGCGGCGGCGCGCTGACCGTGGCCGGCAATGCCGCGCTGGATACGACCGCGGCGCGGCAACTCGCGAACGACGTCAACCTGGGCGCGACGCTGACGGTGGACAGCGCCAATGCCATGACGCTGGGCGGCGCGGTCACCGGCGGCGGCACACTAGTGAAGAATGGCACGGGCACATTGAGCCTGACGGGAACGTCGAACGGCTACGGCGGCGCGGTCATCAACGGCGGCGTGCTGCAGGCTTCATCCGCCACCCTCGGGACCAACAACGTGACGGACAATGCGCGGCTGGTATTCACGCAGGACACCGTGGGCACGTACGCCGGCAATATCTCCGGTACGGGCAGCGTGGACGTCAACGGCAACGCGCTGCTGACGCTGGGCGGCGTGAACACCTTCACCGGCGGCCTGAACGTGCTGTCGGGCGCCGTGCAGACGCAGGGTGGCCAGGCCCTGGCGGACGATGGCTTGGTCAACATCGCCGGCGGCGCGCAATTGCGTATCGGCGACAGCGAGGCCGTGGGCGGCGTGGCCGGCGCGGGCAACGTCTTGATCGGCAGCGGCGCGACGCTGGCGCTCGGACAGGACGGCAGCGACAGCAGCTTCGCGGGCCAACTGTCCGGCTCCGGATCCATCACGAAAACAGGCGCGGGCACGCTCGTGCTGAGCGGCAACAGCGATCACGCCGGCGCGTTCGCCATCGACGGCGGGCGCCTGCGGGTGGACGGCACCCTGGCCAGCGGTTCGGTCGCCATCGGCGCCAACGCGGCGCTGTCGGGCGCCGGCACCTTGCTGGGCAACGTCAACGTCGCGAACGGCGGCATCCTGGAAGCGCGTAGCGGCCAGACGCTCACCACCGGCAGCCTCGCATTGAACGATGCATCGCGCGTGAACGTGGCGCTGGGGGCGCCGCAGGCGCAGCCGCAGACATTGGTGCAGGTGAACGGCAACCTGACGCTGGACGGCCAGCTGAATGTGTCGGACACGGGCGGCTTTGGCCAGGGGGTTTATCGGCTGTTCGGCTATACCGGTGCGCTGACGGACAACGGACTGGCGTTGGGCAATCTGCCGCCGGGTACCCTCCCTGCCAACCTGCAGGTGCAGACCGCCATCAGCCAGCAGGTGAACCTGGTGGTGCAGAACGGCGCGGGTGGCGTGCAATTCTGGAATGGCGGCAAACAGGTACCGGACGGCACGCTGGCCGGCGGCAGCGGTGCGTGGCAGACGGGCCTGACCAACTGGACGGACGCGGCGGGACAGGCGCCTCTGGTGTGGGGCAATACCTTCGGCGTATTCGGCGGCGCCTCGGGCGGCAATGTCGCGGTGGCTGGCCAGCAAACGCTGACGGGGCTGCAGTTTTTCACCGATGGCTACACGCTGGGCGGGGCGGGCACGCTGAACCTGGCGGCGGGCACGGACGTGATCCGCGTCGATCCCGGCCTGACGGCGCGCATCGATACCGCGATCACGGGAAGCGGCGGCTTGCAGAAGCGCGATACGGGTACCTTGATCCTGGGCGGTTCGAATACATACGCGGGGGGCACCACCTTGAGCGAAGGCGTGCTGCAGGTGGCGGCCGACGCCAGCCTGGGCACCGGCGCGCTCGCGTTCGATGGCGGTACGTTGCGCGTCACGGGCGACGGCGTTACCGGCACGAATCGCGCGATCAGCGTCGGCTCGACCGGCCAGCTGGATATTGCTTCCGCTACGAATGTCTACACCCTGGCGCAGAACATCGGTGGGCCGGGTCGCCTCACCAAGACCGGCGCGGGCACGCTGGCCCTGTCCGGAAACAACGCCGCGCTGGCGGGTGTGGACTTGAACGCGGGAAGGCTGGTGGCGGGCGGCGCGACGTCGCTGGGCGCGGGCGCGCTGAACGTGACCGGATCGTCGGCGCTGGACGCCGCCGGCTCACTCGTGTTGTCGA
This sequence comes from Bordetella genomosp. 9, assembly GCF_002261425.1. Classification (NCBI taxonomy): domain Bacteria; kingdom Pseudomonadati; phylum Pseudomonadota; class Betaproteobacteria; order Burkholderiales; family Alcaligenaceae; genus Bordetella; species Bordetella genomosp. 9. The sequence goes on along the minus strand of NZ_NEVJ01000003.1, from coordinate 2,540,246 downwards.
ATACGGTCGATATCGGCGCGGGCGTCACGCTGACGAACACGGGCAGCAATGACCTGGCCCTGAACGGCGCGGTCACGGGCAGCGGCGCGTTGGTGAAGAACGGCGGCGCCACGCTCGCCTTGAATGGTCTCAACGACTATGCGGGGGGCACCACGCTGAACGGCGGCGCCATCCAGGTTGGCAGCGACACGGCGCTGGGCAGTGGTGCGCTGGCGGTGGGCGGCGCGTCTCAATTGATCGCCAGCGGTGCGCGCGCTATCGACAACGCCATCACATTGAACGCCGCATTGTCCACGGCCGGCGGCAATATGGCGCTGAATGGCGCGATCGCTGGCTCAGGCGCGTTGGCCAAGACCGGCGGCGGCACATTGACGCTCAACGGGACGAATAGCTATACCGGCGGCACGGCGCTGCAGGCCGGCGCGCTGGCGGTGGGCAGCGATGCCGCGCTGGGTACGGGCGCGCTCGCCGTGACGGGCAATGCCGAGCTGGACAGCAGTACCGGCGCGCGCACGCTATCCAACGACGTGCAGCTCGCGGGCGGCAACCTGGCCGTCGCGCGCAGCCAGGACCTGACCTTGAATGGTGCCGTAAGCGGTGTGGGCGGCCTTACGCTGGCGGGCAGTGGCACCACGCTGACGCTGGCGGGGGCCAACACCTACACCGGCCCCACGCAAATGAATGGCGGCAATCTGCGCCTGGCATCCAGCGATGCGCTGGGCGGTGGCGCCCTGATCGTGGCAGGCCCCGCGTCATTGGGGGGGACCGCGACGGGCGTGGACCTGACGCTGGGCAATGCCGTGCAACTGGACAATGCGCTCACCGTGACGGGCGACCGCAACGTCGCGCTGACCGGTACGCTGTCGGGCACCGGCGGGCTGAACAAGGGAGGCACGGCAGCGCTGACGCTGGCGGGCGCCAACTCCTACGCCGGCGGCACGACGCTGCGGGCTGGCAATCTGGTGCTGGGCAACGATGCTGCGCTGGGCACTGGCGCGCTCACGGTGACCGGCGTTGCGGGGTTGTCCGGCACGCAAGCCCTGGACGTCGGCAATGCGATCGTGCTGAATGCCGACCTGGATGCCGACACGACGAATGACCTGGCGCTGGGCGGACAGATATCCGGCACGGGCGGGCTGCACAAGACCGGCGCCGGCACCCTCACGCTGGCGGACGGTAACAGCTATGCCGGTGGTACGCGCATCGACGGCGGCACGCTACTGCTCGAAGGCGGCAACGCGCTGGGCACGGGCGGACTGGCCGTGAATGGCGGCTCCACCCTGGCCGGCAGAGCGCCGATCGCGCTGTCCAACACCATACAGCTGAACGCGGCGCTGAACGTGGACACCACACAGGACGTGGCGCTGAACGGCGCGGTGTCCGGCAGCGGCGGCCTGAACAAGACGGGCACGGGCACGCTGGCTTTGGCTGGCGGCAATAGCTATTCGGGCGGCACGACCGCATCCGGCGGCACGCTGCTGCTGGGTTCGGATACGTCGCTGGGAACGGGGGCCTTGCAAGTGAACGGCGCGACCGCGATCGACGGTACGGCGGCTTTGACCTTGGCGAACGGTATCGAGCTGGCGGACACGCTGGCCATCAACGGGTCGCAGGACATGGATCTTGCCGGCGCCATCACCGGCGCGGGCGGCCTGGTCAAGAACGGCGCCGCCAACCTGGTCCTGGCCGGCAACAACAGCTATACCGGCGGCACCACGTTGAACGGCGGCACGCTGACGCTGGGAAGCGCGACCGCGCTGGGCGCGGTGGGCGGCGCGTTGACGGTCAACAACAACGCGACCCTGGCCACGCTGGGAGACCAGTCGCTGGGCAATGCAATCGCGCTGAACGGCACGCTGAACGCCGGCGGCGCCGACGACCTGACGCTTGCCGGCGCCATCACCGGAGTCGGCGCCCTGGTGAAGCAGGGCGCGGGCACCCTGACGCTCACCGGGACGAACGCCTACACCGGCGGCACGCAGGTGCAAGGCGGCGTGCTGGTTGGCGATGCCACCAGCCTGGGCGGCCCCATCGCCACGGCGCTCGGTACGCAGGTGCGCTTCGATCAAATCGTGGACGGCACCTACGCGGGTGCGTTGACGGGAGCGGGCAGCCTTGAAAAGACCGGCGCCGGCGCATTGACCCTGAGCGGCGCCAACAATCTGACGGGCACCCTGGGTATCATGGGCGGCACCATCGTCGCGCAAGGCGGGCAGGCGTTGAACGGCGCGAGCCTGGTGCGCGTGGAGACCGGCGCCACGCTGCGCCTTGAAGATAGCGAAGCCATCGCCAACCTGGCCGGCACCGGCACGGTGGCGATCCAGCCCGCCGCCAGCCTGGCGCTGGGCGGCGCGGCCGATGGCGTGTTCGCGGGTGACATCGCGGGTTCCGGAGCCTTGGTCAAGACCGGCGCCGGCAGCCTGGTCCTGACGGGCGTGAGCAGCCATACAGGCGCGACGGCGATCAACCAGGGGGCCCTGATCGTCGACGGCGCACTGGGCAGCTCGACCTTGAGCGTCGCCAACGGTGCAACCCTGGGCGGCAACGGCCAGGCCACCGGCGCCGTCAGCCTGGCCGATGGTGCGCATCTGGCGCTGGATTCGACGCGGGGCACGCTGACGGTGGGATCGCTGTCGCTGTCGCCGAATGCGCAACTGGATGCGCGCCTGGGCTCGGCCAGCAATGGCGGACTGTTGAACGTCGCCGGCAACCTGACGCTGGACGGCACCTTGAACGTCAGCGATGCCGGCGGCTTCGGCACGGGCGTCTACCGATTGATCAACTACGGCGGCGCGTTGCAGAACAACGGCCTGGCGCTGGGCAGTCTGCCTGCCGGTGTCGACCCCGCCAACCTGTCCCTGCTGACCGCGTCCGCGGGTCAGGTCAGCCTGTTGAACCAGCGGGTGGCCGGCGAAATCCAGTTCTGGGATAACGGCGCGGCGCCGGATGACGGCGCCATCACAGGCGGCACCGGTACCTGGAACAACACGAATGGCAACTGGACCGACGCCACCGCCACGCTGGATGCCGGCTGGGGTGGCCGCTATGCGGTGTTCCAGGGCCAGTCCGGTACGGTGACGGTCGATGGCACGCAGACCATCACGGGCCTGCAATTCTCCACTGACGGTTATGTCATCGCCGGCACGGGCACCGGGCAATTGAACGCGGTCAGCGATGTCGACGGCTACACCGCCATCCGCGTCGAACCCGGCCTGACCGCGACCATCACCGCGCCGATCGTCGGCGCCGGCGCCGTGGCCAAGCGAGATACCGGCACGCTCATCCTGGATGGCGTGAACACGTATGCAGGGGGCACGCGCCTGGAAGGCGGCGTGACGCAGATCGCCGCCGACACCGCGCTGGGCGCCGCGGGCACCGCGGTCGCCTTCGATGGCGGGACGCTGCGCATCGCGGGCACCGGCATGCCGACCATGGATCGTCCGGTAACGCTGGAGGCAGGCGGTGGCACTTTCGATATCGCGGATCCCGCGGAAACCTTGACCTTGAACCAGGGCATCTCCGGCACCGGCGTGCTGGGCAAGACCGGCGTCGGCACCTTGGCGCTGGACGGCGCCAACAGCTACACGGGTGGCACGCTGCTGCAGGCAGGCACGCTGGCGGTCGGCAGCGACAGCGCTTTGGGCACGGGCACGCTGACCGCGTCCGGCGGCACCACACTGAGCAATCCCGCGGGCAACGGCCCCATCGATCTGAATGTGCCCATCGCCCTGCAAGGCAATCTGGCCGTCGATGCCGCCGCGCCGCTGACGCTGTCCAATGCGATAGCGGGCACGGGCGGGTTGACCAAGAATGGCGGTGCCGACCTCACGCTGACGGGCAATAACAGCTATGCCGGCGATACGCGCCTGGACGCGGGCCGCATCGTCGCGGGCAGCGGCACCGCCCTGGGCGCGGGATCGCTGATTGTGGCCCCGGGCACGTCGCTGGACGCGCTGGCGCCTGTGTCGCTGGCCAACGCCGTCCTGCTGAACGGCGAACTCACGGTGGCGGGCAGCAACGATATGACGCTGGCGGGTGCGATCTCCGGCGCGGGTGGCCTGATCAAGAATGGTGGCGCGACCTTGACGCTGGATGGTCCCAACACGCAGGCGGGCGACACGCGGCTGAACGCCGGCAAGCTGGTCGTCGGCAACGCCGCCGCCCTGGGCGGCGGCGCGCTGATCGCCGCGGCCGGCACCACGCTCGACAGCAATGCGTCGATCGCGCTGCCCAATGCCTTGCAACTGGATGGTAGCGTGACGGTGGCCGGCTCCCACGACCTGACGCTGAACGGCGCGGTCGGCGGCACTGGAAGTCTGGTGAAGAACGGTCCGGCCGTGCTGACGCTCAATGGCGCCAACACCTACGCTGGTGGCACCGCCTTGAACGGCGGCACGCTGGTGGTGGGCAGCGATTCCGCGCTGGGCAGCGGCGCCTTGCAAGCCGCGGGCGGCACCACGCTGCAAAGCGCCGCGACCGTCAGCCTGGCGAACGATGTGGTCACCGACGGTCCGCTGACGGTGAACGGCGCGGGTAACCTGGCCTTGAACGGCACGGTCTCGGGACCGGGATCGCTGGACAAGCTGGGCAGCGGCACGTTGACGCTGAATGGCGCCAACACCTATACCGGCGGCACCACCCTGCAGGACGGGACCCTGGTCCTGGGCAACGCCAATGCGATAGGCAGCGGGACTCTTTCGGTGACCGGTCCGTCCACGCTGCAGGCGGGCGCGCCTCTGGCGCTGTCCAACGCTGTCGCGCTGGGCAGTCAGCTCACCGTCTCCGGCGCCAACGATATGCAGCTGAACGGCGCCATCAGCGGCGCGGGTTCGCTCGTGAAGGCCGATGGCGCCACGCTGACGTTGGGAGGCACGAACAGCTATACCGGCGGTACCACGCTGGCCGGGGGTACGTTGGTAGGCAACACGGCCAGCCTGCAGGGCAGCATCGCTACGGCGAGCGGCACGACGCTGGTGTTCGACCAGACCGGGAATGGCGTTTTCAATGGCGGCATCTCCGGCGCGGGCGAGGTGGTCAAGGACGGCGGCGGCAGCGTGCGCCTGAACGGCGCCAACAGCTATACCGGCGGCACCACCGTCGCGGCCGGCACGCTCATCGGCGATTCGGCGAGCCTGCAAGGTGTCATCCACAACCAGGGAACGGTGGTGTTCGACCAGAACGGCAATGGCGCCTTCAACGGCACCATCGACGGCAACGGCACGCTGGTCAAGAATGGTGGCGCCACGCTGGCCCTGAACGGCGCGAACACGGTCGGCGGCGGCACGACCGTCAACAGCGGCGTGCTGGAGGTCAACGGCAGCCTGTCTGGCGGTCCGTTGACCGTCGCGTCCGGCGCCTCGCTGTCGGGGTCGGGCAACGTGGCAGCGGACGTCACCCTGGCGAACGGCGCCCGGCTGGTCGCCGGCACGCCCCTGAACCCGATCTCGTTCGGCGGAGCCTTGTCGTTGTCGCCCGCCACGCAGCTGGATTTCTCGCTGGGCGCGCCGAACTCGGCCACCAGCGCGGTCACCGTGGCCACCAGCCTGACCATGGACGGCGTGCTGAACGTAATCGATGCCGGTGCGCTGAACACCGGTGTCTATCGGCTGTTCCAGTACGGCGGCGCCTTGACCGACAACGGGCTGGTCTACGGAACGCTGCCCACGGGGTATGCCGCCGGCAACTTCACGCTGCAGACCAACCAGCCCAATCAGGTGAACCTGCTGGTGGAAAGCACGCCGGGAGAGATCCAGTTCTGGAACGGCACGAAGACCATCGCCGATGGCCAGATCGCCGGCGGCGACGGCACCTGGGATGGCGCTACCGCCAACTGGACCAACGCTACCGGCGCGCAGAGCCAAACCTGGAATGGACGCTTCGCCGCGTTCGCCGGGACCGGCGGCACGGTCACGGTCGCGGGACCGCAGTCCTTGACGGGCATGCAATTCCTGGCGGACGGCTACACCTTGCAGGCGGGCGCCAATGGTGCGCTGGTGATCAGCGCGCCGCTGACGCCGATACGCGTCGACAACGGCGCAACCGCGACCATCGCGGCGCCCATCACCGGCACCGGCGGCCTGCTGAAGGGCGACGGCGGCACGCTGGTGCTGGCGGCGGCGAACACCTATGGCGGCGGCACCACCGTATCGGCCGGCACGCTGCAGGTATCGGCCGACAACCAGCTGGGCGCGGCGTCGGGCGGCGTCACGCTGGATGGCGGCACCCTGGCGATCGCAAGTCCCGCCTATGCCGGGACGGCGCGCAACGTGACGGTGGGCGCCCTGGGCGGCACCATCGCGGTTGGCGGCACCGACCAGGTATTCGCGCTGGCGCAGCCGTTGACGGGCGCAGGCGGCCTGACGAAGGCCGGCGCGGGTACCCTGGTGCTGAACGGCGCGAGCAGCTATGGCGGCGGCACCACCATCGCCGGCGGCACGCTGGCGGGCAACAGCACCAGCCTGCAGGGCGCGATCAATGGCGCGGCGGGCACCACGCTGCGTTTCGACCAGGACGGCGACGGCGCCTTCAATGGCGCCCTGTCCGGCGCGGGCCAGCTCGTGAAAAGCGGTGCGGGCGCGCTGACGCTGACCCAGCCGTCCAGTTATACCGGCGGCACGCAGGTGAACGCCGGCACCTTGATCGGCGACACCACCAGCCTGCAGGGCAACATCGCCAACAACGCCAACCTGGTATTCGCGCAGAACGTGGACGGAAGCTTCAACGGCGTGCTCTCGGGCAACGGCACCGTGGTCAAGAACGGCGCCGGCACGCTGACCGCCAGCGGCGTGCAACCCTTCAGCGGCACGGTGGTCGTCGACGCCGGAACGCTGGCGCTGGGGACCGCCGCGTCGCCGGCTGTGCTGTCCGCGCGGGTGGCAGTCAATCCCGGCGGAACGCTGGGCGGCAGCGGCACCATCGCGGGGCTCAGCAATGCGGGCACGGTGAACGCCGGGACCGCGAACGGACCGCTGCGCGTCGCGGGGAATTTCCAGAACCTGCCGTCGGGCACCATGCAGGTGGATCTGACGTCCCCAGGCGCCAGCCAGGTCGGCGTGCAGGGCGCCGCGACGCTGGCCGGGACACTGCGCGTGGCGGATGGATTCCAATACAACGGCACCAACAGCTACACCGTGTTGACCGCCGCGCAAGGGGTCCAGGGGCAGTTCGCCAACACCGAACTGCCGCAGCTGGCGTTCATCGATGCCAGCGTGCGCTACGACCCCAACGATGTCCTGGTGGACTTCACGCGCAATGCAACCGGCTTTCCCGACCTGGCGCAGACGGGCAACGAAAGCGCGGTGGCCCAGGCCTTGCAGGAAGGCTCGGCGTCGAACGCCGGCGCCGGTTCGCCGCTGTACAACGCCGTGCTGGGCCTGAGCAGCGCGGACGTTCCGAAGGCCTTCCGCCAGTTATCCGGCGACAGCCATGCCGCGCTGATGTCCGCGCTGCTGAACACCGCGGATACCGCTCGCACGACGCCCATGCATCGTTTCAACGACAGCCTGGATAGCGATGCGCGCGCCGCGGGCGCGGTGGGCCAGGGCGGTGCCTGCGTCGATGGCCCGCAGTCCGGCGAGGGCGGCAGTTTCTTCTCCTGCCGGCGCAATGTGTGGGCGGACGTCATCGGCAACTGGCAGCGCCAGAATGGCGATGGCAATGCGCCCAGCTATCGCCAGGAGACGGGCGGCATCATGGTCGGCGGCGACGTCGAAGTACGTGACGGCTGGCGGGTCGGCGCCGCGTTCGGCTACCAGGATAGCGACATCAAGGTGGACAGCCGCGATGCCCGAGCCGATACCGACAACTACAGCATCACACTGTTCGGCGGCAAGGCCTTCCCGACCCGGAATGGCCAGGCGCTCAAGGTGATGGCCGGCACGTCATTCACCTGGAGCGACATCAGCACGCGCCGCGATGTCACGCTGGGCAGCGCCAGCCAGCAGCTGAAGGCCGACTACTCCGCCACCACGGGGCAGGTCTTCGGCGAGGTCGGATACTCGGTCCCGGTCACGCCGTCGGTGACGGTGGAGCCGTTCGCCGGTATCGCCTATGCCCACCAGCGCATCCATGGTTTCTCGGAAGAGGGCGGGTCGGCCGCGCTGAATGCCGACAGCGACAGCAACGACATCACCACCACCACGGTGGGCGTGCGCGGCGGCTGGTCCACGGATATCGCCGGCCGTGCGGCGCACCTGCGGGCGGCATTGGGCTGGCGCCACGCGATGGGCGACGTCGATCCGGAACGCACCATGGCCTTCGATACCGGTCCGTCCTTCACGGTGGCCGGCACGCCGATCGCGCGCGACGCGCTGGTCACGGAGCTGGGCGCGGAAGTCGCGGTGTCGAAGTCCGCCACGGTGGGACTGAGCTACCGCGGCCAGCATGGAGGCGGCAGCCAGGACAACGCGGGATTCCTGAACGTGAGGTGGGCGTTCTGACGGGGGAAGCTGGCTTTCTGTCTGACGCTAGAACGCCAGCGCGATCGCAATGCCGCCGGCCGCCAGGCCGGTGGCCACCACGCCGGCGATTACGATGGCCAGCTCCACCGGCCGGAAGGAACGCGCCAGCATGGCCAGCGACGGCAGGCTGATCGGCGGCAGGGTCATCAGCAGCGCGGCGGCGGGACCGGCCGCCATGCCCAGCGACAGCATCGCCTGGATGATGGGGACTTCGCCCGCGGTGGGAATGACGAACAGCGCGCCCGCCACGGCCAGCGCAGCGATCCACCACACATGGTTGTCGATGTCGGCGCCGATGTGCGGGAACAGCCAGGCGCGCGCCGCGCCCAGCAGCAGCACCAGCACGATGTACTCCGGCACCAGGCGCAGCGCCATGCGCGCGAAGATGGTCGCCCAGCGCTTGAAGGGATTGGCGTCCTGGCTATCGATCGCCTGCGATTGCAGCGCCTGGACCGCGTCGGCGTCCACCGTGCGTTGCGACGATGCGTTCATGCGGTTCAGCAGCCAGCCCAGGCCGAACACCATGACGATGCCGAGGGCCAGGCGCAGGCCCGACCATTGCCAGCCCAGCACGAAGCCCATGAACACCAGCGTGGCGGGGTTCAGGACCGAGTTGCCCAGCCAGAACGCGACGGCGCTGCCGGGGGCCGCCTGGCACTTGCGCAGGCCGGCCACTACGGGCGCGGCGCAGCAGGTGCACATCATGCCGGGCAGGGACATCAGGCCGCCGGCGACGACGCTGCCCATGCCGGTGCCGCCCAGCGCGCGGACGATCCAGCGGCGTGGCAGCAGCGCCTGGACCGCGGAGCCCAGCAGCAGGCCCAGCACCATGGCCTGCCAGATCGCCTTGCCGTAGGCCAGGGCATAGCCGATGGCCGAGTCCAGCGAGGGCGGCGGCGCGCTGTCCGCCGTGCCCATCAGGATGGACGTCCCGATGGAGTGGCTGCTGGCCGCGACAAACGCGCGGTTGTAATAGGGGAACCACTTGACGTAGAACAGGCCGACGATGGCGATCAGCAGGAAAACGGCGATGCCGGTGGCCGCGTGGGCGGGGCGTCGCGAAGCGGGCGCGGTGTGCATGATGGATGTAGGTTCGGGTTGGCCGGTGGCCGGACGGGCGCCATTTTACGGCCGCGCGGCACTCGGAAGGATTTATCATGTTGCCGCGGGTCGCCAGCCGTGAGCGAGCGGCTCGGATAGTTAGCTCGGATAGTCAGCTCGGACAGCCTGCCGCGAGCGGCCAGCCGCCATCACCGCTTTTTCCATGAACCTGCCGTTTCCCATCCGTGAAGAATGCCCGCCCGGGGCCTGCGTCTGCGACCGCGAACGCCTGCTGTGCGATCCGGGCGGCGACGTGCGCATCCTGCAGCTGACCAAGCAGGAAGAAAAGCGCCTGATCGCGCGCATCGAGGCGGCCAAGGACCTGGCGGACCTGCGGCACGTCGGCAGCCGCATCGAGGCCCAGTTGGGAATCAGGCTGCACATCGCCCCCGGGCCCAACGAGGTGCGCACCGTGCGCGGCTTCGACATCCGCCTGGATGACTGTCCCGGCCTGTGCCGGCTGACGCGCAAGGCGATCCCGGCGGCCGTGCGCCGTTGCCTGGACGCGCGGCCGGATATCGCCTTCGAACTGCTGAACTCGCACGATCTGCTGCGCGACAGCTGAAAGCGCCGCTGGGTACCGGCGCGCGGCCTTCAGGCCAATGCGGCGGCCGCTTTCTTGGGCACCCACATCCTGCTCGACCGGTCGCGCAGCATGCGCAGGAACTTCCGGCGGCAGACGTCCGCCTTGTGTTGCGCCGTCCACCGTTCCAGCGCCGGCAGCGCGCAGCGCAGCCGGTACTTGAAATCGAAATTGCGCGTGCCCAGGCCATCGACGAAGGCCAGGTAGGGGCGGCCCGTGTCCGGGGCGCGGCCCACCACGACATTGTTGATGCCGGGATCGGCCAGGATGACGCCGTTGTCGGCCAGCCACTGGCAGGCTTCGCCCACCATGCCGGCGGCTTCCATTTCGTTGACCATGCCGCTGCGCAAGGCCTGCGGCAAGGTCGGACAGGGCGTGCCATCGGCGTGTTGCACCAGATCGACCACCAGCCCGGGGCCATGGTCGGTCCGCGCCCAGCCGTAGACGCGGGGCAGGTGCCGGCTGGCGACGCCCAGCCGTTGCAGGTGCATGCCGTAATGCAGTTCGATCAGGTTCTGGTCGCGCTCCTGGTCAGGCTTGGAGACCTTGACGCCCAGCGTGCGATTCAGGGGATGGCGCCATACGACGCGGTCGTGGCCCGATCCGATCTGTTCGGAAAGGACCAGTTCGATGTCTTGGGCGGAAGTAAGGTCCGCGCTCCTTTCGGGATCAAGGACGGTGAGGTCCGAGTCTAGCTCCAGCGGCAGGCTGCTCATTCGATTTTCTTGTCATATCTGCATGATTTCTCCCCATTCTGCGGGTCGAGGTGTTTTGTGACAACCGGATGACAGGCCATTCGTCGCCTGAGCGCAACGGAATGGGCCGATCAATCGTTGAATTTGCCGTCGGGCTCGCCGCCGGCCGGCAGGACCGTGGCCCGGGTTTCCAGGCCGAACACGCTGCGGCCGCCATAGTCGGGGGAGTCCGCGCGCTCCTGCTCGATGAAGTCCGGCAGGGCCGGCCCGCGCGCCGTGCGCTCCAGCTGGCGGGCCTGGCGATCCAGGCGCTTGAGGGCGTCGAGTTTCTCTTCGTTGCCCAGGCTGGCCTGGTGCACCGCCGTCTTCATGACGTCTATGGTCTGGTCGTAGACGGCCAGCGGCACGGGGTAGGGGTGGCGGTCCTTGCCGCCGTGCGCCATGGAGAAACGCGCGGGATCGGTAAACCGGCACGGGGCGCCGTGCACGACTTCCGCGACCAGCGCCAGCGAGCGCACCGTGCGCGCGCCGACGCCGGGCACCAGCAGCAGCTCGGCGAAGTCCGTGGGCCCGCATTCCGCCGCCGCGGCCAGGGCCCCGTGCAGGCGCCGCAGGTTCACGTCCTTGGGACGCACGTCGTGATGCGCGGGCATGGTCAGATGCGGCAGGGCCGGCCGTGCGGGATCGTCGGTCGCCAGCGACTCCGGCTCCAGCAGCGACAACTGCCGCGGCGGAGCAGCCGCCTGTCTGCCCGGCCGGGCATCCGGCCGGCGGGCCGGCAAGGCCAACTCGCCGGCTCGCGCGACGATGAAATCGGGGCCGTCCTCGCGCAGCAAGGCCAGTTGTCCGCCCCGCGATGCGGCGGCGCGCGGATCGGTCAGGTTGACGATGCGTCCCTGGTTGGGGCCGTCGATGGCGCTGTGCGGCGCCTCGACGAAGCTGCTCAAGCCTTCCGACAGCCAGTGATAGCGCCGGGCCGTGCGGCTGTCGCCGTTCATGCCCTGCTGCACCACCGTCCATTTGCCGTCGTCGGTGACGAAGAATCCGTGCAGGTACAGGTCGAAGCCATCCTGCACCGCCGCACTGTCCACTTTCGCGACCAGCCGGCTGGCGCGGGCCAGGGCGTCGCCGTCGACGCCCACCCGCTCGCCGATGAGCGCCAGTTCCTGCGGCGTTTTACGCGAGTGATTCCCGCGTCCGCCGCAGACATGGATGCCCAGTTCGCCCGCCATGGGCGCCAGCCCGCGCTTGAGCGCGCCGATCACGCTGGTCGTGATGCCGGACGAATGCCAGTCCATGCCCATGACGGCGCCGAAGGACTGGAACCAGAAGGGATGCGCCAGCCGGCGCAGGAATTCATCGCGGCCGTAGTGGTGCACGATGGCCTGCGCGATGATCGCGCCCAGGCGGGACATCCGCGCGCCCAGCCAGGCCGGCACGCGGCCGCCGTGCAGGGGAAGATCGGCGCTGCCCGCTCGTCGCATCGCGATCGGCCGCCGTGCTCAGGGGCGCCGGCCCAGCGCGGCCAGGTCGTCGAACACCGGCACGATGGCCAGGAGGACCAGCAGCGCCGCCAGCGGCACCGTCGCGATGAAACCCAGGTGCTTGAAGCCCAGCGCGCCGGCAACGCCGCCCAGCAGGAACATGCCCAGCAGGGCCGCCAGCAGGCGCAGGCGCGACCGATTGGCCATCACCTTGTTGTCGGCGCCCCGATCGCCGATGTTCCAGTAGATCAGCTTGCCCAGCTCGATGCCGATGTCGGTGACCACGCCCGTCATGTGGGTGGTGCGGATCTCGGCCTTGGAAATCTTGGTGATGATGGCGTTCTGCAGTCCCATGATGAAGCAGAGCAGGCCCACGGTGGCCGGGACGACCAGCATGCGCTGCTGTTCCAGCTGCGTGCCCATCAGGCCGAAGACCAGCAGCAGCGCCGCTTCCAGCATCAGGGGCATGGCGTATTCGCTGTGTGCGCCGCGCCGCCGGCCCCAGTTGATGAGGATGGCCGACACCCCCGCGCCGATCAGGAAAGCCAGCAGCGCGCACATGCCCGCGAAGACCAGCGTGATCTCGCCCAGTGCCGCGTGGTCGGCCAGCGCGGACACGATGCCGGTCATGTGCGATGTGTATTGCCCCACCGCCAGAAAGCCGCCGGCGTTGGCGGCGCCGGCGACGAAGGCGAGCGAGACGCCCAGCCGGCGGTTGGCTTCGGTCGTGCGGCCGGGGCTGGTCAACGCACGTAGGTAGTGCACGGGCATGGCGGCGAAATGGGTAGGATGCGCCTGGCGCTGCGGCCAGCCCGGCCATTCTACTCGCGCCGCTACGCCTGCCGCTCGTATCCCGCTATTCGGTGTCGAGCCGTTCCGGGTCCAGCCGTCCCGGGTCCAGCCGTCCCGGGTCCAGCCGGCCTCCACGGCGGCGGGTCAGCAGGGTGATTCCCCACATGACCACCCCCAGCAGCAGCAGCCAGCCGGCCACCTGGTACTGGATGGGGTCGCGGCCCGTCATCGGCGTGACAAGGAACAGGCAGGTGGCCGCGCCCAGCCACGGCACGATCGTGCGCACCCGGAAGTGCTCGTGCGATACGCCGTCGCGCCGCAGTACCAGCACCGCGACGTTGACGAAGGCGAACACGCCCAGCAGCAGCAGCGCGGTGGTGCCGCCCAGCGCACGGATGGCCTGCGATTCGGCGCGCGCCACCAGCACCGTCAGGCCCAGGCCGATCACGGTGGTGAACAGGATGGCCGCCCAGGGCGTGCGGTTGCGCTGGTGGACGCGGGACAGGAAGGACGGCAGCACGCCCTGGTTGGCCATGCCGTAAAGCAGGCGGCTGGCCATCATCATGTTGATCAGCGCGGAATTGGCGACCGCGAACATGGAGATGACGGGCATGATGGTCTCGGTGGGCAGTCCCGGCGCCGCGCGCTGCACCACCAGCACCAGCGGCGTGTTGCTGGCGGCCAGTTCGCCGACCGGCACCAGCGCCACCGCGCAGATGGAAACCAGCACGTAGATCACGGCGGTCAGGCCCAGCCCCGTCAGCATTACCTTGGGGAAAATGCGGCTCGGCGAATGGGTTTCCTCTGCCATGTTGACGGAGTCCTCGAAGCCGACCATGGCGAAGAACGCCAGCGTGGTGGCCGAGGTCACGGCCAGGAAAACGCTCTTGTCCTCGGGCGTATCGAACGCGACGACGCGGGAGAAGTCCGCCTGGCCGCCGGCGATGGCGTAGAAGCCGAGCAGGATCACCATCAGCAGGCCGCTGAGCTCGATCAGCGTCAGCACCACATTGGTCTTGATCCCGTGCGCGGCGCCGCGCAGGTTGAGCAGCATCACCAATATGAGAAAGCCCAATGCGCCCAGCGTGACCAGTTCCCCGCCCGGGTCCATTCCCAGCGCGGCGAACAGGTTGGCCGCGAAGGCGCGCGAGGCGGTGGCGGCCGAGGTCAGCCCGGAGCACATCACCGTGAAGCACACGATGAAGGTCAGGAAGTGCACGCCGAAGGCCTTGTGCACATACAGCGCGGCCCCGGCGGCCTGCGGATACTTGGTCACCAGCTCCAGGTAGGACAGGGCGGTCAGCAAGGCCACCACGAAGGCCACCAGGAAGGGCAGCCAGGCGGCGCCGCCGACTTCCTTGGCCACCTGGCCGGTCAGTGCGTAGACGCCGGTGCCCAGGATGTCGCCGACAATGAACAGCAGCAACAGCTTGGGGCCCATGACCCGCGCCAGCGGGGTACCGGAGTTGGAGGGCTGATCCGTGGATGAAGAGACCGTGGACATGTGGCGACTCCCCCGTGCCTTTATCGGGCCTAGCGCAGAGCAAGTGGCGGGCCCGGGCGGTACAGATGCGGGGAACCAGTACAGTTGGGCCGGAAAATCCGGTGTCGGAGCGAGGGAATTATCTGAATTTCAAGGAAAGACTTTGAAATGGGTACACTGTCCCTTTGAAATCCATGACAGACGGCCCGGAGCCAGGCTGACGCCCGCGGCGCCGCTCAACGCGCAGCAGATGAAATACGGTTATCTGGAATTCCGGTACGGCAACGACGCCAACCGCACATCGGTCAACATCGGCGACAACATCCAATCCCTGGCGACCCGCGCGCTCTTCGGACGCCTGGGGATAGCGCCCGAAGACATGGTGGGCATAGACCGGGACGCGCTGCGCGACTATGCCGGCGAACCGGTGCGGCTGATCATGAACGGCTGTTTCCACGACGGCTGTTTTCCGTTGCCGCCGCAGGTCGAACCCGTGTTCTTCGGGTTCAACGCCGAAACCGAGTCCGTCGTCACCCGCAACCGCGAACTGCTGCTGCGGCATCAGCCGATAGGCTGCCGCGACGCGGTCACCCGGCGCATGCTGGAAAAGCACGGCATCGCCGCCTTCGTCACCGGCTGCGTCACCATGACCTTGCCGCGCCGCGACGCGGCGCCGGCCGATGGCGTGCCGGTGATCGCCTATGGCAGCGGGCCGGGCGCCCTGCCGGCCGTCGTGCTGCAGGCCATGCCCAAGCCCATGCTCGAATCGGCGCGGCTGATCTACCAGCGCGAGCCCATCTCCTGTACACCGCTGGCCGACGGTGACGTGGCGCGCATGGAAGGGCTGGCCGCCCGCTACCTGGATTTCTACCGGCGCCACGCGCGGCTGGTGGTCACCCCCTTGCTGCACGTCGCCAGCCCCTGTCTGGGCATGGGCGTGCCGGTCGTGCTGATCCGGCGCGACCGCAATGCGCGCTTCACCGCCATCGACAGGCTGACACCGCTCTACACGCCGGAGGACGCCCGCCGCATCGACTGGGACGCCGGCGCGCTGGAACTGGAGGAACTGAAGGGCGCCATGACGAGTTCCGCAGGTGCCCTGTTGGCCGGGCGCTCGCCGGATCCCCGTGCGCTGGCCGTGCTGGCGCAGGCCTTCGACCAGGACCCCATCCTGGAACCGGCGCCGCGTTCCTTCAAGCGGCGCCTGCGCGACCTGCTGCGCGGCGGGCGTCTGATGCCCGCCTGATGCCCGCCTGAGGCCACCGGCCGCCCCTTCGGGGCCTGCGCAATCCTTACAAGCGCTTTAATGCGCTGGTCAGCTAGGCCGGCTAACGTATTGCCTGTGGTGGTCCGGGCGTTTTGCCCGGAGGCGTGCCCCATTGCACCGTTCCTGCGGGGAACAAGGGTTCAGCGCACGCAAGCGTTTCCGCCCGGCCTGCCCGGGCGACGCGATTGCCTTGCATCGTTTTCCTTCCGCGGCTCTGCTGGTCCGGATGTCCTGGGGCGCCCCGTGTTCCGCCTTGCCAATCAGGACAACAACATGCAGCAATCATCAACGGTGGACAGACCTTCCGGCTTGACCCTGGCACGCTCGGTCGTGCGCGTCACGGCCGGCAATTTCCTCGAGCAGTTCGACTTTTTCCTTTTCGGGTTCTACGCGACCCAGATCGCCGCCGTCTTCTTCCCGGCCAGCAGCGAATTCGCCTCTTTGATGCAGACCTTCGCGGTGTTCGGCGCGGGCTTTCTCATGCGCCCGCTGGGCGCGATCGTGCTGGGCGCCTACATCGACCGGGTCGGGCGCCGCAAGGGCCTGATCGTCACCCTGTCGCTGATGGCCAGTGGCACCATCCTGATCGCCTTCGTGCCCGGGCACGCCACGATCGGCCTGTTGGCGCCGCTGCTGGTCCTGTTGGGCCGGCTGCTGCAGGGCTTTTCCGCCGGCGCCGAACTCGGCGGCGTCTCGGTCTACCTGGCTGAAATGGCAACGCCGGGACACAAGGGCTTCTACACCGCCTGGCAATCGGGCAGCCAGCAGGTTTCCATCGTGGTGGCCGCGGCGCTCGGCTTCGGCCTGAATCGCTGGATGGATTCGGCGACCATCGCCGCCTGGGGCTGGCGCATTCCGTTCTTCGTCGGCTGTTTGATCATTCCCTTCATCTTCGTCCTGCGCCGTCGTCTGGAAGAAACGCAGGCCTTCAAGGCGCGCACGCATCGGCCGGGCTTGCGCGAATCGTGGGTCTCGCTGATCGCCAACTGGAAGCTGATGATAGGCGGCGCGCTCATCGTGGCGATGACCACGACGGCCTTCTACCTGATCACCGTCTACGCCCCGACCTTCGGCAAGACCGTGCTGCACCTGAGCACGTCCGACAGCCTGCTGGTGACTTTGTGCGTCGGCGTGTCCAACTTCATCTGGCTGCCCATCGGCGGCGCGATCTCCGACCGCGTCGGACGCAAGCCGGTGCTGCTGACGATGACCTTGCTGGCCATCGTCACCTCCTATCCCGCGCTGACCTACCTGGCCGACGGGCCGACCTTCGGCAAGATGCTGGCGGTGCTGCTGTGGCTGTCCTTCCTGTACGCCGTCTACAACGGCGCGATGGTGGTGGCGCTGGCCGAGATCATGCCGGCATCGGTGCGCGTGGCCGGGTTTTCCGTCGCGTACAGCCTGGCCACGGCCATCTTCGGCGGCTTCACGCCGGAGATTTCCACCGCCTTGATCCATGCCACGGGCGACCGCGCGGCGCCCGGCTACTGGATGACCTTCGCGGCGCTGTGCGCGTTCGCGGCGACGCTGGCGCTGTATGCGCGCGGCGGCGCGGCCGCCCGCGTGGCGGCGCAGGCCTGATCACGATTTCTTCAACTCTCGGCTACCGAGGAGACTATGAAAACTTCCCTACGCACCCTGGCCCTGGCGGGTTCCCTGCTGGCCGCGTCCGCGGCCTATGCGCCCGTCCAGGCCGCCGAGCTGCACGTCCTGATCTCGGGCGGCTTTTCCGCCGCCTACGACAAGCTGGGCCCGGAATTCACCAAGGCCACCGGCAATACGCTGGTCACCGAACACGGCCCGTCCATGGGCAAGTCGCCGGAAGCGATCCCCAACCGCCTGGCGCGCAAGGAGCCGGCCGACGTCGTGATCATGGTCGGCTACGCGCTGGACGATCTCATCAAGCAGGGCGAGGTGAACAAGTCCTCGCGCGTCGAGCTGGCTGATTCGCCCATCGGCATGGTGGTGAAGCAAGGGCAGCCCAAGCCCGACATTTCCACCATCGCCGGCTTGAAGAAGACCCTGCTGAACGCCAAGTCCATCGCCTATTCCGATAGCGCCAGCGGCGTGTACATCGAAAAGGAAATGTTCAAGAAGCTGGGCATCGAGGATCAGGTCAAGTCCAAGGCCACCATGGTGCCCAAGATCCCGGTGGCGTCGAAGGTGGCGGACGGCACGTATGAGGTCGGCTTCCAGCAGGTCGCCGAACTGTTGCCCGTGCCGGGCGTGACCTTCGTCGGCAAAGTGCCGGCGTCGGTGCAGTCCATTACCCGCTTCGCCGGCGGCGTGCCGGTCAGCTCCACCCACCAGAAGGAAGCCGCCGAGCTGCTGAAATTCCTGGCGTCCGCCAAGGCCCAGCCGGTGGTGAAGCAGACCGGCCTGGATCCGGTCAAGAAGAAGTAAAGCGTCAGGACCGAGAGGCGGGGCCGACGGAGTGACGGCCCCCGCCTGCCGGGGCCCCGGCTAGGCGCTTTCCAGCGTCGTCGGGCAGGCGCGGCTGCCGTCCTTGAGCTGCTCCACGAACCAGCGGCCTGCCGGCCCGGGCGGCCTGTCGTGGCAATACACCGCGTAGACGGTGATGGGCGGCACGTGGCATTCGGGGCTGACGCGGGTCAGCGCCACCAGTTCCCCGCTGCGCAGCTGGCCCTGCACCATGGCCAGCGGCATATGGCCCCAGCCGAAGCCGGCGCACAGGAAAGCGTGCTTGGCGCCCATATCGGCCAGCCGCCAGGTCGACGGCGAGAACACCCCGTAGTGATTGCCGGCCGTCAGGTCGGTGCGATCGGTCAGCACCAGCTGCACGTGACGCGCCAGTTCCTGGCGCGTCAGTTCGCCATCGAACGACGCCAGCGGATGCGTGGGCGCCACCACCTTCACCATGGGAACGTCCAGCAGCGCCTCGGTCGCCAGGCTATCGGGGATGGTCGGCAGCGAGCCGACCGCCCCCAGGGCGCAGGTGCCGTCCAGCACCGGTTTGACCAATCCGCCCAGCGCCTCGACGTACAGGCGCAATGGCGTGTGCGGAAAGGCTTCGTGGAATTTGCCCACGGCCTTGGTCAGTGCCTGCATGGGATACATGACGTCGATCACCACCGTCAGCTCCGGCTCCAGGCCCTCCGCCATCGATTTGGCCTTGGCCTTGAATGCGTTCATCCCGTTCAGGACGGCGCGCGCTTCCCGCAGCAGCGCGTGTCCCGCTTCCGTCAGCACCGGATAACGGCCGCCGCGATCGAACAGCCTGACGCCGGTCTGCGTCTCCAGGTTCGCCAGCGTGTGGCTGACCACCGACTGCGCGCGGCGCAGTTGCCGCCCCGCCGCGGAAAAACTCCCGGCTTCCGCGGCCGCGACGAAGATGCGCAATTGGTCCAGCGAGATCGCTTCGAGCATAGGTATCGATATTTTGGATGGATAGGATCGAAATATATGGGCTTCCGAAGATGGGAGGCAACACCCTATGCTGCGCCATCTTCATCTTTTCTCCTGGGGAGAACCTCGTGACCACTCAGACTGCCTACAACGAACCCGCCATCCCTTACGCCCGCAGCGGCGGCCCAGGCGCGCTGATCAGCCGTGTGCTGTTGGCCGCGCTGTTCCTGATCGCCGGTATCGGCAAGCTGGCCGCCCCCGCCGGCACCATCGCGTACATCACGGCCGCGGGCCTGCCGCTGCCGACGATCGCGTATGCCGTGGCCCTGTTGGTGGAACTGGGCGGCGGCGTTCTGTTGATCGTCGGCTACCGCACCCGGCTGGTCGCCGCCGTGATGGCCGTGTTCACGGTCGTCACCGCGCTGGCGTTCCACAGCGCCTGGGGCGATGCCAACCAGCAGGTCAACTTCCTGAAGAACCTGGCCATCGCCGGCGGCCTGCTGCAGCTGGTGCTGAACGGCGCCGGCGCCTACAGCCTGGACAGGCGCGCGCGCTGACGCCGGGGCGGGCCTTCACGCCTCGGCGAACAGGTGTTCCTTGCCCCAGGCGTACAAGGCCCGCAGCACGGGATCGAGTCCGCGGCCTTTCGCGGTCAGGTGATATTCCTTGTGGTCGCCGCGTTCGGCGGATGGCCGCGTCTCCAGCACGCCCTGTTCGACCAGTTTGCGCAGGCGCATGCTCAGTATGTTCTTCGCCAACCCCAGATGCTGCTGGAAATCGCTGAAGCGGCAGGTGCCCTGCATGGCTTCACGCACGATCAGCAGGCTCCACCAATCGCCGATCACGTCCAGCGATCGGGCGATGGGGCAGGGGTCTTCGCCCAGGCGCTTGCGTTGCATTTCGGCCTCTCGAGATCTTAGGGTTGCAATTTTAAACCATGCTGCGTATGATCGCCATGGTTTCATTATTAAACAACGAGGGGCATTGGTCCGGATACCCGGGCCGCCTGCTCCAGCGGCGCCCGGCCAGGACTGGGGCCGCACACATCCGGGATGGCACCATGACGACGCTTTTCGACCCCCTTTCCATAGGCGACCTGCACCTGCCCAACCGTATCGTGATGGCGCCGCTGACGCGCCTGCGCGCGCCCGACAACGTGGCGAACGACCTGATGGCCGAGCACTACGTGCAGCGCGCGTCCGCCGGCCTGATCATCACCGAGGGCACGCCCGTCCGGGATGACGGCGTCGGCTACCAGCACGTACCCGGCATCTGGAGCCAGGCCCAGACCGCGGGCTGGCGGCGGGTGACCGACGCGGTGCACGGCGCGGGCGGCCGGATCGCCGCGCAGCTGTGGCACGTCGGGCGGATTTCGCATCCCTTGCTGTTGCAAGGCCGCCAGCCGGTGGCGCCCAGCGCCATCGCGCCCGAAGGGCACGTCAGCCTGTTGCGGCCCAAGCAACCCTACCCGGTGCCGCGCGCGCTCGCGCTGGATGAAATCCCCGGCATCATCGACGCGTTCCGGCAAGGCGCGCGCAATGCCAAGGCGGCCGGTTTCGATGGCATCACGATCCATGGGGCCAATGGCTATCTGCTGGACCAGTTCCTGCAGGACGGCACGAACCACCGCACGGACGCCTATGGCGGCAGCGTCGAAAACCGTGCGCGCCTGATGATCGAAGTCATCGATGCGGTGCTCGAAGTGTGGGCGCCGAATCGCGTGGGCCTGCATCTGGCGCCGCGTTCGCCGTCGTATTCGATGCGCGACAGCGACCCGGCGGCCACCTTCGGCCATGTGGCGCGCGCCATGGGCGAGCGCAAGCTGGGCTTCCTGTTCATTCGTGAAACGCAGGGCGAGGGCGCCTTGTTCTCGATGCTGAAGCGCGAGTTCGGCGGCGTGTGCATCGCCAACGACGGGTTCGACGCGGCATCGGCGGCCGACGTCGTCGCGCGCGGCGTGGCTGATGCGGTGTCGTTCGGCAAGGCCTACATCGCCAACCCCGACCTGGTCGAAAGGCTGCGCCGCAACGCGCCTTTGAATGCGCTGGACAACGCGACGATCTACGACCTGGATCACTGCAGCCCGGTGGGGTACACGGATTATCCGGTGCTGGAGACGCAGGCCGCTTGAGCGGCGCAACACTGTACCGTTGACATGGCCACGCCAACTGGGATATATAAAAGGCATACCAATACCGGATGCCAAATCCCAAGGGGTAGTGACCATGACAACGGCTGTCCTAGCGACAGGGCCGGCTGCCGCCGCGCCTGCGCGCGACGAAGTGCTCAGCGTTCGAGACGTGGATATCCGCTACGGACACGCCACCATCGTTTCGGACGCGACTTTCACCGTCCATCGAGGCGAGTTCATCACCCTGCTGGGACCCAGCGGTAGCGGCAAGACGTCGCTGCTGCGGACCATCGCGGGCTTCGTGCCGGCCAGCCGGGGCGAGATCCGCCTGCAGGGCGAGTCGATGAAGGACGTTCCGCCATATCGGCGCGACGTGGGGCTGGTATTCCAGAACTACGCGCTGTTCCCTCACATGACCGTCGCGGAAAACCTGGCGTTCGGGCCGCGCATGACGCGCGTGTCCGCCGGCGAGATCGAAGCGCGTATCCAGGAGTCACTGTCCCATGTGCGGCTGAGCCAGTACGCCGCTCGTTATCCGCACGAACTGTCGGGCGGACAGCAGCAGCGCGTTGCCATCGCACGGGCGCTGGCGATGCGGCCATCGCTGCTCCTGCTGGACGAGCCCATGTCCAACCTGGACGCCCGCCTGCGCGCCGAGATGCGGGTGGAACTGACCGCGTTGCTGAAGAAGCTGTGCGTGACCGCGGTGTCGGTGACGCACAGCCAGGACGAAGCGCTGGCCATGTCCGACCGCGTCATCGTCATGGCGGAAGGCGGGATACGACAGATCGGCACGCCGGGAGAGATCTATCTGCACCCCGTCGACCAGTTCGTGGCCGGTTTCGTCGGCGCCGCGAACATCGTGCCCGCCGAATATGTCGGCGTACGCGATGGCCTGCCCGTGTTCAAGACCTGTTGGGGGCAGGCGATTCCGGTCCGGGCCGGCGCGGCGGAAATCGAACGGGCTGCCCTGCTGCTTATCCGGCCTGAAAGCATATGCGTGTTGCGCGCGGCCGCGCTACCTGGCGATGGCGAACCCGTGTCCCATGTGACCGGTCGGATCGTCCACCGCTGTTATATGGGCTCGCATCTGGAGCTTCGCGTGGACGTGGGCGCCTGCGAGCTGATGGCGCGGCAGCCCGTCGGTGCGGACGTCGAAGAATTCCCGTTGGGAGAGCGTGTCGTCCTGCAGTGGCCCTGTCATGCCGTCCAGGTGGTGCGTCCATGACGCCGCCGGGACACACCGCCGCGGCCCGCACGGCGCCACGCGCCACCCGTACGCCAGCGGGAGCGGGCAAGGCCGCGAGGCCCTGGGCTTGGCGCGGATGGCTGCTGGTGCTGCCAGCGCTGGCGATATTCGCCATATTCGTCGCCGCGATCGCCGCGCTGCTGGCCTTCAGCCTGTATGCCCAGGGGACCATGGGCGGCGAGCTGAGCGGTGGGCCGACGTTGCGGGTCTACGCGCAAGCGTTGTCGAATCCTCTCTACCTGGCCGCGATCTGGACCACTTTCCGCCTGTCTGCCATCGCCACGCTGGGCAGCCTGGCCCTGGGGCTGCCGGTCGCGTACTGGATCGTACGCAGCCCCAGCGCGCGATTGCGCACGGCGCTGATCATGCTCGTGGCGATCCCCTTCATGACCAGCCTGGTCGTACGACTCTATGCGCTCACCCTGGTGCTGGGGAATACCGGCCTGATCAACCGCCTGCTGCACGGCCTGGGCATCCTGCCGGAAAACGACTTCCTGCCGCTGATCCGCAATGAAGCCAGCGTGGCGACAGGCCTGGTTTACTTCGTGCTGCCGTTCGTCATCTTCACCTTGGCCGCGGGCTTTCGCCGCCATGACCGCACGCTGGAGGAAGCCGCGCAGAACCTGGGCGCCGACGAAGTCTCGACGTTCTTCCGTGTGACGCTGCCGCTGCTGATGCCCGGCATCGCGGCGGCCGGGACGCTGGCGTTCGTACTGGCGGGTACCGCGTTCGCCACGCCCCTGTTGCTGGGTGGCGGCGCCGTCCGCATGATCGCCAACGCCATCTACGATCGCGCGATGTACGGTGGCGGCATGCCCGTCGCGGCGGCCTTGAGCGCGCTGGCCCTGCTGTTCACGATGGCCTGCCTGTATGTCGCCGGCCGGCTGACAAGGAGACAACATGCGCGGACATCTTGACGGCTTCCGCCGGCTCAGGCGGCCGGCCGGCTTTTCCGTGGTCTGGGCCCTGCGCGCGAGCGCGCTGCTGTTGCTGCTCGCGCCTATCCTGCTGGTGGTGGTTTCTTCATTCGGCGCGCACGCGTACACCACCATCCCGCCCACCGAGCTTTCGCTGCGCTGGTACGCCAACATCTTCGCCCGGGACGAGTTCACGTCCAGCTTTCTCGCCAGCCTGGGCATCGCGGCCATCGTCACGCCTGTATCCGTGCTGACCGGAACGCTGGCTGCCTACGGGATGTGGAAATACCGGTTGCGCCTGTCGCCCGTGCTGGAACCGCTCCTGATGTCGCCCATCCTGCTGCCGCTGGTCGTGACGGGACTGGCGCTGCTCGCTTTCATCAACCGCGTCGGCCTGGGGCCGGGCTACGCGGCCATCGCGCTCGGGCACGTGATCATCACGTTTCCCTACAGCTTCCGTTCCGTCCTGGCGGCGCTGCGCCGTTACGACAGGCAGATGGACGATGCGGCGGCCAGCCTGCGCGCGCGTCCTTGGGACGCCTTCCGCCATGTGACCCTGCCGCTGATACGGCCGGGCCTGTTCGCCGGCGCGCTGTTCGCCTTCGTCATGTCGTTCGACGATTTCGCCATGACGATATTCCTGATCGCGCCGGGCACCGGCACGCTGCCGATCGCGATCTACCAATACATGGAATTCAACCTGGACCCGACCGTATCCGCGGTGTCGACGCTGCTCATCCTGATGGCGATCGGTGGTGTATGGCTGGTCGAGCGGACCATCGGGATGGAAAGATTCATCGGAACAAAGGCATAGTTGATTGGCATACCAATAAGGCATATAATTCGTGGTGTTCCACTCGCGTACCACCACTGAACAGGGCATACCAGACCATGGACCAACTCATCATCTCGGCCGACTCCCACGTCTTCGAACCGCAGGATCTCTGGATCAATGCATTGGGCAAGCGCTTCGGCGACAAGGTGCCCCACGGCGTCAAGAACTTCGAAGGCCATGAGGGATCGTTCTTTTACCTCGGGCGTCCCGGCGAGGCCGCGCGGATGGACGAACTGGTCGCCGCCGATAGCAAGGACCGCCGGCTGGAGGATCTGTCCAAGGCCGGATCCGATCCGGTGTACCGGCTCCAACTGATGGATTCCGACCACATCGCCGCGGAGGTCCTCAACCCGACCTGGGGACTGTGGATTCCCCGCATGCCGGACAACGCGGCGCGCAATGCCTGCGCCGAGGTCTACAACGATTGGATCCAGGAATATTGTTCGCAGGACCTGAAGCGCCTGCTCGCCATCGCGATGATCCCCATCGTCGACGTGGACTGGGCGATCAAGGAACTGGACCGAGTCATCAAGCGCGGCGCGCGCGGCGTGATGATAGGCACCAGCCCCGTGGATGACGCGGCTCCCTACCGCGATCGCAAGTACGACCGCTTCTGGGCCGCCGCCGAGGAAGCCGGGCTGCCCGTCACCCTGCATATCGTCACGGGCAAGGTGCGCGACCCGTTCACCTACCACGGTGACAAGGAGCGCGAAAACGTGCCTGCCAGCTTCCTCGACTTATTCCAGGAAGCCGCGCCCGTGCTGGCGAATGAATTCATCTTCGGCGGGATCTTCGACCGTTTCCCGCGGCTGAAGGTGTTCCTGTCGGAGTACGACGCGTCCTGGCTGCCCATCCTGAAGTACCGCGTCAATCGTATCGAGACCTTCCCCGGTTTCGATAACCTGAAGAAGAAGCCCGCCGGTCGCTATATCGAGGAAAACATCTACGCCGGCGTCATCAACGATCCGCTGGCTGCCAAGCTGCGCACCGAGATCGGCGTGGACCGCATCATGTGGGGTTCGGATTTCCCGCACCCGCCGTGCCCTTATCCGAACACGACGCAGAACGTCGAGCGCGTGCTCGGCGACATGTCGCCGGAAGACCGCTTCAAGGTGGTCGCCGGCAATGCGATGAAGCTCTACAACATCGAGCTTTGAAGGGAAAGCCATGGCGAAGATCCTCGACTTCCTTGGTGCCACGCTGATCGATGGCACCGGTGGCCTGGCCATCGAGAACGGCAACATGCGCGTCGCCGACGGCCGGGTGGTCGCGGTGTGGCAGGGCAAGGCGCGGCCCGCCGCCGCCGAAGCACCCGCGGACGAAGCCGTGGATACGCGCGGCGCCACCATCATGCCGGGGTTGATCGACACCCACTGCCATATCTCCTATGGCGAGGGTAGGGCGGCCGAGGAAATCGACGTCTACGGCGGCGCCGAGTGGGCCGCCGTGCGCGCCGTCTGGAATGCCGGCAAGGTCCTGCAAAGCGGCGTGACGACCATCTGCGATCCGGGCTCCACCTGGAACGTGGCGGTGACCTGTCGCGACGCCATCCTGAACGGCATGTACCCGGGGCCCCGGGTCGCGGCCGGCGGCCGGCATATCAGCGCGGATGGGGGTTTCGCCGACTATTTTCCCAGCTGGCTGGGCATGCCGGTCTCGGCGGAAGGCGTCCTGTGCCACAACCGGGACGACATGCTGCAAGAGGTGCGGCGGCAGGTCAAGAACCGCGTCGACGTGGTGAAGATCAGCGGCGACAGCCAGGCGCAGGAATCCAATCTGGACGCCGGCCCGTGCTTCACCGCCGACGAAATGACGGCCATCGTGCAGATGTCCCACCAACTGGGCCGCAAGGTCACCATCCACGCGCGCTATGCCGGCACCGTGGCCATGGCGGCGCGTGCGGGCGTGGACTGGCTTATCCATGCCTCCTACATGAAGGCGGAAGACGTCGGCATGGTGCGCGATCTTGGCATTCCCATCTGTCCCACCATGACCTTCGCCGCCAACATCGTGCAGCACGGCAGCGAGGTGGGCGTGGATCCGAACTACATCGAGCACAAGCGCCGCGAACTGGATGCCCTGGTCAGGATCCACACCCGGTGCATCGAGGCGGGCATCCCGATGATGATGGGATCCGAGTCGGGCTTCGCGGTCACCCCGTACGGGGAATGGCACAGCCGGGAACTGGAGTTGATGGTCGAGTTGCTGGGCATGCGGCCGATGGACGCCATCGTCGCCGCCACCGCCAACAATGCCAGAGCGCTGGGTTGGGAAGACCGGGTCGGCACGCTGGCGCCGGGACGGTGGGCCGACTTCCTGGTCGTCGACGGCGATCCCCTGATCAATATCGGCATCCTCGCGGACCCCAAGCGCATCCGCGCGGTCTACAAGGGCGGCGAGCAGGTCGAGCGCCCCGCGTCGCCGTCGCCCGAGCGCCGGCGCATGGCGCATGAGCGCGGATTCTCGGTATCGACGGCGATATTGCGGCGCGCTGCCTGACAGCCTGGCGGCCACGGCGATCGTTCGCCTTTTGCCATCGCCATGGCCATCGTCGTTCGCCATCGCAGTCCGCTATTCCCGTTCGTCATCCCATTCGTCATCCCCGCGGCCGCGATGGCCGCGGGGTTTCCATCCAGCGGGGCCGCGACGTTCCGGCACGCCGCTTATCGATGTTCCAGCAACTGGAGCCTGTCATGTCGAAGCCTGTGTCGCATCCCCCCATTGTTCCCTTGTCCGCCGGGTCCTGTACGCGGCGGGACGCATTCCGCTTGCTGGCCGCCGCCGCGCTGCTGGCGCTTCCCGGGGCATCCGCGCTTGCGGAAAAGCCATTGCGCATCGTCGTGCCATTCTCGGCGGGTTCCACCATCGATTCGCTGGCACGACTGGTGGCCGCGACATTGCCCGAGGTGTCGGACTACAAGGCCGTCTTCGTGGAGAATCGTTCCGGCGCCGCGGGCATCATCGGCACCAATACCGTGGTGCGCGCCCAGCCGGACGGCTACACCCTATTGCTGCAGGCCAACGGCCTGACTACGACGCCCGCGGTCAGGGATGACCTGCCCTTCGATACCTTGAAGGACCTGTCGCCGGTTATCCTGGTCGGCACGACCCCGTACGCGTTTATCGCACCGGCGAGCCTGCCGGCGGTTTCCCTGGGCGAATTATTCGACCAGGCACGCAAATCCGGCCAGAAGATCAGCTTCGGGACCAGCGGCCTGGGCAGCCAGAGCCAGTTTGTCCTGGTGCAGCTGGCTCAGCGGGCCAAGGTCGAGTTCCTGGAAGTGCCGTTCAGGGGGCAGGCCGAGATCATGCTGGGCGTCATGGGCGACCAGGTGCAACTGGGCATGATGAACCTGCCTTCGGCCTTGCAGCAGATGCAGGACAAGCGGATCAAGCTGCTCGCGACCATCACCAAGGCCCGCACGCCGATGACGCCCGCGGTGCCCACGGTGGCTGAATCGGGGTTGGGCGATCTGGAAGAGTCCGCGTGGTACGGATTTCTTGCTCCCGCGAATACGCCCCCCGCCGTCATCGCGGCTTTGAACAAGGGCATCGCGGCGACCCTGCGCCGGCCGGAGGCCCAGGCCAAGCTGGCCGAGATGGGGTTGGACGTGGTCGCCAGCAGTCCCGAGGCCTTCGCCACGAAACTCAAGCAGGAAACTGCGCGATATCGTGCGATCGCCGACGAACAGAATCTGCGTGCACGCCAGCAGTAGGGAGGCCTGCCCTGGCTCTTTCGATCGGCCCGGTCCAGCGCCCCCTTCGGGGCGCCGGCCTGGGCCTACTTGACCTGTCCCTCCAGCGCCGACGGCCATATGCGGCGGTACAGCCGCGTCAGGATTTCTCCGCACGTCGCGGCCTCGTCTCGGCCCACGGTGGTGTGGAACACGGGCTCCACCGCGCCCGCTTCGCCGTGCATCACCGGCGCGACCACATGGTCGTAATCCGGGTTAAGGAAGAACGGGCTGGAATAGCGGTCCTTGCCGAACTTGTTGATCACCCGGTGCGGCGTGGCGCGGAACAGGCCGTTGGTCCAGACCTTCATCATCTCGCCCAGGTTGATCACGAAGCTGCCCGCGACGGGCGGGACGGGAAGCCAGTCGCCGTCCGGGCCCATGATCTCCAGTCCGCCGGTCTGGTCCTGCGCCAACAGGGTAAATGCGCCATTGTCGGTATGCGGCCGGGTGCCATAGATGTCGGCCGGGTCGGCCGGCTGCTGCGGCGGATAGTGGATCAGGCGCAGCAGCGAGATCGGATTCGTGAAATAGCGCACGAACGTGTCTTCAGGCAGGTCCAGGCCTAGCGCGGCCAGCCGCATCATCTGTTTTGCCAGCTCGGTGACCTCGGCGACATAGGCAAGCGCCGCCGGCCGCAAGCCGGGCAGCGCCGCCGGCCAGATATTTCGCGCGTGCAGTGGCTTGTTCGCCAGCAGTCCCGGGTCGTCATCGGCATGCTCCTGCCAGACATGGAAGCTCTCCAGCATATTGCCCTTCATCTCGGCGTCGTTGCCGAGCATTCTCATGGGCAGATAGCCGCGCCAGTGCGGGTTGCTCGTCATGGACAGGGCGACTTTCTCATGTTCGGGCAGGGCGAAGAAGCGCTTCGCCTGGTAGAACATGCCGTCGATCTTCGCCACGTCCACGCCATGATTGACGATGTAGAAGAAACCGACGGTTCGACAGAGCTCCGCCAGTTCGCGGCCGAGCTTCCGGCGGACGTCGATGTCGGGGTGCCGCAGGCGGGTCAGATCCAGCAGCGGAATGCGTGTGCCTTGCGTCTCCACGGGTGGTGTCGTATTCATCGTGCTCATCCTCTTGTCCTTGCTTGCGTTGGTGGGTGCCTGGCCATGGCGCGCCGCGTTATCGGCCGTGTCGCGCCAGATCGATGAACTGCCTGCGCAGGTCGCTGTCTTCCAGCAACCGGCCTCGCATGAGGCTGCTGCGCATCATCGTTTCATGTTGCTTGACGCCGCGCCACTGCATGCACAGGTGGTCGGCTTCCATCAGTATCCCGAGCCCGTCCGGACGGACCTGGGCTTCCAGCTCGTCGGCGAGCATCGATATCGCTTCTTCCTGGATCTGTGGACGCCCCAGGATCCAGTCGCACAACCGTGCATATTTGGAAAGGCCGATCAGGCGCGAGTCGGGGTTGGGCAGTACGCCTATCCAGACATGGCCCAGGATGGGACACATGTGGTGCGAGCACGCGCTGCGGATGCGGATCGGGCCGACGACCATCAACTGGTCCAGGCGTTCAGCATTGGGAAACTGTGTGATATCGGGACGCGGCAGATAGCGGCCCTGGAAGGTTTCCTGAATGAACATGCGCGCCACGCGCGCCGCGGTATCCAGAGTGTTGTGGTCGCCGACCGTGTCTATGACCAGCGATTCCAGTACTTCCTGGAGCTTGCCGGCCACTTCATCCTGCAGCGCGGCCAGCTCGCCAGGTTCGATGTATGGCGCGATGTTGTCATTGGCATGGTAGCGGACGCCGGCGTCGCGCAGGCGCCGGCGGATGCGGTCCGCCACCGTCAGGCTCGGGTCGGTGCCTGCCTGCGTGGCGAATCGAACGGGTGAGTATCGTGTCAGCACGGCGCTACCTGTGTTCCAGCAGAAAGTCGTGGGCCCGCGCCGTGAAAGGCTCGGCGTGGAAATTCAGTAGGCGATGCGGCCGATCGGGAAAAATCTCCAGGCGCGAACCCGCGATCGCCGCATGCATGCGCCTTGCATAGTGCGGCGGCATGACGTGGTCGTCCGAGCCGGCGGCGATCCAGGTCGGCACCTTGATTTCGCCGAGCCGGTCGGCCACGTCATGCGACAGGATCGCCTGGTAGTGCCCCATCAGCCCGCGCGTGGCGCGCGCATCGTCCTGCGCCCCACGCGCCACGCGCCGCGCGATTTCCTGCCGTACGCTCGCCTCGTTGGCGTTGACGTAGGCTTCGCCAAAGGCGGAGTAGGCGCTGAAGAGCGCCCAGATCTCGGGCGTGGCGTCTTCCAGCACCTTGATCAGCAGGTCGTAGCGCAACCGCAAGTAGGGGTCCGGACGATCGTAGCTCGCGTACAGCGACAGCGTCCTGATGCGGCGCGGGGCCGCCAGGGCGCATTCCAGCGCGATCGCGCCGCCCAGAGAATAGCCGCCGACGTGGCAGGCGGGAATGTCCAGCGCGTCCAGCAGCGCGAGGGCATCCTTCGCCATTTCCTTGATCGTGTATCCGTCGTCCGGGATATCGCTCTGCCCGACACCGCGCATGTCGTAGACGATGCACCGGAAATCGCGGGCGAATAACGGCAACTGCTCGTCGAAGGCCTTATGGTCCATGCCGTTGCCTGCGATCAGGAGCAGGGGAGGTCCTTCCCCGACGCTGCGGAAGAAGGTACGTATACCGTTGGCCGTGATGAAAGGCATATCCGATTCCAAAAGGGTGGTTGACGGGATGGCTGGATGCGGCGGCTCAACGCAGCGTCATGGGGGCGATCTGCCGGTCCCACAGGTCTTGCCACGCGGCGCGGTTCGCGATGACGGCGCGCTCGTCGAAGCGGACCAATTTTCCGAAGGCTTCGTCCGACACCGTATACCTGGCATGCTCCGGGGTCAGCTTGGCGTCGCGGTTGACCGGTGTGATCTTCAACTCCCGGGTGACGTTGGCGATGACGTCCGCGCCCAGGAAGAAATCCATGAACCGGGTGGCGGCCTGCGGGTGCGGCGCGTTCTTCACCAATGCGATCACGTCCATGCCGGCAGGCGCGCCTTCGCAGGGAATGACGAAACTTGCCTTGACGCCTTCGTCAATCAGTTTGTACGCGGCGCTCGACACCATCGGGACCGCCCAGACCTCGCCCTGCGCCAGCAACCGCTGTTGGCTGGCGGAATCGTCGGACACCGCCAACAGGTTGCGGCCCATCTTCTTGATCAGGTCCAGGCCGGGCGTCACGTCCTGCTCGTTGCCGCCGGCCATGCGGTTGCTCATCAACAGGAACAGGCCGTTCATATAGCGAGGCGATGAAACGCCTACCTTGTTCGCCAGGTCCGGCCGCCACAGGTCCTTCCAACAGGTGATAGGTTGTTGGACCTTGTCGGTGCGGTAGACGATGCCATAGGGGTATACCCAAATGCCGGCGAACATGACCTTGCCTTGGGCGTCGCGCGGCGCGCCGAACGCCGGCATGCTGGCGAGCGCGCCGACCCGTGCCGGATCCAGGGGCGCGAGCAAGCCATCGTCGTAGGCGGTGATCGCATCCTGTGACGTCGCCATCACCAGGTCTATCTTCGGGCTGGCGCGCTGCGCCGCGATCATCTGGATATTGACCAGGGACACGCCTGATACCACGCGGACCTTGATCCCCGTTGCCTTTTCGAAGGGCGCGATCGCCTGTTCGGCGATGGCCTTGCCCCAGGTCCCGCCCCAGGTGGCCAGGACGACTTCTTCGGCGCGCGCGGTGCCCGCGCCGGTTGCCGCAATGACGATGGCGATCGCGGCGGCCGCGATCAAACGATGCGATTTCATATCGATACCCCTTGAGTCGTTGACAAATGTGCTGCAAAGGCATGTATCATTGGCATGCCAGTAAGATATACTTTAATTCACGCCCCCGCAACATTCCCGGTTGTCCATCCATGAACACAGATCTCTCCCCGCGTGTCGCGCCCATGGCCGCCGGCGATGACGCCCTGGCGGCAGGCTTCCATGCCGTTGTCGCCGCGCGCCGGTCCATCTATGCCTACGAGCAGAAGCCGGTGCCCAGGCGCCTGGTCGAGGCGGCCATCGCGGATGCCATCCAGGCGCCCAATCACCATCGCACCGAACCGTGGCGCTTCCATGTGTTCGCCGGCGAGGGACGCGCACGGCTGGCGGCCGCCTACGAGGCCGCCGCGGCTAGAGTCAACCGTGACGTGGCGAAGGCGATCCAGCGTGCCTATGACGCGCCCGTCATGATCGTGGCGGTGTGCATGCCGGCGATGGGAAACCCGAAGGTCAGCGAGGCCGAAGAGCGTTACGCGGTGGCTGCCGCGGTGCAGACCTTGATGCTGTCGCTCGCCGCGTCGGGGGTGGACACGCTGCTGACCACGGGCGAGTTGGCGGAGTCGCCGGAAGTGCGCGCGCTGCTCGGCCTGGAAGGGTCGGACGCCCGGTTGATGGGCGTCATCAATGTGGGCTATCGCAACCCGGAGCGGCCGGCCCGCCCGCGCCCACCGATGAATCCCGCGGCGTTCACGACCTGGTGCGAGGCGTCATGAACAAGCCGACAGACCCTCCGATGGACTCCCAGGCGGCCCCGGGGATGGATACGCGCACGGACCCGCGGACGAAACCGCTGGCGGCCGCGGAGGCAGGGCAGCGGGCGCAAGACGAGGGCGGCTGGCTCGACGTCGTCGTCCGTGGCGTGCGGCGCGAGCCCGGCGACGTGCTGCTGATCGAACTGGGCGCACCGGATGGCCAAGCGCTGCCGCCCTATGCCGCCGGCGCACACGTGGCGGTGGAGTGTGGCCCCGGCGTGGCGCGCCACTATTCCCTGTGCGGTCCCCTGCACGACGCCCGCCGCTATCGGCTGGGGGTCAAGATCATGGCCGGCGGCCGGGGCGGCAGCGCGTGGATAGGGCACAACGCCCAGGAAGGCGCCCGCTTGCGGATCTCGACGCCCCGCAACAACTTCCCGCTGGCGCTCGGCCAGCCGGGCTATCTCTTCCTGTCGGGCGGTATCGGGCTGACGCCCATCCTGGCCATGCTGGACGTCCTGCGCACGCACGGGCAGTCCGCGCGGCTGGTGCATATGTGCCGTGCGCCGGAAGACATCGCCTTCGGACCGGAGCTCGAAGCCTGTGCGCGCTTCCACGACGTGCATATCCATTGCGACAGCGCCGCGGGTGGCTTCTATGACCTGCGGGCGGAGCTCGATCGCGCTGCCCCCGACACCGCCGTGTACTGCTGCGGGCCGACGCCCATGATGAACTTCGTGCGGGCGCACGCCGAGGCACAGAGCGCGACGGACCGCTTCCATTTCGAATTCTTCGCCGGCGAGGTCGCAGCGGCCGACACGCCCTTCGTCGTCGAACTGGGCCGCAGCGGCCGACGCGTGCCGGTATCGGCGGGCCAGACCATGCTCGCGGCGTTGCGCGCATCGGGGCTGGTACTGGAAAGCGGCTGCGAATCCGGCGCCTGCGGTGCCTGCGTGCTCGACGTCGTTTCCGGGACGCCGGAGCATCGCGACGTATATCTGACGGCCGCCGAACGCGCATCGAACCAGCTGGTCGTCCCCTGCGTATCCCGTTGCCAGACGGAGAAGCTCGTCCTCGACTTATAGCGCCTGCCGGCCCCCACAGGGCCAGCCGCGCGGTCTCGTTCATCTCAAAGGAGTAGACAGGTATGAAGCTCGCCACATTTGCATTGAAGACCGATCCGGGACAGGCCCGGGTCGGCGTACTCGCCGGGTCGCGTATGCTGGACGTCGGGCAGGCGTCGCGCGCCGGCGCGAAGGGCGCCGCGATCGAAACGATGAAGCAATTGCTCGCCCAGGGCGACCAGGGCCTGGACGATGTGCGTGCATGGTCGCGCGCGGCGGCCGGCCCCGATGCCGGCCGCTACGCCGACATGCTTTACGACATGGACGCCATCGATCTGCTGCCGCCCATCCAGGATGCGGAGAAATTCCTGTGCGTCGGCAAGAACTACAGGACGCACCTGTCGGAATTGCAGCGTACGGGCCTGATCAAGGAAATGCCCACGGAGCCGACCGGTTTCATCAAGCTGAACAGCTGCCTGGTGGGCCACGAGGCGAAGGTCGCGCGTCCCGCCACGGTATCGCATCTGGACTACGAGCCGGAGCTCGTGTTCGTGATCGGCAAGCCCGCCTTCAATGTGGGCCGTGAGGACGCGCTGGACTATGTGGCCGGCATCACCATCCTGAACGACCTGACCTGCCGCGAAACGCAGAAGCGCGAAGTGACGTCGGGCACGAAGTTCTGGACGTCCAAGAACGCGCCGGGTTTCGGTCCGCTGGGACCCTACATCATCACCATGGATGAAGTCGGCGATCCCTACGACCTGTGGGTGACCTGCAGCGTCAACGGGGAAACGCGCATGCGGGTCAATACCTCCGAGCAGATATGGAAGCTGCCCGACATCATCGCGCATTTCTCGCGGCTCATGCCGCTGCTGCCGGGCGACATGTTTTCCACGGGTGCGCCGGGCGGCGTCGCCGTCGGCAAACCCAATGCGGCGGAGCTTTTCCTGAAGCCCGGCGACGTGGTCGAGTGCGCCTTCGAAAAACCGGCGATGGTGCTGCGCACCCACATCGTCGCTCCTCAATGAAACCGGAGTCATCCATGAGCACCATCACACGCGGCGATCCCGCCAACCTGGCCAACGTGCGCAGGACCGTCTACCACCACTACATACGCGTGGACAATCCCGGGTCGCTGATTTTCCTGTCGGGCCAACTGTCGCGCGACGCGGAAGGCAAGCTGGTGGGGCCTGGCGACATGGCCGAACAGACGCGCCAATGCATACGCAATATGCGTAGCGTGCTGGAAGCCGCGGGCGGCACGCTGGAAGACATCGTGTCCATCGTTGTCTACACCACCGATGTGCGGCAGTTCAAGGAAATCGTCTCGGCGCGCACGGAGTTCTTCACCACCAAGCTGCCCACCAGCACCATCGTGGAAGTCAATCACCTGGCCGATCCGGGCCTGCTGATCGAATTCCAGGCCATCGCGGCGCTGTAGCACGCCATGCTCCGCTACATCGCCTTGCGCCTGGCGTTCGCGCTGCCGGTGATCGCCGCCGTGCTGACCCTGGTCTTCTTCCTGACTCGCGTCGTGCCCGGCGATCCGCTCACCGCGCTGGTCGGCGATTTCCCGGCGCCACCCGAATACGTGGCCCAGGTGCGCCAGTCCATGGGACTGGACCAACCGCTGCCGCGGCAGTTCTTCCTGTATGTGCGGAGCCTGGCGCGGGGCGATATCGGCTATTCGCTGGCCAATCAGCAGCCCGTGCTGACGTTGGTGCTCGACAGGGCGGGCAATACGCTGCTGCTGATGATTCCGGCCCTGCTGCTGGCGTCGCTGGTAGGCGTGCTGCTGGGCCTGTGGTCGGCCGCGGCGCGCAGGCGGGGCGTGGACACCCTGATTACCTCGGTCGGATTGCTGGGTTACTCGGTGCCGGCATTCTGGCTGGGGCAGATCCTGATCCTGGTCTTCGCGGTCGACCTGAAGTGGCTGCCCGCGCAGGGCATGCACAGCGTGCGCACGACGTTGACCGGCGCGTCGCTGGTGCTGGACGTCATGCGCCACTGGGTATTGCCTGGCGTGGCGGTCACCCTGTTCTACTGCGCGGTCGTCGCCCGGGTCGGACGCGCCAGCGTGCTGGAGGCGATCCACCAGGACTTCGTGACGACGGCCAAGGCCAAGGGTGCGAGCGACCGGCGCGTGCTGTGGCGCCATGTCCTGCCGAACGCGTTGATGCCGATCATCAGCGTGATTGGCTACAACTTCGGCAACGCGATCACCGGCACCATCCTGGTCGAAGCCGTGTTCGCCTGGCCCGGCCTGGGCGGGCTTTTCGTGACCGCGATCGCGCAGCGCGATTACCCGGTCCTGCAAGGCGTTTTCCTCGCGGCCGCCGTCACCGTGGTCGTGGCCAACCTGATCACCGATCTTCTGTATGCCTATGTCGATCCAAGAGTCCGCCATGAACATTACGGCAGGTAAGGCCACGCCTTCGCGCGCCTGGATGCAGCTGCGCCACGACAAGGCGGCATGGCTGGGCCTGGCGGCCATGGCCCTGCTGGCCTTTGCCGCCATCGCAGGCCCGTCGCTGCTGGGCGGCGGCGACACCTTCGAGATTTCCATGGACCTGCTGGCGCCGCCGTCCTGGACCCATCCCATGGGCACGGACGACATGGGCCGCAGCACCTTCAATCAGCTGATCTGGGGCGCCCGGACATCCCTGATGGTGGGATTGGCCAGCGCGCTTTCGACGACAGTGATCGGCATCGCCGTGGGCGCCCTCGCCGGTTATTTCGGCGGGTGGTTCGACATGGTGATCATGCGCGTCACCGAGGTCTTCCAGGTCATGCCCAAGTTCGTGCTGGCCGCGGTCGTCGTGGCCATGGCAGGGCCTGGGCTTGCCCACGTCATCCTGGTCATCGCGGTGCTGTCCTGGCCGCAACCGGCCAGGCTGGTGCGCGGCGAGGTCATGCGGATCAAGGGTCTGGAATATGTGCAGGCAGCGATCTGCCTCGGCGAGTCCAGGCTGCGGATCCTGTGGCGAGAAGTGCTGCCCAATGCCGTGGCGCCCGTGCTCGCGCTGGGCACGCTCGTCATAGGGCAGGCAATCCTGTTGGAGGCCGGCCTGTCGTTCTTCGGCCTGACGACGCCGGAGACCCCGAGTTGGGGCGGCATGCTCAACGTGGGGCAGCGCTTCTTTCACCAGGCCTGGTGGCTGTCGGTATTCCCAGGGGCGGCGATCGTCGCCACGGTGCTGATATTCAATATCCTGGGCGATTCCGTCAGCGCGGCCTTCAACCCCCGCGGAGGGAGCACGCTGTGACGAGACCGGCAGAGGCGGGCGCACCGCTGATCGATATCGACGACCTGCGCGTGACCTATGGCGCCGGCGGCAGGGCGCAGGCCGCGGTGGACGGCGTGTCCCTGACGATAGGGGATGGGCAATCGGTCGGCATCGTCGGCGAGTCCGGTTCCGGCAAGTCCACGCTCGCGCGAGCCTTGCTGGGACTGCTGCCGCGCCGGAGCGCGGATATCGCGGCCGGCCACATACGCGTGGCGGGCCGTGCGATGGCGCCCGGGCAATTGCACGCACTGCGCGGCACGGTCGCCGCGATGGTGTTCCAGGATCCGCTCAGCTACCTGAATCCGCTGATGACGGCGGGCGACCAGATCGCGGAAGCCGTGCGGCTGCATGACCGGAGCGCCTCCACCACGGAGCGGGTCGTGGAGCTGCTGGAGCAAGTGCAGTTGACCGCGGATGCGCGTGGACAGTATCCGCACGAACTATCGGGCGGCATGCGGCAGCGCGTCCTGCTGGCCATCGCGCTGGCGTGCCGGCCGCGGCTCCTGATCGCCGACGAGCCGACGACCGCGCTGGACGTCACCACGCAGCGCGAAATCCTGACGCTGATACAGCGCCTGCGCGCCGAAACCGGCATGGCACTGCTGTTGATCTCCCACGATCTCGGCGTGGTGTCGACGCTGTGCGAGCACATCCATGTGATGCTGAAAGGGCGGGTCGTGGAGAGCGGTCCCGTCGATCGCATCTTTGCCGCGCCGCAGGCAGCTTATACGCGCCAGCTACTGGCCGCCGCCATCGGCTTGCGCGACGAACGAGGCAGGTTCCTGACGATGCCCACGGCATCGATGGGCCCGGATGGGGCTGCTTCGGCCCACGCCACCCGCGCCACCCACGCGACCCACGCCAACGCGGCCACGTCGCCCTCCGCCACTGCGGCGGCCTTGCGCGACGGCGATGCCGGGGCATCGAACAGCATGGCGCCGCCAGTGCTGGAGCTGCGCGACATTGTCAAGACTTTCCATATGCGCGGCGGCCGCGGTTTCCGCGCCGTGGCCGGGGTGAGCCTCGCGGTGCATCCTGGCGAAACCCTGGCGCTGGTCGGCGAAAGCGGCTCGGGCAAATCGACGCTGTCGCGGGTGGCCCTGGGACTGCTCGAGCCCGACCGGGGCACGGTGCTGCTGAATGGACGCGATTTGCACCAGCTGGCCCCCACGGCGCTGCGGACCGCGCGGGTGGACATGCAGCCGGTGTTCCAGGATGCTTCGGCCGCATTCAATCCGCGCCGCACGATAGGCCAGGCCCTGGCCCAGGCCCTGCGCCTGGCGGCGCGGCGGGTCGGTCCGGCGGCGGACCGCGCGGAACAGGCATCCATCAAATTGCTGGAGGAAGTGGGCCTCGTGCCGGGCGCCCAGTTTCTGCCCCGCTATCCCCATGAACTCAGCGGCGGGCAGCGGCAAAGGCTGTCGATCGCGCGGGCGCTGGCGGCCCGGCCGGCCCTGATCATCGCGGACGAACCGCTTTCCGGCGCCGACGTATCGATACGTGGGCAGATCCTGAATCTGCTGCAGGATCTGCAGGCCGAACGCGGTCTCGCCTATCTGTTCGTCACGCACGACATCTCGCTTGCCCGCGTGTTCGCGCACCGCGTGGCGGTGATGTACCGCGGCGAGATCGTCGAGCATGGACCGGCGGAGCGCGTATTGGCGCAACCCGCCCACGCGTACACGCAACGATTGGTGCAGGCCACGCCCCGGATCGGTCCGGAGGCGGGCCGGGCGGGCGGCGGGCCCGTCGCAAAGAACGCGTCGCCCGCCCCGGCCGCGCAGACCGTGTTGGCCTGTTGACCGCATACGGGCCTGTGATTCCACGCAGGAGCAATGATGACGATGGTGTCCGATAAAGCCAAGGCGGCGTATACCGCCGCCTGTGCCAGCCTGGCCTTGCTGATTACCTGCTGCGGGGTGGCGCCCGCGGCGGCCCAGGCGCCGCAGAAAGGCGGCACGGCGGTATTCGTGATGAGCAGCGATCCGACGATGACGAATCCGGTGTTGACCACCGCCTTCGATGTCGGCCAGATAGGCTGCGCCATTTACCAGGGCTTGACGACCCTGGCGCCGGACGGCAGCGTGAAGCCTTTGCTGGCCAAGTCCTGGCGCATATCCGAAGACGGGCGCAGCTACTCGTTCGAACTGAACGCCGCGAAGTGGCAGGATGGCCAGGCCTTCACGTCGGCCGACGTCAAATACTCGCTGCTGGAAGCGAGCAGCAAATACAGCGCGGTGTTCAGCGCGGCGGCGCATTCCATCGACACGATCGACACGCCCGCCCCCGACAATGTGGTCATCCACCTGAAGCAGCCCTTCGGCCCGCTGCTGATTTCCCTATCCTGCACGCATGGCGGCGCCATCCTGCCCAGGCATATCTTCGCCGGCACCGACATTCCGTCCAACAAGGCCTCCACCACCGAGCCGGTCGGTACCGGCGCCTTCAAGCTGGCGTCGTGGACGCGGGGCGACAACATCCGCCTGGTTCGCAACCCGGACTACTGGGAAGCGGGCAAACCCTACCTGGACGAGGTGATCGGCAAGATCATCCCGCAGGCAGCGGCGCGTTCGCAGGCGCTGCTGGCCGGCGCGGTGGACATGGTTTCCTATTTCGCCTATCCGGTGACCGACTACGGGCTGGTGCGGGACCGTCCCGATTTCAAGCTTACGCGCTCGCCTGTCGGTCCATCGCAGGACATGATGTTCCTGAACACGAAGCACGCGCCGTTGAACGACAAGCGCGTGCGGCAGGCGCTGTACATTGCATTGAACCGCGAGTTCATCCTGAAGTCGGCGTTTCGCGGGGTGGGCGAGGTGCCGCGGACGCCGTTCGGGCAGGGGAGCTGGTTCGCCAGCAAGACCATCGACTACCGGACGATGTATGCCTACGATCCGAAGCGCGCGAATGCGATGCTGGACGAGGCGGGCGTGCCGCGTGGCGCCAACGGGTATCGGTTCAGCCTGCGCTACACCTACAACGCCGACGATGCCGAGGCGGCTTCGCTGGGCATCGCGGTACAGAGCATGTGGCGGGCCGTGGGCGTACAGGTGACGCTGGAGCCCCTGGAACGGGTATCCGCCGTGAAACGGGTCTACCAGGACGCCACGTTCGACGTCTTTTCGATTGCGTACACCAGCTATTTCGATCCGGCCCTGGGCCTGGCGCGCGCGTGGTCGTCCGCCACGATGGGCAAGCCTTTCGGCAATCCCACCGGGTATTCCGATCCGCAGGTGGACGCGCTGCTGCGGCAGGCGGCCAACCTGACCGACCAGGCGCAGCGCGCGCAGGTGTACGAGTCAGTCCAACGGATACTCGCCGACGCCCTGCCCATCCTCGATCTGCGCGACAAGGTGTCTTACGACGCCAGCACGGCAGCACTGCATGGGCTGGAGGGCGAGACCCATCTGCCGACATGGCGCGACGCATGGCTGCAGAAATAGGGCGCCGCGCGCACCAACGCATTCAACCGGTGGCCGGCGCCCAAGCCGCCTAGGCCGCACAACCACAGAGGGCTTTATGGAAATTCTCCGTGAAACGCTGACGGGACCTGGCGTATGGAAAGGTTCGGATTTCGCCTCCAAGGACGACGTGACGGTCGTGCTCGATGCCGCGCAGCTGGCGGAGCTGGGCGAGGCGGTGCGCGCGGCCCTGCAAGCCGGACACGCCTTGGACACGCTGGAACGCGAACACTTTCCGCTGCCGAAGACGGAATCCCTGCTGCGCGACGTATACGACCAGCTGCGCTCGGGACAGGGCATCGTCATCCTCAAGGGTATCGATGTCGGCCTGTACAGCCAGCAGGAGCTGGAGATGATTTATTGGGGGATCGGAACCTATCTGGGCGCCGGCGTATCCCAGAGCGTGCTGGGCGACCGGTTGGGACATGTGAAGGATTTCACCGCGACGGACACGCACGCGCGGGCTTATCGCAACAAGCAGGAGTTGACGCCGCACACCGACTCATCGGATATCGTCGGCCTGATGTGCCTGCGCACCGCTCGTGCGGGGGGCATGTCGATCGCCACCAGCGCGCTGGCCGTGCACAACGAGCTGGTCGCCAGATATCCGCAGTACCTGGAACCCCTGTACGAAGGCTTTCCCTACCACCGCCGTGGCGAGCAATTGCCCGGAGAGAGCGCCGTCACTCCTTACCGCGTGCCGCTGTTCTGCTGGCGCGAAGGCCAGCTCAGCTGCCGCTACGTGCGGTCCTACATCGAAACCGCGGCCAGGGAGAGCAAGCAGCCCTTGACGCAGTTGCAGACGGACGCGCTGAACTGCGTGGAAAGGCTGACCTACGAACTGGCCTTCGAGTTCTACCTGGACCCGGGGGAGATCTACCTGATCAACAACTACACCGTGCTGCATGCCCGCACCGCGTTCGAGGACTGGCAGGAGCCGGAGCGCAAGCGTCATCTGCTGCGGCTGTGGCTGGCGGCGCCGGACTGGCGCGCGGTCGACAGCAGTTTCGTGGCGGCGCGCGGCGGGATCGCGGCGCAGGCCGGGAAGCTGCCCTCGTACCAGGGCAGCTTCGGATCCGGCCGGATCGCCACCGCGCCGCGTTAATACCGGCCCGGCACGGCGGCGAACTTCAGGCAGCCAGGTCCGCCGCCGTCCAGCCCGCCGCCTCCCAATCGGGAAACGCGTACCGGCGGCCGGACGCATGCAGGATCCCGCCACGCAAGGCGCCTGGCGCCGTGCTGCCGTAGAAGGGCGCGAACGCGTCCGGCAGGCGCCGGCTGTCCGGTACCGCCAGCCACAGCCGCAGCAGCGTGCGCTTGCGGTCGGCCTCGGCATGATCCTGGTAGTCGGTACGCGAGTGGTAGATCACGTGATTGTTGAAGAACTGCAGGTCGCCGCGTCGCAGCTCCACGGTCAGGCTGTGCTGATCGGCCAGGCGGGCGACGGTCTCGACCGCCTCCCGCTGTGCGTCGGTCAGGCAGGGGACGCCGTCCAGTTTCTGCGCGCTTTCGATATGCGATTGCGAAAAGACGCTGGTGAACGTGTCGTCCTGGCCGGCGAAGATAGGCCGCGTGTACCAGGCCTGTTCGCCGGCCGCGGCCTCGCCCTGGCGACTGAAATTGAAATCCTGGCGCAGCACCGCGAGCAGATCGGGGCGGCTGCGCAGCAGCTCATTGTGCAGCGCGGGCGAGCTGGCGATACGGCTGTGTCCACCCGACACCGGTTCGCGGATGCACATCAGTCCCAACACGTCGCACTGGTCGGTATGGAAACGCAGGGGGCCGGCGGCGCGATAGGCCCGCGACGTCGACTGCCCCATTTTTTCGCCGACATCCTTGACTTCGGCCAGAAGCTCCCCGCGCGCGCTTTGGCATAGCGGCACGCCCAGCTGCATCCCGATGCCCCAGAACAGCAGTTTGCAGTCGGCGTCCGAAAGATCGTCCAGGGGCAGGCCGCGCAGCATCATGAAACCGCGCCCCTGTTCCAGCTGGCGCCGGACCGCGCGAAACCTGGCCTGCAGGCCAGGGACGTCGAAGTCCTGGCGCCGCACTGCCTGGAAATCGCCGAACTTTGCCTTCGTCCTAGCCAGGGCGGACAGCAATTCCTTGATCTCCGCCGCGGTGAAGTGGTCGATCCAGTCGGTCTGCGAGGCCAGCTGCGGGCCGAGCCATACATGGGCGCCGGTGGCCGGCGTGAAGGCGGGCGGCGCCGCCGGACGGGACGCCGCATGGGCGGCGGGATGGGTGCTGGCTGCGGTCGTCATGGAATGTCTCTTCCTGGATGCGTGATGGCGATTCCGAAAGAATATCCATCATTGGCATACCAATCAAGGCATTTATGGCCGCCGTCCGCAGGCCGGCCGTCCCCGGCGCATTACTTGCCGGCCATGGCCGTGCTGTTCCAGGAGGGCGCCTGCAGGCGGTTCTGGTAAGTGGTGATGGCCGCGTCGATCTGTTGCACGACGAGCTTCTGGAAACGTTTGGCGTCTTTTTCGCGCAAGGCTTCCACCATCTCGTTGTGGATGTCCAGCGTGGCGGTGGCGCGGTTGAAGTCCTGCCAATGGTAGTGGCGCACGACATAGGCCTTGTCGCGCAGCATGATCAGGATCATCGCCAGCCAGCGATTGCGGGTGGCTTCCATCAGGGTGGCGTGGAAGTCGGCGCGAATCTCGAGCATTTTCACCAGGTCGCGCTTGGCGAGCGCCGCGCCGAACTTCTTGTTGATCTGCGCCAGCTTGTCGATTTCCTTGGGCGTGATGTTCTTGATGATCTCCAGCGCCGCGGCGCCTTCCAGCTTGACGCGCAGCTCGTACAGCTTCCGCAGGTCTTCGCCGCCGATCTCCATGACCACCGCCACGCCTTTCGGGCCGGACTCGACGAAACCACGTTCGAACAGGCGCTTGGTGGCTTCCCGGACCGGCGTGCGGCTGACGCCATAGCGGGCCACGAGATCCCGTTCCGAAAGATGTTCGCGCGGCCGTATGGCGCCGGCAAGGATGTCGGACACGATGCCGTTGAAAACACGGTCTGCTTCTGTAGCTTTGCTCACGATGTTCTTTGTTGCCTGGGAGTTGGGTAGTCGCCTGGGGCGGAATACGGATTCGGGAACCGGCCATGCGGTGTTCTGCATGGGTTTGCGTTTCGCCCTATTGACAAAGCGAGACGCACCCGCCACAATTTATTGGCATACCAATGAGACGTACCAATAAACGGTGAGACCTGGCTGGTTCCGAAGCGTGCGCGCTGATTATTCGCGCACGATCATGACCGGTTCATGGCAGCACGCGCGTATGCTCGGAATGCCGTTGCAGTGTACCAATATTCGCAGGCCCACGGACGATGGGCCGGACTGCCACGCCGCGGTCGCATGACCTGGATCAAATCAAGGCAAGGGGAATTGAAATGGAAACCTGTAGCAGACGGATCGTGGGCGCGGCACTCCTCGCAGCCAGCCTTTGGGCGGTGCCCTGGGGAGCGGCGCGCGCCGAGCGCTTTCCGGAAAGACCGGTCATGGTGGTGAACCCGTTTCCCGCTGGCGGATCCCTGGACAACCTCCTGCGCCTGCTCGCGCAGAAGGTGACGGAATCCATGGGCCAGCCCATGCTGGTGGAAAACCGGCCGGGCGCATCCAGCATCATCGGCAGCGGCTTCGTCGCACGGGCCAAGCCCGACGGTTACACCTTGCTGGCGCAGTCGACCAACTTCACCATCGCGCCGGCGGTCGGCGTCGAGTTGCCCTACGACACCGAGAAGAGTTTCGAACCGGTGACGCTGCTTGCGGCGGTGCCCCAGGTCCTGGCGGTGCCGGCCGCCTCGGCCGCGCGCAGCGTGAAAGACCTGGTGGAGCAGGCCAAGGGCCATCCCGGGTCGGTGACCTACGGCACCCTCGGGCCGGGCACCGGGGGCCATATGACCGGCGAGGCTTTCCAGCGGTCGGCCGGCATCACCTTGAGCCAGATACCTTTCAGGGGCTCCTCGCAAACCCTGCAGGCCCTGGCGGGAGGACACATCGGGATGGCCTTCGGCAACCTGCCGGAAATCCTGGAATACGAAAAGGGCGGACTGGTGCGGCCCCTGGCGATCGCGGCGGACAAGCGCTCCGCGTTGGCGCCTACCCTGCCGACCATGGCGGAAGCGGGCTACCCGGGGGTGATCTCCGAACCGTGGTACGGGATCCTGGCGCCCGCTGGCACGCCGGCCGCCATCGTCGATCGGCTCCAGGTCGAGTTCGCCAAGGCCTTGCGCCAGCCGGACGTCGCGCAACGCCTGCGCGAGCTGGGCATCCGGACGGTCGCCAGCACGCCGCAGGAATTCAGGCAGTACATCTCCGGGGAGATCCGGCAATACGGGAAGTTGGCCAAAGAGGCCAACATCAGTTTGAAATGACCCAGGGCCGCCGCGCTCGCGGCCGGCCCGCCAGGAGCAGGACATGAAGGGAAGTTGCCTTTGCGGCACCGTGGTTTTCGAGGTGATGGCGGGATATCACCCGTCGGGGCGCCGCGCCAGCGCGCGGGCCGTGAACGGCTACGCGTCCGACTTGGCCGAGCGCGTCGCGGCGCA
This sequence comes from Bordetella genomosp. 9, assembly GCF_002261425.1. Lineage (NCBI taxonomy): Bacteria > Pseudomonadati > Pseudomonadota > Betaproteobacteria > Burkholderiales > Alcaligenaceae > Bordetella > Bordetella genomosp. 9. The sequence continues at coordinate 2,495,298 of NZ_NEVJ01000003.1, read as the reverse complement.
GCGGGACTGGTTCCGCGTGCTCACGGGGGCCGCCTCCTTGAAGATGGGCCCGACGGCGGCCGGCGGCGACCGGCTGATGTGCGAGCAGTGCGAAACGATATTGCTCTAGTCCTCTGCTTTATTCCCATGATGGTGCTCAATATGAAAACCAGGCGAGAGTTCCTGCTTGGCGGCCTGTCCCTGGCCGCCGCGGGCGTGGCCGGGCCGGCCGCGGCGGCCGGCTACCCGGAAAGGACCGTGCGGATCGTCGTGCCCTATCCGCCGGGAGGCGCGACCGACAGCCTGGGCCGGCTGGTCGCCCAGGGGCTGGCCGAGAAGTTGGGGCAGCCTTTCGTGGTGGAGAACCGGGCGGGCGCCGCGGGGGTGATCGGCGCGGGCCAGGTGAGCCGTTCCGCGGCGGACGGCTATACCCTGCTGATGGCGGCGACGGGGGCGATCGTGCCCGCGCCGGGCCAGGACCCGGCCCGCTATCGCGTCATCGATCATTATTCGCCGGTATCGCTGATCGCGGCGCCCCCCTACATCCTCGTGGTCAATCCCAAGGTGCCGGCGGCCACGGTCGCCCAACTGGTCGAGTCGGCGAAACGCGATGGCGCGAATCTCAGCTATGCATCGTCCGGGGTCGGCACGGCGTCGCATCTGGCCGGGCTGCAGTTCGAAAAAATGGCGGGGGTGCAGCTCTTGCACATTCCCTACAAGGGCATGGGGCAGGCGGTGACGGACGTGATGTCCGGACAGGTGGCGATGATGTTCGCGCCGGCGCCGGCGGTGCTGGCCCATATCGCCGCGGGCAACCTGCGGGCGCTGGGCGTGACCAGCCGCGAGCGTTCGCCGCTGTTTCCCATGTATCCGACGCTGGCGGAAGCCGGGGTGGCGGGATACGAGTCCGTGGGCTGGTTCGGCATGCTGGCGCCGCCGGCAACGCCTGCCGCGGTGGTGGCGACGCTGCACCAGTCCGTCGCGGAACTGCTGCGGTCGCCGACGGCGACGGAGCAGTTGAAAGCGATGGGCGCGACGCCGGCGCGCTCCACGCCGGCGGAGTTCACCGCTTTTCTCGATCAGGATACGAAGCAGCTGACGGAGCTGCTCAAGGATGTGAAGCAGTAGCGGCAAGCGGGCGGCCCGGGCGCGGAGGCCCGCGCCGGCCACCCGTTGTCATCTGGACGTGCGGGTGGTTTTGTTGCCGCGTGCCGCCGGTTTTTTCACTGCTTTCTTCAGGGCCTTCGTCGGTGCCTTCTTCGCGGCCTTCGACGCTGTCTTCTTCACGGCCTTCGTCGGTGCCTGCTTCACGGCCTTTGACGCTGTCTTCTTCACCGCTTTCTTTACGGCCTTCGCGGCTGTTTTCTTCGCCGCCTTCTTCGCTGCCTCGACGGGCGCCCCGGCCGGCGCTTTCTTCGTTGCCGACGCGGTCCTCAGCGCAGGGCGGGCGGGCGCCTTGACTGGCTCGTCCGCTTCCGGCGCCGTATCGGCGCGCCGGCGCCGCATCGTGTAGCGGGCATTGCCCACCCCGGTGCCCACGGTCAGCACGCCCCAGCGCCGGACGTCATCCACATAAGGCAGCTGGGACAGCCCCTGCACCACGGCGTCGTTGTGCAGCATCACCTGCGTCTGCTGGCCGTCTATCTTCGGCAGCCGCTTGCACAGCGCGCGTGGCAGGTGAAAATCGCGGTGCGCCCAATCCCCCGGCAGGTTCTGCGTGCCGCGGCTGATGGATCCGTCCTGGCGTATCCGGCCCGGACATGCGACGCCCACCCATGGCGCCAGCTTGATCCTGTGCTTGCGGGCGTATTCGATCAGCTCGGTCAGCATATCGGCGATGCCCTGCACGACGTGCTCCTTGCGGGTCGTGTTCTCGTCGCGGGCATGGCTCCATTTTTCGGAAATCACAACCTTGGCCTTGAGCGGATCCCTGTCCTTGGGCAAGCGCACGATGCCGCAACGGATGTTGGTCCCGCCGATGTCGACGGCCAGCATCGCGCGGTACCGTTCCGACAGATCCGGCGGCATGAGATGCAGCCAGCCGATCAGGCCGCCTTCGTCCGCGTGATGGTGCAGCAGGCGCAGCTGGACGTGGACGTCGTCGCGGAACAGCCGCTTGGCGACCGCGTCCACCGCCAGCTTGCCGATGTCGCTCTGCTTGAGGCCGCCGCCGATGACGATGCGCTCGACGCCTTTCCATGACTTGTGCGCCAGGAAGCGCTTGACCACGCGGGCCAGCTGCTCCGCATAGTCTTCCAGCGCGCCATGGATAGCCGCCGCGGCCGCGCCTTCGCGCTGCATCATCACATCCAGCTTTTTCTTGGGGATCTCTTCCGTGGGCTTGTCGCCCAGCGGGTCCTTGCCGTGCAGCGCTTCGAACAGCCTGCGCCAGGCTTCCAGGATGGCCTGGAACGCAGGCCGGCTGGCGTTGTCGCCGACAAAGCCATTGTCGTCCCGCAGCGACAGGCTGTAGTTGTCGATGGTGAAGTCGGGAAACTCCAGGCCGCCATGCAGCAGGTGGCTGTCTGAATCGGGCATGCTCGCTCCAGTAAGCAGGGGGTGGGCCGGTTCAAGGCAACAGGTTCGGGGGAACACATCCTAACCTGATTCCTCGGGGCGGCCGTCCCTGTGAGACGCGACTGTGACAGGCGCTGTGACAGGCGAAAGGGGCCGCCCCTTAGCACGCGGCATGCCACGGTGCATGCCGCACCGCCTGGCCCGCTGGATGACAGACCCGGGGGTCAGGCCTGGAACGCGGTCTCCGCCTGCTCCAGCGGGCTGGTCAGGGACAAGGCCTGGCGTTCGTAAAGGCGCCGGTAGACGCCGTCGGGCCGGCCGACCAACTGGTCGTGCGTGCCTTCCTCGATGACGCGGCCCTTTTCCATGACGATCAGCCGGTCCAGCGCGCGCACCGTGGACAGCCGGTGCGCCACCACCAGGGTCGTGCGGCCGACCATCAGGCGCTCCATCGCCTGCTGGATCAACATTTCGCTTTCGCTGTCCAGGCTGGAGGTCGCTTCGTCCAGGATCAGGATGGGCGCGTCCGCCAGGAAGGCGCGGGCGATGGCCACGCGTTGCCGTTCGCCGCCGGACAGCTTGATGCCGCGCTCGCCCACCAGTGTTTCGTAGCCGCGCGGCAGCGTGGCGATGAAGTCGTGCGCGTTGGCCAGCCGCGCGGCGGCCTCGATTTCCGCCCGTGACGCGCCGGGCCGGGCATAGGCGATGTTCTCCGCCAGGCTGCGGTGGAACAGGATGGGCTCCTGCTGCACGATCGCGATCTGCGCGCGCAGCGTCGCCTGCTGCACCGTCGCGATATCCTGTCCGTCGATCAGGATGGCGCCCGCGTTGACGTCGTGCATGCGCTGGATCAGTTTGACGAAGGTCGTCTTGCCGGAGCCGGAGTGGCCGACCAGCCCGACGCGCTCGCCGGGCGCGATGCGTATGGAGAAATCCTGGTACAGCGGCGTGACGTGCCCGCCGTACTGGAAGGTCACGTGGTCGAAGCGGATTTCGCCGGCGGTGATGATGATGGGTACCGCGCCCGGGCGATCGGCGATGCCCAGCGGCTGGCGCTCCAGCCCCACCAGTTCTTCCATATCGTTGACGGACCGCTGCAGGTTGCGCACGTTGTTGCCCAGCTCGCGCATATAGCCCTGCAGGATGAAGAACATCGTCAGGACGAAGGCGATGTCGCCGGCGCTGGCCCGCTGGCCGGCCCACAGCAGCAGGCCCGTGCCGACGATGGCGACGCGCATCACCACCAGCATGGCGCCCTGGGCCGTGCCGTTCACCGTGCCGCGCAGCCAGCCCCGCAAGGTGCGCGCGCGCCACTTGCCGATGATGCGTTGGAGGCGCGCCTCTTCGCGGCGTTCGGCGCCGAAGGCCTTGACCACCGCGTTGCAGGTGATCGCGTCGGCCAGCGCGCCGCCCAGCCGCGTGTCCCAGGCATTGCCCAGCCGCGCGGCCGGCGCCACGTAGCCCAGCGACAGCAGGACGACGGCGACCATGTACACCACGGCGCTGGCGCCGACGATGACGCCCATGACGGGCCAGTGCAGGCCCAGCAGCACGGCGGCGCCGGACAGCATGACCAGGGTCGGCAGCAGCGCCAGCAGCAGCGTGTCGTTCAACAGGTCCAGCGCCCAGATCCCGCGCGTGATCTTGCGCACCGTGGACCCGGCGAAGGTGTTGGCGTGCCAGTCGCTGGAAAAGCGCTGCACGCGCTGGAAGGCGTCGGCGCACACGCGGCTCATCATCCTGACGGTCATGGCCGAGATCGTGGCGAAGGCGAACTGGCGCAGCAGCAGGCTGAATACCCCCAGGCCGACCAGGACGGCGAAGGCCACCAAGGCGGCATGCCAGGCCGCCGGTTCGGCGGCCGCGCCGCCCGCGACCGCATCGATCAAGCGGCCGGCGTACATCGGCGTGACGACGTCGGCGACCGCCGAAATCAGCATGAGCACGGCGACGGTCGCCACCTGCAGGGGCTGGCGGCGCCAATGGCGAAAGGTGAAGCCGAGGGCGTCCTTGAAGACGCTTCCTCGAAGGTCGAAGCGGGTACGGGTCATGAGGCGTGCAGGGAAGGGCGGGCGTTCGATGCCGCGTGGCGGGCGGGGAGCGCGTCTACGCATTATCGCCGACCGCCCTTTGGTGCGCATGACGATTATTTCCTATTGTTGCCCTTCATTTGCATATAAATCGAGATAGTTGTTACCCCGACCATTACGTTCCTTAAGAATTGTTTAGTACGCCCGTCAATCCGGTTGCACACCGCTTCAAGCGGCCTAACACCTTCCGCAGTCGTGCCGCTCATGCAGGTTCGTTCCTTTGAGGTTCGTCCTTCTGATCGGAAGCCTGCGGACCAGCCTGGATGTGACGATGCCCCAGTCCCTGCGCGTATCCCAAGCAAGCGCAACCCCCCTTCCTACGTTTCACCGCGACAAGCTGGGCTATGCCGTCGCGGCCGCCCTGATGGCGCTGGCCTCGCAGGCCGCGTGGTCGGCGGGGATCAATGGCCAGCAGGCGACTTTTGGCAGCCCTACGGGCGGCCTGCACGGCGTGGCAGATACGTCGGGAGAGGCGTCGGGGTATGACGGCGGCAACGGCGGCAATGCCGGCGGCTTCGGCCAGAACGGGGCTGCGGCCTCCACGCCCGCGACGAGCACCAGCTCCCCCGGCGGCGGCTACAGCACGTCCCTGTTCGCGGGCGGCGGCGGCGCGGGTGGGCGTGGCGGCGCGGACGGTGCCGGCGGCGGCGGCGGTGGCGGCGCGACCGCCATCAAGCGCACTGTCACGAGCTTCTCGGTGGGCAGCGGCACGACCTATGCAGGTGGCAACGGCGGCGATGGCGGCGCCGGCTCCATCGATTCGGGCGTCGCCTATAGCACGGGCGGCGGCGGCGGCGCTGGCGGCAACGGCGTCGTCATGATGGGCACGAGCGTCGTGCTCAATGTCGCCGGCACGATCAAAGGCGGTGACGGCGGCAATGCCGGCGCTGGCCTGGTCAACAACGGCTCCGGCGTTTTCAACGGCGCGGGCGGCGGTCAGGGCGGCTACGGCCTGGTGTTCGCCAACGGCGATGCCAGCGTGACGGTCACGTCGACCGGCATGATCCAGGGCGGCACCGGCGGCGACGGAGCACGGAATGCCAACAACGACGCCGAAGCGTCGGGCGCCAAGGGGTCCGTGGGCATCTTGTTCAATGGATTGGGCAGCACGCTCATCAATGCCGGGACGATCGTCGGCGGCGGCGGTGGCGCCGGTGGCGTTAACGCCACGAATACCAATTACCGCCGAGGCGACGGCGCCGAGGCCGTTTCCGGCTCCAACATCAGCATCGTGAACACCGGCACCATCGTCGGCGGCCTGGCGGGCGACGGCGTCACGCGGGCGAACGCGATCAGCCTTTACGGCACGGATAGCCGCCTCGAGCTGCGCAGCGGCAGCACCATCGTTGGCAACGTGATGGCGAGCAGCGGCGGCACGCTGGCGCTGGGCGGCGCGACCAACCAGAGCTTCGACGTGTCCAGTGTGGGCCCGACCGGCCAGTACATCGGCTTCGACAACTTCGAGAAAACCGGCACGTCGACGGCGACCCTGACCGGCACCACCGCCGCCCTCACCCCCTGGACCCTGACCTCCGGCAAGCTGGCGGTGACGTCCGATGCCGCGCTGGGTGACAGCGCCGGCGACCTGACCTTCAAGGGCGGCACGCTGCAGATCAGCGGCACCACCTTCGACTCGCAGCGCGCGGTGCACCTGTCCGGCGCGGACGGGGTCATCGAGGTGGTGGGCCAGCTGGACAAGGCCAGCTTCAAGGGCGACATCGATGGCAACGGCGGCCTGACAGTGAACGGTTCGGGCCAGGTGACCCTGGAAGGCAACAACACCTATACGGGCACCACGACCGTCGGCGGCGATGCCGCGCTCGTTTTCGGCAACGGCGGCACCTCCGGCAGCCTGCCGGGCGACCTGGTCATCGGCGCCAACGCCGTGGCCGGCTTCAATCGTTCCGACGACGTCGTCTACAACGGCCATATCACGGGCGCGGGCAATTTCGTGCAGGGCGGCACGGGCAAGCTGACGCTGACCGCCGACAGCAGCGCCTACACGGGCATCGTGCTGGTCGGCGCGGGCGAGATGGAAGTCAACGGCAAGCTCAACGGCGCCAGGGTAGCCGTATTCGGCGGCACGCTGTCGGGTACCGGCGAGGTCGGCCTCACGCAGGTGGGGTCCGGCGCCACGCTGTCGCCCGGCAACGCGACTGCGCCGACCGGCACGCTGACCGTCAACGGCCTGCTGCTCATGACGGCGGGCTCCACGCTGCGCATCACCGCGGCGCCGGACGGCAGCCACAGCAAGGTCGTGGTCAACGGCGCGGCCCAACTGGGTGGCTCGGTCATGCAGGTGGGCACCGCGGGCACGTATGCCGCGTCGACCACCTACAACATCGTCGAAGCCTCGGGCGGCATCACCGGCACCTTCAGCGCGGTCAACAGCAACTACGCCTTCCTGGCGCCGGCGCTGACCTACGGCGCCAACAAGGTCGATCTGGTGGTCAACCTGAAGGAAGTGCCGGTCGATCCGGGCTCGGGCAACGGCAGCCCCAGCACCCCGGTGGATCCGGGTACGCCGGTGGACCCCGGCACGCCGGTGACGCCCGGCAATCCTGATACCGGTTCGGGCAACAACGGCGGCGGTACGCCGACCCGCCCGATCCAGTTCGCCGACCTGGCCAACACGCCCAACCAGCGATCGGTAGCCAATGCGCTGCAATCGCTGCCGACCAACAGTGCCCTGTATTCGCGTGTGTTGAACCTGCCGAACGGCGCGCCCGCCGGTGTGTTCGAGAGCCTGAGCGGCGAGGCCCATGCCAGCGTGGCCAACACGCTGAACGGGGTGACCAGCAACGTCGTCAGCCTGCCCATGGCGCATCTGCGCGCCAACATGGCGGCCGGCCTGCGCGCCGGCCCGCCGACCGCGCAGCTGGGCCGGGGCGATGCCTCGGCGCTGCCGCAGTCGGATGCCCAGCCCGTGTGGGCGCAGGTCTTCGGCAACTGGCGCACGCTGTCTGGCGGCGACGATAGCGCCAAGGTCCGTCAATCCGACGGCGGCGTGTTCGTCGGCGGCGACCAGGCCGTGGGCGGCGGCTGGCGCCTGGGTGGCGCGGTGGGCTACACCGGCAGCCACAGCAGCCTGAAGGGGCTGTCTTCGCGTGCGGACGTGGATAGCTACAGCGGCGTGATCTATGGCGGCAAGGCCTTCGACGCCGGTTCCGCCAAGATCAACCTGACGGTGGGCGCCGCCTACACCTGGCACGATATCGATACCGAGCGCAGCGTGAACGCGGCCGGTGTCGGCCAGGACCTGACGGCTTCCTACAGCGCGAGCACCACGCAGTTCTTCACCGAACTGGGCTACGCGATGCCCTTGAATACGCGTGTGACGCTGGAGCCCTTCGTGGGCGCTGATTACAGCGACCAGCGTACGCGTGGCTTCGGCGAATCGGGTGGCGATGCCGCGCTGATGGGCAAGAGCAGCCATGACCAGGTGGGCAGCACCACCCTGGGCCTGCGCGCGCAGTACGCCTTCGAAAGCAACAATGCGCAGGGCCGCCTGCATGGGTCCGTGGGCTGGCGCCATTCGTATGGCGATCTGGATCCCAAGACCACCATGGCCTTCGACGGCAGCCAGTCCTTCAGCGTGGTCGGCTCGCCGATCGCCCGCGACGCGGCGGTCGTGACCCTGGGCGTGGATATGGCGGTTACCCGCCGCACCACCGTCGGCCTGACGTACGGCGGCCAGTTCGGCGACGGCAATCGCCAGAACAGCGGCACGCTGGACGTCCGCTACCGGTTCTGAAAGGAAGAGCCCACCCCCGAAGCGCTAACGCGCTTCCCCCTCAAGGGGGCGACACCTGCGGACCGGCGGAGCCGGATCCGCGGTGTCCCCGATCGCGAGAGGGTGGCAGCCGTTAAGGGCGGCGGCGGTCGCGCCGGCGCAGCACAGCGAGTTGGACGGCGGCCATCAGTGCGAGCTGGGCCGCCACGACGAAGAAAGGCGTTTCGTAGCTGCCCGTCAGCGTGACGAGCAGCGAAAACACCGATGGGCCGGCGAAGTAGCCCAGGAAGGAAACCAGCACCGACGCGGACGTTGCCTCGACGATCTTGTCCTGCGGGGACAGGCGCGCGATTTCGGCCAGGTAGATGCCGTTCCAGCTGGCGGCGAAGAAGCCCGCCGCGCCGGCGACCAGCCCGGCCAGCCATAGCGATGGCGACGCGGGCAGCAATGCATACGCGGCCACCAGCGCCGCCGCGATGAAGGCCTGGATCGTCAGGTTGTACGCCGGTCGGCCCGTGCGGTCGGCCAGCCAGCCCAGGAAAATGCGGGCGAACACCCCGGCGAACTGCATGCAGGCGTAGGCGATGCCGGCCGTGGCCAGCGGCATGCCGCGCGCGGTGACCAGGTAGGTGACCGAGAACGAGAACAGCGACCCCTGCACCACGGCGAAGGAAAACGCCAGCGCCGACACCGCGAATAGCGAAGGGGCGGCGCGCAGCACGCGATAGGGCGTGACGAAGGCGCGCGGATGGATGAGCGCCTTCAGGTGAATGGCGCGGCCCGGGTCGCGTTCGCTGTCCAGCGCGGCGCGCGCCGGCGCGATCACGCAGGCCGCCGCGATGCCGACCGCCATGGAAATCAGCATGGCGCCCTCCCAGCCCCAGGCCGCTGCCGCTGGCGCCAGGATCAGCCCGGCGCACGCGGCGCCCGCCGGCGCGCCTGCCTGTTTGATCGAGAAAATCAGCGTGCGGTGCTGGGGTGGCGCGGTCGCCGCCAGGATGCGGCTGCCGGCCGGCGGCGACGGGCCGTATCCTATTCCCATCAGGATGGCGCCCAGGATCAGCAGGGGCCAATAGCCCGTGGCCGCCAGCGCCAGGCCGAACACCGCCATCAGGGCGCCGGCCTGCAGGGTGCGGACCGGTCCCAGCCGGGCCAGCAGCGGCGTGCCGAACAGCAGGAACAGGACGGTGCCCAGCGAATTCAGGGAAGACAGGTTGCCGACACGCTCCGGCGACAGGCCGGCGCCGGCCGTCAGCAAGGGCGCGATCACGGGCAGGCTCATGTCCAGGAAGGACGCGACGGTCTGCATGCCCAGGGTGGTACCCAGGGCGAGTACCCATAGCGGCACGGCGCGGGCGGCCGCAGGGGCATGCAGCGGCTCGCCGGCGCGGGATGCCGCTTCATCGGCGGCCGCGTCGTTCGCTTCCGTCCCGGGGGGCGCCGCTACGGGCCCGGGGTCGGAATCCTGGGAGGACGAAGACTGCGGCGTGTCTTTCATGGCGAGGTGACGTCCGGAGGCGGAGGCGGGTCAGGGCGGCGCGTCGCGCCGCGCGACATCGTACCGCGCCGCCACGCACCGGCGTGCCGTCCGGAACCTGAAAAAAATCTCACTTTGAACCCTAAAAAAGCTGCGCCATGCGCCGCCGCTCGCCCCAATAATCCGCATACGCCCCGGCATCGCGCACATCGGCGGGTGGCGACGGCTGCGCTCGACGCACATCACAAAAACCACAGGAGACAACCATGCCCAACCCCATTGCCGCGCCGCGCAGGCGACTGCTGGCCGCGTGCTGTACGCTGGCCCTGGCCATCGGCGCCGCCGTCCTGGCGCCGTCCGTCCTGGCCGCCTATCCCGACCGCCCCTTGAAGCTGGTCATCCCCTATCCGCCAGGCGGCGCCACCGACGTCGTGGGGCGCGTGATCGCGATGAAGCTGGCGGACGAGCTCAAGCAGCAGGTCGTCGTCGAAAATCGCGGCGGCGCCGGCGGCAACCTGGGCGCCGACGCGGTGGCGCGGGCCGAGCCCGACGGCTACACGCTGCTGATGGGCGCCATCACCTCGCATTCCATCATGGCGACCCTGGAGAAGAAAACCATCTCCTACGACCTGACGCGCGACCTGACGCCGGTCGCCACCATCGCCGCCGTGCCGCTGGTATTCGTGGTGAACCCCAAGCTGCCCATCCACAACCTGAAGGAACTCATCGCCTACGCCAAGGCCAATCCGGGCAAGCTGACCTATGCGTCTTCCGGCGCGGGCGCGCCGCAACGCATGGCGGCCGAACTCTTCAAGCGGCAGACCGGCGTCGACATGCTGCACGTGCCTTATCGCGGCAGTGGTCCCGCCATGACGGACCTGGTCGGCGGGCAGGTCCTGACCATGGTGGAAACCGTGCCGGCCGCGCTGCCTTTCATCAAGAGCGGCCAGCTGCGCGCGCTTGCGGTTACGATGCCGGAACGCATTTCCATGTTGCCGGATACGCCGACGGCGGCCGAGGAAGGCCTGCCGAATTTCAATGTCGCGTCGATGTTTGGCGTGCTGGTGCCCGCCAAGACGCCCAAGCCCGTCGTCGACCGCTTGAATGCCGCGCTGGCCAAAATACTGGTCATGCCCGATACCAAGGAAAAGCTGCTGCAGCAGGGCGCCTATGCGGTGGCGCCGGCGTCGGCCGACGACGCCCGCAAGCGCCTGCAGGCCGAAGTGGACCAGTGGGCGCAGGTGATCCAGGACGCCAGGATCACGGTGGATTGACGTTTCAACACGCGAAGGATGTACATGTCATCGAAGTCTTCTTCCCCATCCGAGAACTCTGCCATGCCGTCGGGCCGCCCCGAGCGCGAATCCTCCCGTGGGGAGGAGGCCGCGCAGCAACAGGAAGGCCCGCCAACCGGCATGCGCAAGGGCCTGACCAGCTACGGCGACGCGGGGTTCTCCCTGTTCCTGCGCAAGGCCTTCATCAAGGGCGCGGGCCTGACGGATGACGCGCTGTCGCGGCCCATCGTCGGCATCGCCAATACCGGCAGCGGCTTCAACCCCTGCCACGGCAACATGCCGCAGCTGGTCGAAGCCGTGAAGCGCGGCGTCATGCTCGCCGGCGGCCTGCCGGTGGAGTTTCCCACCATCTCGGTCCACGAAAGCTTCGCTTCGCCGACCAGCATGTTCCTGCGCAACCTGATGTCGATGGACACGGAAGAAATGATCCGCGCCCAGCCCATGGATGCCGTGGTGCTGATCGGCGGCTGCGACAAGACCGTGCCCGCGCAGCTGATGGCCGCCGCCAGCGGCAAGGTGCCTGCCATCCAGCTGGTCACCGGGTCGATGCTCACCGGCTCCCATCGCGGCGAACGCGTGGGCGCCTGCACCGATTGCCGCCGCTTCTGGGGCAAGTACCGGGCGGAAGAAATCGACGACGCCGAGATCGCCGACGTCAACAACCAGCTGGTGGCAAGCGTGGGCACCTGTTCGGTGATGGGCACGGCCAGCACCATGGCCTGCATCGCCGAAGCCCTGGGCATCGCGGTGCCCGGCAGCGCGTCGCCGCCCGCCGTCACCGCCGACCGCATCCGCGTCGCCGAGCGCACCGGCGCCGAAGCCGTGGCGCTGATCGGCCGCCAACTGACGCCCGACCGCATTCTGACCGCCAAGTCCTTCGAGAACGCCTTGCGCGTGCTGCTGGCCATCGGCGGATCCACCAATGGCATCGTGCACCTGACCGCCGTCGCCGGCCGCCTGGGCATACGCCTGGACATGGAGGCCTTCGATCGCATCGGCAAGGAAACGCCGGTGCTGGTGGACCTGAAACCGTCGGGCCAGCACTACATGGAAGACTTCCACAAGGCGGGCGGCGTGCGCACGCTGCTGCGCGAACTGCGGCCCCTGCTGCACCTGGACGCGCTGACGGTGACGGGCCGCACCCTGGGCCAGGAGCTGGACGATGCGCCGGCGCCGTTTCCGCAGGACGTCATCCGGCCATTCGACCAGCCCATTTTTGCCCAGGGCGGCATCGCGGTGCTGCGCGGCAACCTGGCGCCCGGCGGCGCCATCATCAAGCAATCCGCCGCCACCGCCGCGCTGATGGAGCACGAAGGCCGCGCGGTGGTCTTCGAGGACCTGGAAGACCTGGCGACGCGCGTCGACGACGACGCGCTCGACATCCACGCGGACGACATCATGGTGTTGAAGCACATCGGCCCCGTGGGCGCGCCCGGCATGCCGGAGGCCGGCTACATGCCCATCCCGCGCAAGCTGGCGCGCGCCGGCGTGAAGGACATGGTGCGCATCTCGGATGGCCGCATGAGCGGAACCGCGTCGGGCTCCATCGTGCTGCACGTCACGCCGGAATCGGCCATCGGCGGGCCGCTGGCGCTGGTGCGCACCGGCGACCGCATCCGCCTCAGCGTCAGGCAGCGCGAGCTCACGCTGCTGGTGGACGACGCGGAGCTGGCGCGCCGCAAGGCGCAATGGCAGCCTCGTCCGCCGCGGGAAGGCGACGACCGCGGCTATCGCAAGCTGTTCCTGACGACGGTCACGCAGGCCGACCAGGGCTGCGATTTCGATTTCCTGCGCGGCACCCGGGACAACGGCAGTACGCCGGTCGGCAAGCCTTAGCTTCGCGCGGTCAATCGCCGCGCGCGCCCGCTTTCCCGGCGTCGCCGGCGAAGATCGCGCGCGCGACATCCAGCAGGGTTTCCGCCAGCGCCGTGCGCGCGCCTTGCGCCTGCCACACCAGGCCGACGCGGCGCACCGGCGCGCGACCCGGCAGGGCAATACGCGTCAAGGCATAGCGCGCCGACCACAGCGACGACCAGTCGGGCAGCAGGGCGACGCCCAGCCCCTGGTCCACCAGCGCCGCCACCCCCAGCAGGCTGTCCATCTCCAGCCGCTGGTGCGGCACGATGCGATGATCGCGCAGGTAGCGGTCCGCCAGCTGGCCGCCCAGCACCGACCGGTCGTAGCGGATGAAGGGCTGGGTGCGCAGCAGATCGTGCGGATCGCGCCCCTTCATGGCGGCGGGCGCGACCACCACCAGCGGTTCTTCCATGATCGATTGCCAGCGCACCGACTTGCCGATGGCGAACTGCGGCTCGACCACGATCGCGGCGTCCAGCTCGCCGGCCGCCACGCGGTGGCACAGGTCCACCGACGCGCCCGGCATGACGAACACCGACAGGCTGGGATAACGGGCGTACACGCGCTTGAGCACCGGCGGCAGTACGCTGGTCATGGCGGAAACGAAAACGCCCAGCCGCAGCTCGCCATAAGAAGCGTCGTCTTCGGCCAGCGCGGCCAGGTCGCGGGCATCGCGCAGCAGGGCGCGGGCGCGTTCCAGGATGCGCATGCCGGGCTCGGTGGGACGCACGGAACGCCCGGCACGCTTGATCAGCGACAGGCCCAGCGTTTCTTCCAGGGCCTTGATGCGCGCGGCCACGGCGGTGGGCGTCAGGTCCAGGCGGCGCGCCGCCTGCGCGAACGAGCCGCTTTCCACCACGGTGACGAAGCTCTGCAAATAGCGCGTGTCCATATTCCAGTCCACGCCCGGCCGGGGCCGGGCAAAGCGCCCAGGCGCGGTATGCCCATCCAGAAAATTATTGCGGTGTGATAGTAACGGAAGGGTGTTTCTTCTTGTTCCCGATCGGGCGACACTGCTACCTTGCCGTTGTGGCGCCCGCGTACGAGGCGCCCGGTCCCCCAGGAGGAGTCCGCCATGTCCCATCCCCATGATCATCGTCTGCGCGGCGTGCTGTCGCCGGTGCTGACACCGTTCGAGCTGGACCGCAAGCCCAGTGCGGAAGGCCTGGTGCGGCACTGCCGCACCCTGGTCGAGCAGGGCGTCGGGCTGGCCGTCTTCGGCACCAACTCGGAAGCCGCGTCCATGTCCGTCGCGGAAAAGCGGACCCTGCTGGATGCGTTGCTGTCGGCGGGCCTGCCGCCCGAGCGCATGATGCCGGGGACCGGCGCCTGCGCGATTCCGGACGCGGTCGAGCTGACACGCCATGCGGTGCAAGCCGGCTGCGCGGGCGTGCTGGTGCTGCCGCCTTTCTACTATAAGGGTGTCAGCGACGAAGGCCTGTTCCGCGCCTACGCCAACCTGATCGAGGGCGTCGGCGACGAGCGGCTGCGGGTCTACCTGTATCACATCCCGCCGGTCAGCGGCGTGCCGATCACCCTGGGCCTGATCGAGCGCCTGCTCAAGGCGTATCCCAAGCAGATCGCGGGCGCCAAGGACAGCTCCGGCGACTGGGAGAACACGGCCGCGATGGTGCGCGAGTTCGCCGCCGACGGCTTCGATGTGTTCCCCGGCAGCGAGGTCTTCCTGCTGCCGGGCCTGCGGGCCGGCGCGGTAGGCTGCATCACCGCCACCGCCAACGTGAACGCCGCCGAGATCATGCATCTCTACCGCGAATGGCAGACGCCGCAGGCGGATGCCTGGCACGAGCGCATCCGCAAGATCCGCGGCATCTTCCAGGCCTTCCCGATGATTTCGGCGATGAAGGAAGCCGTTGCCTGGCAGTCGGGCGATGACGCATGGCGCATCGTGCGGCCGCCGCTGGTCGAGCTGTCGGACGAGCAGTCGCTGGAATTGCGGCGGCAGCTCGCGGACGCGGACTACCGGTTGCCGATGGCGGATGCCTTGTGGTATTCGGAATAGGTCCAGGCGGCGATCTCCGACTTCGTCGCCCACCATACGCCCTGGTGTTCGCGCGCATAGGAAAGGCAGCGGCGTAGCGTCGGTATCAGCGTGGGGCGGCCGGCCATGTGGGCGTGCAGGGTGATCTCCGTCCACTTGGGCCGTCCGCCCTGGCCTTCGCGGTACAACTCGTCGAAGGTGTCCTTGAATCCGTCCCAGATGATGGAAGGCGGATTGCGGCCCAGGACCCACATCCACAAGTCGTTGTGCGGCAGGTTGGTGCGCGGCATGATGACGATCGGGCCGTGCGCCGTTTCGCGGACGAATGGCAGGTCGTCGCTGGCATCGTCCGCGTTCCACAGATAGCCTTCCTGCTTCAGGAAATCCAGCGTGTTGGCGGAGCCGGCGCTTCCCGGACTGGTCCAGCCCAGCGGCGGTCGGCCGGCGGTTTCCGTCAACACGCGCGTGCAGCGGCGGATTTCTTCCAGCTCGGCGGCGGGGTTGTCGTCCCGCATCAGCACGTCGTTGGCCCATGCATGGCCCGCGACTTCATGGCCTGCGTCGACGAGGGCGCGGATCACGTGGGGATGCCGTTCCGCCGCGAGTCCATTGGTCGACACATTGCTCTTGATGCCGAATTCGTCCAGCAGGTCCATCAGCCGCCAGATGCCCGCCTTGGCGCCGTACTCGGCATAGCTCAGCGAAAAATGATCCGTCTTGTTGGCGGTTTTTTCCAGCGTGATCTGGCTGTGGTTCACGAAGGATTCGAAGGCCAGCGTGACTGAAACGGCGATATGTTCGCCGTGCGGCCAGCGCCAGTCGCGTGGATAGCGGGGACCGGATCTGTTCATGGGCGGTGTGGTCATGGATGTGTTCCTGTGAGGACGGGGCGGGCGCGCGGCCGGCTTCACTCGGGCTGGATGCCGGCCTGGCGCACAAGGTCCGCGTACAAGGCCATGCGCCGGGCGACCTGCTCGTCCAGCGCCGATGGCGGTCCGCCGGCGATGTCCAGCGCCAGCGTGGCGAAGCGCGTGCGGATGTCCGGCTCTGTCAAGACCGCGTTGAAGGCCTCGTTCAAGCGGGCGATCACCGCGGGGGGCGTGCCGGCCGGCGCGTAGATGGCCGCCTGGATGCCGCCGTCGAAGTCATAGCCGGCATGGCCGGATTCGGCGATCGTGGGCAGATCGGGCAGTTGCGGGATGCGTTTGGCGCTGGTCACGGCGATGCCGCGCAGCTTGCCGGCCTGTATCAATTCGGCGGCTTGCGGCGGGCCGAGGAATGCGGCCTGGATTTCGCCCGAATACAGGCCGGCGATGATGGCCCCCGCGCCTTTATAGGGGACGTGCAGCATGCGTGAACCGGTGGCGCGGTTGAAGTATTCGCCGGCCAGGTGCAGCAGGTTGCCGTTGCCGGCCGAGCCGTAGGCGACGGACGTGCCGGGTTTGCGGCTGAGTTCCACCAGCTCCTGCACCGTCCTGGCCGGAACCTGCGGTCCGGTCACCAGCACCAGGCCGGGCGAGTTTCCGACGTAGATCACCGATGCGAAGTCGCGCACGGTGTCGTAGGGCAGCTTCTTGTACAGGCTGGGATTGATGGTGTGCGACGTCGGCGCCAGCAGCAGCGTGTAGCCGTCGGGCGTTGCCGTCGCCACCGCGCCGGTGCCGATGATGCCGTTCGCGCCGGCGCGGTTTTCCACCACGATGGTCTGCCCCAGACGTTGCCCGGCATGCTGCGCCAGCACGCGGGCCACCATATCCGTGGGCCCGCCGGGGCTGAAAGGCATGATCAGGCGGATCGGCCGGTCCGGAAACTCCGCGGCGGCGCCGGCCGCCGCCATGCATGACACGATCAGGGCAATGCAGACTCCAAGTACGCGCTTCATGTGTATTCCCCTTGTATGCGGCTTAGGCCGCCTGGATCAGCGTAAGGCGTCAGAGAACGCGGAGACCACGGCGTGGAAAGCGTCGGGCTCTTCGCGGAAAGGCAGCGCGCCCGCCCGGTTGATCAGGTGGAAATGCGTCGTGGGCTGTCGCTGCGCCAGAATGCGGTACAGCCACATGCCCTGGTCCACGGTCGCCAGCGGGTCGTGCGTGCCCCAGATGACCTGTACCGGCACGGGCACGCCGCCATCGCGGCATAGTTCGAACAACCGGGCCTTGGAGCGCGCCAGGGAGGCGGCCCAGGCCTGGCGGGTGGCGGCGTCCGCCATGTGCGCGGCGGCGGCCAGCGCGGGTGCCTGCCGCGCCGCTCGCACGCAATCGTCCAGCACATCCCGCACGTGGTGGTGCGAGTAGGACACGCGCTCGAGCGCCCAGCGCTGGCTGTCGCGGGTGCCGGCCGGCAGCGGCGGATGGGCCAGGGTCAGGTTCTCGACGCCGTCGCCGGTAGGCGCCGCGGCGACCGACGACACGACGCTGACGGCCTCGACATAGCCTGGCTGGCGGCAGGCCAGCAGCAGCGCGGCGAGCCCGCCTGTGTCGTGCGCGACGATGTGGCAGCGGCGGATGCCGGCGGCGCGCAGCACGGCATCGATGTGGTCGATCATGCTCTCGATGCTGTATGTGGAAGCGTTCCCTGCCGATCCGGCCGCGGTCGCGGCTTCGGTGCCGCCGAAGCCCGGCAGGTCCAGCGCCAGGACCGCGCCGTCCGCCGCGAAGCGGCGCAGCACCTGGCCCCAGATGTGGGCGCCGCTGCCATACGGTGTCAAGCCAGGCGCGCCGCCATGGACGAACACCATGGCGGTCCCGGCATCGGCGTCGCCGCCGCGCAGGATGCGGGCGGGACGGCCGCCCATGTCCAGCATGCAGGTTTGCAGTCCAGGGAAAGTCATCGATGCATCGTTCATGGCCAGGTCCTTATGCGTTGCCCACGGCGTCCGCGGCGTCCACGGCGTCCGTGTCGCACGCCACGCGATGCAAGGCGAAAAAGCGCGCGAGCAGGGCGTTGAATTGCGCGGGGTGTTCGCGGAAGGGGAAATGTCCCGACTCATTGATGACACTGAACAGGGCGTCGCGCTGATGCCGCGATACCGCGCGGAACAGCTCCATGCCGCGCTCCAGCACGGCGGTGCGGTCGTTGTAGCCCCATATGATCTGCACCGGCCGCTGCAACCTGCCTTCGTCCAGCCAGCGCAGCGTCTCGCGTTTCTGCCGGGCGAGCTCCGGCAGGAATACGCGTTCGCCCAAACCTTCGCCGGCCATCTTCGCCACCGTGACGCGATACTTGTCGAGCGCCAGGATGCGCATGACGGCATCCACCCATTCGTCGGTGACGACGCCCGCATCGTGGCTGTAGTTCTCGTAGACCCAGCGCACGGCCTCTCGGCTGCCACGGGGATGCGGCGGGTTGCACAGCACGACTTCGTTGGTGCCCACGCCCGGACTGAGCGTGCCGCTGTTGACGATGGTCAGCGTGCGCACCAACTGCGGGTGTTGCAGCGTCAGGCGCGTTGCCGCATAGCCGCCGCGCGAATGGCCCACCAGATGCACGGGCGGCAGGTCCAGCGCGCGCAGGAACGCGGCGGCATGGTCCACGACCGCCTGCATGGTGTAGTCCTGGTCGCGCAAGGGGTTGCCCGTTTCGCCTTGTCCCAGCTTGTCGAAAGCGATCGCGCGGTAGCCGGCGTTCGCCAGGGCTTGCAGGTTCAGGTTCCAGGTATAGGCGCTGGAGGCGCCATCGGCCATGCCGAAATTGCCCCCGTAGATGAAGACCACGGGCTCGCCACTGCCCGTCTCGAAATAGCGGGTGCCGACCTGCCCCACGTCCACCCAGCGGCCCGGCGGCATGCCGGTAGGAGCGGGGGCGGTGGCGCATCGGAGATCTGGCTCTGTCATGGCTTCGGTCCTGTGTCGAGGCCAGGCCAGAATAAAAATATCGCCGTAAGTCGTCCAATATATAATCGGCACCACGGTAATGCTGAAAAGGTATTACATGGAATTGCGCCAGTTGCGGTATTTCATCGCGGTCGCCGAAGAACTCAGCTTCACCCGCGCGGCGGCGCTGCTGCACGTGTCCCAGCCGCCCGTGAGCCGGCAGATCATGCTGCTGGAAGCGGAGATCGGTACGCCGTTGTTCGAGCGTTCCAAGCAGTACGTGCGGCTCACCGCCGCGGGCGCGCATTTCTACGAGCAGGCGCGAGCCCTGGTCGCCGCCGCGCAGGCGGCGGTCGTTTCCACCCGGCGCGTGGCGGCGGGACAGGTGGGCAAGATCGCCATCGGCCTGGGCGGCACGGCGGCGTACCTGTTTCCGGACGCGCTCGCGCTATTCCGCCGCCGCCATCCCGAAGTGGAACTGGTGCTCAATCCGCTGAACCTGGCCTATCACCAGGCGGCCCTTATCGAAGGCCGCATCGACGTGGGCCTGGTGGTGCTACCCATCGACGACGACGAGCTCGAAACGCGCAAGCTGACGCGCATGCGCCTGCTCGCCGCGCTGCCCGCGGAACACGCCTTGGCCGCGCGTCGCGGCCTGTCGCTGCGCGACCTCGCGGACGAGGATTTCGTCATGGTGCCGTGGTCGAAGGGACGCGGCTTCGGCCGGCTGGCGCTGCAGGCCTGCCGGCGCGCCGGCTTCGTGCCCAACGTCGTGCAGGAGGCCGAGCCCATGGAGTCGGTGCTGGGCATGGTCGCTGCCGGAGCCGGCGTGGCGCTGGTGCCGGAGTCGATGGACAAGCTGCATGGCCGCAAGGTGGCGTACCGGCCGATCAAGGAATCGTACGCCGCCGCCGATATCGCCATCGCCTGGCGCAAGGGGGATGCATCGCCCATCCTGCGCGCGTTCCTGGCATGTTGCCCGAATGGGGGCGGCGGTACGCGCAAAGGCGCCGGCTAGCTCGCCTTTTCCCACACCTGCCGCGCCGCGCGCCTGCCGTCTTCGCAGACCTGTTCCAGGTCGGCGTACACCGGCCGGCCCTGGTCGACGACGATATCGCCCGCGACGATCACCGTTTCGACGTCGCGTCCCTGGCCCGTGTGCACCAGCGTGCCGGCAGGATTGACTAGCGGCACCCAGTGCGGCCGGTCGGCGTTCAGCAGGACGATGTCGGCCTGCTTGCCCACGCTCAGGCTGCCCAACTCGTCGCCGAGGCCCATCGCATCGGCGCCGCCCTGGGTGGCCATGTGCAGCACGTCGGCGGGTTGCCAGGCATCGTCGACCCGGCCTTCCTGGATGCGCGCGGTCGCCAGCGCCCAGCGCATCAGTTCGATCATGTCGCCATGCTGCGTGTCGGTCGCCAGCGCGATGTTCAGGCCGGCGCGGCGCAGCATGGGGGTGGGCGCCAAGCGGCCCGATGCGGCGTTGCACTTGGGGATATGCGCGACGTGCGCGCCGGCCGCGGCCAGCCGGGCGGCGTCGTCCGGCGATACGTAGATGCAGTGGCCGGCGATCAGCCGGTCGTTCAGCAGGCCGGCCTCGTCCATCACCTGGGTCGAGGTCTTGCCGCAGCGCGCCCGCACGCGTTCGACCTCGGCCTGGCTCTGGCCCAGGTGCGTGTTCACGCGCAGGCCGAGCCGGCCGGCATGCAGCGCGACATCCGCCAGCAATTGATCCGAACAGGTATCGGCCGCATGCGCGGCCAGTTGCACGGTGACGCGGGGATGTCCCGCCCAGCGATCCGCCAGTTGCAGTCCGCGCGCGAGCAGGGCCGCGCCGATGGCGGGCTCGTGCACCCATTCGCGGCTGCGGGCGACGCGGTCGAAATCGACGTCGAGGATGCGCCAGCTGGGCGCGACGCGCGGCCCCAGGGCGGCAATGGCTTCGGTGGTGCTGTCCGCGTGGGTGAAGTGGTCGCCGATCACGGTCGAGCCCGCCAGCAGGGCCTCCATCGCGCCCAGTCGCGCCAGCCCGCACGCCTGTTCGTCGTCCAGGTCGGAAGCCTTGGGGATGCCCGGCGTATAGGAAGGCGCGAAGCCGAGGTCGGCGGCGACGCCGCGCACCATCGTCAGGACCGAATGGGTATGGACGTTGACGAAACCCGGCGTGGCCACGCGTCCGGTGCCGTCCAGCATGCGGGTCGCCTGCGCGCCCGGCGGCACGCCCGCGCCTATCCAGGCGATGCGCCCGTCGCGTACGCCTATGCTGGCGTGCGCGATACATGGATTCGCCGGGTCGACCGTCAGCGCCGTTACGTTGGTGATCAGCAGGTCGAAGAAGGGCGCGGCATTCATGCCGGGCCCCCCACGTCCCCCGCAGTCCCCGCGTCCGTCCACGCGTCCATGCGCGACAAGGCGGACAGCCAGGGTGCGTGGCGGCGCGTCGCGCGCCGTGGCCGCGCGGGGGCCGGACGATCGCAGCGCAGGAAACGGCCCTGGCCCGCCTGTCCCTGGAAGACGCCGTCGGCATAGACCACCTGGCCACGGCTCAGCGTGATCGCGGGCCAGGCCTGCACCGTCCGGCCTTCGTATGGGGTGTAGTCCACGTTGTGGTGCAGATCGCCGTTGCGGATCACGCGTGTGATGCCGGTATCCCAGATCACCATATCGGCATCCGCGCCGATGGCGATGGTGCCTTTGCGCGGATACAGGCCGTAGAGCTTGGCCGGCTGGGTGGACGTCAGCGCGACGAAGTCGTTGATGTCCATGCGCCCTTGCAGCACGCCTTCGGAAAACAGCAGCGGCAGCCGCGTCTCCAGGCCGGGTATCCCGTTGGGCACGTGGTTGAAGGGCGTGTGCTCGCCCTCGGGTTTCTTGCCGCCCGGGCCGTCGAAGCGGAACGGCGCGTGGTCGGACGAGAAGACCTGGAACGTCCCGTTGGCCAGGCCGTTCCAGACCGCCTGCTGGGCGGCTTCGTCGCGCGGCGGCGGGCTGCAGATGCAGCGCGCCCCGTGCAGCAGGTCGCCTTCCAGGTCGGCCGCGGTCAGGAAAAGATATTGCGGGCAGGTCTCGGCGTAGATCTTCAGGCCGCGCGTCTGCGCCCAGCGGATCTGCTCGATGGCGTCGGGGCCGGACACGTGCACGATCAGGATGGGCGTATCCAGCAGTTCGGCCAGGGAAATCGCGCGGTGCGTCGCTTCACGCTCGGCCACCGGCGGCCGCGACAGCGCGTGATAGGGCGGCGTGTCCAGTCCTTCGGCCAGCATGCGGTCGGCCAGCCAGGCGATGCAGTCGCTGCTTTCCGCGTGGATCATCGTCATGGCGCCGTGGCGCCGCGCCGCATACAGCACGTCGAGGATCTGGCGGTCGTCCAGCTTCAGGTCGTCATAGGTCATGTAGATCTTGAACGACGTATAGCCCTGGGCAATCAGTGCCGGCAGCTCTTCGTTCGTGACGCTGGGCGTGGCGTCGGCGACGATCATGTGGAAGGCGTAGTCGATGCAGGCCTGGCCGTCGGCCACGGCGTGGTAGTCGCGCACCGCCTGCGCCAGCGATTCGCCCTTGAGCTGCGCCGCGAACGGGATCACCGTGGTGGTGCCGCCGCAGGCGGCGGAGCGTGTGCCCGACAGGAAGTCGTCGGCCATGACCGAACCGTCGCCGGTCTTCTGCGCCAGGTGGCAATGGGCGTCCACGCCGCCCGGCAGCACCCAGCGGCCGGCGGCGTCGATGTCACGGGCGCCCGCCGGCAGCCCGCGCGCCAGCGCGGCGATGCGGCCGTCGATCACGCCGATGTCGGTCTCGAAAACATCGGCCGCGGTGGCGACGCGGGCATTGCGCACCACCAGGTCGTAGGCGGCGCCGCCGGGCGAGACGGGCGCGCTCATGCCACCTCCTGGAACAGCGAGCCCCAGCCGTGCACGCGTCGCACATCGCCGCCGGCGATCCGCAGCGACTTCCACACGGCGGTGGCGATGGTGTCGTAGATGGGAATGCCGACTTCCTGTTCCAGCTCCCGCACCAGCGGGGCGCCGCGCAGATTGGTGCAGAAGATCGAGATGGCCTGCGGTTTGGCGGACGCGACGTCGCGCACCATGCCGCGCAGCGTATCGGCGTCGACGTCGGAGAAGGAAAAATTGTCGCGCTTGCCCAGATGCCGTTCGGCCACGCACTCGTAACCGGCTCGCGCGTAATTGGCCAGGATGCGCGCCTGCACGTCGTCGGTGTAGGGCGTCACCATCGCATACCGCTTGACCTTGGTCAGTTCGAAGATTTCATTCAGCGCCAGGACCGAGGTGCAGGCCGGAATGCCGGTAGCGGCCTCGATGCGGCGGCACAGTTCATGGTCGGCCTCGAAACCCAGCCAGCCGGACGAGGTGCCGTTCCAGCAGATCACATCCATCCTGGCATGCGCCAGCAGTTCCGCGGCGCGCAGGATGGGCGTGTCGTCGAACTGCGCCAGCGCGCTGTCCGACAGCGCGATCTCGGTGACGGGAAAGCGGCCGAAATGCGCGCTGGCGTCGTCCAGGCCGGCGAGCATGGCGCTGGTCACGGGTTCCAGCACGGTGTTGGAGGAAGGGGTCAGCATGCCGAGCAGCAGGCGTTTCATCGTCATGGTTTGGGTTCCAGCTTGGAGTCGCCGTGGCCAGCCTTACGCCGCGCGGGCCAGCGCGGCCTCTTCGCGGATCAGGCCCAGCACGTGGCGCTTGATTTCGTTGAACACCGCCGACGTGGTGTCGCGCGGCCGGGGCAGGTCGATGGGTATCAGTTCGCGGATGCGTCCGGGCCGGTGCGTCATGACGGCGACCTGGGTGCCCAGGATCAGGGCTTCTTCCACGCTGTGCGTGACGAAGACGATGGTCGAACGGGACTTCTGCCAGATCGATACCAGTTCTTCCTGAATGTCGGCCTTGGTCTGCGCGTCGAGCGCGGCGAAAGGTTCGTCCATCAGGATCACACCGGGATTGAGCAGCAATGCGCGGGCGATGCCGACGCGCTGGCTCATGCCGCCCGATAGCTCCGAAGGGTAGTGGTCCTCGAAGCCGGTCAGCCCCACCAGGTCGATGTAGGGCTGCGCCAGCCGGCGGCGTTCGTCCTTGGACTTGCCGCGCAGGCGGTAGGGGAAGGCCACGTTGTCCCAGACCGGCAGCCAGGGCATGAGCGTGGCCTGCTGGAACACCATGCCGCGGTCGGCGCCCGGCCGCGTCACGGGCTTGCCTTCGACAGTGACCCGGCCGGTGGTGGGATGCTCGAAGCCCGCCAGCATGTTCAGCAGCGTGGACTTGCCGCAACCGGATGGCCCCAGCAGGCACAGCAGCTCGTGATGGCCCACGCTCAGCGAAACGTCCTGCAGCGTCAGCAGTTC